>NZ_MAUE01000023.1 GCF_001702265.1 Pseudomonas aylmerensis
TCATCAGCCGCAGAAATCCCAGGGGGCACAATGAGGTCATCAGCCGCAGACATCCCAGGGGGCACAATGAGTTCATCAGCCCCAGAAATTTCAGTGGTGACGATGAGTTCATCAGCCCCAGAAATCCCAGGGGACACAATGAGTTCATCAGCCCCAGAAATTCCAGGGGGCACAATGAGGTCGTCAGCCGCAGAAATGCCAGGGGCCACAATTAGTTCATCAGCCGCAGAAATGCCAGGGGCCACAATGAGTTCATCAGCCCCAGAAATCTCAGGGGCCACAATGAGTTCATCAGACCCAGAAATTCCAGGGTTCACAATGAGTTCATCAGCCCCGGAAATTCCAGAAGTCACAATGAGCCCAGCAGGCACATAAAGCTCTGTGGCCACGACAGACCAGCAACCCCTCCCTCCATCGCCATCACCGTCAAATCACATGCGCCCGTTGCAGCTCAGTCAGCGACTCGACCTTGAGCCGGGCCAGCAGTGGGTCGCGTCGGTCCCGTGGGTGCGGCAGCTCCACTGTCAGTTCCTGGCGGATGCTGCTCGGGCGGTTGTCCATCACCAGCACGCGGTCACTCAGGTACAGCGCCTCGTCCACATCATGGGTCACCAGCAGCAGTGCGATGGCATGGTGCGCGGCCAGTTGCAGCAGCAAGTCCTGCAGTTTCATGCGCGTGAATGCATCCACCGCACTGAACGGCTCATCCAGCAGCAACACCTGCGGACGTGAATACAGGCCGCGTGCGATGGCCACGCGTTGCGCCATGCCGCCGGACAGCGCCTTGGGCAGCGCCTGGGCGAACCCCTTGAGGCCGACTTCCTCGATCAACTGCGCGACCCAGGCCTTGTCGTAGTGGCTGTCGTCGCTGAAGCCGATGTTCTGTTCCACGGTGAGCCAGGGCATCAGCCGAGGTTCCTGGAACACGAACGCCACTTCGCCATCGGGGCTGCGCAGTTCGCCCTGGAAGTCCTTTTCCAACCCGGCCACGATGCGCAGCAAGGTGCTCTTGCCGCAACCGCTGGGGCCTAGCAGGCTCACGGCTTCCCTAGGTCGCAAGGCCAGGCGCACGTCTTTCAACACGGTGGTGCTGGCGAAGCTTTTACGCTCCACCCGAATCTCCAATAACGGCTGGCTCATGGTTGCGCTCCTTGGCCATTGAAAGTATCGCGCCAGGCCAGGCAGCGTTTTTCCAGCGCGGCGAGCAGGCCGTCGCTGACCTTGCCCAACAGTGCGAGCACGATGATTGCCGCCAGCACGATGTCCGGCCGCGAGGTTTCGCGCCCATCGCTGAGCAGGTAACCCAGGCCCTTGGTCGCCGCGATCAGCTCGGCCGCCACCAGAAACATCCACGCCAGGCTCAGGCCACTGCGCAAGCCAGTGAACAGGCCGGGCAGGGCGGCGGGCAGCAGGATGCGCCGCACCAGCCGGCGCCGACTGAAGCCGTACATTTGCCCGACCTCCACCAGCTTGCGGTCGATATCGCGGATCGCCGCCACCCCGTTGAGGTACACCGGGAAGAACGCACCAATCGCGATCAGCACGATTTTCGAGGTTTCATCGATGCCCAGCCACAGCAGCAACAGCGGCACCCAGGCCAGGCTCGGGATCGAGCGCAGGCCCGCGAAGGTCGGTTCCAGATAGGCCTCGGCCTCACGGCTGAGGCCGACCCAGGCGGCGAACACCAGGGCCAGGCTGGCGCCGATGGCAAAGCCCAGCAATACCCGGCCGAGGCTGGCGCTGATGTGCTTCCACAACGCGCCTTCGGCCAGGTCGGTGAGGGTCACGGCGATCTCGCTTGGCGCCGGCATCTGGTAGGAGGGCAGCCAGCCGACCCGCACGACCACTTCGAGGATCAACAGGATCGCCACCGGCAACACCAGCCCCTTGAGCCGGCGCGGCCAGGCGCTGCGCGGGTTGATCAGCGGCGCAGGCAGCGGCAGTGCTTGGGTTTTGCTGGTCATCACAGACCCCTTATGGCTTGGGCAGGGTTTGGCCGAACGAGGTATCGATCAACTGGTCGATCACCTGGTCGACATTCACGCCTTTGCGGACCAACTCTTCGGACACCAGGATCGGCGCAGCGGCCTTGGACGACTGCACATCCTTGCTGCTCAGCAGCGGGGTGCTGAGGTCGGTGCGCGACAGTTGCAGCTTGGCCACTTCCAACGGCAGGCCGGATTCGTCGGCGAGCAGCTTGGCGAATTCATCCGGGTGCTTCACTGCCCAGTCGCGGGCTTTTTCATAGGCGCCGAGTACTTTGGTGATGGTCTGTGGGTGCTCCTTGGCGAATTTTTCGGTGACGCTGACTACGCCGTAGCTGTTGAAGTCTTTGTTGCGGTAGAGCAGGCGCGAGCCGGCCTGGATTTCACTGGCGGCCATGTGCGGGTCGAGACCGGCCCAGGCATCGACGTCACCTTTTTCCAGCGCGGTGCGGCCATCCGGATGCTGCAGGTGGACCAACTCGACGTCGTCTTTTTTCAGCCCGGCCAATTGCAGGCTGCGCAGGGTGAACAGGTACGGGTCGGTGCCTTTGGTGGCCGCGATTTTCTTGCCTTTGAGGTCGGTCACGCTCTTGAACGGCGAGTCCTTGCGCACCACCAGGGCGGTCCACTCGGCGCGGCTGTAGACGTACACCGATTTGATCGGGCTGCCATTCGCGCGGCTCAACACTGCCGAGAGGCTGGCGGAGGAGGCGAAGTCCACGCCGCCGCTGTTGAGGTACTCCAGGGAACGGTTGCTGCCCTGGCTCAGGACCCAGCCGACTTTGCTCTTGGGCAGGGCCTGTTCCAGCCAACCGAAGTGTTTGAGCACCAGGCTGACGGGGGAGTAGTAGGCGTAGTCGAGGTTGACTTCGGCGGGGTCGGTCTCGGCGGCGAAGGCCGGCGATTGCAGGCACAGGGCGAGGGCACAGGCGCCGAGTAGACGGTGGGTCAAAGGTTTCATGGAACAGCTCCGGACAAGGCGTTGAGAGAAGGCTTTTCTTATATTCAGAAAACTGAGATGGCATGTTCCATCATGCTTTATAGGAATATGCAGTCTCTGTGCCATCTTGCGCGAGGCCGGATTTGCTGGGGTTTGGACAGGTCAGGCTGTTGGTGGGTGCAGCAGATTGTTGAACCACTGTTGGCAGGCGAACAGTTGGTATATTTCTAAAACATATAAATAAAGAGTTATTTATTCCTTTTAATGTTCGCCGTGATAGCGCATTTTGAGGGCCTGCGCATTCGTGCGGATTGACCCAACAGCCAAAAGGAAACCCGACATGACCATTAAAGCGATCAACGTGCGCAACCAGTTCAAGGGCGTGATCAAGGAGATCCTGCTGGGCGAAGTGGTGTCCGAAATCGACGTGCAAACCGCGTCGGGTATCGTCACTTCGGTGATCACCACCCGCTCGGTGCGCGATCTGGAATTGAAGGTCGGCAGTGAAGTGATTGCGTTTGTGAAGTCCACCGAAGTATCCATCGCCAAATTGTGAACCCCATACAAATGTGGGAGCGGGCTTGCTCGCGAAGGCAGTGTGTCAGTCAACCCATCGTTAACTGTCCCGGTGCATTCGCGAGCAAGCCCGCTCCCACATTTTTTTTGCGTACCGTCAACGTCGCGAATCAGCCCCGGCGGTGACGCAAGGCATGCTCCATGCGTTGCAGGCCTTCTTCGAGCATCGAGCGTGGGCAGCCGAAGTTCAGGCGCACGAACTGCTGGCTGTCGTCGCCGAATTCGATCCCTGCGCTCAGGCCGACCTTGGCGTGTTCGAGGAAGAACTGCTGCGGGTCGTCCAGGCCCAGGGCGCTGCAATCCAGCCAGGCCAGGTAGGTGCCCTGCGGGGCGTGCATGACGACGCCGGGCAGGCGCGTGTTGACCGCGTCGAGCAGGTAGTCGCGGTTGGCTTGCAGGTACCCGACCAGCGCCTCCAGCCAGTCGCCGCACTGGCTGTAGGCGGCGCGGGTGGCCTCCAGGCCCAGGGGGCTGACGCTGTCGACCATGCCGCAGCGCGCCTGGTTGAAGCGCTCGCGAATCTCGGCGTTCTGCACCACGGCAAAGCAGGTCTTCAGGCCGGCGACGTTATAGGCCTTGCTCGCCGACATCAGGGTGATGGTGCGCTGGGCGATCTCTGGGCTGAGGCTGGCGGTGGGGATGTGCCGGCGGCCGTCGAAGCACAGCTCGGCGTGAATCTCGTCGCTGATGATCAGCGCGCCGTGTTCCAGGCAGGCAGTGGCCACGGCCAGCAGTTCTTCGCGCGGGAAGACTTTGCCCATCGGGTTGTGCGGGTTGCTCAACAGCAGCGCGCCGGCCCCGTCGAGTGCCTGGCGCAGGGCTGGCAGCGGGGTCAGGTATTCACCGTTGATCAATTCGAACGGCACTTCGATACGCGGCAGGTTCCAGTGCCCCGGCGCCAAGCGGATCGGGCGATAGTTGGGGGTCTGCAGCACCACCGGCTGGCCGGGTTGCACGAAGGCGTGCAGCGCCATATTGAAGCCCGGTTCGACGCCGGGCAAAAACAGCAGTTCTTCCGGTTGCACGCGCCAGGCGTACTTGGCCCACAGGTCGGCGACAATGGCTTCGCGCACATCCGGACCGGCCACGCTGTAGCCGAGGATCTGCTGGTCGAGGCGCGCGCGCAGCGCCTGCAGCACCGCAGGTGGCGCGGCGATATCCATGTCGGCGATCCACATCGGCAAAACGTCGGACGGATAACGGTTCCACTTGGTGCTGCCGGTGCCGAGGCGGGGGTGGATCGTGTCGAAATCAAAGCTCATGGGAGGCTCGTGTCAGGGAGGCGGGCGCAAGAATGGCGCTGATTCTAGCGCCATTATTTTTATAGGCCAGAGCTGATTGCCTCGGACAGTTGCCGGTGGGCAAGTTCCAGCGCGCGGTTGACCGCTTCCGCGCCACGCACCATCGCGCCGAGGTAGATGAAATCCACCGTGTGGATACCCACCGTGGCGAGGATGGCGTGCATGTACGGCGTCAGGAAGTCCGGCTCATGGCCCTTGCGGGCATTGCCGGAACTGACCAGCACAAAGGTGCGGCGGTCCTTGAGCAAGCCGACTTTTTCGAACTGCGCATTCACCGTGAAGCTGCGCTGGATGCGCACCACATGGTCGATCCAGCTCTTGAGCGCCGCCGGCACGCTGAAATTATGCACGGGGGTGCAGATGACCAGCAGGTCGCAGGCCTCCAGCTCGACGATCAACTCCTCCGACCGCGCGGTGGCGCTGCCGCTCAAGCCGCCCGGGGTGGTGAGGGCGTTGGCGTATTCGCGGCTTAACGGTGGCAGGGCCTGGCCGCCATAGTCGCGCTCTGTCACTGCGGCGTCCGGTACCAGGTCGCGCAGCAGCGCACGGGCCAGCTTGAAGGTCTGGGCCGCCTTGCCATGCGGGCTGAAACTCAGCAACAGGGCGCGGGTCATTGGCTCAGGTCCTGGGAGAAATGCATGCCCAGCGGCAACAGACCCTGGCGGAAATAGAAACGCTGGGCCAGGGCCATGTGCATGCCGGTGTCCAGCACCAACCAGCGATAGCCACGGGCGCGGGTTTCTTCGCGGACCCGCTCGAGCAGTTGTTCGCCCAGGCGTCGACGCTGCAGGGCGGCGTCCACGACTAAATCATCGACGTAGATAAACCGGCCATACAGGGTGTTTTCCGTCAGCCGGTAGCCGGCCAGGCCAATCACCTTGCCGTGCTCGCGCGCGGCCAACAGGTGGTAGCCGTTTTGCCGTTGCCGTTGGACCTGCGCGGCGAAGGCGCTGGCGTCGGTCAGGTGAGGGCGCAGTTGCTGCATCAGCGCAAAACTGGCGATGCACTCGGCCTCGGTTTGCATCGCTACGAACTCGACAGACTCATGCATGGTTGAAGTGCTCCTGGCGCGCCTGGCTGGCGCAAGTGGCGGGGGCATTGTTGAGGCGAGAAGGCATGGGCAGTTCCTGGTGGCACGCAAGAGAGGCGCCATTTTCGCGGGTAGCCAGGCGAACCAACAGGGGCATGAATGGACAAGTGGCCTGGGACATGATCAGGCGTAGCGCCTGTGGGGCGGCGTTGAAGTGCAGTGCGCGGGGCGTGCGTGGCGGAGCCGGATCGCCGGTCGGGGAGGCCGGTCTTAGTCGTTTATCTGCACGATCCCTTCGCGTACCGCAAACATCACCAGGCTGGCGACATCATGGATGTGCAGGCGATGCATGATCTGCGAGCGATGTGCCTCGATCGTCTTGATGCTCAGCCGCAGGCCTTGGGCAATATTGCGCGTGGTTTCGCCGCGGGCGATCAACCGGAGTATCTCCAGTTGGCGCACGGTCAGTTTCGAGTGCGAGATGGGCTTGGTTTCTTCGCGAGTCTGCTTGACGGCCTGGCTGACCACCAACGACACAACCGGCACCGACAGGTACTGGCCGCCACTCTTGAGCGCCTCCAGCGCGAGTTCGAGCTCAAGCACGCTGGCACTTTTCAACAGATAGCCCTTGGTGCCGAGTTGCAGGCACTGCATCACGAAGCTGGAATCCTTGTGGGTCGAGATCATCAGGATGCGGCTGGCCGGCGCGCTGATCGACAGGCTCTTGAGCAGTTTCATGCAGGCAACCCGTTCGATATCCATGTCGAACACGATAATGTCCGGCTGCAGGCTCGAGGCGAGTTCGAGGGTGGTGCTTTCACTGTCGGCTTCCGCGATGACTTCGTAGGGCTCTTTTTGCTCCAGGAGTGCACGCAGGCCGGCACGTAACAGGGGATATATATTCGCTACAAGGATTCGACAACGCATAGGCTTCAGCCCAAATCGCAGAGACAAGAGGCAGCGTTGATCTCGCTGCTGTAATTTACTGTGTAGCGTCCGTGTCTACAGGGGTTAACGCGCAGGTCGCAGAGTGTGAAGACTTTTCAGCCGTGGCGCGCGTTATCGCCAAACTCCTGGATCAAGCGGGAGAATTTATTCAACGGTTCAACGGCTTGGGCCGAGCCCAGTTTGATCGCTTCCCTGGGCATGCCAAAGACCACGCAACTGGCTTCATCCTGGGCGATGGTCTGCGCGCCATTTTCACGCATTGCCAGCAGCCCGCGCGCGCCGTCGTCGCCCATGCCGGTCATGATCATGCCCAAGGCGCTGGGCGCGGCATGCCTGGCGATCGAACGAAACAGCACGTCTACCGAAGGTTTATGCCGGTTAACCGGCGGGCCGTCCACAACCTCGACCTGGTAGTGCGCACCGCTGCGCTTGAGTTGCATATGCAGGCCGCCGGGGGCCAACAATGCCAGGCCACTGTGCACCCGATCCAGATGCCTGGCCTCGCGCACTTCGATCTGGCAGAGCTTGTCCAGGCGCCGGGCAAAGTCGGCGGTGAATTTTTCCGGCATGTGTTGAACGATGACAATCCCCGGGCAGTCACGTGGCAATTGGCGCAAGACAAATTCGAGGGCTTGCGTGCCACCGGTGGAACAGCCGAGCGCGACGACTTTTTCGGTGGTGCGCAGCCGGTTGACCGGTGCAATCCGGCTGTCCTCGCCAGGCGCCGTCAACGTCGCGGGCAGGGCGCGTGGACGGGTCTTGGCGCCGTCCTCGATCTTGCGTATCAACTCGGCCGACAACGCTTCCAGGCTTTGCTTGAGCCCCAGCCGCGCCTTGGTGAATACGCCCACGGCGCCTGCCGACAGCGCCTCGACGGCGACGCTGTTGCCCTGCTCGGTCAGCGTCGAGCAGATGATGGTCGGCGTCGGACGTTCGCGCATGAGCTGGCGCAGGAAGGTCAGGCCGTCCATGCGCGGCATTTCGATGTCGAGGACCAGCACGTCCGGCCAGTCGCGGCGCATTTTCTCGATGGCGTAGAGCGGGTCGGCCGCCTGGCCGATGACCGTGATCCGTGGGTGGCTGGCCAGGCAACTGGTGAGCACCTGGCGCACCAGCGCCGAGTCGTCGACGATAAACACCTTGATCATCGCGGCAGGCTCCGTACCGGCGGCGACGGCAGGCCGTTGCGCAGGCACTCGATTGCCCCGCTGCGGCCGTTGACCTGCAGGCGCCGGTAATGGTCGCCGTTGAGGTCCCAGGCGTCGACCGACCAATTGCGCAGGCTGAACTGTTCCCGCGCAAAAGCGCTGTTGCCGGCGCCGACCCGGCGCCGTGGGTTGCCTTCGAAGCGCACCAGGCTGCCACCGCCGAAAATGCCTTTGCGGTACTCAGTAGGTTGCGTGCCGTGACGGGTCATGTCGGCGTGGATGCGCTTGAACACGGACTCGCCGTAACGGGTGTCCAGGCGTGTGCCTGCGCCCGGATCGTTGGGCAGCAGGAAGTGCGAGACCGCCAGCAGCCGTCGGTGTGGGTGCCACAGCACCACCGCGACGCAGCTGCCGAGCAAGGTGGTGACCACGCCGTCGTGGGTGCCGAAGAAGTAATCGCCGGGGTGCAGGAATATCGAAGGTTTCATAAAAGCTCGTAGACCGAAGGGCAGGTCAGGCGCATCGGCAGATCAAAGCCGTGGATGCTTTCCGCGTGCCCGATAAACAGCAGGCCGCCGACGCGCAGCTGGGTAATCAGGCGCCGGACAATCCGCTGTTTCTCTTCGTTGTTGAAATAGATCAGTACGTTGCGCAAAAAGATCACGTCGAAAGGCCCGAGTGCCTCTGGCAGCGGTTGCGTTAGGTTGATCTCACGCAGGGTGATGCGCTCGCGCAGCGCGGCCTGCACGCGAAATCGCCCGCTCATGTCGCCGACGCCGTTCAGGCAATAGCGCTTGAGCCAACCCTCGGGAAAATACTTGGCCTGGGCCATGTCATAGATGCCGTCGCGGGCCCGTGCGAGCATGCTTTGGCTCAGGTCGCTGGCGACGATGGACCAGTCCTGCGTGCGCGCGTTTTCGCTGGCAACCATTGCCAGGCTGTAAGGCTCTTCGCCGGAGGAACAGGCGGCACTCCAGATCTTCTGCGGTCCGCGCTGGCGGGCCAACCATTCGCCGAAGAAATCGAAGTGCGGATGCTCACGAAAAAAGTACGTTTCGTTGGTGGTGAGCAAATCCACCACCAGCCGCCGCTCCTTGATGAACAACGGGTTGTCGAGCAACTGCAAGTAATCGGCGTAGCTGCCCAGCCGATAGTGGCGCAGGCGCTTCATCAGGCGGCCGGCGACCAGCGGGCGTTTGTTGGGCGCCAACTGGATGCCCGACGCCTCGGCCATGAGTTTCTGCAAGCGGCGAAACTCGTGTTCGGCGAGTTTCGGCAGGGTTAAAAGTGCAGACATTCAAAGGCCGTTCGTGACGGCAAGGCTCAATTGCGCGATGTCATCCAGCGACAATACCTGGGCGATATCGAGAATGATCGTGAAACCTTGTTCATTGCGGGCCATGCCGGCGATGAAATCGGTGCGGATCCCGGCGCCGAACGGCGGCGGTTGGACCACCTGCTGCGGGTCGATGTCGAGCACCGCGTCGACGGCATCCACGACCAGGCCGATGGCCTGGGTGCTGTCGCTCAAGGCCAGTTCGATGATGACAATGCAGGTGCGGTTGCCCGCGCGGGTCAGCTCGAAGCCAAAGCGCGCAGCCAGGTCCAGCACCGGCACGACATTGCCGCGCAGGTTGATCACGCCATGGATAAACGCCGGCATCATCGGCACGGCCGTCACTTGTGCGTACTCGATGATCTCGCGCACCAGTTCGATTGGCAGCGCATAGTCCGCGTCACGCACGCGAAACGACAAGTGCTGGATGCTCAGGGGTTCGGCCAGTGAGTCGACGGTTTGAAAACGTTGGTTGGCAAGAGAAGTCATGGGCGCGGTGCTCAATTGAAACTGACGAACTGGCCTTCATCGACCGTCGTCCTGCCCTTGGACCAGCTTGGCGACGCGCTGGGGTAGTTGTCCTGGCTGCGCGGCAGGCCACGCTTGAGTGCGGGGCCGTCCTGTTCGAAGCGGAAGAAGCCGATCAGCTCCTGCAATTGTCCGGCCTGGGCGTTCATTTCTTCGGCGGTGGCGGCAAGCTCTTCCGAGGCGGCGGCGTTTTGCTGGGTGATTTGGTTCATCTGGCCCATGGCAATATTGATCTGCCCGGCGGCGCTGCTTTGTTCCTGCGAGGCGGCAGTGATTTCCTGCACCAGGTCCGAGGTTTTCTGGATGTTCGGGACGATTTCGTTCAACAGGCGGCCAGCCTGTTCGGCCAGGTGCACGCTGCTGGAGGCGACTTGACCGATCTCCTGGGCCGCCACCTGGCTGCGCTCGGCGAGCTTGCGCACTTCGGCGGCGACCACCGCGAAGCCTTTGCCGTGATCACCGGCGCGGGCCGCTTCGATGGCAGCGTTGAGCGCCAGCAGGTTGGTCTGGTAGGCGATGTCGTCAATGATGCTGATCTTGTCGGCAATCTGCTTCATCGCCAGCACCGTGTCGCTGACCGCGCCACCGCCTTGCACCGCGTCGTTGGCGGCTTTGCCGGCAATGCCGTCGGTGATTTTTGCGCTTTCAGTGTTCTGGGCGATCGACGCCGACATCTCCTCGACCGAGGCGCTGGTCTGCTCGACGCTGGCCGCCTGTTCGTTGGCGGCCTGGCTCAGTGACTGCGAGGTGGAGCTGACTTGTTCGGAGGCCGAGGAGAGTGAATCGGCGGAGCTGCGCACATCCCCGAGGATGCTGCGCAGGCGCTCGGTCATGTTTTGCATGGCAGCGAGCAACTGGCCGGTTTCATCGCGGCTGTCTGCCTGCAGGTCCTGGCTCAGGTCGCCGGCGGCCATGCGGTTGGCGGCGGCCACCGCACCGTTGAGCGGCTTGGTGATACTGCGCGTGACCAGCACGCCAATGACCACGCCAAACAGCGTGGCGGCGAGGACCAGCGCGATCATTTGCAGGCGCGAGCGGTCGGCGATATCGGAGATTTGCTGATTGGCCTCTTTGGCGCGCTCCTGTTTGTAGCGGCTGACTTCGCCGATCAGGCGGTCGATCTGCTCGCCGCTGACCACGGCCTTGGGCAGCAGGTCGGTGACGTCGCTGGTCTCCTGCAACTGGCTGGATTGCTGATGCAGGGTCAACACCTGGTGCACCAGGTTTTCGTAGTCCTTAAGCGGCGTTTCCAGCTGGTCGATCTGCGCCATGCCTTCCTTGGTGATAAAGCTGGCGCGTGCACTGTTGATCAGCGTGCGGGTTCTATCCAGCGCGGCCTTGGCCTGGTTCGCCGCCTGCTCACGCGCCGCGTGGTTGGTCGACAACAGGCTCTGGCGCATCGAGCGGCCGGCGACGATCAGCTGGATATTGGCTTCCTGCAGAGTGCTCAAGCCCGTGACGTCCAGCTCGTACATGCGGTCGGACAGGCCATTCACCTGTTCGAGGTTGCGGATGCCGATAAACCCGATGATCGCGGTCAACGCGACGACCACCAGGAAACCGGCGGTGAGTCGGATGCCTATCTTCATGTTGCGAACAAATTGCATGCGGTTTCTCCTGAAAAGGCTAGGCAAGGGGTTCTAAAAGGGATACGTCGAGGGCGGCAGGGGCCTGCAGCTGTCGGAACAGGCTGGGCACATCCAGGATCAGCGCCACTTGCCCGGAACCGAGGATGGTCGAGCCACTGATGCCGCGCAGGTGCTGGAACATCTGGCCGAGTGGCTTGATCACGGTTTGCAGCTCGCCCAACAGGTGGTCGACGATCAATCCGGCGTGCTGCCGGCCTTGGCTGACCACCACGATATTGCGGCGCCGGGCAGTGCTTGCGGGCAGCCCGAAGTGTTGATCCAGGGCTATGCACGGCAGCGGCGTGCCGCGCAGGTTGAGGTAGCCGTACTGGCTGGTGAGCGACGCGGCGCTGGCCTCCATGCATTCGGTGACCATGTCCAGCGGGATGACAAAACTGTCCTGGCCCACGCCCACGTGAAAGCCGTCAATGATCGCGAGGGTCAGCGGCAGGCGAATCCGGAAGGAGCAGCCCAGGCCTTGCTGCGACTCGATCTCGATGCTGCCGCGCAATTGCTCGATGGCGCTGCGCACCACGTCCATGCCAACGCCGCGCCCGGAGAGGTCGGACACCTGTTCGGCGGTGGAAAAGCCGGCTTCGAAAATCAGCCGGTGAATCGCGGCCTCGTTGAGCACCGCGTCGGCCTCGATCAGGCCTTTGCCGATGGCTTTTTCGCGAATCCGCGCGGTATTCAGGCCGCGCCCGTCGTCACTGATTTCCAGCACGATCATGCCGGAGTCATGGTAGGCGTTGAGCTGCAGGTTGCCCTCGGCAGGCTTGCCTGCTGCGAGGCGTTCGGCGGCCGACTCGATGCCATGGTCGATAGCATTGCGCACCAGGTGGGTGAGAGGGTCAGCGATCTTGTCGATCACGGTTTTGTCCAGCTCGGTGTCGCCGCCACGGATGCCCAGCTGGATGTGCTTGCCCAGTTGCTTGCTGACATCGCGGACCACGCGGTGGAAGCGATTGAAGGTTTCACCGACCTCGACCATGCGCAGTTTCAGCGCGCTCTCGCGGATCTGCTCGACGTGCTGGTGCACGGCCAAGGCGCTTTCAATACACGCATTGTCGCCAGTGCGTTTGGCCTGCATTTGCGCACCGGCGGTGCTGATGACCAGCTCGCCAACCAGGTTGATCAGTTCATCGAGCTTGTGCGCAGGGACCTTGACCATGCTGGTGTCTTGCGGACGGCGGTCGCGGGCCGGCGATTTTTTTTCGGCGGGCGCGGCCAGGGTGGGCGCAGGGTCAGTGCAGGGTTCGAGGGTGAGGGTGCAGAAGTCGACGATGAAGTCGAAGACGTCGGCGATCTCCTCGCGGCTCGCGGCGCTGCGCAGGGTCAAGGTAAAGCCCAGGTAACAGGCTTCGGGGTCGAAGCTGTCGAGGCCCGGCAGCCGATCGGTGCGGGTGTGCAGGGTGACGATTTCGCCCAGGCGGCTGAGGTAACGCAGGAAGGCTGCCGGGTCGAACCCGTTGCGCAACAGCGCCTCGCTGAAGTCGATCGACAGTTGCCAGAGTTGCGCATTGGCGCCGACAGTCGGCGCGGCCGGCACGCTGTCGACGACGGGCGTGTCGTCACTCAGGCCACGCGCCTGGGCGAGGGCGTCGAGCAACAGTGCCTGTTGGGCCAGGTCGGTGTGCATCTCGCCGGTGGCGGGGTCGACGGCTTCAAGCATCCCCCGCAGTTCGTCCATGCAGCGCAGCATCAACGAGGTGAGGTCTTCATTGAGCGTGCGCTGGCTGTCGCGCACTTGCATCAGCAGGCTTTCGAGGTGATGGGTGAGATTGACCAGCGGTGTCAGCGAGAAAATACCCGCCGAGCCCTTCAACGTGTGCACGGCGCGGAACAAGCCGTTGACCGCGTCACTGTCTTCGGGCGCGGTTTCCAGTTGAAGCAGGCTGTCTTCGGCATCCTTGAGCAAGTCCCGGCCTTCGCTCAGGAAGCCCTGGAGCAATTGGTTCCACTGTTCGCCAGTGAGCATGGTCAATCCTCGATCCGAGCGTTGGGAAACAGTGATTCCAGGCGCAGCAGTGCGAGGGTTTCGCGCACGGCTGGGGCGGCATCGACCACGGTGACCGGGCTGCCGCCCTGGCTGAGCGTGCGTTGGATCACCAGCAGCAATTGCAGGCCGGCGCTGTCGAAATCGCCGATACCGGCCAGGTCAAGCTGCCAGGCGTCGGCGTTGAGCGGCAACAGCGCGACAAAGGCATCACGCGCCTCGCTGACCTGATAAATGCTCAGGTCACCGTCGATACGAATGCGCGTCGGGCCGCCGAAAGCGGAAGGGGTCAGCGTGAACATGGGCTCAGCCCATCAACTTTTCGACGGCCGCCAACAGGGTCTGCGGCTGGAACGGCTTGACGATCCAGGCCCTCGCGCCGGCTGCCTGGCCTTCGGCTTTTTTCGACTGTTCGCTTTCGGTGGTGAGCATGATGATGGGCGTGAAGCGGTATTCGTTGCGCGCCTTGACCGCTTTCACCAGGCCGATGCCGTCGAGGTTCGGCATGTTCACGTCGCTGATGATCAGGTTGATCTTTTGCCCGGTCAGCTTGGTCAGTGCATCGCGCCCGTCGCAGGCCTCAAGGACCTGGTGGCCGGCGCCGGTGAGGGTCATCTTGACCAGTTGGCGCATGGACTGCGAGTCATCGACGATTAGTATGGTCTTGGCCATGTTCGGCTCCCTCGAAAGTGAAATTAACTGGAAAGTCGTCGCCTCAGAAAAATGTCACTTCGGCGCTGGAAGGGGTCTTGGGCTGGCCATGGCGTTCTTCATCAGTGGTAAAACGCTGACGTAGCCGGTCCAGCCAGGCAGGGGCGTCGTGCAGGCTCGGGTCGTTGGCGACGATGGCGTCGAGCAGGTCCTGCAGGTCACTCTGTACGTGTTCGAGCATCTGGTCGGTGCGGTCCTGGAACTGCAGGCTGACCATGATTGCCTGGATGTCGTGCTGGGTTTCGCGGGCATCGTGCTGCAGCGCGTGGGAGGCGTCGGACAACTGGTTGAGGTTGTCGCCCAGGCGACTCATCACGCCGCTCACCGACTGGCTGAGGAAATCCAGGTTGCTCTGTTCGCTGGTGCCCAGTTCGGCGGCCGCCTCGATGGTGGTCTGGATCGCGTGAGTGATCTCGCCGACCTTCTCATCCATGGCCAGGCCGGTCTCGGCCGACAGCGTGGAAAGCTTGCGCACCTCATCGGCGACCACCGAAAAACCGCGGCCGTACTCACCGGCCCGAGCCGCCTCGATAGCCGCATTCAGCGCCAGCAGGTTGGTTTGCTTGGCAATCTCCTGGACCCGTCGGGCCATGTGCTGCAACTGGCTGGCGTAGCTGTCCAGGTGGCTGATGGTGTCGAGCAGTGCATGCTGGCGCTGGCTGCTGGCGCGAAACGATTCGGTGACTTCGTGCAGGCGCTGGTTGGCATCGCGCAGGCTTTCGCCGACGCCGCCGTTGCCGAGCACGTCGTTGGAGTTGTCGAGGCTCTGTTCGAGGCGTTGGGCGATGTTGTGGAAACGCTGGAACAGCTCGCCGATATTGCTTTGCAGCAATGCCCGCGTTTGCCCCAGGCTGTCGCGCCAGCTCGGGGCGACGCCCTCGATCAGTTGCCAGTCGCCAGCGCTGGCGTGGGTCACAACCGAATCGACCGGCGTCTGGGAATGACTGGTAGCAGCGGCTCTGGCGGTTTTTCTCGGGCGCAGGGCGAGCAGGGCGAGGCTGCTAAGCAACAGTCCGGCGTGGGGTAACAGGTGGACGGGTACAACCAATCCGATGGTTGCCAATGCGAGGCCGAGCCAGGCCCCAAGGTAAATGCGCATCGCCAGCTTCCGTTGCAGGGTGTCAGATCGGCGGATGATAGCGATGGCGTAATGATGTCAGTATAAGGACAACCCTTAATCCGTAGGTTATGTCCTACAAAACCAAGCGGGCTTTGGGCGGGTAACAAGTCGACCGGTCGATCAGGTAAAAAGCGTTGCACCCAAGGGTTGCAAGAGCAGCGTCGATTGCGGGGTGCAGGCAGGGCAGGGAGTTTGGAGTAGGGTTTCGGCGTAAGGGTCGCTCACGCCGAGCCAGGCCTCCCTCACAGGCCTTGGCTGCCCCGGATCAGGTCATACGCTTTGCGCGCAATCGGGTTTGCCGTATTCGGCCGGATCCACAGGTAGTAGGTGACTTCCGGCAAGCGCGGCAATCCATCCGTTTCGCCGAGCACGCGCATGTCCGGCCCGAGCATCTCCATGCTCCGTGGCGTCACGCCCAGGCCCGCGCGAGTGGCGGCCTTGATGCCGATCAAGTTCGACGCCAGGTACGCCTGGCGCCAGGGGATGTTCGCCCCCTCCAGGGCCTCCAGCGCATAGCGCCGATAGATGCTCGGCTCATCGACAAGGATCAGCGGCAACGGCTCGCTCGGCGAATGAATGTACTGCGCTGAACAGATCCACCACACCGGCGAGGTGCGCAGGGCGAAGCCTTCCAGGTTGGGGTCGGAGCGGGTGGAAATCACCATGTCGACCTTGCCGCGGTGCAGGTCATCCATCAGGAACGGGCTGCGGCCCACATCGATTTCCAGGCGCAGACGCGGCGCGGAACGGGCGATATGGCTGAGGATCGGCGGCAGGATGGTGTCGGCGATATCGTGCGGCGAGCCAATGCGCAGCACGCCGCTCAGGCTGCTTTCGCGCAGCGAATTCAGCGCGTCGTCATTCAGCGACAGCATCTGCCGCGCATGCCGCAGCAGCTGCAGGCCCGGCTCGGTCAGCTGTTTCTGCCGGCCGCGCTTCTCGAACAGGCTGACCCCCACTTGCTGCTCCAGGCGCTGCATGTGCTGGGTCACGGACGATTGGGTGCGAGACAGGTGCGTGCCGGCTTCGGCGAAGCTGTGGTGGTCGACCACGGCGATAAAGGTGCGCAGGAGTTCAAGGTCGAGGGTCGACATGGCCGGTTCCAGGGGCGGTTTTACATCAAGGGTGTGAAGTTAAACATTACAGATATTTATGTATGCGTGAAGCAGATTTTTACCGCGCCCAGTAAAACATGGGTTATGCCGAAACTGCAGGTCGTGCTGATACGGCAAGTTATAACGATATGAGATATTTGCATTTCCGTTGCCCCTGCACACTCCCTAGCATGCCCCTCCATCAGGTCGGGGTACGCCGATCATTAGCCAGGGGGAAGTCCAATGATGTTGAAGAAATGGTTGCCGGTGGCCCTTGGGTCGATGATCGCCCTGGGCGGCAGTGTGGCGGCGCAGGCCGATGCGACCCTGGACAAGATCGAGCAGCGCCATGTGCTGGTGGTCGGCGTGCTGTTGTCCGGCGGACCGTTCGGCAGCATCGACCCGGCCACGCAACAGCCCAAGGGCTTGAACGTCGACCTGGCCAACGAGCTGGGGCGTCATCTCAAGGCCCAGGTGCAACTGGTGCCGGTGTTGCCGGCCAACCGCGTGCAGTTCCTGCAACAGGGCAAGGTCGACCTGCTGATCGCCAACATGGAGTGGACCGCCGAGCGCGGTGAAATCCTCGGGTTTGTCCCGACCCCGTTCTACCGTATCGGCGGCACCGCCGCAGTGCTCAAGGACAGCAAGATCACCCGTTGGGGAGACCTCAAGGACCAGCCCGTCTGCACCTCCCAGGGCAGCAGCTATGTGAAGCCGCTGACCGAGTTCGGCGCGCAGATCAAGGCGTTCAAGAGCTCCTCCGAATCGCTGCTGGCGCTGCGTGGCAACAACTGCGTGGCGGCGGTGCATGACTCCACGCTGATCAACCCGCTGATCAACGATAGCGCCGAATGGAAGGATTACCGCGCGATCAGCCCGGAACTCAACCCGGCACCGTCGGTGATCTGGACCCGTCGCGGCGAAAACGATACCCAGGCCAAGCTCGACCCGATCGTCAAGGAACTGCACCGCAGTGGCTGGCTGATCGACGCCCAGACCCGCAACCGCATCAGCCCGGCGTCGCCGGCCCTGGTGGAATTGCAAAACCAGTTCAAGGGCGCCTGAGCATGCAGATCAAAACCCTGGCCGCACTCGGCCTGGCCCTGTGCGCCGGCTTCGCACACGCCGACGCTACCCTCGACAAGATCCAGCAGCGCCACGCCATCAGCGTCGGTGTGATCCTCAGTGGGCCGCCGTTCGGCACCCTCGACCCGAAGACCGGCGAGCACCTGGGCTACAACGTCGAACTGGCCAAGGGCATTGGCCAGGCGCTGGGCGTCGAGACCCGGACAGTCTCGGTGCTGGCGCCCAACCGCGTGCAGTTCCTGCAGCAGGGCAAGGTCGACATCCTGATCGCCAATATGCAGTTCACCGAAGAGCGCGCCGAGATCCTCGACTACGTGCCGACGCCGTATGAAGAAGTCGGCGGCGCGGCCTTGATTCGCAAGGGCGCGGGCATCACCCAATGGGCCGACCTCAAGGACAAGCCGGTGTGCGTGTCCCAGGGCAGCAACTTCATCAAGCCACTGCAGGAGACCTACGGCGCCCAGATCAAGGCGTTCCGCAGCCAGTCCGAATCGCTGTTGTCGCTGCGCGGCAATGGCTGCGTGGCGGCGGTGCACGTCAGCCCGACCATGCACGCATTGCTCAGCGATGCCGAGTGGGCCGGTTATGAGATCCCGTTGCCGGGCGACGTGATCCCGTCCAAATCGGTGATCTGGATTCGCAAGGGCGAACACGACACCCAGGCCAAGCTCGATGCCATTGTGCGCGACTGGCACAAGAGCGGCTTCCTGATCGCCCTCGGCGAGCGTACCGGCATGGCGCCGTCCCAGGCCCTGCGCGACCTGCACGAGCACTACAGCCATGAGTGATGCGTTGTTCGCCACCTTGCAACAACTGCTCGGCGCGGCCCATGTACACAGCAGTGACGAGGCGGCGCAGTACCTCACCGACAAACAGGGGCGCTACACCGGGCAGGTGATTGCGGCGGTGCACCCGGCCAACACTGAAGAAGTGGCGGCGGTGGTGCGCGCCTGCGTGGCGTTGAAGGCGCCGATCGTAGTGCAGGGTGGCAACACCGGCCTGATGGCCGGTGCCACGCCGGATGCCAGCGGGCGTTCGGTGTTGCTGCTGCTCGACCGCATGAACCGCGTGCGCCAGGTCGATACCGACAATGACACCCTCACGGTGGAAGCTGGCTGCATCCTGCAACACGTGCAGGACGTGGCCCGCGCTGCCGGTCGCCTGTTCCCCCTGAGCCTCGGTGCCGAGGGCAGTTGCACGATTGGCGGCAACCTCGGCACGAATGCCGGCGGCACCGCCGTGCTGCGTTACGGCAACACCCGCGAGTTGACCCTGGGCCTGGAGGTGGTGACCGCCGAAGGCGAGATCTGGCACGGCCTGCGCGGTCTGCGCAAGGACAACACCGGCTACGACCTGCGCGATTTGTACATTGGCAGCGAGGGCACGCTCGGTATTATTACCGCGGCCACCCTGAAGCTGTTCCCGCAGCCCTTGGCCCAGGCCACCGCGTTGCTGGCCTTTGATCAACTGGCCCAGGCCGTGGCGTTCCTGTCCCACGCCCGCGCCGGTTTTGGCGCCAATCTCACGGCCTTCGAATTGCTCAGCGCCGATTGCCTGGCGTTGCTGCGCGAGCAGTTCCCGGACGGCCCGCAGCCGTTCAAGGGCGCGAGCCAGCCGTGGTTTGCCTTGATCGAACTCTCCGACAACCACGGCGAACAGCATGCCCGCGAAGCCTTTGAACGTGTGCTCGGTGAAGCCTTCGAGCAGGCCTTGATCGCAGACGCGCTGATTGCCGAAAGCCTGGCGCAAAGCGAAGCGCTGTGGCTGCTGCGCGAGAACATGAGCGAGGCGCAAAAGCGCGCCGGGCGCAATATGAAGCACGATATCTCGGTACCGATTTCCCAGGTGGTGGCTTTCGTCGCGCACACGGATGCCGTGCTCCAGCAGCATTTCCCCGGCGTGCGCAACTTCACCTTCGGCCACCTCGGCGACGGCAACCTGCATTACAACGTGGCGCATCCTCTCGATTCGACGGTGGAGGCGCACATGGCGCAGTACGCCGAGTTGAGCGCGATGGTGCACGACAGCGCCCACGCGCATGGCGGCTCGATCAGTGCCGAGCACGGCATCGGCCAGCGCAAGGTGGGCATGCTCGGTCGCTATAAAAGCGCGGTGGAACTGGACCTGATGCGCCGCATCAAGCAGGCGCTGGACCCGCACAACCTGCTCAATCCCGGCAAAGTCCTCGAGGTGCAGCCATGACCGTACGCCTGTCCCGGCGCGTGCAGCGAGTGTCGCTGTCCGCCAATGCCGCCGCCAAGTCCCGCGCCACCGAACTGCGGGAGGCCGGTCGTGACATCCTCGACCTCACCACCGGCGAGCCGGACTTCGACACCCCGGAGCACATCAAGCAGGCCGCCTATGCGGCCATCGCTGCGGGTGCCACCAAGTACACGCCGACGCCGGGCGTAAAGGCCTTGCGGGTGGCGGTGCAGCGCAAGCTGGCCGGAGAAAACCACCTGGATTATCCGCTGGCGTCGATTGTGATCGCCAACGGCGCCAAGCAGATCATCTTCAATGCTTTCGCCGCCACCCTGGATGACGGCGATGAAGTGCTGGTGCCGACGCCGTACTGGCCGTCATTTCCCGACAGCGTGCGCTTCAACGGGGGCGAGCCGGTCTTGATCGAGTGCGGCCTGGCGCAGGGCTGCAAGCTGCTGCCGGCCCAGTTGGAACAGCACATCAATACGCGCACGCGCTGGCTGATTCTCAACGGCCCGGGCAACCCCAGCGGCGCGGTGTACAGCACCACCGAGCTGCAGGCGTTGGCCGCGGTGCTGCGTCGCCATCCCCAGGTGCTGGTGCTGCTGGATGAACTGTATGAACACATCCGCTTCGACGGTCGCCCGGCCCAGAGCCTGTTGAACGTCGCACCGGACCTGCAGGACCGGTGCCTGCTGGTGGGCGGCGTGTCCAAGACCTACGCCATGACCGGCTGGCGCATCGGCTTTGGCGCGGGGCCGAAAACCCTCACCGACGCCATGGCGGTGGTGCAATCGCAATCGACCTCCGGTGCTTCTTCGGTTGGCCAGGCGGCGGCGTTGGCGGCGTACACCGGCGGGCTGGATTTTCTCGCCGAGCAGGTTGCGGCGTATCAATTGCGCCGGGACATCCTGGTCGCCGCGCTGGAAAACGTCGATGGTCTGCAAGTGCTGGAACCCCAGGGCGGCTTCTTCGTCTTCGTGCGTTGCGCCGGGCTGCTGGGGCGTTCTCGTCCCGATGGCCAGCGCATCGACAACGACGGCGACGTGGTCGCCTGGTTGCTGGAGGAGGGCGTGGCCGGGGTGGCAGGCAGCGCCTATGGGTTGTCGCCGTGGTTTCGCCTGTCGATTGCCACCGCGACCGAGAGTGTCGCCGAAGCAGGGCGGCGGATCGCGACCGCCTGCGGGAAGTTGCAATGATGGAGCTGTTCGTCCACTGGGCTGCCGGTATCGGCCTGAACTACAACTTTCTGCTGGATGCCTATCAGCGCGGCACGCTGGTGCAGGGCGCGCTGACCACGGGGCTGCTGTGCCTGTTCACCATTATCGGCAGCCTGCTCGCGGGTATCAGCCTGGCGGCGATGCTGACGTCCGGCAACCCGTGGCTGGCCAAGCCGGCGCGGGTGTTTATCGAGGTCACGCGCAACACGCCGACCCTGGTGCAGCTGTACTGCGCGTTCCTGGTGCTGAACATGCTGCTGACCCAGGCGGTCGGCGCGGCCAACCCGCTCACGCCGTTCGCCTGGGTGGTGATCGTCATCTCCCTGCACAAGGGCGCATTCCATGCCGAGGCCCTGCGCGCCGGCATCGAGGCGGTGCCCGCCGTGACCCTCGAAGCCGCCAGTTCGCTGGCCTTCAGCAGCCGTCAATTATTGTGGAATGTGCAGTTGCCGCTGGCCCTGCGTTTTGCCTTGCCGTCGCTGATCAACAACCTGATCGACCTGGTGAAGATGACCGCCGTGGCCTCGGCGATTGCGGTGGGTGACATCACCTACGCCGCGATCATGATCTGGACCCAGAGCGACAACGTGCTGGAACTGATGATCCTGATCCTGAGCTTCTTCGGCCTGCTGAGTTTAATCGTCAATTGTGTGGGGCGCTGGCTCGAAGCGCGCCTGAGGATGCCCGGCTATGGCCATTGATTCATTCCCGGTGCTGTCGGCCTTGCTGCAATGGTCGCCGGCGCTGGTTGCAGGCTTTGGCCAGAACATCCTTATCAGCCTGTTGGCGATTGGCATTGGTTCGGTGCTGGGCCTGTTGATCGGCGCGCTGGCGCTATCGCCATTGGCGGCTGTCGCGCGGCTGTGGGTGCAGGTATTTCGCAATGCGCCGTGGCTGGTACTGATCTATTTCACCACCTACGTGTTTCCGTTCGAGATTCATATCGGCAGCAGCTACGTGTCGTTTCCCGACTGGATCAAGGTCACGATAGGCCTGGCCCTGCCGGCCAGCGCCAACGTCGCGGAAATCTTTCGCGGCGCCATCGGCTCGATCCCCAGCACCCAGTGGGAAGCCGCGCGTTCGCTGGCGTTCACCCGTGGCCAGCTGTTCCGTTCGATCATCCTGCCGCAGTGCTTCAAGCGCATGTTGCCGCCGTGGATGAACCTCTACGCGGTGGTCACCATGGGCACCGCGCTGGCGTCGCTGGTGGGCGTGCATGACGTGATCGACACCGCGCAGATTGCCAGCAACACCGTGAACATGACCGGTTTTACCGTGGTGATCTACCTCAGCCTGCTGGTGCTGTTCTTCGCCTATTGCTACCCGATTTCCCGTCTCACCCAACACCTGGAGCGCCGCTATGCCTTCTATTGAACCCCTGGTGAGCCTGCGGGATGTCCACCTGTCGTTCGGCGCCAACCCCGTGCTCAAGGGTATTGACCTTGAGGTGCTGCGCGGCCAGGCGGTGTCGATCATCGGCCCGTCGGGCTCGGGCAAGTCCACGATCCTGCGCTGCATCACCGGGCTGTTGCAGCCCCAGCGCGGCAGCATCCGCGTGGGCCAGACCCAGGTCGACACGCTGGCCCAGGAGGCCCAGCGCATCGAGTTGCGCAAGCGCGTCGGTTTTGTGTTCCAGCAATACAACCTGTTCCCGCACTTGTCGGTGCTGGAGAACCTGGTGATCGCCCCGCGCAAGGTGCTCGGGCGCAATCGTGCCGATGCAGAAAAAGACGCGCGGGCGCTGTTGGCCAAGGTGCGCATGGAGCACAAGGCCGATGCCTATCCAGGCCAGCTCTCCGGCGGCCAGCAGCAGCGCGTGGCGATTGCCCGTGCCCTGGCGATGCGCCCGGAACTGATCCTGTTCGACGAAGTGACCTCGGCACTCGACCCGGAAACCGTCGGCGAAGTGCTGACGGTGATCCGCGAGCTGACCGAGGAGGGCATGACCTGCGTGTTGGTCACCCACGAAATGCGCTTCGCCGAAGAGATCAGCGACGTCGTGTACTTCACCGAAAACGGTGTGATTGTCGAGCATGGCAGCGCCGCGCAGATTTTCCAGAACCCGGCCAGCGAACGCACCCAGACGTTCCTGCGCCATGCCCTGGGCGACTCCGGGCGCCGTGGCCCGATCGCCCATGATCCGTACCTGTTGACCAATTTGAGCCGTTACAGCCTGTCAGTCTGATAAGAGGAAAACCGTCATGAGTAGCGAAAACCGTGCTGCTGTTATCGAAGCGTTCCTGCAGCAAATCCGCGTCATCAACCAGCGCGGCGTAGACCGCGCGGCCCTGGTGGAAATCGTCGGCCTGCTGGAAAACCTCGCCGAGCGGCGCGACCTGTTCAACTTCGATGAATTCCCCGCGCCGGTGCCGGGGCAGGGCAGTACCGCGTTCCGCTATCGCCTGAATGACGATGGCGACACCCCGACGCTGTACCTCAACTCGCTGTTGCCGGGCAAAAGCACAATCGCGCATAACCACGAGACGTGGGCAATCATCAGTGCGGTGGAAGGCCAGGAAATCAATTACGTCTACGCCCGCAGTGATGAAGGCCGTGAGCCGGGCTTCACTACCCTGACGCTTGAGAAAGAAGTGATCGTGCAACCGGGCACCTCGATTTCGTTCCTCGGTGAAGACCTGCACGGCATCAAGGTTGAAGGCGAGCAGGCGACGTTGCACTTCCACCTCTACGGCTTGCCGCTGGAGTCGCTGAACGGCCGGTATGGCGTGGAAGCGGACGGCCGCATCCTCAACTACAACGCCTCGCAGATGGCGCCTTCCATCAAGGCGTATTTGTAAGCACTCCTGAGGATCGTTCCCACGCTCTGCGTGGGAACGCAGGTTGTGACGCTCTGCGTCACGCCAGACACCGGGACGCAGAGCGTCCCAAACGACATTCCCACGCAGAGCGTGGGAATGATCAAAGGGCGGGGTTTTTATGATTGATCTGTACTACTGGCCCACCGGCAACGGCCTCAAGGTCGGGATCCTGCTCGAAGAGCTGGGCCTGGATTACCGCCTGGTGCCGGTGAATATCCGGGAAGGCCAGCAAAAGCACGCCGACTTCCAGCGCATCAGCGCCAACGGGCGTATCCCGGCGATTGTCGACCACCGTCCCGAGGTGCCGTTGAGCCTGTTCGAGTCCGGCGCGATCCTCAATTACCTGGCCGACAGCGCCGGGCAATTCCTGCCACCGGCCGGCACTGCCGAGCGGCAGAAGGTCCAGGAATGGCTGTTCTGGCAGGTCGGGCATATCACCCCGTATCTCAGCCAGTTGCAGCTGTTCAAGGAGAAGGCCCCCGAGCCGATTGCCTTCGCCCTCGACCTGTTGAACGCCGAAGCCACGCGCCTGTACCGGGTGCTAGAGCAGCGCCTGGCCGAAGTGCCGTATGTGGCCGGCGAGTACTCGGTGGCAGACATGGCGATTTTTCCGTGGATCCAGCCGTTGCGCCAGGGCCAGCAGTTGGCGGACTACCCGCATATCCAGGCCTGGCGCTTGCGCATCCAGGCGCGGCCGGCGGTGCAGCGTGCCTATGCCAAGGGGCGCGAAGTGGCACCGGGCGAACGTTCGTTGGCGTTGCAGTAACTCTTTTCTTACTTTGTTGGGACTTCCATGAGCCAGACCATCACCCCAAGTCAACTGCAGCAATGGCTGTTCGACGGGCAGGAAATCGCCGTATTCGACGTGCGCGAACACGGGCAATACGGCGAGGCCCACCTGTTCCATGGGGTGAACCTGCCCTATAGCCGCCTGGAGCTGGAGGTACGCCGCCTGGCGCCCAACCCGCAGGTGCGCCTGGTGATCTACGACCAGGATGGCGGTGAAGTCGCGGCACTGGCGGCGGCGCGGTTGCAGGCGCTGGGCTACCGCCGCGTGCATGTGCTTGAAGGTGGCGCCCAGGGTTGGCAGGCCGCCGGTTTGCAGCTGTTTGCCGGGGTGCATGTGCCGTCCAAGGCCTTTGGCGAGCTGGTCGAGGAGGCCAGCCACACGCCTCACGTCACCGCGCGGCAACTGGCCGAGTGGCAGGCGCGTGGCGAGCCGCTGGTGGTGCTCGACGGGCGGCCGTTCGAGGAGTACCGCAAGATGACCATTCCCGGTTCGATCTGCTGCCCCAACGGCGAACTCGGCTATCGCGTGCATGACCTGGTGCCGGATGACCGCACGCCGATCGTGGTCAACTGCGCCGGGCGTACGCGCAGCATTATCGGCGCGCAGACGCTGATCAACCTGGGCTTGAAAAACCCGATCTACGCCTTGGAAAACGGCACCCAGGGCTGGTACCTGGAAGACTTCCAGCTGGAGCATGGCAGCACCCGCCGCTACGCCGAGCAGGTCAACGGCGACCTGGCCTCCCAGCGCCAGGCTGCGAGGCAACTGGCTGAGCGGGCAGGGGTGACGGCGGTGTCGGCGGATCAGGTTCGCCAATGGGCCGATGACGCGCAACGCAGCCTGTTCCTGTGTGATGTGCGCACTGGCGAAGAGTTTGCCCTGGGCACGTTGCCCGGCGCGCAACACACGCCTGGCGGGCAGTTGATCCAGTCCACCGACCTGTACATCGGCGTGCGCCAGGCGCGCATTGTGCTGGTGGACAGCGATGGCGTGCGCGCACCGATTGTCGCCAGCTGGCTGCGGCAGTTGGGGCATGAGGCCTACGTGCTGAGCGGCGGTATCGACAGTGGCCTGGCCCTGCCGGTGTTGCAGCCGGTGGCGTATGAGCCGTTGCCGTTGATCAGCCCCGAGGCGCTGGCGGCGCAATTGAGTCAGGTAAACCTGGTCGATCTGCGCCCGAGCATGGTGTATCGCAAGGGGCATATTGCCGGTTCTACCTGGTCGATTCGTGCGCAGCTTAAAACCGATCAACGTCCGCTGGTGCTGGTGGCGGATGACCCTGCAGTGGCGGCCTTCGCAGCCCAAGGGCTGTCGGCTCGATTGCTCGACGGCGGCCTCACTGCCTGGGCAGCGGCTGGCCTGCCGGTCAACGAAGACCCGCAAAACCCGCCCGACGCGCAGTGCATCGACTTCCTGTTCTTCACCCACGATCGCCATAGCGGCAACAAGGACGCCGCCCGCCAGTACCTGGCCTGGGAAATCGGCCTGTTGGCGCAAATGAGTGAGGCGGAAATCGCCAGCCTCAAACCCTTGGCGCCGCCGTCACGCGTGCGCACGCGGTTGATCCACGCCGCACGTACCGAAAAGGGCCACGGCGGCCGCGCGGTCAATGTGCCGATCACGCGCCTGAGCACGGTGCTGTTCGACAACCTGGCGCAAATGCGCGACGCCCGTGCCCGCCGCGACAGCGAGCGCGTGCTGACCTACGGCGCGCGCGGCAACCCGACCTCCCACGCGCTGGAAGATCTGGTGAGCGAACTCGAAGGTGGCTACCGCACGCGTCTCTACGGCACGGGCCTGGCGGCAGCGGCCCAGGTGTTCCTGGCCTATCTGCGCCCCGGCGATCATGTGCTGATCACCGATGCGGTGTACTCGCCGGTGCGCAAACTGGCCTGCGAGTTTCTCCAGCCCTTCGGCATCGAGGTGAGTTACTTCTCGCCGGATGGCAAGGATTTGGAGGCGCAACTGCAAGCCAATACCCGGCTGGTCTACGCCGAAGTGCCGGGCTCGCTGCTGTATGAGCTGTGCGATTTGCCCGCGATTGCGGCGTTGTGCAAGCCGCGCAACATCCTGCTGGCCGTCGACAACACCTGGGGCTCAGGCTACCTATACCGGCCACTGGCATTGGGCGCGGACATTTCGATCATGGCCCTGACCAAATACCTCGGCGGGCACAGTGACGTGATGATGGGCAGCGTGTGCACCACCGAGGCCGCATGGCCGGCGCTGGGCAAGATGAGTGACACCTTCGGCAATTCGGTGAGTGCCGACGATGCCTACCTGATCCTGCGCGGTGCCCGTACCCTGGCGTCGCGCCTGGATGTGCATGAGCGCCAGGCCGTGGACATTGCCCTGTGGTTGCAGGCGCAGCCGCAGGTCAAGCGCGTGTTCCACCCGGCGCTGCCCGAGCATCCGGGGCATGCGCTGTGGCGTCGCGACTTCACCGGCAGCAATGGGTTGTTGTCGTTTGAGTTGGCCAGTGCCGATGCCGGCTACGTCGAACGCTTTATCGACGGCTTGCAGCTGTTTGGCCTGGGGGCTTCGTGGGGCGGCTATGAAAGCCTGGTCACCGTGGCCGACACCCAGGACCGCGACAGCGCAACCGACCGGGCGTTGAACCCGGTGGTGCGTTTGCATATTGGTCTGGAAGATGTGGCGGCGCTGATCGAGGACCTGCAGCGCGGGTTTGCGCTGGCAGGTTGAGGCCTGCGCGCTCCCACGCAAGGTGGGAGCGCGCAGCCGGTCAGTGCTTGACCGGCGTCGGCAGGGTCACGAGGTTGACGTAGCCGTCCCAGAATGTCTTCTGATCCACGCCGAACACCACCTTGGCCTTTTGCGTGCCTACCGGGGCGCCTTTCTTGTAGCCCAGTGCGCGGCCGTAGTCGGCGCCAAAGGTGGCGTCCACATCCACCCACAACTCGCGTGACTCGGTCACTATCTGCGGGTTGACCAGGTACAGCGCCGGGAGGCTGTCCCAGGTGAAGCTGTGGTAGCTGGGGTCCTTGTCGAACAACGGGCCGAACTCATGCTTGTACAGGTCGGCAATCGCGCCTTTCTGCGCAATCACGCGCTGGTACACCGACTTGTCGAAGGTGACCTTCTCGCACACGTCGTTGGGGAAAATCACGTGCTCGATGGGGGCGCGCAACACGATCTTCGCCGCCTCCGGGTCGAACCACCAGTTGAACTCCGCCGCCGGCGTGGTATTGCCCGGAATCTCCAGGGCACCGCCCATGTACACGATGCGCTTGATCAGCGGCACGATGTCCGGCGCCGAGCGGATCGCCAGGGCGACGTTGGTCAGCGGGCCGACCGCCAGGATCGTCACCTGATGCGGGTTGGCCCTTACGCTGTCGACGATGAATTGCGCGGCGGTTTCCTTGCGCAGCTGGGTGTGGGTCGCCAGGCCATCCGGTGGCGCGACCAGTTGGGAGGGCGAGGTCGGTCGCGGGTTCTTGAAGGCTCCCGGCCAACCCGAGCCGAACAGGGCTTTTTCCGCCTCGTAGGTGGCGTAGTCATGCAGCAGCGGGTAGGCGGCGCCGGTATACACGCCGACCTCTTTCTCCACTCCCATGCGCTCCACGGCCTTGAGGGCGTCGACCTGTTCCTGGTCGACCCAGGCGTTGCCGCTGACCAAGGTCATGCCCAACAGGTCGATGCGTTTTTGCGCATGCAATTGGGCGAGCATGATGAAGGCCTGGCCGTCATCGTTGAGCACATTGAAGTCAGTGTCGAAGATGACTTTTTCCGCTGCCTGTGCGGTGCCGGCACACAGGCCTACCGCGACAAGCAGGGCACAGCGTTTCAGAAAGCCTTGCATGGTGGTTCATCCGAAAGAGTGGGTGTGATCAACGGTTCACCAGTTTCGCCGGCAAGGCGATGACCAGGAAGCTGCTGAGAATCAGGCAGCCGGCGAAAAACCACAAGGCACCCGCGCTGCTGCCTGTGACGTCGATCGCCACCCCCATCAACGAGTTGCTCACCAGGCCGGCGATATTCGCCAGCGAGCAGGCCAGGGCGAAGCCGGTAGCCGCGGCGGTGCCTTTGAGAAAGGTCGCCGGCAGGCTGAAGAACACCGGCACCGCGCCGATGATCGCCGCCGAGGCAATCGCGAACAAGGCGACGGTGGCCGCGACGTTGTGGGTAAAGAACGTGCTGGTAGCCATCGCGGCGGCGCCGATGAAAAACGGCACGATGATGTGCCAGCGGCGTTCGCGGTGTTTGTCCGAACTGGCACCGATCAGCAACATGCCCAGCAGTGCAGCGACGCTTGGCAGCGCGGTGAGGATGCCGATATGGAAGGTGTCGGTGACCCCGGCGTTGCGGATGAAGGTCGGCATCCAGAAGCCCATGGCGTAGGCGCTGAGCAGGATCGAGAAGTCGATGCCGCCGAGCATCCACACTTTGAGGTTGAAGAAACCGTCACGGAAGCTGTACTTGCTGCCGTTGCTGTCGGCGTCGTCCTTGCGCAGCTCGGTTTCCAGCAGGGCCTTTTCTTCGTCCGACAGCCACTTGGCCTGTTGGTAGGTGTTGGGCAGTGCCCAGAACGTCAGTACGCCGAGCAGCACGCTGGGCACGGCTTCGATCAGGAACAGCCATTGCCAGCCGCGCAGGCCGGCCATGTGGTCGAAGTGGCCCATGATCCAGCCGGACAACGGCCCGCCGATCACGCTGGACAGCGGCAGGCCGATCATGAACAGCGCGATGATGCGCCCGCGCCGGTAGGTGGGGAACCAGGTGGTCAGGTAGTACAGCACGCCCGGCAGGAAGCCGGCTTCGGCGGCGCCGAGCAGAAAGCGCAGGATGTAGAACTGGGTGGTGGAGGTGACCAGCATGGTGCAGGCCGACAGCAGGCCCCAGGTGATCATGATGCGCGCGATCCAGATCTTCGCACCGACCCGTTCCAGCACCAGGTTGCTCGGGACTTCAAACAGGATATAGCCGACAAAGAACAGGCCGGCGCCAAGGCCGAACGCGGTTTCGCTGAACTGCAACTGGTCGAGCATCTGCAGTTTGGCGAAACCGATGTTGATCCGGTCGAGGTACGCGGCCAGATAACAGAAACACAGGAACGGGATCAGCTTCCAGGTGATCTTGTGGTAAAGCGTGTTGACCGGGTCGGCGACCGTGGTCGCGGGCGCTGCATTCGCAATGGGCATCGGGGTGTCTCCTGGCGGTGACTTATGGTTTTTATACAGCCGCTTTTCTTTCAGCACTTCGGAGTGCTGTAGAAGCGACTTCCAAAGGCAGTGTCAGAAGACTGAGGGAGCCTGGAGGCGATCACGTGTGGGAACCGGCTTGGGTGGGCGCAGACTTGCCTGCGATGACATCGACGCGGTGTAGCTGATACACCGCAGCGTCTGCATCGCGGGCAAGCCCGGCTCCCACAGGGATCGGTTCCCACAGGGGACTGCATTCCAAGGCCTGGGCCTCAGTTTTTCAAGACCGCGCTCTATGGCGCGGTTCTCGGTACCGTCTTATTGCTCCCTGAATTTGCTCATGGCCTCCTGTTTGCTCACCACGTCGCCGTACTTGCTGTCGATATCGAACAGGTTGGCTTCGTGGGGCGCGGGGTGTCGGTCGCCGACGCACTCGCGCACGACGATGGTGCGAAACCCGTGTTGCACCGCGTCCACCGCCGTTGCACGAATGCAGCCGCTGGTGGAGCAGCCGGCGAGGACCACCGTGTCGATACCCTGGGCGTGCAGCATCGGGGCCAGGCTGCTGCCGAAAAACGCACTGGCGTATTGTTTGGTGATCACCACTTCATCGGCCTGGGGCAGCACCTCGACGCAGAACGCCGCGAGCGGGTTGCCTTCGACCATGTCTTTCATCACCGGGGCCTTCTTGACCCAGATGCCGCCGTCGGCGAAATGGCCGGGATGGTAACGGATATTGGTGTGTACCACCGCAATCCCGTGCCGGCGTGCGGTGGCCAGCAGCTCGACGCTTTCCGCCACGGCGATCACCACTTCGGGGGCATAGAGCGGCGCGCCTTCGGTGGTGTAGCCCTGCATGAAGTCGATCATCAGCAGTGCGGCTTTTTTGCCGAAGCCGATACGGTTGCCCCAGACGCCTTGATAGTTGGCGTTGGCGGATTGTTCAGTCATGTTCGACCCTCATTGATGGGTGGTGCACAGGCTCTGTTTTTGTGGTGAGCGAGCTTTTTGTGGTGAGCAGGCTTGTTGTCGTGAGCGGGCTTTTTTTGTGGTGAGCGGGCTTGCCCCGCGTTGGGTGGCGAAGCCGCCCCAATAGAGCCCATGCGGTCTTTCAGGCAGTCCGCAGTGCCTGGTTTCAGGGCGGCTTCGCCCCCCAACGCGGGGCAAGCCCGCTCACCACAACAAGCCTGCTCACCACAACAAGCCCGCTCACCACAAAAAAACCAGTCACCACAACAAGCCGACAGTCCACAACCAGCCCGCTCACACCACGACAAGCGCGCCTACCAAAAAAGTCTCAGCCACTCCCTCGCTCCCTCAATAAGCACCAGACAGCAGGGCACCCGCGCCGGGGACGATGGGTTCCAGGTCCAGGGCCTTGAGCATGGCGTAAGTGGTGGCGATGGCGGCGGTAAGCACTGGTTTGCCGGTTTGCGCCTCGACCTTGGCCACCACTGGCAGCGACTGCATCTGCACGCAGGCCGATAGCACGATCACGTCGACGCCTTCCAGGTTCATCCCGGCGACGATGGCCGGCAGGTTGGCCGGGTCGTGGCGGGCCACTTCGAGGTTGTCGGGAATCTCCAGCGCGCGCCAGTCCACCACCTCGAAGCCTTCTTCACGGATGTAGTTCACCACCAGTTCGGTCAGCGGCTTCATGTACGGCGCGACAATCGCGATGCGCTTGGCGCCCATCACCTTGAGGCCTTCGATCAGCGCGCCGGCACTGGTGATGACCGGGGCATTGGCGTCGTTGTCAGCAGTGGCCTTGCGCAGGCGCTGTTCGGAATTGCGGTGGTAACCCAGGCCCATGGCCATGATCGCCACCAGGCACGCGTAGCCCAGCACGTCGACCTTGGCGTCGGACAGCTCGACGGCGCAACGGTCGGACTCGCCGTCCATGGCCGCCAGTTCTTCCTTGCGCACTTGCTTCATGCGCATGCGGCTGGAGTGAAAGGTAAAACGCTCGGGCCGGATCGCCTGGCGGGCGGTGAGCATCGCCGGGATCTCGGTTTCCATGGTGGTATTGGAACTCGGCACGATCTGGCCGATGCGGTAAGGCTTCTGCATGGTGGTCTCCATGGTTATTGTTCGAGGAAGTCGCCGAGGGCGTGGAAGAAACCGTCGAGGTCATCCCAGGGAATCATGTGTCCGGCATTCGGCACGCGGGCGACCTGGATGCCGGGTTGCAGGTCCTGGATTTCGGCAATGTCGTCATCGAGGATCACGCCGCCACGCCCGGCCACCATCAACAGGGCAGGGGCCTTCAGGTGGGGCAGGTGCTGGTGGAAATCCACGCTGTGGAAGTCATTGAAGGCACGCACGATGGCGGGCTCGTAGCAGGTGTGCAGCCATTCCGCGCGCAGCTGCAGCTGCTCGTCGGTCCAGGTGGCGCAGAAGGCGCGCATCGCCTCCGCATCCATGCCGACCTGCGATTGGCGGATCGAATCGACATACCACGGCAGCTTGCTCGGGTATTCGCGGCGACCCGGACCGGAGACGGGCGGGTCGATCAGCACCACGCGGTTGACGCCCTGGGGATGCAGCACGGCGCTGCGAACAGCAAAGCGCGCGCCCATCGAGTGGCCCATCAGGTGGTAGCTCTCGAGGCCGAGTGCATCGGCAAAGGCACCGATGTCCTCGGCGCAGGTGTCGGCGCTGTAGTCCAGTTCGGGCCCGGTCGACGACAAGCCGCGACCGCGTACGTCCAGCACGTAGGTGTCGAACTGCGCGCCAAGACGCTCGGCGACGAAGCCCCAGGTGATCGCCGGACTGGTGATGCCGGGGATCAGGATCAGCGCCGGGCCTTTGCCGCCGTAGCGCAGGTAGTGCTGGCGAATGCCGTTGGCCTGGACGTTGCCGCCGTAGAGGTAGGTGCTCACGCGGCCACCCCCGACTTCAGTTCCTGGGCATACAGGTCATAGCCGTAGACCCAGGCCGGGTCTTCCTGGGTACGCAGCCAGGTATTGGCGTTGGACACGGCCTGCACGCGGGAGGCGCGCTCCTTGCGGTTGGCTTCGTAGAGCTGGAACGCGGTGCGATAGTCGCTGATCCCGGTTTCCTGCAGGCAGCGGGTAAGCATCGCCGCGTCTTCGATGGCCATGCCGGCCCCCTGAGCCATGTGGGGTTTCATCGGGTGGCAGGCGTCGCCCAGCAGCACCAGGCGACCACGGCTCCACAGTGGCAACGGGTTGCGGTTGCGCAGCGGCCATTTGGTCACGCTTTCGGTGGACTCGATCAGCGCCTGCACGGTGGGGTGGTAGCCCTTGAACGCGTCGAACATCTCTTCGCGGCTACTGTCGACGAACGCGCCCTGGAAGTCCCATTCGGCATGCGGAACGCCGGTCACGTAGTAGTACTCGTCGCGCTTGCCGGTGGTGTAATACACCATCATGTGGCGGTCTTCGGTCCACCACTTGATGCAGTCTTCGAACTTGAGGTCGTACTTGGCCAGCTGGTCGCCACGGATCAGCGCGCGGTGCGCAACCCAGCCGCTGTACAGCGGTTTTTCCACGCCGAGCAGTTCTTCGCGGATCTTTGAATTGATGCCATCGGCGCCGATCACGATGTCGGCGTAGGTCACTTCGCCGTCGGCGAAGGTCAGGCGCACCTGGGTGTCGGTTTCTTCGAGGGTTTCCAGGCGCTTGTTGAAGTGCAGGGTGCCGGGCTTGAGGGTGGACATCTGCAGCGCGTGCAGGTCGCCACGGTGCACGGTGATGTAGGACGCGCCGTAGCCGGTGAGTGGAATGCGCGAGAGGTAGTCGCCACTTTCACCGCAGCGGCTGAACCAGTGCTCGGGGTGCGAGCCCATCAGGTCCAGCTGCTTTTCGATGCCCATGCGGCGGAAGATTTTCATGATGTTGGGGCCCATGTGGATCCCCGCGCCCAGTCGGGAAAATTCCGGCGCCTGCTCGTACACGTCCACATCGAAACCGGCTTGCTGCAACAGGGTGGCTGCAGCGGCGCCGCCCAGACCGGCACCGACGATGGCGATTTTTTGTGTGCTTCCCATGGGGCGTGATCCTCTCTCTTGTTGATTGTCGGCGGCGTCTGTCCGCAAGGTTTTTAAAGTGTATACGCTCATTTTTTGAAATGGGAAGCCCACCTTTAAAAATTTATTTTCCAGCCGTGATTTTCATCTGTAACGCTTTTTACCCTTTATCTGTTGGGTTTGTGTGGAAAGGTAACGTTTTGTTGTGGTGCTTGCAGTTCGCCTTCAATTCAGGTCTTATCGTTATTAAATGGCGTATACGCTATAAAAACGCACCAGAGTGAAGCGCAGTGCCTGAACGTGGTGCAGCCCCACAGGAGACAGGAAAATGCCGGTAAGCGATTGCGAACTGACCCAGATGTTTGAACACGTGCTGACGCTGTCGAAGGTCGACCCGACGCAGAGCGTCGCGGTGCTCAAGAGCCATTACTCCGACCCGCGCACCGTGCGCGCGGCGATGGATGCGGCGCAGCGCCTGGGGGCCAAGGTGTATGCGGTGGAGTTGCCATCGTTCAATCACCCACGGGCGATGGGCAATGACATGACTGCCTACTGCGGCGACACGGCGCTGACCGGCAATATCGCCGCGCAACGCGCGCTGGAAGCGGCCGACCTGATTGTCGACACGATGATGTTGCTGCATTCGCCGGAGCAGGAGCAGATCCTCAAGACCGGCACGCGTATCCTGCTGGCCGTGGAGCCGCCGGAAGTGCTAGCGCGGATGCTGCCTACCGAAGAAGACAAGGTGCGCGTGCTGGCTGCCGAGCAGCTGTTGAAGCAGGCGCGCTCGATTCATGTGAAGTCGCGTGCCGGCAGCGATTTTCGCGCTGCATTGGGGCAATACCCGTCGGTGACCGAGTACGGATTTGCCGACGAGCCTGGGCGCTGGGACCACTGGCCCAGCGGCTTCCTGTTCTCCTGGCCCAACGAAGAAACCGCCGAAGGCGTGCTGGTGCTGGACATCGGCGACATCCTGCTGCCGTTCAAGACCTACACCCGCGAGAAGATCACCCTGGAGATCGAGAAGGGCTTTATCACCGGTATCCATGGGGGATTCGAGGCCGAGTACCTGCGCGACTACATGAAGTACTTCAACGACCCCGAGGTGTACGGCATCTCCCACATCGGCTGGGGCCTGCAGCCTCGGGCGCAGTGGACCGCCATGGGCCTGCACGACAAGAACGACGGCATGTGCATGGACGCGCGGGCGTTCTACGGCAATTTCCTCTTCTCCACCGGGCCGAACACCGAAGTGGGCGGGACGCGCAAGACGCCGTGCCACATGGACATTCCGCTGCGCAATTGCGATGTGTACCTGGATGACCAGGCCGTCGTCATCGCCGGCGATGTGGTCGCACCGCCAGCCTCCCTGGAACGCTGAATACCCACTGTGGGAGCGGGCTTGCTCGCGAATGCGCTACGTCGGTCAACAATGCGCCACCTGGCACACCGCATTCGCGAGCAAGCCCGCTCCCACATTTCGACCGCGTTCCGGCAATGAGATCCTTGAGTCATTGCGACAACCTCGCCATCATGCTTCCCCATCGCTAGCCACCCACTGAGCTTCGCCGTGCCTGATTCCTACGTTTTTTCTGAGCAAGTTGGCCACCTGTTGCGCAAGGCTTACCAGCGTCACCTGGCGATTTTTCAGCAGAATGTCGGCGACTCCCAGCTCACCGCCGTGCAGTTCGTCACCCTGTGTGCGCTGCGCGATCACGGTGCAAGTTCGCTGACTGAACTGGTCAAGGCCACGGCAGTGGACCAGGCGACCATTCGCGGTATCGTCGAGCGGCTCAAGGCCAAGGAATTGATCACGCTTGAGCCCGACCCGCAGGACAAGCGCAAAGTCGTGGTCGACCTGTCCCCGGCCGGCGCCGAACTGGTCGCGCAAACCGCGCCGCGTGCTGCGCAGATCAGTGAATTGACCATGAGCAACCTCAACCCCGCCGAACGCGTGGCAGTGCTGTTTCTGTTGCGCAAGATGATCGAGGATCCGCAGGAGTAGGGCGGCAGGGTTGTGAGCGGGCTTGCTTATGTTGAGCAGGCTTGCTTGTGGTGAGCGGGCTTGCCCCGCGTTGGGGCGCGAAGCGGCCCCTTTCAAGCATGCTGAGTTATTGCTGAAGAATTGCGGTGTGTGGTTTTTGGGGCTGCTACGCAGCCCAACGCGGGGCAAGCCCGCTCGCCACAAAAGAAGGCTGCTCACTACAGGAAGTCTGTTCACCACAAGGAAGGCTGCTCACCACAGGCAGTCTGTTCACCACAAAGAAGGCTGCTCACTACAGGCAGTCTGTTCACCACAAGGAAGGCTGCTCACTACAGGCAGTCTGTTCACCACAAAGAAGGCTGCTCACTACAGGCAGTCTGTTCACCACAAAGAAGGCTGCTCACCACAGGCAGTCTGTTCACCACAAAGAAGGCTGCTCACCACAGGCAGTCTGTTCACCACAATAAGCCAGTTCACCACAGGTAGTCTGTTAACCACTTCCCCCATTGGCACCGTTTTTGCTCCAGGTTGATGTAGCAGCCACTTCATCAGTCAAGTGTGTCGTGAGACCCCAGGTCCGCGGCGCTTTTTTTTGACTGTTTAGTGTAGTGACTACTTCACCAACTGTTACGGGCGAAGCGAATGATCAGCCAGCACATCACGGTAACGCTTGAGGTCAACGGGCGGCAAAGCGACGTCAGCGCCATGGCGGATACACCGCTGTTGCTGGTGTTGCGCAATGACCTGCAGCTCAACGGTCCCAAGTACGGCTGCGGCCTGGGCGAGTGCGGTGCCTGCACGGTGATCATCGATGGCGTGGCGGCGCGTTCCTGTGTGTTCCCGCTGTCCGGCGCGGTGGGGCGCGAGATTGTCACCCTGGAAGGCCTCGGCACGCGCCAGGCGCCGCATCCGGTGCAGCAGGCCTTTATCGATGAGCAGGCCGCGCAATGCGGCTACTGCCTCAACGGCATGATCATGACCACCAAGGCCTTGCTCGACCGTAACCCCAACCCCAGCGAAGCCCAGGTGCGCAACGAGCTGTCGGGCAACCTCTGTCGCTGCGGCACCCATATCGAAATCCTCCGCGCGGTGCTGCGTGCCGCTCGCCTCATGACCGTGGATTGATGACCATGACCGACACTCCGCTTTCCCGTGACCAGTGGCTGGCCAAGGCCGGCGTCCTGTTGATCGTCGATGACGTGCTGCCGCCTTCGGGCCCGGTGGCCAAGGGCGGTACGCCGACCGTGAAGCCCAAGGAACTGGGGCTGTTTATCGCCGTCAACGACGACGGCCTGGTGTATGCATTCAACGGCCATGTGGATTTGGGCACCGGCATCCGCACTTCACTGGCGCAGATCGTCGCCGAAGAACTCGACCTGGGCATGGACCAGGTAAAGATGGTGCTTGGCGACACCGAGCGCGTGCCGAACCAGGGCGCGACGATTGCCAGCGCGACCTTGCAGATTTCCGCCGTGCCCTTGCGCAATGCGGCCGCCGAGGCGCGGCGCTTCTTGCTGGCGCGGGCGGCGGGGCGCTGGGGAGTAAGCACCGCCAGCCTCAAGGTCGACGCCGGTGTGATTCAAACGGCGGACGGGCGCACCACCACCTACGGCGAACTGGTCAGCGGCCAGCACGACCAGTTGCGCATCAGCGGCGACGCACCGCTCAAGGCCGTCGAGGATTACCGCCTGGTGGGCAAGGGTGCTGCGCGGGTGGATATTCCCGGCAAGGCCACCGGCGAACTGACCTATGTGCACGACATGCGCGTGCCCGACATGCTCCATGGGCGGGTGATCCGCCCGCCGTACGCCGGCCTGGATTGCGGCGAGTTTGTCGGCAACAGCCTGCTGCGCGTGGACGAGGCCTCCATCGCGCATATCCCCGGCATTGTCGCGGTCGTGGTGATCCGCGATTTTGTAGGCGTGGTGGCGCTGCGTGAGGAGCAGGCGATCAAGGCCGCCGAGGCGCTGCAGGTGCACTGGAAACCTTGGAACAATGGGTTGCCGGACATGAGCGATGTGGAACAAGCCATCCGTGACAATCCACGGGTGCGCCGCACTGTTCTCGACCAGGGCAATGTCGATGAAGCGCTGGCGGGTACCAGCCAGCGCTTGTCGCGCAGTTATTTGTGGCCTTACCAGATGCACGGTTCGATCGGCCCGTCCTGTGGCGTGGCGGACTACCAAGCCAGTGGCAGTCGCGTCTGGTCCGGCAGCCAGAACCCGCACCTGTTGCGCGCTGACCTCGCGTGGCTGCTCGAATGCGATGAGGCGCTGATCGACGTGATCCGCATGGAAGCCTCCGGCTGCTACGGGCGTAACTGCGCTGACGATGTCTGCGCCGACGCCTTGCTGCTGTCGCGCGCGGTGGGCAAGCCAGTGCGCGTGCAATTGACCCGCGAGCAGGAACACCTGTGGGAACCCAAGGGCACCGGGCAGTTGATGGACGTCGACGGTGGCCTCAACGCCGACGGCAGCATCGCCGCCTATGACTTCGAAACCAGCTACCCGTCCAACGGCGCGCCAACCCTGGCATTGCTGCTGACGAGGCGCGTGGAGCCGGTGGCGGCGATGTTCGAAATGGGCGACCGCACCTCGATCCCGCCGTACGACATCGACAACATGCGCGTGACCATCAACGACATGGCGCCCATCGTGCGTGCGTCGTGGATGCGCGGCGTGTCGGCGTTGCCCAATACCTTCGCGCATGAATCCTATATCGATGAACTGGCGTTTGCCGCTGGCGTCGACCCGGTGGAATACCGCCTGCGCTACCTCAAGGACGAGCGCGCCATCGACCTGGTGAAATCCACCGCCGAACGCGCCAACTGGTCGCCGCGCACTGCGCCGATGCAGACCGCCAATCCAGACCACCTGCTGCGTGGCCGTGGCTTTGCCTACGCGCGCTACATCCACAGCAAGTTTCCCGGCTTCGGCGCGGCATGGGCGGCCTGGGTCGCGGACGTGGCGATCGACAAGCAGACCGGCGATGTGTCGGTGACGCGGGTGGTGATCGGTCATGATTCGGGGATGATGATCAACCCGGCGGGGGTGCAGCATCAGATCCACGGCAATGTGATCCAGTCCACCAGCCGCGTGCTCAAGGAGCGCGTGACCTTTGAAGAGTCGACGGTGGCGAGCAAAGAGTGGGGCGGTTATCCGATCCTGACGTTTCCGCAGGTGCCGCAGATCGATGTGCTGATGATGCCGCGCCAGGACCAGCCACCGATGGGCGCCGGTGAGTCCGCCTCGGTGCCCAGCGCGGCGGCAATTGCCAACGCGATCTACGATGCCACCGGGATTCGCTTTCGCGAGTTGCCGATCACCCCGGAGCGCGTATTGGCGGCGCTGAACGCCGGCACCTTGGGTGAGCCGGCCAAGTCGCCGCAAAAACGCCGCAAATGGTGGTTCGGTGCACTGTTCGCGAGCTTGGGCGCGCTGCTGGCCACGGCCTGGCCGTTTCACCCCGAGATCGCGCCGATAGCGCCGCCCAGCGCCGGCACCTGGTCCAAGGCCACCCTGGAACGCGGGCGCCTGCTGGCGGCCGTCGGCGATTGCGCGGTGTGCCACACGGCGCCCGGTGGCGCGACCAATGCCGGTGGGCTGGCAATGCAAACGCCGTTCGGCACGCTGTACAGCAGCAACATCACCCCGGATGTCAAAACCGGCATCGGCGCCTGGTCGTACCCGGCGTTCGAGCGAGCGATGCGCGACGGCATTGGCCGTGATGGGCGCAACCTCTACCCGGCGTTTCCCTACACCGCGTTTCGCAATATCGACGATGCCGACATGCAGGCGCTGTATGCCTACCTGATGTCCCAGGCCCCGGTCAGCCAGGCGCCGACACCGAATGCCATGCGCTTTCCGTTCAATATCCGGCCGTTGATGGCGGGCTGGAATGCGCTGAACCTGCGGCGCGGTGAGATCACGCCACAGCCTGAGCGCGGTGAGCAGTGGAACCGTGGCAACTATCTGGTCAATGGCCTGGGGCACTGCGCCGCCTGCCATTCGCCGCGCAACCTGATGGGCGCGGAGAAGGGCGGCCAGTCGTTCCTGGCGGGGGGCATAGTGGATGGCTGGGAAGCGCCGGCATTGTCGGGGTTGTCCAAGGCGCCGACGCCGTGGACCGAAGAGCAGTTGTTCACCTATTTGAGCACTGGCTATTCCGAGGCGCACGGGGTGGCGGCCGGCCCGATGGGCCCGGTGGTGAGTGAGTTGGCGAAGTTGCCCAAGGCGGATATCCGCGCGATGGCGGTGTACCTGGCGTCGCTGAATGGCGAGGCGGCGGCCGAGGCCAAGGTCGCCGCCGCGGTGACGGTGCCGAATCCGAATGGCCGACGCGTGTTCGAGGGTTCTTGCAAGGCCTGCCATGCCGACGGCCTGGGGCCGAAGCTGTTTGGGGTCAGCCCCTCATTGGCGACCAATACCAATGTGCACAGCGATCAGCCGGATAATTTGATCAAGGTGATTTTGCAAGGCATCAGCAACCCTGCGACCAAGGACCTGGGGTACATGCCGGGTTTCAAGGACAGCCTGTCGAACACGCAGGTGGCGGAACTGGTTGGCTATCTGCGCGGGCAGTTTGCGCCGAACGCGCCGGCATGGAGTGGCCTGGAGCAGAAGGTCGCTCACTTGCGTGCGAACCCAGGTACGCACTAAATAGCCCGGGCGATAAGCCGATCAACTGTGGGCGCCGGGCAAGCCCGGTTTCCACAGTTGGAATGGGTTTCTACACGGAGACTGGGGTGACGCCCCGCACCACCAAGTCACTGATAAACCCCAGCCAATCCTGCTGCTGTTGCTTGTTCGACAAGTCTTCGCCGAGGAATGAGCTGAGGGTGTGGCGGTTGGAGTTATAGAAGTAGCAGAGCGAGGCGATCATCAGGTAAACGTGCTTGAGGTCGACATCCTCGCGGAACACGCCCTGGGCCTGGCCGGCCTCGATGATCGGGCGCAGCACGCCGACTGCTTCCCCGGACAATCGGCGCAATTCGCCGGACTGCTGCGCGTGTTTGCCCTGGTGCAGGTTCTCGATGCTCAGGATCGCCACGAACTCCGGGTGCTTGACGTAGTAGTTCCAGATAAACGCCACCAGTTCGCGTAGGGCCTGTACCGGCGTATCGAGGTCCAGCTTGAGCGTGCTTTCGGCCTTGTTGAACTGCTCGTAGGTGTGTTCCAGCACGCAGACGAACAGGTGCTCCTTGCTGCCGAAATAGTAATAAAGCATGCGGTCGTTGGAGTCCGCTTCCTTGGAAATGCTGTCGACACGCCCGCCGGAATAGCCGTCGCGGGTAAACACCTTGATCGCCGCCTGCAGGATGCGCGCGCGCGTCTGGTCCGCCTGTTGGGCTCGGATCCCGGTCTTCTTGATTGCCATGCCAGCGCGCCTTCGACGACAGTTTGGCGCGAAATATAGCATGGGCATTTTGCCGGCCGTTCTGTGACCGACAAGTTCTGTAATAAAAACGCCATTGCACTGGGGATTAAACCCGCGACGGGCTATTTTGGTGCGTCTCAATAACTAGAGTAGCCATGGATGAAATACCAACCCTTCAGCCGTACCTTGATTGCCACTGCACTGGTGTTGACGGTCAGTGGCGTTCACGCCGCGTCCCAGGCCCCGGTGGCCGGTGAAAACGGCATGGTGGTGACGGCCCAGCATTTGGCCACTCATGTCGGTGTGGATGTACTCAAGGCCGGCGGCAACGCGGTCGATGCGGCCGTGGCAGTCGGCTATGCGCTGGCCGTGGTGTACCCGGCGGCCGGCAACCTCGGTGGCGGCGGTTTCATGACCGTGCAGCTGGCCGACGGACGCAAGACCTTCCTCGACTTCCGCGAAAAAGCCCCGTTGGCGGCCACCGCCGACATGTACCTGGACAAGGCCGGCAATGTCGTCGAAGGCCTCAGTGCCAAAGGCCACCTGGCCGTCGGCGTGCCCGGCACCGTGTCTGGCATGGAACTGGCCCTGAGCAAATACGGCACCCTCAAGCGCGCCCAGGTGATTGCCCCGGCGATCAAGCTGGCGGAAAACGGTTTCGAGCTGGAGCAGGGTGATATCGACCTGCTGCACACCGCCACCGGCGAGTTCGAAAAAGACCAGGACATGCGAGGGATCTTCCTGCACAACGGCCAGCCGATGCAGGTCGGCCAGAAACTGGTGCAGAAAGACCTGGCCAAGACCCTCAAGGAAATCTCCGCCAAGGGCAGCGACGGCTTCTATAAAGGCTGGGTCGCCAAGGCGCTGGTGGATTCCAGCCAGGCCGGCAAGGGCATCATCACCCAGGCCGACCTCGACAAGTACAAGACCCGTGAACTGGCGCCCATCGAGTGCGACTACCGTGGCTACCACGTGGTCTCGGCACCGCCTCCGAGCTCCGGTGGCGTGGTGATCTGCCAGATCATGAACATCCTCGAAGGCTACCCGATGGCCGACCTCGGCTATCACTCGGCCCAGGGCCTGCACTACCAGATCGAAGCAATGCGCCACGCCTACGTGGACCGTAACAGCTACCTCGGTGACCCGGATTTCGTGAAGAATCCGATCGCCCATCTGCTGGACAAGGACTACGCCGCCAAGCTGCGCGCCGCCATCGAACCGCAGAAGGCCGGGGACTCCCAGGCGATCAAGCCGGGCGTGTCGCCGCATGAAGGCAACAACACCACTCACTATTCGATCGTCGACAAGTGGGGCAACGCGGTGTCGGTGACCTACACCCTCAACGACTGGTTCGGTGCGGGCGTGATGGCGAGCAAGACCGGGGTGATCCTCAACGATGAAATGGACGACTTCACCGTCAAGGTCGGCGTGCCGAACATGTACGGCCTGGTCCAGGGCGAAGCCAACGCCATCGCGCCAGGCAAGGCGCCGCTGTCGTCGATGAGCCCGACCATCGTGACCAAGGATGGCAAGGCCGTGATGGTGGTGGGCACGCCAGGTGGCAGCCGCATCATCACCGCGACGTTGCTGACCATCCTCAATGTCATCGACTACAAGATGAACATTCAGGAAGCCGTGGACGCGCCGCGTTTCCACCAGCAGTGGATGCCGGACACCACCAACCTCGAGACCTTCGCGGTCAGCCCGGACACCCAGAAGATCCTGGAAAGCTGGGGCCACAAGTTTGCCGGTCCTCAGGATGCCAACCACCTGGCCGCTATCCTGGTCGGTGCGCCATCCCTGGACGGCAAGCCGGTGGGCAACAACCGCTTCTACGGCGCCAACGATCCGCGTCGCAATACCGGTCTGTCCCTGGGCTACTGAGGCCTGAGGGGCTGATGCCGGTGAGCCAGGGACAGCGCAAGGCTGCCCTGGCTGTCGGTATCACGCGCTGGACCGACCTGGATTGAACATCTGCACGCCTTGCAGGCTCTACCCCAAGAGCCCTGCAAGGATCCGCTGCGATGAAAGCCCTGAAAATCGCCACGTTCAATATCAACGGTATTCGTGCCCGCCTGCCCAACCTGTTGCAATGGCTGGCGCGCGATCAGCCCGACATCGTCTGCCTGCAGGAACTCAAGGCGCCCGACAGCCTGTTCCCGTATGCCGACTTCGAAGCCGCCGGCTACGGGGCGATCTGCCTGGGCCAGGCGTCGTGGAATGGCGTGGCGATCCTGGCGCGCGATGCCCAGCCGCTGGAGAGCCGGCGCGGTTTGCCCGGTGACGAGCACGACACGCAAAGCCGCTATCTCGAAGCCGCCGTGCACGGTGTACTGGTCGGCTGCCTGTACCTGCCCAATGGCAACCCGCAGCCTGGGCCGAAATTCGAGTACAAGCTGGCCTGGTTCGAACGGCTGATTGCCTATGCCCAAGCGTTGCAGGCCAGTGAGCATCCGGTGCTGCTGGCTGGCGATTTCAACGTTGTGCCCACCGACCTGGACATCTACAACCCGCGCTCCTGGCTCAAGGATGCCTTGCTGCAACCGGAAAGCCGCGCCGCGTACCAGCGCCTGCTGGAGCAGGGCTGGACTGATTCCGTGCGCCATCTGTATCCCGAGGCACGGGTGTATACCTTCTGGGATTACTTTCGCCAGCACTGGCAGAAAAACGCCGGCCTGCGTATCGACCACCTGCTGCTCAACCCCGCGCTCACGCCGTACCTCAAGGATGCCGGCGTGGATGCCTGGGTGCGCAACGAGCCGCACGCCAGCGACCATGCGCCGACGTGGATTCAACTGGGCACGCGCAAAAAGCGTTAACGGCGGCGGATGATGTCCAGGGCTTCGGCTTTGCCCAGGGGCTGCTGCATGCGCTGTGAGAGGTCCGCCATGGCCTGCTGGTGTTCGCAGGCAATCACCGCTTCAACCTGGTCGTCATGGCAGAGCAGGGCGATGAAATCATGGTGGTGCAGGTCGCCTTCCAGGTGCAGGCGGTTCCAGTGGCGCGGGTGGCCGAGCAGCTCGAAGGTCTTGTCGAAGTGGTAGGTCCAGAAGAACGGCACATCGGCATACGTTTGGGCTTCACCGAGCATGTTGCGCGCCGCCAGCACCCCCAGTTGCTGGGCCACGCGCCAGTGCTCGATGCGCGTGGGATGCTGTTGCCAGGCAAAGGTCACGTTGTCGCCGGCGGCCCATAGGCCCGGGGCTGCCTGCAGGTGCGCATCGACCTGCAGTGAGTGGTCCTCGGCTTTTTGCACCCCGTCGATAAAGGCGGTGGCCGGTTGTACGCCGACGCCGATGAGCACCAGGTCGGCGGCCAGGCGATTGCCATTTTTCAACAGCACCGTACTGACGGCGCCATGCCCGTCCAGGCGTTCGGGCTCGGTATTGCTGTGGAAGATCACCCCGTGGTCTTCATGCAACTGGCGGATGGCGGCGCCAATGCGCGGCCCCAATTGCGCGGCCAGCGGGATGGCGTGACGGCTGACAACCTGCACCACGAGGCCACGCTGACGCAGCGCCGACGCTGCCTCCAGGCCGATAAAACTGTCACCGATGATCACCGCGCACGTCGCCGAGGCCGCCGCCGCGCTGATCCGTGCAGCATCGTCGCGGCTGCGCAGCACGAACACGTTATTCAGCACGGCGCCGGGGATGTCCAGGCGCTGGGCGTCGCCGCCGGTGGCCACGAGCGCGGCGTCGTAGTCGAAGTGTCGGCCGTCGACCAGTTCGATGCGTTTGGCCGCGGCGTCGAGGCGCTGCACCTCGCCGTGAATCACCACGGCCTCGTCCAGCAGGGCAGGCGTGTCATCGGCAGCCATCTGGCCGGCAATCACGAATTTGCTCAGGGCGGTGCGATCGTAGGCAGGGTTCGGTTCGCGGTCGATCCACAGCAAGCGCCCGGTAAACCCACGGCGTTTCAGGCTGGCCACGGCCGCTGCACCTGCCGCGCCGGCACCGATCACCGCAAAGCAGCGTGAATCGTGGGGCAGTGGCGTGGGCTCGGCGCACAGAGCGGTATCGCCGACGCTGACCACGCCATCATGCACTTGCACCGGGTATTGCTTGAGCCCGACCAGTGCCGGGGGTTCCCGCACCGCGCCACTGTCCATGGCAAAGGCCGCCTTGTGCCACGGGCACACAATATGCCCGTTGCAGATCACGCCTTGTTCGAGCGGCGCGCCAGCGTGCGGGCAGTCCGCCTCGAACGCCCGCACCTGGTCACCGACGCGCACCAGCAACACGGGGTGGGCGGCGGTTTCGACACGAACACCACGGTTTTCGGGCAGGTTGATCAGGCGGGCAACGATGCGCATGTTCATGGGCCAATCTCCTTTAGAAGATTGACTGGCGAGCAGGGCGATGGACTGCGTTGACCCGATGGTCGGTCGTTATTCCAGCACCTGCGCCACGGCGGCGAAGGCTTTGGCGCGGCGTTCCTGCCAATTGCCGCCGATCACCAGGGCGGGCTGCTGGTGCTGCTCGATCCAGTCGAGGCTGGCCTGGAAGAACGCCTGTCGATCGGCCAGTTGCGGTTGGCAGCGTTGCCCGTCCGCCGTCCACTCGACGTCGTCGGGAGACAGCAGCAGGTGCAGGTCGTAATGCCGCGCCAGCAACTCATCGTCGAGCCATGCCGGGTAGTCACCGAACAGCGTCTGGCTCCACAGTTTGTTGGTCAGCAGGTGCGTGTCGAGAATCAGCAGGCGCGGCTGCTGGGCGCGGGCGGCATCTTCCCAGGCCAGTTGGCCACGGGCGATGGCGGGGATGTCCGCGAGGGTGGTGTCACGTTGGTGATGGTCGATGAAATAGCGCACGTATTCGCCGACCATCAGCCCGCCGAAGTGCGCCTGCAACTCGGCCGCCAACCAGCTTTTGCCGCTGGACTCGGGGCCGGCGAGTACGACCACTTTCATGCGTGCAACGCCGGATCGGCGCGCCATTCACGCCAGCCCTGCACGGCGATCACGGTGAACAGCGCATACAGCGCGGCGGTGAGGTACAGGCCTTTGTAGAGAAACAGCCCGACGAAGATCACGTCCACGGCAATCCACAGCGGCCAGCACTGCACGCGTTTTTGCGCCATCCACATTTGCGCCACCAGGCTGAAGCCGGTGAGGGCGGCGTCCAGCCAGGGTTGGGCGGCGTCGGTCCAATGGGCCATGGCGGCGCCGAGCAACAGGCTGCCGACCGCGCCCACTGCGAGGCTGGCGATGATCGCCGGCACGCCCAGGCTGGTGACCTGGCGCCCCTGCTTGACCTCGCCGGCGCGGGTCCACTGCCACCAGCCGTAGACCTGCAGGGCCGCGTAGACGACTTGCAGGAGCATGTCGGAATACAGCTTCACATCGAAGAATACCCAGGTGTAGAGCAACACCATAATCAGCCCGATCGGCCAGCACCAAGGGTTCTGCTTGACCGTCAGCCACACGGCAATCACCCCCAGGGCAGCGGCGAACAGTTCAAGCGCGGACATGGTGGTTCCTTGGGCGAATGGCAGAGGGCGGGGATTGTAACCAAAGATCAACCATTGTTGGAGCTGGCTTGCCGGCGATGGCGCCCTTGAGTCTCGCATGGATCCCAAGGGCCTCATCGCCGGCCAGTCGGCACCTACAGTCAGACTTTGAATTGGCGCAGCAGGCCGTCGAGTTGTTCGCTCAAGCTGCGCAACTGCACGCTGGCGGCGCTCGACTGTTCCGCCGCCAGCGCCGTGCTGTGGGACAAGCCGGCCGCCTGGGTCACGTTCTGGTTGATGTCTTCGACTACGTGCGCCTGTTGCAGGGTGGCGCTGGCAATCGAGGCATTCAGGCCGTTGAGGTTGCGCAGGGCCTGGCCGATGGCATTGAGGCTGGCTCCGGCCTGGCCGGCCTGTTCGATGGTCAGTTGCGATGCGCTGTGGCTGTCGCTGATGACCTTGACCGCCGCTTCTGAATGCCCCTGCAAGCGCTCGATCATCAGTTGGATCTCGGCAGTCGACTTCTGCGTGCGCTGGGCCAGCAGGCGCACTTCGTCGGCTACCACCGCAAAGCCACGGCCTTGTTCACCGGCGCGCGCCGCTTCAATCGCGGCGTTCAGCGCGAGCAGGTTGGTCTGGTCGGCGATCGAGCGGATCACCTCCAGCACGCCGCCAATCTGCGTGCTTTCGCTGGACAGGGTGCGGATCACTTCGACGGCCTGGCGGATGGTGCCGGAGAGGTGGTCGATCTGCTGCAGGCTGCCGTCGATATTGACCTGGCCTTGCTGGGCCTGGACCTGGGCGTCGCGCATTTCGCTGGCGGCGTGTTCGGCGTTCTTGGCCACGTCCTGCACGCCATAGGTGACTTCATTGATCGCGGTGGCCACCAGTTCCATCTGCTGGGACTGCTGTTGGCTGCGAGCATGGGCCTGGGTGGCGTTGGTGCCCAGCTCCCTGGACGACTCGCCGAGCGCGTTGGCACACACCTGCAACTGGCTGACCACCTGGCGCAGCTTGGCGGTGAAGCTGTTGAAGTGCCGGGACAGTTGGGTGACTTCGTCGTCGCCGTGGGTGTCGAGGCTGCGCGTGAGGTCGCTTTCGCCGCTGGCGATGTTGCCCATGGCGTTCACCGCTGCCTGCAATGGCTGCACGATGCTGCGGGCGATCAGCGTGACCAGCAGCGCCATGACCAGCGCGATGCCCAGGCCGATCACCGAGGCTTTCCACACCTGGCCGCTGAACTCGGCCTGCACATCATCCACGTATACGCCGGAGCCGATGATCCAGCCCCACGGCTCGAACAGCTGGATATACGAGGTTTTCGCCACCGGCGCTTCGGCGCCGGGTTTCGGCCAGCGGTAGTTGACGATGCCGGCGCCCTTGGCCTTGGCCAGGATCACGAATTCGTTGAACACCGCAAACCCATCGGGGTCACGGATGGCCGAGAGGTTCTGCCCGTCCAGCTTGGGGTTGGCCGGGTGCATGATCATCACGGGGGTGAGGTCGTTGATCCAGAAGTAGTCGTCATGGTCGTAGCGCAAGCCGCGCACCGCGCTCAAGGCCTGCTTCTGCGCAGCGTCACGGGTCATCACGCCGGTGGTTTCGAGGCTGTGATAAAACGTCAGGATGCCGCTGGCGGTCTGGACCACGTGCTGGGTCTGCTGGCGCTTGGCCTGGTACAGGTCGTCATGAATCTGCCTGAGCATCAATAAACCCAGGGCAAACAGCATCAGCACGGCGACTATCAGGATCAGCCAGAGGCGCCGACTGATCGACATATTGCGCAAACTGTTCATCGTCCTGTCACTCCGTGCTTTTTATAATTGTGGGTGCTGCATCGACTTTTACGCCTTGTCTGATAGGCTTTCGGCCTGCAATCGCAAAACCTGAGTACTGCCTGATTTTTCACGGAATTTTTGCAGGCCGGCGTTGAGAATCAACGCCGGGCCTTGGGTGTGCCCGTCAGTGAACATTAAAAGATAAACCAGGCATGCGATTGAGCATGACCTTTGGGGGAAGTATGGATTTGTGGACCGCCGCACAGGCATTGATTCTCGGCGTGGTGGAGGGGCTGACGGAGTTCTTGCCGATCTCCAGCACCGGCCACCAGATTATCGTCGCCGACCTGCTCGACTTCGGCGGCGAACGCGCCATGGCGTTCAACATCATCATCCAGCTCGGCGCGATCCTCGCGGTGGTCTGGGAATTTCGCCGCAAGATCCTCGACGTGGTCACCGGCCTGCCGACCCAGCGCAACGCCCAGCGGTTCACGATCAACCTGTTGATCGCGTTTCTGCCGGCGGTGGTGCTCGGGGTGATCTTTGCCGACTTGATCCACCACTACCTGTTCAACCCGATCACCGTGGCCACGGCGCTGGTGGTGGGCGGCATCATCATGTTGTGGGCCGAACGGCGCCAGCATGAAGTGCACGCCGAAAGCGTGGACGAGATCACCTGGAAAGACGCGCTGAAGGTTGGGTGTGCGCAGTGCCTGGCGATGATTCCGGGCACCTCGCGCTCGGGCTCGACCATCATCGGTGGGTTGCTGTTCGGCCTGTCGCGCAAGACCGCCACCGAGTTCTCGTTCTTCCTGGCGATGCCGACCATGGTCGGTGCGGCGGTGTATTCGGGCTATAAGTACCGCGACCTGTTCCAGCCGGCTGACCTGCCGGTGTTTGCCATCGGCTTTGTCACCTCGTTCATCTTCGCGATGATCGCGGTCAAGGGCTTGCTCAAGTTCATCGCCAGCCACAGTTATGCGGCGTTTGCCTGGTACCGCATTGCGTTCGGCCTGCTGATCCTGGCGACCTGGCAGTTCGGCTGGATCGACTGGGCGGCCGCCAAGGCATGATGATCCAGCACCCGCGCCTGAAGGCGCTGATCTTCGTGCTGCTGTGCGCGGCGCCCGGGTTGGGCTCGGTACTGGTGTGGCTACGCGGTGAAACGCTGATCCCGCTGGTGGCGTATGGCGTGGTCAGCGTGATCGCGTTTTTCCTCTACTGGAGCGACAAGCGCAAGGCGCGTACCGACGGCTGGCGCACCCCGGAAAACATCCTGCACGCGGTGGAACTGGCGGGCGGCTGGCCGGGGGCGCTGATCGCGCAGCAGGTGTTTCGCCACAAGACCCGCAAGGTGTCGTACCAGGTGCTGTTCTGGGTGATCGTGTTGCTGCACCAGGTGTTCTGGCTCGACCAGTTGTTCCTCGGCGGCACGCTGGTTTCAGTCCTCTAGCAACAAACCGATCTGCGTGCGCTTGGGCAGCTTGCTCACCACCAACTGGTGGGAACGCTGCAACAAGCCGCGCAGTTCCTCGGCGCCCAGCGGGTAGGGCGTGTTCATGATGATCCACTGCGCCCGAGCCAGGTACGGCGCCGGGTGGATGCCCGGGCGGTCGACATGGCCGAGGAACAGCTCCTTGTCGACCTTGAACGCCAACGAGTCACCGCGCAGGTTCTGCAGGGCAAACATCTTGTTGCCGGCAATCGAGAACACCCGCACGCCACCCCATTTGTAGTCTTCCCGCGCGCCGGGCAGGCTCAGGCAGAAGTCTGCGACGTGGGCTTCGGTCATCTTCATAGCAGGCGATCTCCACAGCCTTTGAACCCTTCCTCGAGGTAATCGATCCAGGCGCGAATGGCCGGCAGCACGCCGCGTCGATGCGGGTACACGGCTTGCAGCCAGCCACCCGGCAGGGACCATTGCGGCAGCAGTTGCACCAGGCGGCCGCTGGCCAGTTCTTCTTCGCAGTACATCATCGGCAGCACGGTAAAGCCCAGGCCCATGATCGCGCTGGCTTTGCGCACAATGAAGTCGTCGATGCCCAGCCGGGCTTCCATCGCCAGCTCGTGCGGGTTGCCCTGGGGGTCGAGGATGCGCTGGTGTACCAGGCGATCCGCCTCCAGCGCGCCGAGTATCGGCAACTGCTTGAGGTCATCGAGGGTAGTGACCTGGCGCCCGAGCATCAGGGCGGGGCTGGCGACGAGCACGGTCTGGGCCTGGCGCAGGCGCTTGGTCACCAGCAGCGGGTCCTCGTCACCGAGTTCGCGCACGCGCAGGGCCACGTCGATGCCTTCGGCGACCAGGTCGACGCGGCGGTTGACCAGGGTCATTTCCAGCTGGACCAGCGGGTGGGCGGCCAGAAACCCGGCCACTAGTTCCGGCAGAATGTGCTGGGCCATGCCCACCGGGCAACTCACCCGCAAGCGCCCGCGCGGTTCGCTGGACATGCTGGCGACGGCTTCATCGGCCATCTCCGCTTCCAGCAGCATGGCCTGGCAATGGCGCAGGTAGCGCTCGCCGACGGCGGTCAGGGTCAATTGGCGGGTGGTGCGCTGCAGCAGGCGCGCGCCGAGGCGTTCTTCCAGCTCGGCAATGCGCCGGGACAGGCGCGACTTGGGAATCCCCAACAGCCGCCCGGCGGCCGCAAAGCCACCGGCTTCGACGACTTTGGCGAAATAGTAGAGGTCGTTGAGGTCTTGCATGGTCGGCCTGTTGTCCTGTCGATGGGACGAATCATCCGCGTCTGCGCGAGGCAAATCCACCCCGAAAAAAGCCAGCAGCAGTTGAACGCTGGTTTTTTTGCACGGATCCACTGTACTGATTGCCTATTCCTATCAGGGCGTAGCGTCAGCCGGTCTGGCGCGATACCGTGTGTTTTTGCACTGGAGCCAGCCAGCATGGGCCGCACCGAAACAATCATCGAGTTGATGGGCCGCCTGGCGCCTGTCGAAGGCTATAACCTGACCGCACTTGATGACGTGCGCTTCCTGCGTTCCAACCGCCCGTTGCACCGCGTGCCGGTGCTCTACGATCCGGGCATCGTGATCGTGTGCCAAGGGCGCAAGCGCGGTTACCTCGGCGAGGACATCTACGTGTACGACGCCCAGCACTACCTGGTGGTGTCGGTGCCGGTGCCGTTCACCATGGAAACCGAGGCCACTGAACAAGCGCCAATGCTCGCGGTATACCTGCGCCTGGATTTCACCCTGGCGGCGGAGTTGATGCTGGCGCTGGATGACTTCCCGGGGCTGGATGAAGCCAAGCCCAGGGGCATGTATTCCTCGCCGATGGATGAGCCGCTCAGCGCGTCGCTGCTGCGCTTTCTCGAGGCCATGAGTGTGCCGATGGAGGCGCATATCCTTGGGCCCGCGCTGGTGCGCGAGATCTATTACCGGATCCTCACGGGGGAGCAGGGCGGCTCGATGCGCGCCGCGCTGAATCGCCAGGGGCAGTTCGGCAAGGTCGCGCGGGCGATTCGCAAGATCCATGGGTGTTATCACCAGCACCTGGACGTGGAGGCGCTGGCCAGGGAAGCGATGATGAGCGTGCCGAGTTTTCACGCGCATTTTCGCACCGTCACCGACACTTCGCCGATGCAGTACCTCAAGTCCACGCGCTTGCACCAGGCGCGCCTGCTGATGCTGCGCAGCGATATCACCGCGGCCACGGCCAGCACCCAGGTCGGCTATGAAAGCGCCTCGCAGTTCAGTCGCGAGTTCAAGCGCTTCTTCGGCCGCACGCCGCAGGAGGAGATCCAGTGGATGAAGCAGACGTATGCGCTGCCCGCGCCTGCGTCGGGGTCGATCTACGTGTCGTCCCATTGAGTGTGAAGCGGGCTTGAGACAGTGCACTGTCCCGCTGACGAGACGAACAGTCGCATTTCAACCCTCTAATCGATCATTGGCTTCACCTGTAGGATCAACCTCACTTGATCGCCCTGTCGCGATCCTCACTTGGAGATCCCGCATGAAACTGTTGCATATCGATTCGAGCATCCTCGGCGACAACTCGGCTTCCCGTCAGCTCAGCGCTGGGGTGGTCAAGGCCTGGCAAGCGGCCGAGCCCGGTGTGGAAGTGACCTACCGCGACCTGGCCAGCGAAGGCATCAACCACTTCTCCGGCGCGACCCTGGGCGCCCTGGGCACCGCCGCCGAATTGCGCGACGCCGCGCAAAAGCACGAGGCCGAACTGAGCGCCTCGTCGCTGGCCGAGTTCCTCGCCGCCGACGCCGTGGTGATCGGTGCGCCGATGTACAACTTCACCATTCCAACCCAGTTGAAAGCCTGGATCGACCGTATCGCGGTCGCCGGCCAGACCTTCCGCTACACCGAAGCCGGCCCGGAAGGCCTGTGCGGCAACAAGAAAGTCATCATCGTGTCCACCGCCGGCGGCCTGCACGCTGGCCAAGCGTCGGGCGCCGCCCATGAAGGCTACCTGAAATTGCTGTTTGGCTTCCTTGGCATCACTGACATCGAAGTCGTACGCGCCGAAGGCCTGGCCTACGGTGACGAAGTGCGCAGCAAGTCCTTGAGCGACGCCAACGCACAGATCAACCAACAGTTGTTCGCCGCCGCGTAAGGCTTGTGTAAATTTCGCCTCTGCCCCGTTTCAATCTGAAGCGGGGCGCCTAAACTCTGTATTCTGGCCGCCTGAAAACGACCGGAGTACGGAGTTTTTTCGTTTGCCCGCTGTCTTTACTTTGGCCCAGGTTATGCACACATGGGTTTACCACCCGGTGCGAGTACCTTGAACCATGGACTTTTCAATCAGACATGCCGGTTTTAATGCAGCAAAGGTGGACATCCTCATGATGCGTCTTTGTGCTGTTATGGTTCTTTTCCTGCTGGGCGGCCTGATTTCAGTGCATGCCGCGCCTGCGCCGCACCCGCATTGGAGTGTGGGCTTCCACCGCATGACGTTTCTCGACCCGCTCGACCTGCAGCCGATGAAAGCCGTCGCCTTCTACCCCTCCACCGGGCTTGAGCACACCACGCAGTTGGGCGCCTACCATGTCGCGGCCACTGAAGATGCGAAGATCGCCATCGGGCGTTTCCCGATGCTGATGCTGTCCCATGGCAACACCGGCACGCCGCTGGCCCTGCATGACCTGGCCACCTCGCTGGCGCGCAAAGGCTTTGTAGTGGTGGCGGTGCTGCACCCGGGTGACAACTACAAGGACCACAGCCGCCTTGGCACCGTGAGCAACCTGTATGGCCGGCCGATCCAGATTTCCGAAGCCATCACCGCCACCCTGGGCGACCCGATGCTGTCGCCGTTCGTCAACGTCAATCAGGTCGGGGTCATCGGCTATTCGGCCGGGGGTGAAACCGCGTTGATCCTGGCGGGGGCCAAGCCGGATTTCGACCGCCTGCGCCGCTATTGCCAGGAGCGCCCGGAAGACCGCGACGCCTGCACCACCAAAGGTGAGCTGGTGGTTGACCGTGACGACCTGCAACCGCAATCCGACCCGCGTATCCATGCCTTGATGCTGATGGCGCCGCTGAGCTTGATGTTCGGCCGCCAGACGTTGGCTGATGTGCATGTGCCGGTGCTGCTCTACAGCGGCGACGGCGACAAGCTGGTAGCCGTGGACAAGAACGCCGCGGCCCTGGCGCGCAAGCTCCCGGAGCCGCCGGACTTCAAGCTGCTGGCCGGGGCCGGTCACTTTGTGTTCATGGCGCCGTGCGACAGCGATCAATTGGCGGCGATGCCGGCGATCTGCACCGATGCCGATGGCGTCGACCGCGAAGGCATTCACCGTGACCTGATCTCCGAGGCCGGGCGCTTTTTCGGCCACACTCTTGGTCAATCCACCCGCGCCGGGTTGCAGACTGCCGATCAGTAAGCGCGACGCTTGAGCGACATCGTCAAGCCCAGGGCGGTGACCGACAGCAGCGCTGCGCAGAAGAAAATCCAGCCGTAGCCGAGGTTCAGCGCCACGGCGCCCATCAGTGGCCCGGCAATCGCCAGGGCCAGGTCGAAAAACACCGCATAGGCACTCAACCCCGCGCCCCGGCTACTGTTGGGCACTTGCTTGATGGCTTCCACGCCGAGCGCCGGGTACACCAGCGACAAGCCGAAACCGGTCAGCCCGGCACCGATCAAGGCCACGCCAGTGGAGGGTGCCAGCCACAGCAGCGTGAGGCCCACGGTCTCGATGGTCATGCAGGCAATGGCCGCGCGAAAGCCGCCGAAGCGGCTGATCGCCGAGATAAACACCAGCCGCGACAGGATAAAGCACACGCCAAAGACCGTGAGGCAGTACGCCGCGCCGGCCCAACCGCGGTTGAGGTAATACAGGGTAATAAACGTGGTCAGCGTGCCGTAGCCGATCGACGCCAGGCACAGGCTCGCGCCAAACGGCGCGATGCGCCCGAACACGGCCCAGAACGGCAGGCGCTCGCCACGCACCACCGGCACCGAGGGCTTGTTGCGGATCAGCACCAGGCCCAATGCCGCCAGTACCGTCAGGGCGATGCCCAGGCTGCTGTAGCCATAGTCGGCGACCATCACCACCCCCAGCGGTGCGCCGATGGCGATGGCGCCGTAGGACGCAATACCGTTCCAGGAAATCGAACGCGCGGTGTGTTCTGCGCCCACCGCGCCCATGCACCAACTGATGGTGCCCACGCCGATCAGGCCCTGGGCCACGCCCAGCAGCAGCCGGGCGGCAATCAGAATGGCAAGGCTCAAGTTGGGCAGGCTTTCTGCCAGCGTGGCGAAAAACGTCAGCACACCACTGAGCAGAATGCCCGCCAGGCCCAGTACGATCGCGCGCTTGGTACCGACGTTGTCGGACATGCGCCCGGCCATGGGGCGGCTGAGCAGGGTGGCCAGGTACTGCGAGCCAATGGTCACGCCGGCCACTACTGCGCTGAACCCCAATTGCTCGTGCACATAGCCAGGAATGACCGCAATCGGCAGGCCGATGCAGATGAACGCGATGAAGGTGTAGAAGACGATGGAGACGATCTGCAGGGTGATCGACAGGGAACTGGGGGCGGCGTCAGACATGGTCACTCATTCGCGGGCGGGCGGTGAGGGCATGATGGCAAGGGGCAGGGGGAAAAGGAAGCAGGCTAACTACTTTGTTTGAAGTGGAGTGGGGCTTAGATTTTGGTGAGTCAGCTTATTTGTAGTGTGCAGGCCTATTTGTGGTGAGCAAGCTTATTTGAGGTGGCAGGCTTATTTGAGGTGAGCAAGTTTATTTGAGGTCAGCAAGCTTATTGTGGCGAGCAGGCTTGCCCTGCGTTGGGCTGCGAAGCAGCCCCTATAAAAAACACCGCGTTCTGCCAGACAGAGCGTGGTGTTTGAATTTAGGGCTGCTTCGCAGCCCAACGCAGGGCAAGCCTGCTCACCACAATAAGTCTGTCAGCCACAATGAGCTTGCCAGCCACAATAGGCCTGTCAGTCACAACAGGCTTGCAAGCCACAACAGGCCTGCTGATCACAGCAAGCCTGCTCACCACAGCCACAACGACGCGATTTAGAACACCACGCCTTGGCTGCGCAGGTAGTCGTCGTAGGTGCCGCTGAAGTCGATCACGCCGGTGGCGCTCAACTCGATGATGCGCGTGGCCAGGGACGATACGAACTCGCGGTCGTGGCTGACGAAGATCAGCGTGCCCGGGTAGTTCTCCAGCGCCAGGTTCAGCGCTTCGATGGATTCCATGTCCAAGTGGTTGGTCGGTTCGTCCATGATCAGCACGTTCGGCTTTTGCAGGATCAGCTTGCCGAACAGCATGCGGCCTTGCTCACCACCGGAAATCACCTTGACCGACTTCTGGATCTCGTCGTTGGAGAACAGCATGCGACCCAAGGTGCCACGGATCATCTGCTCGCCTTGCGTCCACTGGCCCATCCAGTCGAACAGGGTGACGTCGTCTTCGAAGTCATGCGCGTGGTCCTGGGCGTAGTAGCCCAGCTCCGCGGCGTCGGTCCACTTGATGCTACCGGCATCCGGGGTCAGTTCGTTGACCAGGGTGCGCAGCAGGGTGGTTTTGCCGATACCGTTCGGGCCGATGATCGCCACGCGCTCGCCGGCTTCAACCTGGAAGCTGAAGTCCTTGAACAGCGGCTTGCCGTCGAAACCCTTGGCCATGCGCTCGACGATGACCGCCTGGCGGTGCAGTTTTTTGTTCTGCTCGAAACGGATGAAAGGGCTCACGCGGCTCGAAGGCTTGACCTCGGCCAACTGGATCTTGTCGATCGCCTTGGCACGCGAGGTGGCCTGCTTGGCTTTCGAGGCGTTGGCCGAGAAGCGGCTGACGAACGATTGCAGTTCGGAGATCTGCGCTTTCTTCTTGGCGTTGTCCGACAGCAGCTGCTCGCGGGACTGGGTCGCCACGGTCATGTACTCGTCGTAGTTGCCCGGGAACAGGCGCAACTCGCCGTAGTCCAGGTCAGCCATGTGGGTGCACACGCTGTTCAGGAAGTGACGGTCGTGAGAGATGATGATCATCAGGCTGGAGCGCTGGGTCAGGATGTTTTCCAGCCAGCGGATGGTGTTGATGTCCAGGTGGTTGGTCGGTTCGTCGAGCAACAGCACTTCAGGATCGGAGAACAGCGCCTGGGCCAGCAGCACGCGCAGTTTCCAGCCGGGCGACACTTCGCTCATCGGGCCGAAATGCTGTTCCAGGGGAATGCCCAGGCCCAGCAGCAGTTCGCCGGCGCGGGACTCGGCGGTGTAGCCGTCCATCTCGGCGAACTCGGTTTCCAGCTCGGCGACGGCCATGCCGTCTTCTTCGCTCATTTCCGGCAGCGAGTAGATGCGGTCGCGCTCGGCCTTGACCTTCCACAGTTCCTCGTGGCCCATGATCACGGTGTCGAGTACGGTGAATTCTTCGTAGGCGAACTGGTCCTGGCGCAGTTTACCCAGGCGAACATTCGGCTCCAGCATGACCTGGCCGCCCGACGGATCGAGGTCGCCACCGAGGATTTTCATGAAGGTCGACTTGCCGCAACCGTTGGCACCGATCAGACCATACCGGTTGCCGGCGCCGAACTTGACCGAAACGTTCTCGAAGAGCGGCTTGGCGCCGAACTGCATGGTGATGTTAGCTGTGGAGATCAATTACTTTACCTATCAATGGGTTGCGAGCGTGGCGGCAGGAGCCTTCAGGCATGCATCAACAGCGACATCAAGGCGCGAAACCCGGTCGCTGAGCAAAAAATGGGGGATGTGTGTTGGAATTTGGCGCGCATTGTCGCATATGTCAGGCGACAGTTGTATGGCAGGCGAAAGATGCTTTCACCAAGGTCTCCGGCATCGCCAGCCAGACCAGCGCCAAGGCCACCGCAGCCACGCCCGCGAGGGTCAGGAACGCCGCGTTGTAGCCAGCCTGTTGCACCACCAGGCCGGCCAGGCTGCTGCTCAATGCCGCGCCCAGGCCAAAAACAGTCGACAGCGCGCCCAGGCTGACGTTGAAGCGTCCGGTACCCTGGGTCAGGTCCTTGACGATCACCGGGAACAGCGCGCCGAAGATTCCTGCGCCGATGCCATCGAGCATCTGCACTGCCACCAGCCAGTAGGGGTCGTTGGACAGCGTATAGAGCATTGCGCGCAAGGGCAGAATCAGGAAACCGGCGAGCAGCAGCGGCTTGCGTCCCCACACATCGGCCTTGAGGCCTACCAGCCAGGCCATCGGCACCATGACCAATTGCGCCGCGACGATGCAGGCCGACGTCAGTGGCGTGGCCATCTGCAGGTTGATTTGCGCCAGCTTCTGGCTGACCAACGGCAGCATGGCGGCATTCGCCAGGTGAAACAGCGCACAGCAAATGGCAAACACCAGCAGGGGGCGGTTGGCCAACAACACGCTAATGCCGGACGGCTGTTCGTGGTCATTGGAGTGGGCCGGGTCGAAACCACGGGCGACCTCGTGGTCGATCGCCTTCGCCGAGACGCAACTGACCGCAACGATACTGGCCGCCGCCATAAACCCCATCAGGTAAAACACCACCACCGGACCAAACAGATACGCCAGGCCCCCGGCCAGTAACGCGGCCACGGCATTGCCGGCATGATTGAAGGTCTCGTTGCGCCCGGTGCGGCGAGTAAAGGCGCGCGGCCCGGTGATTCCCAGAGAGATGGCAGAGATGGCGGGGGCGAAGACCGAGGCAGCAATGGCGCTGGCCGCCTGGGTAACGGCCACCAGGCTGAAAGAACTGACAAATGGCAGCAGCAGGCAACTGACCGTCACCAAAATCGCCGCCACTGCAATCACCGCACGCTTACTGCGCGTGCGATCAATCAGTGCGCCCGCCGGACCTTGAGTGATCAGCGCGGCAATCCCCGCCAGCGTCATGACCACGCCGATGCTGGCCGGGTCCCACTTGTGTACCGCCAGCAGATAAATCGCCAGGTACGGACCGAGGCCGTCGCGCACATCTGCCAGAAAGAAATTCAGGCCGTCCAGGGATAGGTTATTACGCAGATCGGAGGGCTTGGCCATGGCGCGGTCTTCGCAGAGGGTGTTCAACGGCTGAACACTGCATGGCGTAGTGACCTGCAAGGTTTGCGTTAAGTTTCGTACGTCTTCCGGGGTTTTAATCCGCAGGCGGTTGGCTTATTTTCAGTCCCTCGCTGTAACAATTATCTGGAGACGCAATGGACATGCCCTCAGCTCAGCAGGCGATCACCTCTAACAAGGATGCCTGGGACCAATCCGCCGGCCTGCACAAGACCACCGACACCTGGAACGCGCTGCTCAGCCGGGTCGGCGCTGCGGACTTTTCCTGCCTGGACCCCACCATCACCGGCTTGCTGCACGACATCGGCGTCGCGGGCAAGGACGTGGTGCAACTGTGCTGCAACAACGGTCGCGAAAGCCTGTCACTGTTCGGCCTCGGCGCGCGTTCGGTAGTGGGAGTCGACCAATCCCGGGCGTTTTTGCAGCAGGCCCATGAGTTGGCTGCGGTTTCTCCGCACAGCCCGGAATTTATCGAAAGCGATATTCACCAGTTGCCGCATCACCTGCACGGGCGATTTGATATTGCCCTGGTGACCATCGGTGTGCTGGGTTGGATGCCGGATGTGGCACTGTTCATGCGCCATGTCGCCGACACCTTGAAGCCCGGCGGCACGCTGGTGATGTATGAAACCCATCCGTTCCTGGAGGTGTTCGACCCCCGCGCGCAAAATCCGCTGCTGCCCGCCCATTCGTACTTCCAGCGTGAGCCGTTTGTGCTGCAGGAGTCGATTGTCTATGAAGGGCAGGGCGAAGTGGCCGGGCCGACCTCCTATTGGTATGTGCATACGCTGGGGGATGTGGTCAGTGCCGCGATTGATGCGCAGCTGCAGATCAACCACCTGCAGGAATACGGCCACTCCAATCGCGAAGAACTCTACGACCAGTACGAGCACCAGCCTGCGCAATTACCCCTGTGTTTTACCCTCGCCGCGACCAAGCGTGCGCCCTGATTCGGGGCTTTCCGACCGGCCAAAAAAAGCCCGCGAGGAGAGGCGGGCTAAGGGATTCACTGGAGTAGGTAGGCTTCACCCTATAGACCCGCAAGTGAACGCTTTGTGAAAATGCTGTCGCAAGTTCGGATGAACCGGGGTCAAGTACGGCGTACGAAAGTGCGCATGGTTTGACCTGGGCCAGTACTGAACGAGAGGGGCCTGGGCATACTTTCATCTGCGGCAATAAACACAAACTCATACCCTTCGAGGCGATAACTGGCGGGCAATTGTTTGCCGGCATCCTCTCCTATGGAGTCCACCCAGGTAATGCTCTTGGGAACCGTGGTGCTGTCCAGGGAAAACCGTCCAGCCAGCAACACCTCGCCACTGACGGTCTTCACTTCGAAGTGCTCGCCGGTAATCGTGGTGATTGCGCCTGGAGCGGTGTGGGCGTCGGGGGGATTGAGCACGCCGTTGTCTTCGAGTGAGGTCTGCTCCCAGGCACCTTGCAGGGCTAGAAAATCCGGGTCTGAAATGGATGACATACAAATTCCTTTTTGCTGAAGGACCAATCGCTGGTCGTTAGGGACAATGTGGCAGGTTTGCGTACCAGAAGCTTAACCGCGTGTAGGAATTGTCTTATTTTTCAGGTTTAAATGTAATTTTTCCTTTCCCGACAGGCAATTAGCGTTACTTTGCCTGGCCGCCGGGTAACGTCTCGTAACGGACCGTCTATGCTCCGGGTGTCTGCCAGTCATGACACCCGGGTAACTGATATGAAACGTCACGCCGTCAGGTGTGAAGGTTCAATCAATTGGGTGGTCCCTCTGCCGGCAGAGGGCCATGTGTATCGTGTGCCCGGACGTTGCCCCCTGTTTATTCAGTCGTTATCCAGGTTTGATTTTTTGGGCACTGGATTTCAACTCATCAGGGTGTATGAATCTTGAATAACACTCCCCAGCTTCATCAACATTTACCGTCGGACGAGATTGATCTATTTGAACTGTTTCACGCGATCTGGAAGCAAAAGAAACGGGTCATCGGTTGCACGATTCTGGCGGGCCTTCTGGGAGTAGGCTACGCGTTTCTGGCACCGAGGGTTTACCAGGTGAGCAGTGTGCTTCGGCCTGCAGCGATCAATGAATTGGATGCCCTGAATCGCTCTGACGTCTACCGGCTGCCGCCCGCCGAGGCATTGGCCAAGGTGGGCATGCAATTGGACTCTTACGAGGCCCGCCTGGGTTTTTTCCGGGCTAACCCGGCACTGTTCGAAGCGTTCCAGCGTCCAGGGCGAAGCCTGGAGCAGAGCTTTGAAGCGTTCAATCGCAATGCCATCAACCTGATGTTGCCGGATCCGAAAAAATCCGAACCCCTCAACAGTTCGATCCGGGTGGAGATGCAGTACCCCACGGGCATTGACGGCGTGGCGATTCTCAACGGATTCGTCGACTACGCGATTGCGCAGGAGCGCAGCCAGGTGGGCGCGGATTTCAAGGTCATCGTCAACAACCGTCTCAATGAGCTCAAGGGCAAAATTGACGCGGCGCGGAGCAATTACGAAACCGCCAAGGCGGCGAAAATCGCCAGGCTTTTGGAGGACGATAAGGTCAAGCGCGCGCGACTGCAGGACGAACTCAGCGCCTTGCACTTGCAACTGAAGATGGAGCGTACCAGCCACCTGGCGGAACTCGACGAGGCGATCTCGATTGCCAGGGCTGTCGGCATCCGGACTCCCACTGCGCCCTCGGCCATGGGCGCTGATGCTTCCGGTAGATCCAGCCAAGTCATGCGCACCGTGGTGACCAACCAGAAGCTGCCGCTGTATTTCATGGGTACGGAAGTCCTGGAAGCTGAGCGCAAGGCACTGCAACGGCGTACCAACGATGATTTCACCAACAGTCGTGTCGCCGAGATCAGCAAGGAACTGCGCATGCTTGATGTGAATCGTGAGGTCGAGGTGCTCAACGATCGCAAGAATGAGGACATATTCCTGCAGAACGTGGAGCCCTTGTGGGCAGAAGAGGCCCGGCTGCGCAGCCTCAACATCGACATGAGTACGTTGAAATTGGTGACGGTGGACCGCCAGGCCCAGGAACCGCTGAACCCGATAAAACCCAAGGGCGCGTTGATTATCGCCCTTAGCGTGGGGGCCGGGCTGCTGCTGGGTATATTGCTGGCATTGATTACCCACTTCGCGCAGGTGCGACGTGAAAACGGGCCTTTTTCGGTGACCGCCGATCGCCGTCTCCCGCTGCGCTAGCGCGGGCCAGACACCTCGCGGGCGGGCTGTAAAGCCTGCCCGCCGAGGTCGTCGCCCATCACATTCACAAGACAGCTTTTCACAATTCTTAGTTAACTTTTGGTTACAACTTGTGGCTAAATAACTGCCAATGGCCACGAACCAGGTTGTCAACCAGGCTTGGTGCCGATTGTGTGAATTGTGATTTCAGGTGCTGCTATCCATCCTCGGCCGTTGTGGGCGCGCAGGAGCAGCCTGTTCTCTTCTGACTTGTGACGAAATCCCTTGAAACTCATCATTGTTGTTCTCTACGTTGCCTCCATCGCGTATGTACACCTGCGCGGTCGAGTGCGGCACAAGCTGGGCCGTCAGCTCAGCGATCACTCGACCTTCCTTGCACCGATCAACTGCTTTCTCTACCTCTTCTCCAAGCTGCCCAGCCGACCGTACCTGTCGCCGAGTGATTTTCCCGACCTGAGCCCGTTGCAGGAGCACTGGGAGGAAATCCGCCAGGAAGGCCAGAACCTGATGCGGGCCGGCGAAATCAAGCGTTCCGACCAATACAACGACGTCGGCTTCAACTCGTTTTTCAAGTCTGGCTGGAAGCGTTTCTACCTGAAGTGGTATGGCGACAGCCACCCGTCGGCGATGAAGCTGTGCCCGCGCACCACCGAACTGGTGCAGAGCATCGGCTCGATCAAGGCGGCCATGTTCGCCGAGCTGCCACCAGGCTCGAAACTGGTGCGTCACCGTGATCCGTATGCCGGGTCGTACCGCTACCACCTGGGCCTGGAGACGCCGAACGATCCTGGCTGCTACATCAATGTGGATGGCGAGAATTACTACTGGCGCGATGGCGAGCCGGTGATGTTTGACGAGACCTACATTCACTACGCCGAAAACACCACGCAGCAGAACCGCATCATCCTGTTCTGCGACATCGAGCGGCCAATGAAATACCGCTGGGCCGCCGCCTTCAATCGCTGGTTCAGCCGTAACGTGATGGCCGCCGCCGGCTCGCCCAACGACGATGGGGACAAGACCGGCGGGCTGAACCGTGCGTTTACGCGCCTGTACAAGATCCGCCTGCGCGGCAAGGAACTGAAAAAGCGCAACCGTACGCGCTACTACCTGGAAAAGTGGGCGATCTTCGCTGCACTGGCGTTGATCTTCGTGCTGATCTGACACCGGGCAAGGGCACGACTCACTCCGGTGGTGTCGCGCCCAGCTTGTCCCACATCTTGCGGGTGATCTTCTGCCGATTGGCATAGCCCGCCCACGGGTCACTCTTCAGGCTATTCAAGCGTTCCTGCAGGTTGGCCACCGTCCATTGCTGAGCACCGCGCAACCCCTTCAACTCCTCGCGACTCACCGGTACCGATACCGGCAGGCCCGGGCGTGCCCGCACGGAATAGGCCGCCACCGTACTGGCGCCTCGCGCGTTGCGCAGGTAATCGATAAAGATTTTGCCGACACGATTCTTTGGCCCGGAGGTGGCGGTGAAACGCTCTGGCAGTTGAGCGGTCATGAACTGCGCGACAGCCTTGGCGAAGGCTTTCACCGTGTCCCAGCCATCGCGCCGCGCCAGCGGGACGATCAGGTGCAAGCCCTTGCCGCCGCTGGTCTTGACGAAGGCCTCCAGGCCCAGTTCGTCAAGCACCGACAGGGTCAGCTGCGCCGCTTCCAGCATGGTTTTCCACGGCAGTGCGGGGTCCGGGTCGAGGTCCAGCACAAACAGGTCCGGCGTCTCGATCTTGTCCGTGGTGGCGCCCCAGGTATGCAGCTCGATGGTGCCCATTTGCACGGCCCCGAGCAGCGCGCGAGGGCTGTCGATTTCCATCAGGCGGGCGTGGCCTGGGTCCAGTGACGGGTCAAGTTGCTTGATGTTGGGAATGGCCAGGCGCTCCGAGTGCTTCTGGAAGAACTGCTCGCCGTCGACGCCTTCGGGTGCCCTCAGCAATGAGACGGGCCGGTGGCGCAGGAAGGGCAGGACCCACTCGCTGATGCTCTGGTAAAACGCGGCCAGCTGCTGCTTTTGCGTGCCGCTTTGGGTGTCGATGATCCGCTCGGGGTGCGTAATGTTCACCCCGTCGCTGGTTTTTTTGGCACTTGAGGCCTTGGGGGCTTTCAGCGATTTCGCCGTGCGCGGCTGCTCATGGATGATCTGTGCGGCGGGCTTGTCGCTGCGCATCCCGACAAACGCAGCCTGGCGTACCACGCCTTCGCGGGTCCACTCGGCAAATTGCACCTCGCCGACCAGTGTGGGCTCCACCCAGTGCACGCCACGCGCCTGGGCACTGGTCAGGGGGTTTGCCAATGGGGAGGCCTTGCGTTCCAGGGGCGTGAGCTGGGCGTAGATGGTTTTCAACGCAGCCTGGTCAAAGCCGGTGCCGACCCGCCCGGCATAGACCAGGCCGCTGTCATCATTGACGGCCAGCAGCAGGGCGCCAAAGCCGCTGCGCGAACCCTGGGGCCGGGTGTAGCCGACGATCACGAACTCCTGGCGCAGCCGGCACTTGAGCTTGATCCAGTCGGCATTGCGGCTGGAGCTATAAGGGCTGCCCGCACGTTTGCCGATCACGCCCTCCAGGGCCAGGTCGCAGGCGCTCTCGAAAATATCGCGCTGGTTGGCGGCGAACGCTTCGGAGAAACGCAGCAGTTTGCTGCGGCTGCCGGACAACGCAGTCTTGAGGGCGGCCCGGCGCTGCTCCACCGGCGCCTCGCGCTGGTCCGCGCCGTTGAGGAATGGCGCATCGAACAGGTAGTAGACGATGTCCAGGCTGCGGCCGACATCAAAGGCGTTCTGCAACGCCTGGAAGTCCGGCAGGCCGTCGCCATTCAGGCTTACCATTTCGCCGTCGAGCCAGCTGTCCTTGAGCTTGAGTGCTTGCAAGGCCTTGGCCTGGCGCGGCAGGCGCTCGGTCCAGTCGTGGCCGTTGCGTGTGAACAAGCGCACCTCGCCATCGCGGATGCGCGCCAGCATGCGGTAGCCATCGAACTTGATTTCATACCGCCAGTCGCCTTCGGGGGCGCGGTCGACCAATGTCGCCAGCTGCGGGGAAAATTGCTCGGGGAGGGCGGTTGCAGCCTTCTTCGGCTTGGCTTTGGCCTTGAGTTTGGGTTTTGCGGTTGGCTTGGGCGCGCCTAGCGATGCGTCGCTGAGTACGCTGTCAGGCTCGGCCGCAACGATGTCGTACTCGGCGGCGGGGCGCGCCTGCGGGTCTTTTTCCTTGATCAGCAGCCATTGTTCTTTGTCGCCGCTGCCCTTGAGGCGTGTACGCACCAGCGTCCAGTCGCCCGAGAGTTTTTCACCGACCAGGGTGAATTTGAGCTTGCCGGCGGCGTAGGCCTTGCGCGGCTCGTCATGCGGTTGCCACACGCCGCGATCCCATACGATGACATCGCCGGCCCCATACTGGCCGGCGGGGATGCTGCCCTCGAAGCTGCCGTAGCCGAGCGGGTGATCTTCAACGTGCACCGCCAGGCGTTTCTGGCTCGGGTCCAGGCTCGGGCCCTTGGGGACCGCCCAACTCAGCAGCACACCGTCCAGTTCCAGGCGAAAGTCATAGTGCAGGTTGCGCGCGGCATGTTTCTGGATCACGAAGCTCAGCGCCGAGGCCTTGCGTTTGCCGGTCGGCGTGCTGCCTGACGGTTCAGCGGTGATTTCAAAATCGCGCTTGCGGTTGTATTCGCTCAAAGGCTTTGCCATGGCGTGCTCCAGCGTATGGCAGGCTCAAGAAGCCTTTTTGGTGGATTTTTTCGCGGCCGGCTTTTTCGCCGCCGGTTTGCCGGCCAGGCTGCGCTTGAGCAATTCCGTCAGGTCGATCACGTCGGCAGACTTGCGCTCCTCGCTGCCTTCCTGGGATTCCACATCTTCGATCTTGCCGGCCTTGGCCTTCTTCGCCACCAGTGCCATGATTTTTTCCTGGAAGCTGTCGCGGTATTCCTCGGGCTGCCAGTCGGCGCTCATGTCTTCCACCAGGCGCTTGGCCATGTCCAGCTCGCCCTTGGCCAGGTTGGGCTTGGTCACGTCGCTGCCGAGTTCGAGTTCATCCAGGCTGCGCACTTCGGCGGGCCAACGCAGCATCACCAGGACCAGCGCCGACTCCAGGGGCATCAGCGCGGCCAGGTGCTGCTTGGTGTGCAGCACCACATTGGCCAGGGCGACCTTGCGGGTTTTCTTCAGGGTTTCGCGCAGCAGGGCGTAGACCTTGCCGCCGCGTTTGTCCGGGGCCAGGAAGTAGGGCGTATCGATGTTCTGCAGGGGGATCTGGTCGCTGTCGACGAAGGCGATGATTTCGATGGTCTGGGTCGACTTGGGGTGGGCCGAGCGGATCTCGTCCTCACTGAGCACCACATAGCGGCCTTTCTCGAAGGCCACCCCTTTGACGATATTCTCCTTGGTGACTTCCTTGCCCGTGGTCTTGTTGATGCGCTTGTAGCCGACCGGGTCCATGCTGCGCTTGTCCAGCCAGTCGAAATCCACACCTTGGGAGGAAGTGGCCGAGACCAGTGACACCGGGATGTGTACCAAGCCGAAGCTGATGGCACCTTTCCAGATAGAGCGTGGCATACGTACGATTCCTTAAGCAGGGGCTGTGTTCTGGTGACTCGAAGGTCGCGGGAAAAGTTTCCCCCGCCAGATACGCGGACAGATCGTGTTACACCTGATGAGAAAGTATTTAGTGTCGAAAGCCGAACCCAAGGCGTAGCGTGTTATCGAAAGCACGTAACCCTCGCCCCAGAGAGGCTTTGTCATGAACAGCTGTGTGCGTCACCTTGCAGTGCTGGCGTTGGGCCTGGCACTGCTGCCGTTGGCCCAGGCGCAAAGCCTGCCCGGCTCAAGCGACTCCAATAACAGCCCGATTCACCGGGCCAACCCCAACAGCATGCAGGGCACCCAGCCCACTGCGCCGTTGACCCGGGGTATCCAGACCGGCCCGACCCAGCGCACCCCGACCCTGGAAAACGGTGGCATCGGCAATCGCTATCCCCAACGCAACGCCGCGCCGAGCCGTCCGGCCACCGAAACCAAAGCCCCCACCTATGATGCCAACGGCAATCGCCGGTAAGGACTCTGCTTATGTTTGTACGTAAAACCCTGTTAGCCGCGCTGTGCGCAACCACTTTGCTGCCACTGGCCGCCGTGTATGCGGCCGATGCCCAGCAGTTTCCCAGCGAACAAGGCAGCATCACCGCCACCCCTATCGCCAAGGGCCTCGACCATCCGTGGGCGGTGGCATTTCTGCCGGATAAGCAAGGCTTCCTGGTCACCGAACGGCCAGGCCACCTGCGCTTTGTCAGCCCGGACGGCAAGCTGTCGGCACCCTTGACGGGCGTGCCGCAGGTGTGGGCCAAGGGGCAGGGCGGCTTGCTCGATGTGGTGCTATCGCCGGACTTCAAGCAGGATCGACTGGTCTATCTTTCGTACGCTGAAGGCGGCGGCAAGGACGGTAAAGCCGGCACTGCTGTCGGCCGTGGCCGCCTGGCGCCAGACCTCAGCGGCTTGACCGATTTCAAAGTGATCCTGCGCCAGGAGCCGAAGCTCTCCACCGGCAACCATTTCGGTTCGCGCCTGGCGTTTGACCGCGATGGCTACCTGTTCGTGACCCTGGGTGAAAACAACGATCGACCGACCGCCCAGGACCTCGACAAACTGCAGGGCAAGGTCGTGCGCATCTACCCGGACGGCCGCGTGCCGGATGACAACCCCTTTGTCGGCCAAGCCGGGGTACGCCCTGAAATCTGGTCCTACGGCCAGCGCAACCCTCAGGGCCTGGCGCTCAACCCGTGGAGCGGCACGATCTGGGAAAACGAGCACGGGCCGCGCGGCGGGGATGAAATCAATATCATCGAGCGCGGCAAGAACTACGGCTGGCCGCTGGCAACCCACGGCATCAATTACTCGCTGACACCGATCCCCGAGGCCCAGGGCAAGGCCGTGGAAGGCACCGTGCCGCCGCATCACGTCTGGGAAAAATCACCGGGCATCAGCGGCATGGCGTTCTATGATGCCGATCGCTTCAAGCCATGGCAGCACAACGTGTTTATTGGCGCACTGGTCAGCCAGGAGTTGATCCGGCTGCAGTTCGATGGCGACAAGGTGATCCACGAAGAGCGTTTGCTCGGCGACTTGAAGGCGCGGATTCGTGACGTTCGGCAGGGGCCGGATGGCTACCTGTATGTGCTCACGGATGAAGATAACGGCGTGTTGTATCGGGTGGGTCTGAACCAGGACTGACGGGCACTGCAAATACCAATGTGGAAGCGGGTTTGCCCGCTCCCACAGGTGGGCAGCGTCGAGCCTACAACCCAAGTTCCGACAACCCCGGATACTCATCCGGGCGCCGGCCCAGCGGCCAGTGGAACTTGCGCTCGCTTGCCTTGATCGGCAGGTCGTTGATGCAGGCAAAACGGTTGGCCATCAGGCCGTTTTCGTCGAATTCCCAGTTCTCGTTGCCGTACGAACGGTACCAGTTGCCCGAGTCGTCATGCCATTCATAGGCATAGCGCACGGCGATGCGGTTATCAGTAAAGGCCCACAGTTCCTTGATCAGCCGATACTCCAGCTCCTTGGCCCATTTGCGCGTGAGAAAAGCCTGGGCTTCCTCGCGGTTGTGCACGAACTCGGCGCGGTTACGCCACTGGGTGTCCGGCGTGTAGGCCAGCGACACGCGTTGCGGGTCCCGGGAGTTCCAGCCGTCTTCAGCCAGGCGCACCTTTTCGATGGCCGAGGCATGGGTGAACGGTGGCAACGGTGGGCGTGATTCTGCGGCAGAAGACATGGTGGCAGCTCCTTGGACGGATTGATCGAAAGTGGCGGACCTGGGGGATTAAAGCCCGAGTAACGTTCGCGCCATGCAGCGCGCGTTATCGGCAGCCGTTGAATCGCCCATGACCAATGCCACGGTAATGGCGCCATCGATCAGGATCAGCAAGTGCGCGGCCTGCCGTTCGGGGTCGGGGGTGCCATGTGCTTCACACAGTTCAAGTACGTACTCGAACAGTTTCTGTTTGTGCGCTTTGGCCAGCAGGCGGACCGGATCTTGCGGGTCGCCGGTTTCGCCACTGGTATTGATAAAGGCGCAACCGCGAAAGTCCGCCGAGCCGAACCAGGTTTCAAGCGCGCTGAACACGGCCAGCAGGCGTTCGCCGCTGCCCTCGGTACGTTCCACTTCAGTGCGCAACCAGTGCATCCAACGCTCATCGCGGCGGTGCAGGGCGGCGATGACCAGTTCATCTTTATTGGCGAAGTAACGGTAAATACTCTTGCGCGAGACCCCGGCGGTTTTCACCAGCAAGTCCATGCCCGTGGCGGCGATGCCATGGCGATAGATCAACTTCTCGGTGACGTCGAGGATAATGTCGCGGGTATCATTGCGCAGTGAGTCGTTCATGTGACGGACAGTAGAACGATCGTTCTTCTTGGTCAATTAAATTTTTTCCATCGGCGACGACGAGACCTGAGCACCCCCATGGTGTAAGCTCGGGGCCTCTTCGGATTCGACCCATTGCGAGCCTTATGCCGTCGTTCTTCAAACGCTCCCTGTTGCCCAAACTGCGCGGTTTTCCTCTCTCTCCCGACGCTATCGACGTGCTGTCCGGCGCGGACGCCTTCCGCCGCTGCCTGCTGGAACAGATCCCCCGGGCCACCCGGCGTATCTACATCGTCGCGCTGTATTTGCAGCAGGACGAAGCGGGGCAGGAAATCTACGACGCCCTGCACGCCGCCAAGGCGGCGCGGCCGGAATTGGACATCGTGGTGGTGGTCGACTGGCTGCGCGCGCAGCGCGGGCTGATCGGCGCCGGCAAACAACCGGGCAACAGCGCCTGGTACCAGGCCATGACCCAAAGCCACAGCAGCGAAGTACCGGTGTACGGCGTGCCGGTGCAAACCCGCGAACTGTTCGGTGTGTTGCACCTCAAGGGCTTTGTGATCGACGACAGCGTGCTGTACAGCGGCGCCAGCCTCAACAACGTGTACCTGCACAAGTTCGACAAGTACCGCTTCGACCGTTACCACCTGATCCACAGCCAACCGCTGGCCGACTCCATGCAACATCTGGTGGAGCATGGCTTGGTGGCGTCCAAGGCCGTGCATCGCCTGGACCTGCCGAACCCGCCGACGACGCGCAGCCTGCGCAACGACATCGGCGACCTGCGCAGCCGTCTCAAACACGCGGCCTACGACACCACGGCGGGGCAATTGCCCAATGGCCACCTGTCTGTCAGCCCGCTGTTGGGGGTGGGCAAGAACAACCCACTGAACCGGGTGATTCTCGAGCTGATCGCCAGCGCCCAGCATCAACTGACCATCTGCACGCCTTACTTCAACCTGCCTTTGCCGGTCACCCGGGAAATCAACCGTGCGCTGGCGCGCGGGGTCAAGGTCGACATTATCGTGGGCGACAAGACCGCCAACGATTTCTACATTCCGCCGAGCGAGCCATTCAAGGTGATCTCGGCCCTGCCTTACCTGTATGAAATCAGCCTGCGCCGTTTCGCCAAGCGCCATCAGCCGATGATCGACAGCGGCCAATTGAACCTGCACCTGTGGCGAGACGGCGATAACACCTACCACCTCAAGGGCATGTGGATCGACCAGCGCTACACCTTGCTCACCGGCAACAACCTCAACCCACGGGCCTTCCGTCTCGACCTGGAAAACGCCTTGCTGCTCGACGACCCGCAAGGCCAGTGGCTCGGCCCACGGCGGACAGAGTTGGCGCAGATTTTCCAGCACACCTCGCGGATCGAGCGTTATCAAGATCTGCAGACACTGGTGGATTACCCGGAAGCGGTGGGCAAGTTTTTGCGTCGCGTCAGCCGCGTGCGGATCGAGCGGTTGTTGTACCGAATCCTGTAGGCCCGCGCTGAAATCATCAGCAATGCACGGGTAAAGGGCATCGGATAGCGCTTACAGTCAGCTAGCGCGTAACTTCCCTACAGTGGCTCTCACCGTTCACGGATGGGCGGACCTGGTCCTTATGGCCGTATCCGAGAGAGCCCTGTCCTATGCTGATGTCGCTGAGCAATCCTTTTCCCATTCCTCACGCTGCGCTGCCTCCGAGCGCAGTGACTGCTGCACCTGAGCCCGCCTGGGCTCAACCCTCCAGCCCTCGCCGGCGGCGCGCCGCTGTCGCGCAGCCGCCCGTACCCGATGACAAGTGGACGCGATTACCCGCCCAGGATCGCGGCCGTGCCGCCGCTGCCGACGCCCAGTTGGCTGAGCGCATCGCTGCCGCTGAAATCAGCGGCCACACCTTGGTCGAGGTGCCGCCGGACAGCCGCCCGGGCCCTGCGCTGCGCGTGTACCAGCAGTTGCTCAACCGCCCACTGTTGCAGCAGTGGATGGTCGAGCAGCGCCTTGAACCGGCAACCCTGACGTTCCACCGTGACCATGTCGAGGGTTATGCCGACCATGAGGGCGTGCGCAGCGCAGTCCGCTTCAGCCTGACCGACAACTCCGGTTGGAACGAGGTTTCGCGCACCTTGCGGCCGCTTCGCGAACTGCTCGACCCTACCGACCAGGGGCTGCCTTTTATCGGGCAAGACGACGCGCTATGGCTGCCGCACCCATTGGTCAGCCACGTCAACGCAGGTGCCCTTGAGCAGACATGGCAGGTGATCGGCGAACTGGAGGAGCGCGATGACCTGGCCGATCGCCTTGAAGCCGAGCTTGAGCATCTGCCGCCGGCAGCGCGCACGGACTGGTCGAGCCATGCCAGCGAAGTCGCACCGGCCTCGGCCTTGCCGCGGAACAGCGAGGCTGCCATGCAGCGCTTACAGCAGTTCGTCGCGCGCGCAGACATGACCCGCCTGCTTGAGCGCGAAGGTGTCGCCTGGCCGGACGCGCTGTTTCGAGTGTCTGAGGGCCGCCTGGAATGCCTGAGCCCGGTCGGCGGCTGGTTGGACTTGACCCACCACATCGATGCAGAGCGCGCATTGGGCGAGGAACTCAAGGCGCTGACCGCACTCAGCGTGCCGTTGGGTAATAGCGTGTATTCGACGCCCCGTCAGGATATTCGCCAACTGCTGGATCTGAAGGGGCTGGGCTCGCCGCGCAGCGTGGAAGAAACCCGCAATGTGATTGCCTGGCTACGCACTTCTTTGCCGACGCCGCCACCCCTGGGGGACTACGGCGCCTTGCTCACGCAGCCATGGACGCCCGGCGCCCTGACCGAGCAGGACCGACAAAATGTGAGTGCGATGGCCGGTTCCCGCCTGGGCGGCGCGCAGTTTCGTGCACTGTCGAATGTCACGCTGCAAGCGCTGCAGGCGGATCCGCAGGGCCACCTGGACAGGCTGCTCGACAGCCCGGACGCCTTGGCATTCGCCGAACAGCTGGCCAGCGCGCTGCAATGGCCGGTCGGCCCAGGCGGTGCCGTGGCGTTGCCCAAGGTGTTGCGCCAACAGTTGGTGATTGCCGCGATCAAGCTGCAGGTCGACCCCGTTATGCCCGGCAAGCCTGGCGAGGTCGGCGGTTATTCGATCTACCAGCCCTCGAACATGGGCCGCAGTTTCAGCGCCGTGCGCCGTGATATCGAGCTTCATCTGCAGCACAAAGGTCTGGACCCCAAGCTGGCGGTCGTGGCGACCCAGCTCTGCCTGGCCCAGGCAGCGCCGGAAATGCTGGTGCACGATGTGCCGGAATCGGTGCACCTCGGCACCCCGGCCTGGATGGAGTTGCGCCTGGGCTGCGCACTGGCCGATCACCACGCGCCGGGGACATCGAGAAGGATGAACGAGCAACAGGTCAGTGCCCTGACCACGCTCGCGCCCACCAGCGACGGGCAGGCCACGCTGATGCAACTCAATGCGCTGAAGATCCTCACGGACTGGGGGGTGTTGAACGGCAGCGTCAGGCAGCGCAGTGACGGTGAATACTCGCAGGCGGATATCGAGGACGCCGCGCGGGCATTTTTCAAACAGCGGGAAGAGGCCGCCAGCGCCTTCACGCGTGCGAGCGCGCCGCTGCCGACGCGTAGGGCCCTGGCCGTCAAGGAGCTGCTGCGTGTGTTTCCTGGCACCACCCCGGCCGAGCTGGAAAACATCAGTGTGCAACTGGCCAGCGCCGAGGACCGGCGCAACCTGCCGATCTCGGAGCCGCGCACCCGCTCGTTGGTCGAAACCTACATGACGGGCGACCTCACGCCGGGCAAATGGGTGCTCGGCGAAGACATGCCCGCATCGCCGCCTGCGACCAGGACACCTTACCAGCCCGCCAGCACACCGCAGATTCCCGAAGCGGCGCGCACCCGGCTCGACACGCTTATTCGTCGCCTGCCTGAACTCGACGGGGCGTTGAAGACTTCAATCGGCCAGCATCAGGATCAGCTTCAGCAGGCCTATGCCATCAAGCTCAAGCTGATGCTGGCCGAATTGCCGCTGGATGATCGAAGGTTGCTGGAACTGGGCAAGGTCGAGCTGTTCACCTTGCGTGCCGAAACCGGTGTGACCGAACACAGCGAAACCGCAGCGCTGAAACTCGCGCGCAGGGCGCGACAAGGCACCTTGATGCGTGTGGAGCATGGACCCGAGGTGGTGTATTTCGAGCTGTTCGCCCAGGGCAAGATCATCAAGCGCACGGATTTGCCCAAGACCATCGAGCTGGATGGCGTCATTCGTCATGAGCGCTATCCATCTCCGCGTGGCTTTGTGTATTTGCCGGTGGTGCGCGGTACGCGGATGCCTCTCGATCTCGAGGCCTATGCCGGCGGCGCTCCGACGGGACCCAATGTGAAGCCCTCGACGGTCATCGTGGAGCGGTTGGGACCTCAGTTTCCTGCGCGCGAATTGCCCGCCAACCATACGGCGCAATCCTACGTGCCGGACACTTATGCCTCACGAAAGACGCAAAGCATTGCCGACAGGATCGCCCAGGACAATTTTTACCAATCCACCGAGTCGATGTTGCAACGCGCAAGCGAGCCGCTGCCACTGGAGCGACGCCGTGAAGAGCGGGCCCGCGAGCATGCATTTCTGTTGGGGTTCGTACCCTTCGTGGGCGCGTATCAGGAGTTCAAGCAAGGCAATATCGGTGCCGGCCTGGCTAACCTCGCGCTGGATGTTGTCGGCGTGGCCATTGGTGCGGGCGGGCAAGCGCGTGGGCTGATCCGCTCGGCCAAGGCCCTGGTGCCGAGCCGGCTGGGCACGCGGTTCAAGCCTGCTGCTGTAACGTTGGCGCCGTTAAAGTCTGCAGCAAGCTTCAGCGACCGTGCGTTCGACTTCGTCCGGCAGTCCGCTTTGTTCAGCAGTGCGGCGCTGAATCCGTTGGATGGTTACCCGCAGTTGATCAATGCCGCGATCAAGGGGGTGGTGAAGTTGCCGGTATTGCTGGCCGGGGGCGCGTTGAAGTGGGGCAAGGTGATGCCGCATATGGTCACGGCCGAGGAGAAGCTGCGCGCCTATTTACTCATCGCTGCCGGGCAGGCGAGCAGTACTGAGGCATCTGGCGGCATGCCGACAGCGGGAAGGGCTGGGCGCTATGAAGCGGTGGACGTGCACGCGGCACCCTACAATGGTCGCTGGTATGCGATTGACCCGCGCAGTGGCAAACCTTTCGGCACACCACTGAACGGGTTCCAGCCGGCCCGTTGAGCCGCCGACCTCCCGCGCCCGGCGCGGGAGGTCAGGTGCGCCTGATCAGTTCAGGCCCAGCTTGCCGCGCAGGGTCGACAGGTCTTCGGCCAGGGTGTTGACCGGGCCAACCAGCGCCTTGCGATCGTTTTCCTTGACCTTGTCGTAGGTTTCAAAGCCGCCGTCCTTGGTCTTGTACTTGGCCAGGATCTTGTCCACGGTGGCGAAGTTCTTGTCGACCTTGGCCAGGAACGCCTTGTCCTGCTTCTCGATCTGGCCACGGAACAGGTCGACGATTTTCTTCGCGCCGTCGATGTTGCCCTGGAAGTCGTAGAGGTCGGTGTGGCTGTAGCGGTCTTCTTCGCCGGAGATCTTGGTCGCGGCGACTTCTTCCAGCAGCGCTGCGGCGCCGCCGACGACTTTTTCCGGTGGGAAGGTCAGGCCATCGACGCGGGTCTTGAGGTCATTGACGTCGGTGTTGAGCTTGGCGGTCAGCGTCTCCAGGCCCTTGGTGGTGTTCTGCGAGAACAGCACGTACTCGATGCGGTGGAAACCGGTGAAGTCTTCGGCCGTCACGCCTTTCTCGTGGTCGTCGACACGGGAGTCGATCGAGGCATCCAGGTCACTGAACAGCTCGGCGATCGGCTCGATGGACTCATAATGCACACGGGTCGGTGCGTAGAGCTTCTTGGCGGTGGCCAGGTCGCCCTTGTTGATGGCGTCGGTGAACGCCTGGGTCTGGGTCACCAGCTCGCCGATTTCTTCGGTGACGTAGATCTTGTAGTCCGAAACCGGACCTACCAGGTCCAACGGCGCCGTGGCGGCGAAGGCTGCCAGCGGCGAGAGGGGCATAAACAACGACAACGCGAGGGTCGACTTCTTCATGGGACGGTTTCCGCTCTGGGTTTGTTTTAGGTGTTGGCAGTGGTTTGAGGATGCGTTGCAGCGAGCAGCGTGCGCCCAATGAAATCCTTGGGCCCGGTGACGCCTGGCAAGGTGAAGAAATACCCGCCGCCGACCGGCTTGAGGTACTCCTCCAGGGGCTCGCCGTTGAGCCGGGTTTGCACACTGATAAAACCTTTCTCCAGATCAGCCTGGTAGCAGATGAACAGCAGCCCCATGTCCAGCTGACCGTTTTTATTCACGCCGTTGGAGTAGTTGAACGGCCGACGCAGGATCAGGTTGGCCTGAGTCTGCGGGGTGCGCGGGTTGGCCAGGCGGATGTGGGCATCGAGCTTGGTCAACTTGCCTTCGGGGTCCTTGCTGTAGTCCGGCACCTGGGTTTCCTGATGGCCGTCCATGGGCGCGCCCGTGGTCTTGACGCGGCCGATGATGCTTTCCTGCTCCTGCAGCGGCGTGCGGTCCCAGCGTTCGACGAAGTTGCGGATGATGCGCACGGCCTGGTAGCTGCCATTCACGGCCCAGGCGGGTTCGTCGCTGCCGGGCTGCACCCAGACGATCTGGTTCATCGCCGTGTCGTCGTTGGAGTTCGGGTTGGCCGAACCGTCACGGAAACCGAGGAAATTGCGCGCGCTCTGCGCCGGCTCTCCGGGTTTGCTCGGTGCCTGGGGCGGCGCGCTGCCTTCTTGCTTCCAGCGCACCAGCAGCAGGTCGGGCAGGTTCTTCACGATGTCGCGCAGGGCGTGGATATTGGTGTCCGGAGTGTTGGAGCTGAACTGCAGGCTCAGGTCGCCATGGCACTGCGCCGGTTCCAGCGCATCGTTGGGGAAACCGACCATGCGGCTCAGGCGCTTGGGTTTGGCGGCGGTGAGGCCAAAGCGCTCATCGAACAGCGATTCGCCAACGGACACGGTGATGGTCAGGTTGTCCGGGGTGACCACCGGGCCGAGAATCCCGGAATCGGTGGGCGGCAACTTCGGATCGACTTGCGGCACAGTGCCGCCGGTCATCAGGAAGCTGATGCGCTCGTTCAAGGTGCGGAACAGGCGCTCCAGGTCCTCGCGGTCGCTGGCCAATACATCGAATGCCACCAGCATCCCGCAGGCCGGGCGCGGGGTGACGATGCCGCTCTGGTGCTTGCCGAAATAATCGTGGTGGTCCTGGGTCTTGTCACTGCGCGGTGCGGTGGTGACTTGCTCGGCGGCGGCCGCCATGGCCGGGCAGGTCAGGGTACTGCCGGCAATCGCGGCGCCGGTCGCGGCCATGCCCAGCAGGACACGGCGGCGCTGTGCGGAAAATTGTTCTGAATCACTCATGGGTACGGTCGTCTTCACTGCAGGCCGGAGAGGCCAAGGGCTGGGTCAATTCCATCGAGTGCAGCGGCCAGAGCCTTGGCCTTGTCGGCGATCTGCTTGCGCTGATCGGCGGTGACGCTGTCATACGTCGCGTAGCTTTTGTCGACCTTGAAGCCTTGCAACTCGGCATCGAGGGCGGCGAGGGCGCTGTCGACTTTCGGCAGCAGGTCAGCGGCGGATTTGGTCAATAGCGGACGCATCAGCTCGACCACTTTGTGCGCGGCTTCGAGGTTGGCGGCAAAGCCATTCAAGTCGATATGGCTGTAGCGCTCTTCCTCACCGCTGAGGGCGCGCACGTCGGCGAGGCTGTTGAGGTTGCGCACCACGATGCCCACCAGTTGCTCCGGCGGCAGCGACTGGGCCAGCAACTGCTGCTTGAGGGTGGTGACGTCGGTCAGCAGGCGCTGCGCAACCGGGGCCAGGCCCTCGACGGTGCGTTGCTGGAACAGGCTGTATTCGAGGCGGTGGAAGCCGCTGAAGGCCGGGTCCTGTTCACGCTTTTCGAAGTAATCGGCACGCGCGTTGATGGCGTTGTCTAACTCGGCCAGGCGCTGTGACGCCGGCGCCAACCGTTGATAAGCCTCGCGGGCCGGCACATACAGGGCCTGCGCCTGGGCCAGGTCACCGGCGTCGATTGCCTGCTGCAGGGCGGTCACCGCCTTGACCAGCGCGCTGCCCTGGCTGCTCAGGTACACGCGAAACTCCGACAGCGGGCCGATAAACGCCACCATCGACGGCTTGGCCTTGGCCTGGGCATCGGACTCCGCCGTTGGCGTCACATGCAAGGTGCCGCGCGGGTTGCTCAGCAAGCCGCAGGTAATCGCGTAATCGCCGGGCAACAGGTTGGCGTTGATCACCTGGCTCAGGCCCGGCGCAATGTTTTCGCGCTCTTCGACCACCAGCACGCCGTCGAGTATTTCCCATTCCACCGCCCGGTCCGAGCGGTTGATGATGCGAAAGCTCGCACGGCCAGCCGGTACGGTCAGCTCGTTGGGCTCGCAGGCGTGGCCATGAATGGTCACGGCGATTTCATTGTGGTTGGCCTGGCGCTTGCTGGCGGCCAGCTGCGAGGCGTAATAGAACAGGCCGCCGGCGGCGATCATCACGACCACCGAGCCCGCCACGGCCCAGCGCAAGGCGCGGGGTGGCGAAGCCGGTTGAGGAGTTGGGTTGGACAAGAGACGGTCCTTAATGGCTGGAAACGGAAGAGGTGGTGGCGGCAGGCTTGGCCGGTGCCGCAGGCAGGAAGAACATCACCAGGGCCACCACCAGGTAAATCAGGTAGGCGCCCAGCGTGCTGATGGTCGGTGCTTCCTGATAGCCGAACATCCCGGCCAGCACCGAGCCCAGCGGGCTGTCCATCGGCAACACGGCGCTGAAATCGAACAAGACGGTCTGCCAGTGGTTCCACACGCCGGCTTCGTGCAGGGCCTGCACCGAGTTGGCCAGGATGCCGGCAGCCACTACCAGGATGAACAGGCCGGTCCAGCGGAAGAACGCGCCGAGGTTCAGGCGCATGCTGCCGGAGTAGATCAGGAAACCGACGACAATCGCCAGGATCAGGCCGAGCAGGGCGCCAATCGGAGCGTCCGGGCCTTCGCTCTGCTGGAACACCGCCAGCAGGAAAAACACGGTTTCCAGGCCTTCACGGGCCACGGCAAAAAACACCATCAGGATCAGCGCCGTGACCTGGTGCCTGGAGCCGGCCAGCGCGTGGTCGAGAGATTCATGCAGGGCGTGCTTGATCGAGCGCGCGACCTTGCGCATCCAGAACACCATGGAGCTGAGAATGCCCACGGCGACCAGGCCGACGATGCCTTCGAACAATTCCTGCTGTTTTTGCGGGAATTCGGCGCTGACCAGTTCCAGGCCGCCGCCCACCAGCAACGCGAGCGCGGCGGCGAGGAAGACGCCGATCCAGACGGCGGGCATCCACTGGCCGCGGCCGGTCTGTTGCAGGTAACTGGCGATGATGCCGACGATCAGCGCGGCTTCAATGCCTTCGCGCAGCATGATGAGAAAAGGAACAAGCATTCGGCACCGCATCATAACTAGATAGGAGGCTAAGTTGTAACATAATGATACTCATTACTAAACAAGGAATATTGACGTTTGCTGAACAGCGGCTAAACGGTGGTGGCGAAGCGCAACCGCCCTTATGATGCAGGCCATCTTGTGCGCGATCGGATTGCCCAACCCCCCATGTCGGAAAAAGACACCATTTCCATCCACCTCGTGCGCGAAGCCTTGTTGCAGAGCTGCGCGCCGGGTGCGGCCAGCGTTGAAGTGCTGAACAAAGTCGGCATCGACCCGGCACTGCTTGACCAGCCCGCTGCACGGGTGTCGGCCACCACCTACGCACGTTTGTGGCGCCTGCTCGCGCGTCGCCTGGACGATGAGTTCTTCGGCATGGACCCACGCAAGCTCAAATCCGGCAGCCTGGCGTTCCTGTGTCGCGCAGCCATGGCGCAAACGAGCCTCGACGCCAGCCTGGAAACCGGCCTGGGGTTTTTATCCTTGATGTTCGAGCAACTGCCCGCCCAGTTGGTGCGCCAGCAAAGCCTGGCCGAGATCGTGCTGTTGGAGCCTGAGGTCGAGCCCAAGCGGGCGTTTACCTACTTCACCTACTGGATGATCGTCCATGGCGTGGCCTGTTGGCTGGCGGGGCGACGGATACCGATTCTGGCGATTGAACTGCGCTGCCCCCGGCCGGTTTTTTGCGATGACTACCAGGTGATGTTTTCCGACAACCTACGGTTTGATCGGCCACGCACCCGCATGATTTTCTCCGCCGACTGCCTGGACCTGCCAATCAAGCGCAGCGCAGAGGAACTCAAACGCTTCCTGGCCCATGCGCCGGCCAACATCCTGGTCAAATACCGCGACCCCGACAGCCTGGCCAACCGCATCAAGCACGACCTGCGCCGAATGCCCCCCGACACCTGGCCGGAAACCGAGGGCCTCGCTACCAGCCTGTGTATCTCTGCATCAACCCTGCGCCGGCGCCTGGCGGAAGAGGGGCAGACCTACCAAGGCCTCAAGGACAGCGTGCGCAAAGAGCTGGCGATTGTCTGGCTGGCGGAACCGCAGATCAGCTTCGCGCAGATTGCCGAGCGGTTGGGGTTTGCCGATACCAGTTCGTTTTATAAGGCGTTTCGTAAATGGAGCGGATCGAATCCGGGGCATTATCGGAGTTTGATTTTGAATGAGGCTACGTAAGGCATCAGCTTTGCGCTGACGCTTGGAAGGGTGGAATTCGTGCGCCACGTTTCAACAGTCAGCCCAGGACGATTCAAACCTTCAACATTCCAGGACCCTCCAAACAAAAAAAGCCCCGTGACCGAATGGACCACGGGGCTAAAAATTGGCTGGATGCGACCAACCAAAGGAGCGCTTGAATTACTTGGCGGTTGCTACCACCGTATCCGGCTGCCAGCCACCACCCAACGCCTTGTAGATCGCCACGATGCCGCGATACAGGTCTACTTCGGCCTGGGCCTGGGAGTCTTCGGCGGCCAGGCGTTCACGTTGTGCGTCGAGCAGCACCAGGAAGTCCACGGTGCCTTCGCGGTAGCGGATTGCCGCGAGATCGGCGGCGGCGCGGCTGGATTCGCTTTGACGGATCAGCGAGACCAGGCGTTGCTGGCGTTTGCCGTAGTCGCTGAAGGCGTTTTCGGACTCTTCCAGTGCGAGCAGGACTTGCTGCTCGTAGGTCGCCAGCGCGCCATCGGCCTGTGCATCGGCACCGCGCAAACGTGCGCGCACGCTGCCCAGGTCAAATGCGGCCCAGGTGATGCTCGGGCCAAGGGCCCAGGCGTTGGCGGCCGATGAGCCGATCTGCGAACCCCGCCCGGCGGTAAAGCCGAGGAAGCCGCTGAGGCTGACCCGTGGGAACAGGTCGGCCTTGGCCACGCCGATACGCGCGGTGGCGGCGGCCAGTTTGCGTTCGGCGCTGAGGACGTCCGGGCGCCGTTGCAGCAGTTGCCCCGGGTCGCCGATCGGCAACGCCTTGGCAATCGCCGGCAGGTCTTTGGGGCTCAAGTCGACGGTCAGCTTGTCGGGGCGCTGGCCGAGGAGGGTGGCGATGCGGTTGCGCTCGCGCACTTGTTCGGCCTGCAGTTGCGGCACGCTGGCTTCCACCGCCGCGAGGCGTGCGTCGGCACGCTCGACGTCGAGTTGGTCGCCGACCCCGGCATCGCGCAGGCTCACGGTGATGGTGCGCGAATCCTGCTGGTTCTTCAGGTTGTCCAGGGCAATGCGTTCACGCAATTGTGCGCCGCGCAGTTGACCATAGGCGTCCACCAGTTCGGCAATCATGGTGACTTGCAGTTGGTACAGGTCGGCTTCGGCAGCCTGCTGGTCGGCGTCGGTGGCTTCCAGGTTGCGCTGGATGCGACCGAACAGGTCCAGTTCCCAGGCCATGTCCAGGCCCAGGTCGTAACGCTCGCTGTTGACGCGCTTGGTGGTCTGGCCAGGGATCTGCCCTTTGCCCAGGTCACTGCTGGCGCGGCTGGTAATTACCGGCATGGCGTCGTTGCTGGCGTCATCGCGAATCGCACGGGCAGCACGCAGGCGGGCAAAGGCGACGCGCAGGTCACGGTTACCTTGCAGCGACTGAGTCACCAACTGGTTGAGGGTCGGGTCTTCGAATTGCTGCCACCAGATGCCTTCGAACTTGGCGTGGTCGTAGTTCTTGGCGTCCACGGCGGCGGTGATATTGGCCGCCTCCGGGGTCTGGGTCTTGTAGTCCGGGCCCACGGCACAGGCGGCAAGCGCCAGTACCAGGAGGCTCGGCAGGAATATTTTCACGCTCATTGCTGTGTCTCCAGCTTCAAGGCCTTGGCCGCTTTGCGCGCGTCCTGGCGCTCCACATAACGTCGGATCAGTACGTAGAACACTGGCGTCAGCAACAGACCGAAGAAGGTCACCCCGATCATCCCGGAGAACACCGCCACACCCATGGCATGACGCATCTCGGCACCGGCACCGCTGGACAACACCAGGGGCACTACACCCATGATGAAGGCGAACGAGGTCATCAGGATCGGCCGCAGACGCAGACGGCACGCTTCGAGTACCGCCGCCAGTGGGTCGAGACCCTCGGCCTGTTTATCCTTGGCAAACTCGACGATCAGAATCGCGTTCTTACACGCCAGGCCCACCAGTACGATCAGGCCGATCTGGGTGAAGATGTTGTTGTCGCCGCCCGAGATAATCACCCCGGTGATGGCCGACAGCAGCGTCATCGGTACGATCAGGATCACCGCCAACGGCAGGCTCCAGCTTTCGTATTGGGCGGCCAGTACCAGGAACGCCAGCAGTACGCAGAGCGGGAACACGAACAGCGCGGTGTTGCCCGAGAGGATTTGCTGATACGTCAGGTCGGTCCACTCGTAGGTCATGCCGTTGGGCAGTTCATCCTTCAACAGTTTCTCAATCGCCGCCTGGGCCTGGCCGGAGCTGTAGCCCGGTGCGGCGTTGCCGTTGATTTCTGCGGTGATGAAGCCGTTGTAGTGCATCACGCGGTCCGGGCCCGAGGTGTCGCTGACCTTGATAAAGGTCGCCAGCGGGATCATCTCGCCTTTGTTGTTACGCACTTTCAGCTGGCCGATCTGGTCTTCATCCTGGCGGAACTGCTGCTCAGCCTGCACGTTGACCTGGTAAGTACGGCCGAAGCGGTTGAAGTCGTTGGCATACAACGAACCCAGGTAGATCTGCAGGGTGTCGAAGATGTCGCTGATCGCCACGCCGTGGGTCTTGGCCTTTTCACGGTCGATGGCAGCATCGACCTGCGGCACGTTGACCGTGTAGCTGGTGAACAGGCCGAACAAGTCAGGTACGCCACGGCTCTTGGTGATGATGTTCTGCACTTCTTTGTACAGCTCGTCATAACCCAGGTTGCCACGGTCTTCGACCTGCAGGCGGAAGCCGCCAATCGTCCCCAGGCCCTGTACCGGCGGCGGCGGGAAGATCGCCATGTAGGCTTCCTCGATACTGCTGTACTTGCCGTTCAGTGCACCGGCAATCGCACCTGCGGACAGGCTCGGGTCTTTACGCTCCTCGAATGGCTTCAAGGTCACGAACACGATGCCGTTATTCGGGCTGTTGGTGAAACCGTTGATCGACAGGCCGGGGAAGGCGATAGCGCTTTCCACGCCGGGCTGTTTCATGGCGATGTCAGACATGCGCTTGATCACGTCTTCGGTGCGGTCCAGGCTCGCGGCGTCCGGCAATTGCGCGAAGGCCACCAGGTATTGCTTGTCCTGGGCCGGGACGAAACCGGTCGGCGTGTGGGCGAAGCCCAACCAGGTCAGCACCATCAGGCCGGCGTACAGGAACAGCGCAATGCCGCTGCCGCGAATCACCCGGCGTACGGTGCCGACGTAACCATGGCTGGCTTTGTCGAAGAAGCGGTTGAACGGTTTGAACAACCAGCCGCCGAGCAACTTGTCGAGGAACTTGGAGAAGCGGTCCTTCGGTGCGTCGTGACCTTTAAGCAATACCGCTGCCAGCGCGGGCGACAGGGTCAGCGAGTTGAACGCCGAAATCACCGTCGAGATCGCAATGGTCAAGGCGAACTGCTTATAGAACTGTCCGGTCAAGCCGCTGATGAAGGCCGCTGGAACGAACACCGCACACAGTACCAACGCGGTGGCGATGATCGGGCCGGTCACTTCGCTCATGGCCTTTTCAGTGGCCGGGAATGGTTCGAGTCCCAATTCGATGTTCCGCTCGACGTTCTCCACCACCACGATGGCGTCGTCCACCACGATGCCGATGGCCAATACCAGGCCGAACAGTGACAGCGCGTTGAGTGAGAAGCCGAACAGGTGCATCACCGCAAACGTACCGATCAACGATACCGGCACCGCCACCAATGGAATGATCGAGGCGCGCCAGGTCTGCAGGAACAGGATCACCACCAGCACCACCAGGATCAGTGCTTCGAACAAGGTGTGGACCACTGCCTCGATGGAGCCGCGCACGAAGACGGTCGGGTCATAGGCGATGCGGTAATCCATGCCTTCCGGGAAGCTCTGCTTGAGCTCCGCCATCTTCGCCCGCACTTCATTGGAGATGTCGATGGCGTTGGAGCCAGGGCGCTGGAAGATCGGAATCGCCACGGCTGGCTGGTTATCGATCAACGAGCGCAGGGCGTATTGGCTGGAGCCTAACTCCACCCGCGCGATGTCTTTGAGGCGGGTGATTTCGCCGTTGGCACCGGCACGGATGACGATATTCTCGAACTCTTCCTCAGTGACCAGGCGGCCCTGGGTGTTGACCGAGAGTTGGAAGCTGGTGTCATTCGGTGCAGGCTGCGCGCCCAATGCACCGGCGGCCACCTGGCGGTTCTGTTCACGAATGGCCGTCACCACATCGGTGGCGGTCAGGTTGCGCGAGGCGGTCTTGTTCGGGTCCAGCCACACACGCAGGGAATAATCGCCCATGCCGAACAACTGCACATCGCCCACGCCGCCCAGGCGTGCCAACTCATCCTTGATATTGAGGATGGCGTAGTTGGACAGGTAGAGCATGTTGTAGCGTTGGTCCGGGGAGGTGATGTGCACCACCATGGTCAGGTCGGGAGAGGCCTTGTCCACGGTAATACCGATGCGCGTCACTTCCTCAGGCAGTTTCGGCTGGGTCCGCGTCACCCGGTTCTGTACCTGCACCTGCGCGTTGTCCAGGTCGGTGCCCAGGGCGAAGGTGATGGTCAGGGTCAGCTTGCCGTCGGCGGTCGACTGCGAGGACATGTACAGCATGTTCTCGACGCCGGTGATGGCTTGCTCGAGCGGAGCGGCCACGGTTTCACCGATGACTTTGGGGTTGGCGCCCGGGAAGTTGGCGCGCACCACCACGGTCGGCGGCACGACTTCGGGGTATTCGCTGATCGGCAATTGGAACAGCGAGATCGCGCCGGCGATCAGGATCAACAGCGAGAGCACCGCTGCGAAGATCGGCCGCGAAATGAAGAACTTGGAAAAATTCATCTTGAGTCGTATCCCTTAACCGCGTGGAGTCGCAACGGCTGCGAGCTTGGGCGCGGTTTTTTCCGGCGCCACTTGCTCCAGGTTGCTGGCTTCAAGCGCTTGTCGTTGTTGTGCCAAGGCCGCGAGGGTTTCCTTGCTGGCCATCGGGATGGTTTCCGGAGCGACCGGCGACCCAGGGCGCACGCGCTGCAGGCCCTTGACGATAATGGTGTCGTCCTTGTTCAGGCCGCTGCGTACGATGCGCAAACCTTCGATCTTCGGCCCCAGTTCCACCGAGCGATACGCCGGCTTGTCGCCGTCCATCACCAGCACGAACTTCTTGCCCAGGTCAGTGCCCACGGCCTCGTCGTTGATCAGCACGGCGGAGTAGGTGCCGCTGCCGACCAGTTTCAGGCGCGCATACAGGCCAGGGGTGTATTCGCCCTTGCTGTTGTCGAACACGGCGCGACCCCGGATGGTGCCGGTGGCCGGGTTGACCTGGTTGTCGACGAAGTTCATCTGGCCCAGGTGCGGGTTGCCGGTTTCGTTGGACAGGCCCAGGTAAACAGGGGTGGTAGCACCACGACGGCCTTGGCGAGCCAGCTCGGTGTACTTGAGGAATACGCGCTCATCGGCGTCGAAGTAGGCATAGACCTTGTCGGTGGAGACCACGCTGGTGAGCGCGGTGACGTCGGCGGTCACCAGGTTGCCGGCGGTGATTTCGGCACGGCTGACGCGGCCGCTGATCGGCGAGGTCACGCGGGTGAAGCTCAGGTTCAGCTTGGCCAGGTCCAACTGCGCCTGGATCCCGGCGACGGCGGCGCGCGATTCCTGGGCGGCGGTGGTGCGCGAGTCGGCCAGTTCGGCGGAGATCGCATTGCTCTGGCGCAGGCGTTCGCCGCGCTGGGCTTCATTGTCGCTGCGCGAGGCGGCGGCTTTGGTTTGTGCCAGCTGGGCTTCGAGGCGGCGCACTTCAGCCTGGAACGGGCGCGGGTCGATCTGGAACAGCAGGTCGCCTTTCTTCACCAGGGCGCCTTCGATGAAGGCCACCTGATCGATCTGGCCCGAGACGCGTGGACGAATCTGCACGGTTTCCGGTGCCTCCAGGCGACCGGTGAATTCGTCCCACTCGTTGACCGGTTGCTCCAGCACCTTCGCCACGCTGACTTTTGCAGCTGGCATGGCGGCCGCTTGTTCCGGGGTCTTGCCGCATGCGCTCATCACCACCACGGCCAAAATCGCCAGGGGAAAGCGCAAATGTTTGAGTGACTGTTCCATGAGGTGCATCCGCCAATGTATTTGAGATGGGCGGATCATGCGCGGCGCTGTGCTATGTCACGAATCGAATGAAGCAAAGGTAACTATCATTCGGAATGATATAAGCGCGAGATTAGCCCTCTAGCATGGGGGTTTCGTTAGGGGGCTATCAATGGGCTTGATGACAAAACACTATTGCGTGCGGTGCAACTCAGGATTTTCCGGGGGGTAGATTTCGGTGTTCCGTGCAGCGTGCGCATGGAAGCGCTAAAAATAAAGGCCCGTTCCTCGCGATGGTCTGCGCGGCCCTGGTGACAGTCGGCTGGGTGACGGTCGCTGATAGGCTCATGCAGTGTTATCTCGCGGTCTGGTTCAGGCAGAGTCACCCAGCGCGGGTTTTATCGACTGGGCTCGTAGCGTGAGTGAGTCACCGTGAGGTTTGATTCCAATTTTCCGACAGCGGAATGTTATCAATTGCTACCTGCCGGACTGTGCGAGGCGGTCATCCCCAGGCGCGCCTGTTGCCGCAATTAACTTGGGGGCGTCGTGCGTCATCGTGCGTCACCTGGGCGGTCAGTGCGAAATTGTGGACAGGGCCGTGCAGCCCGGAAAATCGACTCCAGTTGCCAGGTATCTGTCGAGCACGCCCGTGCTTCGAGGCTTGGCTGACGACGCGTACTTAAACTGGAGCAAGACATGATTCAATACCTCAAGACTGCCAAACCGGTGGCTGCACAGGCCGAGATCGCGAGCCAGGTTCGCGATGTGGTGGCTGACATCATTGCCAACGTCGGTCGCCAGGGGGACGCCGCGGTCCGTGAGTATTCCCGGCAGTTCGATCAGTGGGACCCGCTCAGCTTTCGTCTGACCGATGAGGAAATTGCTGCCTGCGTCGCCAGCCTCTCGGCGCAAGAGATCGGCGATATCACCTTTGCCCAGGAGCAGGTGCGCCGCTTTGCGCAGGTGCAAAAGGCTGCGCTGGTGGATGTCGAGGTCGAGACCCTGCCGGGCGTGATCCTGGGGCACAAGAACATTCCTGTGAACTCGGTGGGCTGCTATATCCCCGGCGGCAAATACCCGCTGTTGGCGTCGGCGCATATGAGCGTGTTGACCGCCAAGGTCGCCGGCGTCAAGCGCGTGGTGGCCGTGGCGCCGCCGTTCGATGGCCGCCCGCATCCGGCCATCGTCACGGCGATGCACCTGGCGGGCGCTGACGAGATCTACTGCCTCGGCGGGGTGCAGGCCATTGCCGCGCTTGCCTTGGGCACCGACACGTTTGCGCCGGTCGACATGGTCGTCGGCCCCGGTAACGCGTATGTGGCAGAAGCCAAGCGCCAGTTGTACGGCAAGATCGGTATCGACCTGATTGCCGGCCCCACCGAAACCCTGGTTATCGCTGACGAAACCTCGGATGCAGAACTGGTGGTCGCCGACCTGCTGGGGCAAGCAGAGCATGGGGTGAACTCTCCGGCGGTGTTCCTGACCAACTGCCGTGCGCTCGCCGAGGCGATTCCAGCCGAAATCGAGCGCCAACTGGCGGTCCTGCCGACGGCCGGGGTGGCTGCCATCGCCTGGCGTGACTACGGTGAAATCATCCTCTGTGACAGTGTTGAGGAACTGGTGGAGGAGGCCGATCGCATCGCCTCCGAGCATGTCCAGGTCATGACCCGTGATCCGTTGTATTTCCTCGAGCACATGACCAATTACGGCGCGCTGTTCCTCGGGGAGCGCACCAACGTCTCGTATGGCGATAAAGTCATCGGCACCAACCACACCCTGCCGACCACCAAAGCCGCGCGGTACACCGGCGGGTTGTGGGTGGGCAAGTTCATCAAGACCTGTACGTACCAGCGCGTGCTGACGGATGAGGCCTCGGTGCTGGTGGGCGAGTACTGCTCTCGACTCTGCGCGATGGAAGGGTTTGCCGGCCACAAGGAGCAGGCGGATATCCGCATCCGTCGCTACAAGACCACCGCTTGAGTCACGCCCTGCTGCCCGCAATGGGCAGCAGGGCGGCGTTGCTTCTAGTCCTGCCCACCCCAGACAATCGCCGCATTGTCTCCCGTCATGTACTCGCGCACCTCCACCGGCAGTGACAGGTCGGCGGGCAGCAGCACTGTTGCCGCGCGCAGGTGCCGTTTGCGAATCAGGCCTTTTTCCACATAGTTCAACGTCAGCCGGGTGGAGAAGGGCTGGCGATAGGACGATGACGCCACCCCGGTGACCAGCCCATGCAGAAAGCGTATGGGCCGCCGGTGCTGCGGCGTGAGGATCGAGAAAGTGATTTCGTTGCGCTGCTTGCCCTCGAAATCCACCATGAACAACCGGTCGCCCAGCAACAGGCAGAAACCGTGATAGGTGAACGAGTAGCCGGTCTTGCCGCTGCCATCCTGCAATGGGAAGCGCTCGACGGTCACGTACTGCACCATCGTGTCCGCGCGGTAGAGGCACGTCACCGAGCGCAGGATCCGGCCTTTATAGATCGACGAGTTGTGGTAGCGGTAATACACGCCCAGGTAGTCGTCCAGCGCGTGCGCCGAAGCCTTGGCCAGTGGCAGGAAATGATTGAACTGCGCGGAGGCACGCAGCCCGATCGGCAGCTCGTTTTCAAACCCTTCGTAGAACTGCTTGAAGTCGGCCGGGGGACGAAACAGGTCCTCGGCTTCCATCATGAAATACCGCGCGATTTTCTGCAGGATCTTCTGCGACGGCACATGCTGGCCGGCCAGGTACTTGTTGAACTGCTGGCGGTTCACATCGATCTTGCGGCACATGTCAGCGACTGACCGGCACGACTCCACCAGCGTGGCGAGGTTTCTCTGCACGTTGCCTTGCAGGTCATTGCGCACTTGATGGCGCTCTCCATGGGAGGGGGCGATTACAACTGACATGGGGGCGTGGATCTCCTCGCAAGCGGCTTTTTTAGTTTTTTTTTCGGGCAGCGGATCAGGCGTGAGCTGCATGCCGAGCATGCTAGATAGTCTGCAACCGAGCGTCCAGCACGCACTTGCCGGACTGTCGCTGCTGCACATGTGCGTCGGTCTGCGTCACACCACAGCCATCTGCGAAATTGAGCCGCGCGCACGATCTCTCGATACTCGAAACGTCCACGTGGCCTGCTCGCCGGCAGTCCATGAGCGCGTGCATGTCAGCCATCAAGAGCGACCTTCCACGTGGGGCACCTTGCAACATCACTGTCTAAATACTGATGGCCAGCGGCCATTAATTCCAATAACGAAGGGGCCTCAGCCCCTCGACAGGTGATCCATGTTATCGAGCAAACGCGACAACTCCCTGGTTACGCCCAGAATCAAGAAAGCGCGAATGGCCACGTTCGCGGGCTTCATGATCATGGGGGCGCTGTTTTACACCTGGTCGGTCGGGGTGAGCGCGTTTCGAAACCATTTAGGCATGGAGGGAAGCCTCGGCGACCTGAACTTCGGCATGGTCGCCCTGGGGATTGCCATCGGCGGCACCTTCGGTGCATTCATCGTCGGGTATTTCGTCGACCGTTTCGGCCCACGGACCGTGATCCGCACCACCTTGCTGGCCTATCCACTCTCGCTCATCGCCCTGGGGTTCGCCTCGCAATACACCTTCGCGCTGATGTTCGGATGCCTGTTGGGCGCCTTGCGCGGGTCGGTCGATACGGCCCTGAATGCGCACGGTGTGCAGGTCGAACGGTTCTATCAACGCTCCATCATGTCGGCGTTTCATGCGTATTTTTCGTTGGGCGGCTTTCTGTTTGGAATCCTGGCCAGCTACCTCGCCGGCTTTTCTTCCGACAGCGCGATTATTCCCTTCACGGTGGCCGGCGTTTCGCTGGCGCTGCTGAGCCTGCTGACCAGCCAGTTCATGCTCGGCAAGGACGAGCTGCTGCCGGTCAACCACAAACCGCCCCACAGCGCCGCCGCGCCCACCGCGCGTAACTGGAAAGTGCTGATGCTGATGGTGGCTTTCGGCGCGCTGCTGATTGCCGGGATGATCAGTGAAAGCTCGGTCAGCGACTGGGGCCAGGAGTTTCTGGTGCGCGAGACCGGCATGACCATCTCGACCGCCGGCCTGGCCATCAGCTTCTTTACCGGCGCCGGGTTTATCGCGCGCATGACCGGTGACTGGCTGGCCGAGCGTATCGGTGCGGCGGCGATGGTGTTCTGCTGCGGCGCCATCTCGATTGTCGGCATCTTCCTGGCAACCCTGAGCCACGCCCGGGTGATGGGCATGGCCGGCTTTGCCCTGCTGGGGCTCGGGCTCGCCTGTATCGCGCCGCTCATGCTGTCGGCGGCGGGGCGCAAGGACCCGGCCAATTCGGGCCGCAACGTCGGCATCGTCAACGGCATCGGGTTTGGCGGCATGCTCGGTGGCCCGGCGGTCTATTCGTACCTGGTGAGCACCTACGGCATCGGCGCGCTGTTCTACATGCCGCTGGTGCTCATGAGCCTGATCGCGATCTTCGGCCCGCTGTTGATGCGGGTCAAACCCGGCGCCTCGGTGGGCCATCCGGCTGCATCCGCAGCCGCCAACAACAGCGAGGCGAAGATTTAAATGCAAGCCACTCCTGAAGTCATCGTGATCGGCAGCGGTGTCGGCGGCGCCATGACCGCCCGCCGCCTGGCCGAACACGGGGTGAACGTGCTGATGCTCGAGCGTGGCGACTGGGTGCCGAAGGAAGCGGACAACTGGCGTGTGGCCTCGGTGTTCTTCGACAAGAAATACACCGCCCACGACACCTGGCTGGATGCCCAAGGCAAGCCGTTTCGCCCGAGCATCTACTACAACGTCGGCGGCTGTACCAAGTTCTATGGCGGCTCGATGATCCGCTACCGCGAGCGGGATTTCGAGGTGCTGCAGCACGAGGAGGGCGTGTCGCCGGCGTGGCCGGTCAGTTACGCCGAGTTCGAACCGTATTACACCCAGGCCGAGCAGATTTTCAAAGTGCACGGTGACGACCGCGACGATCCGTCGGCGCCGTGGCGCAGCAAGCCGTATCCGTACCCTGCGGTGGCGTCGGCGCCTATCGTCGAGCACATGTGCAAGGGCATGCGGGCGGCGGGAGCGCGCACCTCGGCGATGCCGCTGGCGGTCGATTATTCGGCTGACGGCCACTGCACCCTATGCAAGACCTGCGACGGCTTTCCTTGCCGGATTTCGGCAAAAATGGAGGCAGAGACCGCACTGGTGCAGCCTGCGCTGGCATCGGGCAATGTGACCCTGCGCACCAACACCTTGGTCAAGCGGTTGCTGCTCAGCCAGGACGGCAAGCAGGTGACCGGGGTCGTGGTGGAAAGTGACGGCCAGACTGAAGTACTGACCGCCCGGGTCATCGTGGTCTCCTGTGGCGCCGTCAACAGTGCGGCCTTGCTGCTGCGGTCGGCGTGCGAAGCCGCGCCGAATGGCGTCGCGAACAGCTCGGACGTGGTTGGCCGTTACTACATGGCACACAACCAGACCGCATTGATGGGGTTGTCACCGCGCCCCAACGACACGGTGTTCCAGAAAACCGTGTCGATGAACGAGTTCTACTTCGGCGCGCCGGATTATCCCTTCCCACTGGGCCATGCGCAGATGCTCGGCAAACTCCAGGGCGGGATGCTCTCGGCCAATGTGCCGTTCATGCCCAAAGTGGTCGGCGCCACCATGGCCAAGCACAGCATGGACTGGATTGCCTTCTCCGAAGACCTGCCGGACCCCGACAGTCGCATCCTGATCAAGGACGGCCAGATCCAGATGGCGATCCGCCGCAACAACCTGCGCCCCCACCGTCGGTTCATCAAGAAGATGGTGGCGCTGCTGCGTGCCAGCGGTTACCCGATCGTATTGACCAAGCCGTTGCTCAAGCACTCCACCTCTCACCAGTGCGGCACCGTGCGATTTGGTCGCGACCCGACGACCTCGGCCCTGGACATCTATTGCCGCAGCCATGACCACGCGAACCTGTTCGTGATCGATGCGTCATTCATGCCGTCGTCCGCCGCGGTCAACCCGGCCTTGACCATCGCCGCCCAGGCGCTGCGGGCTGCGGAACATATTCTCGCAACGGAATTCGGCATCACCTCTATCCGGCGGCCTGATGAACAACAGGCCGCGACACTCTCTCTTTACGCCATAGCAGGAGCGCAGCATGACTGATACGAAAACAAAAAAAATGACCGGTGGGCAAATCGTGGTCGAGTACCTTATCCGCGAGAAAGTGCCCTATGTCTTCGGGATCCCGGGGCATGGCAATACCGCGCTGCTGGACGCCTTTGTCGACCGCAAGGATGAGATCACCCTGGTGCCGGCCATGCACGAGCAAGGTGCGTCACACATGGCTGACGGCTTCTACCGCTCCAGCGGGCAAATCGCGGCCGTCTGCGCCTCCATCGGGCCGGGGGCGACCAATACCCTGACGGGGATCGCCACCGCGTTCGCCGACTCGCTGCCGCAACTGGTGATCAGCGGCGGTGTGCACACCTACATGCTGGGCAAAGGCGTGCTGCAGGAACTCGACCGTCCCCACGGCGATAACTTCCCGCGCATGGCGGAACCCGTGGTGAAGCGCTGGTGGCAACCGGGCACGGTGGCGCAGTTGCCCGGGGTCATGACCCAAGCATTCAACGTGATGCTCGAAGGGCGCCGTGGTCCTACCTTGATCAACCTGCCGCAGGACTTGCAGGCCGAATGTGCGGAAATCGAGTTGCCAGCGCCGCAGACGCACCGTGGCCACGGCCGCCTGCACGGTGACCCGGCCGACATCGCGCGTGCCGTGTACCTGCTGATGTCGGCGGAACGTCCGGTGATCATGGCAGGTGGCGGCGTGATCGCCGCGAACGCCAGTGACGACCTGGTCGCCATCGCCGAACACCTGGGCGCCGCGGTGACCACCTCGTTCATGGGCAAAGGCTCGATTCCCGAGGACCATCCGCTGTATGCCTGGCCGTGCGGCGACCTCGGCTCGATCCCCGGCAATGCGATGACCCGCGAGGCCGATGTGATCCTCGCCGTCGGTTGCCGCTTCAGTGATCGAATCACGTCCTCCTACCGGCCCGGCGTGACCTTCGATATTCCGAACAAGACCCAACTGATCCAGATCGATATCGATGGCTTCGAGCTGGGCAAGAACTACCCGGTGGAAGTAGGCATCGTCGGCGACGCCGGGCCGATCCTGCAGGCGCTGCTGGCCGCATTGCGTGACAGCGGGTCGGCGCGTGACTACAGCACCTCGCCGATGTTCCAGCGCCTGCAGCACCTGAAGGCCAAGTGGGAGGAACACCTGGCGCCGCTGCGTACCTGCAATCAGTCGCCGATGACGGTGTCCCAGGTGCTGTTCGAAGCGCGCAAGATCCTGCCGCGCAACACCATTGTCGTGACCGACTCCAGCAACCCGCAGAACCAGGTGTTCAACGAGTTTCCGGTGTATGGTCCCAAGCAGCACATCACGCCGGGTGGTTTCTCCGGAATCGGGTTTGCGCTGCCAGCCGCCATTGGCGCGAAGATGGGCGCGCCGAATCAGCCGGTGGTTGCCATTTGCGGGGACGGCGCGTTCCTGCAGACCGGCCAGGAGCTGGCAACGGCGGTGATGATGGGCGTTCCGGCGATTTTCCTGATCATCAACAACGGTGGCTGGGGTGCGATCCGCAACCTGCAACTGAACATGTTCGGCGAGGACCGCGAAATCATCACCGACTTCCGCACCCCGGACGGCGCGTCCTGGTCGGCCAACATTGCCGATTTCGCCAAGTCGCTGGGCGCCGCCGCCGAGCGGGTGACCGACCCGCTGCAGATCGGCGCCGCAGTGGACCGCGCACTCGCGTCCAATCAGCCCTACGTGATCGAGGCGATCTGCTCGATCGAGCGCCCCTGGAGCAACATGCACCCCACCGGCTGGTGGGACATCACCGTGCCCGACTACCTGGGCGAGTACCGCGACGAGTATGTGAAGAACCGCGGTTTCTGATGCGCTGATGCCAACTCCCTGCGCTCATGGACGAGCGCGGGGCTTTATTCCAGAACCGATAGGGCCTGCGAAGTGACACCATTCAATCAACAGCGAGCGCTGCAATTCAGTGACCAGTTCGTCGAGTGTTACCTGGTCGAGAACGTAAAAGACTTTACCGTCGAGGCGGGCGTGGTGGTCAACCTCGATCACCGCCCCATGAGCATCGGCGGCCCGGTATCGAGTGTGGTGCCTGCGTGGAAATCCACCATGCTGTTCAACGCCGTGGTCGCCGAGGCCGCACGCATGGCGGTGTTCCGCGTGCGCAGCGAGGTCGACCTGGGCGGCATCGTGCTGGGGGAGTGGGACTGGTTTGGCAATCGCTTTGCCAAGTTTCCGCGCACCACGCCGTTGTACATCTCGCGCTACGACGAGATTGGTGCCGTGCGCCTGGACCCGTTTGCCTTCGCCAACCAGCGCGAGGCGGTGGTGGATGCACGCGAGTACACGATTCGCCTCAACCTGTGGTGGGCGCCGACCAACACCGACTGTTACTTGCACAATGAACACCCGTTTGTGGAAATTCATACCCAGATCCACGGGGCAGGGCGCATCCAGTTATTCCGCGAGCGCGACGCAAGCACGCTGTACCGGCAGATCAGCATGGCACCGGGCTACACGCACGACCCCTTCACCCTTGTGGATAGCGAGGGCAGTCCTACCTATCCGTGGCATCGCTACTGGTCGGATTCGGATGCGATCTGGCTGGCAATCGAGTTTCATCCAAAAGGCTGAGGGGATGTCTATGAAACTGGCTGTAGTGACCTGGACACTCGGGCTCAGCGAGCCGCAAGCGTTGCTGGCCAAGGCGCTCGCGCTGGGGCTGGACGGCATCCAGTACTCAGGTGATCACCGCGACGCCTGCCCGGTAGACCTGCGTGAGCAGGCACGCCGGGCGGGCATCACGATTCTCGCGGTCGACCCGATCAATGCCGGGCCGCAGCACCGCGCCGACGCCACGCAGGACCTGGCCGTGGATTACTACCGGAAGGTCATCGATTTCGCAGCCGAGCTGGGCAACGTGCCCGTGACCTTGCAAGGCCTGTCGCTGTGGACACGTAATTGCCCGGATGCTGCCTCGGCGTACGCGCAACTGCTGGCGTGCTGCAAAGTGATCGACGCCTATGCCCAACGCCGCGGCGTGCCCACCTTGTACGAGCCGTGCAACCATTTTGAATTGCCGTTGATCAATACGGCGCAGCAATGCCGGGAGCTGATCCGCGCGGTCGGCAGTGACAACCTGCGCATGGTGCTGGACAGCTTCCACATGAACATCAATGAGCCCGATCCGGTGCAGACGCTGCGTGACTGCGCGCCCCTCACCGCGATCTATCACATATCGGATTCCGGACGAGGCGCTATCGGCACCGGACACATCGACTTCGCCGCCCAGTACCAGGCATTGGTGGCCAACGGTTTCAGCGGCGATGTGTCCATCGAGCTGGTACTGCCGCATCTGCTTCCAGGGCAGCCGCCGGGCAGCGAGTCCGACTGCCAGGCGCTGGATGCGCAGATACGTGCGAGTGCCCGCCAGTGGCGCGCTTACCGACCGGCAGCCGCTCAAGCCGTTACGGCTGGCGGGTGAGGCCACCGGCAATATCGGCATGCTGGCTGCGTCAGCCTATCAACGGTTGGCGCGGGTAAAACCGCGCGTGTTTGGGACTTGAAGGTTTCGGCTGCCGACGGCCCACGGCAAGGAGGCCAGGTCGAGACTGTTTGCGGTGCAGCGCTTTGTGGATTAAAACAGCCCCCCCGGGATGGTTTACTTCAAGGAGATCTGATGTCCGCAGCGACCGCTTCAACGTTCCAGGTATTTTTTCGCAGAGGGTTCAAGCACCTGCTTGAGCACTGGACACCGTTTACGGTGACGGTGATTTTTCTGGGCACGGGCTTCGGCATGCTCAGCCTTTACATCTACACCAAGGCGATTGGCCGCGCGGATATTTTCATGTCCACGCTGGATGCCAAGTCGGCCCTGCTGGTGTGGGTGCTCGTCGTGATGTTCATGATGACCCTGCAGTTGGCGGTGCTGATGGTGTCGGCGTGGTTGTATGGCATGTCGGTTTCATTGCTTTATAGCCGCCGTGACAGCACCCGATGCATTGCGTTGTGCCTGTTGGTGCCGTTGGTGGTCGGGTTCTCCACCTTCATGGCGTTGGCGTTTTACTGGAACGAAGACGTCGGCGCCGGGCAGGCCCTGCTGATTGTTTCGGGCATGACCTTGCTGGCGCTGTTCGGCCTGAATCGGATCAGGCGGGTGCGGGTGCTGATCGCGCAAGGGGCGCCTCGAGGTCATCGGAAGTGGGTGTACGTGCCCCTTGCCATCATGCTGCTGTTTACCGTGGTCTCCGGGACATTGCCGACACTGTTGATCCTGGACAGCTATGTCGGCCAGGACGATGCCGCGGCGGTCAGGTTTGTCGCGCTGTTCTCGATTGGTTCCTTTGTGTTCAGCCTGATCCCGGCGCTGTTGTTTTTCGTGGTCAAGGGCAGCCTGTTGCGCCGGGTATCCACAGTGGCCGCATCGGTGGTGATGTTCTTCGTCCTGTTCCTGCTGTCCGCGCGCGGGCCGATGTCGAGCATTACTTACATCGTCGCGGGCACGTTGGAAATCCGCCAGAACCATGCCGCCCGTTTCATCCTGGAGGACCAGGTCAAACTGGGCGATCTGGATTCACTCCAATGGCACACACACCTGCGCGACGACGCACGCGTGCAGGTGGACGCGTACCAGCTGTTTGCATTCGGCGACCTGTTGCTGATTTGCCCGGTGGCTGTGCACGCGGCCAAACTTCATGAACTGCCGCGCTACACCAGACTCTGCTGGTTCACCCGCGCCAGCCGGATCCATCGCATGCCGCCGCAGATGAGCCTGCATGCGCCGCCGACGGCAAGGTCGATCTGGGCCGGCAAGGCGGCTCAATTCGTCGACTGGCAGCGGGTGCGGATCAACCTCACACCCAGGGTCAGTTTGCTGCGTGAGCGGTCAGGCGGCTGATCACGCCGCCGTCGCCGTGACCTGCCGCCCTGGGATGGCGGCAATCAATTCACGCGTGTAGTCACTGGCCGGCGTGTTGAAAATCTGCTCCACCGAGCCTTGTTCAATCACCCGGCCATTGCGCAACACCAGCACCTGATGGGCAAAGTTGGCCACCACCGACAGGTCATGGGACACCAGCACGTAGGCAATGCCCATCTCCCGTTGCAGCTCTTCGAGCAGGTCGAGGATATGTGCCTGCACCGACACATCCAGCGCGCTGACCGGCTCATCCAGCAGCAACAGGTCGGGTTTCAGCGCCAGCGACCGCGCAATGGCCACCCGCTGGCACTGGCCGCCGGATAGCTCGCGGGGCAGGCGGTCCAGGTAACTGACCGGCAGGTGCACACGGCTGATCAACTCGCGCGCCGCCTGTTCCAGGGCGGGCCCCTTGAGCAGACCGAACGACACCAGCGGCTCGACGATGCTGTCGAACACGGTGAAGCGCGGGTCCAGCGCGGCGAACGGGTTTTGTTGCACCAGCTGCAGGCGCTGGCGCAGCGGGCGGAAATCGCGCCAGCTGAGGTCGGTCACGTCCTTTTGCTCGAACCAGACCCGGCCACGGCTGGGCTTCTCCAGCCCCAGGGCGATGCGCAGCGCGGTGCTCTTGCCTGAGCCCGACTCACCGACGATGGCCAGGGTTTGTCCGGGGTAGACCTGCAGGCTCAGGTCCTCCAGCGCTACAAACGCTGGGTCTTCACCCTTGACCTTGGGCAGCACGAACGTCTTGCCGACGTTTTGCAGGCGCAGGATCGGCTGCCGGGTGGGATCAATATGGATAGGCGGCTCACGGCGCCTGGCGAACGCCGGCGCTGCGGCGATCAGTGCGCGGGTGTAGTCGTGCTGGGGGGCGACGAGGATCTGCCGGGGTGGGCCTTGCTCGACCACTTCGCCTTGTTGCATCACCAGGATGCGGTCGGCGCGGTCAAGCGCCACGCCCAGGTCATGGGTGATGATCAGCAGCGAAATCCCGCGCTCACTGACCAGGCGCTGCAAGTGGTCGAGGATTTTGCGCTGCACGGTGACGTCGAGGGCACTGGTCGGCTCGTCGGCGATGATCAGCCGCGGGTTGCCGGCCAGGGCGATGGCGATCAGCACGCGCTGGCGCATGCCGCCGGAAAGCTCATGAGGATACTGGCGTGCGCGCAGCACCGACTTATCGATACCGACCTGTTGCAGCAACTCGACGATGTCGGCGTCAATCCCGGGGTAGCGCTTGCCCTTGGCCAACACCAGCGCTTCGCCGATCTGCTGGCCGACGCGCAGGGTCGGGTTGAGGCTGACCATCGGGTCCTGGGGCACCAGGCCGATGGTACGCCCGCGCAGCTGGCGTTTCTGGCGCTCGTTGGCGTGGGTGAGGTCGGTGCCGTCGATCCACAGTTCGCCGGCGCTGATCTGCGCGTTGTCCGGCAACAGGCCGAGGATTGCATTGGCCAGGGTGGTCTTGCCCGAGCCGGACTCGCCGACAATCGCCAGTGTCTCGCCCTGGGCGAGGCTCAGCGACAGGCGATTGACCGCCGTCTGGCCGTGTCGGTAGCTGACACTCAGTTGGCGCACATCGACTAACGGGGGAAGGGCGCTCATCGCTGGATCTCCTCGAAGGTGCGGGCGATATGGTTAAGGCTGAACACCACCGCGACCAGGAACAGGCCGGGCAGCAGCGAGACCCACGGTGCGGTGATCAGGAAGTGCCGGCCGTTGGCGATCAGCGTGCCCCATTCCGCCGCAGGTGGTGCGGCGCCGAAACCGAGAAAGCTCAAGCCGGCGGTGGCCAGGATGGCCGCGCCGAAATCCAGGGTGGCCAACACTGCCACCGGGCCCCAGGCGTTGGGCAGGATGTGCCGCAGCAAGGTCCGTCGCCAACTGGCGCCGCCCAGGCGTGCGGCTTCGACGTAGGGCAGGGTCTTGACCCGCAGCACCTCGGCGCGGGTCGTACGGGCGAAGCCGGGGATAATCCCCACGCCCACCGCGATGGCCACCGGCACCGTGCCGAAGCCGATCGCGGTGACGATCGCCAACGCCAGCAACAGCCCCGGCAGGGCCAGCAGCACGTCGACAAAGCGCATGATCACTGCGTCGATGCGACCACCGGCAAAGCCGGAGACAATCCCCAGGCCCAGCCCGCCCAGCAACGCGATCCCTACCGCGAGGAAGGCCGCCAGCACCGACAGGCTGGAGCCGTAGACCACGCGGGTATACAGGTCACGCCCCAGCTCATCGGTGCCGAACCAGTGCGTCGGGTTCGGCGCGCTGAGCTTGACCGCCGGCGCGGTGGCGTAAGGGTCGAAGTGGGTCAGCCAGTGCGGCGCGACGGCCGCGACCAGGGCGAACAGCACGATCAGCACCGCCAGGCTGAAACCCGGCCGGCGCAACAACGGCAACACGCTGGCTTGTGCACGCTGCAGGCGGCTGCGACGACGCCATACGGGGCTGGCCGCGAGGGTTTTGCGGCCAAGATTCTGCTCGAGGATGGTCATGGTCTACGACACCTTTGGCGTGTGGGAGATTCGCGGGTCAAGCCAGGGGTAGAGCAGGTCGACCAACAGGTTGACCAGTACAAACGCCGCCGCCGAGACGGCGACAATCGCCAGCACCACCGGAATGTCCTGGCGCAGCACGGCTTCCTGGGCCAGGCGGCCGATGCCTGAGCGCGCGAAGATGGTTTCCACCAGCACCGCACCGGACACCGTGTTGCCCACCTGCAGGCCGATCAGGGTGAGGATCGGCAGCGCGGCGTTCTTGAATCCGTGCCGTGCCTGCACCTGGCCACGGGTGAGGCCCTTGGCGTAGGCGGTGACGATGTACGACTGTTGCCACACCCCTTGGAAACTGCGCTGCAGCACCTGGGCGTACACCGCCGCACTCGGAATCGCCAGGGTGATCGCCGGCAGCACCAGGCTTTCAACGCCCCGGCTGCCGGTGGCGGGGAACCAGCCCAGGCCGAACGCGAACACCTGGATCAGCAGCAGGCCCATCCAGAACACCGGCACCGAGAAACCCAGGGACGGCAGGCGCGCCAGGGCTTTTTTCAACGGCGCCCACCGGATGTAGGCGGTCAGGTAGGCCAGGCCCACCCCGCCGATCAGCGACAGCACAATCGCCAGGCCGGCCAGGGACAGCGTCTGCGGCAGGCGCTCGGCAAGCAACTCGGCTACCGGGCGGTTAAGCGAAAGGGATTGGCCGAAATCGCCGCGCAGCGCGCCCAGCAGCAGGTCGAAATATTGCTCGAACACGCCCTTGTCGAGCCCGTAGTAGGCGCGCGCCTTGGCCAGGTCCGCCACCGACAGCGAATCGGCTTCCATGCCCGAGGCACTGAGCATGATCGACAGAGTGTCACCCGGCAGCAGGTACAAAATGAAATAGGTGATGCTGTAGGCCCCCCACAGCACCAGCAGGGCCTGGCCGACGCGGCCGATCAGGTAGCGGCTCATGGCGTGCCGACCTCGATATCACCCAGCAGCGCAAAGCCCTCGGCGGTCCAGCGGAAGTTCTTCACCTTGGCCGAGGTCGCCGCTTGCCACACGCGTTCATACACCGGGAACGCCGAGCTTTGATCAATCAGCAAGTCCTGCAGGTCACCGTAGGCCGCGGCGCGCTGGGGGCCTTGGGTCGCGGTGATGCCGGCATCGAACAGGCCCTTGGCCTTTTCCAGGACTGCCGGTTCATAGGTGTTGGTGGCCACGGTCGAGCTGTTGGCGCTGCGCGGGTCGAGGATGGTTTGCAGGATGATCGGGTCGGCGCGGGTCATGTAGTTGATCGTCAGGTCATAGTTGCCTGCGGAGTTGTTGGCGACCCATTCGGCGCGGGTGACCACGCTGAGTTTCAACTCGATGCCGACCTTGCGCAGTTGATCCTGGATCAGCACGTCACCGGCGGTTTCGGCCGGGCTGATGTTGTAGCTCAGGGTCAGGCGCTTGCCGTTTTTCTGCCGGTAGCCATCGGCGCCTTTGGCCCAGCCGGCCTGGTCCAGCAGTTGCTCGGCGCCTTGCGGGTCGTAGGCCAGCTTGTTGCCCTGGCTTTTGAAGTAGGGCGTGGTCACATCGAAGATGCCGTCGACCACCGGGAATTCGGCGTTGTAGACCGTGCTCGCGTAGCTCTTGCGGTCCAGGGACTTCTGCACGGCCAGGCGCACATGCTGGTCCGCCAGAATGCGTTCGCCACGGGTATTGGGATACAGGTTCAGCGCCGGGCCCGGCAGCGAACGGCTCTGGATGGTCGCGCCCTTGGACTGGAACAGCTTCAGGTCGACTTCCGAGAACGGATTGCGCGGCCACAGGATGTCGGCCTTGCCCTGCAGGAACAGGCCGTTGCGCACGCTCTCTTCGGGGATGTAGCTGATGTCCACGCTCTCCAGGTGCGCCTCGCCGGGGTTTTTCATATTGGCCGACGGCCACGCGTAGCCCTTGCGCTTGGTCAGGTGCGCGCCGACTTCCGGCGTGTAGCTGGCGAGCACGAACGGCCCGGTGCCGATGATTTTGCCCAGGGAGCGCTCCTTGGCCGTCAGCGCGTAGGAGGCGGGCGCGAGGATCGCCAGGTTAGTGGTGGACGTCGCTTGCAGGAACCCTGCGTTGGGCTTGGCGAGCACCAGCTTGACGGTGAACTCGTCGACCACTTCGGCGTGATCGAACCCGGCGAGGTAGGTGGCGCCGAAGGTGGCCGGCAGCTCGGTGGCCAGCGCCTTGTCGCTGTCGAATGCGGTTTTCACCGCCTTGGCATCGAAGCGCTCGCCGTTGCTGAAGGTCACGTCATTGCGCAGGTGGAAGGTGTAGGTCAGCGCGTCGTCACTGATCTCCCAGCTTTTGGCCAGCCAGGGGATGATCTTGCCGGTTTCCGGATCCTGGTCGGTGAGGGACTCGGCGACATTGCGCAGCAGCACGCGGTGTTCCAGCCAGTAGACCTGGAATGGATCGACGCTGACCAGGGTGGTGTTATCGCCGAAGAACGCGATGTTCAGGGTTTTGCCCGCCTGGGTGTCATTCCCGGGCGAGCAAGCGGCGAGGCTCAGCGCCAGGGCGCACGGGGCCAGCAGACGGCTCATCAAGTTGGAGGTATTCAATGGGTTGCCCTCATGTGGCGATGCGTGTGCATGCAAGGTGTGGATCAGAAGTCGTAGGCGAGCTTGGTGTACCAGTAGCCGCCGCCGGGGTAGAACGGCGGGTTGCCGTAGGGCGCCAGGCCCAGGTTGCTGTAGACGGCATGCTTGTCCGGGCGCACGTCGAAGATATTGGTGCCGCCGATGCTGACGGTGATGCTGTCGACGAAGGTGTAGCTGACGTCGAGGTCAGTGATCCATTTGGCGCCGAAGCTGCGGTCGCCGGTGGGGTTGACTGCCAGGGTCTTGACCGCGCCATAGCGGGCGGTTTGCAGGTTGACCGCGAGGTCATCGACCTTCCAGTTGGCGCCCAGGATCCACTTGGTCTTGGGCGTGGCATCGGTGAGGTCGCCCTGGCGATCACGGCCGACCAGGGTCACGCCGGAATTGGCCAGCGCCGCCGGCGTGTCCGGGGTGCCTTCGATGGTGGTCTTGTTCCAGTTGAAGCCCAGGCTCCAGCGCACGTCGCCCCAGGCATCCAGCGGTGTGGTGTGGTCAGCCACCACATCCAGGCCTTTCGTGCGGGTGTCGAACGCGTTGGTGTAATAGTTGACCCAGGTGCCGGTGGGCACACCCTGTGCGGCGAGGATCGCATTGATCGCGCCGTTGCCACGGTCGTAGATGTTGCTAGTCAGTGCGATGCGGTCATCGATGTCGATCAGGTAGGCGTCGGCGGTAATGCTGGTGCGCGGCGCCGGTTGCCAGGTCAGGCCGAGGCCGAGGTTGCGCGATTTTTCCGGCTTGAGATCATCGCCCCCCAGCGCCTTGGCCAGGTTGCTGCCGGACGGCGTCAGGCGCGTCACGGCGGGCACCACGTTGCCGTTCACATCGGTCGCCACGCGGTTGTCGGCCACGGTATAGCCGATCTGCGTCAGCGACGGCGCGCGGAAACCGGTGCCAACCGTGCCGCGTACCGCCACGGTGTCGGTCAGTTCGTAGCGTGAGTTGACCTTCAGGCCGAAGGTGTTGCCCGAGTCATCGTCGTAGTGTTCGACCCGACCGGCGAGGTCGAGGAACCAGCGCTCGGTCAGGTCAAAACCCAGGTCCAGGTAGCCGGCGTAGTTGTTGCGGATCAGGCTGACTTCATCTTCAGGACGGATCGTCACCGCCGCCTGCGCGCCAGAGGCCGCCGGGTAAGTCCCGGTGATGTAGGCTTCGCGGTCGCCGGCAAAGGTACTGAAATGCTCCCAGCGGTGTTCCAGGCCGGCCGAGACTTGCACCGGCGACGTCAGGTTGAACAGGCTGTCATAGCGGCGCGTGAAGTCGAGGTTGTTGACCCATTGCTCGAAGCGGAAGGTGGCAAGGTTGTCGAATTTGGTCGGCGAGGCGGTGCCCAGCGACGGGTTGATATTGAGGTCGCTGGAATGGTGGACGTTGTTGCGCCCGTAGGTGGTGCTCAGGTCCCAGTTCCAGTCGGCCACCTGGCCCTTGCCGCCGAACAGCAGCTGGTAGTCACGGTCCTTGATGTTGTTGAGTGGGAAATAACCGTCGGGGAACACCTCAGGTACGGCGGCCGTGCCGGTTGGCAGGCGGAAATAGTTGGCAGCCTCGGCATCGCGCTCGCCGTAGGTGGAGAACGAATACAGGGTCAGGTCTTCGAGTGGCAACTCGGCGTTGTAGGCGAGGTTGAAGGCCTTGAGATCGGGGTCGCCGTTCTTGATCGCCACGCGATCCCACGCCGCTTCTTTTGCCGGGTCGGCAAATGCGCGCACGCTGTTGTCGGCCTTGTCGTTCCATGAGGCTTCACCGCGTTTGCGCGCATCTGCCGAGAAGTGGAAAAACCCGCCATCACCGAGCTTGAAGCCCTGGTCGCCGGCGACCTTGATAGTTTCGCCCTGGCCCGAATACAGCTGCCCGTAACTGGTTTCCAGGTGCCCACCGTTGTTGGTGGACTTGAGGATGATATTGATCACGCCAGCTACCGCGTCCGAGCCGTACTGCGCGGCAGCGCTGTCTTTGAGGACCTCGATATGGTCCACCGCGCTGACCGGGATCAGGTCGATGTCCACCGCATTCGCGCCGCTGTTGTCGATCGAGCCGCGCTGGCCGGTGGCACCGTTGTGCCGGCGTTTGCCGTTGACCAGCACCAGCGTGTAGGCCGGGCCGAGGCTGCGGTTGCTCAGGGGGCGCGTCACCGAGTTGTAGCCGGCGATATTGGTGCCGAAGTTGAACGACGGCAGCAGCTTGGCGATGGCCTCGGACAACTCGGCGCGACCGGTCTTGAGCAACTGGTCGCTGTTGATCACATCAATCGGCGCCGGGCTGTCGGCCACGGTGCGCTCCTGGCCGCGCAGGCCGGTGGAGATCACCGTGACGGTGCCGAGCTTGGCATCCTCCTTGGTGGTGTCGGCGAAGGAGGGCGCGGTGGCCAGCAGCAGGGAGCTGGTCACCAATGACCAATGGAGTTTTTTCAGCGGTTTAGGGAATTGAATATCTGGCATATCGAGAAGGATCCATTCAGCCTGCGGGAGGCTCCTGGTGGTCGGGGTACGTCCTCCGCCAGGCATGGGGTCGGTCTGTGATACGAAGATATTCCTATAAAAAACCTGAGTGAAAGTCTTTTTTGGAATAAGCTAATTATTAGACATTGTTATCTTATGAATTAATAAGATCATCTATTTTTATTATGTCGTGTGCGTCAACCTTGCCCCCGGGCGGCGAAGACCTCCTTGAGCACCGGCACCGCCGACATCGCCTTCGGCCAGCCCACGTAGAACGCCAGGTGCGTCACCCCTTCGGCGGCCTGGGCCTTGCTCAGGCCGTTGTCCAGCGCGCGGTTGAGGTGGAAGGGCAGTTGCGCCGCCTGGCCCTGGGCGATCAACGCGGCGACGGTGACCAGGCTGCGGTCGCGGGCGCTGAGGGCGTTTTGGCGCCACAGGTCCGCGAACAACACTTCATTGGTGTAGCGCGCGAGTTGCGGGGCCACGCCGCCGACACCGGCGTCGACAGCGGCACGGCGCTTGGCTTCACTGTCGGGGTCCAGCGTCAGCGCGGCGCCTGCCGGTGTCGAGATCTGCTCGTCCGGGATGTTTCGTTCGATGAACACCTGCTTGGCGACTGCGGCAGCGGACATCGCGTTCGGCCAGCCTGAATAGAACGCCAGGTGGGTGATCAGCGCGCTGATCTCGCTGGGCGTGAGGCCATTGTCGAGGCCCAGCTTGAGGTGGTCCGCGAGTGCCGACACCTGTCCGTTGGCGATCAGCGCCGACACGGTGATCAGGCTGCGATCACGCGGGGCCAGCTCGGTACGTTTCCACACCTCACCGAATAACAGCTCGGTGGTGTAGGCATACAGTTGCGGCGTGACTTCCAGCACCGCAGAGGAGGGCTTTGGGTCCGGACGCGGCTGGGCTTGATCGGCATCTACGACAGCCGCGTAGAGCAAGGTGGCGCAGGTGGTGACGGTCAACAGTTTCATCGGGCGCTCCTTAAGCAGGTGAGCCCCATGGTAGGCAGCTGGCTTGCATTGATTAAGCCGCATAACCGGCATGCGCTTATGAGTCCGGCTCATCAATTCATCGCGCGGTCGGATTGATCTGCGATACGCTGCACCGTCATCACCCTATGAATGAGGTTCATCAATGGCACGCGAAGGCTACGGCGACCTGTTGGCTTTTGTGGCGGTCGCGCGTGAACGCAGCTTCACCCGTGCGGCCGCTCAGCTGGGCGTTTCGCAATCAGCCCTGAGTCATACCGTGCGGGCGCTCGAAGCCCGACTGGGCGTGCGCCTGCTGACGCGAACGACCCGCAGCGTGGCGCCGACCGAGGCCGGCGAGCAGCTGTACAACAAGTTGGCGCCACGCTTTGACGAGATCGAGTCGGACCTGGCCGAAGTCCTCGAACTGCGCGATTCGCCGCGCGGCACGGTGCGTATCTCGGCCACCGACTACGCCGCGAATGCGCTGCTGTGGCCGCGCCTGTCAGCGTTCATGCCGCGCTATCCCGACATCAAGGTCGAAATCATCACCGACTATGGCCTGACCGATATCGTCGCCGAGCGCTATGACATTGGCGTGCGCCTGGGCAACCAGGTGGCCCAGAACATGATCGCCGTGCGCATCGGCCCCGACCTGCGCATGGCCATGGTCGCGTCGCCGGCCTACCTGCAAGCCCACCCGGCGCCGCAGACCCCGGACGAACTGGCCGCGCACAACTGCATCAACCTGCGCCTGCCGACCCACGGCGGCTGCTATGCATGGGAGTTGGCCAACGGCGACCGCGAAGTGCAGGTGCGGGTGCAGGGCCAACTGACGTTCAACGGCACCTACCCGATGCTGGCGGCGGCGCTGGACGGCTGCGGCGTGGCGTACCTGCCCGAAGACCTGGCCAAAGAGCATGTGGCGGCGGGTCGCCTGTGCTGGGTGCTTGAAGAATGGTTTCCGACTTTTCCCGGCCTGCACATCTACTACCCGAGTCGACGCCAATCTTCGCGGGCGTTGAGCCTGGTGGTGGAGGCGCTGCGCTACAGCACTTGATCACTCATGAGACAGGCTCATGGCCGTATCCTTCCTCAGCGCCTTAATCATCAATGCGCATTGGCCTAGGATCCGTCTACGTTTCCAACGCCGTTGAGGGTGAGCCATGAATTACCGTTACCTGGGCCGCAGTGCCTTGAAAGTGTCGCCCCTATGCCTGGGGGCCATGATGTTCGGCGGCGAGGCCGATGAAGCCAGCGCCAAACGCATCATCGACAAAGCCGGCGCCGCTGGCGTCAACTTTATCGATACCGCCGATGCCTATCACGCCGGGCGCTCCGAAGCCGTGGTCGGCCGCGCCATTGCCGCCCAGCGTGACCAATGGGTGGTGGCAACCAAGTTCGGTTATCCGGCGTCGGCCGAGGCCGGCCCGAACCAGCAGGGCCAGTCGCGCAAGTGGATCATGCAGGCGGTCGACGCCAGCCTAAAACGCCTGGGCAGCGACTACATCGACATCGTGTATTTCCACCGCACCTTGAGCGATGCGCCGCTGGAAGAGGGCCTGCGCGCCATCGACGACCTGATTCGCCAAGGCAAGATCCGCTATTACGGGGTGTCGAATTTTCACGGCTGGAAAATCGCCGAGATGGTGCGCATCGCCGACGCGCTGGGCATCCAGCGCCCGACCGTCAGCCAGCCGCTGTACAACATCGTCAACCGTGTCGCCGAGGTCGAGCAGTTGCCGGTGGCGGGCCACTACGGCATTGGCGTCGTGCCCTACAGCCCGCTGGCCCGTGGCGTGCTCAGCGGTAAATACGCGGTGGACGCGCCGCCACCGGCGGACACCCGCGCCGGGCGCGGTGACAAACGGATCCAGCAGACCGAATGGCGCCCCGAGTCGTTGAAGATCGCCAAGGCCATTGCCGAGCATGCGGCGGCGCGTGGTACCACTTCGGTGGCCTTCGCAATTGCCTGGGTCTTGAAGAACCGCTTGATCAGCGCGGCGATCGCCGGCCCGCGCACCGAAGCGCAGTGGGACAGCTACCTGGAGGCGCTGGGCCTGGAACTGGGGCCTGAGGACGAAGCGCTGGTCGACAGCCTGGTAGTGCCCGGCCATGCCTCGACCCATGGTTTTACTGATCCGGGTTACCCGGTGGAAGGGCGCAAGGTCAGCTAGACCACGCGGTATCACTGGTCATCGCCGTACCAGTAGTGCGCGGTGACACCGCCGTCCATGAGGAAGTCGCTGCCCGTGATGAAGGTGCCTTCCGGGCCCATCAACAAGGCCGCGACGGCCGCGACTTCATCGGGTGTTCCGCCGCGCTTGGCGGCGCTGGATTCGATCATGCGACGGTAACCATCCCCGCGTGGGCCGTTTAGCTCATCGCGGGCAAGCGGCGTGAAGATAATGCCCGGGCTGATCGTGTTCACACGCGCACCGCGCTTACCCCAGCGCACGGCCTGCGCTGCGACGCGCAACGCGTTGCCACGCTTGGACAGCTGGTAGGCGTGCAGCGAGTCGGTCACTTGCGCAGGCTGCAACATCGGCAGGGCCAGCAACGCTTCCGTCGCGGTCAGCGCCAACGCCTTGTTCTGCTCGGCACTCAGCGCGGGCAGACGGTGCCCGGACTGCGAGGCGATGACGATGGCCGAACCGCCCTTGGCAATCACTTCGCCAAACAGCTCCAGCACCAGCGCCGTGCCGTACAGGTCGACCCGCAGGATGGTCGCCGGCGATGCCTGGGACGGTGACACACCGGCGGCATGGATCACCTTGGTGATCTCGCCAAGGCCGGCAGCCAGTGCGACGAGCGCTACGACCGACTCTCGCGACGCGACATCCACCTGGGCGGTGGTCACCTCGAAACCGGCATCACTCAAGACTTTTGCTGCCGCCTCGGCGGTGTCCTGGCGCAGGTCGGCAAGCACGACGTGCTGGCCGGCACTGACGCGCCGCGCGATGGCCTGGCCGATCGAGCCGGCGCCTATGACTACGGTGACTTCGTTCATGGGATTTCCTCAAAGCGGGGGTGCCCACTTTAGAGGCAGCAGCACCTGATGATTAGTCGTGCAAAACCGCGAGGTCTCATGAGCTGATCTCATGAGTCGGCCAATAGGTATCAAGACGTTTCGCCGCCCGTGCGCCGGTGCGCGGGCTTATGCGTATTATCCGTCGACCATACCTGCAGGGTATTCATTCAGACCTTATCCATATTGGACGGTCGCAACACCAGGCGTCAGCCTGAGGCCAATAACTATAAAAGAGGCGCAACCATGACCGTGCTATTGAGTGAGCGCAGCCAGATTTTCCAGGGTGCCGACGCCTATGCGGTGTCGGACTACGTCAACCAGCATGTCGGCAGCCACTGCATTCGCCTGCCCCCCAAGGGCCGGCCGCAGGCGAGCATCAGCCACCGCACTTTTTCCAGCCTGGACCTGTGCCGCATCAGTTACGGCGCGCCGGTGCGGGTCACGTCGGTGGCGCTGGAAACCATCTACCACTTGCAGATCCTGCTGAGCGGGCATTGCCGCTCGCATTCGCGAGGCGTGGAGCATGTGTTCGGACCTGGCGAGATCCTGCTGATCAACCCGGATGATCCGGTGGACCTGACGTATTCCGCCGACTGCGAAAAATTCATCATCAAATTACCCGTACGCCTGCTCGAAAACGCTTGCCTGGAGCAGCAATGGGCGCTGCCGCAGCCGGGTATCCGCTTTGCGACCGCGCGCCATGCACTCAGCGAAATGGGCGGGTTCCTGCCGTTGCTGGGGCTGATCTGCCACGAGGCGGAAAACGCTGCCGAACCGCATATGCAGAGCCTGTACGAGCGCATCGTGGCGACCAAGTTGCTGGCCCTGCTGGGCAGCAATGTACTGCGAGTGATCCCCCAGCCTGCACAGGGTGGCGGCTTCGAGGCGGTGCGTGAGTTTGTCGAGCAGCACCTCACCGACGACATCAGCCTCGAACAACTGATGGCAGTGGCCAAGGTCAGTGAGCGCTCGCTGTACAGCCTGTTCGAGCGCCAGGTCGGCCTGTCCCCGCGTGACTACGTACGGCGGCGCAAGCTTGAACGGGTGCATGCCCGCCTGCAGCTGAGCAGCGCGCGCAGCGTGACCGAGGTGGCGCTGGACCACGGTTTTACGCACCTGGGACGGTTCTCCGAGGCCTATCGCCAACGCTTTGGCGAGTTGCCCTCGCAGACCTGGAAGCGCCACCGCTGAGCTTCGTGCGCTCGGCGGATAGTGATCTGCAGAAAAGGGATATTGGACAACATGTCGGACACGTACGGTGAGGGCGCCTGATACAAGAACAACGGAGGGCTTGCCCCATGACCAGTACACTCGACCGACTCGCCCGACAACTGCGCGAGTCCGTGCAGGAAGATCCCGCCAACGGCGTGTTCCGCTGCCGCCGCGACATTTTTACCGACCCTGACCTGTTCGCCCTGGAGATGAAGCACATCTTCGAAGGCGGTTGGCTCTACCTGGCCCATGAGAGCCAGGTGCCCGAGATCAACGACTACTTTACCACCTGGATCGGGCGCCAGCCGGTGGTCATCACCCGTGACAAGCACGGCAGCCTGCATGGCCTGGTCAACGCCTGTGCGCATCGTGGCGCCATGTTGTGCCGGCGCAAGCAAGGCAACAAGGGCTCGTTCACGTGCCCGTTCCACGGCTGGACATTCAGCAATGCAGGCAAGCTGCTCAAGGTCAAGGACGCCAAGACCGGGGCCTACCCCGACAGTTTTGACTGTGATGGCTCGCATGACCTCAAGCGCCTGGCGCGGTTTGAAAACTACCGCGGCTTTCTGTTCGGCAGCCTCGGCGAGGACGTGCCTGAACTGAGTGACTACCTCGGCGAAACCCGCGTGATCATCGACCAGATGGTCGACCAGGCGCCCTTGGGCCTGGAGGTGCTGCGCGGCAGCTCGACGTATGTCTACGACGGCAACTGGAAGCTGCAGATCGAGAACGGCGCCGACGGTTACCACGTCAGCTCGGTGCACTGGAATTACTCGGCGACCATGGGCCGGCGCAACTACGAGGCCGAGGGCACACGCACCGTCGACGCCAATGGCTGGTCGAAAAGCCTCGGCGGCGTCTACGCCTTCGATCACGGGCATATCCTGCTGTGGACACGCCTGCTCAACCCGGACGTGCGCCCGGTGCATGCCCATCGCGAGGCGCTGGCCGAACGCCTCGGCCAGGCGCGTGCCGACTTTATCGTCGACCAGACCCGCAACCTGTGCCTCTACCCGAATGTGTACCTGATGGACCAGTTCTCGACGCAGATCCGGGTGGTGCGGCCGCTCGCGGTGGACAAGACCGAAGTGACGATTTATTGCATGGCGCCCATCGGCGAAAGTGCCCAGGAGCGCGCCACGCGTATCCGCCAGTACGAAGATTTCTTCAACGTCAGCGGCATGGGCACACCGGACGACCTGGAGGAATTCCGCGCCTGCCAGACCGGCTACCAGGGCGCGAGCACCTTGTGGAACGACCTCAGCCGTGGCGCCAAGCAATGGGTCGAAGGCGCCGATGAAAACGCCAGGGCCATGGGCATGCACCCGCAACTCAGCGGGGTCAAAACCGAAGACGAAGGGTTGTTCGTGCGACAGCACGCGCATTGGGCCGCGAGCCTGCAGCGCGCGATCGAACGTGAGCAGCAAGGCCTGATTGCCAGCGACCGGGAGGCGGTGTGATGAGCCTGTCCCGTGACCGCCTGCTCGACTTTCTCTACCGCGAAGCGCGCTTGCTCGATGACCGTCAGTGGGATGAATGGCTGGCGTGCTATTCACCCAAGGCGGAGTTCTGGATGCCGGCCTGGGACGACCACGACACCCTCGTCGAAGACCCGCAACGCGAGATCTCGCTGATCTACTACCCCAGCCGTGACGGCCTCGAAGACCGCATCTTCCGGATCAAGACCGAGCGCTCCAGCGCCAGTACACCGGAACCGCGCACCGTGCACCTGCTCAGCAACCTCGAAGTGCTGGCCGACGACGGCGCGCAGGTCGAACTGCGCTTCAACTGGCACACCCTCAGCCATCGCTACAAGACCACCGACAGTTACTTCGGCACCTCGTTCTACCACCTCGATACCCGCGCCGAGCAGCCGTTGATCACACGCAAAAAAGTCGTGCTGAAAAACGATTACATCCACCAGGTCATCGACATCTACCACATCTGAGGACACCGCCATGACGTATGCCATTGCCCTGAACTTCGAAGATGGGGTCACGCGTTTCATCGACTGCAAGGCGGGTGAGAAGGTGCTCGATGCTGCCTTCCGCCAACGCATCAACCTGCCCATGGACTGCTCGGACGGCGTGTGCGGCACCTGTAAATGCCACTGCGAAACCGGCGCCTATGACTTGGGCGACGACTACATCGACGACGCCCTGAGCGAAGACGAGGCGCAGCAGCGCCAGGTGCTGACCTGCCAGATGGTGCCGCAGTCCGATTGCGTGATTGCCGTGCCGCTGCCGTCCAGCGCCTGCAAGACCGGCACCACCGCATTTGCCGCGACGCTGACCGGCATTACCCGCCACGCCGATGCGGCGCTGGAGGTGCGTTTCGAACTGGATCAGGCCCCGGTGTTCCTGCCCGGCCAGTACGTGAACATCGGCGTGCCCGACAGCGGCCAGACGCGTGCGTATTCGTTCAGCAGCCGCCCCGGTGAGACCGGTGCGAGTTTTCTGATCAAGCACGTGCCGGGCGGTTTGATGAGCGGCTGGCTGCAGCGCGCGCAACCGGGCGACAGCGTGACCATGACCGGCCCGCTGGGCAGTTTCTACCTGCGCGAAGTGGCGCGGCCGTTGCTGTTGCTGGCCGGCGGCACCGGCCTGGCGCCGTTGCTGTCGATGCTCGAAGTGCTTGCGCAGCGCCAGGAAACCCGCCCGATCACGCTGGTCTACGGGGTCACACGCGACCAGGATCTCGTCATGGTCGAGGCACTGCAGGCGTTTGCCGCACGGCTGCCGAGCTTCAACTTCATCACCTGCGTGGCCGACCCGCAGACCGCACATCCATGCCAGGGTTATGTCACCCAGCACATGGCCAGCGAAGTACTCAACGACGGTGATGTCGACGTGTACCTGTGCGGGCCGCCGCCGATGGTTGATGCCGTGCGCCAGCACTTCAAGACGCAGGGCGTGAGCCCTGCGAGCTTCCACTACGAAAAATTCACCCCCAACGTCAGCGCCAGCTGCGATGCCGCCTGAGGACATACGCATGACTTCACGTTTCACAGACAAGGTCGCGCTGGTCACCGGCGCGGCCCAGGGCATTGGCCGCCGTGTTGCCGAGCGTTTGCTGGAGGAGGGCGCCTGGCTGGTGGCGGTGGATCGCTCGGAACTCGTGCATGAGTTGCAGCATGAGCGCGCGCTGCTGCTCACCGCCGACCTCGAACAGCACGCCGAATGCGCGCGGGTGATGGCCGCCGCCAAGGCGCGGTTCGGGCGCCTCGACATTCTGGTCAACAACGTCGGCGGGACCATCTGGGCCAAGCCGTTCGAGCACTACGCCGAGAGCGAAATCGAAGCCGAAGTGCGCCGTTCATTGTTCCCGACGTTGTGGTGCTGCCATTGCGTGCTGCCCTACATGTTGGCGCAGGGCAGCGGCGCCATCGTCAATGTGTCTTCGGTGGCCACCCGTGGGCTCAATCGCGTGCCGTACGGCGCGGCCAAGGGCGGGGTGAATGCACTGACTGCCTGCCTGGCCCTGGAAACCGCCGGCAGCGGCATCCGCGTCAATGCTACCGCGCCCGGCGGCACCGAGGCGCCGCCACGGCGTATCCCGCGCAACAGCCAGCCACAGAGCGAGCAGGAGCGCCTGTGGTATCAGCAGATCGTCGACCAGACTCTCGACAGCAGCCCGATGAAGCGCTACGGCAGCATCGACGAACAGGCTGGCGCGATTCTGTTCCTGGCCTCCGACGAGGCGTCCTACATCACCGGCGTAACCCTGCCGGTAGGGGGTGGCGACCTCGGCTGACCGCCCGCTTTCACCTGCGTGTTCCACCTGCAGACATTGACTCACAACAACAATAAAGAGAGCACTGCCATGCGTACCCATGATGTCCATTCGATAATTGATAATGCCCCGTTCAACCGCTTTCACTGGCTGATCGTGAGCCTGTGTGCGGTGCTGTTGATCTTTGACGGCTATGACTTGTTTATCTACGGTGTGGTCCTGCCGTCGATCATGCGTGAGTGGGGGCTCACCCCCTTGCAGGCCGGCGCCCTGGGCAGCTATGCGCTGTTCGGCATGATGTTCGGTGCGTTGATCTTCGGCACCCTGGCGGACCGCTTCGGCCGCAAGAAAGGCATCGTGTTCTGCTTTGCGTTGTTCAGCATCGCCACCGTGATCAACGGCTTCGCCAGCAGCCCGACCGAGTTCGGGATCTGCCGGTTTATCGCCGGGCTCGGTTGTGGCGGGCTGATGCCCAATGCCGCCGCGCTGATCAACGAATATGCACCGAAAAAAGTTCGCAGTACCTTGATGGCCTTCATGTTCAGCGGCTACTCCCTGGGCGGCATGCTCGCGGCGAGCGTGGGGATTTTCATGCTGCCGGCCTATGGCTGGTCGTCGATGTTTTTTGTCGCCGTCATCCCGCTGCTGTTGCTGCCGTTGGTGGTGTACTGGCTGCCGGAATCGATTGGTTTCCTGATCCGCCAGGGCCGCACGGACCAGGCACGGGCACTGCTCGCGCGGCTGTCGCCGGGCACGCCGATCAATGCCGACGACGAGTTGGTCATCGCGGACATCAAGGGCAAGGGCGCCTCGGTGGTGGAGTTGTTCCGCCACGGCCTGGCGGTGCGCACGGCAATGATCTGGACCGCGTTTTTCTGCTGCCTGCTGATGGTCTATGCGCTGAGTTCATGGCTGCCCAAACTGATGGCCGGCGCCGGCTACAGCCTCGGGTCGAGCCTGTCGTTCCTGGTGGCGCTGAACCTGGGCGGCATGGCGGGCGCGTTGATCGGCGGGCGCCTGGGTGATCGTCTCAACCTGGTGACCGTGACCATCGGCTTCTTTATCGCCGGGGTGTTCTCGATCAGCCTGCTGGGCATCAACAGCCCGATGCCGGTGCTCTACCTGCTGATCTTCATCGCGGGCGCGACCACCATCGGCACGCAAATCCTGCTGTATGCCGGGGCGGCGCAATTGTATGGCTTGTCTATCCGCGCGACCGGCCTGGGCTGGGCGTCCGGCATCGGTCGCAACGGTGCCATCGTCGGCCCGCTGCTGGGCGGTGCGCTGATGGCGATTGAACTGCCGCTGCAGCTGAACTTCATGGCCTTTGCGATTCCCGGTGCCATCGCCGCATTGGCGATGACCGTGTTTGCCCTGAATGAGCGGCGCACCCGTGTCGTCTTGCCGACCGCCCAGGCGCTGTGACCTGCCGAACCGTCGATAACAACAATAACGAAGAGCAACGACATGCACACACAACGTATCTGGCTCGCCCTGTTGGGCGTGCCCCTTGCGGCGACGGCTGACGAGGGTGGTTTTTTCAAGGACTCGACGGCCACCCTGCAGGCCCGCAACTATTACTTCAGCCGCGACTTCTCCGACATCGTCGGGGCCAATCGGCAATCGCGGGCCGAGGAGTGGGGCCAGGGCTTCATCCTCACTTACAAGTCCGGCTACACCCCAGGCCCCGTGGGCTTCGGCCTGGATGCGCTGGGCACCCTGGGCCTCAAGCTCGACAGCAGCCCGGACCGGGTCAATACCGGCTTGCTGCCGGTCAAGGACGATGGCCGCGCCGCCGACGAGTACAGCCGCCTGGGGCTGACCTTCAAGGCGCGGCTGTCCAACACCGAATTGAAGGTCGGCGAGCTGCAGCCCAACCTGCCAGTGCTGGCCTTCAGCGACATCCGCCTGCTGCCCCCGAGTTACCAGGGCGTGGGCATCAGCTCCAGCGAGATCAACGGCCTGGCGTTGCAGGCCGGCCACTTGAGCACCACAAGCCTGCGCAACGAGGCGGGTGACGAAAAGATGATCGCCATGCTCGGCCATGTACCGCAGCGCGGGGCCGAGAGTGATACCTTCAACTACGTGGGCGGCGACTATGCCTTCAACAGCAAGCGCACCAGCGTCAGTTATTGGCACGGGCAGTTGAAGGACATCTACGCCCAGGATTTCATCGGCCTCAAGCACAGCCAGCCGCTTGGCACCTGGGTACTGGGCGCCAATCTTGGCTATTACACTGCGCGCGAAGACGGCGACCGGTTGCTCGGCAAGATCGACAACCAGGCGTTTTTCTCGCTGTTGTCGGCCAAGCGCGGCGCGCACACGGTCTATGTGGGTTACCAAGCGATGTACGGCGACAGCGCTTTTCCGCGCGTCTTCGCCAACATCAGCCCGCTGGGCAACGAGGTGCCGACCTATGAGTTCGCCTACACCGACGAGCGCTCGTGGCAAGTGCGCTACGACTACGATTTTGCCGCGCTGGGCCTGCCGGGACTGACCACCACCGTGCGCTACATCACCGGCGACAACGTAAAGACCGGTGCCGGCTACGAGGGCAAGGACCGCGAGCGCGACCTCGACATCGGGTACGCCGTGCAAAGTGGCGTGCTGAGCGGCCTGGGCATCCGCATCCGCAATGTGATGGCGCGCTCCAACTACCGCAGCGACATCGATGAGAACCGGCTGATCCTCAGTTACACCTGGAAGCTGCTCTAGACGCCGCCCTGGCAGGTGCCCATCACGCTGTATTTGAGCGTGTGGCTGACGCCCTGGCTGTCGAGATACACCAGGGTCGCGGGCTCGACCTGGCAACTGCCGGGCACCGCCGTGACGGAAACAATCTGCTGGATATCCAGCCCCTGGCTGTCATTGCCGCCGGCGGCGAAAGCGCCGGTGGCGGTGAGCAGCAAAGCAACGCCGAGCAATTGAATTTTCATGGTGTCGTCCTCTATCAACAGGCTCCAGTGTAGTGGCTGCAGCGCCGTATTAAAGACAGGAACCGGTAAATGACCCGTACGTATTGCGTAGCAATCAAGGCCCGACGCTGATGGACGTGTTCAATGGCATGCGGGTGTTTGTGCAGGTGGTCGACAGTGGCAGCTTCGCGGCGGCGGCAGAGGTGTTGAGCCTCTCCGGCGCGCATGTCTCACGTTTGATCGCCGACCTGGAGCAGCACCTGCAGACGCGCCTGCTGCAGCGCACCACCCGGCGCCTGAGCCTGACCGAGTCGGGCGAGCGTTTCCTGCTGCGCTGTCGCGGCATCCTCGACGACATCCGGGACGCCAGCGCCGAAGCCAGCGGCGCCCACCTCAACCCGCGCGGACGCCTGCGCGTGCACTGCATGAGCGGGCTGGGCGTGCTGATCACCCCGCTGATCGCACGCTACAGCGAGCTTCACCCGCAGGTGTCGATGGAACTGAGCTTGTCCCAGCACACCCCCGATCCGCTCGAGGAGGGGCATGATGTGGTGATCTCCATCGCCCACGCGCTGCCGGATTCGGCCTTCGTCAGCCAGACCATCGGCCAGCTGTTCAGCGTGCCGTGCGCAGCGGCCCGTTACCTGGCAAACCATGGCGTGCCCGACCATCCCGGGCAACTGCTGCAACACCGGCGCCTGCACCTGCAGGATTTTCAGGAAGATGAGTGGCGCTTCCAGGGCGAGGCGGGAGACCTCAGCGTTCCCCCCGGCACAGCCTTCCGGACCAACGTGGCCGACGCCATGGTCAAGGCGACGCAAGAGGGCATGGGCATCAGCCTGTTGCCGTTCTTCAGCGCTGCCCCGGCCTTGCAGGACGGCTCGCTGCTACGCCTGCTGCCGGATTATCGGCTGCGTGAGCGCACTATCTTCGCGGTGCACCCCTCGCGGCGCTTTCTGGACGCCAAGGTGCGCACGTGGGTGACGTTTTTGCAGGCCAGCCTGCCGGCGTTGTTGGCCGAGTACGTCGGGGTGGTGGAACAACCGGGGCATTGGGCGCCGCGTTGATCTCGCGGCCTGAGCTAACCCTGCGATCATCGCTGGGTGTCCCGATCACCATGGAACCTGGGAATGCGACCATTGAGGGAGGGCAGATACCGCCAGCGAAAAGCACCCACAGACGCGGCTGGCTGTCGGCGCAGCCATGCCGAGACCGCCTCGGCGGCGATCGCCAAGGCAAGCGACTGGCCTGGACATTGATGTCTTCCCGCGCCAAAGCTGAAGGTTCGTCGCTGGGTTCGTTCGAGCAAGCAGCGATCGGGTTCCGGGTTCGCGCCGGGATCCCGGTTGGCTGAGGCGAGCAATAGGAGAACGGTATCGCCGGGCGCCAGTACGTTGCCCTCGATATTGCATTGCTGGGTGACGAATCGCCGGGTGTTTTGCACCGGTGAGTCGTAGCGCGCCACTTCTGCCACCAGGTCTGCAACCTGCTGCCCGCCTTCAAGCAGTCCAGGCTCACGATGCAGCGCCACGAGGCTGTTGCCGATCAAGCCTGCGCTGGCTTCACAGGTCTGTGACAACAGGCCGATCAGGTTGGCGATCAATGCCTCGCGGTCTCTCCAGGCGGTGGCTGCGCAAGCGCTTTGGACGTGGCTCAGGAAGCGGCTACTGTCATTGGCGTCGCTCAGCAGCGCGCTGAATAATTGCCTGAGTCGAGTCGCCGCGCCATGGGCGCTGTCGAGTTGAATGTCGTCGCTCAGGGGCGACAGGCAGGCAACAAAATCCCGCGTCAGCCTTGCGACGTCCTGTAGGTGGCTGGGTGGGAAGCCTATCAGCGCTGCAATGACGCACACCGGTACGGTGAACATCAATTCATCCAGGTGCTCGACGGGGAGGGTCTCGACCAGGCGTGCCACGAGGCCTGCGATGCGTTCTGTCTCGACAGCGACCAACGCCGGTTCGATGGCCATCCTCGGGCACATGTGCTGCGGGCCCTCGTTCATGCGCATCAAGCGAGCGAAAATCATCCCCGCGGCGCCTTGCGCAATGGCCGCGGGAACCGGCTCGTCCGGCGGACGCACCCGACAGTCGGGATGCCCCAGGAGGGCGTCGACCGCGCTGGCACTACTTGCAATCCATAACCGAAGGTCGGTATCGAAGTACAGCCCACCTTGTCGCCTGAGGCAGGCGTAATAAGGGTAGGGATCGGCATGGGTTGCGGCTTCAAAAGGCGTCATTCCTGGAGTCCTGTTCACAAAGAACGGCTACTATCGAACACCTTTCATGCCGACGATTCGCTCAGGAACGAAATATGGATGCCCAAGGCAATGACAGCGCGATTTCTCGGGTAGCCGGTGCCATTGCCGAGCCTGCGAGGACTAAAATGCTGTGTGCGCTGATGGATGGCCACGCACGTACCAGTACCGAAATGGCGGTTATCGCCGACGTGAGTGCATCCACGGCGAGTGCGCATCTGGTACGGCTCAAAGACGCCGGCTTGGTAAGGCTGCACACGCAGGGTCGGCATCGCTACTACAGCCTGGCGGACGTGCAGGTGGCCCAGGCGATCGAGGCCCTCATGGTGATCAGCCAAAACGCGGACACGCGCTACGTTTCCACGACCCCGAGCCGATTGCAGTTCGCGCGTACCTGTTATGACCACATGGCAGGATCATTGGCCGTGCAGCTGCACGACCACTTCATCGCGTCAGGCTGGCTGACCGTGGCGGTTGCCGGGGACGTCCTGTATCAGCTCACGGCGAGCGGCGAAACCGCCATGACGGGGTTGGGTATCGAGGTGGAAAAGGCCAGGGCCCAGCGACGTCGTTTCGCGTGTTCATGCCTGGACTGGAGCATGCGCCGCCCTCATCTGGCGGGGGCGCTCGGCGCGGCTTTCCTGCAGATGCTCCTGAGCCGCCAGTGGGTTATTCAAGACCTCGACAGTCGCGCACTTGGATTGACAGCCAAGGGGCGGGAAGCGCTGTCTGGCCGGTTCGGGATCACGCTTGAAAGCCCACAGGTGCAGGGATCAGTGCAGCGAAAGATCAACCGATCCGCCGAACTGGCCTATGACGGCTGACGGATACGTGTCGGGAAAGCAGCCTCTGCGTGTTCGCTGAGTATGGGCACTTTGCCGGTGACTTCGGCGCGTGGCTGGTTGTTCGTGCCGTGTCCATGGCCGCCACCTCAGAGATGCTCGATCACCATCACCGCAGTAGTGTCGGCCTCAAGCGCTTCGAACACGTGAGGCGCATTCGCCAGGTAGCTTATGTAGTCGCCCGCGTTCAGCAACACCGGTCCGTCTGCCGGGCCGATGCGGGCACTGCCACTGCACAGCACCACGTGCTCTACGGTGCCTGCCGGGTGAGGCTGGGACAGGCGGACTTCGCCAGGCTGTACCTTCAACCGGTAGAGGTCGCGCCGCACTCCGGCCGGGCAGTCGGCAAGCAGTGTCGCGGCATAATTGGCCGTCTCGGCATACGTCGTCATGCCCTCGTTGGCGCGGATCACCCGCAGGGTTTGCTGGGGTTGCTCGAAGAAGCGAGTGACTTGCAGGCCCATCGCCATCGCCAGCGACCACAAGGTTTCGATGCTGGGATTACCGATTCCCGACTCCAATTGAGACAAGGTCGATTTCGCCACCCCGGCGCGCTTCGCCAATTCGGTCAAGGACAGCCCGGCGGCCAGGCGTTCGCGCTTGATTGAAAGCGCCAGCAGATCGATTCGGCTGGGATTATGGCTCATGGGGCTGTTCGTTATGTCAGTCATTTGTTCTTCAAATCATCCGATTGCGAATTGACGCTCTGGGTTAGCGTGTTCATTATAGTGGTCGTTAGTTCATTATAAAGTTCTATTTGTCGAACTCTCCCGCGAACGGCGGCCTGGGTCACGGCAATGTCGACAGCAAGGAAGCCGAGAGTGATGAAGGCGCAAACCCGTGGGACGTTCGAAATGATTTCGGCCATGCTGATCTCCGGCACGGTGGGCTGGTTCGTCATCATGTCGGGGCAGAGCCCGCAGGCCGTGGTGTTCTGGCGTTGCGTGTTCGGCGCGTTGGCGATGTTGGTCGCGTGCCTGATGCTGGGGGTGCTGCGTCGCCCGCTGATCACTGCCCGGCAGTTCATTTGGGTGTGCCTGGGCGGGGTGGCGCTGATGCTCAACTGGGTGCTGCTGTTCAGTGCCTACCAGCATGCGTCAATCGCCATTGCCACGGTGGTCTACCATGTCCAGCCGTTTATGCTGGTCGGTCTGGGGGCGCTGTTTTACGCCGAACGCCTCAGCATCGCCAAGCTCGGCTGGCTGCTGGTGGCCTTCGTCGGCCTGATGCTGATCGTGTTCGCCAAGGGCGGCGGGCAGGCCAGCGGCGCCGACTACCTGCTGGGCGTCTGCCTGGCGCTGTCTTCCGCCTTCTTCTACGCGGTGGCAGCAGCGATCACCAAGCGCCTCAAGGAGGTGCCCGCGCACCTGATCGTGCTGATCCAGATGGTGGTCGGCGTGCTGGTGCTGGCCCCATTCGTGGACTTCGACAGGGTCGACACGGTCGGGGATGCCTGGATTTACTTGATCATTATCGGCGTGGTTCATACCGGGCTGATGTCGACGCTGCTCTACAGCGCCATCCAGAAAATCCCCACGGCCCTGGTCGGGGCTCTGTCATTCATCTACCCGATCGCCGCCATCCTGGTCGACTGGGTGGCCTTCGCGCATCCGCTCAGCAGCCTGCAAGTGATTGGCGCGAGCGCCATTCTGCTGGCGGCGGCGGGCATGAACTTCGGTTGGTCACTGCGCCGTCCCGGGCCGCAGATAATCGCGCTGACTGACCGCCGTGGTCGCCAGGATTGACTTGGGCGATGTTTCAACTCGGTCACCTGTGGCTGGTGTGGCAGGCGCTGTCATATGACGTTGAGGGTTGGCATACGCTGCTGGTCGCCACTCACTTATCTGAGCAGCAGTGCCTGGCGCTGTTTTGTGGGCCGTTGTGAGCGCTCGGCCGCTTTTTGCCGCCTTTTGCCCCTCCCACCGACAGCATCCTATTCGACTAAACTCCAGCCGAGCTGCTCCTGACAGCGCCTGGTGAGACTCGATGATTGCCCATACCCCCACGCTTTTTGCCTGCGTCGCCTTAGTGGCGACGATCATGGCGTTTTGTCTGATACTGGTCGGCCAGTTCAACCAGCGTGACGGCTTGCTGACCATTGGCTTCGGTTTGCTCGCACATGCCCTGGCTTACGTGGGATACACCTTGTACGGGCACGCGCCGTTGTGGTTGACCTATGGGGCGGCGAACACTTTGCTGGCGGTTGCGCTGGCGTTCTACGGGGCCAGCGTATTTCGAATTGTCGAGTTGCCCGTCTCCTGGTGGCGGATATTTGCACCCGCTGCACTCATGCTCGTATTGATGGCAAGTTTGATCGACACGCTGGAGCCGCGAATGCTCGCGGCCACGTTGGTGTTGATGGTGCAGTGCGCCTTGATCATTTATTGGACGCGGCGCTACATCCCGGCTCAGGGGCGTGCGCGTATGCTGTTGATCATCGGATCGAGCATCAGCTTGATCGGATTGGGCATGCGCGTCGTCGCGATCATCGGCGGCGGGGCTGCCGAGATGCGCTACGACGTCAGCAACCTCAAGCAAACCATTTCAGTCAGCATCGGCACGTTCACCGCCATGATGATTTCCCTGGGACTGGTGCTGCTGGCCAAAGAGCGCAGTGAATCGCTATTCCAGCGCCTGGCGTTAAGAGACGTACTGACCGGCATTCTCAATCGCCGGGCGGTCCTCGAGCAGTTTTCCAAAGAATTGGAGCGCGCGCGTCGAGATGCGTCCTACCTGGCGGTGGCGATGGTCGACATCGACCATTTCAAGCAGATCAATGACGTGCATGGACACCTGGCGGGTGATGAAGTGATTTGCCATTGCGTCAACCACCTCACCCAACGCATTCGTGAATCCGACAGTATCGGTCGTTATGGTGGCGAGGAGTTTCTGGTGCTGCTTCCCCGCACCAGCCCCGAAAACGCCATGGCCGTTCTGGACGCGTTGCGCGCATCGGTGGCGGAGTCGCCGGCGCGGTTTGGCGAGGCAATCATCTCACTGCGCATCAGTATCGGTGTTTGCTGCGTAGTGCCAGACGAACGTGACACCACGGCGAGCCTGCTTGCCCGTGCGGATGCCGCTCTTTATGAAGCCAAGGGCCTGGGGCGCAATACATTGTGTTTGGCAGCGCCACATGTGCATCAGAGTACAACCACGTCCATTTATAGCATTGAGCCCAGGTAAAACGCTTGGCACCGGCGGTGGTGATCGGCATGGGTTATCTGAGCGGGCGGGCGCATTGCGCCGCGCTGCCTTGATCAGCTTTGTTGAACGCCCTTGTACCACTCACTACGACGTACCTATATCCAAGTAGCCATGAATCGTTATCGTGGTGAGGCGGTTTGAGCACTATAACTTCAGCGATGACAGGGACATCAATTAGCTAATAAAACCATCGACCTCGTATTGCTCCAGTGATCGTTTAATTGAGCAATACATTTCTTGGCAAAGTACACGGCGGCCCTTTTTAACTTGTCTCGCTGTTCAGTGACTACTGATTTTACTCAATACCAAAGGTGGGCCTGAGGCCCGTGGGTCCTCGAACTGTCCGGGATTGAATAGGGGAATTAGGGTTGTTCGCGAACCTGCATCCAGTCGAAAAAATCTTCGGATGCAAAGCCGACGCTGCAGTTGGCGTCGAACCGCTCGTTGATTCTGATGAGAGTCATCCGCTGAGCTTCTTGAGGTGAGGTTGGGAAGAAAGCTCCACCAGGTTCGCTGTGCATGAAAAAATCGCCGAGCTTGGCTCCGCAGTTTTCGCAGTGATTCATCAGATAACGGCTGCCCACTGTTTTGCTATAGGCCTGCTTGAATTTGTTGGTGAAGTGATGGATCTGCTTCGTGACCAAGGGAGAGAGGCTGGCGACGTTGGAGACCGTTCCGCGATATCCATGGCACTTCCATTCGCCGAGGTTGCTTGTGAGCGCGAAATCTTCGTCCTCATCCTCGTAGTAATCGAACTCTTCGTGTTGCTCGGGCAGCTTGAACGCAAACACGCGGGTCAAATTAGAGCAGCCCCAGCAGTCTGACACTGACTCTATGACGTAGTAATAAGGTGCTCTGACACTAAATTCGGGGCCGTGCTCCCACTCTGCGTGCTCTGTTACGGGCAGCCATTGAGCCAAGGGAGCGATCTCGACACCCTCGGGGATGTACCAAGTCTTCAGGCTCGGGTCCCACCTGGCACCGAGTGATTTCGCTTCATCTTTTTCTGAGAAGGGGACTTTCAGATCAATCCTTGCCATTTCCGTATCCGTACGTATTGCTGAGTAAGCGCCAGATCACATGCTAGAACCTTCTGGTGCTTTTGGGGATATTCGAATTCTAAAAACATGGCGACAAAGTTTTGTCGACTTGAATGATGTGCTGCATGGGATAACTCCTTCGTTGCTGAACGGACGCCAGCTTTAACCTGAAGCGACTTATGGAATCTTGATACCCAACGCATTCAGCGATGGCGTATCCATCCGGCCATTGACGGTCAGCCCACTGTCCATCTGAAAGGCCATCAACGCACCACGCGTCGCTTTGCCCATTACCCCATCAATGGAGCCTTGGTAATACTGGCGAACCATCAGCGCGGTCTGCACACGGGTGACCAGGTTGCTTTTCTGCTCATTGGTCGCACGACTCTTTGAAGTACTCGAACTTGTCCCGCTGGTAGTGCCAGGCGACTGATAAAGGCTATTGCTGCTGGGGGTGCTGCTCGAAGCACTCGGCGCGCTGTAGCTTCGGGTGCTGGTAGCGGGTGGGCTGTAGTAGCGAGGTGCGCTATAACCACCTGAGCCGCTGTAGTGAGAACTGTGCGAACTGTGGGACCGGTGAGAACTGTGCGATCGATGTGCCGCATAGATGTTGACGGTGTCTGGCGCATTGAGCGTATCGGCAAATACCGGAGGCTGTAGCTTGTCGTTGGGTTGCCAGTTCGCATCGGCGAGCGACATATGGGCCGCCTGTGCCAGGGTAGTACCTGCCATCGGCAGCAAGCTGATCCCACTGATCAGAACTTTCCAGCGGTCGAGCAATTTCACTGTGCACTCCTTGCATAGGCGTTAAAAGCCTCGGTCGATAGTGGTTGTACGCCGCGGCTCTGCCAGCGGTCGTTGTGGGATTTGAAGAAACCAGAGCAATGTTTGACGGCAGCGCATTGCTGGCAGGTATCGATGAACAGGTTCTTCCAGTCCGAGATGCTCTGGCGGGCGAAAAGCGAGAGGTGGGCCGGGATCAGACACAGGGGCAAGTTGTAGATCGAAACCGGCACTCCGCGGTTGAACAGAAAATACGCGGCTTGGCTCAACGACTCCTGATAGTCCAACGGGTCAATCCACAGTTCTTCGTAATTCTTCCTTGCCAGGCCGGTACTTTCGATACCCATCAACGCAACATGCCGCACGAAGGGCAGGTTCCTGAATACGTAGTGGGCGAGTTCGGGCAAGCGTGGCGTGGTCAGGCGATTGAGCACCACGCGTATCTCGATGATCTGGTTGGCGCGGGCCAGGTTGTAAAGACCTTGCAGGGTTTCGCTGAAAGCGCCTGGAGCCTGCACCACATGGTCATGGTCTTCGGCATTGTCTGCATAAAGCGGGATGCCCCAGCTCAACTGAGGGTGGCCGATGGTAGAGAGCGCTGCGATCCAGCTTGAGTCTTGGAACAGACGCCCGTTGCTGAGCACATGAATGGATTTCTGCGGCAAAACGGCTTTGCACTTGGCCAGGATTTCGAGCAAACCGTCGCGATAAAGCGTTGGTTCTCCGCCGCTGATTCCCAGATTTTCCTCGCCCGGGTCCATCAGGTCGATCAGCCGTAGGTTCTCCTCGATGTGCCACCGGTCATTGATATCTTTGGGCGGCTGCGAGCACATCAGGCAGAGGCTGTTGCAACGATCGGTCATGAACAGCAGGTTGCTGTCTGAGCCTCGTCTATAGAGCACTCGCACCAACGCGTTGCCTGGTGTGATGGCAATGACATCGCCGGGCTGCACGACATCCGCGTCTTTTGGGGTGTGCAGGTGTGGCCGCGCGCTGTCGAAGTCGCCGATCAATGGCTCCGGGATCAGGAATCCACCCACTGGTAATGAGAGCAGATGCGGGCTCCGTAGCCGTTCTTCGTTTGGCAGCCAAAGCAGCAGGTCACCGAGCTCAGCGTTTCCGGCACAAACAGCCAGGCCTTGTCCGATGAACTCATCCAGAGTGATGACCTTGAGCAGTTTCGGCTCATTCAGGTGATGGATTTCGAAGTGGGTATCTTTGCGCAGCATCGCCATCAGCCCCTGTAACCCGGAAACCGGACATCGTTGTAAGAGCGCCTGTTCAACCAAGACAGCAGCACCCTCTGCACGTTGTCGTCGCCATCGCAAAGCAGGCCGAAAAGATGCTTCAGCAACCCCATGTTCTTCTTGCAGAAGCTGCTGAACACTCGGTGTCCGATCGGGTCAGCTTGGCGGGCATAGTGTTCGATGGGGTCTGCACCACAGTACGGTACAAGTGCGCAGTCGGTGCAGCCCGGCAGCGCCTCTGCTACACCACTGGCGAGCAACGCATTCATAACCGGCGATGCGAGTAATTCAGACAGGGGTTGCTGCACGGTGCCGAGCTTCAAGCCGTCTTCACCCATCTCCAGCAACATTCGGGCTTCGTCCGAGGGATAGACGTAACCGTCATAGTTGTAAACCAGCGCCGCAGTGCCTGCGCCAGCAGGGGAGCGCAGATCTACATAGCCGGAGGAGAAGGGGGTCAGGATATTTTTCAGCAACAGGCTCGTATAACTCTCTGAGAGGTATACGCCCTGTTGGTTGATATGCAGCAAATAGGCTAGTGCCTTCTTGTAGAAGGCCAGGTATCGCTCAATAGGATAATCAAGTCGATGTGCACTCTTGGTGGCAAACCCATAAGGACTCAGAGGCCGAAGCGAAATGCTGGAGAAGCCTTGGCTAACATACTCATCGATGATCGCTTCAGGTTGTTCAAGGCTTCTTGAAGTCAGCGTGGTCAGCGCGGAAACTGCATCATGACCAAGGCGCTCACGGACCCACTGGATGCCTTTGACAGTGCGTTCGTAGGAGTCTCGTGACGGGGTAGGGCGGTTGGCATTGTGCAAGGGCGCCGGCCCATCGAGCGATGTCGAAAACTGGATGCGGTTTTGCTCTGCGAAGTCGAGTATTTCCTCCGTCAGGTGGTGCAGCGTGGTCGTGATGACGAACTGGATATCCCGTTGTTCGTCCACGTTCCGTTCAACGACCCATTCGACAATCTGGCGGACGCGATCGAAGGCCAGAAGCGGCTCGCCACCCTGAAACTCCACAGTCAGGGCGGGAGCGTTCGATTCGAACAGGCGATCGACCGCCGCCTGTGCATCCGCTTCCGACAGATCGTGGCCGGATCCTCCCAGAGGGGCCCGTGACACCTGGCAGTACTGGCAGGTGTGGTTGCAGCGCAATGTAACCACGAACAAGTGCAGTGCAGGACCCTGGAAGAGGAAGTCCTTGCGGCTGCGATACTGCGCTGCCATTTCCGGGAATGGGTCGTGGCAGCCTGGTTCGTAGATGAAGTGGCGGGCCAGCAGGTCCTTGTAAAAAGGCGTACTTGCTTGAACGTCGAAGTAACTGAGGGCTCGTAATTGCGCGTCGTTCACGTGCATGTACTCACCGGTATCGGAGGTGAGCAGGATGTCACGGTCATGTCCCGTGTTCATGCGCATGAATCGAAAAGGTAGCAAGCGGTAGTGCTTGGCGTCTGTCGCAATCAGTGTCACTGGGAAATCCCACATCCAGCGAGAGCGGCTCGGGCCAGTACTTCGCGCAGCCCAGCAGTTTCACGGTTGATATGATCGCGTAGAGCGAAGTCGTTCAGCTGCTGGAGGATCAGCGAATGAGCCTGTTCCGGGGAAAGCGTTAGCCTTACTTCAGCTGGGTGGGCCGTCAGGCTTATCTGATTGGCTTCAATACCGACCTGGATCGCGACAATGTCGGCCAGAGAATAAGCTACGCGTTGCACTACGCTGAGGGAGTAGGCTGCGCTGTCGAGTTTCAGCGTGACTGGCCATGTCATCGGAATCGGTCCTTCAAATCCGTTGGGAACATGTGGATTTTGCCGGTTGCCAAGGCATTATGCCATCATCTTTTTTTCATTCGCACGCAATTGTCGAGTGTGGTGGGTGGTGCGCTCACTACGGCTCGGTCATTGATACCGGGTAGGATCGAGGATTCTTATCACCATCAGTGTCCCCATTCTCATCAATAGCCTGCTTGGCTTCAGGCTGGGGGCATCCTTTTAAATCATCCGAAGCATGCCCCAAGTCTGGCAATCCTCTGGAAGTGGATGGATCTCCATGGCCTATGAAAAGCCAGAAATGATCAGATAAACGGCCTGCCAGACGGCTTCTATAGACTCTCAGGATCCCCAAAAAACATTTTTACTTACCTCTGGAAAGGTAGTTTCAGGCAGAAAAAATGAGTTATGCCCCTATTTTTGCCCCCACCCGTACCGGGTGTGTGAGCGATCGAGAATGACGATTGCTGACAGAAGACCAAGCTGGTATGGGGTGGCTTTCAGCGTCAGTCAAAAATTGTGAATGGGGGGAGGAGTTCCTTCCAGAGCAACTGTTCAAGCGCGTACAACCGCTGTTGGGCGATCTCGAATGCGCGGTCAACGACGTCACGTCGGAGCGCAACACTCCATCCGGCCTGATCCGCCTAAGTGCGTCCGAGTCGTCATTCAAATGCTTGATCCAGCACGTCATGCCCCAATTCCTCCAGGACAACCCGCAGATCCATATCGAGTGTGTGGCCGATAGCCGCTTGGTCGACATCGTCGCCGATGGGTTCGATGCCGGCATTCGCCTGTTTGATGATGTCCCGCGGGACATGATCGCGGTGCGCTTCGGCCCCGACGTGCGATTTGCCGCAGTGGCTTCGCCCGGGTACCTCAGCCGGCACCCGGCGCCTAGTGCACCCCATGACCTCAAGGCGCATCGATGCATCCGGTTTCGCTTTGCCAGCGGCACGCTGTTTTGCTGGGACCTCGACCATGCGGGCAGGTCAGCCAGCATTGATGTCAACGGGCCCATGACCATGGACAATCTCAACCTGATGACTAAGGCCGCGCTGGCGGGCATTGGCATCGCGTGGGTGCCTGAGCAGCAGGTCGAGGCGCACTTACAGGCCGGGCGGCTGGTCCATCTGCTGCCTCACTGGGGGCCTTCCTATGCCGGTGCATGTCTTTACTACCCGGCTAACCGACACCCGCCGATGGCCTTGCGGATGTTTGCGGAAGCGGTGCGCGAGTGGGTACGCCAGCAAGCTTGACGGCGTTTAGCCCTACTGGTCGTCGCCGTACCAATATTGAGCGGTTACACCGCCGTCTATAAGGAAGTCGCTGCCGGTAATGAATGTGCCTTCAGGGCCCATCAGCAGCGCGGCGACCGTAGCGACTTCATCGGGCGTACCACCCCGCTTGGCGGCGGATTATTCGATCATGCGGCGGTAACCGTCCCCGCGCGGGCCACTGAGCTCATCCCGGGCCAAGGGCATCCGTAGCGGCTGCAGTAGATTTGCAACAGGCCGCTAGACCTTGAGCACGGTATCGTGATCGCTGGGAAAGCGAGTGAAGTGCTGTTCGTAGGATTGCACATCCACCGCCAGCACCAGGTTATCGCCGGCTAGCGAGACTGTCAGCACCACCGGTACCGCACCATTGTTGAGCAGGCGCTTGTCCACCCATTTCCCGCCAACCTTTTTGCGGATCACGGTACGAATGGTGCGCGCTCCCCTTAACTTCGCCGCTACCATATGCCGGGTCCATGACGGCGACACCGAGCTGCCCTGCAGCGGAGGAATCTCGTGGTATCCAAAATCGTCCAGCGGCACTTTCACCGGGGCTACGGCGCTGACTTTTACGGGAGTGTTGAGCGACAGCACATGCAGCGTGCTGCCACGGTAGCAGTGATACAGCACGTGCCGCACTTGGACGGTGGCATCACGCTTGCGCCCAAGCAGGTCGACGAACACCGTGAGGCACTCATCAAACGGTTCGAGCTTCCCAGGAAGGATCTGAAACGCCTCGTAGTAGCCACCGACGCCCGCCTGCAAGGTTCGCTGCTCCCCTAGGTCCTCTTGCATCAGCATCAGCGGTACCATATGAGCGATATGAAAGCGCTTGGTATCTTCCGGGTGCTCCGCGAAGACGCGCGCAAACGTCTCGCCGCGTAGGCGTAGCCAGTGCAAGAGATCGAACGAGCCGCTGCCAGCGATATACACCTTGCCGAAGTAGGGAAGGACTTCCTCCACACGGGTTGCATCGACGGTTTGGAAGCACATGTTGGCGCCAGCAACGCCGATCACCTCGTATTCCGAAAAGCCGCTGTTGTCGGCAATTTGAGTCGCTACCTGGAAACAACCAAATACCCCCGCCCGGCGCACCGTTTCGCGCAACTCATCCGGTAGTGGCAGCGAGTTGTTGAGGACCGCTTGCAGAACCTGGGCGAAAGCGTCGATGTGGCTTACAGTGCCCGCCACCAGGCACTCGATCCTGCCGACCGGCCCCTCGGCCGTGACCATCTTGCGGACAAGGCGGGTGACTTGCAGCCCGTGCCTGGCAAAGTCTTCGGTGGTGCCACCTGTGGGAGTACGTGCCGCTTCGCGCCCCAGGCTCTTGGTTATCAGCACATCGGCGATCGCGATACGCACGTCCTCGAAAAACGCAATGACTGTCATAATTTCCCGTGATCTACAGGCTCATCGTCATGGCAAATTGACATTGTCGAGTAACGAATACAAGTTGCATTTTATTTTCGAGAACTTTCCGCTGCGTGTACTTGAACTGAACTTTGGAATCAAGTGGCGTTGGGCTGACTGCAGTGGGTTAGATTTTCATATGGCTATATGTCAATAATCGTTTTTTGATATGCGCAGTTTTTTACAGGCTATCCGGATCCCCAAAAAACATCTGAATCCGCGACCGCAACCACCGCTCCCCCGGATCATTATCCTGCGACCCTCGCCACGCCATGTGCAGTTCAAACGAGCGCACCGGCAACGGCGGCTCTTCGGCGCGCAGGCCGCCGGCGGCGGTCAGGGCTTCGGCGGCGTAGTCGGGGACGATGGCGACGATGTCGGTGCCTGAGAGCAAGGTGCCCAGGCCGTTGAACTGCGGCACGGCGAGCACTACGTGGCGCTTGCGGTCGAGCTTTTCCAGTTCTTCGTCGATGAACCCGCTCAAGTCGCCGGCAAACGACACCAGCGCGTGGGGGCGGGCGCAGAAGTCGTCCAGGCTCAGGGAGCCCGGCACACTGTCGGCGCGCAGCAGTTTCGGCAGGCTGCGGCGCAGGACTTTGCGCTTGGCGTTGGCCGGCAGGTCGGCGGTGTAGCTGACGCCAATCGAGATTTCGCCGGAAGCGAGCAGGCCGGGCATCAGGATGTAGTTGACGCGGCGCACCACCAGCACGATGCCGGGGGCTTCGGCGCGCAGGCGCTTGAGCAGTTGGGGCAGCAGGGCGAATTCGACGTCATCGGACAGGCCGATACGGAAAACGGCGGTGCTGGTCGCCGGGTCGAACTCGGCGGCGCGGCTGACGGCGGTGGAAATCGAGTCCAGGGCCGGGGAGAGCAGGGCGAAGATTTCGACCGCGCGGGCCGACGGCTCCATGCTGCGGCCAGTGCGTACGAACAGCGGGTCATCGAACAGCCCACGCAGGCGCGACAATGCCGCGCTGATCGCCGGCTGGCCCAGGAACAATTTCTCGGCAGCGCGGGTCACACTGCGCTCATGCATCAAGGTTTCGAATACGATCAAGAGGTTAAGGTCGACACGACGCAGGTCGTTACGGTTCATCTTGTGTCCTGGAAGAGTCAGCAAACTTGACGAGAGCGGCCACATAGGAACAATGACCGGCATGAATCTTACGGGGAAAGGCTGGTACTCTGCACAGGATAATTGAGTTTTCCTACGATACTTGAGGTCAATTCCTCAGTTGCGGAATCAATAACAGACATGTCGACTATTAACGGCGACCGGTGGTCTTACCTGGAAAGCCCAGATAGAGTTCATGGCATTAGAGGTTACTTTGACGAGGTTTGCGATGTCCCGCACGATCCGTTTTCACAAGTTTGGTCCGGCCGAGGTGCTCAAATGCGAAGAGCATGCAGCCGCGCAGCCCGCACCGGGCGAAGTGCAGGTGCGTGTCGAAGCGATTGGCATCAGCTGGTATGACATTCTGTGGCGCCAGAACCTGGCGTCTTCCCATGCACGCCTGCCGTCCGGCCTTGGTCATGAGATGGCCGGTGTCGTGGTTGCCGTAGGCGATGGCGTGGATGACTTGGCCGTCGGCGATAAAGTCGCCAGTTTTCCGGCCGAGAGCCCCAATGATTACCCGGTGTATGGCGAACAGATCGTCCTGCCCCGTTCGGCCCTGACCCGCTACCCGGATGTCTTGAGCCCCATAGAAGCCAGCGTGCACTACACGCCGCTGCTGATCGCCTACTTTGCGTATGTGGACCTGGCACGCGTCAAGCCCGGCCAATTTGCCCTGGTGACGGACGCCAGCCACTGCGCCGGTCCTTCCTTTGTGCAACTGGGTAAAGCCCTGGGTGTGCGGGTGATTGCCGCCACCAAGGACAGCGAAGAGCGCGAATACCTGCTGTCCCTCGGTGCGGAGAAAGTCATCGTCACCGAAGAACAGGACCTGCTGATGCAGATCAACAAGTTCACCGACAACCGCGGCGTGGACGTGGTGTTCGATGGCTTGGGCGGCCCGCAGATGTCGCTGCTCGGTGATGTGCTGGCGCCACGTGGCAGCCTGGTGCTCTATGGCCTGCAAGGTGGCAACCAGACGCCATTCCCGGCCTGTGCGGCGTTCCAGAAGAACATTCAGTTCTTTGTGCACTGCATCGGTAACTTCACCGGCAAGCCTGAGCTGGGCATCATCCAGGACCAGGTCGCCTTGCAGCGCGCCTTGCGGGATATCAACCAGCTGACTGCTGACCGCGTGCTGGTACCGCTGAAAACCACGGTGTTTCCATTCAATCAGTTCGTGGAAGCACACCGCTACATGGACGAATGCCCGTGCCGCGAGCGTGTGGCACTGCAGGTTGAAGCTGTTTAAGGCGTAGGAATATTCGCAAACGAGTGTTCCTGACCGCTGGCGCATGGGGCAAATGCGCCATTTGACAGGGCTGAAGCCGCGCAGGCTTCAAGTTGACCTCCCTGCATTTGAGCCCCTGATTCCTGGCTTTCCCCCTGACGCCGCGTTGAATTCCAGCGCGGCGTTGTTGTGTGCGCGTCATTAACGCCTGCGGTGTTGTCTATCTGCACTGGTTTTCGGCCAGCTTCTGTATCTATTAATCATTATTCCAGCGCTGATAATTGCCCTTCACTTTCATCTCAAGGACTGAGCAATGATTGACTATTTGATGCGTCATCCGCGAGGGCTTCGAACTCATCGCGTAGCCGAGACGTGGTGCAGGGCGAGCACTTACTTGCAGGGGAAGTTCACAGTGTGGACAGCAAGAAGTTGCTTGAATCAATTTGTCGGATGTTTCTTCAAGTTGTTGGATAAAGGTGCGTAGGAGGGCGTCGGAATAGTCCTAGGATGGCCGCCTCGGCGCGCTTCGGCCCAGTAATAAAGGCTGTCTGTGCGTTTTCCAGGCGTGAGCCATGCCCGAAGAGATCCGTGTCGTTTTGTTGCGCGGTGCTAGTGTCTATTCATCGGTGCACCTGGCGACGGGCGAACTTCTTATCTGCGCAATAGCTCAAGCAAACACTGTCAGCAGTTGCTTGAAACTGATATTTCAACTCAGGTAGTAGAATGATGAGCACTATTCACGAACAAGCCATGACGTATGTTTACCAGCAAGTTCTGCAACGCTTGATCGGGCACTTTAATCGCGCTGAACGTACTGCACTTCAATTGTTGATCCAGCGTATCGTGGTCGCGGCGGGTGGCATGGAACAGGTGGGGGATTATAAGGTGCTGATCGCCCACGGCGGCGGCGAGGTCAGCAGCTACACCCTGGCGCTGCTGCGCGCTGCGCAACTGAGTATTGCCGGCCGGGCCCCGCGTACCTTTCACTTGCGGGTCGCGACCCTGCGCTACCCCGGCATGACCGAGAGCAGGCTCGACACCCTCAATCGAGGCTACGCCCGCCTGTTTCTCCACGACGACCCGCGCGTGGAGTTGTTGATGGTGGAAAACCACGACGTTCACCCCTTTAACCACCTTCGCCCGGCCAATGCCGCCGGGCGCGAAATCAGCCAGCGCAATCGGGTGATGGTGGGGCACATGACCGCCGGAGACTGTCGCGCGGCGCTGAGCAATGACACCTACCTGGCCTTGGGGGATTTCTACCAGCGGGCCAGCACCTGGCGCGGCGGTGTGCATGCGCTGGTCAGTGGCGATTCGCCACGCAAGCAGAGCCACTTGCTTGCCTGGCTGAAGAAAACCGCGCTGGGCACCGGTGTCGCCGCCCCCAAAGCCTGGCCGCAGTCGCTCAACGGCTTGTTCGCGCGCATGGAAGAATGGAGCACCGCTTACTACGACGACCTGTACGGCGAAGAACATGCGCCGCGCGTCACGCCCAGTCTCGCCGGCCACCGCCACTTGGCGTACATCGGCATTGCCGACCTGCTCGATGGCGTCGACCCGAGGTCGTCGTCCTTGCTCACCGAGTTCATGGCCCACACCCCTGACGCCCTGGGCTTTCATTTCAGCCATCCGGCCTTTTCCCATCCCTTGCTGATGGCTCACCTGCGTGGGTTGCAGGCCGAGTGCCTGCGCACGCTGGACTACGAAATGGGCGTCGAAGGCTTTATCCAGCAGGTGGCGCCGTTCATGCGCCGCCTGCACCTGAGCGAGGCGATGTTCGCCGAGGCTTGCACCGGTGATGGCCGCACCTTGTCGGCCACCCAGGCCAACCAGTTTTTCGGCCTGGATGAAACCCAGCTGACTTGCCTGTTGTTCTCGCCGTTTATCCATCATGGCGAAAGGCTCGAAAGCTATTTGCGCCAGTGCCATCCCGGCATGTTGGTGGCCCTGCCTGAGCTGCACAAACTGCTGCAGGGCAAGCCCTGCGCCGACATGCTGCAGCAGTGGGTGGTGGACACCAGTGGCTTGCCGCTGCCGTTGTTGCTGCACCTGTACCAGAAACGGCCGATGGTCATTACGGGCAGTAAACCGCGCGGCGCCCGCGCAACGGCCCGCAACCCTGCGCAGGCCCTGCAATTGTCCGGTCAATGAGCCTGCGCGGCGAGCGGCAGGCTGACTTCGCGTATCAGGCGGTCTATCGCTACATGATCAGCCTGATCAACCAGGTCAGTACCGATGCCCGGGTAAAACTGCCGTCCTTGCGCCAACTGGCCGGGCGCCTGAACGTATCGATCTCGACGATCCAATACGCGTATTCGCTGTTGGAGAAGGAGGGCAGGGTCTATTCGGTGGCGAAATCGGGCTATTACGCCTGGCCGCTGTCGGTGAGCCCGTCGGCCTGGGCGGGCGGCGATTTGCTCGATCGGCTCTACGCGGCGGCCCGTCGCCCCGGCATGCTGGTGCTCAGCGGCGATGAGCCGGCGTTGCTGGCATCCCTGGATAGCAGCTTGTTGCGATTGGAACGCGAGTTGGTGCGTCACTATCCGCACCCGTTGCAGCCGTGGTCGCAGCCGTGCGGCGTGTGGGAGTTGCGCGCGGCGTTGGCGGCGCGCTACACCACATCGCCCACGCGCTGCTGGCACGCCGACGAGGTGTATATCGGTGCCGATTTGCGCGGGGTGTTGGACATTCTGATCGAGGTGCTGGGCCTGCGGGGCACCACGGTGATTGTGGAGTCACCGTGTGATTGGCTGATCCTGCGTCTGTTCCAGGATGCCGGGGTGCACCTCATCGAGTTGCCCTGGACGCCCGACGGGCACCTGGACATGGCGACCCTCGATCAACTGTTACGTGATGAGCCCGTGCACCTGGTGTTGCTGTCCTCGGCTGTCAGCTTGCCCTCGGGGGTGGCGATGTCGATCAGCGAACGCCTGGGCGTGGCGCAGTTGCTCGAGCAATACGGCTGCTGGCTGCTGGAGAACGACACCTTCGGCGAGCTGGGTTTCAAGGGGGCGCAAGCGCCCCTGCGGGAGTTGGTGAACCCCGAACGGTTGATCGTGTTTTCTTCGTTCGAGAAGGTCCTGGGCGCGGAAGCCCCCTTTGGCTATCTGCTGTCCCGGCGCATGAGCAGTGAATTGCAGCGTCAGTTTCTGCTGCGTTCATTTCGCTTGTCGTCGATCCGCCAGCGTGCCATTGCGCGCCTGTACCAGAGCGGCCGGATCGATCAGCACTTGCGCGCACTGCGCCAGCAATTGCGCGAGCAGGCCGCCGAAATGGGCCAGCGCCTGGACCAGCACCTGGGAGACCAGGTGACTTACCGCGCGCCCGCCGCCGGGGCGACGTTCTGGCTGGGCTGCACCCGGCCGGTCGACATGCGCCAGGTGTTCCAGCGCCTGCTGACTGAACACGTGGTGATGGCCCCGGGTGAACTGTTCAGTGTCAGCGGCCTGCATCGCCAGCACCTGCGCATCAGTCATACCTTTGAAGGGCAAACCAACCTGGATATTGCCCTGGCGGCATTGAGCGACGCGCTGCGGCAGGCACAGATGGGGTGAATACGTGAATTTTCTCTTGATGCTGTAGGATCGATACCGTCGCGCAGCAGTCGAACACTCAGTAAACTGCGACTTTTCCGATTCCTTCTTTCCGAGGTTCATGCATGACAATCAGTCCTTTTGCGGGCAAGCCGGCGCCAGCCCAGTTGCTGGTGGATATCCCGCGACTGGTCACGGCCTACTACACCGGCCAGCCTGATGCAGCAATCTCCACCCAGCGCGTGGCCTTTGGTACCTCCGGGCACCGGGGCTGCTCGTTCGACCTGAGCTTCAACGAATGGCATGTGCTCGCCATCAGCCAGGCCATCTGCCTGTATCGCGAAGCCCAGGGCATTAACGGCCCGCTGTTTGTCGGCCTGGATACTCACGCACTGTCGACGCCAGCCGGCGCCAGTGCGCTGGAAGTGCTGGCCGCCAACGGCGTGCACGTGATGCTGGCCGAAGGTGATGAATACACACCAACGCCGGCGATTTCCCACGCCATCATCTGCTACAACCGCGGTCGTACCAGCGGCCTGGCCGACGGCATCGTGATCACGCCGTCACACAACCCGCCGCAAAGCGGCGGCTACAAGTACAACCCGCCCAATGGTGGCCCGGCTGATACCCACGTCACCAAGTGGATCGAAGCCAAGGCCAACGAACTGCTGGCGAACAAGCTGGCTGGCGTCAAGCGCATCACCCACGCGCAGGCCCTCAAGGCGGACACCACCCATCGCCATGACTACCTCAATAGCTACGTGGCGGACCTGGTCAATGTGATCGACATGGACGCCATCCGCAGCGCCGGCCTGCGCCTGGGCGTGGACCCGCTGGGCGGAGCAGGGGTGCGCTACTGGTCGGCGATTGCCGAGCATTACCGCCTGAACCTGGACGTGGTGAACACCGAAGTCGATTCGACGTTCCGCTTCATGAGCGTCGACTGGGATGGCCAGATCCGCATGGACCCGTCCTCCAGCTACGCCATGCAAGGCCTGATCGGCCTCAAGGAGCGCTTCGACGTTGCCTTCGCCTGCGACCCGGACCACGACCGCCACGGCATCGTGACCCCGTCCGGCGGCCTGTTGGCGCCCAACAACTACCTCGCGGTGTCGATCGACTACCTGTTCCAGAACCGTCCCGACTGGCGTGCCGACGCGGCCGTGGGCAAGACCGTGGTCAGCAGCGGCCTGATTGACCGCGTGGCCGCCCGCATCGGTCGGCGCCTGTACGAAGTGCCGGTGGGCTTCAAGTGGTTCGCCGATGGGCTGTTCGAGGGTTCGCTGGGCTTTGGCGGTGAAGAAAGCGCCGGTGCCTCGTTCCTGCGCAAGGACGGCACGGTGTGGAGCACCGACAAGGACGGTTTGATCCCGGCGCTGCTGGCGGCAGAAATGACCTCGCGCAAAGGCCAGGACCCGAGCCAGATCTACCGTGGCTTGACGGATGCGCTGGGCGAACCCTTTGCCATTCGCGTCGACGCCAAGGCGACGCCGGCGCAAAAGGCCCTGTTGGGCAAGCTGTCGCCGGAGCAGGTGACCTCCACCGAACTGGCCGGCGAAAGCATCAAGCAGATCCTCAGCCATGCGCCGGGCAACAACCAGGCGATTGGCGGCTTGAAAGTGATGACCGAAAACGGCTGGTTCGCCGCGCGTCCGTCCGGCACCGAGGACATCTACAAGATCTACGCCGAGAGCTTTATCGGCGAAGATCACCTCAAGCAGCTGGTAGAAGAGGCACAAGTGCTGGTTGACGGCGCCATCAGCGAATAACCCGCTGAAGGCGCCGGCCTGCCGGCGATAGCGCTCGCAAGACCGCCATCGCCGGCAAGCCACGGCTCAAGCGAGGTCGACCAATACGATCTCGCTGTCTTCAATTGCCGTCACGTGCAACACCTGCTCATCTTCCACGGCAACCCCGTCTCGCGCTTGCGCACGCAAGCCATTGACTTCAATCACGCCCGTCGCCGGCACCAGATACGCCCGACGCCCTTGGTCCAGGCGGTATTGCGCAGTTTCCCCAGCCTTCAGATTGGCCGCTACCAGGCGTGCATCGGCGCGAATGCGCAGGCTTTCGCTGTCTCCGGCCTTGCCGCTGGCCAGTGTGACAAAGCCTTCTCGATCACCCTTGGGGAACGGCTTGGCGCCCCACGACGGCGGCAAACCGGCCTCGTTCGGGATAATCCAGATCTGGAAGATCTTGGTGGGTGTCGCTTCCAGGTTGTATTCGCTGTGGGCGATGCCGGTGCCGGCACTCATCACCTGTACGTCACCGGCCTCGGTGCGGCCTTTGTTGCCCAGGTTGTCGGCGTGGCTGATGGCGCCTTCACGCACATAAGTGATGATTTCCATGTCCCGGTGCGGGTGCTGCGGGAAGCCGGTGCCAGGGGCGATGATGTCGTCGTTCCACACCCGCAGGTTGCCCCAGTGCATGCGTTTGGGATCATGGTATTCAGCAAATGAAAAATGATGATGGGCATCGAGCCAGCCGTGGTGGGCGCCGCCCAAGGTGGTAAAAGGTCGAAGTTCAAGCATGATCGTCTCCTGTTGATGGCGCCTATGATCCAGCAGGGCATAATCGATAAAAAGCGTAAAAAATGCCTGATTCCTATCAATCGATTAGATTGGTAGCCGGCGCTTGTACTTTCAGTTCATCGCCTAACTGCATGACGGCAAAGCAATTGGTGGAACTGAACGGCAATTCCGGCGACCATGGCGAACTTGTTGAAACTCAGCTCATCGCAGGAGTCCGCGTGCCGCAACACAAGCCTGATCTGCCCCCTGAACTGCGCCCCCTGGCAGAAATGCCCCTGTTGAAACGCCTCGCCGCTCGCCTGTTTGGCCATGGCCTGACCCGGTTGCGTGCCCAGCACCGGTTTTCCTGGTTGCACGGCCAGGCCGATGGTTTTCGCAGCGGCCATGAAGCAGGGGTGGAGTACGGCTATCGCGAGGGCAAGGCGGACGGCCTTGAAGAAGGCCGCCAAGTCCTGCTGATCCGCGACTTCCGCCCGGACGAGCACCGTGCGCCGGGCGTGGATGACAGCCTGTTCGACGATTGGCGCCTGCCGCTCACGGCCGATATCAAGAAGCGTATCAAGGCTGACGTTGCCCGACTCCTGCCGGCCCATGCCCAACCGAGCGCGGCGCAATGGAAGATGATCTTCAGCGATACGCCATCAACCTCGGTGATTGCCGGCGCCGGCGCGGGCAAATCGACCTCGCTGGTGCTGCGGATTCTGCTGCTCACCCATTACCTGGGCTTTGAACTCAGCTCGATGACCGTCGTGACGTTCACCCGCGAGTCGCGCAAAGACTTCATCAACAAGCTCATGGAAATCCTCAACCTCTGGGGCCAACCCCTTGGTTTTAAAGAAGCCCAGGCCGTGGTGCGCACCTTTCATTCGCGCATCCTGCCGATGGTGCGCAGCCTGCCGGGCTTTGAGCGCCTGCAGGCGTTCGAGAACCTCAGCGCGGGTTTCGAAGAGGCTGACAGCAACCCGTTCGACCTGCGTATCGGTGATGCCCAGCGCCAGCAGATGAATGCCTGCTATCACCAGTTGCATGGCCGCCACGCGCGATTTCGCGAGCTGATGACACCGCTGGCCCGACAAGGCCTGCAACTCAAGGAGTTGGAGCGCGACCATCCGGATGTGCAGAAGCGCATGGCAGTGACCGAACTGGCTGCCAAGCGTGATGAAGAGCTCTGTGATGTGATCGAGGACCTGTGGTTCCGTGCCGGCGCGTGGCCGATCAAGGGCATTGAGCCCAGCCGCCAGACCTTCGAAATCAATGGTGCGCAGTTTCACTGCCATGGCTATATCCCGGAGCTGGATGCCTGGGTAGTGCTGGGCTTCGACTCGCGGGAGAACGCGCAGATCAGCCGGCCGAATGCAAAACTGTCGGTGCGTGCAGAGTGGGCGGTAAAGCGCACCCTGTTTCAAGCTTTCTGTCATAAGCCATTGATATGGTTGGATAGTTACGATTCGTCCAAGCGCCTTTTGAGCAGCCTCGCCGGTGACGCCAGTGCCGGGCCCGGCTTTGATTACAAGGTCAAGGGTGAGCTGGCCTCGGCGCCGTTGCTGGACAGCTTTGTCATGGCGGCGGGGTTTATCGAGAACCTGGGGCTCGACGTGCCGACCGCCGTCGGCAACATGAGCTTTGCCAAGGACGATCCCGATCGCTTCTTCTTCGAGGCCCTGAGCATTTTCTGGAAAGCCCTGGAAGACCATCTGCTCGATCAATCCCCGCCGATCATGACCTACAACCGGATGTTTTCGCTGTTCGGCGAAAATACCCCGGAAAACCTCAAGCTGCTCAGTGATCCGCTGTTGCGCCCGATGTCGCACCTGATGATCGACGAGTTCCAGGATGTGTCGCCGCAGATCGTCTCGTGGATCCGCGCCAGCCTGCGCGAGATCCGCAGTCGCGGCCCGGCGATGCATGTCGGGCGGGGGGCGCAACGCTCGTCGTTGTTGTGCGTGGGCGATGACTGGCAGTCGATCTACGGCTGGCGCGGCAGTTCGCCGAAGTACTTCATGGCATTCAACCAGGAGTTCCCGTCGCCGAGTACCACGCGGGTGATGCTGGGTGAGAACTACCGCAGCCATCAGCACATCATTGATGCTGCCGAACACATTGTGCGGGCCGCACCGGCGATCCCTGGCAAGAAAGCCAAGGCGGCTGGCACACCCAAGGCGTTGGTGCCGGTCACCGTACTCGAACGTGACGACGCCGCCTTAGGTCGCAAGCTGCTGGAGCACTATCAGCAGGGCGATTCAGTATTGATGTTGTATCGAAAAAGCAGCGATAAACTATTGATTCAAGAGCATATTCAGTCTGTAATTAATGTGGATTCTAGTTTGCCAATCCAGGCGCGCCGGTTGAAACAGCTGACCTATCACAGCGCCAAGGGCCTGCAGGCGGATGCGGTCTTCCTGCTGGGAGATTGCCAGCACGTAACCAGCTCGCCCTACAAGAACCAGGTCTATCGCATGGCGGGCCTGGGCAAGGACGGTGACAGCGAGCCCTATGACACAGCGCAAAAGGACGAAGTGCTGCGCCTGGCTTATGTCGGTATTACCCGAGCGGTGAGCCACTGCTATTGGTATGTGGAGAAACCGGAAGGTCCGGCAGTGAATGTGCCGAAAGCCTCGGAGCGGGTGGATGGCAGGAAAGCATTCTTCGACGACCAACGAATCCTTGTGTAGGGGCCGGCTTGACGGCGATGCCTACCCAGATCGTTGACCCATTGTTTGATGGATGAGCTGTCAGGCCCGCAACGACAGCGGCGGCACGAATGACTCGAGTTCATCCTCCACCGCCTCGATGATGCGCTCCACGTCGGCGGCGTTCATCACCGTGGCACACGGGATGCCGGCAATGGCGATCAAGGTTTCGCCGCTGACACGGTCGAACAGGCGGGCGATCATACTGCCGGGCGCGTCCATGCTCGCCTCGAAGCCCATCGGATGAAAATGCCAGCGCATCAGCTGGCAGGCGTTGGGGAACGTCACTTTGTTCATATTGCCCACCTTGTACATTGAGCGCTTCCTTTAGCTCGCGGCAGGGAGCCATGACCTTCACTGGTCGTGGCGTCGGAGAACTTCAAAATAGCATTCGTTCGCAAGCCCAAGGAGACTTTTTTAGCCCCGTTCGGCGGTTGTTTTCGATTCGTTTGATATGGATCACGGCTTACAAGAAATTAGGCAAAAGGCCATTAGTCAGAAGTTGCCACCGTCCATTGAACGCACCGCGAAAATTCGGCAATCTCCAGGGTTTACCCGCCGCAGAGCTCTTCATGCCCGACCTCAGCCCCGACGATGACAGCCAGTGTTCCCACGCCACGCGTGAACTGGTGCTGCGCCACCACCTGTGCTGGCGGCATCGGGACCTGGACGGGGTGATGTCCTATTACCACGCGGATATCCAGTACCACGACTTCTTCCAGAACCGCGTGGTCGGCTATGCCGAGTTGCGTGAGTACCTGCAGGCCAGCATGCCCCGCGAAGCGGACGAGGCGATTGAACACTCCGATCGCATTCGCGCCGATGGCGACACCGCGTTTATCCAGTACCGCATCACGCTGCGGGGCAGCCAGGGCCTGGTGTCGTTTCGTACCAGCGAGGCCATCACGGTGCGGGACGGGTTGATCTGGCGGGTCAATGAATACGCGTCGCTGGTGCATGAACAGCCGACGCAGGCGACGCGACCCACGGTCAGCCGCCTGGGCCTGTCGCCCCAGCAATTGGGGCACATGGCCAATGACCTGCAGCAATACTTCGAGCGCAAGCAACCCTACCTGGACCCGGAGCTGGACCTGCAGCGGGTTGCCAAGGAGTGTGGCTACAGCCGCAATCAGATTTCCTACCTGCTGAACCAGGTGCTGGGGCAAAGCTTCTACCGCTACGTCAACCAGGCGCGGCTCCAGCATTTGCTCGCAGCCCTGGACAGCGCGGTGCCGCCGATCAAGGTCGATGACCTGGCGTTTGCGGCCGGTTTCAATTCGCTGTCGGCGTTCTACAGCGCGTTTCGCCAGCACACCGGCCAATCGCCCAAGGCCTACGTCAAACAAATTTCCCTGCGTGCACGCGCGCAAGACAGCCAATAACGCCGCGCTCTAGGATCCAGCCTATCGAAACGAGGTAGGGGAGCTTGGCATGCCGGCATGGCGCAATATCAGTTTATGGATGGACCAGCTGGACGACCCGCTGACCGCGCGGGCCTCCCTTGAGCATGACCTGGACGTCAATGTCGCCATTATCGGCGCCGGTTACACCGGCCTGTGGACCGCCTATTACCTGAAACGCCAGGCGCCTGAACTGAAAATCGCGATCATCGAGGCGCAAACCGCCGGCTTCGGTGCCTCCGGCCGCAACGGCGGCTGGCTGATGGGCAACCTGCTGGGTGAAGACCGCCTGCTGGCGGGCCTCGCGCCCGAACAACGTCGCGCCTCGTTTGACCTGTTGCACGCCATCCCCGACGAAGTGGCGCAGGTGCTGGCCCATGAAGGCATCGACTGCGACTACCGCAAGGGCGGCGCGTTGTACTGTGCCGCGCGCTACCCCGAGCAGGAAGGCAGCCTGCGCCGCTACCTGGATAAATTGCATGCCCAGGGCCTGACGGAGGCCGACTATCGCTGGCTCGGCCCGCAGCAATTGGCCGAGCAGATTCGCATCGCCAAGCCCTATGGCGGTATTTATGCACCGCATGTCGCCACGATCAACCCGGCCAAGCTGGTGCGCGGCCTTGCGCGGGTAGTGGAGCGCATGGGTGTCGCGATCTACGAAAACAGCCCGGTCACCCACTGGCAGTCCGGTAGCCTGCGCACCGCCAAGGCCAGTGTGCGCGCCGCCTGGGTGGTGCCGGCTGTGGAGGGGTATGCCACGACGTTGCCGCCTTTGGGCCAGTACCAATTGCCGGTACAGAGCCTGATCGTTGCCACCGAGCCGCTGCCTGCCAGCACCTGGGATCAAATCGGCCTGAACCATGGCCAGGCATTTGGTGAGAGCAGCCGCCAGGTCACTTATGGCCAGCGTTCGGCGGACAACCGCCTGGTGTTCGGCGCCCGTGGCGGTTATCAGTTCGCCGGCAAGTTGCGGCACAACTTCGATTTGACCGACAGCGAGGTCGAGCTGCGTCGCTACCTGTTCGGCGAACTCTTCCCACAGCTCAAGAACGTGCGGATCACCCACTCCTGGGGCGGCAACCTCGGCATGTCGCGCCGGTTCCGCCCGCACATGCTCTGTGATCACAAGACCGGCATCGCGCTGTCCGGCGGCTATGGCGGGGAGGGCGTCGGTGCGACGAACCTGGGCGGCCGCACCTTGGCCGACTTGATCCTGGGCCGCGACACGCCGCTGGTCCAGCAACCCTGGGTGATCCGCGAGCGCGGCCTGGACGCGCTCAAGGCCTGGGAACCGGAACCCTGCCGCTGGCTGGGGTACAACGCGATCATTCGCAGTTTTGTCCATGAAGACCAGGTGTTGGCCAACCCCAACACCGCGCCCTGGCGCCGCAAGCTGGCGACCGGCATGGCCGAGTTCATGGAAGGTTTCATGCACTAAGTCGTTTCACTCACACGGGAAAACCCATGAGCATCACTCAATTCAAAGACACGCTGAATGCCCACTTGCCCGACGCATCACCGGTGGCCGTGCCGTTGGGCGAGCCCATCGCCGTGGCGTCGACCCTGAGCGTGGAGCGCAACGACGGCGTCGAAACCGGCATCTGGGCGTGCACGCCGGGCCGCTGGCGTCGGCAGATCAAATCCCAGGAGTTTTGCCACTTTATCCAGGGTCGCTGCACCTTCACCCCGGACCACGGAGAAACCATTCACATAGAAGCCGGCGACGCACTGATGTTGCCAGCCAACAGCACCGGTATCTGGGATATCCAGGAAACCGTGCGCAAGACCTACGTATTGATTCTGTAACGCTTTGATCCTTGATCGCCTGCCATAAAAACAGCCCTAAAACCGCCAGGAAATCGAACCATGAAAGCCATTGCCCTGTTGCCCTTGATGTTGGTGGCCTCTATCAGCCAGGCCGCCGAGACGGTGAAAATCTACAACTGGTCGGACTACATCGCGCCGGACACCACCAAGAACTTCCAGAAAGAAACCGGCATCGGTTTTACCTACGACGTCTACGACAGCAACGAAACCCTGGATGGCAAGTTGATGACCGGTAAATCCGGCTACGACGTGGTGTTTCCGTCCAACCACTTCATGGCCCGCCAGATCCAGGGCGGCGCGCTGAAGAAGCTCGACAAGAGCCAGTTGCCGAACTGGAAGAACCTCAACCCGGTGCTGCTCAAGGCCCTGGAAAACAACGACCCGGGCAATGCCCACGGCTTCCCGTACCTGTGGGGCAGTACCGGCATCGGCTACAACATCGACAAGGTCAAGGCGGTGCTGGGCGATAACGCGCCAGTGGATTCCTGGGACTTGATCTTCAAGCCCGAGAACATGGCCAAGTTGCAGAAGTGCGGGGTGGCGATCCTCGATAACGGCCCGGAATTGTTGCCCGCCGCGCTGAATTACCTGGGCTTGCCGCACCACAGCAAGAAGGCCGAAGACTACAAGAAAGCCGAAGACCTGCTGATGAAAGTGCGGCCTTACGTGGCGTACTTCCACTCCTCGAAGTACACCGCTGACCTGGCCAATGGCGATATCTGCGTGGCCGTCGGTTTCTCCGGCGACATCCTGCAAGCCGAAAGCCGCGCCAAGGAAGCCAAGAACGGCGTGAACATCGGCTACAACATTCCCAAGGAAGGCGCCGCCATCTGGTTCGACATGGTCGCCATGCCCGCCGATGCGCCCGACGAAAAAGCCGGCTATGCGTTCATGAACTACCTGTTGCGCCCGGAAGTGATGGCCAGCATCACCAACTACGTGCACTACGCCAACGGCAACCAGGCCGCCGACAGCCTGGTGGACCCGGCGATCAAGGCCGACACCAAGGTCTACCCGAGCCCCGAGATGATGGGCAAGCTGTTCGCGCTGGAAGCCATGCCGCTGAACATCGACCGGATTCGGACGCGGGTGTGGAACACCATTCGTACCGGGCGCTGAAGATAGGGGGTGGAGTGGCTACTGCGGCAAGCCTGTTTAGTGTGGTGAACCATTTGCTGTGGTGAACCGGCTCGTTGTGGTGAACCGGGTTGTTGTGGCGAGCGGGTTTACTGTGGCGAGCGGGCTTGCCCCGCGTTGGGCTGCGCAGCAGCCCCATTCAGTGAGCATGCGGTGTATCAGGTACTCATCTGAGGCTGGTTTGGGGGCTGCTTCGCAGCCCAACGCGGGCGGTGCGACGATTCGACAAGCCCGCTCGCCACAAAAGAAAGGAAAAGCCACCTTCTGCAATAGGGCCACCCTGCACAATCGAGCCACCATCAAACCCCACCTCACACAACACCCCGCCCATTCATCCCTGAGCCCTCCGGCTCAGGGATTTTCCAGATCATGCCCCAACGACTGGATAAACAACGAAAACAGCTCCGGCTGTGACGAAATATCCAGCTTCGCGTAAAGATGCCGACGGTGCACCTTCACCGTGTCCGGCGAGATGTTCAGCCGCTCGGCCATGGCCTTGGAAGAGAACCCGCGCAGCACCAGGCGGGCGATTTCCAGTTCGCGGTCCGACAGCACGCCGCAGCCGAACTGGCCCAGTGCATCGCGAATCTGGCTGTCCATGGCCGGCGCGCGCTGGGTGCTCTGCTGCCAGTGCTGCTGCATCAATGGCAACACCCACGCCGCCAAGGTGGTCATCAGCCCGGTCTCATCGGCGCTGAAGCGCCTTTGCATCCCCAGCGACAACGACAACGTGCCCGCCCCAGGCAGTTGCAGGATGAATTGCACCTCGTCTTCCAGCACATTGTCGTGGAAGTAATTGAGGAAGTATTCACTCTGGCGAAAATGGTCCGGCGCCACTTCTTCCAGGCGGTACACGCCGCTGGCGTAGCCTTCGCGGCAAGCCTGGAAGAACGGGTCGAGCAGGTACAAGCCATTGAGGTACACCAGCATCGAGGCCGGCTTGCTGCTGGGCTGGGCGTCGTATTCTTCCAGGGCCTGGGGGGCGCCCTCCACGGGATAGTAAATCGCCAGGGCGTTATCGAACGGCAAACACTGGTGCAGCAACAGCACCAGCTGTTTCCAGAAGCGCTCGGTGCCGATGTGCGCGACGGTGCGGCCCAGCCCTGCGTGCATGCCGACTTCCCGGAACAGGCTCATGTAACAGGCTCCCGCCAGCAAAAGATCGGCCAAGGGTTCGGCTTTTGTCGGGTGCCGTCAAGGGGAGTACGCCAATAGGGGAATTGGCTGACATAAACCCAGCGTTTACCTTCGCCATTATCCAGTGGGAAACATATCCCGCGATATTCAGACTTTTCGTTTCTGCCTCACACCAAGAACAACGACAGAGGATAACGATATGAGCACTTCACCCACGCCCGACGGCGTGCTGAAACCGACCCTGAGTGTCTTCGATGTGGTGGCCATCACCGTGTCCGCGGTGACGCCCGCCAGTTCCGTCTTCGTGATTGCGCCCTTTGCCATTCAACAGGCCGGCAGCGGGGTGTTCCTGGCGTTTGTGATGGCCGGGCTGCTGGCGCTGATGTTCGCTTTTTGCTACGCCGAACTGGGCCGCGCCCATAACAGTGCGGGCGGTGAATATGTGTATGCCAAGCGGGTGTTTGGGGGGATGGCCGGCTATGCGACGTTTCTGACGGTGCTGGTGATGTTGCTGTTTATCCCGCCGGTATTGGCCACGGGCGCCGCGACCTACCTGAACAACGCGCTGGGCACGCATTTCGACGCACAGACCGTCGCGCTGGTGATCGTGGTGTGCAGTTACGCGCTGGGCATCCTCAATATCAAGCTCAATGCCTGGATCACCGGCACGTGCCTGCTGTTGGAAGTCGCGGCGTTGCTGGTGATCGTGGTGATCGGCTTTGGCAATCCGGTGCAGCCCGCCAGTGTGCTGTTCCAACCGCAGATCGTCGAAAACGGCGTGTTGCACCTGGCGCCCTGGGCCTTGGTGATCGGCGCGGTGGGCATTGGTCTGTTTTCCTACAACGGCTATGGCCCGGCGGTGTTGCTCGCCGAAGACATGAAGTGCGGCGGCAAGGGCGTGCACAAGGCGGTGTTGTGGTCCCTGGGCCTGGTGGTCGTGATCGAACTGGTGCCGATTACCGCGCTGTTGATCGGCGCGCCGTCGCTGAGCGCGATGATCAGCAGCCCGGACCCGATCGGCTATCTGCTGACCAGCCATGGCAACGAAACCCTGTCGCGACTGGTCAGCGCGGGGATCTTCCTGTCGGTGTTCAACGCCATCGTCGCCATCGTGATCCAGATCGGTCGCGTGGTGTTCAGCAGCGGGCGGGATGCGCTGTGGACGCCTACCATCAATAAGCTGTTCACCCGCATCCATCCGCGCTGGGATTCGCCTTGGCTGGCCACGCTGTTCCTGGCGATCCCGTCGGCGCTGCTGAGCTTCAGCTCCAACCTGGCCGATCTCACCTCGTTCAGCGTGCTGCTGATCATGCTGGTGTACCTGGTGGTGGCGTTGAGCGCGTTGATGAGCCGCGTACTGCTGCGCGACCGCGAGCACCCTTACCGCATGCCGCTCTGGCCGCTGCCGGCGCTGGTGGCCGTGCTGGGCGCCGGGTACCTGTTAGTGACCTTGCTGGTGGCAGCCTCGGTGCGCGACATCATGATCATCATCGGCTTGCTGGCCTTGTCGGTGATTCTGTATTGCATCAGTGGCCGGTTGAGTCCGGCGTTCCAGAAATTGTAAGGAGTGGTTATGCGTGCACGTCAACTAGGCATCACTTTGGGGCTGGGTGTCCCCGGCGAATTGAATGCCATCACCGATGTTCCCGGGGTGCGGGTCGGCCACAGTACGCTCAACACGCGCATTGATGGCAAGCAGGTGCGCACCGGGGTGACCGTGGTGCAGCCACGGGCCGGGGAGGCGCGCCAGCAACCGTGCTTCGCCGGTTACCACGTGCTCAACGGCAATGGCGATGCCACCGGCCTGGAGTGGATCAGCGAGGCGGGCCTGTTGACCACGCCGCTGGCCATCACCAACACCCACAGCATCGGCATTGTGCGCGACACCTTGATCGCCCTGGAGCGCGAGCGCCTGGCGGACCCGGCGGTGTACTGGTGCATGCCGGTGGTGATGGAAACCTACGATGGCCTGCTCAATGACATCTGGGGCCAGCACGTAAAGCCTGCGCATGTGCGCGAGGCGCTGGATAACGCCGCCGGTGGCCCGGTGCAGGAGGGTGCCGTCGGCGGTGGTACGGGGATGATCTGCCATGAATTCAAGGGCGGCATCGGCAGCGCCTCGCGCTGCTTGCCGGCGGAGCAGGGTGGCTGGACCGTCGGCGTGCTGGTGCAGGCCAACCATGGTAAACGCCAGGAATTACGCGTCGACGGCTACCCGGTGGGGCGTCAGTTGCTGGATATCCCCTCGCCGTTTGCCGAGCGCGGCACGCCGGGGATGGGCTCGATCGTGGTGATCATCGCCACGGACGCACCCTTGCTGCCGCATCAGTGCCAGCGCCTGGCGCAACGCGCATCCATCGGCATCGCGCGCACCGGCGGCGGTACCGAGGATTCCAGCGGCGACCTGTTCCTGGCGTTCGCCACCGGCAACCACGACTTGCCGCCCGCCGATTACGCGCGCAAGGACCTGCCGCTGAGCAGCGCACTGCAGATGGTCAACAACGATCATATTTCGCCGCTGTTCAGCGCGGCCGCCGAGGCGGTGGAGGAAGCCATCATCAACGCGATCCTGGCCGGGGAAGACATGCTGACCGACGCCGGCGTGAAAGTGCCTGGACTCGGCGCCGATACATTGTTGGAAGCACTCAGCAAGACCGGCTGGCGTCTGCCCCGGTAATACGGGACACACAGGATTAATACGTTAAGGTAATGGCTATTTAGTGTTGTGAATGACACCCTGCCAATATATTGGATCCATTAATTAAGCAGGCCGCCCAAGTTGGGCGGCTTTACTGCTATTTAATATTTAAATAACCGGCACGGTCTTTTGTCCGACAAAAACTCGCCGGCCCAATAAATACGGCCTTGAACTTCTGAAAGTTGCTGGCGTGCCACTGTTTTGCCAAAGAAATACAAGTGGACGAAAGATTTCAAGTTGTGTCAGTTTTCTTACGCCTTCAAAAGAGGCGAGTGATAGGACGATCTCGCCCGCGGGGTTCCTATCGATCAAAACTGATGCATTTGCAAACAAGGAAGTACGTTTATGTCAAAAGTAAAAGAGCAGGCTATTGTGTCGGCGGCGCAAGTCAGCACGGCGTATTCGCAAATCGATAGCTTCAGCCATTTGTATGACCGTGGCGGCAACCTCACGGTCAATGGCAAACCGTCCTATTCCGTCGATCAGGCAGCCACCCAGCTGCTGCGCGACGGCGCTGCATACCGGGACGTGAACGGTAACGGCAAGATCGACCTGACCTACACCTTCCTGACCTCGGCCTCCTCGAGCACCCTGAACAAACACGGGATCTCGGGTTTCAGCCAGTTCAACGCCCAGCAGAAAGACCAGGCGGTACTGGCGATGCAATCCTGGTCGGACGTGGCCAACGTGACCTTCACTGAGAAGGCCACCGGCGGCGATACCCACATGACCTTCGGCAACTACAGCGGCGGCCAGGACGGCGCGGCGGCCTTCGCCTACCTGCCCGGCACCGGCGCGGGCTACGACGGCACCTCGTGGTACCTGACCAACAGCAGCTACACGCCCAACAAGACGCCGGACCTCAACAACTACGGCCGGCAGACCCTGACCCACGAAATCGGCCACACCCTAGGCCTGGCTCACCCTGGCGACTACAACGCCGGGAATGGCAACCCGACCTACAACGACGCGACCTATGGACAGGACACTCGCGGCTACAGCGTCATGAGTTACTGGAGCGAGAGCAACACCAACCAGAACTTCAGCAAAGGCGGGGTCGAGGCCTATGCGTCGGGCCCGTTGCTGGACGACATTGCGGCGATCCAGAAGCTCTACGGTGCCAACTACAACACCCGCGCCGGCGACACCACCTACGGCTTCAACTCAAACACCGGGCGTGATTTCTACAGCGCCACCTCGAATGCCGACAAGCTGGTGTTCTCGGTGTGGGACGGGGGCGGCAACGATACCCTGGACTTCTCCGGTTTTACCCAGAACCAGAAGATCAACCTCAATGAGGCGTCGTTTTCCGATGTCGGCGGCCTGGTGGGCAACGTGTCCATCGCCAAGGGCGTGACCATCGAGAACGCGTTCGGCGGTGCCGGCAACGACCTGATCATCGGCAATAACGCGGCCAACGTGATCAAGGGTGGCGCCGGCAACGACATCATCTACGGCGGTGGCGGTGCCGACCAACTGTGGGGCGGCGCGGGCAATGACACCTTTGTGTTCGGCGCCAGCTCCGACTCCAAGCCGGGTGCGGCAGACAAGATCTTTGACTTTACCTCGGGTTCGGACAAGATCGACCTCAGCGGCATCACCAAAGGCGCAGGCCTGACCTTCGTCAATGCCTTCACCGGGCATGCCGGCGATGCTGTACTGACCTACGCGGCAGGCACCAACCTGGGGACCCTGGCGGTCGACTTCTCCGGTCACGGCGTGGCGGATTTCCTCGTCACTACCGTAGGCCAGGCGGCCGTCAGCGACATCGTGGCGTGATGCACGAGCGCGGCGCTTCGGCGCCGCGCTTTGAGGATGGAGCCGCTCAATGAAAGGTTTTTTTCAATCGATCGCCTGCGCTGTGCAGGTGATAGTCGTGTCGGCAGGAGCCCACGCAATGGCGAGCAGTCTTGTATTACCCAGCAGCGCCCAACTGGCGGGGCACTGGCAGTTGCACCAGGCGGATCAGGTCTGCGCCCTCGACCTGCTGGAACAGGCCAACGCCTTGGGCGGCGACGTGGCGTGCGTGGCGCAATGGTTGGGGGACACGCCCCGGACCTGGTCGCCGACCCCCGACGGCATCTGGCTGATGAACGCCGAAGGCAGCGGGATAACCCATTTGAATCGCCAGAAAGAAGGCGAATACCAGGGGCGCACGGCGTCGGGTGGCGTGGTGGTATTACACCGCGCGCCTTAGTTGCCGTTATAACGCTATAACTCAAGTTTATTAGTTGGCCGCTCCTGATCGGGGGTGCGGGCAACTATTGCGTGTCGTTTGGTTCAAGGAAGATAAACCACTATGGCCAAGCCTATTGCCGTGGCGCCTTTATTCAAGGCGCTGGGTGAATACAAGAGCATCCTGATCAGTGTCGGCTGTTTTACCGCGCTGATTAACCTGTTGATGCTGGTGCCGTCGATTTACATGCTGCAAGTGTATGACCGCGTGCTGTCCTCGCAGAATGAAACCACCCTGGTCATGTTGACGCTGATGGTCGTGGGGTTCTTTGCGTTTATTGGCACACTGGAAGTTATCCGCAGTTTTATCGTGATCCGTATTGGCAGCCAGTTGGAACGCCGTTTCAACTTGCGCGTGTACAAGGCCGCTTTTGAACGCAACCTGCAACGCGGTCAGGGGCATGCCGGCCAGGCGCTGGGCGACTTGACCCTGTTGCGCCAGTTCATCACCGGCCCGGCGCTGTTCGCGTTTTTCGATGCGCCATGGTTTCCCCTCTACCTGCTGGTGATTTTCCTCTTCAACGTGTGGCTCGGGGTCCTGGCCACGGCGGGTGCGGTGCTGCTGATCGGCCTGGCGTGCCTCAACGAATACCTGACTAAAAAGCCCTTGGGCGAGGCGGGCGCCTATTCCCAGCAATCGAGCCAACTGGCCACCAGCCATTTGCACAACGCCGAGACCATCCAGGCCATGGGCATGCTCGGTGCCCTGCGCAAACGCTGGTTTGCCGTGCATTCGCAATTTCTGGGGTTGCAGAACACCGCCAGCGACACCGGTTCGGTGATCACGTCCTTGAGCAAATCCCTGCGTCTGTGCCTGCAATCACTGGTGTTGGGCCTGGGCGCATTGCTGGTGATCAAGGGCGATATGACTGCCGGGATGATGATCGCAGGCTCCATCCTGATGGGCCGCGTACTGAGCCCCATCGACCAGTTGATCGCGGTGTGGAAACAGTGGAGTTCGGCCAAGTTGGCCTACCAACGCCTGGACGATCTGCTGCGTGAATTCCCTCCCGACAGCGAGCCGATGAAGCTCCCGGCGCCGCAGGGCCAGATGAGTTTCGAGCAGGTCAGCGCGGGGCCGCCCGGACGGCGCACGCCGACCCTGCATCAGGTCAGCTTCACCCTGGGCGCCGGCGAAGTCCTCGGCGTGCTCGGCGCTTCCGGTTCCGGCAAATCCACCCTGGCCCGCGTGCTGGTGGGGGTGTGGCCAACCCTGGGCGGCACCGTGCGCCTGGATGGCGCCGACATCCATCGCTGGGACCGCGAAGACCTCGGCCCGCACATTGGCTATCTGCCCCAGGACATTGAATTGTTCAGCGGCAGCATCGCCGACAACATCGCGCGTTTTCGCCAGGCCGATCCGGCCTTGGTCGTGCAGGCTGCGCATCAGGCCGGCGTGCATGAGCTGATTCTGCGCCTGCCGCACGGCTACGACACGCTGCTCGGCGACAACGGCGGCGGCCTCTCTGGTGGGCAGAAGCAGCGTGTGGCCCTGGCCCGCGCCCTGTATGGCGGGCCGCGCCTGATCGTGCTGGATGAGCCCAACTCCAACCTCGACACCGTCGGCGAAGCGGCCCTGGCCAGCGCCATTGTGCAGATGAAAGCCCAAGGCAGCAGCGTGGTACTGGTCACCCATCGCTCTTCGGCATTGGCCCAGGCCGACAAATTGCTGGTGCTCAACGAAGGCCGCCTGCAGGCGTTCGGCCCGAGCCAGGAGGTGTTGCGCGCATTGTCCGGCCAGCCGGAAGCACCGAAGGAAAGGCCCGGTGTGAGTTTCAGTCGTCAGTATCAAGCGGGAAGGAATCCAGGCGCATGAGCAGTCTCACTTTTGAACAACGTGACGCGCGGTTCTTCGTGCGCATGGGCTGGTTGCTGACCGTGGTCGGCGCCGGTGGATTTTTCCTCTGGGCCAGCCTGGCGCCGCTGGACCAGGGCATTCCGGTGCAGGGCACCGTCGTGGTCTCGGGCAAGCGCAAAGCGGTGCAAACCTTCAGCCCGGGCGTCGTCAGCCGGATCCTGGTGCGCGAGGGCGAAACGGTTAAACAAGGCCAGCCGCTGTTTCGCCTCGACCAGACCCAGAACCAGGCTGATGTGCAGTCGCTGCAAGCCCAGTACCGCCTGGCCTGGGCCAGCGTGGCGCGTTGGCAGAGCGAGCGCGACAACCGTTCCAGCATCCGCTTTCCCGCCGAGCTGAGCAGCAACCCCGATCCGGCCCTGGCCCTGGTGCTGGAAGGCCAGCGCCAACTGTTCAGCAGCCGCCGCGAAGCCTTTGCCCGTGAACAGGCGGGGATCCGCGCGAACATCGACGGCGCCACCGCGCAACTCGGCGGCATGCGCCGGGCGCGCAGCGACCTGACCGCCCAGGCCCAATCCCTGCGTGATCAACTGAGCAACCTGCAGCCGCTGGCCGACAATGGCTACATCCCGCGCAACCGCCTGATGGAGTACCAACGCCAACTGTCCCAGGTGCAGCAGGACCTCGCGCAGAACACCGGTGAAAGCGGCCGCGTCGAGCAGGGCATTCTCGAATCGCGCCTGAAACTGCAGCAGCACAGCGAGGAATATCAAAAGGAAGTGCGCAGCCAATTGGCCGACGCTCAACTGCGCAGCCTCACGCTGGAACAGCAACTCACCTCGGCCGGGTTCGACTTGCAACACAGTGAAATCAACGCGCCGGCCGACGGTATTGCCGTCAACCTCGGCGTGCACACCGAAGGCGCCGTGGTGCGCGCCGGTGAAACCCTGTTGGAAATCGTGCCCCAGGGCACGCGCCTGGAAGTCGAGGGGCATTTGCCGGTGCACCTGGTGGACAAGGTCGGCACGCACCTGCCGGTCGACATCCTGTTCACCGCCTTCAACCAGAGCCGCACACCACGCGTGCCGGGGGAGGTCAGCCTGATCTCCGCCGACCAGATGCTCGATGAAAAAACCGGTGCGCCGTATTACGTGCTGCGCACCACGCTCAGCGACGCGGCCGAGCAAAAACTGCAGGGCCTGGTGATCAAGCCGGGTATGCCGGCCGAGATGTTCGTGCGCACCGGCGAGCGCTCGCTGCTCAATTACCTGTTCAAGCCGCTGCTGGACCGCGCCGGCTCCGCGCTGACCGAGGAATGAGCATGAGATCGCTGCTTATTGCCGTGTTATTCAGCTGCGCCAGCGCTCACGCCGCCATGGGACCGTTCGACGTCTACGAGCAGGCGCTGCGCAACGATCCGGTGTTTCTCGGCGCCATCAAGGAGCGCGACGCCGGCCTGGAGAACCGCACCATCGGCCGCGCCGGGCTGCTGCCCAAGCTGTCCTACAACTACAACAAGGGCCGCAACAATTCCCAGGCCACTTTGCCTGACGGGCGCGGCGGCAATTATCACGACGACCGCAACTACAACAGTTACGGCTCGACCTTCAGCCTGCAGCAGCCGCTGTTCGACTACGAGGCCTACGCCAACTACCGCAAAGGCGTGGCCCAGGCGTTGTTCGCCGATGAAAGCTTTCGCGACAAGAGCCAGGCGCTGCTGGTGCGGGTGCTGACCTATTACACCCAGGCGCTGTTTGCCCAGGACCAGATCGACATCGCCCGCGCCAAGAAGAAGGCCTTCGAACAGCAGTTCCAGCAGAACCGGCACCTGTTCGAGCAGGGCGAGGGCACTCGCACCGATATTCTCGAAGCCGAGTCGCGTTATGAGCTGGCCACGGCCGAGGAGATCGAGGCGCTGGACGAACAGGACGCCGCGCTGCGCGAGCTGGGGGCGTTGATCGGAGTACAGAGCGTCAACATCGACGACCTGGCGCCGCTGAGTCCTGGTTTCGCCGCCTTCAGCTTGAGCCCGGCCAACTACGAAACCTGGCACGAGTTGGCGATCAGCAATAACCCCACGCTGGCGTCCCAGCGCCAGGCCCTGGAAGTGGCGCGCTATGAAGTGGAGCGCAACCGCGCCGGGCACCTGCCGAAAGTCACCGCCTATGCGAGTTCGCGCCAGCAGGAGTCGGACAGCGGCAACACCTACAACCAGCGCTATGACACCAACACCATCGGCGTCGAAGTCAGCCTGCCGTTGTATGCCGGTGGCGGCGTCTCGGCGTCCACTCGCCAGGCCAGCCGCGCCATGGAGCAGGCCGAGTACGAGCTGGAAGGCAAGACGCGCGAGACCTTGATCGAACTGCGTCGCCAATTCAGCGCGTGCTTGTCCGGGGTGAGCAAGTTGCGCGCGTACCAGAAGGCGCTGACGTCGGCCGAAGCGTTGGTGGTGTCGACCCGGCAAAGCATCCTTGGCGGTGAGCGGGTCAATCTTGATGCGTTGAATGCCGAGCAGCAGCTGTACAGCACACGCCGAGACCTGGCCCAGGCGCGGTATGACTACTTGATGGCCTGGACCAAGCTGCATTACTACGCCGGCAATTTGCGCGACACCGACCTGGCCAAGGTAGACGAAGCCTTCGGCACCAAGAGGATCGAGCCTCCCGCTGCAGACAAGCCCCCTGTTACGAACAAACCGCCTGAGGCAAGCCGACCCCCTGTGGCGAGCGGGCTTGCCCCGCGTTGGGCTGCGCAGCAGCCCCAATAAAACCACACACAATCTCCGGCCAATTCCAACAACAAGAGAGACAAGACCATGGGTGTATTTGACTACAAGAACCTCGGCACCGAAGCCAGCAAAACCTTGTTCGCCGATGCCACCGCAATCACGTTGTATACCTATCACAACCTGGATAACGGCTTCGCAGTCGGCTATCAGCAACATGGCTTGGGGCTCGGCCTGCCGGCCACACTGGTCGGGGCGTTGCTCGGCAGCACAGACTCCCAGGGAGTGATCCCCGGCATTCCCTGGAACCCCGACTCGGAAAAGGCCGCCCTGGACGCGGTGCACGCAGCCGGTTGGACGCCAATCAGCGTCAGCGCACTGGGCTACGGCGGCAAGGTGGATGCGCGAGGCACTTTTTTTGGCGAGAAGGCCGGCTACACCACGGCCCAGGCCGAAGTGCTGGGCAAGTACGATGACGCCGGCAAACTGCTCGAAATCGGCATCGGCTTTCGTGGCACCTCGGGCCCTCGGGAAAGCCTGATTACCGATTCCATCGGCGATCTGGTCAGCGACCTGCTCGCCGCACTGGGCCCCAAGGACTATGCGAAAAACTATGCCGGCGAAGCGTTTGGCGGCTTGCTCGAGACGGTGGCCGACTATGCCGGCGCACATGGCCTGAGTGGCAAGGATGTGCTGGTCAGCGGCCACAGCCTGGGCGGCCTGGCGGTCAACAGCATGGCCGACCTGAGCACCAGCAAATGGGCGGGTTTCTACAAGGACGCCAACTACCTGGCCTACGCCTCGCCCACCCAGAGCGCCGGCGATAAGGTCCTGAATATCGGCTACGAAAACGACCCGGTATTCCGTGCTCTGGACGGCTCCGCCTTCAACCTGTCGTCCCTCGGCGTGCATGACAAGCCCCACGAGTCGACCACCGACAACATCGTCAGCTTCAACGACCACTACGCCTCGACGCTGTGGAATGTGCTGCCGTTTTCCATCGCCAACCAGTCGACCTGGGTGTCGCATTTGCCCAGCGCCTACGGCGACGGCATGACGCGTGTGCTGGAATCGGGGTTCTACGAGCAGATGACCCGTGACTCGACGATTATCGTCGCCAACCTGTCCGACCCGGCGCGCGCCAACACCTGGGTCCAGGACCTCAACCGCAATGCCGAGCCGCACAAAGGCAATACCTTCATCATCGGCAGCGACGGCAATGACCTGATCCAGGGCGGCAAGGGCGCGGACTTCATCGAAGGCGGCAAGGGCAATGACACGATCCGCGACAACAGCGGGCACAACACCTTTTTGTTCAGCGGGCATTTTGGCCAGGATCGGATTATCGGCTACCAGCCGACCGACAAGCTGGTGTTCCAGGGCGCCGACGGCAGCACCGACCTGCGCGACCACGCGAAGGCCGTGGGGGCCGATACGGTGCTGAGTTTTGGCGCCGACTCGGTGACCCTGGTCGGGGTCGGGCTGGGCGGCCTGTGGGGCGAGGGTGTGCTGATCAGTTGAGGAGGGCGCGACGGATTATCGGCGGTCCATGCGTTTAACGGTTACCTGCGAGGTGTATCGCCTGTTGCCGTACGAGGGTTTGAGCATGTCCCGACTTCGATTGTTGCTGTGTGCCGTGGTGTTGGGGTTGAGTGGGTGTGCGGTGTACCCGGCCTATCCGGGCCCATGTTGCTACCGCCCGTACTACCACTCCTACTATTACCATCCTTACTATCGCCCGTATTACTACCATCCGTACTACCGGTATTGATCGGTCCCAACAAAAAGCCCCGCATTGCGGGGCTTTTTCATCTCAGTCTTCCTTGCGCACCGTGGCGACGTCATCGGCCTTGACCCGGATGTGCTTGCCGGCAATGTCGGTGAATTCGTAGAAACCGTCGGCGGTCTTGGTCTTGGGGGTGTCCTTGGTCAAATACTGCGTGCCGTTTTGCAGCGTCACTACGGTTTGCGTCGCGCAACCGGCCACTAGCAGAAAAGTGAGTGCAACCAGTGGCAGACCCAAATTCTTCATGTTCATAACCCTTACCTTTAACCCTGAAAAAACCACGCCAGGGGCGTGGGCCACAAATGTTACGCCATCGACTCACCCATCTGATCACTTTTATACAAAAAGTTGCCTGCGCCATTTATCTATTAGCGATTGCCACCAGGCTTTTGCGACGGCACTCTGTATGCATAAACAGTATTTGATCAAAGCGCGCCATGGCCAATCCCCTCGAAGACCCGCTCTATTACCTGCATAACTTCCGCCAGGTCCTGCAATGGCTGGAGCAACGCTATGCCGACCTGCTGGATACTGACGAACAGCATTTCATTCAGCAATTTGACAGGTTGCCGCAAGCCTCCCAGGCGTTGCTGGTGCGCATGGTGATGCGCAAAGGTGTGCATTTTCGAGCAGGCAAGCTCAATTACCTGGAGGTCGGTTGTCCGCATGCCGCCGCCGAGCCGTTGCTGGAACTCGGCTGGGTGGATGGGCAGTGCCTGCTGGCTTTCGAGGAGCTGTTCGCCTTGCTGCAAAAAAGTGAACTGCTGGGCACCTTCAAACCCTGGATCGAGCAGCCCAGGGGCAAGAAAGCCGATTGGCTGGAGGGCCTGGCCGCCCAGTTCAGCGAGGCACGCAGTTTTGCCGACTGGTGCCCCGACCTTGCCGACCGCCTCTACAGCCTCACCGTCATGGAGTTGTGCGACCGCCTGCGCCTGATGTTCTTCGGCAACCTGCACCAGGACTGGTCCGAGTTCGTGCTGGCTGACTTGGGCATCTACACCTACGAAAAAGTCGAGTTCTGCGCCGAGTCCCGGGGCTTGCGCAGTCGCGACGACGTGCACGGGTTCCTGTTCCTGCACCAATGCCAGCAAGCCTTTGAGGCCGGCGAAGCATTGGCACAGGTGCTGGCGCAAGTGGCGACGCTGCACACCGACAACCCGTGGCTGGAAAAACGCCGGGCCAAGCTGCTGTTCCAGATCGGCCAGTATTGCGAGCGCAGCGCCGAGCTGGACCTGGCGCAGCAGATCTACCGGGGCTGTGCCTATCCGGGCGCCCGCGCGCGGCTGATTCGCGTATTGGAACGCCAGGAGGACTACGCCCAGGCCATGGCCCTGGCGAGTGCCGCGCAACAGGCGCCGGAAAGCGCCGCCGAGCAACAGCACCTGTTGCGCGTATTGCCACGCCTGCGGCGCAAGCTCGGCGCGCCGCCGTTGCCCAAGGCCAAGCCACGGCCTGTCACGCGCCTGGACCTGGCCCTCGCGCTGCCCGAGCCGTTGATGTCAGTGGAGTACTGCGTGCAGGCGCACCTGAGCGAGCCCGATGCGCCGGTGCACTACGTCGAGAACGGGCTGATCAATTCATTGTTCGGCCTGTTGTGCTGGGACGCGATCTTCGCGCCGCTGCCGGGTTCGTTTTTCCACCCGTTCCAGCGCGGCCCGGCCGACCTGCACAACGAAGACTTCCACCCGCGCCGCGCGGCATTGTTCGCTGCGTGTTTTGCGCAACTGCAGGATGAAGGCTACAAGACCACCATCCGCCAGCGCTTTAGTCAAAAATGGGGAATCCAGTCACCCTTCGTGTTCTGGAACCTGCTCAGTGAGGAGTTGCTGGAACAGGCATTGGCCTGTTTACCGGCCGAGCACCTGCGCTACTGGTTCGAGCGGCTGTTGCTGGATATCCGCGCCAACCGCACCGGGATGCCGGACCTCATCCAGTTCTGGCCGGCGCAAAAGACCTACCGCATGATCGAGGTCAAGGGCCCCGGCGACCGCCTGCAGGACAACCAGCTGCGTTGGCTGGAGTTCTGCGGTGAATACCAGATGCCGGTCACCGTCTGCTATGTGCGGTGGGCGGAGCACGCCGCTTGAGCTATACCGTGGCCGTGCGCGCACTGTGTGAGTTCACCGCCAAGGTGGGCGACCTCGACCTGCGGTTCACCCCATCGCCCAGCGCCCAGGAAGGCATTGTCGGCCATCGCACCGTGGCCTCGCGGCGCAGCGCGCACTATCAGAACGAAGTGGCCCTGGAGGGCGAGTACCAGCAGCTCAGGGTACGGGGCAGGGCGGACGGCTATGACCCGGACGCCAATCGCCTGGAAGAGGTCAAGACCTATCGCGGTGATCTCGACGCCCAGCCCGCCAACCATCGGCAGCTGCATTGGGCCCAGGTCAAGGTGTATGGCTGGCTGATGTGCCAGAAGCTCGGCCTCACCGAGATCGACCTGGCGCTGGTGTATTTCGACATCGTCGGCGAGGGCGAAACCCTGCTCAACCAGCGCTTCCAGGCCGCCGAGCTGGAGCCGTTCTTCAACCGGCAATGCGCGCTGTTTCTCGGCTGGGCCGAGCAGGAAATGCAGCACCGCGACGCGCGCAACCTGGCCGCGCAAAGCCTGGCCTTTCCACATGCCGACTTCCGCGCCGGCCAGCGCACCCTTGCCGAATCGGTATACAAGGCGGTCAGCACCGGCCGCTGCCTGATGGCCCAGGCCCCCACGGGGATCGGCAAGACCATCGGCACGGTCTTCCCACTGCTCAAGGCGCTGGCGCCGCAGCAGCTGGACAAGGTGTTTTTCCTGACCGCCAAGACTCCGGGGCGCAAACTCGCGCTCGACGCCTCCCAGGTGCTGTTCGACAGCAGCCCCGACCTGCAATTGCGCGTGTTGGAGCTGGTGGCGCGCGACAAGGCCTGCGAACACCTGGACAAAGCCTGCCATGGTGATTCCTGCCCGTTGGCCAAGGGTTTCTATGATCGACTGCCCGCCGCGCGTACTGCCGCATCCAAGGTGCGCCTGTTGAACCAGCGCAACTTGCGCGAGGTCGCCCTGGCCCATGAGGTATGCCCGTACTACCTGAGCCAGGAGATGGCGCGCTGGGCCGACTTGGTCGTCGCCGACTACAACTACTATTTCGACTTTGGCGCCATGCTGTTCGGCCTGGCCCAACTCAACCAATGGCGAGCGGCGGTGCTGGTGGATGAAGCCCACAACCTGGTGGAGCGTGCCCGTTCGATGTACAGCGCGAGCCTCGACCAATACAGCCTCAAGACCCTGCGCGACATCGCCCCCGAGCCCCTGAAAAAGCCGCTGCAGCGCCTGAACCGTGAATGGAATGCGCTGCACAAGGACCAACTTGCGCCGTACCAGGCCTATGCCGCCCGCCCGGAAAAACTCCTGCAGGCCCTGAGCCTGTGCGCCAGTGCCATGGGCGACTATTTCAATGATCATCCCGAGGCGCTGGCGGGTGACCTGCAAGCCTTCTACTTCGAAGCGCTGCAATTTGCCAAGGTCGCCGAGCTGTTCAACGAGCACTTCATTTTCGATATCAGCAAGCGCCAGTTCAGTGGCAAGCGCAGCAGTTCAACCCTGTGCCTGCGCAATGTGGTACCCGCCGAATTCATCCGGCCCCGGTTGACGGCGGCGCGCAGCAGCGTGCTGTTTTCCGCGACATTGAGCCCGCGCCACTTCTACGCCGACTTGCTGGGCCTGCCGGCGGACACCGCCTGGATCGACGTCGAATCACCGTTCAAGGCCGAGCAGCTGCATGTGCGCATCGTCGATGCCATCTCGACCCGGTTTGTGCACCGCGACGCCTCGCTGGAACCCATCGTCGAACTGATCGCCCAGCAGTTCGCAGAGCAACCGGGCAACTACCTGGCATTTTTCTCCAGCTTCGATTACCTGCAGCAGGTTGCACAGCGGCTGGCCGAGCGACACCCGCACATTGCGCTCTGGCAGCAGTCACGCGGCATGGCCGAAGCCGAGCGCCAGGCGTTTCTCGACCAGTTCACCGAGCACAGCCAGGGCATCGGCTTCGCCGTGCTCGGCGGCGCATTCGGCGAGGGCATTGATTTGCCCGGCGCCCGCTTGATCGGCGCGTTTATCGCCACCCTGGGCTTGCCGCAATTGAATCCGGTCAATGAGCACATGAAAACGCGCATGGGTGCAATTTTCGGCGCCGGCTACGACTACACCTATCTGTACCCCGGCATTCAAAAAGTCGTGCAGGCCGCGGGCCGGGTGATCCGCAGCCAGCATGACCGCGGCGTGGTAATGCTGATCGATGACCGCTTCGGCGAAGCGCGTGTGCGCCAGTTGCTGCCGCGCTGGTGGGCGCCGGCGACGGTAACCTGACCGGCTGGCCACGCGGGAGCGCAGGGCTTGGGAATTTGCCTGCCCGCCGTTGGGGCGGCGTTGATGACCGCGCATTTGGCGCAAATGATGCTGGTGCAAATCCTGTGGCTCTATCACTCTGCCTGGGCGCCACTCCACGCGCCTGTGTCGCGCTGAAGCGCCGAGCGAAACCTACACAAGGAGGCCAGTGATGAACGCTATCGAGCAGGACAGGATCCAGGTCAACGGGATTGAGTTGAGTGTGTACATCGCCGGTCCGGAGCAGGGCCGGCCGATCTGGCTGCTCCACGGTTTTCCCGAGTGCTGGCATTCCTGGCGCGAACAGATTCCCGCGCTGGCGGCGGCTGGGTTCCGGGTGTTTGTCCCGCAAATGCGCGGGTACGGCCAATCGAGTTCGCCGCACGAGATTGCCGATTATGACGTGCTGACGCTGTGCGCCGATATCCAGCAGGCCATGGATCACTTCGGCCATGCACAGGTGGTGATGGTCGGCCATGACTGGGGCGCCGTGGTGGCCTGGCACCTGGCGCTGCTCGAACCCGAGCGCATTACGCACTTGATCACGTTGTCGGTGCCGTTTGCCGGGCGTGCGCGGCGGCCGGTGATCGAAATCCTGCGTGAGCTGTACGCCGACCGCTTCAATTACATCGTGTACTTCCAGCAACCCGGCGTCGCCGAGCAGGAACTGGACGCGGATATCGAACGTACGCTGCGCTTGTTCATGCAGGATGAAGACTTGTTTTTGCAGAAGCGGTCCGCCGACTCAAGCTTGTTCGACGGTGCGCAGCCCCCTGGTCCGCTACCGGCGTGGTGTTCACGAGAAGACCTGGACGTCTACGTGCAGACCTTCGCCGAGCATGGCTTTCGTGGCCCGCTGAACTGGTATCGCAACTTTGAGCGCAACTGGCAACGCAGCGAGTTCCTGGCCGGCCGGCAGGTGCTGCAACCAACGCTGTTCCTGATCGGCGACCGCGACCCCGTTGGCGTGTTTGAAGCCCACACCCTCAAGCGCATGCCGGAGTCGGTGCCGAACCTCGAGCAGCAGGTCCTGGCCAATTGCGGCCACTGGATCCAGAACGAGCAAGCTCAGCGGGTCAACGCGTTGATGCTCGGGTTTCTAGGGAAAACGTAAAGGTCGCGCCGTGCCCTGGGCTGTCGACCAGACGAATGCTGCGCCCGTGCAATTGCAGGATGCGGTGCACGATGCGCAGGCCCAGGCCACCGTCGCGCCGCGCGCCACCGATGGTGAAGGCACGCAGGAACAAGCCTTCACGCAGTTCGGCGTCGATCCCCGGGCCACTGTCGCTGACGGTCACCGCCACGCCATCGGCGACCGGCGACAGGATCACCTCGACTTCGCCATTCACCGGTGTATGGCGCAAGGCATTGTCCAGCAGGTTGGTGAGCACGCGTTCGATCAGGCCCAGGTCCGCCAGCACGGTAGGCACCTGCGGAGGCAGGGTGGCAGTCAGGGTGATGGCGCGCGCCTCGGCGGTGAGTTCGAATTTCTGGAAGATGTCCTGCACCAGGTCCGGCAGGGAGAAACCTTCGATCACTGGCTGCACAAAGCCGTGTTCCAGGCGCACCAACTCCAGCAGCGACTGGGCCAGGCCACCGACCTTGCGACTCTGGTCCAGGGCAATGCCGAGGTAGCGCCGGCGCTCTTCGGGGCTCAGGCTGGCATCCTTGAGGGTCAGGGTTTCCAGGTAGCCATGCAGGGACGCCAGCGGCGTGCGCAGGTCATGGGAGATGTTGGCGACCATTTCCCGGCGTTCCTGGTCCTGATGGGTGATGGCCCGCCACTGTTCGCCCAGGCGGTTTTCCATCTGCACGAAAGCGTGGTCGAGCACGGCGATTTCGTCGCCACTGTCGAGTTCCGGGGTGGCCGACGCCTGGGTTTTCGGCGCGCCGTTGATATCGAACTGACCGACCTTGTCGGTGAGCTGGCGCAACGGCCGGGTGATCCACGCGAAGGCGATGAGCCCCGCCAGCAGGCACAACAGGGCCACCAGGCCGATGGACCACAGCGCAATCTTCAGCGCCATGCCCGTGGTGTCCTTGGCGTCGTACACATCATGGGCTTCGCCGAGCAGCACCACGTAGAGGAAGCCGGTTTGCTGGCCGTTGGCCTTGAGCGGCGCGGCGCTGAACACCTTGCGCCCATCGACGCTGCGCGGGTCATCGCCAAGGATCGGCAGCATGGCGCCGCTGAGGAAGCGCCGGATCGGTGCCAGGTCAACCTGGTTGCGCAGCAGGTGGCCGCTGGGTGCGGCATTGCCGACCACACGGCCGTCGATGTCGAGCAGGTACACCTCGACGCTCGGGTTGACCAGCATCAACTGGCTGAAGAGGTTACGTACGGCGTCGGGCTTGAGGCCATCGGCGTCCATCAACTGTGTGTCACGGGCGATATGTGCGGCCAGGTCACGGGACAGGCCTTGCACCACTTCCAGCTCGTGCATGCGGTTGGAGCGCACTTGCAGCCAGGCCGAGGTGCCACTGCAGATCACCAGCAGCACGGCGAACACCACCGACAGGCGCTGGGTCAGGGTCAGCTTCATGGCGGGCTCTCGGCGAACTTGTAGCCCCGGCCCCACACCGTGAGGATGCGCGCGGGGTTGGCCGGGTCGGCCTCGACCTTGGCGCGCAGGCGGTTGATATGGGTATTCACCGTGTGTTCATAGCCTTCGTGGCTGTAGCCCCACACGGCGTTGAGCAGGTCCATGCGCGAGAACACCTTGCCGGGCTGGCGCGCGAAGAAATACAGCAGGTCGAATTCCCGTGGGGTGAGGTCCAGGCGCTGGCCTTGCAGAGTCGCGTCACGGGTCAGTGGGTTGATGAACAACTGGCCGAGGTCGAGGCTGCCGGCGTCCATCTTCAGGTTGCGTGCCATTGCATCGACCCGGCGCAACAGTGCCTTGACCCGCGCGACCAGCTCCGGCATCGAAAACGGCTTGGCCAGGTAGTCATCCGCGCCCAGCTCCAGGCCGAGGATGCGGTGCAGTTCGCTGGAGCGCGCGCTGGTGATGATGATCGGCGTGTAGCGCGTCATGGCGCGGGCGCGCCGGCAGATTTCCAGGCCGTCGACACCGGGCAGCATCAGGTCGAGTATCAATGCATCCCAACCGCCTTGCTCAAGCAGGCGCAGGCCTTCGTCGCCGTCGGCGCTGTGCACCACCTCGAACTGCTCATCGCGCAGGTGCAGGCAGATCAGGTCGGCAATATGCGCATCGTCCTCGACCACCAGGACACGTTTGGGCTGATCCATGTAAGAGAAACCTTCGCTTGTCGTTCGCGCATTGTGCGGCTTTTGCAACAGTGTAGTTATCACGAATTGTTTAACTCTGCGTGAGGATTCCGCGACCGTAATTCCTCCAACATCCGCCTATCGAAAGAGCGCGGGTTGTGGTGGTTCTGGTTTTGGCTGTGGCAGGGGAGCTGGCAGTGGAAGGGATTGTGGTTGTGGCAGTGACTCTGGCAGTGGTTGTGGTTGTGGCGAGCGGGCTTGCCCCGC
>NZ_MAUE01000024.1 GCF_001702265.1 Pseudomonas aylmerensis
TAGCGCTCCCGCTTTTTTGGGGCCGCTGCGCAGCCCAACGCGGGGCAAGCCCGCTCACCACAGAAGCCCCCTTACCACAGAGCCTGCTTACCACAAAGACCTGCCTACAAGAGAAACCTGCCCACCACAGAAACCTGGCTACCACACAAGCCCGCGCACCACAGGGTAATCGTCGCCCAATGGACGGTATGGATCGAGGAGAACAGCATGTATTCACGTCGACAAATTCTGCTGGCCGGTGGCGGCCTGGGTGTCGCCGTCCTGGCCGGTGGCCTGTTGAGACAGATCAACCTGGTCACCGCAGCCGAGGCCGCCGAGACGTTCGAGGTCAACCACACCGACGCCGAATGGCGCAGCCTGCTGACCGCCGAGCAATACAACATCCTGCGCGAGGAGGGCACCGAACGCCCCTACACCAGCGCCCTCAACGACGAGCACCGTGCGGGCACCTTCGCCTGTGCCGGGTGTGCGCTGCCACTCTTCTCCTCGGCAACCAAGTTCAACAGCCACACCGGCTGGCCGAGTTTCTGGCAACCGCTCGACAACGCCGTGGCCAGCCACACCGACACCTCCTACGGCGTGGTGCGCAAGGAAATTCACTGCCGCCGGTGTGGTGGCCATCAGGGGCACGTGTTCGATGACGGCCCGCCACCCACCGGTCTGCGCTATTGCATGAATGGTGCCGCCATGACGTTCACTGCGGCTTAAGCCGATGTTTACTTATCTGTCTAAGGGAAGATCCCATGTGGCTTCTGGTTCTCGCGTATCTGGGCGGCGTGCTGACAATCGTCAGCCCGTGCATCCTGCCTGTTCTGCCTTTTGTCTTCGCTCGCACCGGGCAGCCGTTTTTGCGCAGTGGCTTGCCGCTGTTAGCGGGGATGGCGGTGACGTTCGCCCTGGTCGCCTCGCTGGCGGCGGTGGGCGGCGGCTGGGTGGTGCAAGTCAATCAGTACGGGCGCTGGCTCGCGTTGCTGTGCGTGGCCCTGTTCGGACTCACGCTCCTGTTGCCGCAACTGTCCGAGCGCCTGACGCGTCCGTTGGTGGCGGCCGGCAGTCGCCTGTCGGAAGCCGCCGGGGCCGATGCCAGGCCGCGTCCGGGCGCCTCGTTCCTGATCGGCGTGGCTACCGGCCTGCTCTGGGCACCCTGCGCCGGGCCAATCCTCGGGTTGGTACTGACCGGCGCCGCGCTGCAGGGCGCCAGCATCGGTACTACCTTGCTCTTGCTGGCCTACGCCGCCGGGGCTGCCACCTCCCTGGCCTTGGCGCTGCTGGTCGGCGGTAAAGTCTTCGGCTTCATGAAGCGCTCGCTCGGTGCCGGTGAATGGCTGCGCCGTGGCTTGGGTGCCTTGATGCTGGCCGGCGTCGCGGCCATCGCACTGGGTCTCGACACCGGCGTGCTGGCGCGGCTGTCGACCGCGTCCACCGGTGGCCTGGAGCAAAGCCTGGTGAACACGCTGAGCGCCAAGCCTGAGCAGAAGGGCGGGGCGATGATGGCTGGGGGCGCAATGATGGCCGCCGCCAACCACAGCGACACGTTGCCGATCGAAGGTGCGCTGCCTTCGCTGGACGGCGCCGTGCAGTGGCTCAACAGCCCACCGCTGACCGCCGAAGGGCTCAAGGGCAAGGTGGTGCTGGTGGATTTCTGGACCTACTCCTGCATCAACTGCCTGCGCAGCCTGCCGTATGTCAAAGCCTGGGCCGAGAAGTACCACGACCAGGGCCTGGTGGTGATTGGCGTGCATGCGCCGGAGTTTGCCTTTGAGCGCGACGTGAACAACGTCACCCAGGCGATGAAGGACCTGGGCATCACCTACCCGGTGGCCATCGACAACAACTACAAGGTCTGGCGCGCCTTCAACAACCAGTACTGGCCGGCGCATTACTTCGCCGATGCCAAGGGCCAGATTCGCTATCACCATTTCGGCGAAGGCGACTATGCCGAGTCGGAGCGGGTGATCCAGCAGTTGCTGCGTGAGGCCGGCGCACAGAACGTCGCCAGTGGCCTGATCGAGGCCGACGCCAAGGGTGTGCAACAGGCGCCGGACATGAACGAGGTGCAATCGCCGGAAACTTACCTGGGCTTCCAGCGCGCCGAAAACTTTGTCACCACCGGCACCCTGGCCACCAACCAGGTGGCGAACTATCCGGCGGCCGGCAACCTGGCCCTGAACAACTGGACCCTGGAAGGCCACTGGAATGTCGGCGGCCAGCAAGCCACCCTCGACCAGGCGGATGGGCGGATTGTCTACCGCTTCCATGCCCGCGACCTGCACCTGGTGCTCGGCCCGGGCGCCGATGGCAAGCCGGTGCGCTTCAAGGTCAGCATCGACGGCCAGGCACCTGGCGATGCCCACGGCACCGACGTCGCCCCGGATGGCAGCGGCACCGTCACCGAACAACGCCTGTACCAACTGGTGCGCCAACCCGGCGCCGTCAAGGACCGCACGTTCACCATCGAATTTCTCGACCCGCACGTGTCGGCCTACGCCTTCACCTTCGGCTAACTGATTTTTTGACTGGATAACCCCGTCAATGTGGGAGCGGGCTTGCTCGCGAATGCGCTGAAACCGTCACCGAATGCGTTAGCTGACACAGCGTATTCGCGAGCAAGCCCGCTCCCACCGGTTGACCCCATTGATTCAGTTGCACTGGAGTGACTGTGATGAAACTGCTCAAGATCCTGCCCGCCCTGGCTTTCGCCGCGTTCGTGGGCCAAAGCTCGGCCTTTTCCTTCGGCGCCACCGAAGACGCCGTTGCCATCGCGCCACCGGCGCTGGACCTGCCCGCCGAACCCGGCAACCTGCAAACCGCCGTGTTCGCCGGCGGTTGCTTCTGGGGCGTACAAGGTGTGTTCCAGCATGTGCAAGGGGTGAAAAACGCCGTCTCCGGTTATGACGGCGGCGCGGCGAACACGGCCCAATACGAGTCAGTCAGCGGCGGCGACACCGGCCACGCCGAATCGGTATCAGTGACGTACGACCCTGGCAAAGTCAGCTACGGCAAGCTGCTGCAGATCTACTTCTCGGTGGCCCACAACCCCACCGAACTCAATCGCCAGGGCCCGGATTCCGGCACCCAGTACCGCTCGGCGATCTTTGCGCAGAATGCCGAGCAGCAAAAAGTTGCCCAGGCCTACATCGCCCAATTGGACGCGACCAAGTCGTTCGATAAACCCATCGTGACTAAAATCGAGATGGGCAAGGCGTTTTACCCCGCAGAGTCCTACCACCAGGACTTCCTCACCGAGAACCCGTCCTATCCCTACATCGTGATCAATGACCTGCCGAAAGTCGCACAGCTCAAAAAGCTGTTTCCCGAGCAGTACCGCGCCGAGCCGGTGCTGGTCAAAAACCAGTAACCCCTGTGGGAGTGGGCTTGCCCGCGAATGCGCTGGACCCGTCAGTACCACTGTGACGGGCATACCGCTTTCGCGGGCAAGCCCGCTCCCATCTGTTGATCTGCTGCGTGGCTACACCACTTCCAGATACGAGCTATGGATCGCCCGCGCCAATTCACGCACGGTGTCGATAAACTCGGTCAACCGGCTGTGCAGCCCATCTTCGAGAATCTCATCGATCCCGGTGTACCGCAGCCGCGCTTCGAACTCCGCCGCCAGGCGCTGCGCCGTGCGCCCGTAACTGCCAGGCAGGTCGGCGAGGATATGGCTCAATTCCTCGATACACGCATGCAGCGAGCGCGGCACGTCACTGCGCAACAGCAGCAACTCCGACACCGAGCGCGCATTCAAGGCATTCGGGTACAGCTCGGTATACGCCTCGAACGATGACAGCGCGCGGAGCAGGGCGCTCCACTGGTAGTAACCACGCGCCGAGAGGTCGCTGACTTCCTCTGATTCCTCGCCGAACATTTCATAACGCGCATCTAGCAGGCGCAGGGTGTTGTCCGCGCGCTCGACGAAGGTGCCCAGGCGAATGAACCGGTAGGCGTCATTGCGCATGATGGTCCCGGACGTGGCGCCCCGGAACAGGTGCGAACGCTGCTTGACCCAATCACAGAAGTGGCTGATGCCATGTCGCGCCAGGCCGCCGGCGGCGATGCTGCGCATTTCCAGCCAGGTGGCGTTGAGGTTTTCCCACATGTCGGCGGTGATACGCCCGCGTACCGCATGGGCATTGCCCCTGGCAGCGCGCAGGCAGTTGTAGATGCTGGCGGGGTTTTCTTCGTCGAGCGCGAAGAAATGCAACATGCGCTCGGCGTCCAGTTGCTCGTGGCGCTCCAGGTAACTGTCGAGGGTGCCGCTGCTGAGCAACGACATCGCCAGTTCATCCAGGCCATCGCTGCGCCCGGCCTGGGGCATCAACGACAGCGAGTAACTGACTTCGAGCATGCGCGCGAGGTTCTCGGCGCGCTCCAGGTAACGCGACATCCAGTACAGATCTGCGGCGGTTCTACTCAACATACTCAGCCCTCCACCACCCAGGTGTCCTTGGTTCCACCGCCTTGCGACGAGTTGACGATCAACGAGCCTTCACGCAGGGCCACCCGCGTGAGGCCGCCGGGCACCAGGCGGGTTTCCTTGCCGGACAGCACGAAGGGCCGCAGGTCGATGTGCCGCGGCGCGATGCCGTTTTCGACAAAGGTCGGGCAGGTGGACAGGCTCAGGGTCGGTTGGGCGATATAAGCATGTGGACGCGCCTTGATGCGCTGGCGGAAATCCTCGATTTCAGCCGCGTTGGACGCCGGGCCGACCAGCATGCCGTAGCCGCCGGAGCCTTGGGTTTCCTTGACCACCAGTTCCGGCAGGTGTGCGAGTACGTGGGACAACTCGTCGGGCTTGCGGCATTGGAAGGTTGGCACGTTTTGCAGCACCGGCTCTTCATCCAGGTAGAAACGGATCATTTCCGGCACGTAAGGGTAGATCGACTTGTCGTCCGCCACGCCGGTGCCGATGGCGTTGGCCAGCACCACGTTGCCGGCGCAATAGGCGGCCACAAGGCCGGGCACGCCGAGCATCGATTCGGGGTTGAACGCCTGCGGGTCGAGGAACGCGTCGTCGATACGGCGGTAGATCACGTCCACGGCCTTGGGGCCGTCGGTGGTGCGCATGAACACCTTGAGGTCATGCACGAACAGGTCGGCGCCTTCCACCAGTTCCACGCCCATTTCCCGGGCCAGGAACGCATGTTCGAAAAACGCGCTGTTGAAGCGGCCCGGCGTCAGCACCACCACATTGGGGTTGTCCAGGCGGCTGGAGCTTTTCAGGGTCTTGAGCAACAGGTTGGGGTAGTGGTCCACCGGCGCGATGCGCTGCTTGGCGAACACCTCGGGAAACAGCCGCATCATCATCTTGCGGTCTTCGAGCATGTAGCTCACGCCACTGGGCGTGCGCAAGTTGTCTTCGAGCACGTAGTACGTGCCGTCGCCGTCGCGCACCAGGTCGACGCCGGAGATGTGCGAATAGATATCACGGTGCAGGTCGAGGCCGACCATGGCCTTCTGATACCCCTCGTTGCCCAGCACCTGGTCTGCCGGAATGATCCCGGCCTTGATGATGCGCTGGTCGTGGTAAATATCGGCGAGGAACATGTTCAGCGCATTGACGCGCTGGATACAGCCGCGCTCGATCACGCTCCACTCACTGGCGGGGATGCTGCGCGGGATGATGTCGAAGGGGATCAGGCGCTCGGTGTCTTGTTCGTCGCCGTAGAGGGTGAAGGTGATCCCCGCGCGGTGGAACAGCAAATCGGCTTCGCGACGGCGCTGGGCCAGCAGTTCCGGTGGCGTGTTGGCCAGCCAGCGGGAGAAATCCTGATAATGCGCACGGCACACGCCGTTTGCGTCATTCATTTCATCAAAGAAAGATCGAGCCATTCCAGTACCTTGTCAGTGCCGAGGGACGCATGGGGTGGCACTGCCGCTTTAAAAAACGCATTTTTTTATGAGCCCGTGGCTGACGGTGCCACTGGGCCTGGTCCTTACTTTCTTATGGTGTCGGCTCTGGGTCGGGGGGTAACGAATGCTCCTGTATCCGGGCAGATGAATGGATAAAGCAATGCCTGTGCCGGATTGGGTATACGTGTGGTATTTACCCGTTGGCGGGTAGCCGCTGACGATGGGAAGCCTGCTCACAGCAGGAAGATTGCTTTTCCGGGCTCCGATGGCCGGCCACAAAGGGGCAGGGCGCGCACCACGCTGGTGCATGAACAAACTTGAACTTCGCCCCCTCCCAATTCTTCTAACAGGTCTCACACCAGCACGGAGCACGGACGTGCCCAGAATCATCTCACCCGACACCCCGGAATCGAACCTGACCGATCACAGCGAACACAACGCCAAGATCTTCGGTTCGCCCAAGGACCGCCTGGACTTCTATCGGCGCGAAATCCAGTACGAAACCACGATTCTCGCCAACCGCACCGACGCCTACCTCACCGCGCAATCGTTCCTGGTGATCGCGTTCGTCTCCGGCATGGGCAACCTCAATCCGGAATGGGGCAAGTTGTTCACCGTGGTCGTGCCGGTATTCCTTGCCGCGCTGGGCATCCTCAGTTCCCTCAACGCCTGGCCAGGCATTCGCGCCGCTTACGAAATCATCGACCATTGGCACTACAAGCAGAGCGAATTGCTGCGCAGCGAACCGGTGATGGGCATGGCCTATGACGAGTCGCCGCTGTTTTCCGAGATGGAGTCGTCCCACAAGGGCTATCGCAAGTCGCTGCTGTTCTCGATGCGCGCCCCGTGGTTGTTCATGGTGTTCTGGGTGTTGCTGGGGGCGTACGCGTTTTACATCCAGGTGGACAATCCTGGCTCTTAAGCAAGTTGAACTTCGGCTACCCGCGCGGGACCTTATCTTTACGCAGTCTGCGTTTTTTCAACGAGGTGACCCATGAGCACAGACAACGATCCGCAAACCAGCAACCGCAACGACCCGGCGATCGACGGCGGCGAGCCGGCGCCAGGTACGGCGGCCGATGCGCCCAAAGATCCGAAGCCTGCCAGTGATCCCAAGGCCAAGGAAAACGACTACAGTCCAGACTTCAAGCCTGAGCCCGAGGTCAAGCCTGAAACCGACGCCGATATCGACACCCAAGGTGGTTAGAGGAGACGGTCATGTCCAAAGAACTGGAAGAAGAACTCAACGATCCCGGCAATGAAGACCCGGGTTCGTTGATGGATGATGCAGAAGTGCCGCTCAATGACCTGGATGAAGCCGCCGATGTCGGCAACACTGAAAATCAGGACTGAGCTTTACCCTTGGCACGTCGTTCATACCACGCCAGCATCGGCTGGGTACTGAGGCCATGAACGACGATGCTCAAGGCGATCACTGACAGCGTCAGGTTCACCGCCACCGCGCTGCTGGTACCGATCAAGCCGTGGTTGAGCGCGTAGAACAGGTAGTAAATGCTGCCGATCCCACGGATCCCAAACCAGCCCATCAAGCCGCGTTGCTGGCGATCGATCAGGCTGCCCCACGGGATGGCGAAGACGCTCAGCGGGCGAATCACACAGAACAGCAACGCCGCCAACGGCAGTGCGCGCCAATCCCAATGGCTGATCAGCACAATCCCCAGCACCGTCACCAGGAACACCTCCATCGAACGCTCCACCAGGCTGCCGAACGAGAGCATGTCGCCCATCATCACGCCGGCGGCGATCTGGCTATCTTCCAGCCCGCTGGTGTCGCCTTGCAGTGCGCGTTCCGGTTCCACCTCCAGATGCCCCACCACCGGCAATGCCAGGTGTTCCGACGGCGTCTGTGAATGGCCGGTTGAGCGGAATTCGGCCTGGCGCAACCCCAATCCGGCGGCGAACACCGATAGGAAGCCGTAACCGCCAACGGCCTCGGCCGCCACATAGGCCAGGGCGATGAGGGCAAGAGTGAGGTAGTCATTCGGCGACAACGTGCTGTCGCTGTTGGTGATGCGCAGCCACAGCGTCACGCGGCCAATGCCGCGCCCCATCCAATAGCCGATCAACAGCCCGGCCGGCACCGCCCACAGCAGGTTTTTCAGCACCCAGCCGCCCAGCCAGTCACCGTCAAAGCCGCCATGCTGCATGAACACCAGGGCGAAAATCACGAACGGGAACGCCGTGCCGTCGTTGAGCCCGGCCTCGCCGGACAGGCCGAAACGCAGCGCGTCGTAGTCCTGGGCATTATTGACCTGCACCAGGCCCGCCAGCACCGGGTCGGTCGGCGCGAGGATCGCCCCCACCAGCAGCGACACCCCCCACGACAGTTCAAACAGGTAGTGCAACGCCAGGCAGATGCCGAGGATGCTCAACAGCATCACCGGGCCGGCCATGCCGAACGCAATCCGCCAGGTGCGATGGCGCAGCGGCAGGCGCAGCTTGAGGCCGCTGACAAACAGCGAAAACAGCACCGCGACCTCGGTGAGGTGCTCCATCCAGCGTGCAGAGTGCTGTATATCCAGGTGCAACAAGTCCACCCCCAGCGGGCCGATGCCGACGCCCAGCAGCAGGCACACGGCCGAGGCGGTCACCGGCATCCAGCGCAGGTAAGAGGAGGTGAGGGCGAGGGTGAGCAATACGGCGCCGAGGACGGCCATCCATAGAATAAAAGTCATCGAGCAGTTACCGGGCCGTGGTCTATCCAGGTTTGAGAGTGGCGGCCCGGCGCAGGTTCAATGTGATTCCATCAACTGCAAACCGATGGTTTTCAGGCGGATCATGTCCATCAGTTGGCGCAGTCCCGGCTGCGATTGCCGGCGGCTCGGATAGTACATGCACAGCGGCTCGCCCACGCAGGCCCAGTCGGGCATGACGTCCACCAGGCGGCCGTCCGCCAGTTCCTGTTGCACGCGGTTGGCCAGGCAGTAGGCAATGCCGACGCCTTGCAGGGCGGCATGCACGATGGTTTCGGTATCCGCCGCGCTGAAGTGGCCTGGCACGTCGATGCGCTGCTGGCGTGGGCCATTGCCCAACTCCCATTTGTAGGGCGTCTTGTCGCCCAGGTACATGCGGATGCACGCATGCTGCAGCAGGTCCTTGGGTTGCTGTGGCGTGCCACGTCGGGCGAGGTAGTCGGGGGAAGCGACGGTGATCCAGCGCAACGCGCCCGTCAGCGGCACGGCGACCATGTCCTGAGGCACGGTGGCGCCGTAGCGGATGCCGGCGTCGTAGCCCTCGGCGACGATGTCGATCATCTGGTCCTGCACGATCAGGTCCAGGCGCAGCTGCGGGTAGGCGGCGCAGAAGTCCCCGAGAATCGGCGCCAGCAGCAATACCGCGGCATCGCGTGGCACGTTGAGGCGCAGCCGGCCGATGGGGGCTTCGCGGTACAGCTCCAGGGTGTCGAGGCCGTCCTGGATCGTGGCGAACCCCACGCTGAGTTTTTCCGCCAGCAGGGTGCCGGCGTCGGTAGGTTCCACGGCGCGGCTGGTGCGGTACAGCAGCTTCACGCCCAGGCGGGTTTCCAGGTTGCGCATGGTGTGGCTCAGCGCGGAGGTGGTCACCCCGAGTTCATGCGCGGCATGGCGAAAGCTGCGGCGGCGGATGATTGCCATGAACACGTTGAGATCGGCCAATTCGGAACGGTTGAAGGCAGCCATTTCAAGTCTCTTTAGTGGGGCTTTGGTTGAATGCGGCGTTGAGCCCTATTCAACCTGGGATGACCTAGAGTAATTGCTTTTCTAAGCATGTTGACGGTCAGGGGTTTTATTTCATGTACGTTGAGACCATCCGCATCGCCGGTATCGATACACCGGTCTCGCGAATAGCCCTCGGCACCTGGTCGATGGGCGGGCACCTGTGGGGCGGCGCCGACAACGAACAGGCGACCCGCACCCTTCGGCATGCGTTGGCACTCGGAATCAACCTGATCGACACCGCGCCGGTGTATGGCTTTGGCTTATCCGAACAGATGATCGGCAGGGCCCTGCGCGGCGTGCGCCACAGCGCCGTGATCGCGACCCAGGCCGGGCTGCATTGGGACGACGGCCCGCCACGGCGCAACGCCACGGCCCGGCGCGTCCGCAAAGCGGTCGAAGACTCGCTGGTGCGCCTGGACACCGACTACATCGATCTGTACCAGATCCACTGGCCCGACTCGCCGGTGGCCCAGGAAGAAACCGCCGATGAGTTGGAGCGTCTGCGCCGCGAGGGCAAGATCCTCGCCGTCGGGGTGAGCAACTATGCCTCCACGCACAGGGATAGTTTCAGCCAGCACACTGCGGCGGCCACCGTGCAACCGCCGTACAACCGGTTCGAACGCAGCATCGACAGCGCTATCCTGCCGTACGCCAGGCAGCATGACCTGGTGGTGCTGGCCTACGGACCGCTGTGCCGCGGCTTGCTCAGCGGCAACCTGCATGCGCAGCCCCCTTTCGCCGGGGACGCTGTGCGCACGCTCGACCCGACATTCAAGGCGCCGCGTTTCGAGCAATACCTGGAAACGGTGGCCGCGCTGGGAATCTATGCGCGTGAGCGCCACGGCAAATCGGTGCTGGCCCTGGCCTTGCGTTGGGTGCTCGACCAAGGCCCGACCATCGCGTTGTGGGGAGCCCGGCGTCCCGAGCAATTGCGCGGTTTTGAAGAAGCGTTTGGCTGGCAACTGACCCCTGAAGACCTGACGAATATCGACCGTATCCTCGCCAGCACGATAAAAGACCCGCTCGGCGCGCCGTTGTAGCCCTGCGCCAGCGATGTCGGCGGCCAGACTCCGAGCCTTGCTCGGTGCAGGATTGGCATTCGCGACCTGTTCGCACGATAAACGACATCGCCCTGAATCTATCCATTGAACGACTGTTCAGTTTCAACTATGTTGACCGCATCCACCCGTTTGCACGCAGACGGGTTCGCGCTGTTTCTTCTTGAACGAGAGGCTCTGGCATGCGGTTTTCCCCTTTTGTTGAGCGAATTGCGGGCCAGGGTGTAGCGGCCTGGGACATTCACCACGCCGCCTTCCAAGCCGCCAGCCAGGGCGAAGACATCATCATCCTCAGCGTGGGCGATCCGGATTTCGCCACGCCAGCCTTCATCACCGACGCCGCCGTCGACGCCCTGCGCGAGGGCGACACTCACTACACCGAAATCCCTGGCCGCCCGGCACTGCGCGAGGCGATTGCCGCGCGCTACAGCCAGACCCTGGCGCGGCCCTTGAACGCGGAAAACGTGATTACCGTGGCCGGTGCGCAGAATGCCTTGTTCGTCGCTTCGCTGTGCCTGTTGCAGGCCGGCGATGAAGTGCTGGTGCTCGACCCGATGTACGTCACCTACGAAGCCACCCTCAAGGCCAGCGGTGCGACGCTGGTGCGCGTGCCGTGCTCGCCGGCCTCCGGCTTTCGCCTCGACGCGCAACTGCTTGCCGCCGCCATCACGCCGCGCACCCGCGCGATCTTCTTCTCCAACCCGAACAACCCCACCGGCGTGGTCCTCAATGCCGAGGAGCTGCAGGCCATCGCCGCGCTGGCCATCGCCCATGACCTGTGGGTGGTGGTGGATGAAGTCTACGAAAGCCTCGTATTCGATGGCGAATACCACAGTCTGGCCGCACTGCCGGGCATGGCCGAGCGCTGCGTGGTGATCGGCAGTCTGTCCAAGTCCCACGCCATGACCGGCTGGCGCATTGGCTGGCTGGTGGCCGCGCCGGCGTTGATCGTGCACGCCGAAACCCTGGTGCTGAGCATGCTCTACGGACTGCCGGGGTTTGTGATGGAAGCCGCCACGGCGGCGGTGCTTGCCCACGATGAGGTCACTGCGGGCATGCGCGAGATTTACCGGCGCCGTCGCGACCTGGTGGTGAGTGGCCTGAGCGCTTGCCCCGGGATCCAGGTGCGGGCGCCACAGGCGGGCATGTTTGTGCTGGTGGATGTGCGCGGCACCGGCCTGGGCTCGCTGGACTTTGCCTGGCGGCTGTTGCGTGAAGCGGGTGTGTCGGTGCTGGACGCGGCGGCATTTGGCGAGCCGGCCCAGGGGTTCGTGCGGTTGTCCTTTACCTTGAGTGAAGAGCGCCTGGCCGACGCCTGCCGGCGTATCGCCGCGTTTGTCACGCGGCTCGCGGGTGAGCCGCGTATCGCGCCGGCGCCCATTGTCGAAGTGGCGCCGCCGGTACAGGCGAAGAAGATGATCGAGGTGATCGACCTGCATAAGCGCTTCGGCAATATCGAAGTGCTCAAGGGCATCTCCCTCACGGCCCACGAAGGCGACGTGATCTCGCTGATCGGCGCGAGTGGTTCGGGCAAAAGCACCTTGCTGCGCTGCATCAATATGCTCGAGGTGCCGGACCAGGGCAGCATTCACGTGGATGGCGAAAGCATCAAGTTGAACTACGGCCGCCCCGGCGCGCCGCTGGTGGCGGACGCCAGGCAACTGGTGCGTATCCGCTCGACCCTGGGCATGGTGTTCCAGAACTTCAACCTGTGGCCCCACCGCACGGTGCTCGAAAACCTTATCGAGGCGCCCACCCAGGTGCTGCGCGAAAGCCGCGCCGAAGCCATCGAGCGCGCCGAAGCCTTGCTCGACCGCGTCGGCCTGGCCGCCAAGCGCAACGAGTACCCGGCGTTCCTTTCCGGTGGCCAGCAACAGCGGGTGGCGATCGCCCGGGCGCTGGCCATGCGTCCCAAAGTCATGCTGTTCGACGAACCCACCTCGGCCCTCGATCCGGAACTGGTGGGTGAAGTGCTGCGGGTGATCCGCTCCCTGGCCGAGGAAGGCCGCACCATGATCCTGGTCACCCACGAGATGGCCTTCGCCCGGGATGTGTCTTCAAAAGTGGCTTTTCTGCACCAAGGCATGATCGAGGAAACCGGCTCGCCGGACTCGGTGTTCATCGATCCACGCAGTGAACGTTGCCGACAGTTCGTCAACGCGCATCAAACTCGCTAACTCCATAAAAAGACGGGGCAAATCATGACATTCAAACCCATGGCAAGCTGGTTGGGCGGAGCAGTATTGATGTTGGCCGCAGGTTTTACGCTGGCGGCCGAGAAACCTATCGTGTTTGCCGTTGCGGCCGAACCTTATCCGCCGTTCACGGTGAAAGGCGGCAACGGCCAGTGGTCCGGCTTTGAAGTGGACCTGATCCACAAGCTGTGCGAGGGCATGAAAGCCGAGTGTCAGATCAAGGAAGTGGCGTGGGATGGGATTATCCCGTCGCTGCTGGCGAAGAAGATCGACGTGATTTTCTCGTCGATGTCGGTCACTGACGAGCGCGAAAAACAGATCGCCTTCAGCCGCGCCTACTACGACTCGTTGCTGGGCGTGGCGGGGCCCAAGGGCAGTGAAGTGGAGATTTCCCCGGCGGGCCTCAAGGGCAAGTTGATTGGCGTGCAGATCTCCACAGTCAGCGCCAATTACCTGAAGAAGTACTACGAAAATATCGCTGACCTCAAGTACTACGACACCCAGGAATCGGCCAACGCCGACCTGATCGCCGGGCGCATCGACTACATGATGGCCGACGACACTGCCATCGCCATGATGGTCAAGACCCCGGAAGCCAGCGGCCTGGCGCATATCGCCAGTGTGCCGTACGACCCGATCATCGGCCGGGGCGTCGGCGCGGGACTGCGCAAGGAAGACACCGAACTCAAGGCGCGCCTGGACAAGGCCATCGGCGAACTGCTGGTGAGCAAGGACTATGACGACCTGTCCCAGCATTACTTCGGCCTGTCGGTCAGCCCGTGCAAACGCACCGACACGCCGGCGTATGTCAGCAAGGTGTGTGAGAGCCCGTATGCGCAATAGGTTTGGAGAAGTGGGAGGCTAGGAGGCTGTTGTGGTTTTGGTGTTGAGGTGGCTGTTGTGGTGAGGGGGCTGTTGTGGTTTTTGTGGTGAGGGGGCTTTTGTGGTGAGGGGGCTTGCCCCCCGTTGGAGTGCGCAGCGCTCCCGCTTTTCTTGGGGCCGCTACGCAGCCCAACGGGGGACAAGCCCCCTCACCACAGGAAAACCAAGGCCACTGGATAAGCCCTCACTCCACAGGAAAAACCAAATCCTCTGGATAAGCTCTCAATCCACAAGAAAACCAAAACCAATGGATAAGCCCTCTCACCACAAGAAAAACCTAGCCACAGGACAAGCCCCCATGCCACAAGCACACATCACCCCAGGGCAATCACACAACCCTCGTTAATCGTGGAGTAAGCCGATGTTCGATCTCCTGAGCTTCAGCGATCAAGGCTGGGGCAATGCACTGCTCAAGGGCTTGTGGATGACCCTGCAGATCTCCGCCGGCGCGTTTGCGGTAGGGCTGTTGATCGGCCTGGTGGTGGCCTGCGCCAAGCTCAGTGCACCCCGGCCGATTGCCTTGCTGATGCGCGGCTACACCACACTGTTTCGTGCGGTGCCGGAACTGCTGCTGATCCTGTTGCTGTACTACGCCGGGTCCATGGGACTGAACGCGCTGATGCTGTGGCTGGGGTTTGCGCAGGTGAACATCAGCGGTCCGCTGGTGGCGATCCTGGTGCTGGGGCTGGTGCAGGGCGCCTACGCGTCGGAGATCTTTCGCGCGGCGATCCTGGCGATTCCCCATGGCCAGATCGAAGCGGCGCGGGCCTTTGGCTTGAGCGGGTTTGGCCTGTTTCGCCGGGTGACCTTGCCGATCATGGCGCCGTACGCCCTGGCCGGCATGTCCAACCTGTGGATCAACCTGATCAAGGACAGCGCCTTGATCAGCGTGGTCGGCACCAACGAATTGCTCTACACCGCCAAGCAGGCGGCCGGTTCGACCCGGCAATACCTGTTGTTCTACCTCGCGGCCGCCGCCTTGTATTACCTGGTGACGCTGGCTTCCAACTACCTGTCCGGGCGCCTGGAGCGACGTATTCGTCGCTGGATGCCGGTTGTCGAGTGAGCCGCCCATGCCTGAATGGATAAGTTATTACGCCGCACTGATCGCCAAGGGCTTGCAGACGACCTTGTCGCTGCTGGTCATTTCAGCGCTGCTGGGCTTTGCCCTGGCGGTGGGGGTGGCGTTGGCCCGCCTGTCGCGGCGCAAATGGCTGGCACGTGCCGCATTGGCCTACACCAGCGTGTTGCGCGGCACGCCGCTGCTGATCCAGATCTACATTTTCTACTACGGACTGGGCAGCTTGTTCGCGCAGTTCCCGATGATCCGGGGCAGCTTTCTCTGGCCGTTCTTGCGCGACGGCTATTGGTACATCGTGTTCGCCCTGGTGCTGTCGGTGGGGGCCTATGTGGGTGAGGTGATTCGCGGCGGCCTGCTGGCGGTGCCCAAGGGCGAGATGGAAGCCGCCTCGGCCTTCGGCATGACCCCGCGCCAGGCCCTGCTGCGGGTGCGCCTGCCACGCGCGATGCGCCTGTTGCTGCCGACCCTGGCAGGGGAAACGGTGATGCTGCTCAAGTCCACCGCGCTGGCCTCGACCATCGCCGTGGTCGATCTGCTCGGCGCGGCCAACGTAGTGCGTGCGCAGACCTTGCAGATCTATCAGCCGTTGCTGTTGGTGGCCGGGGTTTACCTGTGCCTGACCTTCCTCATCGAAGGCGTCTATGCCATCGCCGAACGCCGTGGCACGCCGCTGCGCAGGTCAATCGGATGAACCCGGATCGCTCGCTGCAGGGGATTGCCCTGTGCTCACTGGCCTATGCGTTCCTGGCGCTGCAGGACGCGGTGATCAAATGGCTGGTGGCCGATTACTCGGTGTTCACCATTCTGTTCTGGCGCAGCCTGGTGGTGGTCGCGGCGTGCGTGGTCGCCGGGCGCATGGGTTTGTTGCGCCGGGCGTGGACTTCGGTGAGCCGCCGGCTGCTGATCATCCGCGGGCTATTGTCGTTGCTCGCCTGGCTGCTGTATTACACCGCCGCCAAGGACCTGACCCTGGCGGAAATGACCACGTTGTATTTCTCCGCGCCGATCATGGTCACGTTGCTCGCGGCGTTGATCCTCAAGGAGCGCGCCAGCCGTGGCCAGTGGATCTCGCTGCTGATCGGCTTTGTCGGCGTGGTGATTGCCTGTCGTCCGAGCAACATGCTCGACCCGTTGCCGATCGCGCTGACCCTGGCGGCCGCGCTGTGCTGGGCGTTTACCTATATCCAGCTGCGCCAGGTCGACCCGACCACCTCGGTGCTGGAGCAGATGCTGATCACCAATGTGGTGTTTGTGGTGTGCATGGCCGTGACCTTGCCCTGGACCCACACGCCCGCGCCGTTGCCGTCGTGGCTGGGCATGTTGGCGGCGGGGCTGGTCGGCGGTATCGGCCAGTTCCTGCTGTTTGCCAGCTTCCGCCGCGCGACCGCGACGCTGCTCGCACCGTTCGAATACACCGGGCTGATCTGGGCGTTCCTGTTGTCGAGCCTGATCTGGGGCACCTCGATGGATATCTCGCTGATCATCGGCGCAGTGTTGATCGCCGTCAGCGGCACCCTGGCCATGCTCAGTGCACGGCACCCGGTGTCACAGGACGTGGTCGGCGCCGAATGCTCCGTGACGCAACCCCTGTACCCAGCAGCGGCAGATGTGCAGCCCGTTGGCGGGGCTGAAGGTGCCGGGATTGAGGCACCCCTCGAGCCAGAGTCCATCGAGCATCGCCGATAGGCCGATGGCGGCGAGGTGGCTGTCGTGGATCACCAGTTGCTCGCTGCGGGCCAGGTCGTCGAGCAGTTGCTGGATCAGTCCGAGGTAGGCGCGGTAGCTGTTTTCGTGGGACTGGTTCACGTGGGGCGAGTGACGGATCAGGCTCCAGAACACCACCCACACGCCGAGCAGGTCGGGGTCCATGACCCGTGGCGAAAACGACGCGCTGAGGAACGCATCCAGGCGCGCGGCGGCGCCTTCGACCCGCTCGACCTGTGCCCACAGCGCGCTGGTCAACTCATTGGCCAGCTTGTGGTAGGTCTCGGCGATCAGCGCGTCGATGCTGCCGAAGTGGTGGTTGAGCAAGCCCACCGACACGCCGGCCTCGGCGGCAATCCGGCGCACCGAAATCCCGGCGTGGCCGTCGCGGGCAAGGCAGGTGAGGGTGGCGGCAATCAGCAGGTCGCGGCGTTCGTCAGGGTCGGCACGGCGCAGTTTTGCAGGGGGTGTGGTCACGGCAATGCCCTTGAGGAAAGACCAGAAGGCTCAGGTTAGTTGAACATGTGTTCAATCTCTAGCGGTTAATTGATCAGAGGAGGGCAAGGCATGGCAAAAGACCTTTCGTGGCAGGTCCCCGGTGATGCCGGCAACCTGCTGCACATCGGCGCCTGGCGCTTTGACGGCGACGGCAGTGGCCCCCGCGTGCATCTGCAGGCCGGCGTGCACGCCGACGAAATCGCCGGGATGCTGGTGCTGCACCAGTTGCTGCCGCGCTTGCAGGCCTGTCAGGACCAAGGCCTTCTCAGGGGCAGCGTGACCGTGGTGCCGCAGGCCAACCCGTTCGGCATCGGCCAGTTTCGCCAGGGCAAATTACTCGGGCGTTTTCATGAGGCCACCGGGCAGAACTTCAACCGCGCCTTCGACCATTCGCTGGCCATGCAGCGCCCGGCCAGCAACCTCGCACAGTGGCAGAAAAGCCTGGTGCAACTGGCCGCCGACGCCGACCTGGTGCTGGACCTGCACACCGACGATGAAGCCTTGCCGTACCTCTATATCCACCGCAGCTTCTGGCCGGAACAGGGCCTGGCGCTGGCGGCGGCGTTGCAAGTGGACGTGGTGATCGTCTGGGATGACGGTGGCGACGGCTCTTTCGAAGAAACCATCATCAACCACGCCGCGCCGCAGTTGGCCGCCACCCTCGAGTTGCGCGGGCAGGCCGATGTCAGCGATGCCTTGGCGCGCCAGGACGCCGACGCCTTATGGAACTGGCTGTGCATCAGCGGCGTGATCGATGCGGTCGCGACCATTGGCGAATGGCAGGGCGAGGTGGTGGACATGGGCTGCATGGAGACGATCCTCGCGCCACGTACCGGTGTGCTGGTGTTCGAAAAATACCTCGGCGATTGGGTCGAAGAGGGCGAGCGCTTCGCACGGATCATCGGGCGTCCCGGCGACCCTGGCTCGGAAGTGCCCCTGCACGCGGCGCAGCGCGGACGCATGGTCACCGGCCACCGTGAGCGCCTGGTCGCCCAGGGCTCGGTGGTGGCCAAATTCACCGGCACGCGCTTGTCCGACAGCTACAGCGGCGGCGTGCTGGACCCGTAAGCAATCAGAGGTCGAAGTGCGAGCCGCGCCGTTTCAGGCGGCGCATGGCACTGTCCAGGTGCGCCCGCGCGCTCGCCGGGTCGCCCTCGCGCATCTGTGCATACGCCATCTGCGCCACCTGGGGGTCAATCGGCTTCAGCGGTTGACCACTGGCCATGGCCTTGAGCTGTACTTCGGCGGCACGCTCCAAGTAGTAAATGTCATCCCAGGCTTCGGCGATCGTCGGCGCGACCACCATCACGCCGTGGTTTTTCAGGAACAGGATATCGGCATCGCCCAGCGCCGCCGCGATGCGTTGACCCTCGCGGTGGTCCAGGGCCAGGCCGTTGTAGTCCGCGTCGACCGCCGTGCGCCCGTAGAACTTCAGTGCGGTCTGCCCCAGCCACAACAGCGGCGGGCCTTGCAACAGGCACAATGCAGTGGCATTGGGCATGTGCGTGTGGAACGCAGCCTTGATGCGCGGCTGCTGCTGGTGCAATTGCGAATGGATGTAGAAGGCCGTCGCTTCCGGCGTGCCCTCGCCATCGATCACATTGCCGGCGAAATCGCACACCAGCAGATGGGACGCGGTGATCTCTTCGAAGGCATAGCCGAACGGGTTGACGAAGAACAGCTCGTCATGCCCCGGAATCGTCGCTGAAAAGTGATTGCAGATACCTTCTTCCATACCGTGCAGCGCCGCCAGTTGCAGGCACGCGGCCAACTCCACCCGCGCGTCGATGGCAGCCACGCTGTCGAGGTTGAAGCGCCCGGCGCGCGGGCCCAGGGAGGAGGGCGTAAAGGTATGTGCCATGGCTCACCACCCCAGGGACTTGAACAGCCCGGGCACGCCGTCGAGGGTCGGCAGGATGGCGTCCGGCGTGTAGTCGGCCAGCAACTGGCGACCGGTGCCACGGTCGATCCAGACACAACGAAAGCCGATGTCCCGGGCGGCGGCGTGATCCAGGTGCGGGCTGGCACAGATATGCACCACGTGGTCGAGGCCGACGCCGAGCTGCTCGTGCGCGTAGTCGAACAAGCGCCGATTGGGCTTGTAGGCGCCGGCCTGTTGGGCGGTGATGACGCGGTCGATGTGGCCACCCAGTTGCGCGACGTTGCCGGCAATCACATCGTCGTCCGTGTTGGAGACGATACACAGCTTGTAGCCCAGCGCCTTGAGCTGCTGGAGCGTGCCCGGCACTTCCGGGAACGGTGGCATGGCACTGATGCTGTCGGTGAGCAACGCGCTGTCGCTGTCATTGGCGGGCAGGCCCAGTTCCTTGAAGGCCAGCTGCAGGCTCAAGCCCGCCAGGGTGCGGAAGCTGCGATGCGGCGGGGTTTGTTCCAGGGTGTGTTCGTGGCGGTCATACACGCTGAGCAGCGTGTCGGGGTCGACCGAATGTGCGCCTTTTTCCGCAAGGATGCGCTCAATGGCGGTGCGCAGGCCTTCGTCCCACTGGATCAGCGTGCCGTAGCAGTCAAAGGTCAGCCAGAGCGGGCGCGGGGAATGTTCAAGTGGCATGGGGCACCTGTCGAAAAGAGTGAGTGACCGAGTCAGCTTAGGAAACCTGGCGGTCAGTGGGAAATTAAATTAACCTCTCCAACTCAGTTGAATTATCGATATGAGGGGCGCCTGCATGTTGGATCTCGAATTGCTGCATACCTTGGTCTGCGTGGTGGACGAGGGCAGCTTCACGCGCGCCGCCGAGCGTGTGCATCGCACCCAGTCCACGGTCAGCCAACAGATTCGCAAGCTCGAAGACAGCGTCGGCCAGGTGTTGCTGGTGCGTGATCGCTCCGGCCAGCAGGTCAGTGCCACCGAGCACGGCGAATTACTCACCCAGTACGCGCGACGCCTGTTGAACCTGTCCCGTGAAGCCCGCGATGCGTTGAACACCGAGGCCCGCCTGGTACCGGTGCGCCTGGGCGTGCCGGAGGATTTCGACGCCACGCGCATGGCCTCGATGCTCTCCGGCTTTGTGCGCGCGCGCCCGGAAGCGCGGCTGGAAACAGTCAGCGGCATGAGCACCGATCTGCGCCGTCAGTTGGAGAACGGAGAAATCGACATCGCCCTGGTCAAGCGCGAAGCCGGCAGCGGCGAGTGTCACGCCAGTTGGCCGGAGCCCTTGGTGTGGGTCTGCGGACACGGCCAGGACCTGCAGGTCGAAACGCTGCCCCTGGCATTGTTCCCCCAGGGCTGTATCTATCGTCAGCGGGCCATTCGTACGCTGGACAAGGCCCGGCGCAGTTGGCGCGTGGCGTTCGGTAGCCACAGCCTGACCGGGATCCAAGCCGCCGTCACCTCGGGGTTGGGCCTGAGCATCCTGCCCAGGAGCGCGGTGCTGCCGACTCACCGCATCTGCACCGAACTACCGCCAGTGCCGCCTTCGGAACTGGCGCTGGTCAGTGGTGTGGAACGCCTGAGCGCCACCCATCAAGGCTTGATCGAATGCCTGCGCGACCAACTGTCAGCAGTCAGCTAGCGCACGTTTTCCCTCAGCGAAACCCCTCCCTTAGCCGCTCTCGATCAACCAGCCTCCCACCGAGCCGATCAGGCCAGGCTTTCCCGGACTGGCACGACTACCACCTCGCGTGAAACGTTCACCCTCAATAGCACGCAGCAGGGGCGTTTCTGGCAGATCGCCATGATTAAACGTTTCACCTGCCGATAAATGGCCGACGCAAGCGCTTGCGTAAGCAAATGTATCTGACATAGAGTCGGCAGCACTCGACTACAAAAATAATAAACGCAGGAGCTCATTCATGAGCCTTGAACCCTTGCTTGAGATGCAGGGCATCAGCAAGACCTTCAACGGTCTGCGCGTGCTCAAGAATGTCGGCCTGAAAGTCTACCCCGGCGAAATCCACGCCTTGATGGGGGAGAACGGCGCCGGCAAATCGACGTTGATGAAAATCCTTTCCGGCGCTTACCAGGCCGACCCCGGCGGCGAAATTCGCATCGCCGGCCAGCCTGTCGCCACCTTCACACCCGCCACCGCCAAAGCCCTCGGCATCGCCGTGATCTATCAGGAACTGAGCCTGTGCCCGAACCTGAGCGTGGCCGAGAACATCTACCTGGGCCGCGAATTGCGGCGTGGCTGGACCATCGACCGCAAGGGCATGCAGGCCGGTTGCAGCGAAGTGTTGCAACGCCTGGGCGCGGAGTTCACCCCGGCCACCCCGGTCAGCAGCCTGTCGATTGCCGAGCGCCAGTTGGTGGAAATCGCCCGCGCGCTGCACGCCCACGCCAGGATCCTGGTGATGGACGAACCGACCACGCCGCTGTCATCCCGCGAGACCGACCGGTTGTTCGCGCTGATCAAGCAACTGCGCAGCCAGGGCCTGGCAATCATCTATATCAGCCACCGCATGGCTGAAATCTACGAGCTGTCGGACCGTGTCTCGGTACTGCGGGACGGCCAGTACATCGGCGAACTGACCCGCGACGCGCTGTCGGCCGAGGTCCTGGTGAAGATGATGGTCGGCCGCGACCTCTCCGGTTTCTACAAGAAGGAGCACGCGGCGTACAACCCCGGCAACGTGGTGATGCGCGTACGCGACATGGCCGATGGCAAGCGTGTGCGCCATTGCAGTTTCGACCTGCACGCCGGCGAAGTGCTGGGCATCGCCGGGCTGGTCGGGGCAGGGCGCACCGAGCTGGCGCGGCTGATCTTCGCCGCCGACCCGCGCACCTCCGGCACCCTCGAAGTGGTCGGCAAGACCATCACCCAGTTGCGCAACCCGGCGGACGCGATTCGCGCCGGCGTGGTCTACCTCACCGAAGACCGCAAGGCCCAGGGGCTGTTTCTGGACATGAGCGTGGCCGACAACATCAACGTCTGCGCCTGCGTGCCGGACGCGCATGCCGGGGGCGTGCTGGACCGTGGCCACGCCGCGCAACGCGCGAAGGCTGCGATCCAGTCACTGTCGATTCGCGTGGCATCGGGCAAGGTCAATGTCGGCGCGCTGTCCGGCGGCAACCAGCAGAAGGTCTTGCTGGCGCGGCTGCTGGAGGTCAAGCCGCACGTGCTGATTCTCGATGAGCCCACCCGGGGCGTGGACATCGGCTCCAAGTCCGAGATCTACCGCATCATCAATCAACTCGCGCAAGCGGGCGTGGGCATCGTGGTGATTTCCAGCGAGCTGCCGGAAATCATCGGTACCTGCGACCGCGTGCTGATCATGCGTGAAGGCCAGTTGGTGGCCGAAGTCGGCGGGGCCTCCGGCCACGTCATTTCCCAGGAACGTATTATTGACCTCGCCACCGGTGGCGATCAGGTGGTTGCCCATGGCTGATTCGATGATTGCAACACCCGGCAAGGCCGAGCGCGCCCGCGAACTGATGCGCACGGTGGGCATGCTGCCGGTGCTGATCCTGCTGCTGGTGGGCTTTGCCCTGGCCAGCGAGAACTTCCTGACCGTGCAGAACCTTTCGATCATCACCCAGCAGGCGTCGGTCAACGTGGTGCTGGCGGCGGGCATGACGTTTGTGATTCTGACCGCAGGTATCGACCTCTCGGTGGGCGCTATCCTCGCGGCCTCGGCCGTGGTGGCGCTGCAAGCGTCGATGTCGCCGCAGTTCGGCATGTTCGGGATCGCCGCCGGCATCGGTTTTGGCCTGTTGCTGGGCCTGGTCAACGGTGGCTTGATCGCCTTCATGCGCCTGCCGCCGTTTATCGTCACCCTCGGCGCGCTCACCGCAATGCGTGGCCTGGCGCGGCTGTTGGCCGACGACAAGACCGTATTCAACCCCGATCTGCCGTTTGCGTTTATCGGCAACGACTCGATCCTCGGCGTGCCCTGGCTGGTGGTCATTGCGGTGGCGGTGGTGGCGCTGTCGTGGTTCATCCTGCGCCGCACGGTGATGGGCGTGCAGATCTATTCGGTCGGCGGCAACCCCGAAGCCGCACGGCTTTCCGGGATCAAGGTGTGGAAGGTGCTGCTGTTCGTCTACGCCATGTCCGGCGCGCTGGCCGGGCTGGGCGCGGTGATGAGTGCTTCGCGCCTGTTCGCCGCCAACGGCCTGCAACTCGGACAATCCTATGAGCTGGATGCGATCGCCGCGGTGATCCTCGGTGGCACCAGCTTTACCGGTGGCGTCGGCACTATCGGCGGCACCTTGATCGGCGCGCTGATCATTGCGGTCCTCACCAACGGCCTGGTGCTGCTGGGGGTGTCGGATATCTGGCAATACATCATCAAGGGCATCGTGATCATCGGCGCGGTCGCGCTGGATCGCTATCGCCAGTCCGGTGCACGGACCTGAGTTCACCCCCATAACAATCACAAGAGAGACCCGCATGAACCTTAAACGCATCTTTCCCGTCATGGCCTTGGCTGCGCTGATGTCCCAAGCCGTCGAAGCCCGCGAACTCAAGGCCCTGGGCATCAGCATGGGCTCGCTGGGCAATCCGTATTTTGTGACCCTGGCCGATGGCGCCAGCGCCCGGGCCAAGGAGCTGAACCCGAATGTGAAGGTCACTTCGGTGTCGGCCGACTATGACTTGAGCAAGCAGTTCTCGCAGATCGACAACTTCATCTCGTCCAAGGTCGACCTGATCCTGATCAATGCCGTCGACCCGTCGGCCATGGCCTCGGCGATCAAGAAAGCGCGGGATGCCGGCATCGTCGTGGTGGCGGTGGATGTGGACGCCAAGGGCGTCAACGCCACGGTGCAGACCGACAACGTCGAAGCCGGCAAGCTGGCCTGCCAATACCTGGTGGACAAGCTCGCGGGCAAGGGCAACGTGATTATCCAGAACGGCCCGCAAGTGACTGCCGTGACCGACCGCGTCAAAGGCTGCAAGGCCGCGCTGGCCAAGGCCCCGGACATCAAGGTGCTGTCCGACGACCAGGACGGCAAAGGTTCGCGTGAAGGCGGGCTGAACGCGATGCAGGGTTACCTGACGCGCTTCCCGAAAATCGACGGCCTGTTCGCGATCAACGACCCGCAAGCCATCGGCAGCGACCTGGCGGCCAAGCAGCTCAAGCGCAGCGGTATCATCATTACCTCGGTGGACGGCGCGCCGGATATCGAGAACGCGCTGAAGACCGACTCGCAGATCCAGGCCTCCGCCAGCCAGGACCCCTGGGCCATGGCGCAGACGGCGGTGAATGTCGGCAATGACCTGCTCAACGACAAAGCCCCGGCCGAAGCGGTTACCCTGCTCACGCCAAAACTGATCACCCGCGACAACGTCGGCACGTACAGCGGCTGGTCGAGCAAACATTGATTCATTGAGAGGAACAGCGTCGTGGTCACCATGGATGACGTGGCAAGCAGGGCCGGGGTGTCGTCGTCGACCGTGTCCCACGTATTGAACGGCACACGCAAAGTCAGCCCGGCAACGGTGCAGGCGGTGCAGCGCGCGATCCAGGAGCTGGGGTATATCCCCAACACCCTGGCGCGCTCGCTGGCCCGTTCGAGTACCAGCACGATTGGCGTGGCGATTTCGGCGCTGTCCAACCATTACTTCAGCGAGACCGTGCACGCGATTGAAACCGAGTGCGCCCGGCACGGCTACATGATGCTGTTCGTCGACACCCATGATGACCCGGAGCAGGAGCTGCGGGTGGTCACGGCGCTGCATCACCGGCGCGTCGACGGGATTTTGCTGGCCCCGTCGACCGGCTCGTTGGCGCTCCACTACCTGCAGGCCAATGAGGTGCCGACCGTGCTGGTGGACCGCATGATGAGTCCGCAGTTTGACCAGGTCGGGGTCGAGAACACGTTGTCCACCCAGGCGCTGATCACGCATTTGATCGAACATGGGCACCGGCGCATCGGCTTTATCGCCGGGCGGGCGGGCCTGGGGACCACCGATGAACGCGTCGCCGGCTACCGCGCGGCGTTGCAGGCGGCGGGTGTGGATTTCGATCCGCAGCTGCTGGTCAACGGCGGCTCCAACAGTGAACCGGCCCGCGTGGCCACCGCGCAACTACTGGCCTTGCCGGTACCGCCTACCGCAATCATGGCCGGCAATAACCTGATGACCCTCGGCGCCATGCACGCGCTGCGTGACGCGCAGGTCGAGGTGCCGGGGCAGATGGCCCTGGTGGGCTTCGATGATTTTGACTGGGCGGATTTTTTTGTGCCGCGCCTGACCCTGATTGCCCAGCCGGTCCAGGAACTCGGGGCGCGCGCGGTGCACCGGCTGCTGCAACGCATGGCTTCACCCCAGGCACCACCGGAAACAGTGCGCCTGGCGCCGAGCCTGCAACTGCGTAATTCATGTGGCTGTCTCTGACTGGAATACCCGCGTATGAACACCCCTGTTTCCCTCGGCATCGACCTCGGCACCTCGGAACTCAAAGCCATCCTGATGGATGCAAGCGGCGCCGTGCTGGCCCATGCCGGGGTGCGTTTGAGCGTGTCGCGGCGCCACAGTGGCTGGTCCGAACAAGCCCCTGAAGACTGGTGGCAGGCGTGCCTGCAAGTGCTGGAGCAATTGCGCCGCCACCCAGCGTATGCCCGCGTGGCGTGTATCGGCCTGTCGGGGCAGATGCATGGCGCCGTGTTGCTGGGGGATGACGACCGCGTGTTGTACCCGGCGATCCTGTGGGATGACTCGCGCGCCGTGGCCGAGGCCGAACACCTCGGCGTGGCGTTTGCCGACGCCACCGGCAGTTTGCCCATGGCCGGGCTCACCGCACCCAAATTGCTGTGGCTGCAACGGCACGAACCCGAGGTGTTCCAGGCGATTGATTGTGTGCTGTCGCCCAAGGACTACCTGCGCCTGCGCCTGACTGGCGAGCGCGTCAGCGAGATGTCGGACGCCGCCGGCACCCTGTGGCTGGAGGTGGCCAAACGTGAGTGGTTCGAGCCGATGCTGCGCGCCACCGGCCTGACGCCCGCGCAGATGCCGCGGTTGATCGAAGGCGGCGCGCCGAGTGGTCGTCTGGTCGCCGCCGGCTTGGGCCTGGCGCCCGACGTGGTGATTGCCGGCGGTGGCGGTGACAACCCGGTGGCGGCCGTCGGTATCGGCGCGATCAATGCGGGGGATGGCTTCATCACCCTCGGCACCAGCGCGGCCATTGTCGCGATCACCGACCACGCCGCCGGCAACCCGGCGAGTGCGGTGCACAGCTTCTGTCACGCGCTGCCGAACCGCTGGTACACCATGGGCGCCATGCTCGCCGGTGCCAGTTGTTTGCGCTGGGTCACGCGGCTGGTGGGCCTGGCCGATGAACAGACACTGCTGGACCAGGTGCAGGCGCAGTTGCCGATCGGCCAACCGGTAGCGCTGGATACGCCGTTGTTTCTGCCGTACCTCGCCGGCGAGCGTACCCCGCATAACGATCCGTTGTTGCGCGGTGGTTTCATGAACCTGGGCCATGACTGCACCCCGGCGATGCTTGGGTATGCGGTGATGGAAGGCGTCGGTTTCGGCCTGCTCGACGCGTTGCGCGCGGTACAGTCGACCGGCGCCGACGTGACGGCCTGCGCCCTGGTGGGCGGCGGCGCCCGCAGCGTGTATTGGGCGCAGTTGCTGGCAAATATCCTCCAGCGAGAAATCTACACCCTGCACGGCAGCGAGCTGAGCGCCTGCATTGGTGCGGCGAAGCTGGGGTTCATGGCCATCGGGCAGGGCGCCAAGCTGGCGGTGGGCCTGCCGGTCAAGGCCCGGTATCAACCCGACCCGACGCAGCAACTGGTGCTGCAGGCTCGCTATGCCAAGTTTCAGGGCTTGCTTGCGGCGGCCAGGGGGTTGCATGACTGAGGGGGGGTGTTGGCGGGATTGATGGGGGGAGCAGGCTTTATGTGGGAAGTAGGTTTCATGTGATTAGCAGGCTTTGTTGCTTGCAGGCTTCTTGTGGTGAGCAGGTTTTGTAGCTTGCAGGTTTCTTGTGGTGAGCAGGCTTGCCCTGCGTTGGGGCGCGAAGCGGCCCTTGGTCCAAGCGCCCCGGGGTGTCTGGATAACCCTATGGGGCTGCTGCGCAGCCCAACGCAGGGCAAGCCTGCTCACCACAGGAAACCTGTTCACCACATAGAGCCTGCTCACCACATAAAAGGGCTGTTCACCAAATAAAGCCTGCTCACCCCATAACAGGGCTGCTCACCACACAACAGGCCTGCTCACCCCATAAAGCCTGCTCCCCCCAACAAAGCTGTTCACCCCAACACACCTTCTTTGCCCAGAGGCCAGGGTCACAGCCAAGCCGCATCCCACAACGGGTAATCCCCAATACGCTCGACCAGACCCGCCCGCAGTGGATTGGCAATGATGTAGCGAGCCATCTTGCGAAGGTCTTCCTCCACCCGAACCGCGCGGTCGTGGTAGCCACGCTGCCAGAACCTTTCCCGGCTACGCCGCGCCCGGTTCACGCTCAATGTGCTGCGTGACTTGGTCTGGCGCATGACATCCGCCAGCGTCGCGTCGTTGAGGTCGAACAACCAATGGAAATGATCCGGCATGATCACCCACGCCCACGAATTGACCATGCCGCTGTCGTGGGCTCTTTTGAGTTCAGCGACCAGCAATCGGCCCAGGTGAAAGTCACTGAACAAGGGGAAGCGTGGATGGACCACGGCGGTGACCAGATAAGCACGCCCGGTTTCCGAGTATCGGCCCCGGCGTAAAAGGTGAGAATTCGGCTGACGAAACAATCCGTTGCTCCTTGCAGGGATGAGAGACTTTCACGTTAGCAGCGGAGGTGGACTGCCCCTGGGGAGATCCGTGTCAGTCTGTTTCACCGGGGCAAATGGACTTGTTGTGGCAAGTTGATTTCAGGTGACAAGCAGGCTTCATGTGATAGACAGGGTTGTTGGGATGAGCAGGCCTTTTGTGGGGAATCGGCTTCATGTGATGGGTAGGTTTCATGTGGTGAGCAGGCCTTCTGTGGTGAGCAGAATCTTGTGGTGACCAAAAACTTTGTGGTGAGCAGGCTTGCCCTGCGTTGGGGCGCGAAGCGGCCCCTTGGCCAGACGATTGAGTTTTTCTGGAAACATGTGGTGACTGTATTGGGGCTGCTGCGCAGCCCAACGCAGGGCAAGCCTGCTCACCACAAAGGGCCTATTTGTTACATAGAGTTTGTTCACACAAAGGGCCTGCTCAGCACATAGGTCCTGCTCACCACAAAAGGCCTGGTTGCCACATAGCGTTTGCTCACCACAACAAACCTGCTGGCCACATAAAGTGTTGTAACCACAACAAGCCTATTCAGCCAGCCAACTTGCGCAGCACACTGTCCAGTGAGGTGCTGCCCTTGAGCACCTGATCGTGCTCGAAGCAGATCCAGCCTTCGTTGAACCCGTCGACCATGCGCATGCGCGGCGTTGGATTTTGTGCGCCTTGGGCACGCAGCAACGCTTCCCAGGTGTCACGCTCGACCACTTCGGCGCGAACGTCACGGCCAAGGATCTGCGTCAGGCTGCGGGCGATGTCGTTGGGGCTGACCCATTGGCCTTCCAGTTCGACCACGCGGCGGCCAGCCCAGTCCTGCTGCAGCAACTGCGCCGCCAGGGCGCCGATGTCGGCGGTGGCGATCATCGGCACGGCCTTGTCCAGGGGTTGCAGGAAGCTATGGATGACGCCGGTTTCCCGGGCGGCAATCACATCGTAAAGCGCGTTCTCCATGAACCAGGCCGGGCGCAGGAAGGTCACCGGCAGATCGAGGGCGCTCAGCGCCTGTTCCATCAGGGTGCGCTGGGTCAGCAGGTTGAGTTCGCGGGCCTGGGCGCCGATGGTGGACAGGCATAGCACTTTCTTCGGCGCCGCTGCCTGGAGTGCCTGGCTGACGGCGGCAATCACCGCGCGCGCTGCGGGGAAGTCCGGCAGCGGGTCGAAATCCGAAGGCGGTAGGATGAACACCCCCGTCGCGCCCCGGAAGGCCTCGGTCAGGGCCTGGGTATCTTCCATTCGCGCCAATGCTATCTCGCAGCCCAGGTCCGTCCAGTAGGTCGCCTTGCCCGCGTCACGCATCACTGCGCGCACTGGTTGGCCCGCTTCGATGAGGTGATGCGCGAGGGCGCCGCCTACTTTGCCTGTGATTCCGGTAATGACGTACATGAGCTTTTATACCTGTGGTTCCAATGAGTGGAGCCCAGCATAAAGATCGGCAAATGTTGACAGAATAGCTATCCAGTCACTGCGTTGATGACGCCTGGTCACTAATCCGCAAGCGGCGGCAGCCGTCGCTTGACCGGGGTTTTCTTGACGATCGCGGTGTTGGTTTCGGCATACGCGTTCAGCCGGTCGAGGAGGGTGTCGAGGTGGTCCATGGTGCGCACGTGCAAGCGTGCGATAAAGCAGTCATCGCCGGTGACCTTGTCGCACTCGGTGAACTCGGGGATCGCCTGGATCTGGCGTTCAACCTCCTGCAATTTGCCCGGCAACGGGCGGATGCGCACGATGGCTTGCAGCAGGTAGCCGAAGTGTCTGGGGTCGATGTCGACGGTGTAGTGGGTGAGCACGCCGCGTTCCTCGAGGCGGCGCAGGCGTTCGCCGACACTCGGCGAGGACAACCCGGTGATGCCGGCCAAAGCCTTGAGGGACAGCCGCGAGTCGTCCATCAAGGCGGCGATCAGTTGCTGGTCGATGGTGTCGATCATGGGGGGCGCCTAATTAGTAAAGGTGAATACGAGGTTTTGCCTTTTTTAGTCGCTGGAACGGCTGCCAAGCAGATTGCCATAATTGAGCCTCATTTGAGGAGCCTCCATCGTGGACACATCTATCCGTCGCGGTTCGTGGGAAATGGTCGCTGCCATGCTGATCTCCGGCACCATCGGCTGGTTTGTATTGGTGTCGGGCGTGTCAGTGATCGAAGTGGTGTTCTGGCGCTGCGTGATCGGCGGGCTGGCCCTGTTGTTGGTGTGCGCGCTGCTGGGCTACCTGCGGCGCGACCTGCTCAGTTGGGCGAAACTCGGCCTGGCGATGCTCAGCGGCGTGGCAATCGTCGGTAACTGGTTGCTGTTGTTCGAGTCCTATTCCCACGCGTCGATCGCTATCAGCACGGCGGTGTACAACGTGCAGCCGTTCATGTTGGTGCTGTTGGCGGCGCTGTTTCTGGGTGAAAAGATCACCGTGCAGAAGCTGGCCTGGTTGAGCGTGGCGTTCCTGGGGATGCTGGCGATTGTCACGGCCCATGGCGAGCAAACGTCGGGCGGTGGCGACTATCTCGCGGGGATCGCCCTGGCCTTGGGCGCGGCCTTTTTGTATGCGATTGCCGCACTGATTATCAAGCGCTTGAAAGAAGTGCCGCCGCATTTGATGGCGTTGATTCAGGTCGCCACCGGCGCGGTACTCCTGGCCCCGCTGGTGCCCTGGAACAGCCTGCCGGCTTCGACCAACGCCTGGTCGGCCTTGATCACGCTCGGAGTGGTACATACCGGGTTGATGTATGTGCTGCTGTACGGCGCGATCCAGAAATTGCCCACGGCCATCACCGGCGCGTTGTCGTTCATCTACCCGATTGCGGCGATCCTGGTGGACTGGATCGCCTTCGGGCATCGCCTCGGCTGGCTGCAATGGCTGGGTGTGGCGGCGATTCTGCTGGCAGCGGCAGGGTTGCAGCGGGGCTGGTGGTGGCCCCGCTCCCGCAGCGTCAGTGCGTGCCCTGGTAGATGAGGTTTTCGGGGTCGAAATGCGCCACGCCACTGCCCGGTTGCGGCAGGCCGAGGATATGCCCCTTGATCTTGCCCACCACGTGCATCTCGCAGGGTTTGCAGTCGAACTTCAGGGTCAGCACTTCATCGCCATGGATCAGTTGCATCGGCGCAACCTTGGTTTTCACGCCCGTCACGCCCTTGGCCTGTTTAGGGCACAGGTTGAACGAGAAACGCAGGCAGTGCTTGGTGATCATCACCGGCACTTCGCCGGTTTCTTCATGGGCTTCGAACGCGGCGTCGATCAGCTTCACGCCGTGGCGATGATAGAAGTCGCGGGCCTTCTGGTTGTAGACGTTGGCCAAGAACGACAGGTGCGCTTCCGGGTACACCGGCGGCGGCGTGGTTTCGGCCTTGCGCCCGCCACGCGGGTGCGCCGCGACGCGAGCAGCGGTCAGGGCCTCGATCACTTCGCGGCGCAACGCCTTGAGCTGCGAGTTGGGGATGAAGAATGCCTGCGGTGCATCCAGCGCGATGTTGGTCGCGTGGTATTCGGTGGTCCCGAGTTGGCCGAGCAGATCGCGCAGGGTGTCCAGCGCCTGTTCCGGCTTGTTGGCCACACCGAACGGGCCGGGCAGGGTGACGCTGGCGCTGATGCCTTCTTCGCTGGTCGCGGTGACGTGCAACTGCTCTTCACGCAGGCGCGCCACCCATGACAGGCCGATCCGGCGTTCAGCCGAGGTCTTGAGCAAGGCCTGCTGCCAGTTGTGGTCCAGGTTGCGGTTCAGCGGGTGGTTGGGGCGCAACTGATGCAGGCCGGCCGGCATTTCGTTCGGCTCGACGCGGTAGCGATAGCGTTTCTCGCCGTCTTCCTCGAACTCGCCCTTGGGCTCGGCGATGTTCGCGCGAAAACCCACCACTTCACGCTTGACCAGCACATTGAGGCCGTCGCCGTTGGACAGCGGCTCATGGGTCACCACCTGCATGTCGCGCTTGCCGGCTTTTTCCACCACACCCACCGGCAGGCCGGTGAAGGTTGGAGTGTCGAAGGCGCCGATGTCGATCTTGCGGTCGCTGACAAAGTAATCGGTGCTGCCCCGGTGGAAGGTTTTTTCCGGGTCGGGCAGGAAGAAGTGCGCGGTACGGCCGCTGGAGGCGCGGGCCAGGTCCGGACGGTCTTCAAGAATCTCGTCGAGGCGCTGGCGGTAGTAGGCGGTGATGTTCTTCACATAGCCCATGTCCTTGTAGCGGCCTTCGATCTTGAACGAGCGCACGCCGGCCTCGACCAGGGCGCGCAGGTTGGCGCTCTGGTTGTTGTCTTTCATCGACAGCAGGTGCTTTTCAAAGGCCACGACGCGGCCCTGGTCGTCCTTCAAGGTGTACGGCAGGCGGCAGGCCTGGGAGCAATCGCCACGGTTGGCGCTGCGACCATTCTGCGCGTGGGAGATATTGCACTGCCCGGAGAACGCCACGCACAGGGCGCCGTGGATGAAGAACTCGATGGCGGCATCGGTTTCGTCGGCGATGGCGCGGATTTCCTGCAGGTTCAGCTCACGGGCCAATACCAGCTGCGAGAAACCGGCCTGGTCGAGAAACTTGGCGCGGCCCAGGGTACGGATGTCGGTCTGGGTACTGGCGTGCAGCTCGATAGGCGGGATATCCAGCTCCATCACGCCCAGGTCCTGCACGATCAACGCGTCGACACCGGCGTCGTAGAGCTGATGGATCAACTTGCGCGCAGGTTCGAGTTCGTTGTCATGCAAGATGGTGTTGATGGTGGTGAACACGCGCGCGTGGTAACGGCGGGCGAATTCCACCAGTTGAGCGATATCGCTCACCTCGTTGCAGGCGTTATGGCGGGCGCCGAAGCTCGGGCCACCAATGTAGATGGCGTCGGCGCCATGCAGGATAGCCTCGCGCGCGATGGCGACATCGCGGGCAGGGCTGAGCAATTCCAGGTGATGCTTGGGCAAGGACATAGTTTTTTTAGTCAGGCTTGTCACGGTTGAGGCGCGCATTGTAGCCGTGAAATGCCTGACCGGCATCACTTCAGGCTTGAGCGGCCATCGCGGTGACTTCCACACGCATGCCGTCGACCGCCAGGGCGGCGACGCCAACAGCCGCGCGCACGGGCCAGGGCTTGGCGAAGAAGCGTTTGTAGACTTCATTGAAGGCGGCGCGGTCGGCCATGTCGGTCAGATAAATGGTCAGGTGCATCACCCGGTCCATCGAGCTGCCGGCCTTTTCCAGGGCGACTTTCAAGGCTTGCAGGGTGCATTCGCTTTGCGCGGTGATATCGCCCAGTTCCAGGCTGCCGTCGGCGCGGGTCGGAATCTGGGTGGAGACCAGGATGCCGTTGAAGCCGATGACGTCGGAGGAAATCGAATCGGCATCCGGATCGGGAGTGTAGGACAGGTCGTGGTTGGCCATGGGCGCCTCTGGTTGGCAGTCAAGGAAAGGCGCCCATGGTCCCCGAAAATCACAACAGGGGCAAACCGGCGGGTCAGTGCCAGCGGCGGAACAGCACGCTGGCATTCACGCCGCCAAAGCCGAAGCCGTTGGACAGCGCATATTCAATGGCCATCGGCCGTGCCTCACCGCGCAGCAGGTCCAGGCCCTCGGCGAGGGCGTCAGGGTTGTCCAGGTTGAGGGTGACCGGGGCGATCTGATCGCGCAGGGCGAGGACGGTGAAGATAGCTTCGATGCCGCCCGCAGCGCCCAGCAAGTGGCCAGTGGCGGATTTGGTCGAGCTGATCGCCGGGCTGCCCGTGGCGCCGAACACCGTCTTGATCGCGGCCAACTCGCCTTTGTCGCCCACGGGCGTCGAGGTGGCGTGGGCGTTCAGGTACTGCACCGCAGACGCCTCGATTCCAGCCTGGCGCAAGGCCTGGGTCATGGCCCGGCGTGCGCCGTCACCGTCTTCCGGGCCGGCCGTCATGTGGTAGGCATCGGCACTGGTGCCGTAGCCCACCAGTTCGGCAATCGGCTGGGCGCCGCGTGCCAGGGCGTGTTCAAGTTCCTCGATGACCAGGATGCCGGCGCCTTCGCCCATCACGAAGCCGTCGCGCGCCTGGTCGAAGGGCCGCGAGGCACGCTCCGGGGTGTCGTTGAAGTCGCTGGACAGCGCCCGCGCCGCTGCGAACCCGGCGAGGCTGACCCGGTGGATCGCCGCTTCGGCGCCCCCGCACACGGCGACATCGACTTCACCGGCACGGATCATCCGCGCGGCGTCGCCAATCGCCTGCACGCCGGCCGCACAGGCGGTCACCGGTGCACCCAGCGGGCCTTTCAAACCGTAGTTGATCGACACATGCCCGGCGGCCATGTTGCTCAGGAACGACGGAATAGTGAACGGTGACAGACGCCGTGGGCCCTTGCTGTCAGTGGTGCGCACCGCATCGGCAATCGCCGGGAAACCGCCTACGCCCGAAGCAATGATGGTCGCGGTGCGTTCCTGTTCTTCGAGGGTTTTCGGTGCCCAGCCGGCTTGCTTCAACGCCTCGTCGGCCGCCGCCAGGGCGAACAGGATAAAGCGGTCCATCTTGCGCTGTTCCTTGGCCGCCAACAGCCGATCAGGATCAAAACCCGCCTCGGCATCCTGCTGTGCATTCTGGACTTGACCGCCGATGCTGACCGCCAGGTCGCCAATCAATTCTTCAGGCAGGCGACGGATGCCCGACTGGCCTTTCAACAGGCGCTGCCAGGTCGCTTCCACGCTGGCGCCCAGCGGCGTCAGGGCGCCCATGCCCGTCACAACGATACGTTTACTCATGATCAATCGACTCCGGTTGTGTTGAGGGTACAGACCCTATGGACGTCACTATCATGATGAAAGTAACATGGCGTCACACAACTTTATAGCGACTCACAGGAACCCCTATGCAACGCAAGTCCCTGACCCGCGACGAATGCCCCATCGCCCGCAGCCTCGACCGGGTAGGGGAGTGGTGGAGCATCCTGATCATGCGCGACGCCCTGCAAGGCCTGCGCCGTTTCGATGAGTTTTCGCGCAGCCTCGGCATCGCGCCGAACATGCTCACGCGCCGCCTCACCGCCCTGGTGGACGCCGGGATGCTCGAGCGCAAGGCCTACAGCGAACGGCCGCCGCGCTACGAATACGTACCGACGGCCAGGGGCGAGGATTTTCGTATGGTGCTGATGTCGCTGGTGGCGTGGGGCAACCGGCACTACGCCGAGGAAGGCGCCAGTGTGCAGGTGGTGGAGCGCGGGACGGGGCGGTTGGTGCACCCGATGATGGCCGATGCCGATGGGCAGGTGGTGCCCTTGGATGCCTGCACGTTGCAGGCCGGTCCAGCCGCCAGCGCGGGGATGCGCGAGCGGCTGGAGTCATTCGGACAGTGATTACAGCAGGGTGAACGGGTAGTCGACGATCAGTCGCAACTCGTTCAAATCGCCGTCGCGCTGGTCGGCGTTCGACGCCACGATCGCATCGCGCACGCGCAGCGACAGGTTTTTCGCCGGGCCGCTCTGAATCACGTATTTGGCCTCAAGGTCAGTCTCGTGGTGAGCGCCATCGGCACCATAGTCGCCGGCATACGCGCTGTTGACCGGCGTATGGGTGCCGTTGATGTCCGAACCGTTGATGTAACGGCCCATGAAGCTCAGGCCCGGCACACCATAGCTGGCCATGTTCAAGTCATAGCGGATCCCCCAGGACTGTTCGCCCGGGCCGTTGAAGTCGCCCCATTGCACCGAGTTGGCCAGGTACACCGAGTCGCCGCCTTCACCCGCGCCGTTGTTGCCGGTGCCGATGTAGTCGAAGGGCGTGTCGCCGTGCACTTTCTGGAACGACAGCGTCAGCGTATGGGCCTGCAGGAATGAATACGCCGCCGCGACCGAATACGTGGTGTTGTTGATCGCGCCGGCCTTGGCGCTGCCGGTGTCGAGGGTGCGGTACAGGTTGCCGTCCAGGGCCAGCGACTGGTCATGGCCCAGCGGGATGACGTAGTTGAGGTTGGTGTAGTACTGACGCCAGATATCTTCCAGTTCGCTGGCGTACAGCGTCGCGCTCAGGGACGGAGTGAAGGCGTATTTGCCGCCGACAAAACTCGCGCTGTTGGCCGGCACGTTGGCGTAGGTGGCGTAGATATCGTGGTCATGGTCGCTGGTCATGCCGCTGTTGGTACTGGTGAAGTGCCCGGCTTCCAGGTCCAGCCCGGCGATCTCGCTGCTGGTCAGGTCGAAGCCGGTGGCGGTCTGGGGCAGCAGGCGAGTACCGCCGGTGGCGAACACCGGTGCAGTGGGCTGCATGTCACCGAACTTGAGTTGGGTCTTGGAGATTTTGATCTTCACCGCGGCACCGACGGAGCCGTAGGCATCTTCGGGATCGCCATGCCGGTCGGTCGGCAGGTTGCCGGTGCCGGCGTCCGCATGGGTAGCGTCGAGTTTCAGCCCGCCGTAGGCGTAGGCATCCACGCCGAAACCGATGGTGCCCTGGGTAAAGCCCGAGGCGTAGTTGAGCATCGCGCCCTGGGTCCAGTCGCGGTTGTCGGCCCTGCCGCCTTCGCGGTTGCGGTCAAAGTAATAGTTGCGCAACAGCCCGGTGACACTGCTGCCCTCGATAAACCCTTTGGAATCGGCCTGGTCGGAGACGGCGTCGGCTTGCGCGAATTGGCTGATACTGGCGCACACCGCCAGCGCTAACAGGCTGCACTGTTTGATCATGTTGTGACTTCCCCGGAATAATTAACGCGCACAGAAACATCGCACTGACTGGATGGCGCATAAAAGCGTATTGGCAGATGTTTTTCAGGTGAGGCGTTACGATTCTTATTGTGTTCGGCGAGTTTGCCGAGGTTGATTCTAAGCACAGTTCACGCGGCCTGCAGCCAGGCGCTGGATTAAACTCGATTAATTAAACTTCACATTATTTAATCAAGCAGGGGTGTAGCGTTGGCCCTGTCTTAGCCGCTCTGCTTCGACAAAAACCTTTGGTTGCCGCCGCAGATTCTGCGGCGGATTTTTTATGCGTGGTCGAATAAGTTATGTAACGCCGCACTTAACCAATAGCTATTTAAACACCGCGTGGCTCAATTGGAATTCAACGCGTATACAGCGCACTCATCGACCTGAACCCCTTGAACTCGATAGGGTTGCCAAACGGATCGAGGAAAAACATCGTCCACTGCTCGCCGGGCTCACCGGCAAAGCGTACTTGCGGTTGCAACACAAAGTCGGTGCCAGCTTGGGTCAGGCGCTCGGCGGTGGCTTGCCAGTCTTCCAGGGCCATGGCCAGGCCGAAGTGCGGCATCGGCACCAGGTGCTTGCCGACATGCCCGGTGTTTTCGGTCTTGAACGGCGTGCCCAAGTGCAGTGACAGCTGGTGCCCGAAAAAATCGTAATCGACCCACGTCTCGGTGCTGCGGCCTTCCTCGCAACCGAGCACGCCGCCGTAGAAGGCCCTGGCGCGGTCCAGGTCGGTGACATTGAAGGCAAAGTGAAAAACGGTCTGCATGCTAAACCTCACGACTGGCACGGTTGTACTTCAAGGAATAAGCCAGCACGTTTGATTATTGGACAGCAAAAGTCCAGCCGGACGATGCTGGAGGACTATTTCCTGGGAGTGCTTCATGACTGCACAACGCCAACTCAAGCTGGGCGCGTTCATGCGTCCGGCCAGTATCCACACCGGCGCCTGGCGCTATCCCGGCGCTTTTCGTGACGCCAATTTCAATTTCGCGCACCTCAAGCGCTTTGCGCAAACCCTTGAGCGCGGTCGGTTCGACGCCTTCTTCATGGCCGACCACCTGGCCTTGCTGAACATGCCCACCGAGGCACTCAAGCGCAGCCATACCGCGACCTCGTTCGAGCCGTTCACGCTGTTGTCGGCCTTGAGCCAGGCGACCGAGCACATCGGGCTGGTGGCTACCGCGTCCACCACCTACGACGAACCCTTCCACATTGCCCGGCGCTTTGCCTCCCTGGACCACCTGAGCAATGGCCGCGCCGGCTGGAATATCGTCACCACCGCCAACCCGGATGCCGCGCTGAATTTCGGCCTGGACGAGCCCTACTCGCACGATCAGCGTTACGCCCGTGCCCGCGAGTTCTACGACGTGGTCACCGGGCTGTGGGACAGTTGGGCCGACGATGCGTTTATCCGCGATGCCGACAGCGGCGTGTTCTTCGACCCCGACAAGCTGCACACCCTCGATCACAAGGGGCGCTACCTGAACGTGCGCGGCCCGCTGCACATTGCCCGCCCGGTACAGGGCTGGCCGGTGATCGTGCAAGCCGGCTCCTCCGAGCCCGGGCGGCAATTGGCGGCAGAAACCGCCGAAGTGATCTTCGTCGCGCCGGGCAACCTGGAGGAGGGCAAGGCCTTCTATGCCGATATCAAGCGGCGCATGCGCCTGATCCAGCGCAACCCCGACCACCTGAAGATCCTGCCTGGCGCCTTTGTGGTGGTGGGCGACACGCTTGAAGACGCACGCCGCATTCGTGCGCACCTCGACAGCCTGGTGCATGAGCAGAGCGCAATTGCCTCGCTGTCGGTTGCGCTGGGTACGGACGCGTCCACATTCGACCCGGACGGCTACCTGCCGGCAATTCCCGAAACCAACGGCAGCCAGAGCTCGCGCGAACGTGTGCTGGCCCTGGCCGATCGCGAGCAACTGACCGTGCGCCAATTGGCCCAGCGCCTTGGCGGGTATGCCGGCCTGTCGTTCGTGGGCACCGCCCAGAGTATTGCTGACGAGATGCAGCAATGGCTGGAGGAGGAGGGCAGTGACGGCTTCAACGTGATGTTCCCGTGGCTGCCGGGCGGGCTCGATGATTTTGTCGACCACGTCGTGCCTGAGTTGCAGGCGCGGGGGATTTTTCGGCGCGAGTATGAAGGGGCAACCTTGCGCGAGAACCTGGGATTGCCACGGCCGGGCAACCGGTTCTTCAGCTGAAGCGGGGTGTGGAGGAGGGGGTGACCCCCTCGTTCCGCCCGGGTATTACTCTTTGACGTCCATGAACTCTTGCGCCCAGGCCACGTAGTTTTCCGGCAACGTGTAGGTGTGCGTCAATTCGGTGGCACTGAGGTTGGAGGTGCTGTGAGTCAACTGGCGCTGGGCGCGCAGGCTGTCGTAGGTGGCCTTGATCGCAGCAAAGTAGGCGCCGTGACCCGCCACGACCACGCGTACACCCAGGCTTGCCAGGCGTTGGCTGTCATTGAGCTTGGGATTGCCGTAAGTCACCAACATCAACGGCACGGTGAGGTTTTCGGCGATTTTCTCCAGGTGCTCGAAGTCGCTGACACCGACCATGCAGATCCCGTCCGCACCGGCCTTTTGATAGGCCAGGGTCCGCTCGATCACGGCTTCGGTGGGCAAGACGCCGGCGTTGGTGCGGGCGATGATCGCCAACTCCGGATCGACGCGTGCTTCCAGGGCTGCCCTGACTTTGCCGATGCCTTCCTCGATGGAGATCAGGTCGGTGGATTTGCGCCCGAATTGCGCGGGCAGCAATGTGTCTTCGATGGTGAGCGCGGCGACACCGGCACGTTCGAGTTCTTCGACGGTGCGCATGACGTTCAGGGCATTGCCGTAGCCGTGGTCGGCGTCAGCAATAAACGGCAACTGGGCGACGCGGCCGATGCGGGTGGCCTGTTCGACGAATTCACTCAGCGTGATCAAGGCAAAATCGGGGGCGGCAAGTACCTGCAACGAGGCGACGGAGCCACCCAGGATACCCACCTCAAAACCCAGGTCGGCGGCGATACGCGCCGACATCGGGTCGAATACAGACGCGGTTTCAACGCACGTAGGCGTTGCAAGCAATTCACGGAAATTACGACGCAGGGCTGAGTGTGACTTTCTTGGCATGATCTTTCCTGGTTGGGGCCATTGTCGACAAACGATCAATGCCTATTGGTAGGGATGTGAGATTACCATGTAGGAAAACGTAGGATTATGACGTTTGAGAATGGGCTATGCCTCTAGCACATAGGTTAGCCTGTGTTTTTTCCTGCCAGCAACTGCGCCGTTGCCGTCGACTTCAGGTTTTTGCGCTGCCAGAATGCTACCTTCTTCTTCAGGCCGACTTTGCCTACATGCCTAGCCCGGACATTATCAACGCCGAAGCCGTCGCCCTGCATGCCGGGGTTTCACGCTCTGCCGTCTCCCGTACCTTCACGCCGGGCGCCAGCGTGTCGCCACGCATGCGCGAACGGGTGATGAAGTCTGCCGAGGCGCTGGGTTACCAGGTCAACCTGATTGCCAGGACCATGAACAAGGGCAGCAGCAATTTTGTCGGCATCATCACCGCCGGGTTTGAAAACCCGTTCCTCGCGAGCCTGCTGGGGCCCTTGACTCACCATTTGAGCCTGCAAGGCTTGATGCCGCTGCTGATGAACGCCAATGACCCGGAACAACTCGAACGCTCGATGCAGGAGTTGCTGAGCTATCAAGTGGCCGGGGTGATCCTCACCTCGGCGGCAGCGTCGAGCGAGCAGGTGGAGCGCTACCTGAATCGGCAAGTGCCGTTGACCATGATCAATTGCGATGCGCACCTGCAGGGTGCCAACCTGGTGGTCAGCGACCATGTCGAAGGGGGCCGGTTGGCGGCGCGTGAATTGCTGCGCAGCGGCGCGACGCGCCTGGCCTTCGTCGGCCAGAGCGAGGGCAATTACAGCTCACGTCAACGCTTGCAGGGGTTTCGCCAGGTCGTCGCCGAGGCCGGCCTGGCGCCCTTGGCCGAACATTACGAGGCCGTCGGGGGTTACGCCGCAGGCGTGGACGCCGCGCTGGCCCTGTTTGCACAGCCGACGCGCCCCGACGGGATTTTTTGCGCCACCGATCTGCTGGCCCTGGGGGTGATGGATGCCCTGCGATTCAAGCTGGGCCTGCAGGTTGCCCGGGATGTGGCGGTGGTCGGTTTTGACGATATTCCCCAGGCGGGCCACGATGCCTACGCCCTGACCACCGTCCGCCAGGACCCCGAGGCCTTGGCCCGGCAGGCAGTGGCCGCCACGCTCAACGCGGCCGTGGAGCAGCCTTTCTTGGTGCCGGTGCAGTTGATTCAACGGCGCAGCACATTGGAATAAATAGTTTAAAAATGTGTTGAAACGAATATTTTTTTCGTGCCTTATAAAGCGGTTGAGTGTGAATGGCGGCAGGTCCGCCATTTTTTTGCACTCATGTTGCACACGTGTGCAAGACTCTGAAAATCACACATCCAACAAGGGGGTAGCCCATGCAAAGTAGCCAACAGCGCTGCACACCGCTGAGTCCTGAAGACCTGCAACAGCGTTATGCCTGTGCGCAGGAGCTGGCCATGCAAGCCGCGCGGCGCGCACTCGAGCCTTACCGGCAGCGCGACAGCCTGGTCGTCAGCCACAAGGGCGACCAGCTCCAGGACTTGGTCAGCATCGTCGACCAGGACACCGAGGCCTACATCAAGCAACGCTTGGCCGAGCGGTTTCCGCAGGATGGGTTCCTGGGGGAAGAGACAGGCGGCGCGACCCTGGATGCGCAGTGCATCTGGGTGGTCGATCCCATCGATGGCACCAGCTGTTTCGTCAACGGCCTGCACAGTTGGTGCGTGTCCATCGGCTTGATGGTCGACGGCGAACCATGGTTGGGCGCCGTGGCGGACGCGGTGCACGACGAGTTGTTCCATGCCTGCAACGGCCAAGGTGCCTGGCTCAATCAGCAGCGGCTGAGCGTGCACACGGCGCCCGACATTGCTCACGGCGTGATGGGCGTAGGCACCTCCCACCGGCGCGGCAAGCAACATTTCATTCCCTTTATCGCGCAGTTGCTGGAAGAGGGCGGTACCTTCATTCGCAATGGATCGGGCGCGCTGATGGTGGCCTACGTCGCCGCAGGCCGGCTGATCGGTTACTACGAAACCCACATCAACAGCTGGGACTGCCTCGCCGGGCTGGTACTGGTGAAGGAGGCGGGCGGCGTGAGCAATGACTTTCTGCGCAACCACGGCCTGACCGAGGGCAATCCGTTGCTGGTGGCCAACCCGCAGGTCTACGCCCAAGTCGCCTCGATGCTTGGGAATGCCCTGGACGCCTGATCGCAGCAGCACCTTTTAAAGCACGTACAGCACAATAAAAACAGGAACTGTCGGCTATGAAATCTCTATTGAGCTTGCTCAAGGCTGCACCAGCGCGCGCGCTGGAGCCCGAAATCGACCCCCAACTCTTCAGGCGCATCCGCCTGCAAACCTTGCTGTCGATGTCACTCAGTTATGCATTGTTTTATGTCTGCAGGTTGTCGTTCAACGTGGTCAAGCCCGCGCTGGTGTCCCAGGACATCCTCAGCCCCAGCGAATTGGGGATGATCGGCTCGGCGCTGTTCTTCACCTATGCCATCGGTAAATTGGTCAACGGCTTTCTCGCCGACCATGCCAATGTGCGCCGCTTCATGATGCTTGGCCTGGCCCTGAGTGCACTGGTGAACGCCTGCATGGGCTCGACCACCAACGCGGTGATCCTGACCCTGGCCTGGGGCATCAATGGCTGGGCGCAGTCGATGGGCGTCGGACCATGCGTGGTGTCCCTGGCGCGCTGGTATGGCGACCGCGAGCGCGGTACCTATTACGGCTTCTGGTCGATTGCGCACAACCTCGGCGAAGCGCTGACGTATGTCGCTGTCGCCGCGGTCGTGGTCACGTGGGGCTGGCAGTATGGCTACTGGCTGGCAACCGCCATGGGCTTGCTCGGCATCGTGCTGGTGTTTGCGTTCATGGCCGACTCGCCGGAAAGCGAAGGCTTTGCACCGGTCAATTCCAAGCCCGCACTGGAAATCAAAGGCACCGTCACCAGCGTTGCCGCGATTCAATGGTTATTGCTCAAGAGCCCGGCGCTCTGGCTGCTGGCACTCGCTTCGTGCCTGATGTATGTCGGTCGCTATGCGGTCAACTCCTGGGGTGTGTTCTTCCTGGAAAACGCCAAGCACTACGACACCCTGACCGCGTCCACGCTGATTTCCGTGGCGAGCATCTGCGGGATTGCCGGTACGGGCTTGAGCGGGCTGATCTCCGATCGCTTTTTCGCCGGCCGCCGCCATGGCCTGGCGGTTGTCTTCGGCGTCATGAACGCAGGGGGCCTGGCGTTGTTTCTGTATGGCCCGGCCGGGCATTACTGGATGGACGTGCTGTCGATGGTGATATTCGGCAGTTCGCTGGGGGCATTGCTGTGCTTCCTCGGCGGCCTGATGGCCGTTGATATCGCCGGCAAGGCGGCGGCTGGCGCGGCATTGGGCATGATCGGGATTGTCAGCTACATCGGCGCTGCAGCCGGCGAAATGCTGACCGGCGTCATCATTCAGCGCGGCACCACGCTGTCGGCCACCGGCATAAAACTCTACGACTTCAACACCCTCTCGCAACTGTGGGTCGGCGCGGCCATCGGCTCGGTGCTGCTGACCTGCCTGTTGTCCTGGGTGGCACGGCGTCCACGACGCCCCTCGTCACTGGCGGCGCTGCCTGCCAACACCTGACCTTTTCTGTGTAAACCGCCCCGGCGACGGTGGTCGGGGACGGGATCGCTGCGCTCAAAAAACAACGGGAAGCATAATAATGAGCCTCAATTTTCAGCGTGTGAAAAGCAACGTCGTGGTCATTGCACTGGGCTTCTCCGGCCTGGTGCAGGCCGATGGGTTTATCGAGGATGCGAAGGCCAACCTGGTGCTGCGCAACTTCTACATGAGCCGTGACTTTGTCGATAACGGCGCCTCCAAAGCCCTGCCGGGGTCTACCGGGCATGGCCAGGCCGCGGAGTGGACACAAAGTTTTATCCTCGATGCGAAGTCGGGTTTTACCTCGGGCACCGTCGGCTTTGGCCTGGATGCGCTGGGCATGTTGGCGATCAAGCTCGACGGCGGCCGGGGCACTTACGGCACGCAGTTGTTGCCGACCCACGACGGCAACCGGCCGGCTGATGACTTTGGCCGCTTGGCTGTCGCCGGCAAGGCGCGGTTTTCCAAGACCGAGCTGAAAATCGGCGAGTGGATGCCGGTCCTGCCGATACTGCGTGCCGACGATGGCCGTTCGCTGCCGCAGACCCTCGAAGGCGCGCAAATCACCTCGCGGGAAATCCCCAACGTGAACCTGTACGGCGGTCAATTTCGCGGCAACAGCCAGCGTAACGACGCCAGCATGCAGAAGCTGTCGCAGAACAGTGTCGGCACGGTGTTGCACGGCAGGAACAGCATCGAATCGGATGCGTTCAATTTCATCGGCGGCGACTATACGTTCAACCACGAACACACAGTGGTTGCGGCCTGGTACGGCCAACTCGAAGACGTCTACCAGCAGCAATACTTCCAGCTGCTGCACACCCAGCCGATCACCGAGAGCATCAGCCTCGGTGCCAATATTGGCTATTTCATCGGCACGCAAGATGGCGCCGCGTTGGCCGGCAGCGAGGACAACCGCACCCTGTCGGGCCTGTTTTCCCTGAAGACCGGCGGCCACACCTTCTACGTCGGTCTGCAACGTCTCACCGGTGAAACCGGCCTGCAGCGGGTCGCCGGCACCAGTGGGGCGACCCTGGCGAACGACAGCTATGGCTCCAGTTACGACCTGGCCAACGAGCGTTCCTGGCAGGTACGGCATGACTACAACTTCGCGGCCGTCGGGGTGCCGGGGCTGACGCTGATGAACAGGTTCATCAAGGGCAGCAATGTGCACGCCGGCGCCGTGAGTGATGGTCGCGAACGCGGGCGCGAAACCGAGGTGGGCTATACGCTGCAAAGCGGGCCGTTGCGCTCATTGAACCTGCGCTGGCGCAATGCGACGCAGCGTCGAAGCTTTGGTAACACCAACAGCTTCAACGAGAACCGCCTGATCGTTCAGTACCCGATCTCGATCCTGTAAGCACGCCAGTGCACAGCGGGCTGTGCACTGGCTCAACTCTCATACACCGGTTGTTCGACCTCTCGATGGTGCGTGGCGCCGATAAACAGGTACATCGCCGGCACCATGAACAGCGTCAACAGCGTGCCGATCGACAGCCCGGCAAAGATCACCAGCCCCATGTCATGCCGACCCGCAGCCCCGGCGCCGGAGGCCCAGACCAGCGGCACCACGCCCAGGACCATGGCCGCCGTGGTCATCAGGATCGGCCGCAGGCGCACGGCGGCCGCTTCTTCAATGGCCTCACGTTTGCTGTGGCCTGCGCGCTGCAGTTCGTTGGCGAACTGCACAATCAGAATCCCGTGCTTGGTGATCAGCCCCAATAGCGTCACCAGGCCCACCTGGGTGTACACATTGATCGAGGCGTAACCCATGGTGATAAACGCCAGGGCACCAAACAGTGCCGGTGGCACCGAGAACAGAATCACCACCGGGTCGCGGAAGCTTTCAAACTGGAAGGCCAGCGCCAGGTAGACGATCAGGATCGAGAACATCAGCAGCCCGACGAAGCCACCGGATTCCTGCATGAACTGCCGCGACTCGCCGGAAAAGTCGGAGGTATAGCCCGACGGCGCCACGTTGTTGAGGATCGTATTGAGTTTGGCCAGCAGCTCGCCCTGGGCCACGCCACTCACGCCGGAAAGCGTGGCCGAATTGAGTTGCTGGAAGTGGTTGATCGACTCCGGCTGCGTCGACGTCTCGATGTGCGCCACGGTGCGCGCGGGGATCATCGCACCGGCGGGCGTGCGAATGTAGTAATCGAGAATCTGCTCCGGGTTGAGGCGGTTGACCTGCAGCACCTGGGGAATGACTTTGTACGAGCGCCCGGCAGTGGAGAAGTAGTTGACGTAGTTGCCGCCCAGGGCCGCCGACAACGCCGCGCCGACATCGGCCTGGGTCATGCCCAATGCAGCGATTTTTTCCCGGTCGACCACCAGTCGCGCCTGGGGCTTGTCGAGTTTCAGGTCCATGTCGGAGAACCAGAACAGCTGCTGCTTCTGCGCCTCGGCCATCACCGCTTGCGCGACCTCATTGAGGTTTTCCACCGAATCAGTGGTGGTGATCACAAACTGTACCGGCAACCCTTGGGCCCCCGGCAGCGACGGCAACGGAAAGGCGGCGATGGTTGCGCCGGGCACCTGGTTCCACTTTTGCTGCAGGTCCAGAATCAGCTGGGCCTGGGAGCGGGTCCGATCGTCCCAGGTCTTGAGCAGCACGCCGCCCAGGCCTTGATTGAGCGCCGGCAGGCCGGTGAGCTGGAACATTTGCGCGTACTCGGACTCCTTGCTGGCGATCTGGAACGCCTGGTCGGCGATACGCTCCATCTGCTGCGGCGAGGCGGTCGGCGGGCCTTTGATCTGCATGAACACCAGGCCCTGGTCTTCGGTCGGCGACAGCTCGCTCTTGGCGGTCATGCCACTGGCGGCGACCAGCAGGAACAGCACAAAGCCAAACGTCACCAGCACCGGCCAGATGTCCAGCCCGCCGGACAGCACGCGGTGATAACGCCCGCGCAGCCAGTCAAAATACTGATCGAGGCGGCGCGCGAAGCGACCTTCCTCCTGGCCGGTCTTGAACAGCTTGGAGGTCATCATCGGCGACAGCGTCAACGCCACCACGGCCGACACGGTGACCGCGCCCGCCAGCGAAAAACAGAACTCCTTGAACAGCGCGCCCGTCAGGCCGCTGCGCAAGCCGATGGGCACGTACGCAGCAATCAGCACCACCGTCATCGCAATGATCGGCCCGCCCAGTTCGCGCGCCGCCACCAACGCGGCCTCCAGCACACCTTTGCCTTCTTCCTTGATATGTCGGTCGACGTTTTCCACCACAATGATTGCGTCGTCGACCACCAGCCCGATCGCCAACACCAGCGCGAGCAGGGTCAGCAGGTTGATCGAGTAACCGAGCAGGTACATGACGAAGAAGGTACCGACCAGCGACAGCGGGATCGCCACCAGGGGCACAATCACCGCCCGGAAAGAGCCGAGGAACAGGTAGATGACCACCGAGACAATGATCATCGCCTCCACCAGGGTCTTCACCACCTCGTAGATCGAGGTGTTGATGAACGCGGTGGAGTCATACACGATGTCGCCGCGCACGCCGGTGGGCAGTTGCGATTGCAGCTCGGGGAACGCCTGGCGCACGCTGTCGGCGACCGTGAGGATGTTCGCGGTGGGGGCCACCTTGATGCCGATGAACACCGAGCGCTTGCCGGAAAATGCCACGCTGCTGTCATAGCTCTCGGCGCCGAGGGTGACCGTCGCCACGTCCGCCAGGTACACCAGTGCATCGCCTTTCTGCTTGATCACCAGCTGTTTGAACTCATCCACTGTGTGCAGATCGGTGCCGGCGGTGAGGTCCACGGTCACGGTCTGCCCGCGCGTAGAGCCGACGGCCGACAGGTAGTTGTTGTTGGCCAGCGCCGTCGACACGTCCTGCGCGGTGACGTTATGCGCCGCCAGTTTGTCCGGGTCGAGCCAGGCGCGCAGGGCGAACTGGCGCCCGCCGAGGATTTCGGCGGTCTGCACGCCCTGGATCGAATCCAGCTTGGGCTTGACCACGCGCACCAGGTAGTCAGTGATGTTGTTGGTCGGCAGGGTGTCACTGTAGAAGCCCAGATACATCGCATCGGTGGTCTGCCCGACGGCGATGGTCAGCACCGGTTCCTGGGCCTGGGCCGGCAACTGGTTCTTGACCGAGTTGACCTGGGTGTTGATCTCGGTCAGCGCCTTGCTCGCGTCGTAGTTCAGCCGCAGCGTGGCGGTGATGGTCGAGATCCCGGTGATGCTTGAAGAGGCCAGGTAGTCGATGCCCTGGGCCTGGGCAATCGCCGACTCCAGCGGCTGGGTAATAAAGCCTGCGACCGTGGACGCGTCCGCCCCGTAATAGGAGGTAGTAATGGTCACCACGGTATTTTCGGTGCGCGGCCATTGATTGACCGGCAATTCGAAGATCGAGCGCAGCCCCAGGATCAGGATGAACAGCGACACGACCACGGCCCACACCGGTCGCTGGATAAAGGTATCGGTAAGCTTCATGGGACACCTTTAATGTTCTTGGGGAGTCGGGGCCGGGTCATTGAGCGGTGCCGCGCTGTTATCGACCTTCACCGGCGAGCCATTCTTGAGTTTCATCTGGCCGCTGGTGATCAACAGGTCGCCTTCCTTCACGCCGGACAGGATCGCTACCTGGTCGCCACGGGTCGGCCCGGTCTGGATAAAGGTCTGTTGCGCCGTCAGCACGTCCTCGCCCTTGTCGTTCTTGGCCGACGTCGCGATGAATACGGTGGTGCCGTAAGGGTTGTAGGTGACTGCGGTCTGCGGCACGGTGAGGTAGCGCTGCGGCGTCCCGGAGGTCACGACGGCGCGGGCGAACATGCCGGGCACCAGGCTTTGCCTGGGGTTCTCGACGGTCGCTTCGACGGTGACGTTGCGCGTGGTCGAGTCGAACTGGGTATCGATGGTGCTGACGCGCCCGGTGAAGGTCTGGTTGGACAGGCCGTCGGCGGTCACTGCGACGGGTTGGCCGATGGCGATGGCTTCGAGCTGGGTTTGCGGCACGGTGAAGTCGATGTAGATCGGGTCGAACGTCTGCAGCGTGGCGATTTTGTCGCCGGGGTTGAGGTATTGCCCCGGGTTGACGCTGGTAATGCCGATCCGCCCGGCAAACGGCGCGCGAATGGTTTTCTTCGCCACCAGTGCGCGCTGTTGTTCCGCTGCCGCTTGCTTGGCCTTCAGGTCGGCGGTGTCGGTGTCGACCTGGGCCTGGGACACGGCGTTGACCGCCAGTTGGGCTTTGTCGCGCTTGAGTACGATCACCGCCAGATCGGCCGTGGCCTCAAGCGAATGCAGTTGGGCGATGTCGGAATCGGCATTCAGTTGCACCAACAGGGCCTGGGCCGGCACCTCTTGGCCAGGTTTGAAACCGAGGGTGCGCACGATACCGCCGACCTCGGTGGTCACATCCACCCCGCGAACCGCCTTCATTGACCCCACGGCCGAGACGCTGGGTTGCCACTCGCTGAACGGCACGTGCATGGCCGTCACTACTGCGGCGGGCAACGGCGCCTTGGACTGGGCGATCAGTGCCGAAATCTGCACGAATTTCACCCCGGCAATGATCGCCACGATCACCAGCACCACCGCGACCATGATCAGCATCGGCCGCCATAACCGGCGCTTGCGTGGGCTGCCCGGTGCGCTGGGCGCGGGAGGCAGGGGAGAGGCAGTCTGGACGTCAGCCATGGAGAATCTCACTGTTTCAATGATTCAGTTCAGTCGAACCGCGCCGAGTCGCTGGGCGCAGGCTTTTTCGTGGCCGGCATGATTTCCTGCCACGACGGCAGGCCGAAGCGATCCGGACGGCCCTTTGTCGCGGGGTCCACATCCGTGCGGTTCCACCAGCCGCCACCCAGTGCCTGGAACAGCGCCGTGGTGTCGCTGTAGCGCGCAGCCTGTGCCCTGACACGTGCCAAAGCAGTGTTCTGGTAGGTTTGCTGGGCGTTGAGCAGGTTGATGTACGCCACGGCGCCGAGACGGAACTGGGTTTGCACCAGATCCAGGCTGGCTTGCGCGGAGCGTTCCGCCACGACCTGCTGGTTGAGTGCGTCAGCGTCGGCTTCCAGCGCCCGGAGCGCGTTGGCCACGTCCTGGAACGCGGTCAGCACGGTACCGCGATAGCGCGCCGCCGATTCGTCATAGGCCGCCACGGCCGCGCGTTTGCGGTGTTCGAGCGCGCCGGCATCAAACAGCGGCTGAGTGATCGCGCCGGCCAGGCTCCACACGCCGGAGCCGGACGAAAACAGCTTGGTGCCGCCCGCCACCGTGGAGCCCAATGACCCGGTGATGCTGAACTGCGGCAGTTGGTTGGCCACGGCCACACCAATGTCAGCGCTGGCCTGGTGCAATTGCGCCTGTGCAGAGCGCACATCCGGCCGCTGCGCGACCATGTCGGAAGGCAGGCTGACCGGCAGTGCCTGCGGCAGTTGCAGGGAGGCCAGGTTGAAACGCTCACCCTGATCCTGATTGGGGAAGCGGCCGAGGTAGGCCATCAGCTGGTTGCGCGTCTGCGCCAATTGCTTCTGCAACGGCGGCAAGGTCGCGCGCGACTGTGCCAGCGCGGTCTGTTGCGTGAGCACGTCGGCATCACTGATGGCGCCCAGGCGCCGCTGGGCTTGCAGCAAGTCGAGCTGGCCGCCCTGCAGGCGGATGATTTCCTCGGTGACGGCGATCTGGTCTCGCACCGACGCCAGGCTGATCGCGGTATTGACCACATTGGCGGTCAAGGTCAGATACGTCGCCTCCAGCTGGAAGCGCTGGTACTCGGCCTGCGCCGAGGTGGCTTCGATTTGCCGGCGCGTACCGCCAAACACATCGGGCGCATAGGACACGCTCAACGAGGCCGAACTGACGGTGAGAATCGGCGACTCCGGCAGCCCCGAAGTGACGCCGGAGACTTTCTCGCGGGCTTTTTGCACGTTGCCACTGACCGAGGGAAACAGAGACGCCTGGTCGGCATACACCAACTCGTTGGCCTGGCGCAGCGCGGCTTGCGCGGCGCTCACGTCCGGGTTGGCGCGCAAGGCCTCTTCAACCAGGGCATTGAGGGCTGGCGAACGGAAGAGCGCCCACCATTGACCGGGAATATCCATCCCGGCGATCAACCGCTGCGCCGCGCCCCCGGTGTCGATATCGGCCTGGGCAGTGGTGCTGAGCTTTTCGCGAGAGTAGTCGGCATTCGCCGGCGCATCGGGGCGCACGAAATCCGGCCCGACCGTACAGCCGGCGAGGGCGAGGCATAGCAGGCTCAAGGGCGCCAGAAGGTGTGCAACGTGTTGCGGTCTGGATACACGCTGCCGCGGGTGCTCTTTCATAGTTACTCTATTAATCAGTTGGTTAACTGCTTTTTTTGTCGAGCACTGCGTGCAGGTGCAACGGACCGGCCGGGTAACAAGGGCGCGGCGTCGCCGGATTCAGATGAGTGTAGGTGGTGCCGGGAACTGCGCAATGTGAGTGCATGGGGTCGCACAGGCACGGCAGGCGCATTAAATGCGCTTTCGGCATTGTTAATGAATTAGGTTATGCATTGTGGTTATTTTACACGGCGGGGCGAGTCGCTCACTGTATGCGCCCTTAGTCACTTGGGCTGGAATACCTGGACATGAGCAAAAGACAGCTGAAACTGGGCGCCCTGACCATGGGCTGCGGTGGGCCCGGGCGCCACAACCTGTGGCTTGACCCACACCTGCCGGCCGATGCCAGTGTCAACGTCGACTGGTATATCGACATTGCGCGCCAGGCAGAGGCAGCGCTATTCGACTTGATGTTTATCGTCGACAGCCAGTTCATCACACCGGGGTCGCCCTCCCATTACCTCAATCGCCTGGAGCCGTTGACCCTGTTATCGGCGCTGGCCGTGAGCACGCGGCATCTAGGCCTGGTCGGCACGCTGACGACCTCCTACAACTCGCCGTATAACGTCGCGCGGCGCCTGGCATCGCTGGACCTGATCAGCAAAGGCCGCGCCGGCTGGAACGTGGTCACCAGCGGCGACGCCGGCACGGCCGGCAATTACAGCCGCGACGAGCATTATGATTACGACACCCGCTACGGCCGCGCCGCTGAACACGTGCAGGTGGTGCAGGGGTTGTGGAACTCCTATGAAGACGATGCCTTCGTGCGCGACCGCTCCACCGGCCAGTTCTTCGACCCGAGCAAACTGCACAGCCTGAACCACAAGGGCGAGCATTTTTCCGTGGTCGGCCCGCTGAACATCCAGCGTTCACCCCAGGGCCAGCCGGTGATCTTCCAGGCCGGTGATTCGGAACAAGGCCGCGCCCTCGGTGCCGCTACCGCCGACGTGATCTTCACCCACGCCGCCAGCATCGAGCAGGGCCAGGCGTTTTACCAGGATGTAAAGGGCAGGGCGGCGCGGCTGGGCCGTGACCCGCAGCACCTGCTGGTAATGCCCGGCGCAGAAGTGTATGTCGGCGACACCGACGCGCATGCACGTGAAATCGAGCAGCATTACCATCACGTCGACCATAGTTTTGAACTCGCCCTGAAGGAGTTCGGGCGCAACTTCGGTTGGCATGATTTCAGCCAGTACGACCTGGATGCGCCGTTTCCGCAAGAAAGCCTGGAGGCTGCGCGCAGCAGCTTCTTTACCGCAGCCAAACGCATTGCCGACCAGGCGCGCGATAAGGGTTTTACCTTGCGCCAGGCCGTTGAGTTTGGTCGACAACTGCGTCCGGGTGCCTTCGTGGGCACCGCCGACACCGTCGCGCGGAAAATGGCTGAGTGGTTCGAGGCGCGCGCCGTGGATGGTTTCAACCTCTATATCGGGCACCCAGAGCAATTCAATCGGTTCACCCAGGAGGTCATTCCGTTGTTGCAGGAACGAGGGGTGTTCCGCACGGCGTACGAAGGCACGACATTGCGTGAAAACCTGGGGCTGGACATTCCTCGGTTTGCACGCGGCGGCTAGCGATCCAACAGGTGTTCAGGCGGGTGGGCTGCCCGGTGCTGACGGCTTGTGTCGTCGGCAACGCTGCGAGCAGTAGCGCACTTCATCCCAACAGCGTGCCCATTTCTTGCGCCAGGCGAAATCCAATCCACAGACCACGCATTTTTTCACCGGGAGTTCGCTCTTCTTCACAACCACTCCCCGGCATCGAGCCTGGCGAGCAGTGTCTGGCCGCGGTCCCAGAGCGCTTGTTGTTTGGGCTCAGTCATTCGGTCGAGGTTTTTGTAGACCATGCCCATGCGCGGATTGCTGCGCAGAAGGTCGCCGTGACGCATGAGGAAGTGCCAGTAAAGCGCATTGAACGGGCAGGCGTCATCAGTGGTGCTTTCACTGACCTTGTACGCGCAGTTGCCGCAGTAGTCGGACATGCGTTTTATATATTGCCCACTCGCGCAATAAGGCTTGGAGCCCAGGTAGCCGCCGTCTGCGTGCATGACCATGCCCAGTGTATTGGGCAACTCGACCCAGTCGAACGCGTCCATGTAAATCGCCAGGTACCAGTCGCAAATCTGATTCGGCGTGATGCCGGCCAGCAGCGCAAAGTTGCCGGTCACCATCAGCCGCTGGATATGGTGGGCATAGGCATGCTTCAGGCTTTGGCCGATCGCCTGGCGCATGCAGTTCATTTGGGTCTCGCCCGTCCAGTAGAACTCCGGAAGCGGCCTGCTGTTGCCAAACAGATTGCCGCTGGCGTAGTCCGGCATTTTCAGCCAGTAGACACCGCGGACATATTCGCGCCAACCGATGAGTTGGCGGATAAAACCTTCGGCGGCGTTGAGGGGAATCCTCTGCGCCCAATACGCCGACTCGACGTCCTGGCACACCTGGCGCAGGTCCAGCAGGCCGATATTCAGCGCGGCGCTGATCCGGGCATGAAACAGGAAGGGTTCATCGCTGGCCATGGCATCCTGATAGTCACCGAACGCCGCCAACCCCCAGTCGAGGAAGTACTCCCACAGCGCCTGGGCGTCGGCGTGGGTCACCGGGTAGTCAAAGGAGCCAAGGTCGCCATAATGTTCGGTGAAGTTCTTCGCCACCAGCGCCAGCACCTCCTGGGTGATGGCATCTGCGGTAAAGCGCATCGGCAGGGGCGCTCTCACCTGCTTGGGCAGCGCCTTGCGGTTGTCGGCATCAAAGTTCCAGGCGCCGCCCACCGGGCTGCCGTCGCCATTGACCAGCAGGCCGCTCTTGCGCCGCATCTCACGGTAGAAAAACTCCATGCGCAGCTGCTTTTTGCCGGCGGCCCAGGACGAGAATCCGGACCGGGTGCAGAGGAAGCGGCTATCGGTATGCCACTGGATGGCCAAGCCGCATGTCTTGAGGGACTGCTCCAGGCGCCAGTCACCGCACTCGGTCAGATGCAGCGAGTCGGGCTGCAGCAGCAACTGCCAGCGCTGCAACTCGCCCGGCACCGAGCCGCTGTTGTGCGGATCATCGAGGGTAACGTAATGCACGCGGATGCCCCGCTGTTGCAGCGCCTGGGCGAAATGGCGCATCGCGCTGAAGATCAGTGCGATCTTCTGCGGGTGATGGGCCACGTGGCTGGCTTCCTCCATCACCTCGACCAGCAACACCGTGTCGTGTTCGGCATCCAACGCCTTCAAGGAGGCCAGGTCAAAAGACAACTGGTCGCCCAGGACCAGGCACAGTCGGTGAGTCTTATCCATTGCAGAACATCGCCGACCACTGCGATTTGTTGTACATAGCCTATGTCCTTGTATAAGTTTTTAACACGATAGGCTTAAAGGGATGGACTGACAATCCGCCATAAACAGAAAACCCGACACAGCGGTCGGGTTCTCTATTGAAGCGTTTTTATTCCCCGCTCGCTTTAGTTGCCCAGGGCAGTACGCGTGTGTTCGCCGTCGACCAAGCGCGCAATGCCAAGCGGGTTGGCATCTTGAAGCGCTTCGGGCAAGAGGGCGTCGGGGTAGTTCTGGAAGCAGACCGGACGCAGGAAGCGATCAATCGCCAAGGTTCCCACCGACGTGCCGCGCGCGTCGGACGTCGCCGGGTAAGGCCCGCCATGCACCATGGTGTCGGTGACTTCAACACCGGTTGGATAGCCGTTCAACAGGATCCGTCCGACTTTCTCCTGCAGCAAGCCGGTCAACCAGCTGTATTCGAGCAACTCATCGGCTTCGCCCAGCACGGTGGCGGTCAGTTGCCCGCGCAGCCCATTGAGTGCGGCGACCAGTTGCGCCTGGTCGGCGACTTCAATAACGATGGTGGCAGGGCCGAACACTTCTTCCTGGAGCAATTCGTCACCGTTGAGCAGCAGGCTGACATCGGCTTTGAACAATTGTGGCTGGGCCTGTTTCCCTTGCTGAGGATTGCCCGCCAGGTGCTCCACGCCCGGATGCGCGTGCAGGTGTTGCAGACCGCTGGCATAGCTGGCCAAGGCGCCTGCGTTGAGCATCGTCTGGGCCGGCTGGTCATGCATCTGCGCGGTGAAGCGTTGCAGGAAGGCGCTGAAATCTGCCGATCGCAGGCCAATGATCAACCCGGGATTGGTACAGAATTGCCCGCAACCCAAGGTCACCGAGCCGGCCAACTCCTTGGCGATGGTCTCGCCGCGCACTTGCAGGGCCTGGGGCAGAATAATCACCGGGTTGATGCTCGACATCTCGGCAAACACCGGAATCGGTTGCGGACGTTGCGCGGCCATCTTGCACAGCGCATTGCCGCCCTTGAGCGAGCCGGTGAACCCCACGGCTTGGATGGCGGGATGTTTCACCAGCCACTCGCCGACGCCCCCGCCATAGATCATGTTGAACACGCCGGCGGGCATACCGGTGCGCTGCGCGGCCCGCATGATCGCGTCCGCGACCCATTCAGCGGTCGCCATGTGGCCGCTGTGAGCCTTGAACACCACCGGGCAGCCCGCTGCCAGGGCAGAAGCGGTGTCGCCACCGGCAGTCGAAAACGCCAGCGGGAAGTTGCTCGCGCCGAACACGGCGACGGGGCCCACCGCGATCCGGAACTGGCGCAAGTCAGGGCGGGGCAGGGGCGCTCGATCCGGCAGGGCGCGGTCAATGCGCGCACCGTAGAAGTCGCCTCGCCGCAGTACCTTGGCGAACAGGCGCATTTGCCCGCTGGTGCGGCCACGCTCACCCTGGATACGTCCGGCAGGCAAGGCGGTCTCACGGCAGACGGTGCTGACGAAATCGTCGCCGAGGGCATCCAGCTCGTCAGCGATGGCCTCCAGGAACTCGGCGCGGCGCGCGGCTGGCAGGTTGCGGTAAATCGGGTAGGCGGCGCCGGCCGCCTTGGCTGCCGCGTCGACCTCGTCTTGTGTGGCCTGGATGAAGTGGCCCGGGAGGGCTTCGCCGGTTGTCGCATCGAAACTGTGCAGCTGCACGTTGCCCGCGCCAAGTCGCTGACCACCGATGTAGTTCTGACCGAGAATCTGAGTCATGTCAGGGTTCCTGATTGGAGGATGAAGAGAAATGCCAGGCTCGACACCGACAAACTAAAGCGGCTCCGCATCGTGCGGGACGACGGGAGCCGGTGTGTCGAAGTGAATGCAGGGCCTTAAGTGATCGCACCGATCTGCCAGGGCACGAATTCGTTCTGGCCGTAGCCATGCTGTTCACTTTTGCTTTTGTCGCCTGAGGCGATGCGCAGCATCATGCGAAAGATGTATTCGCCGCGCTCCTCAATGGTCATGGTGCCGTCGGCAATCCCGCCGCAGTTGACGTCCATGTCCTCTTCCTGGGTTTCCCACAGACGGTTGTTGGTGGCGAGCTTGATCGACGGCGAGGGTGCACACCCATAAGCCGATCCGCGCCCTGTAGTGAAGGCAATCAGATTGGCGCCGCCGGCGACCTGGCCGGTGGCGGAGATCGGGTCATAACCGGGGGTGTCCATGAACACCAGGCCGTGGGCCCTGACGGTTTCAGCGTATTCGTAGACGTCGACCAGATCGGTCGAGCCGGCCTTGGCCACGGCGCCGAGGGATTTTTCCAGGATGGTGGTCAGGCCACCGGCCTTGTTGCCCGCCGACGGGTTGTTGTTCAGCTCGGCATCCATGCGCTTGCAGTAGGCTTCCCACCAATGAATGCGCGCGATGAGTTTTTCACCCACTTGCTGGCTGACGGCGCGACGGGTCAGCAAGTGCTCGGCGCCGTAGACCTCCGGGGTTTCCGACAGGATCGCGGTGCCGCCGGCGGCCACCAGGCGGTCCACGGCATTGCCCAGCGCCGGGTTGGCGGTGATGCCCGAGTAACCGTCCGAACCACCGCATTGCAGGCCGATAATCAGGTGTTTGGCGCTGACCGGCTCACGCTTGACCTGGTTGGCTTCGGCCAGCAGCGACTTCACTTGAGCAATGCCACTGGCAATGGTCTTGGAGGTGCCACCGGTGCCCTGGATGGTAAATGTGCGCAACGAATCGCTGCTTTCAAGGCCCTGGGCGGAGAGCAATTCGGGGATCTGGTTGGTCTCGCACCCCAGCCCAATCAGCAGCACCGAGGCAAAGTTAGGGTGGACGGCATAACCGCCCAGTGTCCTGCGCAGCATGGCCAGTGCCTCGCCGCCGGGGTCGACTGCGCAGCCAACGCCGTGGGTGAGCGCAACGACACCATCGACGTTGGGGTACTCGACCAGCGCTTCAGGATGAATGTCGCGGCGGAAGTAATCGGCAATCGCACGCGCCACCGTCGCCGAGCAATTGACCGAGGTCAGAATGCCGATGTAGTTGCGGGTCGCGACACGGCCATCGGCGCGCACGATGCCCATGAACGTCTCTGCGGTGGGCGCAGGACTGCCTTTGGCATCGACGCCGAAGGCATAGTCCCGAGAGAAATCGCCCATTGCGACGTTGTGGACGTGCACATGCTGTCCCGCTTCGATTGGCTGGCTCGCGAAGCCGATGATCTGCCCGTAGCGGCGCACGGGTTGGCCCACGTCGATATGACGCGCAGCGACTTTGTGGCCGGAGGGCACCGGCTCAAGTACCTGGATGCCTTCGGCCTTGAGCTCCAGGCCCTTGATCAGCGGTTGCCGCGCGATCAACACATCGTCGAGCACATTGAGTCTGATCACGGCATTGGCAGCGGTCTCGCTGCCTGTTGTAGTTATGAGTTGCATGACGGTTGCCTCGGTTTTTCAGGGAGCGCTATGGAGTCGGGCAGGTCAGGCCAACCCACGCTCGCGATAATCAATCAGGCTGGAGAACAGCATCAATCCTGAAGCCATGACGACGAAGAAGATCAGCGCCAGGAAGTACGAACCGGTGAATTGCACGATCAGGCCGATCAGGATAGGCACGATCACCCCGACCATATTGCCGCAGAAGTTCATGCTGCCGCCCAACACGCCGGCTTTGGACTGGCCGCCGAGAATGGCGGGCAGGCACCAGTACATGCCGCACCAGCGAATGAAAAACAGCGCGACACAGAGCAGCGAGATAACCACGACGGCGTCACTGCTGTAGGCCACGGCGAGGATACAGATCGCAGCAATTGCGGCGGAGCCTGCGAACATGCTGCGCATGACCGTGTTGGGTTGGCCGCCGGCAGCCTTCCATTTATCCGACACCCAACCACCAAACAGTTCGCCGATGAAGCCGCATATGAAGATCAGGAAGGTGGCGCCGCCCATGGCCTTGATGTCGAGGTTATGGGCTTTGTGCAAGTAGCTTGGCATCCAGGTCAGCAGGCCGTAGAACACACTGTTGTAGCACGCGTACCCCGCGAACATGGCCAGTACCGAACGACTCTTGAGCAGGTCCTTGAGGATCGCCTTGCGTCCACCGGTGGCTTTCTTCGCGGCTTCGTTGGCATCGGTGATGTAGGCCAGCTCTGCAGCATTGACTTTCGGGTGTTCACTGGGATGGTTCCTGATGTACCACCACGCCCATATGCCCACGACCATGGTGCCGACGCCCGCGATGACGAATGCGATCCGCCAGGAATCAAACCAGGTGATCAGCCCTGCGATCAGGATTGCGCCCAGTGCAGTGCCCAGCGGCGCGCCGCCGTCAACCAGGGTGGCGCCGCGCCCGCGTTCATTGGGCGTCAGCCAGGCACCGTTGAGCTTGGCGCCGGCCGGCATGATCGGCGACTCCGCGACACCCAGGCCGATGCGGGTGATGAGCAACGTGATCCAGTTATGCGCGCCGCCCGCCAAGGCCTGGAACAGGCCCCAGCCGACCGTGGCAATGCCGACGATATTGCGCGTCTGGAAACGGTCGAGCAGCATGCCGCCGGGGATCTGCATCAGCGCGTACGACCAGAAGAATGCACTCAGCATCAACCCTTCAAGCGCCGGCGTCATGTTGAAATCAGCTGAAATCAGCGGCAGTGCAACCGACAGTGAAGCCCGGTCGATGTAGTTGATGGCCGAGAGCAGCAGCAGGAGCAGGAAAATCCTCCAACGTACGGTGGTCGGGCGGGCGGTGATGGCGGGACTCGCTGTCGTAGCGGTAACGACCTGTGCATTGCCAGTGGTCATTTTCATCTCACTCTTATGTTTATTATGAAATGCAGCCTTGCTTGAGGCCCGATCAAGGGCCGCATCGGTCAGAGCGTCTGTACTTCTCCAGTGTTGAAGGCGGGTGCAACCACTTCGATGGTGTTGCACAGCGGTTCACCGAACTCACGCATGCTGACTTCGAAACGGTCGCCCGGCTGGGTCTTGATGTTATCGGCTACCGACAGGGTGGCGGTGCCGAAGAAGTGCACATGCACGTCACCTGGACGCAGGAACTGGGCGTACTTGAAGTGGTGGTACTCAAGGTTCTCCAGGCTGTGGCACATGTTGTCCTCGCCACTCAGGAACTCTTTCTCCCATAACACGGTGCCGTCGCGCCAGATCCGGCTGGTCCCCGCCAGGTGCCGGGGCAACTCGCCCACGCGCAGCTCTGGCCCATAGGAGCAGTTACGCAGCTTGGAATGTGCCAGGTAGAGGTAATTGCGACGCTCCATGACATGGTCGGAGAACTCGTTGCCCAAGGCAAAGCCCAGGCGGTAGGGCTTGCCGTCTTCGCCGATCACGTAGAGACCGGTCAGCTCTGGTTCTTCACCCGCATCTTCGGCGAAGTCCGGCGACTGGAAGGCCTGGTTCGGGCGTACCACAATGGAACCGTCGCCCTTGTAGAACCATTCCGGCTGGGCGCCCACTGTTCCTGCCGCCGGACGGCCGCCGTCGAGGCCCCATTGGAACATTCTGGCGGTGTCGGTAAGTGCGGCCTTGTCGTCGACTTTTTGCTGGTGCATCTGGTCGCGGGTGGAGGCGCTTCCCAGGTGGGTCAGGCCAGTGCCGCTGATCAGGCAGTGCGCGGGGTCTTCATGGTCGAGGGGCGGCAGGACTCGGCGGGCTTCCAGCACGTGGGTATAACCTTCAGGACCGAGGGTGGTGCCCCTGGCCTCGACTTCCTTGAGCAGGCTGCGACCATTGGCAATCGCGGCGAGGGCAAGCGTGCGGGTGCTGGATGCACCGTTGACGACTTGAATCGAGTCGCCTTCGACGACGCCGACTCCACGCTGGCCAGTGGAGTCTTCAAATTGGATTAATCGCATGGAGGAGCCTCAGCTTGTTGTTATCGTTGGGGCCACTTTAAATTTCCAGGCTGTTGCTGCCTAATGAGAGTTACGACCCGAGCGATAACTTTCAGGTATATCCATGCTTCCGTCCTTCTCATCCATCGTATCTCGCCTGAGGCTCAAGCAATTGCGCCTCTTGATTGCCCTCGACGAGCACGGCTCGGTGCGCAAGGCGTCGGAGATCATGGCGCTGTCTCAACCCGGTGCCACCAAGGCATTGCAGGAAATCGAAACCATCTTCGGCTCAAGCCTCTTCGAACGCACGAGCAAAGGTTTGGAAGCCAACGACCTAGGCCGCTGCGTGATTCGTTATGCGCGTTTGATTCACACCGACCTCGAGCACCTTCGCGAGGAAATGGTCGGCATTCTCAAGGGACACGGTGGACGCCTGGCGGTGGGCACCATCATGGGAGCCGTGCCGGCATTGGTGGAGAGCCTGGCGCGCCTTCGCGATAAACAGCCGGAGCTGTCGATTGCAATTGTCGAGGACACCAGCTCGCGGCTATTGAGCTTGCTGGATCAGGGTCGGTTGGATGTGGCGATCTGTCGAACCAGCGTCAGCCCACGCCCGACGGCTTACCAAACCCGTTTCCGCGCACAGGAGCCGCTGGTCGTGGTGGCCAACCCGGGGCATCGACTGGCCCGCGCGCAGACGCTGCAACTCGCCGACCTCATGGACAGCCATTGGGTAGTCTTCCCGGTGAATATGCCCATGCGTCTGACTTTGGAACGCGAGTTTCGCCAAGTGGGGTTGAGCTTCCCGCTGTACGCCATCGAGACCTCATCGACATTCACGACCTTGTCGCTGTTGCTCAAGGACCCGAACCTGGTCGCCGTCATGCCGAACGATGTGGCGCAAATGGCACTCGACCACGGCATGTTGGTCAAGCTGGCGTTGACCATTCAGTCGACCAGCGAGCCCTATGAAATCGTGACGCGGGCCGATGTGGAGTACACGGCGCCGATGGTTCTGTTGATTGAAGAACTCACCGGTGCAAGCGTGAGCCCAGCAGCAGGCGTTTGATAGGACTGAAGCGTCCCGTGTTCAAGTACCTGCGCCGTTGAACATGCTCACCAGGCTGTGCGGTGCGTCGTCACCAAACAGCAACTCATGCAGTTCATTGCACTCTGCAGCCGTTTGCGCGCTGCGCGGGAACATCGCCTGTTCGTACGCGTGCAGCGCGGCTTCGACGTCATCCGGGTGTGAGGCGATGGCTTTGCCGAGTTCGGCGCCATCGTACATGGCCAGGTTGGCACCTTCGCCATTCGGGGCTGCAAGGTGTGCGGCATCCCCCACCAGCGTCACGCCCGGCACTCGGTTCCAGTGGTGTTCAACCGGCAGCGTGAAGAGCGGGCGCCATACCAGTTCGGTGTCACTGTGGGTAATCAGTGCCGTGATGGCAGGGGACCAGCCTGTGAATACCTGCGCGATCCGTGCTGCCGCTGTTGGCGTGTGAGTGAAATCGATGGCGGCAAACCACTCCTGGGGCGCGGTGATGGCGACATAGGTGTGCAGCGTGGAGCCCGCCTCACGGTGCGCCTGGATGCCTTTTGCGGGTTGCACGGCGAACATCGCACCGCCCCCTACCGCCTGGGCGGTGGCGGGGTGGCGGGTGTCGCTGTCGTACAGGTAGGTTTCAATGAACGAGCGGCCCATGTACTCGGGGACGGCGGTGCTGAGCAGCGGGCGGACTTTAGACCAGGCACCGTCGGCCCCCACCAGCAGGTCGGTGACAACGTGAGTGCCGTCGGCGAAGGTCACCTCATGGCGACCCGCGCCCAGGGCACGCACGCTATTGACCTTGTGGCCCCAGCGCACGGTACCGGCAGGCAGTGAATCGAGAAGCATCTTGCGCAGCTCGCCACGCATGACCTCGGGACGCCCACCAGTGCCGTCGTCGGGTTGGTCCAACAGAACGGTGCCGTCCCAATCAAGCACTCGAGTCGCCTCGCGACCTTCCAGGACAAGGGCGCGGAATTCATCCGTCAGGCCCGCCGCCTGCAAAGCCAGTTGGCCGTTGTAGTCGTGGATGTCGAGCATCCCGCCTTGCGCGCGTGCGGTTGCCGACGGCTCGGCTTCATAGACCGTGGCGGCAATGCCGTGGACGTGCAGGACACGCGCCAGGATGAGGCCGCCCAGGCCAGCCCCGATGATTGTGACGCAGGTGTGCATAAGGTACCTGTTGGCTGTGAGAAAGGGGCCGGCTGCGCGGCATGTCCCGGCCATCGTTGGCCGGAGATTTTTACCCTATTTTGCCGGCAGAAAGGGGTAGGCCTGCAACCAATGATTGTTCAGCCAAGCCGCGGGGCGCTACAGATCAGGCGCAGTCATTCCAGCGGGGACGTGCAGCGCATCTCCACAGCCTGCCAGCAATACCAATCCATTCCTCGCAGGGCTGATAGGAATAGGCAAGCCTCACAGATGATCCGGCATAGGTCGGCAGCGGTGACTTGACTACCATCAGTACTCATTAACCGAGAGGCATATGCATGAGCACTCACAAAACCCTGTTCATCACCGGTATCAGCAGCGGCTTTGGCAAGGCCCTCGCGACCGAGGCATTAGCGGCCGGTCACCGTGTGATCGGTACCGTGCGTAATGAGGCAGCCCTTGAAGCATTCGAGGCGTTGTCTGCCGAACGTGCCCACGGGGTGATTCTGGATGTCACCGACTTTGCGCGGATCGACAGCGTCGTCGCCGACATGGAGACCCGCTACGGCCCGGTGGACGTCCTGGTGAACAACGCCGGGTACGGCCACGAGGGGATTTTCGAAGAGTCGTCGCTGGAAGACATGCGCCGCCAGTTCGACGTCAACGTGTTCGGCGCAGTTGCCGTGACCAAGGCCTTTGTGCCGTATTTCCGGGAGCGTCGCCGCGGACACATCATCAACATCACGTCCATGGGCGGCACCATTACTATGCCTGGGATCGCCTACTACTGCGGCAGCAAATTCGCGCTCGAAGGCATCTCCGACACGCTGAGCAAGGAGCTCAAGCCGTTCAATATCTTCGTGACCGCCGTGGCGCCGGGCTCGTTTCGCACCGATTGGGCCGGCCGCTCCATGCAGCGTACGCCGCGCAGCATTGCCGACTACGACGCCAGCTTTGATCCGGTGCGCCAGGCGCGTGAAGCCAAGAGCGGCCACCAATTGGGCGACCCGCAGAAGGCTGCGCACGCCATGCTGCAGTTGATCGCCAGCGACAATCCACCGGCCCACCTGCTGCTGGGCAGTGACGCGCTGGGATACGTGCGCGAAAAACTTGAGCAATCCCTGCGCGATATTAGCCACTGGGAGGCACTGACGCGTTCTACGGATGGTTAAGAAGCCGGGAATTGGCAAGGGAGGAGGGTGGTTGTCACCCAGCCGCCTGGCATAAGGCGCGTGTCTTCACGCTGGATGTCTCCTATCGCTCTCATACCCAATGATTTTGGAGATTTTCGCTACGCACGATCGCATTGATCTGCTGCAAGTGACTCATGGACGCCAGAGCCAGGCTTGAGCCTTGGGGGGCATGGAGGGCAGCCTGAGCCAAGACTCTCTGCCGAAACTGGCTGAGCTGGGCAGGCGTCAGGTACTCGGCTTGGTCTTCCCTCTTACCCTTGATCCGGACCAGCACCTCTTCTGGTAGTTGAGTACTTTTAACTTCGCATCCGAGCAGTAAAGTGGCCAGATCTGCCAGGCTGCGCACTTCTATTTCCTTAAGTTTGCCGCCGTTTGCACCACCCGACAGTGGGTGATTCTGATTTTGGTATGAATAGAGCTTGGTGGCGTTGCCCGAGTGGTCATGAATAGGGTGGGAGGAAAGATTCCTGAGTTTTTCAAAACCAAACACTACCGGTATTACCGTGCCTTTATTGAGCAGGCTCAAATAAGGCGCTTTACCCTGCTCCAACGCCTCGCGTAGTTTGCAAGCCCACTGCGTATAAAGGACCTCCAGCGCTTTACCTTCGAGCACACAGTCGGGGGCGTTCTCGAACTTAAACGTTATGCTGCGAGGAAGTTTCACCGCGTTGACGCTTTGCTCAGGGGGCGCGGTGAGCAGCTTGCTGGCAGCACCGGAAACGATATAGGCATCATGCAGAAAGTTTTGCAGCCACGCGCTACCCTCAGCATCGATAGCCTGGGGATCTTTTATAGCGAGCGTCACCGGCTTGTAAGTCAGCGAAAGTGGCGAACCTCGATCCGTTGAGTGTGTGAGGATCTGGGTCAAACGGTGTTGCTGGGCGCGGGATGACGCGTTAGAGGGCACAATCCCGAGGCCTCGTGAGTAGGTACGGGCCTTGGTGCGCAGATTTTTACGGGTCGTGGCATCCGTGGCACTTTCAGGCGTTCGATCAGAGAAAAATACCCGACCATTCAACGACTGTGAGCCCCCCTTGGCATCATTGACACCGCCCTTGAGCGAGCCAGAGGTCAGTATTTCCAGGCCCCAGGGGGAACCATGCAGGGCTTCGGGCTTGATGTAGCCCAGAGGTGCAGTAGGGTTTAAGGATTGCAACAAGGCAATGCGCATGCGGGAGAGGCTGCGCTTGTCCAGGTCACGCATGCTCTCCAGCACATCGATAGGCGAGCGACGTTCGCTATCCAGCACGTCGGCGCGCCTGCCTTCGATGCGCGCTTGCAACACCTGCTTGCTATCGCCGCGGGCCACAGCAGCATGAATCGGGTCGTTAGTGTTGCAAATCATCAGCGGCGCTATCGAAGCGCTATTGCCGGGAGGAACACAACTCATACCATGGCTCCAAACTTATTCAGCGTGCAGCTTAGTGGCGTTGCTGTCCTTTCCAGTTCTATTGCACCTATTGATATCCCTAGAGCGTTCAACATCTGATGTACGCGGGCATTTAGATGCCGCTGCATTTTCCCAACGACTCTTTTGATCGAATCGGTGTCAGGCACAAATGCCGCCCATCTGGTGAGGGCGGCCTTGTCTCTGCGTTAGGTCGACGCTCAATTGCCTCTGTAGGTCGAGAAACCGTAGGGACTGAGCAGTAGCGGGATGTGGTAGTGCGCAAGGGTACCGTCTACTTCAAAAATGACCGGTACTTCGGGGAAGAAACTCGAGACTTTGTGAGCCTTGAACCACTCACCGGTTTTGAAGGTGACACGGTAGGTGCCTTTCTCCAGGGCCTTACCTTCCGGGTACAGGCCGGGAATACGCCCTTGCTCGTTGGTCGCAGCGCTGTTGAGCAGGTTCCAGTTGTTGCCGTCCTGTTTTTCCAGCGTGACATTGACGCCCGGGGACGGCAGACCATCTTGCAGGTTGAGTACATGCACGCTGAGCGGGTTTCCTGCCGCGAATGCCAGCGAAGAGGCGACACTCAATACAACGCCAGCGAACAACGATTTTAATCCAGTCATGAGGATGTCCTTAGTTTTTGACGGTAGGTAGAATTTTGTTGATCGCGGCTAATGCGCAACCTTCATCGGTTGCTGCACCACCGGCGCCGGCCACGCCTATTGCGCCAATGACTTGCCCTTCAAACAGCAATGGCACTCCGCCGCCTAGCAGCAATAGCTCATGTAGGGTGTTGAGGTTTTCCGCATCGGGGGTGCTGCGGGCACGCTCTGCCAATAGCCGTGTCGGGGTCTTGGTCGATAGGGCGGTATAGGCCTTGCGCTGGGCTGCCAATGTATTGTGTGGGCCAACGTTATCGTCACGCTGCAGGGCGACTAAATTGCCTCCTCGGTCGACAATTGCCGCAACACCTGTACGACCATCGGCATGACACGCTGCCAGCGCGGCATTCAGCAAATCATTGGCGATTGCCAGTGATACGTCGTTGCGCTGCACAACTTGATCCGCAGATGCAACCGCGAGCGCAGAGCTCATTGCGAGTGGCATCAGCAATAAGTTCGATAGGCTTGTCCGCATGCTTTTTCCTTTGTTGGGTCTGGCTGAGTCGTGGTCAGGCAGGATGACGCGTGCGGGCCGTCAGAATGATTGCCTGATGATTACCAAGATGTAATGTGCCAAAACGCTCAGGCGCGCTAGCCTATGCTCCAGTTCTGGAGGAAAAGATGCGTATCCTGGTTGTTGAAGATGAAGCGAAAACCGCGGATTACCTGCACAAAGCCCTGACTGAATCGGGCTACGTGGTAGAAGTCGCCCTGGATGGCCTGGAGGGCCAGTATCTGGCGCAGGAAAGTGAGTTCGACTTGATCATTCTGGACGTCATGCTGCCGCGCCTGGACGGCTGGCAACTGCTCCAGATCATTCGGCGCAAGTGGCAAACCCCGGTGCTTTTCCTGACCGCCAGGGATTCTGTGGAGGATCGGGTCAAAGGGCTCGAGTCAGGCGCCGATGATTACCTGGTCAAACCTTTTTCCTATGCCGAGTTGTTGGCGCGCGTACGTACGCTGCTGCGCAGGGGGCCGCCCCGTGAAGTCGAGCAGTTCCTGGTTGCAGACCTCAGCCTGGACCTGTTGCGCCGCAAGGTCACGCGCCAGGGTGAACGGCTGACCCTGACCAACAAGGAGTTTGCCTTGTTGCACCTGCTGGTCAGTCGGGAAGGCGAGGTGCTATCTCGCTCCTCGATTGCTTCGCAGATCTGGCAGATGAACTTTGACAGCGATACCAATGTGGTCGATGTCGCCATTCGGCGACTGCGCGCCAAGGTTGACGATCCTTACCCGCTCAAGTTGATACACACCGTGCGGGGCATCGGCTACATGCTTGAGGTGCAATCCTGAAACTGTTTCCGCGTACCCTGAGCTTGCGCCTGGCGGTCATGTTCGCGTTGGTCAGCGCGTTGCTGCTGGGCTCCATCGGGTTTTATCTTTATCAGTCGCTACAGCGAGAAATCGCGTGGCGCGATGACCAGGCGCTGCTCGGGCGCCTGGAGCGCATGCAAGCACTGATCAACGACAGTGTCAGCGTCGAGCAACTCAGAAATCGGCCCAAGCTCTACGAAAACATGCTGGGCAATCGCGACAACCTGCTGTGGATTGTCGATGACACCGGCCAGGTACTGATCGAAATCAACCCCGTCAGCATGCGCTTGCCCACGTTACCGGCTGCGGCCCAGGCTCAGCTCGGTGACGGCGACTCTTCGGTGCCAGTGCGGCTTGCCTGGCAGCATGTCATGCAGGGTGGTCGCGGCTTGACGCTGATTGCCGGCAAGTTGTTGAGTGAGCGCGAGCAGATGCTGGCGGCTTACCGTCTCAAGCTCTGGCTCGCCCTGTCAGTCGGCGCGCTGCTGGCTTTTGTGCTCGGCGGGTGGGTCAGTCGACGAGGCTTGCAGCCTGTGCGCAGGCTGGCTCAGCGCGCCGCCGCGATTGATGTGCAACATCTGCATCTGCGGCTGGACGAGTTCAACGAGCTGAGTGAGCTGCAAGTGCTCAGCCATGCGCTCAATCAAATGCTTGCACGTCTTGAAGGCGGGTTCGCCCAGCTATCACGGTTCTCGGAAGACCTCGCCCACGAGATGCGTACGCCACTGAGCAACCTGATGGGGCATACCCAGCAAAGCTTGAGGCACAGCCGCTCCATCGAGGACTATCAAAACCTGCTGGTGTCGAACCAGGAAGAATATGAGCGTCTGGCGCGGATGATCGACAGTATGCTGTTCCTCGCACGGACTGAGCAGCCGCAAGCATCCGTGCAGGACGAACTCATCAACCTGCATGAACTGGTCGAGCAACTGTGTGAGTATTTCGAAGGTGTGGCGCAAGAACGCGACGTCACCCTGATTAATCAGGCCCATGGCGAGTTGCGTGCCGATCCGGCCTTGATCCGCCGAGCCTTGGCTAACCTGGTGGCCAACGCCCTGCGCTACGGTTCTCCCGCGGCGGAGGTGATTATCCGCAGCGTGGTGCGCGAGGCTGGGGTCGAAGTCTCTGTACACAACCAGGGCCCGCCCATTGCCGCGGAGCACCTACCGCGACTTTTTGAGCGCTTCTACCGGTGCGACCCATCACGCAATCAGCCGGATGATTCCGGGGGCCTGGGGTTGGCCATCGTGCATTCAATCATGCAGTTACATGGCGGCCGGGTGACCGTAGACAGCCGTTCATCAGGAACGAGCTTTCGCCTGGAGTTTCCTGCGCAAAACCCTCGCGTTGTCTGATTCAGCGTCTAACGACTAAGTGTAAGGAGAGAGGTGCTTTTCGCAGCGCCTCTTTTTTTTGTGGGCGTCAATGACCAGCGGTGGTCATAAAAAGTGGAACTCCCGCTCATCCCCACCGGTCAACTTTTCTGTCCCGATAAGACGCCTATTCCTCTGGTCGCCAGAGCAGTTGGCTTAATTTGAGTTTCCACTGACACGAAGGTTTATGAATCATGAAAAGTGAACAGGTAGAAGGTGTTGCAGAAAAGCTGACTGGCAAGGCACAAAGCGCCGTGGGAAAACTGTTCGGTGATTCGAAGCTGGAAGCCGAAGGCGCCGGACGCCAAGCGGCGGGTCAGCTGACCCAGACTTACGGCGACGCACTGGACAGTGTTTCGACGTTCGTTAAAGAGAAGCCTGTTGCCGCACTGGCAATCGGCGCAGTAGCACTGCTGGTGCTTGACCGTCTCCTGCGGCGCTGAGCCAGGAGTAGGCCGTCAATAGCTTTTCCGAAACCTTCCTTCTGACTCTCCAGGGCTTCCCAGCAGGAGAGGAGGAGGGAGGCGATTCAGGCAGGCATCCACGCTGCTGATCTCGCTGGCTCGCCGCGTCGGCAGCCGCATCGTAGAGGCCTCTAACGGCTGCACTGGGTCGTATCCGAAGTTGTCAGCTGTGATTGATCATCTACACCATCATGGCCTGTTCGCCAGGAGCTTTCGAACCTCGGCGATGATCAAGTCGATATTAAATGGCTTGGCCAATACAGCATCAAACAAATCTGATCTTTGCATACCGATATGTGCCTGAGCACCGCTCATCAAGATAATCGGCAAATGGCCAGCGGACGGGAGGGCTCGGACAGCTGTGGCGAATTCCAGGCCATCCATGACCGGCATCATAAAGTCGGTAATGATCAAGGCTGGCTGTTCTCTATTGAGCACCTCGAGTCCTTTTTGACCATTGCTGGCGGTCACCACCATGAACCCCTCATCCTCCAGCGCGAAGCAGAGAATATCAGCGATCAAATACTCGTCGTCGACGACCAGGATGGTGGTCATGTTAATACAACCTGCTCAAAAGCTTAAAAAGTTGAACCGTGGCATGAATCAGTGGGGACTGAGGGTTCATGTCTTAAAGCCTTTTTCAGGAAAACATCATGATCACGGATGACGACCTCAAATCGAGAGGGATCGTAAGAGCTGTCTCTTACTTTAAGAATGGATAGCGTCCTGCTTAGTTCAGAGTGATTCTCAGAGAACCGCATCAGCATCAGATTGTCGACGATGCTGGACAGGTCAGAGTTCGGTGCACTGACCTCTGAGCCAAAAAGATCGCGCATTTCCCAGGACGCAAATACCGTAACGCCCCTGGATCGCAACTCGTTCATCAGCGCACTGAAGAAGTCAGTAATACGCGCGGGATTTGTCGAGACGCGCGTCATACCGCTGAGGCTATCGATGAACAGGCGCTTGATGCCCTTATCTTCAACGATGCTCAGCAATCGTGCCCCCAGGCCATCCAGCAGCCCTTCGGTAGTCGGCTGCCAGGCAATGTTCAGGGCGCCACTGTCTTCCATACCTTTGATATCGATACCCAGTGATTGGCCTTTAAGCCGCAACCGCTGTGGGCTCTCGTAGAAACCAAAATGCAGTCCCGGAGCCTCCACCGTCGATTCGGCCAGGAATTTGAGGCCCAGCGTGGTTTTGCCAATTCCTGATGGGCCAATGACCAGAGTCACACTGGAACTGTAAAGGCCTCCGCCCAATATGTCGTCCAGTGAGTCAATGCCACTGGCAATGCGCGTCATGTCGGCGCTGTCTGGGGCGGACGGGTGGCTGTAAAGACTTTCGAGTCGAGGGTAAACCACCAATCCGTTGTCGGTGATCTCACATTCATGAAGGCCTGTCATTGCCCCACTGCCGCGAGTTTTACGCAGTTGAATACGGCGCACCGAGCGAGTGCCATATAGTTCTTCACCCATCTCAATCACGCCGTCTACCATCGTGTGCTCAGGGCTGCCGTCATCGAGTCGCGAACTGGTAAGAAACAGGACGGTGCAACCGGCGAAAGCCGCATGCCCTTGCAACTCTGAAATGAATTTCTTGGTGTCGATGTGCGAATCGGCTTTTGAGCGCGCATTGAGCAAGCCGTCGACTACCATCACGGTGGCTTTTTGGCGACTTATCTCGCGCCGAAGCAGCTTTACTACTTCATCCAGGCCTTCGTTTTCCAGGGTGTCAAAAGCACTGACAAATTGAATTTCGGCGCCGACTTTGGACGAGTCGAAAAAGCTTAGCGTAGAAAGAAACTGAAACAGGCGGTCATGTGACTCGGCCAGAAGCGTGGCGACCAGAACCCGGCCTCCATTGCTCGCATGATGGAACCCAAGTTGGTTGGCGAGGATCGTTTTTCCAGATCCCGGGCGCCCTTGGATTATGTATGAAGCGCCTGCGACCAGCCCTCCCTTGAGCAGAGCATCGAGCCCTTCGATTCCACTTTGGAGGCGTTTTAGCTTTTCCACGTTGCGACCCTGATCTGAAAAAACAGGCTGTTTAAGCCGAGTGAGCCGGAATGCTAACGCCATTTTCGTTCTGGGGCCATTCTCGGCTAAAGCATGGCTGACTTAGAGCGTTATATGGCCCATTCCAGCCGCCTTGAACTCGGACTTAGACTCTCTAAAGTCACGGCGAAATCAGCCTTGCTAGCAGATGACCCTTTAATCTCGCAGTGATTCAATTGCAGTTAGAGACAGCGAGCGTTTGCGACAAGTGGAATGAAGTCAGGCAAAGCGTAGGAGGGGCGTTGAGCTGGCCTGATGCGTTATTGCCACACTCCCCGGGTGTTAATCGTAAGCGTCCGCCGATGTGCAACGAAGTCCACCGTTTTGAGGTTTTTATCCAGGCGCACGTCTGTTTCGGCCCATTCGCCCCCACCTTTTTGGCGCAAGCCGCCGTTGCGGCGGTCTCGGCGCTCATCCTGCTGGGTGTGAAGCTGCCGATGCCAACAGCTGAAGAGCTTGGAGGAGGGCGCCCACTCGGGCTGATTGCGCGGCAGCCGCGTTTCATCGCTGCCGCGACGTGCGGTGCGGCGTCCTACATGCTGATGAATTTCCTGATGACGGCAGCGCCGCTGGCCATGCACCTCTGCGGGCATTCGCAGGCCTCGGCCAACCTGGGACTGCAATGGCACGTCATCGCCATGTACGCACCCAGCTTCTTCACTGGCCACCTCATCACGCGGTTCGGTGCCGTTCGTGTTGCAGTAGCCGGCCTGGCGTTAACGGGGCTTTCTGCTGCAGTTGGACTTGGCGGGACCGAGGTGATGCATTTTGACGGCTCGCTGATCCTGCTGGGGCTGGGTTGGAATTTCGGCTTCCTGGGCGCGTCCGTACTGGTGCTGGAATGCCATCGGCCCGAAGAGAAGACGCGTCTTCAATCGCTCAATGATTTCATCGTGTTCGGCGTGATGGCGATCGGGTCTTTTTCATCGGGTGGGCTGCTGTCGGTATATGGCTGGAACACAGTGTTGTGGGTGTCGTTTTTACCGCTTGTATTGGCTGTCGTCGCGCTGGCACTGACTATCCCCAAGTACAAGGGCCTGTCGGTTTGATACGCCTGGTTGTCTGAGCCGCAATCTGTACGCGCCAAAGACGACCAGCAACTGGTGGATCTGATCAAGCATTCCTGGCTGCAGAGCGACGGCGTTTATAGCTATTGCAAAATCCAAAAAGACCTGCGCGAGGTCGGTGAGGATTGTGGCCGTCATCGTGTAGCGAGCGTATGAAGGCTGGTTGTATTTGGCGGTGGTGTTGGATATGTGTTCTCGTGAGGTCGTTGACTGGTCAATGACAGCGAAAATGACCAGTTGAAAAAGTACAGTGTCAGCTTTGCCCGTTGAGATAGTAGACGTAAAAAAGACTTCGCCGAATCAGTGCCCTAGAAAGCTCATGAACATCGCTAACATGATATGTGATTTAACAAGTGGGCGATGTCAGATGTTCATAAGCAGATCAGTAAGCCAAGAATGCTTGCCCAGCGCCCATGAAATTAACGCGCCTGTTCATCGATCGATGTTCACAGACCTAGTTTCCCAACCCACTTGGCCTCGTAGCCTCAATCTCTAACGGTCCCAATGTCCCGCAGCATTAATAGCTGGGGCGCTTCGGAGAAGGAGGTGTGCACCCACAGTGTAATTCTCCGATTACGAATGGTGCCTCAGGCGTAGGGCTTCTTGGCGAACTGTGCAGCAGCCATTCCTTGTGTCGTGGTTTGCTACAAGGGCTACCAGGCGTCGAGTGGAGCGACGGTCAATCTCTTTCTCAGCGCAAATAGTCCAGAGCTTGATCTGCCAGCATCGTTATCAGTGATAAACAACGTTTGCGTTCTAGCGTGCCGCCTTGGTAAGCCATATGCTTGGCCTCAGGCCGATAGTCGTTAGGTGAGGAGCAGTAATGCAGGAAATTCGGTTCTACCGTGCAAATGAAAAGCCTTATGGGGCTTTAAGCAACCTGTATAAGCGCGAAGTGTTGTTTGAGGATGTCTTGTATCCCACCTCCGAGCACGCTTACCAAGCGGGCAAGCCTCGCAAGGAAACCGTGCGGGATTGGATCCTTGCAGCTCCATCGCCAGCGCTAGTGGCAATGGCTGCTCACGGTCTTTACTGGTGGGACATCCGCCCGGGCTGGTCGAAAGTTAAATTTGAGCGCATGCGAGCCATTCTCCTGGCCAAGTTCACTCAGCATGAGGATCTGAAAGCGCTCCTGCTTTCTACCGGTGAGGCCCGACTCGTCGAGTCGGCCACTGTTGATAACGAGGTCAACAGGACTTGGGGGGAGGTCAATGGCAAGGGCAAGAACATGCTCGGCGTGCTGCTGATGGAGGTTCGCGACGAGCTTCTCAAGGCAGAAGCAAAGCCAGTAAGAGCTGTTAAAAAAACGCGGAAAGTTGATGTATCAGTCGACTAAATCAGCGGGCCTGACAGCACACTTCAAGCGGGTCCGTGCTACTGACCGCGATGGTGTGTGCCTTCTGCCAGGCAAGCTTCCCAAGTTGCGAGGCTGTCGCTGGTCCGCTTGAATGATTATCGCGGCCAGTGCACAGCTGCTGGGCAAACGAAAGAATCTCGTCGGGTGTAAGAACCCCCAGCAGCCCTCGAGCGCCTCGGGTTAGGCAGTTCATTGAAGAAAGCGCCTGACCAAACGCCAGCGCGTGTTCCACTTCGCTTTCCTTGAGGTCATTCCAGGCGTGCACGCGGTTTTGCTGTAGGGAGTAAACCAATCCAGCGGTGCACCAGTCACCTGCACCGGCAGTGTCTTCAATCTCCGGCAGGCGAAAGGCTGACAGTTGGCGCCATGAACCGCCGGAGGTTGGACCGCGGAAGCGCAGGCCACGTGGGCCTAGAGTCTGGATTTCAACCAGAATGGAGCTGGGGAGTGGTCGCGAAAACGAATGGAAGCGTTCATCCGCGTATTTGATGATGTGGACGTTCTGAAGAATTGCGGAAAAAAGATCTTCATCGTCGCCGGCAGTAGAGGGCTCGAAGACGACCAAGGCTCCAGACTCATAATAGGACTTGGCTAGCTCATAGCCTGCCTTGGTAGGCCGATCAAGATAGAACACATCGGTCGTTGATTGCCCGTGCAGAGCTTTGTTGACAATGCGGTCATCACACTCGACTACAGGGTAATGCTTCTTACCACAGCACGGGCAACTGAAGCTAAAGCGGTGTGTCGGAGAGCTACCAATTTGATGCGCTAATTGATGCTGGTAGATCACATTCGTGCGTTGGGAGCTGGAAAAATCTACGAATCGGAGATCTGCCCCAATGGCTTGAAGTTCATTGCAGAGTCGTTCGCCGGCAGGGTCTTGGCCAAAGCTTGCAACAGGCGTAGCGGCCCAACCCAGGGAACCCAGGATGGACAAAACGTTACCTGTCGACCCACCTAGTGCAGAACCCAAGCGGCGAGAGTCCGCTCCTAAAATCACGTCCAAGGCAAAGAGCCCGGTACCGACGATTCGATTCTGCTGCCACATACATCCTCCTCTCCATCTAGGGTAACCCTTACAGATGGCGTAACCAAGCGTGCCACATGCGGTCTGGCATCTCTGTTGAGACGGGTGGGACTATTTGCTGTTCACATCTATATCCCATCGTCTCCGAGTATACCACTGGAAGATCAAGCGCTATGGCGGCAAAAAGCATACCCAGGCTACCCATCTTGCTGCCGCTGGGCGACAAGATGGTACGTGGCGGGGTTTTTTGGAAGCCGTCCAGAGCAACTTCTCGGCCACAGTGAATGCGCTTGATCGTCTCGAACACATCCGTCGGATCTGACTCGTGTGCATAGATTATGTCGAGCAGGTTCACATCCCAATCTGAAAGAATCAGGTCATGAAATTCGCGCATAAGTTCATCGCCACGGCGAGGGTTCACTGCTGGGAAGGGGAGAATGGGGGCAACCTCGTCTGGACGTTCCTTACGAAAAATGCGCTCCAGCGAGTCATGGTTGTTCTCGGAAAGCTGAGGGATCCAAAGCTTGATCGCGTCTTTGACCTTATCGGTGTCCATATCTGCCTGGAAACCATGCATGTACTGCGGCGAGTCGGTGTACATGGCAGTGGTCTTCAGCGGAGAGGCAATACGATCAGCGATCACTACATGAGCGCTGGTCTTACTCTCGTATGCTTGCTTCACCAAAGGGAAACAGACGCCCCTGGACATAGTGGTCGCATCCACAATCACGTCGGTATAGCAATTTGCCAGCCATTTATCGAAGGTTGTGGCTGCATTCCTGCCGGCTGTGCTAGCTGTATCATCCGCGATAACAAGGACAGATTCGAAGCTGAGCTTGTGCCGGCTCAGCATTTTCATCAGCTCCTGCCTATTTTGCTCTGCAGCCTGCTCAAGGACCGGCGAAACCTCCGGGCGCTTTTCGATCAAGAAGAGAAAATCAAAGCACTCCAGATCGCAGATCATCCTTGGGAAGTACAGGCATGCGTCGTTGAAGCCCAGTGTGCCCACGAAAAGCGCTTTTTTGGGCAGAGTGAAGTAGCCGTTGAAAAACGCGTGACACTCCTCGGTGTCCTTGTGAGTAATCAAATTCACAATACTTATTCCTTAAGCTGCGACTGCAGGCCAGATAGAGTGTCCTCAATGAAGCCACCGCGGCGCAGGGTCAAACCATAGGCGATGCTCGGAATAGCCCCGATCTCCAGGAGGCACCAAACCCGCCCTTTACATTTGTATTGTGGGACGAACACCAAGGCCTTATAGGCAAACGCAAAGTGAAGAACACGGGTAAGGCGTTCAGATCGAGCAAGCACCTTGTCCATTTCTTCCTGAGGAATGCCAATTGCATTGGCCCCATGGTCGAGAGGGGCGTTGGGCAGTAGCGTCCGATCCAAACAGCGCTTCGCCATGCCGCCCAGAAGGTCTTTAACCAAAGCGTGATAAGGGAAGTCCCATTCGTCCATAATCTTCAGTGAGAGCTTTCGCAAAGCATCATGTTGAAGCTTGGCTGAAAGCTCTGGCTTCCTGTTTCTAACGACGCGGACAATCAGCTCGTCGATGAGGGATCCAGAAAGGCGAATGAACTGCTCAATGTTGTTGTTACTAGCCTCTGCGAGTTTGTCCATGCCGAAGTAATACGGCCGGCCAAACTCATGGAACAACTGCAAGCGAGCGCCCTCGAGCAGAGCAGGGCTGATGGTGCGATCACCTGTCAGCGGTTCATCTGTTGGATCGTCATCGAGCAGGCCAAGCTGAGGGGACCTATTCCATTCGCGTCTGAGTAGAATCCGGAAGGCTGCTAGAGCTTCGTCAGGTTGGGTTGTCTCTGGAATGCGAGCACTTAATGAGTCGATAACCGTTTTAGAAAGCCTCGACTCCTGCTGAAACTCCACCACGCTCTTGCGCAGTTGCTCAAGCTGAGACGCAGTCAAAGATACGTTGTTGTGATCAAGGATATTAGGGAGTGTCTTGATCGAACGGCGGGATAGCTCATTTATACCATTGAGATACCGACTGCTGATATCTCGAGCGACGACCAAAAAACGTCTGGCGCTGCGATTGCTTGGTTGCATCAAGCGAAGAATGTAGTCTCGTCCACCTGTTGTGCCTGGTCGTTGCTCGCCATCTTCTATCACATCCTTGGCCATCGCATCTCGATAATCCTCAGGAGATACGACATCCGGACGGCACATCACCCAGCGGCCGATATTGATATTGCGGCGCTTCAGCCAGTCTCGTAGCTGAGCAAATTGGAGAGGGTGCAGTTCGTGGGCATCGTCGACGATGGCCATTGGCAGTAGGTCAACATACTCACCCGGCGTGCCGACGATCCAGTTCCTCACCCTGAATCGCTCTATGTATTCGAAGACGTCATATGACTCATTGATAATTTCTGCCAGGTCCTGCTCGCTGGGCGCTACAAGTGCAGTGATCACTTTGAACACCGCGAGCTCGATTCTCCGCGCATATTCCCGAAAATCACTGGGCGAATCGGCTTTAAGGACTTGACGCGCTGACTCCGAATCGCTGCCTATAACAATCTCGATTTGTTCGATGTCTAGCTCTTCGACAGTTTCAAGCTGTCGGAACCAACCTAAAACCGCCTTGGACTGCACATAAGCACGGAGCAATGTCGCCCGGATAGGTTCTGAATACGGCAGATCCCAGATGCTGCGAAAGTTTGTGGTCATCGGTAAGCGATAAGCTAACAGGGACGGCGTCCCATCCTTCAGGATGCTGAGCTGTGTAAGCGCTACAGCTAGCTCCTTATTGATCTCAACTGGGTCACGAGCGAGTGTTGCCAGGGAGTCAAATTCGATGACTCGGGCGATCGTGGTTTTGCCGCATCCTGGTGTTCCCACGACGATGCTGAGCTTTTCCAGCAACTCAACGCCATCAAGCGAGAAAAACTCAAGTAGCGGAGTGTGGCTAACCAGGGGTAGCAAAGTACTGGGTTCTGCCACGTACTCAGTAGCGCGCTTCTTAAACGGATTATCCATTGGTCGAATGCCGTTTGCGTCGAGCGAATAGTGGTTTCATTTTGTGCTGCTCGGCAAATTCACTCCCGGTTGAGTCAGCCCAGAGCAAGGCAATTGAATTATTCGGTGTGTTGTGTTCGAGCACCAAAGGCAAACCGCAATCACTATAGCCAAACCATATGTTGTCCCCTACATGGTCATCTTGAATTCCTTTGTTGTAGTGGCATTTGATGAGGTCGATCAGCTCTGGCGGGGGAGTCTGATCATCAACCACAATGCTTTGCGGGAGCACGTAAGAAAATGTGGCGTTGTAGCTGAACTCCGGATGGTCTCCACCGAACCGTGCTAGCCGATCATTAATCGCCTGTTCAGCCTGGAACGATGCCAAGTGATGGTGCGCATAGAGATGGCATTTTTCAGCAAGAATATCGCCGATTTTTTCGCGATTGACATTATAGAACTTGCTTATTTTGCCTTTCCAGATCTGTTCTTCATCGTCAAATCGGAGAAGGGAGTCGCCCGAGCCTGAAAAGTCATCCACTAGACATATTGATTCAAACGAAGCGGGTTCGTCTTGATAGTTGTGTTTGTCCAACCACTCTCTGAGTTCCTTGATAAGGCTCTTCCATTTCTGGCTGGACATTTCGCTGAAGGGAACAACTTGCTCGTTAGAGATCTTGCCCTCGTTGTAGCGACGGAAGACATCAATACGTGCACCGTCGCTTAAGCCTACAAAGAGTGTTCGACGTCGAAGAAGGCAAAGCCGCCGACCGGCAGCCGGATTAGTCCACGTTTCGTAGAACTGAACGCCTAACTCCATCGCAACCTGCTTGCGCATGAATCTGTCTAGCTCCGGCATCATCAGACTCACCAAGTGATGCATCTCTCGCTGCGTGATGTATACCAGACGCTCCTTAATAATGCTGAACGCGACCCGCCTTTGTGCGACGTGCTGAAACTGGCTTAACCAATTCAGCAGGGCGACATGGAAGCGTGAGGCCGGCTGAAACCCCTGATAGCCATCGTACTTGTGGGTGATCATCAACTGAAGTGCAGAGAACTCTTCTGTTGCCTCTTCGTCAGTCCAGTCCAGTTGTACAGCTAACAACCTCAGGGCAATTTTACTCTTCAAGTAATACCTTCCTTGGAGATTAGAAACGAAGCCCAAACCCTTCGTCAGTTTTCTGCAGGTAATCCAGATACTGTTGGGTAGCACCGGCCTGGCTCGCACCTGGGGATGCGAAATTCCAACAGGAGGTCAACGATGCAGACACACGGTCAGCGCTTAGACTGCAGCCTTGGCTCAGCAATTCGTAGTCGTTCCCTTCTTCATCACCACTATCCCCAAGACGCAAAACCTGGGTAAGTGGGTCGAAGCCAAATTTCTCCCCAATCGTCTTTACTACTTTGTTCTTACTCGTGTCGCCATCCAAGACATCGATCGAGTGACCTGAGCAAAACACCTTCCAGTCTCCGAGACCTTCTGCATTGAGGCGGGTGCGTAAAGCCATGCGCAGTTTTCTAGACTCTTCTGGGCTAGCAACCGTGATAGTCAGTTGGCCCCCCCTGGATTTTCTAAATTTTTCCATTTGGGGGTAGTACGCAGTGGTCTTGAGCCAGCCTAAAAGATCTTCGAATACCGGGTTGGGGTGCGGATGTTCGACCTCTACATCAAGGGGTTGAATCAACGAGCCGCCGTAATAACCGACCCATATTGCTTTGTGATACTCTGGAGGTAACGCCTTAACAAGATCCTTGCGCAAGGATCCGCCCCTACCCGAGGCGATCGAGAAGATCAGGCCATCATCAATAAGCTGAAGAATTCGCTTTGCAATGTGTGGGCATATGCCGCTGTAGCGGTCTTCTGCATTGCATAGAGTACCGTCGAAATCACTGATGATCGCCTTGTATGCTGCCGCCTTCAGCTTACCCTCATAGACTTTTGCCGCAATCTCGGCTGTGTCCATTTCGTCTGCTGATACGTTGCGATGATCGAACTTTCGCCAAGCCGCCAGCGAGTATCGATTTTCTAATTGATCCCCACGGCGAAAGTGCTGTGTGCTCTTCAGTCGATAAATCTTCCGGCCAAAGGTTGGAACCGTTGGCTGCCCGGGGTCCCGGTCCACTGCACTGGCGATCGTCTCGGTTAGGAGTGTTGCCATCACTAGCCCGGCGACCACCAATTCATTTGGCTCCTCACCAGGAATCTCAAGTTTAAAGGTCAATACATCCGATGGAAAAAGCCCCAAGGTCGCTTCCGCCAGATACTTGGAATCCCGGCTGAAAGCAGCAATGACTGCGGTGCCGGCGGCGCCATCTGCCAGCTGTAGGTGTCGGCCATGAGCGAACTGCCGGTAATCGGCGATTTCAACCTTGGCAACTGCGGACTCGGAGAGCTTGGATTCTAGGTCGATGGCAAAAGACTTGGTCATCGGGTCGTGAAGAACGATGAAGTTTCGCCTACCCATCATCTGCATCGTGGTATTCGCATGCCACTGATTACGGTACCGAAGCAAAACCTCCGCATCGAAAAACTGCGCAAAAAACTCGCTTCCAGTGCTTTCAGGAAAGAGAGCCCTGTGTAGCAGCAAAACAGTCGCGATCAGGCTATTGGTTGCTAAGTAGCCGTCTTTGCCCCACGGCATCTCATAAGAAAAAATTCGTGTTGCCCGGTTCTCTACAGCGTGCTTTGTGAGCGGATTGTCTTTCGTAAGCGTTAGCGCCGCACAAGTCATATCCGACTGCATAGCGCAGGTCGCTGCAGCCAGAACATCCGGATTGCGACCCTCAGCTGAAAGCAGCATGATCCTTGAGGTAGGAGTGAACCTGGCCTTAGCCGACAGCTCCATTGGGGTCAATGCACGGGTAGGAGATCCATGCGCGATTTCTCTCAACTCAGCGGCCGCGAACGCAGCTGAGTAAGAGCCCCCAGAGCCGACGAAACATGCATATTCACCGGTCCATCTACTCAAGTACCTTTGGAGTCGTGACACATCCTGCTGTGTTGTCCACGAATAGGTAGCATGAATAGCATCTAGCTCCGCATGATATGGTTTTCCCACCAACAGCTCCTTCCTTGCTCGTTGATCACACCGCACGCAGTGGCACCTTGCCTTTTTTCAGGCGTTTGAGCAATGGCATTCTTGAGCAAGCATTTCCAAAATGATCAGATTCTGGAAGTCATAATGCTTGCAGCTTATACCGCTCACCGCCAGGGTAAGGATTTCAACGAGCTTTTTGGCATTGCCGCATCGTTGTGCAAGGCTGTCGATTGGAAATACAAACGCGAATGGCGCTGGGTGATTCCAGATGGCGATAGAGAGATCAAAGTTTTCAGCCGTTCAGCGCCACTCAAGGCTGTTCATCTTGGGGCTAAGATCTCGGATGCTTATGCGCTTGATATCCTGAACATCGGCAGCGAAACAGAGGGGCAGGGGATCTATATTGTCTTTTGGTTCGGGCTCGACCTGAAGATTCAGCCACCGCCGGAAGGCGCAACGCCTGAGACACCTGATGCGTTGAGAGTCGCACTTGAGGCACAACTCCCCGTAGAGCTGGCTGCGAGGACTTCAGTAGTTGTCCTCGACCTTACCGACGCAGGCGCTGCGGCGAGAGCACGTAAAGAGTCAGGGTTTGAAGAGGCGAAAGCGGCCAAGAAGAAGAGGCGAACTGCCGCGAAATAGAGCGAGTGTGCCGCAGCCGTGTTGTAAGCGCGGTGCCTGAGTTTGAGTCAGACGTAGATGAACGGAATGAGTATGGGCAACGGAGTCGCATCACCAGCTTTTACAAGCAGCGGTAGTCATTGACCTGAAGAGAAACGGCACTGAATCAGTCTCATCGGCAGCCAACTCATTCAAGGACTCGTCATGAACACTATGGACATGGCCCGTTGAGAGAGTAGGCGTCAACAACCAATTCGTCGAATCAGTCGCTTAGGCAGCTCGTGAACATCTATGACACGACCTGTCGTTTAACATAATATACATTATGCGCAATACGACATTACGCAATCAGGGGCAGTGCCCATCGGATTTCAACGGGCAAAACCCCTCTCTGGATCAAACCTGCGCGAAGCCTCCATCCACGAACATTTCGCTGCCTGTCATGAAGCTGCTTTCATCCGACGCCAGGAACAACGCCGCTGCTGCGACTTCTTCAGGTTTGCCGATGCGGTCCAGTGGGATCTGCGCAACCATCGCGTCGATGATCGCATCTTTCTGTCCTGTGCCGGAAAGCGCCAGGTCCAGGCCCGGTGTCGAGATTGGCCCGGGTGAAAGTACGTTGACGCGGATGCCGGTGCCTTTGAGGTCCAGTGCCCAGCTCCTGGCGAAATTACGCAGTGCGGCTTTAGTGGCGCTGTACACGCTGAACGCCGGCGTGCCCATGGTGGCTGTGGTTGAACCAGTCAGGATCACCGAGCCGCCTGCGCTCATCAGTGGCAAGGCCTTTTGCACGGTGAACAACGTGCCTTTGACGTTGATGCCAAACGTGCGATCAAACGACGCTTCAGTGATTGCGCCGATGGGCTGGAAATCGCCGAGCCCTGCGTTGGCGAACACGATATCGATCCGGCCCTTGGTCGCTTTGACCTGGGCATAGATGCGATCAAGGTCCGCCAGGTTGGAAATATCGCCCTGGATCGCGATGGCTCCAGGGCCGATCAGCTGTAACGCCTTGTCCAGTTCCTCTTGGCGACGCCCCACGATAACAACCTGTGCGCCTTCTTCTGCAAAGCGTATGGCGCTGGCCAGGCCGATGCCGCTGTTGCCGCCGGTAACCACTGCGATTTTGCCGTTGAGCCTGCTCATGATGAACTCCGTGGAATGTTGAAGCCCAACTGTAGATCCGCGCTATTATTTTGAATAGTATGCACCTTTAAGTAAGTACCCCTTGGGAGCAACCACCCTCATGGCAAACAATTCGTTCAACTGCGGGCTTGAAGCTGCGCTGGCGGTGATTGGCGGCAAATGGAAGCCTCTGGTCCTGTTCAACCTGGCGCAAAATGTTCACCGCTATGGCGAGCTCAAACGTGCGATTGGAGGCGTGACCGATAAGGTCTTGATTCAGCAACTCAAGGAACTGGAGCGTGATGAAATCATTGCGCGCGTCGACTTCCAGGAGATTCCGCCCAAGGTCGAATACTCCCTCACGCCGTTCGGCCGTTCCCTGGCCACGGCGCTGGGTGGGCTGTGTGCCTGGGGTACCGAGCATATGCAGACGGTCGAACGCATCAGCGAACGGCGTACCGCCGCCCTCTCCCAGGCCTGAGCCCTGCCCCGATAGCCAACTCAACTAAATGACTATTTAGTTGAGTTAAATCATATAGTTACGAAATAATAACAAGCTTTGCTGCAATCCCCCGCACCGCGCAAACATCAAAAATCCAGATGCCAGCCTACAAACATATGGATTTTCCCAAATGTTTGCCTCTCTTAAGCTCTCCTCACTCCTCCCCGTGATGGAGGATGCGTCGTCGGTACGCCCTGAACACAAGGGCGATCCTAAAAATAATGTGTCTGCCGACCCAAGGAATACCTATGTCCTCTCATTTGTCTGACCGGCAAAACGCCGATGAGCGCCTGCTGCACAGCCAGGGTTATGACCAGCAACTGCATCGCGGCCTGTCGCTTTGGTCGTCGTTTTCGGTCGGTTTCGCCACGGTCTCCCCCGTGGTGGGTATCTATTCGGTGATGTCGCTGGGCGCCATGAATGCCGGCCCTTCCTGGGTGTGGATCGTGCCGTTGTGCCTCGCCCTGCAGCTGTTGGTGGCGTTGGTTTACGCCGAGCTTGCCTCGCAGTACCCGTTGGCCGGTGGCTGCTATCAGTGGGTCAAGCGCCTGGCTGGCGAACGCCTGGCCTGGTTTACCGGGTTCATGTACCTCGCCTCCGCCCTGGCTTCCTTGACCACCGTGGCGTATCTGGGCGGGTTCTGGCTGTGGCTGTTCGTTACCGGTGAACCGCCGGCGGCGAATGCCCAGGTGTTCAGCGGCGCAGTGCTGTTACTGCTGGGGCTGGGGGTGAACCTGTTCGGGATCAACCCGCTGAAGTATTTCGTCAACGCAGGAATCGTTGCGGAAGCCATCGCCTCGATTGGCATTGGGGTGCTGTTGCTGCTGTTTTTCCGTAACCATTCGTTTTCGATACTGCTGGAAGGTCTGAGCGCGACGTCGACCAGTGACGGGACCTACTTCTCGGGTTTCCTCACCGCCATGGCGGTCGGCGGCTGGGCGTTTCTGGGCTTTGATGCGTGCTCGCAAGTCTCCGAAGAAACCGCCGACGCCCGCACCTCGACGCCCCGCGCGATCCTGCGCTCGATGATTCTGGTCGGCCTGACTGTGATGCTTACCGCATTCGCCGTGACGCTGTCCTATACCGACACTGCCGCCATGGTCTCCGGCCAGGTGATCGATCCGGTCACGCCCGCCGTGGTCGATGCGTTCGGCGCCTGGGCTGAGCGTCCCTTCGTGGCGATTGTATTGGTGGCGTTCATTGCCTGCGTCGTCTCGGTCCAGACCTATATCGGTCGCGCCGTGTTTGGCATGGCCCGCGACGAAATCCTGCCGGCGTCTGCACTGCTGCGGCGGGTGGATAAACGCAAGGTTCCGTTCGCCGCGATGGTCTT
>NZ_MAUE01000025.1 GCF_001702265.1 Pseudomonas aylmerensis
TGGCGGGTTCTTCTTTGTCTTCCTGATCGTGGTGACCTGCGCCCTGCTCGCTCGCCTTAACGGCCGCTGGAAACCCGAGCCCGGCACCTTCAGCCTTGGGCGCTGGGGCCTGCCGGTCAACGTCGCGGCCTTTGCCTGGCTGATATTCGAAAGCATCAACGTGGCCTGGCCGCGGGTGGCGTTGGCACCGCCAGACGCGCCGTGGTTCCAGGTATGGGCGGTGATCCTGGTGTTCTCGGTACTGGCCGTGCTCGGTTTGATCTACCTGTTCTGGGCCAAGCCGTATCAACGCGGCGTCACCGCGCAATTGCGCGCTCAATAAACTGGACACGGAGTTTCAGATGTCAGTCCTTCACTATTGGAATTACCCCACCGAAATCTTCTGCGGGCCCGACGCGCTGGCGGTCCTCGCGCAACGCTGCAATTTGCTCGAAATGCGCAAACCTATGCTGGTGACCGACCCGGGCATGCTCGCCCTGGAGCCACTGGCCTTACTCAAGGCGCACCTGATCGAAGCGGATATTCCCTTCGCCGTGTTCAGTGACATTCACAGCAACCCCACGCTGGAGGACGTCGCGCGCGGCGTCAGCGCCTTCCAGGCTGGCGGCCATGATTCGTTGATCGCCCTCGGCGGCGGCAGTGCCATGGACGCGGCCAAAGGCATCAGCCTCGCGGCTGTCGATCGGCATGGTCTCGAACGCTTCGAGTGGTCCCAGGTGATCGAGCGCTACCCAAGCCTGGCGGACTTTCCGCGCCTGGAGTTGCCGAAGCTGATTGCCTTGCCGACCACCGCCGGCACCGGTTCGGAACTGGGCCGTGAAGCGGTGCTGACCCTCAGCGAACACAACATCAAACAGGTGATCAGCCACCCGGAGCTGCTGCCTGCCACGGTGATTCTCGACCCGATCCTCACCCGTGAACTGCCACCGGCGCTCACTGCCGCGACAGGCATGGACGCCCTCACCCACCACATTGAAGCGTTCTGCTCACCGCTGTATCACCCGATGTCGGCCGGGGTCGCCGTCGAGGGCGTGCGCCTGATTCAGCAGCACCTGGCCGCCGCCTGCGCGGATGGCCAGGACATGGTGGCGCGCGAAGGCATGCTGGTCGCGTCCGCCATGGCCGCGGTGGCATTTCAGAAAGGCCTCGGCGGTGTGCACGCCCTCGCCCATCCGCTGGGTGCGCGGTACCACCGCCACCATGGGTTGTTGAATGCGATCCTGCTGCCTTATGTAATGGTGGCCAACCGGGCGGTGATCAGTGATGACATCGCCCGCCTGGCGCGCTACCTGGAACTGCCCCAAGCGGATTTCGACGGTTTCCTGCGCTGGATACTGCAGCTACGCAGGCAGCTGGGCATTCCCCATTCACTCGGCGAGATCGGCCTGGAGGCAGACGCCGCGCCGTGGGTCGGTGAGCAGGCGGTGGCCGATATTTCGTCCTCCGACACCAATGCCCGCCCCTTGAGTGCCGATGAATACAGCCAGATCTTCCGCAACGCGGTGCATGGCGAATTAGCGCTCGTGCTCGACGCGTAAATCCTCGATAAACGCGCGCACCGCCTCACTGCGTGGGTGGCCGATATGCGTGATCATGCTGTGTTGCACCGCGTAATGCAGGGTGTCGGGGTGCAGCGCACGCATATGGCCACTGGCGATCCAGGGCGCCGCGTAATGCGCCGGCAGATACCCCAGGTGTGTCCCGGCGAGGACACCGTGGGCCACCGCTTCCATGTGGTATGCAGTGGCCGACGCGCGCGTGGGCACCACCGGTAGGACTTGGTCAGCGGGCAGAAAGCCATGCTTGATCCAGTCACAGGCTTGCAGTTGGTCTACGCTCGGCGAATCGACGCCGAACAGCGGGTGCGTGCGGCCACAAAAAATGCCGATTGCCTCACTGTAGAGCGGCTGGTAGTCCAGGGTCGGCAATGGCCGGCTGAAATACGAGATGGCCATGTCCAGTTGCCCATCGATCACCGCCAGTTCCAGCTCCGTCGGCGAGTTCACGAAGATGTGCAGGTGCATGTCGTGCTCTCGCGCATAGAACCGTGCAATCGCCGCGTCGATACGAGCCGTGGGCAAGGTCGCAATGTTGTCCGCCAGGCCCAGGTATAAATCGCCGACCAGGCGCCCGGCCAAATCCTGGGCCTCATCACGAAACGCATCCACCGCCCCAAACAGCGCCGAGGACGCCTTGAGGATGCGCTGGCCTTTTTCGGTCAGGCGAAAGCCCCCTTTGCCACGCTCGCAAATGCGATAACCGAGGCGTTTTTCCAGGCCGGAGATATGCGTGCTGATGTTCGATTGGCTCATGTTCAGCTCGGCCTGGGCCGCTGTGAACCCGCCGCACCTGACCACTACGGCAAAAATGCGCAGCAGGCGCAAATCCATGTCCGTGACATTTCTGAGCACAGCAATTCCCTGAGTGCAGGCTTATGAAGGGGCTCATTCAACGCGAGCGCTTCGCCAGCGTCAATCTTGCTTGTGTGCCAGCGGTACGAAACTTAAGCTGACGCTCTTTTGCACGCCCTAGCCCGGATATTCCATGTCTCGAAGTATTGCCCACCTCGCCCTCCTGCTCGGGTTGATCACCGCCGTCGGACCTTTCGCCATTGACATCTACCTGCCGGCCCTGCCGACCCTCGGCGCCAGCCTGCAGGCGTCGCCGGCGGCGGTGCAGATGAGCCTGACGGTGTTCTTCATCATCGTCGGCGTGTGCCAACTGTTCTATGGCCCGATCAGCGATGTGTTCGGGCGCAAGCTGCCGATCTATGCCGGCCTGGTGATCTTTGCCGTGGGCAGCATCGGTAGCGCGCTGGCCCCGAGCATTGAAGTGCTGATTGGCTTTCGCGCGGTGCAGGCGTTCGGGGCGTGCGCCGGAATGGTGATCCCGCGGGCCATCGTGCGCGACTTGTACACCGGCCACGAAGCCGCGCGCCTGATGGCCTTGCTGATGCTGGTAATGAGCGTCTCGCCGATCCTTGCGCCGCTGGCCGGCAGCCTGGTGATTTCGTTGTGGAGCTGGCGTGAAGTGTTTGTCGTGCTCGCTGTGGTGGCTGTGCTCTGCCTGGTGATGACCGTCGTACAACTGCCGGAAACCCACCCCGCCGAGCGGCGTCTGGGCAAGACCCTGGGCAGCGCGTTCGGCAGTTACGGCGCCCTCCTCCACGACCCGGTCTTCACCGGTTTGTCGGTGGTCTGCGGGTTTGGCCTGGCGACATTCTTTGTGTTTATCGGCAGCGCGCCGTTCGTGTACATCGAGTATTTCGGCCTGACTCCGACCCAGTTCAGCCTGTGCTTTGCTCTCAACGCCGCGTCGTTTTTTGCCATGAGCCAGCTCACCGCACGCCTCAGTGCGCGCTTCGGCCTGGCGCCGTTGATTCGCTGGTCCGTGGTCAGCGTCGCGGCGGTGATGGTCCTGCTCGCTGTGACCACCCTGTGGAGCGACAGCCTCGCCCTGATGATGACGCTGCTGTTTATCGGCTTCGGCTTTCTCGGCCTGTTGTTGCCAGCCGCCGGCGTATTGTCCCTGGAAGACCACGGCGCGGTGGCGGGTTCGGCGTCGGCACTGCTGGGCGCCATCCAGATGGTAACCGCCGCCGTGTCGATGACCCTAGTGGGCGTGTTCGCCGACCACACGCCGGCGCCGATGTTGATCGGCATCGCACTGTGCGCGGTCGCGGCGCTGCTCACGACACTGTGGACCTTGCAGCGCCTGCCCCCGCATCTGGCGTCCAGCGTGCCGCACACGCCGCCAGCCAATTGAAAAACAGCGGCGCGGGCATCGGCTTGGCGATCATGTAACCTTGGATTTCATGGCAACCAAACGCCGCCAATAAGGCGCAGGCCTGCGGGTCTTCGACACCTTCCGCGACCAGTCGCAGGTTCATGATCAGGCCCAGCTGAATAATCGCCCTGACAATGGCCTGCTGCTCGGGTTGGTGCAGGTGGGTGATGAACGAACGGTCGATTTTCAGCTCATCCACCGGCAGGCGAGACAGGTAGGCCAGGGACGAATGGCCGGTGCCAAAGTCGTCGATCGACAACGAAAAACCCAGCTGGCGCAATGCACGCAGCGCCGCCAAGGCCTGCTCGGGCTTGTGCATGGCACTCGACTCGGTGATTTCCAGACCCAGCAGTGCCGGGTTGGCGCCGGTGTGCTTGAGCAGCGCCTCGACCTGGGCAGGGAATGTCGCCGACTCCAGGTCCTGTACGCTTAAATTCACACTGATACGGATCTCGGACGTGCGGCTCAACTGCATGCATTCTTGCAACAACCACAGGCTCAGCGCGCAGATGCGCCCGTTGTGCTCGATGATCGGCAGGAACACCCCCGGCGCAATCAGGCCCAGCCGCGGGTGCTGCCAGCGCACCAGGGCTTCGGCCGCGACGATACGCCGGTCCTGCAGGCTGGCCTTGGGTTGCAGGAACACGCGCATTTGCCCGGCCTCGATGGCCAGGTCGAAATCATCCAGCAACGCCATCTGCTGCTGGCGCCGCTGTTCCAGTTCCGGGTCGTAGAACACATGGCTGACGGCCTGGCTGCGCGCCGCATCCAGTGCAACTTCGGCATAACACAGCAGGTCCTGCACGCAGCGCCCATGTACGGGGTAGCGAGCCAGCCCGAGGCGCGCCTTGACCATCACCGAGTGCTGCCCGCCGAGCCTGAAGGGTTGATCGAGTGTGCGGGCCAGGCGCGCCAGGCAGATCTCTTCATCACAGCGCAGCAGCAAGGCGAAACCGTCGGAGGGCAATCGCGCCAGCAACTCGCCGGCGTTCAGCACCGCCGATAAACGCCTGGCCACGCCTTGCAGCAACACGTTGCCATCGGCATAGCCGTACAGCGCGTTGATGCGCTTGACGTCGCAGATGTCGAAGATCGCCACCGTCAGCCCTGCCAGTGGCCGGTCACCGGCCTCGATCACCTGGTTGACGTTCATGATAAAGCGCGTGCGGTTGGGCAACCCGGTCAACGGGTCTTCGAACGCCAGTTGCGAGATCCGTAGCTCTCGATTGGCAATCACCAGCAAGCCCAGCAGGAAGGTCACCAGCCCAATGCCCAGGAATAACACCAGGCAGCCACGACGCTCAGCCTCGACGTCCGCAAGACTCACATCGGCGCCAAGCACCAATTGGCTGCCCTCGGGACCGGTGACAGGCATGAACAATGAGCGGAAATCGCCGAATTGATCGTGATAGTCGACCACCGCGCTGCGCCGCTCAGCAAACACCTGGGCCAGCTGCGGCGGTGCGCTTGCGTAAGCACTCAGGTGCTCGCCGTAGCGGCCGCTGTCGATGTCCTCGGCACTGGCTGAATCCATCACGAACAGGGTGTGGCCCTGGCGCTGCGTGAGCACATAGATCGAATCGACCCCGGCTTTTTTCGCGTAGCTGTCCAGGCGTTGCAGCATGGCCTCGTAGCGCGGTGCATCGAACGGTCCCTGCGCGAGTAACTCACGCAGGTAGTCATCACCGATAACCACCGGCAAGGCTTGCACAATTGCATTGAGGCGCGTGCCCAGCAACGCCTCGTCAGCGGCCACCTTGAAGCGATAACCGCTGACGGTGAACAGCACCGTCACCAGCAGATGAATCAGCACAAAACTGAGCGAGACCCGGCCGAGCAGCGCCAGCGAACGCAGGCCCCTGCGGCGCAAGGGGGCATCGTCGGGTAATAGCCAGCCGTGGGGTTCCAGCGTCTTGCCCATGGGGTTAGACCTGGAACCGCTGGACCAATTGCTGCAGGTCGCCCCCCAGCTGCGCCAGGTCGGCGCTCGAGTCGGCCATTTCGGCGCTCGCCTGGGCCGACTGGTCGGCCACTTCACGCACGGTCGTCACGCTGCGGTTGATGCTGTCGGCCACGGTATTCTGCGCTTGCGCGGCGGTCGCGATCAGCAGGCTCATCTGCTGGATTCCCGCCACTTGCTCGGTAATCGTCGCCAGTGCTGCGCCAGTGTCACGCACGCCAGTGACAGTCGACTGGGTTTGCACCACGCTGGCCTGCATCATTCGCGAGCTTTCTGCGGCGATACGCTGCAGCCCGGCAATCAGGCTTTCAATTTCCTCCGATGACTGCTGCGTACGCTGGGCCAGGCTGCGCACTTCATCCGCCACCACCGCAAAGCCGCGGCCCGCCTCCCCGGCCCTGGCGGCTTCGATGGCCGCATTGAGCGCCAGCAGATTGGTTTGCCCGGCGACGGTCTTGATCACATCCAGCACACCACCGATGCGTTCGCTTTCCTGATGCAGGCGCGTCATCGATTCCGCCGACAGGCCCACGTCGCGTGCCAGCGTTTCGATTTGCTGCACCGCTTGCTGTGACACCCCGAGCGCACTGCTGGCCTGGGTGTCTGCGGCCTTCGCCGCGTGCGCGGCGGACTCCGAGTTGCGGGCCACTTCGAGCACAGTCGCAGTCATTTCGGTCATGGCCGTCGCGACCCGGTCGGTCTCGCTTTTCTGGCTCTCGATACCCGCGCGGGTCTGCAAGGTAATCGCCGCGAACTGGCTGGAGGACGCCGCCAGCCGGTGCGAGCTGGTGCCGATCTGCGAAATCACATCACGCAGGCGGTGGCTCATGTGGTTGATCGAACGGAGCATCTGGCCCAGTTCGTCGGCGCGCTCGCTGTGCAGTTCGACGGTAAGGTCGCCATTGGCAATACGCTCGGCAGCTTCGAGGGTCTGTCGCAGCGGTACGACGATCTGGTGCCCGATGCGCCAGGCCAGCAATCCACCGAACACCAGCGCGAGCAAGGTGATCGACCCCAACACAATCACCACCGCCTCGACACTGCGCTTGGCCCGCACGGCTTCTGCGTCGTACAGCTCGTTGATCTCGCCTTGCAGCGCCGCCAGCGCGGCGTTCAACTTGAGAACTGTTGGCCCGACATTCACCCCGGTTTCTACCTGGCCTTGGGCGGTCATGTATGCGTGCAGCTTCTCATCCAGGCGACGGATCCTGCCGAGGTCTTCCTGGGGCCAGTCACCGTCGTGGACATCGCTGACGATGCTCGCCAGCATTTTCTGCATCTTCTCCAGGCTCGCATCGCGGCGCGCGAGTTGGGCCGTGTCCGTGGTCAAGGCGTAGGTAAAGTTGGCATCGCGCGAGAACACGGTCTGATCGAACAGATTGCCGAGGCGATTGATGCGCTTGAGCGATTGCCCATCACTGCGCAGGCCATACAGCCCAGTCAACGCGAGCAGCACCGCCAACGCCAATAACAGGCCAAACCCCAACCCCAGTTTCCGGGAGACGGTCAGGTGCTCCAATGCAAATCCACGCGACATAGCCAACAGCCTCTTTGTTTCAGTGTGCCCACGGCGCAGAAACGCCTCACCCTCGCGGAAATGCGATAGTGATTTGTGCAGGAATTAATCTAATGGGTGCACGACTCGCACAGTTATCAGGCGCACGCCGAAACTTGAGTCAAAGTGCCATCAAACAATAGCATTGGCTGAACGAAGAATAAACAAACTGCGATAAATCCAAATATGGATGAGTGAAATCCATATTTGGTTATTTATTATCCGCAGAACTACCGGTAAGATCGCGCCGCTCAAAACAGCGCTGTTTTATATATCACCCTCCCCCATTCCGCTATAGCGTACTGGGTGTGTTTATTATTAATTCGGTCCGCAGGGGCGCCAAGGTTAATTATGCTGGATGATGTCGCTATCTTCGTTCAAATCGTCCGCAGCGGAAGCCTGTCGCTGGCCAGCAAGAGGCTCGACATCCCCGCCAACACCTTGGGCCGACGCCTTGCAAGCCTGGAGCAGGCCATGGGCACGCCGCTGTTGTTCCGGTCGACCCGCGCGCTGCGCTGCACGCCGGCGGGTGATGTTCTTTATCAACAGAGCAGCGCCAACATTGATGCGCTTAACGCCACCATTGAATCGATTAAACACATGGATGGCGAACCGCGCGGCACCATCCGCGTGCACGTGTCGACGAGTTTCTTTGAATATTCGGAAACCAACTTCCTTCAGGTCTTCCTGGACAAGTACCCGGACATCGAACTTGAACTGATCGTCTCCGATATTGAACCTAACTTGACCGAAGACGGTATCGACCTGCTGTTGCGCGTGGGCAAGCCGAAAAAAAGCAGTTATGTCACGCACAAGTTGCGCGACGTGACATTGGGCTTATATGCGAGTGCGCACTATCTGGCGCGACAAGGCACACCGCAGACCCTCAACGACCTGGCCGGGCATGAACACCTGCAGTACCTGGGCAAGACCCATGAAAACCTGCTGACCCTCAAGCGCCAGGACCAGACCTACAGCCTGCCGGTGCGTGGCCGGTTTTCTTCCGACTCCATGCTCGGCCTGATCAATGCCGCGCACCAGGGCCTGGGCATTGCGCTGTTGAACAACGTGATGACCCAGTTCGAACAGAAAGAGCTGGTGCACGTACTGCCGGAGTACTACCTGCCCACCGAAGGCTTCTACGCGGTCTACCCGAATGAGAAATCCTTGTCGAAGGCTGCCCTGGCAGTGCTCAACCACATGATCGACAAGGCCGCAATCTGCCGCCTGCGTTAGTGGCTGCGCAGGACGGCAGCTGCATGCAGGATCCCCACTGTTGCCACCGCAAGCAACACCAGGCTGGCCACCCGGTTGATGCCGCCGCGGTACTTCAGCGCAAACGGCCTGCGGGCAATGGCGATGTAGAACGCCAGCACCAGGAAGTCGATGACCACCCACGCCAGGGTCAACAGCGTCACGCTGCGGCTGAACGAATCGGCTACCTGGATGAACTGCGGGAAAAACGCCACGAAGAAAATGATGTCCTTGGGGTTGGAGATGCCCACCAGGAAGCCGGTGCCGACAGTGCCACCGCGACGGCCGGCCGCAGGCGCTTGACCTGCAGGGCTACGCAGGCCCTGGATGCCAAGGTAGAAGATGAACAGGCAGCCGATAACACTGATGCCGTTCAACAGTGCCGGGCTGACCGACAGGCTGCCCGCCAAAATCAGCACTGCCAGTACTGCCAGGGTCAGCGACGCGAGGTTGGTCCCCACAGCCGTCCACAACGCATGTCGGGTGCCGGCGTGTTGGCTGGTCGTGATGATCAGCGCCACCACCGGGCCCGGGGTGGCGATCAGCATGAAGACGCTGAGCAGGTAGACCAGCAGTAATGAAGTGTCCATGGTGCACGCCGCCTTGTGGGGTTCAGGGGCTGGCAGCGTGAGGCATCAGGCACGCGTTGAAAAACGCAAAAGCCTGTGACCTACTATGAGTATTTATCACAATGAATAATCTCCATGGCCGAACGCATCCCGCCACTGTATGCCCTGCGCGCCTTTGAAATCGCGGCACGCTCCTCTTCGTTTACCCGCGCGGCGCAAGAGCTATCGTTGACTCAAAGTGCGATCAGTCGTCATATCAAGACCCTCGAAGGCATCCTTGACTGCCGGCTGTTCGAGCGGCACGGGCCCAGGCTGCAATTGACCGCGGCCGGTGAGCGGCTGGCGCAGGAACTCAAGGTTGGTTTTCGCATCATCGAACAAGCCTGTGCACCGTTTCGTGCCGGCACCGGCAACTTGCGCCTGAAGGCGCCCTCCACGCTGACCATGCGCTGGCTGCTGCACACGCTGGACCTTCTCAAGGCCGAACTGACCGTGCAACTGGCCAGTGTCTGGATGGATTTCGACAGCGTGGACTTCTACGCCGAGCCCTACGACTGCGCGATTTTGCTTGGCAACGGCCATTTCGGTGCCGATGTGCAGGCGTACAAGCTGTTTGATGAGTGGCTGATCCCCATCTGCGCACCGGGCAAGATCGACGTCGAACTGCCGCACGCCGAACTGATCCATCCCACTCCCGACCGTCGCGACTGGCGCCGCTGGCTGGCGGCCCTGCCGCTGGAAGCCCGGATCAACCTGGATCGCGGCAAGGTCTTCGACACGCTCGACCAGGCCATTTCGGCGGCCATGCGCGGCCACGGTGTGTCCATCGGCGACCTGCACCTGGTGGCCGACGATGTCCGCGACGGGTTGATCGGCTTGCCGTACGGCAAGGCCGTCGCCTCCGGTGATGGCTACTACCTGGTGTGGCCGAAAGAGACTCGGCACACCCAGCAAGTGCAGGCGCTGCGCGATGCGCTCAGCGGACATATCCCAGCTATCGACCTGCCGGGCCTGGTGTTTTTACCCGCCACGGGTTGAGACCATTCGTCGGGCCCGCCAGGCATCCATTACAACTATCGCCGTCGCCAAAACTACTAACCCCATAGCACCCTTGATGCGCTATGGAGATTGAAATGACTGACTATCCACGCCCACCCTTCGCCCCTCAAGCCCAAGCCGTGCCCGGCACCCAGAAGAAAATGGAGCCTTATCCCGATTGTGGCGAGAAGAGCTACAAGGGCTCCGGCCGACTGGCCAACAAGATCGCCCTGATCACCGGTGCCGACAGCGGCATCGGTCGCGCGGTGGCCATCGCGTTTGCCCGCGAAGGTGCCGATGTTGCCATTGCCTACCTGGACGAACACGAGGACGCCAAGGAAACCGCACGCTGGGTTGAAGAAGCGGGCCGCCAGTGCCTGCTGCTGCCCGGTGATATCGCGCAGAAAGCCAACTGCCAGGCATTGGTCGACAAGACGGTCGAACAGTTCGGCCGCATTGACGTGCTGGTGAATAACGCGGCGTTCCAGATGACCCATGAAACCCTCGAAGAGATCGAGGATGAGGAATGGGTGAAGACCTTCGATATCAACATCACCGCGATGTTTCGTATCTGCAAGGCGGCACTGCCGCATATGCAGGCCGGCAGCTCGATCATCAACACCAGTTCGGTCAATTCCGACATGCCCAAGCCGACCCTGCTTGCCTATGCCGCGACCAAGGGCGCGATTGCCAACTTCACCGGCGGCCTGGCGCAATTGCTCGGCAGCAAGGGGATTCGGGTAAACAGCGTGGCACCTGGGCCGATCTGGACGCCGCTGATCGTGGCAACCATGCCCGACGAAGACGTCCAGAGCTTTGGCAGCGAAACCCCGCTGGGCCGCCCTGGCCAGCCGGTGGAAGTGGCACCGATCTATGTGCTGCTTGCCTCGGATGAAGCCAGCTACATCTCCGGTTCCCGCTATGCCGTCACCGGCGGCAAACCCATCCTGTAGCAACTGGCTTGCCGGCGGTGTCGGCCTCTCGACTTCTCAGGAAGACCGAGGCGCCTGCATCGCGGGCAAGCGCGGCTCCCACAAAAAACGCTCTACAGATCAAACCGATCCACCGCCCGCCGCCGCTCATTGTCGTCACGTACGTCATAGCTGGCGGTGGTCTGGATATTGGTGTGGTGCGCGAGCTTCTGTGCGATCGACAGATCATGTTCCTCGATCACCCGCGTGATGAACGAGCGCCGGAAATCATGGGGCATGATCTTCACGCCCACCTGCTCGCCGCGCTGGCGGGCAATGTAGTAAATCGCATGTTTGGTAATGCGTTCGCGGGTGATGTGGCTGCCGCGACGGATGCGATTGAACAGGAAGCTATCGTCCTGCTCACCTTCCTTGAGCTGCTCGCGCCGAAACGCCAGCCAGGCCTGCAACTTGGCGAAGGCCCAGTCCGGCGCATACTTGACCAGCTCCTTGTTGCCCTTGCCGATCACCCGCAGGCTGCGCTCTGCAAAATTGATCTGCGCCAGGTCGAGGTTGACCGACTCCGACTTGCGCATGCCCGAGCCGTACAGGATGCCGATCACCGCCGCGTCCCGCAGGCCCTGTGGGCGTGGGTCGGCGGCGCAGACTTCCATCATTTCGCGGATCAGTGTGCGTCGCAGGTTGCGCCCCTGGCCCAGGCGGGTACCGGGCGCGGCCTTGACCGTGCGCATGCGCAGCAGGTGTTCCTGGCTGATCAGGCTCAGGCGCCAGGCCTCGTTCATCACCCCGCGCACGGCGTTCACATACAACGATGAGGTATTGGGCGCGTAGCCGTCCTCGCGCAAGGCGGCGACCAGGGCGATCACGTGTTCAGGCTGCAGCAGGTGCCAGTCGATGTCTTCGAGGTTGATGTCCTCGAAGCCCAGGCGGTCGGCGGCGTCCTGCAGCACGTAGCGCATGGTCAGTTGGCTGGAGGGTGCCAGGCGGGTGAGGTAAAGGGTCAGCGGGTTGCGGATAGACTCAGTCAAGGTAGATCAGCCTTTGGATTAAATACCTCGACCAAGCCATTGTTTAATCGAGGTATTTAGTGAATTGGCGAGGCCTGAGTCTACCCCAGCAAAAGCCCTCGCACCACATCACGGGGCGCTGCCGTCATCCTCGGTGGGGTCTTGCGGTTGAGCCTGGGCCTGGCTCCAATCCGTGTCCTGCTTCTGCATCAGCGCGAACCAGTGCTGACGCATAAAGGTCAGGTACGCCTCGGGGGCCTTGGCAAAATCCTTCTCATCGCCATAGCAGCCCGGCAAGGGCAACTCGGTGCCCTGCTCCTTGTATTGGCTGACCAATGCCTGCTGGCCGGCCACGCTGCAATCCTTGGGCAACGGCATGCCGCGCAGGGCGCCCGCTTCTTCGTCCCACCAACTGGCGCCGACCCGGTCGACACCGCGCAGGCGGTACTTCTGCGACTTGCCCACGTGCATGATCAACTTGAATTCATTGGGGCTGACGTCGCTGGTGCAGGTGCGCGAGTAACCCACGGTCGCCTGGGTGATGCCATCGCCGGCAAGGTCGGTGACCTTGGTCGCCTCCCGGTCGAAGCGCAGGGCGGCGTCGAATTCGCAGTGCTGCACGTCGTCGTAGAGCATCCACACGCGTTTGGGGCGATTGCCATCGATCAGGTACTGAGCCGCGTAGACGAAGGCCGACTGGGTCCCGTCATCGTCGCGCTCGCTGACTTGCTCGGCGAGCACTAGCAGGTTCTTGCCCTGGCGATCGTCCCAGGTATACGCGGCGATCTGCTTGCCACGCACTTCCACCCCGTCCGGCACCTGGTCGATGCTGGTCAGCGCCACGCCGTCGTCGGCGCGCACCGTGGTGACGCACGCCACGGTCATCAACAATCCCATCAACACTGGCCGCAACTGGCCGCGTAAAAGCTGCACGCTATTCATCCGATCACCCTGGCAAGAGACGGCTTACTTTACCGGCACTTGGGGCGCATTGCAGAGAAGATTCTTGAATAAAGTGCCAACGCACAGGACGCACGTTTGCGTTGAACCAAACACCTGCGCGGCCGTTCCTATTTCGCCAGCCAATTCAACGGACAACGCCGTGGATGTTTAGCTGAACCCTAGCTGTCTACCTGTCAAATAAACGAGTTTTTCATCTGCCTTTCATATCTGTTCAACATTTTTGCGCTTAATCTTGAACGTGAAACTTAATAGCAAATTGCGCAACACCGTCTAACCTGTTGATTACGCTTCACCTTTAGCACCGTCCCTGCTTCTACGGTCTAGACGTTTGCCCACTGTTTATTGATGTTTCCACGCTCCAAGTTGCGCTAACCCCCGAGGTCATGAATCTTTGAAACCCTACCCTATTCATTGCGTGTCGATCGTCATCCCGGTCTACAACGAACAAGAAAGCCTGCCTGAATTGCTGCGTCGCACCACCGCAGCGTGCCAGCAACTGGCCTACGAATACGAAATCATCCTTGTGGATGACGGTAGCCGCGACAATTCGGCCCAACTGCTGGAAGACGCTGCCGCCGTAGACGGCAGCAAGGTGGTCGCGGTGATCCTCAACCGCAACTACGGCCAGCACGCCGCAATCATGGCCGGTTTCGAGCAGTGCCGGGGCGAAGTGGTGATTACCCTCGACGCCGACCTGCAGAACCCTCCCGAAGAAATCCCGCGCCTGGTCGAACAAGCCGCGCTGGGCTACGACGTGGTCGCCACCGTGCGCAACAATCGCCAGGACTCGGCCTTTCGCCGCTGGCCGTCGCGCCTGATCAACCTGGCGGTGCAACGCTCCACCGGGGTGGCCATGACCGACTACGGCTGCATGCTGCGCGCTTACCGGCGCACCATCGTCGACGCCATGCTTGCCTGCCGCGAGCGCAGCACCTTCATTCCGATCCTGGCCAACGGCTTTGCCCGCCACACCACCGAGATCCTGGTGCACCACGCCGAGCGCGAGCACGGCGAATCCAAATACAGCGCCATGCGCCTGATCAGCCTGATGTTCGACCTGCTGACCTGCATGACCACCACCCCGCTGCGGCTGCTGTCCATCGTCGGCTTCAGCCTGGCGGCGCTGGGCGTTTTTTTCGCCTTCGCGTTGATCGTCATGCGCCTGGCATTCGGTGCCGACTGGGCCGGTGATGGCCTGTTCGTGCTGTTCGCCGTGCTGTTCGTGTTCACCGGTGGCCAGTTCATCGGCATGGGCCTGCTGGGTGAATACCTGGGCCGCATGTACAGCGACGTGCGTGCCCGCCCTCGGTTCTTCATTGAAAAAGTGCTGCGCAACCAACCGGCAGCACCGGCACCCGTGGTCGTCGTCGACGGCCTGGTGTCTTCCCATACCACTTCTACTTCTCCTTCCGATCAGGTTTCGTCATGAATTCAAACGCCGTTGTCTTCGCTTACCACGATATTGGCTGTGCAGGCATTGAAGCCCTGCTGGCTGCCGGCTACGACATTGCTGCCGTGTTTACCCATGCCGACGACCCCAAGGAAAACAACTTCTACGGTTCCGTCGCGCAGTTGTGCGCCCGTAACGGCATTCCAGTGCACGCGCCGGAAGACGCCAACCACCCGCTGTGGATCGAGCGTATTGCCAAGCTCAAACCGGACTTCATCTTCTCCTTCTACTACCGCAACCTGCTGAGCGAAGCCCTGTTGGCCACCGCCAGCAAAGGCGCGTTCAACCTGCACGGTTCGCTGTTGCCCAAATACCGTGGCCGCGCACCGGCCAACTGGGTGCTGGTGAAAGGCGAAACCGAAACCGGCGTGACCCTGCACCGCATGGTCAAGCGTGCCGATGCCGGCGCGATCCTGGCCCAGCAGAAGGTCGCCATCGAGCGCACCGACACCGGCCTGACCCTGCACGCCAAACTGCGCGACGCCGCCAGCAACCTGCTGCGTGACGCCCTGCCGCAACTGGCCGCCGGCAAGCTGACTGAAACCGCCCAGGACGAAAGCCAGGCCACCTACTTCGGTCGTCGCACCGCTGCCGACGGCAAGTTGGAGTGGAAAAAGCCGGCTGAAGAACTGTTCAACCTGGTTCGCGCCGTGACTCAACCGTACCCGGGCGCCTTCTGCGCCGTGGGCGAGCACAAGCTGATCGTCTGGCAGGCCGAGGTGGTGAAGGGCAATGAAGGCCTGGCGCCGGGCCGCGTGATCAGCGTCAACCCGCTGCGCATCGCCTGTGGTGAAGACTCGCTGGTGGTCAAGTTCGGCCAACGCAATGACAACGGCCTGTACCTGGCCGGCCCATCCCTGGCCAATGAACTCGGCCTGGTCGACGGCTCCGTGCTGCGTGGCGCCGAGTCCGGCCGCAAGCCGCGCCGTACCCGCGTGCTGATCCTCGGTGTGAACGGCTTTATCGGTAACCACTTGTCCGAGCGCCTGCTGCGTGACGACCGCTACGAAGTCTACGGCTTGGACATCGGCTCCGACGCCATCGAGCGCCTGCGCAGCCACCCAAATTTCCACTACGTGGAAGGCGACATCAGCATCCACACCGAGTGGATCGAGTACCACATCAAGAAGTGCGACGTGGTCCTGCCGCTGGTGGCTATCGCCACGCCAATCGAATACACGCGTAACCCGCTGCGTGTGTTCGAGCTGGACTTCGAGGAAAACCTCAAGCTGGTGCGCTACTGCGTCAAGTACAACAAGCGCGTGATCTTCCCGTCGACCTCCGAAGTCTATGGCATGTGCCAGGACCAGTACTTCGACGAAGACACCTCCAACCTGGTGGTCGGCCCGGTCAACAAGCAGCGCTGGATCTACTCGGTCTCCAAGCAACTGCTCGACCGCGTGATCTGGGCCTACGGCGCCAAGGGCCTGAACTTCACACTGTTCCGTCCCTTCAACTGGATGGGCCCGCGCCTGGACCGCCTGGATTCGGCGCGTATCGGCAGCTCCCGCGCGATCACCCAGTTGATCCTCAACCTGGTGGAAGGCACGCCGATCCGCCTGTTTGACGGCGGCGAGCAAAAGCGTTGCTTCACTGACATCGCCGACGGCATCGAAGCCCTGGCGCGCATCATTGATAACGATAACGATGTCTGCAACGGCCAGATCATCAACATCGGCAACCCGGAAAACGAAGCCAGCATCCGCCAGTTGGGCGAAGAGCTGCTGCGTCAGTTCGAAGCGCATCCGCTGCGTGGCAACTTCCCGCCGTTCGCCGGTTTCCGCGACGTCGAGAGCAAGGCGTTCTACGGCACCGGTTACCAGGACGTGGCACACCGCAAGCCAAGCATCGAAAACGCCAAGCGCCTGCTGAACTGGGAGCCGACCGTGGAGATGAGCGAGACCATCGGCAACACCCTGGACTTCTTCCTGCGTGAAGCCATGCTCGAAATCGCGGACAAGAAGTAATGAAGGCAGGCTTGCGCATTGACGTCGACACCTACCGTGGCACCCGTGAAGGGGTGCCGCGACTGCTCGAATCCCTGGATGAAGCCGGGGTCAAGGCGACGTTCTTCTTCAGTGTCGGGCCGGACAACATGGGGCGCCACTTGTGGCGCCTGATCCGCCCGCAGTTCCTGTGGAAGATGCTGCGTTCCAACGCTGCCGGCCTGTATGGCTGGGATATTTTGCTCGCCGGCACTGCCTGGCCGGGCAAACCGATCGGCCGTGACCTGGGGCATTTGATGCGCCAGGCCAAGGCCGCCGGCCATGAAGTCGGCCTGCATGCCTGGGATCACCATGGCTGGCAGGCCAACACCGGGCGCTGGAGCGACGCACAACTGGTCGAGCAGATTCGGCGCGGCGTCGACACCCTGAGCGATATCCTGGGTGAACGCATCGACTGTTCCGCGGCCGCCGGTTGGCGCGCCGATGAACGCGTGGTGCAGGCCAAGCAAGGGTTCAACTTCCGCTACAACAGTGATTGTCGGGGCACGAGCCTGTTCAGGCCAACCTTGGCCGATGGCAGCGCGGGCACCCCACAGATTCCGGTCGACCTGCCGACCTTCGACGAAGTCGTCGGGCCGGTGGTAGCTGCCAAGGATTTCAATAGCTACATCCTCGAGCGCTTCGCGGAGTCGAAGCTCAACGTCTACACCATCCACGCAGAAGTAGAAGGGATTCTGATGGCCAATGATTTTCGCCAGTTGCTGGCCCAGGCAGGGCAGCGCGGCATCGATTTCCAACCGCTGGGCGAGTTGCTGCCTGCCGACGTCACCACCCTGCCCCAGCAGCAGCTGGTGCGCGGCGCCCTGAGCGGCCGTGAGGGTTGGCTCGGAGTGCAACAGGCATGATCCGTCGTTGGGCCCTGCCCCTGCTCCTGTTGGCGTTCGGCGTGTTTTATCTGCTGCCGCTGGCCACCCACGGCCTGTGGATTCCGGATGAAACCCGCTATGCGCAGATCAGCCAGGAAATGCTGCTGACCGGCAAATGGGCGTCGCCGCACTTCATGGGTATTCGCTATTTCGAAAAGCCTGCGGCCGGCTACTGGATGATCGCGCTGGGCCAGGCGATCTTCGGGCAGAACCTGTTCGGCGTGCGCTTTGCGTCGGCATTGAGCACCGGCCTGAGCATCCTGCTGGTGTACCTGGTGTCACGCCGGTTGTGGAATGACCCGCAAAAAAGCCTGATCAGCACCGTGCTGTATATGAGCTTTGTCAGCGTCGCAGCCCTGGGCGGCTATGCCAACCTGGATCCGCAGTTCACCTTCTGGGTCAACCTCACCGGTGTGGCCCTGTGGTTTTGCTTCGACAGCACCACGCGCAGCGGCCGGTTGTGGTCCTGGGCAGTGCTGGGCCTGGCATGTGGCATGGGCTTCATGACCAAGGGGTTCCTGGCCTGGCTGTTGCCGGTGTTGATCGCCCTGCCCTACGCAATCTGGCAGAAGCGTTTTCGCGAACTGCTCGGTTATGGCCTGGTCGCCGTAGCGGTGGCGATTGTGGTCAGCGTGCCGTGGGCATTGGCCGTGCACCTGCAGGAACCGGACTACTGGAATTTCTTCTTCTGGCACGAGCATATCCAGCGCTTTGCCGGCGACGACGCCCAGCATGCCGAGCCGTTCTGGTATTACTTGCCGCTGCTGGTGGCGTTCTCGCTGCCGTGGGTCGCCCTGCTGCCGTCCACCCTCAAGCAGGCGTGGCAAGACAAGCGCACGGCGAAGGTCGGCTTTGTGTTGCTGTGGCTGCTGATGCCCCTGGCCTTCTTCAGCCTGGCCAAAGGCAAGCTGCCCTCCTACATCATGCCGTGCCTGCTGCCGCTGGCCTTGCTGATGGGCAACACCCTGGCGGATAAACTGGCCCAGGGCCGCGGTCGCGCGTTGCGCCTCAACGGCTGGCTGAACCTGGTTCTCGGCGTGGTGGTATTGCTCGCCCTGAGCTGGTTCCAACTGAAAAAGCCGCTGTACGAACATGGCCAGGAAACCTTCAGCCTGGTGCTGGTGTTTGTCTTCCTGTTCGGCTGGATCCTGGTCAACCTGCTGCAGGCTGCACGGCCATTGCACCTGTGGGCCGCGCCGGTGATCGGCAGCTGGCTGATGGTCGCCCTGCTGCCGGCCGCACTGCCGCATTCGGTGGTCTACAACAAGACGCCGGATCAATTCATCATCGACCACCTGCAGGCACTGCGCCCGGCTACGGCGTTGCTCAGCAACGACCTCGGCGCGGCATCGGCCCTGGCGTGGCGCCTGCAGCGCCCGGATGTGACGCTGTACAACACGGTCGGCGAAGTGAAGTACGGCCTGGCCTACCCGGATGCCGGGCATCACAAGGTCGACACCCGCCAGGTCCAGCAATGGATGAGCGAGGCGCGCAAACAAGGGCCGGTAGGTGTGGTGATGCGCGTCAAAGGCGACGATGAAATCGCCGAAGTAGCGCTGCTGCCCACCGACGGCGAGCGCTATGAGCAAGGCAATATCGTGATTCTGATCTTCCCGCAGGTGCAGCCGTGATCACCCTCCTCCTGCTATTGGCCGCCTGCCTGTTGACCTGCATGGGCCAGGTCTCGCAAAAGTTCGCCGTGGAAAGCTGGCGCGACCTACCGGACGGCTGGGCGCTGAAACTGCGCTCGCCGTGGCTGTGGGCGGCGCTGGTGTGCCTGGGCCTGGGCCTGCTGGTATGGCTGCTGGTACTGCAGCGCCTGGAGGTCGGCATCGCCTACCCGATGCTCAGCCTGAATTTTGTCTTGGTCACGCTGATGGCGCGTTTTGTGTTCCATGAACACATCGATGGCCGTCACTGGCTGGGCGTGGCGCTGGTAATCGGCGGCGTCGTGCTGCTGGGGCGTCACGTATGAGCCGGGTCCAGGGGTTTGCCCTGGCCCTGGGCAGCGTCGCACTGGTCAGCGCGGCCCAACTGGGCATGCGCTGGAGCATGACGCGCCTGCCGCTGCCCAACGAATGGCTGACGGCGCAGATCGACCTCGGCGCCCTGGCTGTGGTGCTGCTGGCGATCCTCGCCTATGCGCTGTCGATGCTCTGCTGGCTCGGCGCGCTCAAACACCTGCCGTTGGGCCGGGCCTATTCGCTGCTGAGCATCAGCTACGCGCTGGTGTACCTGCTGGCGGCCAGCCTGCCGGTCTTCAACGAACACTTTTCGATTTCAAAAACCCTGGGGGTGGCCTTGGTCATCCTCGGTGTGCTGGTTATCAACTCTCGCCGTGCTAGCGCTACAAGTCCCAGGAATGCCCCATGAAAATCAGTGTATTTGGTAGTGGTTACGTCGGTCTGGTGCAGGCCACCGTATTGGCCGAAGTCGGTCACGATGTCATCTGCATGGACGTCGATCAAAACAAGGTCAAGCTGTTGCAGCAAGGCCATGTGAGCATCTTCGAGCCGGGGCTGGCCGCGATGGTCAAGGAGAACCTGGAGAGCGGGCGCCTGCACTTCACCTTTGATGAAAAGCTGGCCGTCGAACACGGCGAAGTGCTGTTCATTGCCGTGGGCACGCCGTCGGATGAAGACGGCTCGGCCGACCTGAAATACGTGCTGTCGGTAGGCGATGCCGTGGCCCGCCACCGTATCGAGCCGGTGATCCTGGTGGAAAAATCCACCGTGCCGGTGGGCACCGGCGACACCCTGCGCGCGCACATCGAGAAGGCCCTGCACCTGGCTGGCCGGCACCTGGAGTTCGATATCGTCTCCAACCCGGAATTCCTCAAGGAAGGCTCGGCCGTGGCCGACTGCCGCCGCCCGGATCGCATCATCATCGGCTGCGAGCGCGAAGAAGTGCGTGACGTAATGCGCGACCTGTACGCGCCGTTCAACCGCAACCATGACCGCATCATCTTCATGGACCTGCGCAGCGCCGAGCTGACCAAGTACGCCGCCAACTGCATGCTCGCGACCAAGATCAGCTTTATCAACCAGATCGCCGAGCTGGCCGAGCACTTGGGCGCGGATATCGAAGCCGTACGCCTGGGCATCGGTGCCGACTCGCGCATTGGCTACCACTTCATCTACCCTGGCTGCGGCTACGGTGGCTCGTGCTTCCCCAAGGACATGCGCGCGCTGATCCACAGTGCCAAGCAGGCCAACTGCTCCAGTGACCTGTTGGAAGCCGTGGAAGCGATCAACCAGCGCCAGAAGAGCAAGCTGTTCGAGCGTATCAATGCGTTCTTCAAGGGCAACCTGCGCGGCAAGACCTTTGCCCTTTGGGGCCTGGCGTTCAAACCGAACACCGACGACATGCGCGATGCCCCCAGCCGTGTATTGATGGAAGCCCTGTGGGCCGCCGGCGCCAACGTACGCGCGTTCGACCCGGAAGCCATGCAGGAAACCCAGCGCATCTACGGCGATGACCCGCGCCTGATGCTGATGGGCACCCCGGAGTCGACCTTGAGCGGCGCCGATGCGCTGATCGTCTGCACCGAATGGCAGCAGTTCAAGGCACCGGACTTCGACCTGATCCACCAGCGCCTGAAAACCCCGGTGATCTTCGACGGCCGCAACCTGTATGACGGCGAGCGCCTGGCGCGCAAAGGCTTCCAGTACTTCCCGATGGGCCGTGGCGACTCGTGCCAGTTGCCGATTCCGCAGCAACAGTGGGTGCCACAGGTTGTGGAAGCCTGATACGTGAACAAAGCTCAACCGTCCCTGCTGAGCCCGACGATTCGCCGCCAATCCCTACTGCTGGGGTTGCTGGCGCTGGCGTTATTCATCGCTGGCAGCTGGCACCAGGCGATTATCGGCTTCGACTCCCGCTTCGTGGTGTTTGCCCAGGAGATGCTGCGCCACGGGCCGGGCTTTTTCCCGACCACCTACGGGCAGCCGTATGCGGATTACCTGGCCACCTCGACACTGCTGACCTGGTTGCTGTCGTTGCCCCTGGGCCAGGTCACCAGCCTCACGGCCTGGTTGCCCACGGCGCTGGCCTCGGCAGCGATCGTGGTGCTGGTGTATCGCCTCACGGCGCCCTACTCCCGGCACTGGGGCCTGCTGAGCATCGCGGTATTGCTGCTCAGCAGTACCTTCATCAGTGAAACCCGCTCGGTATCCCTCGACCAGATGCTCGCCGCGATTGCCCTGGCCGTGTTCTACCTGGGTTACGCGCATGACCACTTCGGTGCCGGCAAGCGCCTGCACTGGCTGTACCTGCTGCTGATCCTCGGCTTTGCGATTCGCGGGCCGATTGGCCTGGTGATACCCACCGGCGTGCTGTGCAGCTACTACCTGATCAATCGGCAATGGCGGCAGCTGTTCAGTTTTGGCTTGCTGGCGCTGGCGCTGTTGGTGGCGTGTGTCGGCCTGCTGTTGCTGATGGCCAAGCTCAGCGGCGGTGAGAGCTTCATGCAGGACGTGATCCGCATGCAGTTCCTGGGGCGCATGGACGGCAGCGAAGGCTCCAGCGGCGTGCTGTATTACTTCACCAGTTCGCTGGGCAATTACGCCATGGCCTATCCCGTGGCGCTGCTGGTGCTGCTGGCAATCGCCCTCGGCGGCCGGCGTACGCCGGAGCCGGCCTTGCAGTTGGTGCTGTACTGCGCGGCCGCCGGCCTGCTGGTGATGCTTGGCCTGTCGATCCCACAGGCCAAAAAGGCGCGCTATGTGCTGCCGATGTTGCCCATGGCGGCAATCATTGCGGCCTATCCGTTCCAGGTTGCCGAGGGTCGGCTGTTTGCCGAGTTGCGCAGGCTGATGCTGGGCATTTGGACGTTGCTTCCGACGCTGCTGATCGCCGGGTTGTTGTTCGCACGCACACGTTATCCGCAGCAGCTGGAGCATCTGGGGCCAATGTTTGGCCTGCTGGGCGCGCTGCAGGTCGTGGCTTTGCTGGCGTTGTTCAAGGCGCAACTGCGCCCGCTGGGCCCGGCGTTGGCCGGTGTACTGGCGGTGTGGGCCAGCTATATCGGCGTGGTCGAGCCGCTGGAGCGCAGCCTCTACGACACCCGCACGTTTACCCTGCAGGTGCACGAGCAGGTCATGCAGCAGCGCGCGCCCGTGGTATTGCACGGCCTGGGTAAAGACGCCAAGGCCATCAAATACATGGTCAACCTTGATTGCGACCAGGTACCGTTGTTCACCCAGAACCCTGCTGACCTGAACCCGATACAAGGGCCGGCCTGGCTGGTGATGAGCGAGGCGGATTTCGAAGGGTTGAAAGACCCGCGCTTTCGCGCCCTCACGCCGACCCTGAGCGGTGAGTTCGACCGCAACCCCTACGTGCTGCTGCACCTGGCACAGGCCCCACACCCTTGAGTGCTCTGCGTCGGGGCTCCCGACGCAGAAAACTCCTACGCAGCTATGCGTAATTGCTGCGACCATTGCCCTTCCCCGCGCCCGAAACCCAACGGTAAACTCGAATGCCATGTGTGGTAATCATTTACCGCCACGGGTCATGCATAACAACAAGGAAGCTGTAGGCCCGCGGTGTACGCCGCAGCCTATCCAATAAGAGGACAATGCCGTGTCAGATGATGTTTCGCCGGGCGTCTACGCGACCCCGGAGCCCGATCTCGTTCACGTTGGCTATTTGCCAGTCCCGCCTCTGGAGCGGCTGATGGAATTACGCGACGCGCTGGTGGCGCTCAAGGGCCCGCTTGCCAGTGATACCGGGCTGCAGGCGGATCTGCGAAAACGCTTGTTCAACGACGAGACCGATGATCGCGTCCTGGGCAAGCTCAGTGTGCAGGTCCCTCTTTTGTAAGTGTGGCAGTCTCACTTAACTGCATTATTTTTGGATTTAACCTGCATTAATATGCATTGGCGCGGTGTCGACAGGCACGGCACACTGCACAGGTTCCTTCCCCCAATGTTGGAACTTTCAAAGGGCTTTTCCGGGCAACCAGACAAGCCTTTTTTTTGCCTGTCGTTTATGGAATGCCTGTCAATGCTCGCTCGCTGGTTCCCTGCTGCTATCAATACCCGTCCCACCGAATGGAGTCGTGCCGCCATCGGCATGGCGCTCGGCACGCTGTTCAGCGTGTGGTTATGTGCCCAAGTGTTTGGCATGGACGTGGCCCTGCACCTGCTGGGGCCACTCGGGGCCTCGGCGGTGTTGTTGTTTGCGGTCTCATCCGGCGCGCTCGCGCAACCCTGGTCAATCATCGGCAGCTACCTGTGTGCCGGCGTGGTGGCCTTGCTGGTGGCCCGCGTCCTTGGGCGCACCCTAGGCGGTGCGTGCCTGGCGGCGGGCATGACGGTGGTGTTGATGTGCTGGCTGCGCTGCCTGCATCCACCTGCCGGTGGCCTGGCCATGACCCTGGTACTGGCCGACCCGGCCTCGGCCGCCCTCGGCTGGCATGAGATGGGCGCGGTGTTGCTGGGTGCCGGCGCTCTGCTCGCCTGTGCACTGGCCTACAACAATGCCACGCGCACCCGCTACCCCAAGGGCGCGGTCGAGGCTCCCGCGGTGGTCCTGCCAGACACCCGGGCCGCTCAAGACCCGGCCATTACCGCTGCCGACCTGAAGCTCGCGCTGGCCGACATGGAGCAGTTCTACGATGTCGCCCCCAGCGAGTTGGAACAGTTGATCCACGCCGCAGAAACCCACGCACGGCGCCGCAGTATTGGTGAAGTGCTGGCCAGCCGCATCCCCTGACGCAGACACGCGGCCTGCTGCATAAATGCAAAAACGACCTGCATGATTGAAGGTTGTACTGGGCAAATTTGCACTGGTACGATCGCGAGATGGTTCTTCGCTGAACCTCTTGATAAAGAACAATAAAAGCAGGGAGTTACAGATGACTGCTCAGGTTTCAAACCAAGCAAGCAGCGCCGATATCCTTCAAGACGACGTCCTGGCCGAAGTGCGCAACCACATCGGCCACCTTACCCTCAACCGCCCTGCCGGCCTCAACGCCATCACCCTGGACATGGTCCGCAGCCTCGCCCGCCAGCTGCAGGCGTGGGCCGACGATCCGCAGGTGCATGCCGTGGTGCTGCGCGGCGCCGGCGAAAAAGCCTTTTGCGCCGGCGGTGATATTCGCTCCCTCTACGACAGCTTCAAAAACGGCGACACCCTGCACGAAGATTTCTTCGTCGAGGAATACGCGCTGGACCTGGCGATCCACCATTACCGCAAACCCGTCCTCGCGTTGATGGACGGGTTTGTCCTTGGCGGCGGCATGGGCCTGGTGCAGGGCGCGGATCTGCGCGTGGTCACCGAGCGCAGCCGCCTGGCCATGCCGGAAGTGGCGATCGGTTACTTCCCGGACGTTGGCGGCAGCTACTTCTTGCCGCGCATTCCCGGCGAACTGGGGATTTACCTCGGCGTCACCGGCGTGCAGATTCGCGCCGCCGACGCCCTCTACTGCGGCCTCGCCGATTGGTACCTGGACAGCGCGAAGCTGGCCGACCTCGACCACAAGCTCGACCGCCTGCAATGGCACGAGTCGCCGCTCAAGGACCTGCAGGGCGTACTGGCCAAATTCGCCGTGCAACAGTTGCCCGACGCGCCGCTGGCCGCCTTGCGCCCGGCCATCGACCATTTCTTCGGCCTGCCGGATATACCGAGTATCGTCGAGCAATTGCAGCAGGTGACGGTCGCCGACAGCCATGAATGGGCGCTCACTACCGCCCAACTGATGCACACCCGCTCGCCGCTGGCCATGGCCGTGACCCTGGAAATGCTGCGTCGCGGCCGGCGCCTGCCGCTGGAACGCTGCTTTGCCCTGGAACTGCACCTTGACCGCCAGTGGTTTGAACGCGGCGACCTCATCGAAGGCGTTCGTGCGCTGATCATCGACAAGGACAAGGCCCCGCGTTGGAATCCACCCACGCTGCACGGCCTGGACAACACCCATGTCGAGAGCTTCTTCCATCACTTCGAGAAGGTTGCGAACTAAGCCATGCAAGATATTGAATACACAGAAGAACAAGTGATGATTCGCGACATGGCGCGTGACTTTGCCCGTGGCGAAATCGCCCCCCATGCCCAGGCCTGGGAGAAAGCCGGCTGGATCGACGATGCCCTGGTCGCGAAGATGGGCGAACTCGGGCTGCTGGGCATGGTGGTCCCTGAAGAATGGGGTGGCACCTATGTCGACTACGTCGCATATGCCTTGGCCGTCGAGGAAATTTCCGCCGGCGATGGCGCCACCGGCGCGCTGATGAGTATCCACAATTCAGTCGGTTGCGGGCCCATTCTCAACTACGGCACACCGGATCAGAAACAGACCTGGCTGGCCGACCTCGCCAGTGGCCAGGCAATTGGTTGCTTCTGCCTCACCGAACCGCAGGCCGGTTCCGAAGCGCACAACCTGCGCACCCGTGCCGAGTTGCGCGATGGCCAATGGGTGATCAATGGTGCCAAGCAATTTGTCAGCAACGGCAAGCGCGCCAAGCTCGCTATCGTGTTCGCCGTGACCGACCCGCAATTGGGCAAGAAAGGTATCTCCGCATTCCTGGTGCCCACCGACACCCCAGGCTTTGTCGTCGACCGTACCGAACACAAGATGGGCATTCGCGCCTCCGACACCTGTGCCGTCACCCTCAACCAATGCAGCGTGCCCGAGGCCAACCTGCTGGGTGAGCGCGGCAAAGGCCTGGCGATTGCGCTTTCGAACCTGGAAGGCGGCCGCATCGGCATTGCCGCCCAGGCCTTGGGCATCGCCCGCGCGGCGTTTGAAGCTGCGCTGGTCTACGCCCGCGACCGCGTGCAGTTCGACAAGGCAATCATCGAGCACCAGAGCGTGGCCAATCTGCTGGCCGACATGCAAACCCGCCTGAACGCCGCGCGCTTGTTGATCCTGCACGCCGCGCGCCTGCGCTCGGCCGGCAAACCGTGCCTGTCGGAAGCCTCCCAGGCCAAGCTGTTCGCCTCGGAAATGGCCGAAAAGGTCTGCTCCTCGGCGATGCAGATTCACGGTGGGTATGGGTATCTGGAAGATTATCCCGTGGAACGCTACTACCGCGATGCGCGGATCACGCAGATTTACGAAGGGACCAGCGAGATACAGCGGATGGTGATTGCCCGGGAACTGAAGAACTATCCTCTCTAACTGAAAGACCACACCCCCCATGTGGGAGCGGGCTTGCTCGCGAATGCGCCAGGTCAGTCAAAGCTGCAGTGACTGATTAGCCGTATTCGCGAGCAAGCCCGCTCCCACATTTGGACCATCGGTGTCAGTGATGGGGGGCTTACTTGTCCTTGAACGCCGGCGCACGCTTGGCCACGAACGCCGCCATGCCTTCCTTCTGATCCAGGGTCGCGAACGCGGCATGGAACACCCGGCGCTCAAAGCGCACGCCTTCGGACAGGCTCACTTCAAACGCGCGGTTCACGCTTTCCTTGACCATCATGCTGATCGGAACCGATTTGCCGGCGATCAATGTGGCAACCTTCAAGGCCTCTTCCAACAATTCATCCGCCGGCACAATGCGCGCGACAATCCCGCAGCGCTCGGCTTCCACTGCATCGATAAAGCGCCCGGTCAGGCACATTTCCATGGCCTTGGCCTTGCCCACCGCGCGGGTCAGGCGCTGGGTGCCGCCCATGCCCGGCAACACGCCGAGGTTGATTTCCGGCTGGCCGAACTTGGCGCCGTCACCGGCGAGGATGAAGTCGCACATCAACGCCAATTCACAGCCCCCGCCGAGGGCGAAGCCGTTGACCGCGGCAATGATCGGCTTGCGGCGGTTGGCTACGCGGTCGCTGTCGCTGAACAGGTCGTCCAGGTAGATCTGCGGGTAGGTCAGCTCGGCCATTTCCTTGATGTCGGCGCCGGCGGCAAAGGCTTTCTTCGAGCCGGTCAGCACGATGCAGCCGATCTGTGGATCGGCTTCCAGGCCGTCCAGCGCCTGGTTCAGCTCGCTGACCAACTGCGCATTCAAGGCGTTCAGGGCTTGCGGGCGATTGAGGGTAATCAGCCCGACGCGGCCCTGGACTTCGAGCAAAATGGTTTCGTAACTCATGTATCGGCTCCTTAGAGATTGCGTGAGATGACCATGCGTTGAATATCGCTGGTGCCTTCGTAGATCTGGCAGACCCGCACATCGCGGTAGATCCGCTCGAGGGGGAAGTCGCTCAGGTAACCGTAACCGCCCAGGGTTTGCAAGGCGGCCGAACAGACTTTTTCAGCCATTTCCGAGGCGAACAGCTTGGCCATGGACGCTTCCACCAGCGCCGGCTTGCCGCTGTCACGCAGTGCCGCCGCGTACTGCACCATCTGCCGGGCGACGGCGATTTGCGTGGCCATGTCGGCCAGGCGAAACGCCACGGCCTGGTGCTCGATGAGTGGCTTGCCGAAGCTTTCGCGTTCCCTGGCATAGTCGCGGGCGGCTTCAAAGGCGGCGCGCGCCATGCCCACCGACTGCGAGGCGATACCCACGCGACCGCCTTCGAGGTTGGCCAGGGCGATTCGATAGCCTTCGCCCTCCGCGCCCAGGCGGTTGGCCACCGGCACTTTCACGTCCTCGAACAGGATCTGGCAGGTGTCCGAGGCGTGCTGGCCGAGCTTGTCTTCGACCCGCGCCACACTGTAGCCCGGCGAGTCGGTGGGCACGATGAACGCGCTGATGCCGCGCTTGCCGGCGGCCGGGTCGGTCACCGCAAACACAATCACCACCCCGGCATTTTGCCCGGAGGTGATGAACTGCTTGCAGCCATTGAGCACGTAGTGATCACCGTCCAGGCGCGCCCGGGTCTTCAGGCTGCTGGCATCCGAACCGGCCTGGGGCTCGGTCAAGGCAAACGCGCCGAGCATGGCGCCACTGGCGAGCGGCTTGAGGAATTGCTCTTTCTGCTGATCGTTGCCGAACGTGAGGATGGGCACACAGCCCACCGAGTTGTGCACGCTCATGATGGTCGAGCAGGCCCCGTCGCCGGCGGCGATTTCTTCCAGGGCCATGGCGTAGGCCAGGTAGCCGGTGTCGCAGCCGCCCCACTGTTCCGGCACGAGCATGCCGAAAAAGCCCAGTTCGGCCATTTCGCCGATGGCTTCCTTGGGAAAACGGTGCTCGCGGTCCCAGTCGGCTGCGAACGGTTTCAGCCGCTCCTGGGCAAATTGCCGGGCCGCGTCGCTGATCTGCAGTTGTTCGTCATTGGGCAGCATAGGGTTTCCTTAATACAGGCATTCAACGGCCATGGCCGTGGCTTCACCGCCGCCGATACAGATCGCGGCCACGCCACGCTTGAGGCCTTTCTGGCGCAGGGCCGCGAGCAGGGTCACCAGGATTCGCGCGCCGGAGGCACCGATCGGATGGCCCAGGGCACAGGCGCCGCCGTGAACGTTGACCTTGGCGTGCGGGATTTCCAGCTTGCTCATCGTCACCAGGGTGACCACCGCGAAGGCCTCGTTGATCTCGAACAGGTCAACCTCATCGATGCTCCAGCCGGTCTTGCTCATCAGCTTGCGGATTGCGCCCACCGGCGCCACCGGGAACAACCCGGGCTCATCGGCAAAGGCCGCGTGACCATGGATCACCGCCAGCGGCTTGAGCCCGCGCTTGAGCGCCTCGGACTGGCGCATCAGCAACAAGGCCGCCGCACCGTCGGAAATCGAGCTGGAGTTGGCCGCCGTCACGGTACCGCCTTCGCGGAACGCCGGTTTCAGGCTGGCGATCTTGTCCAGCTTGGCCTTGGGCGGTTGTTCGTCGTGCTGGACGGTCTTCTGTTCCTTGCCGACCGTGACCTGCACCGGGACGATCTCGGCGGCGAAGCTGCCATGGGTGATCGCTTCTTGCGCACGGGTCAACGAGGCGATGGCGAAGGCGTCCTGGGCTTCACGGGTAAAGCCGTTGTGCGCGGCGCAGTCTTCGGCAAAGGTGCCCATCAGGCGGCCCTTGTCGTAGGCGTCTTCGAGGCCGTCGAGGAACATATGGTCGAGCACGCGGCCGTGGCCCATGCGGTAGCCGCTGCGGGCGCGGTCGAGCAGATAAGGGGCGTTGGACATGCTTTCCATGCCGCCGGCAATCACCACGTCGACGCTGCCGGCCAGCAGCGAATCATGTGCCAGGATCGCCGCCTCCATGCCCGAACCGCACATCTTGTTGAGGGTGGTGCAGCGCGTCGACTTGTCCAGTCCGGCGCCGAGGGCCGCTTGGCGCGCCGGGGCCTGGCCGAGGCCGGCGGGCAGCACACAGCCGAACAGCACTTCATCGACGGCATCGGTGGCGATGCCGGCACGCTCGACCGCGGCACGGATCGCGGCAGAACCCAGCTGCGGCGCGGTCAGGCCCTTGAGGTCGCCCTGGAAGCCGCCCATGGGGGTGCGCACGGCACTGACAATTACGATGGGATCAGTCATGGAAATTCTCCTTACTTGGCGGCCATGCGCAAGGCGCCGTCGAGACGGATCACCTCACCATTGAGCATGCTGTTTTCGATGATGTGGCGGACCAGCGCCGCGTATTCCGCAGGTTTGCCCAGGCGCGGCGGGAATGGCACGCCTGCGGCCAGCGAGTCGCGCACTTCGGCGGTCATGCCGGCCATCATTGGCGTCTCGAAAATACCCGGGGCGATGGTCATCACGCGGATACCAAAGCGCGCCAGCTCGCGAGCGGCCGGCAACGTGAGGCTGGCGATCGCGCCTTTGGAGGCGGAATAGGCAGCCTGACCGATCTGCCCATCAAACGCGGCAACCGAGGCGGTGTTGATGATCACGCCGCGCTCGCCATCGGCATTCGCTTCGGTTTCAGCGATGGCCGCTGCCGCCAGGCGCAGCAGGTTGAAGCTGCCGATCAGGTTGACGTTGATCACCTGGGCAAAGCTGGCCAGCCCGTGAGGGCCGTTCTTGCCGAGAATTTTCTCGCCACGCACCACACCGGCGCAGTTGACCAGCCCATGCAGGCCGCCAAAGGCGGCAACGGTCGCTTGCACGGCGGCTTCGGCCGCCGCTTCCTGGCTGATATCGGCCACGGCGCTGCGTGCGTTCTCGCCCAACTGCGTGGCCTTGGCGGTCACCGCGTCGGCGTTCAAATCCACCAGCATCACCTTGGCACCGGCGGCAATCAGCATTTCTGCGGTGGCCGCGCCCAGGCCTGACGCGCCGCCGCTGACCAGGAAGATCTTGTTTTCAATCTGCATTATTGTTTCCTTGAACCAGAAGGACCGAATCGTGGAAATAGTCGCTCCCGCACGCTGGCGCAGCAATGGTCAAAGCTTTCAACCTGCTTGACTGGTTTGGCCAGTCATCAATCCTGCTTATCGGCCAGTCAGTCCAAGCGATTGGACGCCTGTCGCGCTTGCTTCTAATCTGAGGGGCTACACCCCCTGAAGCCGCGTCCCCGAAGAAGCCCTGTCCCGCCGATGATTGTGCGTCCCAAACCCAACCTCCTGGGTATCCTGTTCTCCCTCAAAGGCTCGATAGCCAAGCGCATTGCCCTGCGCAGCCTGCTGGTCACGTTGCTGGCCTCGGTGATCGTGCTGGTGGAAACCCTGCACCCGGCGTATTTCTCCAAGGTCAACGCCACGCCATTCACGCTGCTGGGGCTGTCGCTGTCGATCTTCATGAGCTTTCGCAATAACGCCTGCTATGACCGCTGGTGGGAAGGCCGCAAGCAACTGGGGCAGATGATCATCGATGTACGCTCGCTGATCCGCGAGACCCAGGTGCTCAGTGACCCGGCCGAGCGCGCCGGCCTGCTGCGCGCGCTGGGTGGTTTTGCGCACGGCCTGGTCGCCCGCCTGCGGCATGAAGATGAAGCGCTGGCAATCAAGCCGTGGAGCGACGTCGACACCCGCCACCCCAACCTCCCCGACAAGCTGCTGCAGCAGGTCGGCGCGCGGTTTTCCGTGTTGACCGAACAGGGCGTGCTCAGCGAATGGCGCTACACCCAACTGGAGACCCGGCTGGTCAGCCTCAGCCAGGTGCAGGCCTCGTGCGAGCGGATCAAGGCCACGCCGCTGCCCTTCCCCTACACCTTGCTGCTGCACCGCACCATCTACCTGTTCTGCATTCTGTTGCCGTTCGCCATGGCCGAGCCCCTGGGCTGGCTCACGCCGGTGTTCACCGCCATTGTCAGCTACACCTTCTTTGGCCTGGACGAGATCGGCGATGATCTCGAAGACCCTTTCGGCTTTGACGAAAACGACCTGCCCTGCAACGCGATCCTGCGCACCCTGGAGCGCGAGATTCTCGCGGCCCTCGGCGAAACCGACTTGCCGCCGCCGCTCGAGCCGGTGGAATACGTGCTGACCTGACGCGGGTTTGACACCTGCCCTGGTCTGGCCGAAGCTGATGGCTTTGCTCTAGCTGCCCAAGCTTTCGGACGCCTGCATGTCAAAGTCACGCCGTTACTCCATCGTCGGCCTGTGCGCCCTGTTGTTGATTGTACTGATCACCTGGTATTTCTCCCGTTCCACACCGGTGGCCGTGCCACCCGCCATTGCCCATGGTTACGCGAAAGCGCTGAAACAGGCGCATAACGGCGAGCCGGGCGCGGCGCGCGTGCTCTATCAGCAATTGGGCCGGCCGGACCTGTCGCCCGAGCGCCGCGCCGCATTGCATGCCGAACTGCCCAACTACCCCAGCCCCCAGGCCTTGAAGCTGGCGGATAAAGACCTCGCCAGCGACTCGCCGCTGGTACGCGAAGCCGCTATCCATAGCATTGTCGGCCTGGTGCCCACGGGCCAGCGCACGCTGTTGCTCGGCCCTGCCCTGGATGACCCCGAACAAGGCGTGCGCTTTGCCGCCGCCAATGCGTTGCTCGGTCTCTCGCCCGACACCTTGGGCTTGTATTTCGGGCCCTTGCAGCAGGTGCTGGATGAGTTCGTGAAGAAGCTCAAGGCCCAGCCGGAAACGGCTGAGGGCTGGATTCAACTGGCGCGCCTATACATCCACAGCGCCCTGCTGCCCGATGCACAAAATGCGCTGGAACAGGCCATGCGCCTGCAGCCGGACAACTTGCAGGCGGTGGTCGCGCAGATCGAGCTGCTGGATAAGCAAGGCAAGACCGACGAGTCCCGTCAACTGCTCGCGCGGCAACTGGCGGCGCACCCTGAATCGGCTTACCTGCAACATGCGCTGGGCATGTGGCTGCTGCACCACGGCGAGCGCCCCTATGCGCTGCTGGGCCTGTCCAAGGCCGTGGAGCTGGAGCCGGACAATCAGGATTACCGCTACGACCTGGCCACCACCCTGCACGCCCAGCAGGAACAGGAAGCGGCCCAGCGCCAGTTGGAAGAAATCATCCAGCGCCACCCGGCCAATCGCAAGGCGCGGGTGCTGCTCGTCACCTACTGGAAAGAAAGCGGCCAATTGCAGAACGTGCAGGTGCTGCTGGCCCAGCTCGAACAGCAAAACCCCGACGATCCGGCCCTGCAACAGGGTCTGTAGACATCACCGGCCGTATTTTCCAGGAACAGGTTGAACCGCCGCAAAGCGCTACGGTCAAGAGAACATGGCGCGTCCACCAGGGCGCGCATCCTCTACTCGTATGTGACCTGAGGGCACTTCTTGTCTACATCCAAAGCGTTGTTATCCGAAAAAGCAGCCACCGGCATCGAAGGTCTTGATGACATTCTTTCCGGCGGGCTATCGCGCAGCCATCTGTTTCTCCTGGAAGGCGAACCTGGCACCGGTAAAACCACGGTCGCCCTGCACTTTCTGCAGGCCGGCGCGAAAGAAGGTGAGCGAACGCTGTACATCACGCTGTCCGAAACCGAGCGCGAATTGCGCCAAGGCGCCAAGTCCCACGGGTGGGACCTGGACGAGAATATCCATATCTTCGAACTGACCCCGCCTGAGAGCCTGCTGGATGCCGAGCACCAGCAGAGCCTGTTGTACTCCTCCGACCTGGAACTGGGCGAAGCCACCCGGCAGATCTTCGAAGTGGTGGAACGGGTCAAGCCGACCCGCGTGGTGATCGACAGCCTTTCGGAAATCCGCCTGCTCGCACAAAGCTCGCTGCGCTATCGCCGGCAGATCCTGGCGATCAAGCACTACTTCGTGCGCTATGACGCCACCGTACTGCTGCTGGATGACCTGACCACCGAATCCCTCGACAAAACCGTGCACAGCGTGGCGCACGGCGTCATCCGCCTGGAAGAGCTGACACCCAATTACGGCGCCGAACGCCGACGCGTGCGCGTGGTGAAGTACCGCGGCCAGAAATACCGTGGCGGCTTTCACGACTTCACCATCATGCAGGATGGCATTCACGTGTTCCCGCGGCTGGTGGCCGCCGAGCATCGCGGCGGTTACGTGCGCCAGACTTTGAGCAGCGGCATCCAAGAACTGGACGCCTTGATGGGCGGCGGCGTGGAGACCGGCTCCAGCAGCCTGATCCTCGGCCCGGCCGGTACCGGCAAATCGCTGATCTCGATGATCTTTGCCGCCTCTGCCGTGGCCCGTGGCGAAAAAGCCGCGCTGTTCATTTTCGATGAAGAACTGGGCCTGCTGTTCGAGCGCATGAAAAACATGGGCATCGACCTCGACGCCCTGCAAGCCACCGGCAACCTGTTGATCGAACAAGTGGACGCCGCCGAGCTGTCCCCCGGCGAGTTCTCGCACCGGGTACGCCGCTGTGTCGACGAGCGTGGGATCAAGACCGTGGTCATCGACAGCATCAACGGTTACCAGGCGGCCATGCCGGAAGAGAACGCGCTGATCCTGCATATGCACGAGTTGCTGCTGTACCTCAACCGCCGGGGCGCGGCCACCTTCATGACCGTCGCGCAGCACGGGCTGGTCGGCGACATGCAGGCACCGGTCGACATCACTTACCTGGCGGACACCGTGATTCTGCTGCGTTACTTCGAGGCGCTGGGCAAGGTGCGCCGTGCCATCTCGATCATCAAGAAACGCACCGGCTCCCACGAGTCGACCATCCGCGAATACCGTATCAGCAGCCGTGGCATGACCGTCGGCGAACCGCTGGATAATTTCCAGGGCGTGTTGCGTGGCATTCCAACCTACATGGGCGCAGGCTCGCCTCTGCTCAAGGATGAGGGCGTGTGACGGCTATTTCACCCGTATCCGAGCGCGCCATCGTCCTGGCGCCTATGGGCCGCGACGGTACTTTGGCGCTGATGATGCTCAACGAGGCCGGCTACAGTGGCATCGTTGCCAGCAGCCTGCCGATGCTGTGCGAGGCCCTGGAGCAAGGTGCCGGCCTGCTGATCATTGCGGCCGAAGCGCTGCGGGGCGCGGACCTGGAGCCGTTGCTGGAGCATTTGCATCAGCAGCCAGCCTGGTCGGACCTGCCCATCGTGCTGATGACCCACCACGGCGGCAGCGAACAGAATGGTTCTTCGCACCTGAGTGGCCTGCTCGGCAATGTCACGTTCCTTGAGCGGCCGTTCCACCCCATCACCCTGATCAGCCTGGTGAGCGCGGCCCTGCGCGGTCGCCGCCGGCAATACGACGCGCGTGACCGCTTGATTGACCTCAGCGAGAGCGAACTGCGCCTGCAGCGCACCCTGGAAACCCTTGAGCAGCAAGTCGAGGAGCGCACCGCGCAGCTGCGCAGCAACGAAGAAGCGTTGCGCCAATCGCAGAAAATGGAAGCGGTCGGGCAGTTGACGGGCGGTATCGCCCACGACTTCAACAATATGCTCACCGGCATTATCGGCAGCCTGGAGCTGTTGCGGCGGCGTGTCTCGCGCGGCAAGTTGGACGACCTCGACAGCCTGATTGACCTGGGAGTGACTTCGGCCAACCGCGCTGCCGGCCTGACTCACCGCCTGCTGGCGTTTTCACGGCGCCAGTCGCTGGATTCCAAGCCAGTGCAGATCAACGAGCTGGTCACTTCGATGGGCGAACTGCTGCAACGCAGCATCAACGAGAGCATTGCCCTGGACATGCGCCTGGAGGACCGGCTGTGGACCGCCGAAGCCGACCCCAATCAGCTGGAGAGCGCCCTGCTCAACCTGGTCTTGAATGCCCGCGACGCCATGCCCGACGGCGGCCGGCTGATCGTTGAAACCAGCAACCGCCACCTCGACAGCGTGTTCACCGCCGCGTATGGCACCTTGAACCCCGGCGACTACGTGGAACTGAGCGTCAGCGACACCGGCTGCGGGATTCCGGAAAGCCTCATGGGGCGGGTATTCGACCCGTTCTTCACGACCAAACCCATCGGCCAGGGCACCGGCCTGGGCTTGTCGATGATCTACGGTTTTGCACGCCAATCTCATGGCCATGTGACCATCCACAGTGAGGTGGGCAAAGGCACCACCGTGAGCCTGTTTCTCCCGCGTTTTGTCGGTGAAGTCACGGCTGATACGCCGCTGGACTCCGCCCTACTGCCGTTCGCGAATGCCGGCGAGTGCGTGCTGATCGTCGAGGACGACCCCGCCGTGCGCGTGCTGGTGAGCCAGGTGCTGAGCGAGTTGGGCTACGCCTTCGTCGAAGCCGGCGATGCCGACAATGCGCTGCCGATCATCGAGTCCAGCCAGCGCATCGACCTGATGATCAGCGATGTGGGGCTGCCAGGCATGAATGGCCGCCAGCTGGCCGAAATAGGCCGGCAAATTCGCCCGGACTTAAAGGTTTTGTTTATTACCGGCTATGCCGAGCATGCGGCGGTACGGGGCGGGTTCCTGGACCCGGGCATGCAGTTGATCACCAAGCCGTTTACCTTTGATTTGTTGACGGCGAAGGTGCGGGAGATGATTCACCTGCAGATAAGGGAATGAGGCGCAGGTTAAACGAAACGCTGGGACCGACCGGGTCCGCTGACGAGCTATTTACGTTGATGGCGATGAATTAGGCACTAATACGCAGGGGCGCCGTTTGTATCGGCGTCGACAGCGCACATAGAAACTTCCGGCAAAGGGTAGAGTTGGAACGCTAGAGGCTGATGCCAATACCAAGTGTTATACCGCGGGCGCAGTTACAACACCCGCGGTATGTTCATTTGCCTCTCAGAGAATGCCTCCCATGATTTCACCTGATAGCGTTACTCTTCCCCGCCCGCATCTTCAGAACGCCCCGCAAACACCCACTTCCCCTTCGCCCCAAGCGCCTCTTGCTGAATCTTCTTCCGAGCGGGACATCGATCCCGTACGTAATCAACGAGCTATTCGGAGCATCGGGCAAGGATCGCTGCTCGCCCAACACAGTGTCCAGAACCAGCTGCCACCACCGCCGCAAAAACATTCGATGACGGCGGCTGATGCCATGGGCCAACAAGCGCTTATCGACGGTCTGACTAAAACAGGTGAATTGCAGAAACATCAATACTATGGCACTGAACGGCGACTTAGATCGCTGCAGATAACCCTGCCACCAGACTCTTACATTGCGCGCAAGAACAACCTTGTCGAAGGGCAAAGCATAAGCGCTGAACGGTACATCCAGGCGCTGGGCTTGCCGTTACCCACCAGTTGGCAAGAGACCTTGCGATTGACCCAGAAAATTGCCATGCCATTGCCCGCACCGCCTGCGCTGGGTGATTTCGGGGGGCTGCTGGGTCGGACCATACCCTTGGCTCAATCCCAGCAAGACCGCGTGCGCGCTATCGCCAACGAATCAGCCACTACCAGCATTCAGTCCCTGATCACACACGCTGTCACCAACACGGATTCACCCGTAACCCCTCGCAAGGTACTTGATCAGTTGATCGCAAACCCCCAGGCGCAGGCACTGGGTCAGAAACTGGAAGCCGAACTGCAGGGCATTTCAACCCCAACCAGTGTCAATGAATGGTTGATGACAGCGCTGGCACTGGAACTGGGCATCACGCCCGAAACACAACGCAACCGTATCGCAGGCTATGAGCTGAACCAGCCCGACAATTGGGGCAAACCCGCTTCGGCGATCATCGCAGCGGTCAATGACCATCTGGAACGTCAAAACGCCGATGTCCCTGACCTAAGGGGGTACATGCTGCTCTCGCGGGTCGCGCCGCAGTTTCTGGTCAAACAGTTGCCTGAGAACCTGGTGTACGGTTCCAACGAGTGGGCGGTGTTCAGTGCTGCCGTCTCGCGCATTGAGCAACAGGCGCCCGGTACTGCGGCGACCATGACATTTGACCAAGTGATCGAGTTCGGCAACACCTCTCCGGTTAGCGAGCGCCAAGCGGTGCAAGCCGCCCTTGCGCGACGCAACGCCATGGTTGACTGGGGTATCGTCAATGGTTTTCTCATCAAGAATGACGATGACAACTACGACCCGGCAGCGATTGAACACACGCAGGGCAAATTCAACCAGCAGATAACAGAGCTCAGTACACGCCTCGCGGTGTTCTCCTCACCGCTGCCGACCCGAAAAGCCTTGGCAGAAGCCGAGCTCAAAAAAGTACTGGGCGATGACGTCCCTCTGGAGAAAGAATTCATCAAGCTGGGCCGCCAAAACAGAGGTGGCATAGCGTACTCGATTATTGATCTATATATGTCGGGTCGGCTCAAGACCGATACGCTCAGGTCTGATTCTGACAAGGAGCTTCTAAAAAAAGTCGAGCCTAAATTCGATGAGCTTCCTGATATCAAAGAAGTATTTAAGGAAACGTTCACGCCTTATTTCGACGGGGTAAAAAAAGCCTTTACCTCACGGATAAAGAGTCAAATTTCACGACTCCCTTTAGAAGACCGAAAAAACTTTGAATTCGGCGGCGTAACGGCTTACTCCGTCCGCCTCCCCCTGCGTGAGGATAGCGACGATGACATCAGTCAAAAACAATACAAAAATATTGGGCGCAGTTGCCTATTGTTTAAAACGGTGCGTGGCGAGGAAACCACCTACTATGAGTTTTCTATAGGCGATCAGACCATTCGCAAAAAAACCGACCTGCCTGAAGAACTGCCAATCGGTGCAACCCATATCGCCCGTGGGGTAGACGGCGATAAATATATCGAAGGGTTTACACGGCTGCCGTTCGATCTGGATAAGTATGGGATCGGGCACGGAGGGCTGCCACCGCCAAAAGTCCCCGTCATCATTGATCGGGTCAAGATCCAGCCCGCATCAGGTACCCCCGGCGCCGACGAACCGAACTCGACAACAGCCCCCCTCAAGACATTTTTCACCACTAAGACCGATGCGATTGCCACGACCGTCAGCGAGCATTTTTTCAGCGACAAGGACAGTTTCGAGACAGATGCTTCAGGTGAAACAAACTTTGAGAAGCGATACCGGGAAAACCATCAACTCAACAACGGCATTCTGAATGTCATTATTCCGTTCAAGTCCGCTATCGAAAACGCGATTGAGGGTAAATGGGACGAAGCCATCGGCGATGCCATGCTGGATCTGATATCGCTTTATAATCCTGGCGCCAAAGGCGGTGGCATTGTTAACAGAACCAGTAAAAAAACCGCCTTAGGGCTGCTGACAGGCGTTAAAAAATTCGGCGGCGCCGTGCTGAAAGACGCCAATCTTTTCGCTGACGTAGCGGACCTGACGCGCTTGTTGACCAAAGGTGCGAAATCCGCAGCATCGTCACTCTATGACGGTGTTCATTCTCTGCAGTTGTCTGGCCGCGGTTTGCTCACGGCGCCTAACGGCCTGGACAGCGTGTCGATGGGTACCTTCAAGCATCAAGGCGAAATTGTGCAGGGCGCGGCAGCGTTCAAAGATAACAAGTGGTACGCACTTGATCCTTTGTCACTGAAACCTTATGGCGCACCGCTGGAGGATTTCTTGCCGTCGCTGCAGGCCCAAATGGCAGAATTGGGGAAATGGGCGACTGCGGACAGCCCCCGAAAGACACTCGATGAGGCCGTTGTCAAAAGCTGGAAAAAGACCGTTAACGACCATCGCACTGGACCGCAAAAAGCTCAGTTTGAAAGCGGATACCAATCAGGAAACCCGCAAACTATCACGGGGTTTTCAAATTCCATGAAGCCCGCAGATATCATCACCCTGGCTGGCAACAAAAACCTTACTGCCAAGGAGGTCGGGATGCTGCTCAAGCGCTTCGACGATCTCTCTTACCAAATCGGTCGAGGTGGCTCAGCTCGTTTTATCGACGCCATAGAACCCGGGCTCGGCAGCGTAATACCTATGCCTCAAGTCATATACCTTTCCAAGACCGCGCAATTGTCCGATGGCCAATGTGCCGCGCTGTCGCGCGTCATGGCGGACGCCATGGCAGAAGGCAAAGAACGGTTATTGATCAAAAACATGCTCAGTGCAGCGGCCTACCCGGCCGATCCGGCCTCCAGGGAATTTACTGCCAAACTGAGCAAGATCCAAACCCAAGTCGGCGCACGAAGCGCTTTCCATGCTCAGCAGACAGTGCGTCAGGACACGATTCAAGGCATCGTGAATGAGCTGGCCGACGCCAGCGTATCCAAGTCAATCATGATCGACTCTCCTGGTCACGCCATGGCGGCCGGGGTAAGGGTTGATGACACAGGAAAGAGTTTCTACTTCTATGACCCTAATCATGGGCTTGCGAAATTTTCCAATGCCCAGGACATGGAAAAGGCCCTGGAGAAACTGACTCGCGACACGAAACTGAAGCCAGGCTACGTGACTCATAGCACTGACCCCGCGAAGTTGGAGTTCAAGGTCTTCGACCATACTGACGCGTGGCAGCGAACAAACAGTGTGCTGAGTACGGATGTTAAAAAGCTCTATGACGCACGACTGGCCATCCGACCAGACAGCGAAAGAAGTGCTGAAAAGTTCATGGTTCGTTTACTCAGTGAACATCTTGCCACGCCCGGAGCCAAGGCAAGTGTCCGAACCCTTGAGGAACTGAAGAAATTTGACTTCGCCGTCCCAAACCAAATATTCCGGGGGCATACTGCTACCGGGGATACTCTCGCGACCGGCCTCAGGCGTGCAGCGGGAACGGACTCGTCCGGCGACGACTATCTGGCTGCGATTATCCAACATACGGCGAGAACATCAGGCAGTGGCGGTGAAGTCATGTCATTCAGCGCGAGCAAGGCCAAAGCCAATAGTTTTGCCACCCAGTACTCAACCCCCACGAAGAAGGTGCCCGTCTTTACGGTCGACACCACCCAAGACCCGGACGCATTTCGGACGGTGGTCGATATCGTTCTCAAAGACGGTGAAAGACTGGTCAGGGATAAAAAAATCACTAAGGCAACTCTTCTGCAAGCCGTTGAAAAACTGAATGGGCAGGAGTTAGAGGTGTTTTATGTCAAAGGCGACATACCGCCGGCATTTATGGTGAGCTAAGGCACCTCTCCTCTTGAGCCTATGAAATCAGCGGCGTCGGGCTTTCGACGCCGCTGCGGCAACTATAACGCCGCACAGGATTTATCTGCAGATTTAAAAGAAAAGACGGATGCCAACTTGCTATATACCTGTCTGCCGACCTGACAATAGCGCACTCAGCCCGAAAGCCTGGCGACTTAAACTTCGGGCTCATCAATTCTCTTTAAAAACCGCCCGCCCCAAGGGGTATATCCGCCTATTAGTAAACATATAAGTCTTTCTATGTCTGCTGTGGAACCCGCCGCCCAAGCTGAACAACTTATAGGGCCATACCATGACATATGACACGGCCATATTTTTAGTACGCGAAGCGAGGCGAGCATGTTATCAACCAGCAATTCCCTGAGACCCCTTCCAGTCAATGCAGTGTCAGGGGGTATTCAGGCGAACAGCTCAACACCCGAGCGCAGGAGTAGGCCGTTAGAGACGCCCCCTGAAGGTTCGAATCTTAGTGGATACGTTCAAGGAGATAGTGTGCTCGCCGGACTCTATGCCAACGCCCTGCGCGATGGCATTAAAAACGGGATCCTGCAGGAGTCGTTAGATAATATTCCTAAGGATTCGTCGTTCGGCAAATGGTGGTCGCATCTTCATGACGCGATCAAGAGCCCACCGTTTACCGTGTGGGCCAAAAGCAAACATATCGATCTATCGAAACCCATCGAGATTTATCCGGGTTTCGACCAGATCTCCTGCTACATTCATGGCGAACGCAAATCCTTATGGGGCCCCGAGCAGGATAAGTCGTGGCCTGTTTTCATGGCGCCTGTCATGAAAGCTGCGGGCGTATTGGGGCTTGGAAAGACAGCGATTACAGCGCCCACCTCCGGTTCATCCGCCCCCTTGGAGACAATCGGCAAGTTCTATGGCGAGCCCAGGCGGCCTTGGTCGATGGGTACCTTGGCAGAGCGCGCCACGAAACTGGAGCGGACAAAAATATTTGAGCCGATACCGCCGGCTGATCTGGCCAAGCGGGTTCATGAGCGCTCTGATGAAGCCTTGGCGCATGAGCAGACAGCGCTGGGAGATGCCCAGGATAAACACGTCCTGGGGGCCAAGCTGCGTGCCCTCCCCAACGATGACCCAGCGCAGATCGCCAGGTATTTGAAAGACACATTGCTGCAGGTTCATCCCCTGTCCAGCTACAGCCTTAACCAAGAGGAGCAAGTCAGCGACACTGTCAGCCTTGAAGCCTTTATCTCGGGCAATGGATGGCAGCTACCCAAAAGCCGCGTTGAACTGAACAATATGATTGAAGTCCTGGATATACCGACACTGCAAGAGCCTCCCCATGGAGACTTCGGCGGCGGATTATCCTGGTCCCCACCGCTGGATCTGGAGTCGCAGACACACGTTTACAGCCATGTCCTCTACAACTTGAAGCTTCCTGGTCTGGACGGGGAAAACCCGGCTGTCAGAAAGAAGGGCGCACTGGATTACCTCATGAAGAGGATGCCGCTTGAGACTTACGACCTGCGTAACCCTCGCAGAGTCATTGAGGATGTCCTCGGCTCTCCCAAGGCGCTTGAGTTGGGCAAGGCGCTTCAAGAAAAAATGGGCGCCGCAGTAACGGAGGAGACCTTCCAGGATTGGGCCTTGACCGCGATCATGACCACCCTGGACAACGAATCTGTATTTACGCCTAAACAGCATCATACGGCGGGGTTCGATCTATCGGCCGACCGCCTCTACGGTCAACCCTTGGCGGGCGTAAAGCAGGCACTGTCGGACCACTTGGTCGCCACCGGCAAAACGTCGGCACGGCTAGCCCCCATTGGAACGCATCTGCTGCTATCCCGTGCCGCCCCGGAGCTATTGGTCAAGGACATCCCCAGTAGCGTTACCTATGGCTCCAATTCGTGGATGCACTTGAGGGCTGCGGTCAAGTTCATTGAGGCACAGGCGCCTGGGGCCAGTGCTCAAATGAACTTCACTCAGATTATGGAGCGCGCCAACCTGACACCGCTCAGCAGTGATGAGCAAGCGCTCAGGAACGTGTTTACCAATGAATCGCTGATGCTCTGGGGGAAGCTCAATAGCGTCATCGGCAATCAAGCGGGCGATACTCCCTCACTGGAAGATTTAAAGCTGTGCCAGACACATTTTAATCAGCAAGTTGAAGAGTTGTCGAAAGTCTCCCAGCACCTCATGACGCCCATGCCGACCCGCCGTGACATAGCGCTGGAAAAGTTAAAGGAAGTGTTTGGCGAGACGCTACCGCTGGAAAGGAACTACCTGCAATCGGCCAACGAGCAATACGGTGACAATCGTTATTTCTCGCCGGTCGACGTTTATATGTCAAACGAGTTGCGCCCTGGGCGCTGGAGATCTATCGATTCAAGCCTGTCGGCTAATGACCTCACCAGCAAAGGCTTGACGGACCCGAACTTTACTTTCAAAACGAGATTCGACGCCTACCACCATGGAATGAAAGTCAGCCATAAAAACCTGCTGAAGAATATGTTTTCGAAGTTGCCTGAGGAGGACCGTAAGCATCTTGAGTTTGGTAAGCAGGAATTATATTACTTACGCCCGGCCATCACCGGTCATGCTTCACATCTCATCCCCTCCGCGGATGAAATCGTTGCGAAAGGATTAGGTGGATTGTTAATTCGCTCTGAGCACGAGGGCAATGTTTGCCATTACGAGGTTTTCCCCAATAGCATGCTGATTCGTAAACGCACGGATCTTCCCCGTCAATTGGAACTTGGCGGTGTGAAACCGCTGGCGAATACCGAAATAAATAAAACTCACCGCCTTGATTGGAATGCCTACAAAACCGGTAAACCGCCTCGGGGCGAGTCGACCACCTCGCAAATACAGCTGCATCGCATAACGCCAGAAAAAGAATGGGTGCCGCCCCCTCAGGACAGTTCGGTCAACGCCATGCCGATGTCTTATTTCGGTGGGAAGTCCGAATACCTTGCTGAACTGGCGGCCAGCCAACATTTCACACCTGACTATGAAACATTCAAGAATGCTGCCCACGGGGAAAGCGCCTTGGAGGAAACCACCCGACAACACATCGCCGGACGAGAGTTCCTGCTGGGCTTGATTCCGTTCAAGAACGCCATCGAAGCAGCTATTGACGGGGACGCTGCACAGGCCGCCATGCTGTTTGTCATGGATGGCTTGAGTTTCGTGGTCCCTGCGGGAAAGGTTGCCAGTAATATTGGCAAAATGGGCACCCGCGGGGCGCTCAAATCCTTGAGCATTGCCAAAATGGCCGGCGCAGGCATTCTTGCCGCAGCAAACCCGGTAGGTGGCCTGGATGACTTGGTTCGCCTGGTGGGAAAAGGCGGACAAAAACTCACTACCATCGGCCCCCAGCGTTTCGGCAAGTTGATGGGCATTGCGGATAACGTCGATTTGATAAAACTGTCTAACCGGCACGATATTGCAATGGGAACGTATAAAGTGGCTGGCAGTACCGAACCTGTAAGCGTCACGGCCAAATACAACGAAACGGCGGGTAAATGGGTACCTTATGATGTTGTTAAAAACAAAGTCTATGGCAAGCCCCTGGATAACTTTACACCTGAAACGGCAAGATATATCGATGACACGTTGGGCACAGACGGTGTCGTGCTAAGAGTGAAGCGAAACCATCTGGAAAGGAGTCTGGCCAGAGATAATGCTATGGATTTTGGTCGAAAACTCAAGGACTTCAATGCGCCCGGGGTGGGTATTTTCACATATGTGGACGAATACAAAGGCGTGGAGCGCCTTAATATTTGTGCACATGGCGTTAACCCAAATTACGGGCAGCTGCTTCTTGATGAACCTATGAAAATGTATTACAACGGCAAGGGCAATACCCCTGTCGAACTGTTGGCGACGCTCAAGGCCTCCAATATCAACCCGGAGAGTTATAATAACGTGCGCCTGTTAATGTGCCACTCTGGTAACGGAGGTGCCGATTCTTTCGGGGGTCAATTCGGCGGGTTAATCAAGCGTAACGTCAAGGCTTTCCAAGGCCGACTCCATGCCGATTTGGAGCCTCAGGATGTTGATTTCCTTTTAGCAGGTCCGAGGTCAAATTCCCCCCACTTAACAGAGGAGATCAAAAAAGAAGTGCTGAGGCGACTGCAGCCCTCTTTAAATGTTCACCCTAAAAAAGCTCCCATGCCAGGGGACAGTTATTTAACCAGTGAATACTCGGAATCCATCAGGCTTTACTATCGCCCGCTAAAATTCAACTTTACCTCAACTGCCGCCTAGCGCGTTACATCGGTGTGGACGCAAATAGCTACGCGTCGTCCGTGGTGCACGGACGACGCGTAGCTAGGGTTCAAAAACACGTGAAACCAGCGAGCCAACAAGCGCTGGATATGCTCCTGCAACGTATCCAGATCGAACGGCTTGGCCAGAATCGGTGCCTGGCAGCAAAAAAACAGTGTGTTCAGCGCAGATGTCAAAAAACTGTATGCCCCCCTAGCGCTTTCTGGCACTACGCCTCTCTCTCTAACGCAGAATTACGGAAGAATTGGGAAATTTTCTAACAGGCGCCGGACAATCAACAGCGAATCTGTTACGAGTCTTCCGTGCTCATCGGTCAATCTGAAAAAACCTTTTCGCCCGAAGTACTTGACGCGGTCATAGCAAGTACAAATCGTGAGGGTGCTAATTACTCACAACGCTATCTGGACTTGATGGACATCAAACAAGACAGTCTGAAGGCGACGTTCAATGCCGAAGTCATCACAGAGTCTGGGCTGATTAATTTCAAGCATGCCAACCAAGGCGGAGAATTCGGGCATACCGTCTACAAAAAAAAAACAAAAAACGATGAGCTGTATCTTTTCAATATCAATGGTCCGGAACTGGACGTGGCGATGATCAGAAACGGCAATCCGCCCGAATATAGCGGCGAGATATCAGTGTTCCCCCTTAGCAATGGCAAAAGCAAAGGCCTGCAGGACTTCCTCGATGGGCTCCGGGGCAACCCGGGTTGGCAATTTGCCTACACACCCGCCAGCACACTTAATGCCAATGTGAAAAAATTGGCACCTTGAACCTATGAAATCAGCGGCGTCGAGCTTTCGACGCCGGTCCTCCATCAAGCCAACGATGCAGGACTGCATTCACGTATTCCCGCGCCTTTGGCCGGCGGGGCTGAGGCTGGCTCCAGCAACCTGATCCTCTGCCCCGCCGGTAGGTACCGAGCCTACTGAGCCAACGATCGCCAGGCAACCGTGCCGGAAAAACGCGTTGATGCTGCCTATACATCCGTAAGGTGAGGGAGATGATTCGGGCCTGACTGCGTTCGCAGGGTCACCGCCCATCACGAACATAGCCTGTAATCATTGGCCAGGCGAAGCGTGGAATTACTCATCATGGTTTGGGTACGAAGGTTTGTACCTGAGGGTATGAAATGTGCCCCTGGTACCCTCTGAATAAGACCTGGATGAACCACACCGATGATGATGCCGAACTCCGCAGCCCAGACACCTCGCACACCTACCCAGAATTCCACCTTCCCCCAGGTTCCCGTTGATCAGCCGACTACGGGCATTGGCATCGGCCCCGAAAGCGATACCCCGACACCCTCCCCGTTTTCGAATACCTCTCGCGCCACTGGCGACACTCAACTGGCGGCGCTTTATGCCAGCACACTGCCACAAATCACCGGTATCGCCAGCCGGGACAGCGAGCTTATGCTGGAAAACATTCCGCCACATTCCACCTTTGGCCAGTGGTGGGCACAACTGGGGCGCGCCATGCAGTCCCCGGATGTGGGCGACTGGATGAGATCTGTGGGGATCGATACCCGCACGGTTCAGATATCTCCTGAAACAGGCCAAATTTCCTACAAGGTTCAGCATCACATTACCTCCAATCCTTTACTGCAGAGCCGTGGGCAAGACGACAAGCGCTGGGCAGAGGTGAGCGGTCCGGTCATGCAGGCCGGCAAAGTCATTGCCGCGAATTATGGGTTTTCGAAATTCAAGCCACCCTTGTCGGAAAATAGCAACAGCGCGCCATTATGGCTCGTGGGGCGTTTCTATCGGGAGCGTGCAACGCTGCCCGGTGAAGTGCCACAGCGGGTCGCAGAGCTGGAGCGGGACAAGGCCTTCCAAGAACTGCCCCTGGAGCAATTTTCCAGTCTTCATGAAGCCCGCAGCGAAGAAAGCCTCGACAGGCAGAGGACGGTACTGGCTAACCACAATACGCAGCGCCACGCAGCCCAGGGTTTCATGCAGATGGTTACCTTTCTGGAAACCGGAGACCTGCCACCGTCGTTGATCGGTGAGCATCTTGAGAAGAATACAATCCCGGTCGATCCCGACAGCACCTATGCGAAAACGCTTGCTGGCACATCAGGTGAGATCAGCCTTAAGCAGTACCTGCAAACCAATGGCTGGGATATCCCAACCACTGGACTGCAGGTGGAAAACCTTGTGAGTGCCCTGCTCGCTCCAGAACCCAAAAGCTCACCTTATGGAAACTATGGGGGCGCACTCACCTGGCCGGTTCCGCTTGATCGCAACGGCCAGCAGCAACTGCTGACGTACCTCAGGACAGACCCAGATGTGAGCCGCTTCAACAGCGTGCTGGAATATTTGATGCAGGGCATGAACTTTGGGCCCGCCGAGTTGCAGGACCCGCAACGGGTGATCGACCGGGTGATCCAGTCTCCGAAAGGCCAGGCATTGGGCGAAGCGATCATGGCCGAGTTCGAAACGATGGCGATCAAAGGCAGTGCCGAAGATTGGTTGCTGGCAGCCTTGAGCATTGATGAGAGCTTTCGCAGAAGCCCACCGGGCGTGTCACCAAAAGCCAGCCTTGGCGGGTGCATGCTGGCAACCTCGTACAATTACGGTAAGAACGCCGCAGAAATAATCAAGGAAATTGTCACGACCTTGGGCAGAGCCTCGTCGCCCGAGAAGGCGAATATTCAAGTACACCTGCTGCTATCGACCCGGGCGCCTGAGTTTCTGGTCAAGGACATCCCTGACAAGCTGATCTATGGCACTCACAGTTGGGTCAGCTTTGTCACGGCCGTAGATCGGCTTGAAGCCAGTGCACCCGGTTCGACTGCAACCATGAACTATGCGCAGGTCATGCTCCACGCATCCATTGCACCGGTCTCTGCCGAGGAGCGTCAGATTGAATATGTTGCCCAGGAAAACGCCCTCAAGGATTGGGCGCTGGCCAATGGCCTGGGATACCCCCAGAACGACCCACAGATGCAGACCGTGCGTAACGCTTTCAATCGCCAGATTCAAGAACTGAGCGCTGCTTCCCAGGCGCAACGTACTCCGATGCCGATCGCAAGGGACATCGCATTGGCAGCGTTGAAGAACGCGTTGCCTGACATGGATCCGGCGCTGTTTGATAAAAAATGCATGAGCTTCGAACCTGACGTGCCCGATTTCCCAGGCCCTACTCGATCATGGACCTGTATCTCGACGGCAGAAGTGTGCAGGATGCACCGATTGTACGAAACAACGTCAGCGATAACATTCGTCATAATACCGGTGACGTCGTCGCTGCATTAGTTTCTTCATCCGCTGATATTGATACCCGCAGCGTGCTTGCCGTCTTAAAAGAACTGCCTGATGTGTCGGGTAGTTTTAAAGCAACGTTTCGAGACTACAGTACGGCAATCAAGAAAAGCCTCGGCGTTCAATTCAAAAGCTTGATATCTAAACAGCCGTTGGCCATTCGGAAAGATTTTGAGGAAGGCAAAATCACTATTGTCCGAGAGGACAGCATAACCTACACACCCTACTCAATGGGGCCGATACCAAAGAGAAATACCGATAATAACTTGCTGTTCAAAATTGAACGAACCGGGAAGGCGCCTCTCACCTATGAGGTGGACCTAAAGAATGATCGAATCCTCGAACGTACTGACCTTGGAGATTTCCAGCCTGGCAAGTTTCCACTCGATCACACCCACCCAGGCACAAATTTCGTAGAAGTAAAACCCGTTTCGTCACGTCCGTACCCCCCAGGCTTAACCGATGAAAAACACGACGCTCCCGTGGTTCCCAACAGCTACAGCAGTGAGCGGACGTCCTACATAGCGGATGCATTTATAACCAACTCGGATATCGAAACTTTTGAAAAAGAAGCGCAGGGACTGACGACCTTTGATACCGAAGTGCCCTTCTACAAGAAGTTTCGAGAGTTCATGCTCAACCTGATTCCGCTGCGATCGGCAATTATCAACTTTCAGGAAGGGAAAATTGGCGAGGGTATTCTTGATCTGTCGCTGGACATATTTGGATTTATGGCGGGGATAGGTGCTGCGGCAAAGAGCGCCAAAGCCCTGCAAGTCGGCGCCTCATTGCTGGGCAAAACGCTTCATGTGGGCAAAATAGTCGGCCGAGGGGCCATTGGCGCCCTTAACCCCCTCGACGGGCTGGGTGACTTGGCGATTGGAGGTGCCAAGCTGGCTGGCAAGGGGGCAAAATCCTTGAGTGGTGCCATTCGCAACTCGGACTTGCTGCATTTGGCGACGAGAGCGGATGTCGCCGAACTGACGGTGAAGGGGCCCAATGGGGTGAGCCAGTACAAGACACTTGCCAAAGTGGATACCCGTACCGGAAAAGTTTACCGCTACTCGGCCAAGGCGGATAAGGTTTATGGGCGACCGCTTGAGGGCTTCAGCATGAACCCCGGCGGCGCGAATGACCGCTATTCTTTACTCGGAAGGCAACTGGCAGTTGACAACGTCGTGGATATGGGCGGCGCGATGAGGGACATAAAAGCGATTGACAAAGAAATATTCACTTTTGTAAACGACGTTCAAGGCACGTCCCGATTGACGATTGTTGCGCATGGTTGGGAAAGAAACCCGCTAAAAAAATTATTCAATCTTGGCTCGACTGTATCAGACTTCGCCGAGCACTCTTACACGCCAGCACAATTTCTCAAACTACTTGAGAAACACGGTATCGATCCGAAGAAATACGACAGCGTACGATTTGTTACCTGTTTTTCTGGCGAGGCCGGTACCCATTCTTTTGCGGCCAAGTTTGGTGAGCTGACCGGCAAGCCTGTGGCAGCCTTCGAAGGCACCGTCACGGTCAAAACCAATGACTTCGAGAGACCATTTAAAGCTAATCTGCACATCGCTAAAATCAAAAATCCAAAGCTCGATAAGAACGCTCTTTTAACCATCGCGGAAGAAAAACTCAAAAGAGACTTCGAAGGAAAAGTCGACAGAATCCTAAAAGTCGATAATGAACACAAGCGAGTCGACATCGTCAGCGACGGACTATCTGGCAACAAACAGGTAAAACAAGTGATCAACTATCGCCCCGCGTTCTACGGCAAAAAACCATGGAATACTGCCGGCTAGCGCGTTAGATCGGTGTGTACGCAAACAGCTCCGCGTCGTCCGTGGTGCGCGGACGACGCGAGCTGGGATTCAAAAACATGTAAAAACAGCGAATAGAGTCAAGCCAACAAGCGCTGGATATGCTCCTGCAACGTATCCAGATCGAACGGCTTGGCCAGGATCGGTGCATTGCGCGTGATCGGGCTGTTGCAGTCGAGGATTTCCTGCGGGTAGCCGCTGATAAAGATGACTTTCAATTCCGGGCGCAGCTTGACCGCCGGTTCAGCGATCTGCACGCCGGAAATTCCGCCCGGCAGGCGGTAGTCGGTGACCATCAGGTCCAGGTGCGGCTTGGTCGCCAGGATCTGGAACGCCTGCTCCCCGTCAATTGCCTTCAACACCCGATAGCCCAGGCCTGCCAGGTACTCACCCAGCACAAACATAATGGATTCGTCGTCCTCGACGATCAGTACGACATCTTGTGCATCTTCACTCATGGGAAGCCTTTGTCCGGTCAATTGCTGCAATTACGACCATGGGGTCACGCAGAGGTTGCGTCGGGGTGACGATTGATTTCATACCGACGGCTCAAGGGGCAGGCACACCCGAAACAAGGCGCCCTCGCCTATCTGGCTCTCGACCTCGATGGTGCCGCCATGGGCTGCAACGATCTGCTCTGAAATAAACAACCCAAGGCCCAGGCCCGCCGCCACCTGGCTGGCGGAAACCCGCTCGAACTGCTGGAAAATGCGCTTCTGGTTCTCTTGGCTGATACCGATGCCACGGTCGCGCACCTCTACCCGCGCTTCGCCGTGCTCGCGGTATACGCGCACATCCACCGGGCTCTTGGCCCCGTAGCGCAAGGCGTTGGTCAGCAGGTTGGTGACCACCTGCTCGATACGGAACTCGTCCCAGTTGCCTTCCACCGGTTCTTCAGCCACCAGGTGCATGGACGAGTCCGCCGCCGCCACTTGCGGCGCGAAGTTCTCGACCAGGTTGCGCACCAGTTGCGCGAGGTCAAAACGCCCCGGGCGAATCGACAATTTACCGGTGCGGATGCGCGACACGTCGAGCATGTCTTCAATCAGGCGGATCAGGCTCTGGATCTGCCGTTCGTCGCGGTCAACCATGGCGTGCATCTTGTCCAGGGTAAACGCGGCCGCATTGTCCCGCGCCAGGTGCATCTTGCGCAGCTGGGTTTCAAGGATCAGGCCGTTGAGCGGCGTACGCACTTCATGGGCGACGATCGACATGAAATCATCGCGCATGCGCACCGCCTGCTCCAGTTCGGCCTGGGTGGCCTGCAGGCGCGTGAGCAACAGTTCCTGCTCACGACGCGCGCGCTCCAGGGCTTCGAGTTGCTGCTTGACTGCCTTGGTCTGGCGATACAGGTCGACGAACACATTGACCTTGCTCTTCACCGCATGGATATCCAGCGGCTTGTGCAGGAAGTCCACGGCGCCGCTTTCGTAGCCTTTGAAGGCGTAATTGAGTTCGCGGCCGGCGGCACTGACGAACACAATCGGGATGTTCTTGGTTTTTTCGGTACCGCGCATCAGCTCGGCCAGCTCGAAACCATTCATGCCGGGCATCTGCACGTCGAGAATCGCCATGGCGAATTCGTGCTCCAGCAACAGGGACAAGGCTTCATCGGCGCTCAATGCCTTGAAGACCTGGCGATCCTCGCGCTTGATCAGCGCTTCGAGGGCCAGCAGGTTCTCCGGCAGATCGTCAACGATCAGCAGTTTGGCCTGGACAGTACTTAACATGGGGAATATTCCAGGGAAGCCAACAGTGAGCCAATCTGGCTCAACGTAAGAATGTGGTCAGGTGTATGCAGCGCCAGGGCTGCACGGGGCATGATGGCAACACGTGCTTCAGTGGGTTCTTGCACCACGGTAGTTCCACGCTGTTGCTTGACGTGGGCCAGGCCACGGGCGCCGTCCTGGTTGGCGCCGGTCAACAGTATGGCGAGCAGGCCCGGGCCGTAGGTATCGGCGGCGGACTCGAACAGGAAATCGATCGCGGGCCGCGAATGGTGTACGCGCTCTTCCTGGCTCAACGACAGGCTGCGATCGTGCTCCACCGACAGGTGATAACCAGGGCCGGCAAAATACAGGGTGCCAGGCTGGATCACTTCCTTGTCGCGCGCTTCCACCACCGGCATGGCCAGGCGGCGGGCAAACACTTCGGCCAACTGGCTGCGGCGCTCATCGGGCAGGTGCAACACCGTGATGATCGGCAACCCGAACCCTCTGGGCAGTTCGGCAAAAACCTTCAGCAACGCCTCGACACCACCGGCGGATGCACCGATGACGATAGCCTCTATACCCGCGACCAATGGCGGGTTGGCAGTCGCTTGAGTCATAGTTTTCGGTAGATCCGTTCCTGTTTGACCAAGGGTTCGAATTGTTTGCCGAAGGCGGAGAAATCCAGGGTCTCCTTGCTGCCCAGCACCAGGAAGCCGCGATGGCACAGCGACTCATGAAACAATCCGAATGCTCGATCCTGCAATTTTTTATTGAAGTAAATCAATACGTTACGACATGAAATTAATTGTGTTTCTGAGAACACGCTGTCGGTCGCCAGACTGTGATCGGCGAATGTCACGTTCTCACGCAGCGACTTATCGAAGATCGCGTAATCGTAAGCCGCGGTGTAGTAGTCGGCAAATGAACGTTGGCCACCGGCCTGCTGATAGTTGGCGGTGTAGGCCCGCACATTCTCCAGGGAAAAGATGCCCTGCTTGGCCTTGTCCAGGGACGCCGGGTTGATGTCCGTCGCGTAGATGATCGTGCGCTCCAGCAAGCCCTCCTCGCGCAACAGGATGGCCATGGAGTACACCTCCTCCCCCGTGCTGCAGCCGGCGATCCAGATCTTGATCGACGGGTAGGTCTTGAGCAGCGGCACCACTTCCTGACGGATTGCCAGGAAGTGCGACGGATCGCGAAACATCTCGCTCACCGGAATCGTCAGGAACTGCAGCAGTTGCATGAACGCTGCCGGGTCGTGCAGCACCCGCTCCTGCAGCGCCGAAATGGTCGCACAATCAAACTGGCGCAAGGCGTGCGCCACGCGGCGTTTGACTGACGCACCGGAGTAGTCGCGAAAGTCGTAGCTGTACTTGAGGTAAATCGCCTCGATCAACAGGCGCAGCTCAATATCGCTGCTCTTCTCCAAAAAACTTCGCTCCACTTAAATGCGTTCCATCTTCGGTAGCCATACGCGAATCAGCGAGAACAGACGGTCCAGATCAATCGGCTTGGCCAGGTAATCGTTGGAACCCGCCGCCAGGCAGCGTTCCTGATCGTCCTTCATGGCCTTGGCCGTCACGGCAATGATCGGCAGCTTCTTCCAGCGCGGGTCCTGGCGGATCAGGGCAGTGGCCTCGTAACCGTCCATTTCCGGCATCATCACGTCCATCAGCACCAGATCGATGTCCTCGACTTCGTTGAGTTTGTCGATGGCCTCGCGGCCGTTACGCCCGATCACCACCACGGCGCCTTTGTGCTCCAGGGCGCTGGTCAGGGCGAAGATGTTGCGCACATCGTCGTCCACCAGCAGGATCTTGCGCCCCTCGAAGACTTTGTCGCGACTGCGGGCGGTCTTGAGCATCTTCTGGCGATCATGGGACAGCTGGGATTCGACTTTGTGCAGAAAGAGTGTGACTTCATCCAGCAGGCGCTCTGGCGAGCGCGCGCCCTTGATGATGATCGAGCGCGAATACTTGCGCAGTTCGGTTTCTTCATCGCGGGTCAGGTTGCGCCCGGTGTAGACAATCACCGGCGGGAACGAGCAGATATCCTCGGTGGCCATGCGCTTGAGCAATTCGTTGCCGAGCATGTCCGGCAACTTCAGGTCGATGATCATGCAGTCATAGATATTGGTGCGCAGCAGGTCGAGGGCGGCCTGGGCATAGCCAACATCGGTGATTTCAATGTCATCGTCGCCGATCAAGCGGGCAATGCTGTCGCGCTGCAGGTCATCATCTTCCACCAGCAGCACGCGCTTGACCTTCTGGGTCAGCTTGGCCTCCAGGCGCGCGAACACGTCCTTGAGCTCCTCACGGGTGGTGGGCTTCACCGCATAACCGATCGCGCCCATGTGCATGGCGGCTTCGACGCGGTCTTCCACGGAAATCACATGCACCGGGATGTGGCGGGTACTGGCGTGTTCCTTGAGGCGTTGCAACACGGTCAGCCCGGAATGATCCGGCAGGCGCATGTCCAACAGGATCGCGTCCGGAGTGTATTCCTCGGCCAGGCTGTAGCCCTCGTCCGCGCCGTGGGCCACCAGGCAGTGGTAACCCAGCTCATGGGCCAGGTCGAAGAGAATACGGGCGAAATTCGGCTCGTCCTCCACCACCAGGATGCAGCGCGTGGTGAACGGTGCCTTGTCGCGGTCATCGGCAAACCGCGGGATCAGGTGCGCATCGGCCACCGGCAGCGGCGACACCGCGATGGGCTTGGGCGCAGGGGCGGCCACCACCTGGCGCGGCTGCTCGATAGGCGGGGCGTCATCCTGGCGTTCGACGTACTGCTCAGGCAAGACCAGGGTAAACACGCTGCCCTTGCCAGGCTCGCTGGTCACGCTGATATAGCCGCCGAGCAAGCTGGCCAGGTCGCGCGAGATCGACAGGCCCAGGCCGGTGCCGCCATAACGGCGGTTGGTGGTGCCGTCGGCCTGGCGGAAGGCCTCAAAGATGCTTTCCTGCTGGTCCGGGGCAATGCCGATGCCGGAGTCGCGCACGCTGAACGCAATGCCTTCGCCTGCCGCACGGTACACCGACAGGCTCACTTGGCCCTGTTCGGTAAACTTGACCGCGTTGGACAGCAGGTTCTTGAGGATCTGCTCCAGCCGCTGGCGGTCGGTGAACAGCATCGCCGGTGTGCCTTCCTGGACCTCCACCTGGAAACCCAGCTTGCGGTCGGCAGCCAGCGGTTCGAACATGCCGCGCAGGCCGTCGACCAGGCGCGCCACGCTGGAGTTTTCCGGGCGCATTTCGAGCTTGCCGGCTTCGACCTTGGAAATATCGAGGATGTCGTTGATCAGGTTGAGCAGGTCATTGCCGGCCGAATAGATCGACTCGGCGAACTTGACCTGTTCGGCGCTGAGGTTTTCCTGCGGGTTCTCCGCCAGCAACTTGGCCAGGATCAGCGAGCTGTTCAGCGGCGTGCGCAGCTCGTGGGACATATTGGCGAGAAATTCGGACTTGTACTTGCTCGAGCGCTGCAGTTCTTCGGCGCGGTCTTCCAGCTCGAGCTGGGCCTGGTTGAGCTCGACGTTCTTGCGGTCCATGGCGTCGCGCTGCTCGGCCAGGGTCTGGGTCTGTTCGGCCAACTGCTCGTTGGTCTGCTCCAGCTCCGCCTGCTGGGTTTCCAGGTGGGCCTGGGACTCCTTGAGGATGCGCGACTGTTCTTCCAGTTCCTCGTTGGCGGTCTTGAGCTCTTCCTGCTGCACCTGCAGTTCTTCGTTGAGCTGCTGGGTTTCGGCGAGGACTTCCTGCAGACGCTGGCGATAACGCGCGGCCTCGATGGATGTGCCGATGTTCCCGGCAATCAGCTCCAGCAGCTCTACATCACGCTCTTCCAGCGGGCGCAGGAACCCCAGCTCGATCACCCCATTGACGCGGTCGTCGTCGCTGGTCGGCACCACCAGCACACTGCGGGTCGGGCCATCGCCAAGGCCGGAGCTGACCTTGAAGTAATCCACCGGCACGTCGTCGAGGCGAATCAGGCGGTCCAGCTGGGCAGCCTGGCCGACGATGCCCTCGTCGCTGTAGATCGACTGTTCCAACTGTTCCTGCTCGCGGGAGAAGCCATAAGTGGCCACGCGCTTGAGGCCGCCGTGCTCCTCACGCACATACAACGCGGCGACGGCCGAGCCCATGTACTGGGCAAAGAATTGCAGGATGTTGCGCCCGAGCATGTTCAGGGTCAGTTGGCCCAGCACCTGTTCGGCCAGTTCGGTCTGGCCGTTACGCAGCCAGGCTTGTTGTTCGAGGCGCCGCGCGATCTTCTGTTGTGACGCGAGGTTTGCGCTGTAACTATCTGAAAGTGCAAGTAAATTCTTACGACCGATATAGGCGAGAAAACCACTCAGGCCCAGCACGAAAGCCAGGTAAGCGGTAACGCTGATCACGGTGGTGCGGGTGACATCTTGATTGCGCGCGACACGGAACTGCTGCTCCATCTCCACGGCGTCTGCATATTCCTGGCGAATCGCGTCGGTCAGGCTCTTGCCGCGACCGGACTTCACCGCCCCCCGGTAATCGCCGCTCTGGCGTTGCAGGTCAATCATCGATTGGGCGTACTTGTTCCACTCGGCCTGCATCGCCTCCAGGCGCTTGAGCCGATCCACTTGCTGAGGGTTATCCGCCACCAGCTCCTGCAAATTGTGTAAATCACCAATGATGCGCGGCTTGGCCACTTCATACGGGTCGAGGAAATGCTCGTCACCGGTGATCAGGAAGCCGCGCAAGCCGGTTTCCAGGTCCACCGTCAGCTTGGACGACTCGTTGAGGTTGTTGATGACCCGGTCGGTGTGCTCCACCCACTGGATAACCGAGAGCAAATAGGTGATCAGACAGACGAAAAACACCGCACTGAGCACGCCCACACCCAGGGGCAAAGCCACGTTTCGGCTGAGCAGTGTACGAAAGCTCTTTTCATCGACGGACGACGCAGGAGTCATGGGCATGCCTTGGCCAAGTATGGAAAAACCGGGAGTTTGCCCCAAAGTGGCGGTACAGGGCTACGTTTCTAATGTGTATTGAGGATTAAGCGTACAGATTCCTGCGCCACGACCTGTGCCGCCCGCCAAGTCTGTTACATCCGCCCAACCAAAACATTTATGACATTTCTGCAGGCGGTCCCACCGGAACTGCTCAGTTCGGCTCGTCACTCATTTGCAGTAGGCCTCACGCGCAGTGAGGCTTTTTTGTAGGCGATTATCCTAATCTGCAAAGGTGATAACGATGATGTCTTCGTCCGTTTCGCAACTACAGCCCCGAGTCACAGAGCACGCCCATCCTGCAACGTCAGCGCAATCTACCCACACGGCTGCCGACGTAAACGACACCCCCCCGGCGAACACGCCAGGTGCGCCCCCATCGGATTCATCCCAGTCGCGTGCGCAAGCAAACGCACGCAATTGGAAGAACCTGGCACAACAGCTGACCCGCGCGGCAAAAAGCCTGGCCGAGGACGCGGCGCCCTCTGCCGTGCTGGCCCATTTGAAAAACACTCAGGTCGCGATTGATGCGCGCTCCGACGATCATCGGTTCAACGCCTTGGGCGGCGTGCCCTCTGTCAGCCTCGAAATGTTTATCAAGCATCATGATTTGCCCATCCCTCAGACCCGATCCGACCTGGCTCACCTGGCCGAAGCCGCTCACGCTCACGCCCTGCAACAGCCAGAGGGCAATCTCGGCGGATCGCTGTCCTGGCCCCATCCCCTGACGCAGGAGGAGCAACGCAAGGTCCGGGTCATTGTCGATTCCAGCATCCTGCGCAGTGATAACCAGACCCCCTCCTCCGACACCCAGACGCGATTGGCCCGAGGCGCATTGGGTGCGCTGATAAACGCCGCCTCGTTGTCGGAGGCCCAATTGCAGGAACCGGCCCAGGCCCTGCAAACCCTGCTCAAGTCACCCAAGGCCCAGGCGATAGGCCAAGCCGTGCAGGACGGCCTGAATGGCATTGCCACGCCCACCAGCCTCGGCGATTACGTGATGGCCGCCATTAACATTGGCCTGGACCGTGAGTCCGTCGAGCAACCCCGGCGGCAGTCGGTCGCCGGCTTTGATCTGGGTCAGGAAGCGTATTGGGGCATGCCCGCGGCCACTGTCGTCGATGGGCTGAGTCGCCATCTGGTGACTGCCGGCCGGGTCACGCAGGCCGAAGCCAAACTCGCCACCCACGTGTTGCTGGCACGCGTGGCGCCGCAGTTGCTGGTCCAGGATATTCCCGGCAGCGTGGTCAATGGCAGCCAGGCCTGGGTCAATTTCTGTCGGGCAGTGGCCAAGATCGAGGCGATTGCGCCGGGAACGGCGTCACAGATGAGCTACGGCCATGTCATGAGCGCGGCACAAGCGCTGAATGATCCCCCGGACCACATCACCCAGGCCTTGCTGCTGGATTGGGGCGTGATCAATGGCCTTGTCGCCAGGAAAGAGGACGCGCTCTACACCCCGCAGGAGGTGGAAACCGTCAGGACCGCGTTCAATCAGCAAATCAACGAAAGAACCACGGCCTCTGAATTACTCGGGGCCAGCATTCCAAGTCGCAAAGCGATTGCCCTGGAGAAGCTCAAGCAACAGTTTGGCGAAGGCCTACCGTTCGAGGAGAAATGTCTCACGACGGTTTCGGATGACAAATCCAAGCAGTTGGATGGCAAGCATTCGATGCTCGACATGGCGATGATGGGGATCAATGTCCGCTGGAAAACCGACGATAGCCGAATCCCCATCGACGCGATCAACGAGCGGCCCAGGCTTAACGTCAACGGCGAGTTTCTCGGCCAGTACGAAACCGCTGTCGACTCCCTGGAAAAAGGCGTCAAGACCCAAATAAGGCACTTGATCTCTGAACTGCCCCTGGAAGATCGAAAAAACCTCGAACTGGGTAAAATTGATCTTTACCAAAAAAACCAATATGTCATTGATACAGGGTTTATAAACCCGCCCGTCTTTCGCTCCAGACGCAATGAGTTGCTGATAAAAACGCAGCGAATGGTGGATGGAAAACCGCAGGTGTGCGTGTATGAAGTGGACATTTTAAACAGCCGCATCATCAAGCGCTCGGAAGCGGCGATTACCCGGGGCGATCAACGCAACAGCAATATCCAGACCCGCATAGAAAAATTCATACCGGATGACCATGACCGCCAAGCGCCTGAAAAAACACCGGTGGATTCGGCGCCAGTCCCTTTGAGCTTTACTTCCGCACGCACACACTACCTCGCCGACGCTTTTTTTAAACACTTGGATATCGGTGGCCATGATCAACGCACGCAAGCCTTTGGAACCACGACACTGGATCAGCAGAAAGCCGGGGGTGAGCGCGTCAAGGAGTTTTTCCTCAATTTGATTCCCTTGAGGTCGGCCATTGTCAATTTTCGCCAGGGTGACTACGAGTCGGGCCTTATCGACCTTGGCCTGGATGCGTTCGGTCTCTTGACCGCGGGCTACGGAGCCGGCGCAAAAGTCGCCAAGGTAGCCTCGACGGGTGCCTCCACTGCGGTGAAGGCTGCGCACGCGGGACGCATCATCGGCGGCGCCCTGATCAGCGCACTCAACCCTTTGAGCGGCGCCAAGGGCCTGGCCATCGGTACAGCCGCATTGGCGACCCAGGGCGCCAGAATGTTCAGCCATTCAGGCCAATGGCTGATCAACAAGGTTCGGGGCGCATCGGGGAGCTATGACCTGCTGAAGGCGGCCAACAAGGAATATGGGGCGGCAGCCCTGGGGTCGTATAAAGTCGCCGAGGGTTCTGTCGACGGGGTCGCTGTCCATCGCAATGGCAACTGGTACGCCTACAATCCGCTCAAGCAGGAGGCATTTGGCGCGCCCTTGCAGCACTTCACCCCTCTGAATGGCAGGCCAGGCCCTATCGACGCTGGAGCACCGATCGGGCCTCATCACGAAGGGTTCAAGAACAACCTCGAGCGTGCGCAGTGGCCGCATAATCGCGCTGATTTCAATCGTGGCTTTGAAAGTGGCGATGTGACCCGTCTTCGCGATTATTACCCAGATATCAGCGCGCAAGGGCTCATCGAACTGATTTCCAAGCCCGGCCGGACTGCGGAAGAAATTGGCATGCTTGCCAAGGAAATCAAGTCGAAGGCCATAGAGAATGCACAATACGCCTCACATCTTCTGAACTGTGACGTCGATGCACCCGGTGTGCGGTTATTCCCGGCGTCACAGACCCACTACCACGCGCATGTCGACCCCGCCTCCCGCGGCGAGTGCGCGGCAATGGCAAATACGATGGCGCTGGCGATCGAGCATGGCAAAGAAGACGTGTTCCTCACCAACCTGTACCGCGCCGCCGACGCGCCCTTGACCCCCGAATCGCAAACCTTCATCAAGACCCTGAGAACTTTTCAAGATGTGGTCGGCGACAAAAAAAGCTTTCACCTGGACCAAACCGTCACAAAATGCACGGCCGCGCAAATCATCGAAGACCTGACCAACTCCCCCACCTCGAAAACCCTGAGGATCGGTGAGAAAGATCATGGGCTGTTAGCCGGCATCAAGGTCAAGAACGGAGAAACAGAATGGTTTTTTTACGACCCGGACGCAGGGCTGGTGAAATTCCAAACATTGCAATCGATGCAGGAAGGCCTGGATAAAGCGTTAAGCAGCGGGCTGACTGCGGTGACGCGCAGGCCCTATGGCAAAAAACACGGCACGCTGACCTACAACGTCAGCGAATTCCAAGCGCGCGATTTGGCTGCCGACAAGGTTGACGGTGCGGCCGTAGCGCAGTTGATGACGCCGTTATAATGCCTGGCACGTGAATAGCCCTCGCCTCACTCGACCACGTGAGGCGCAGGGTCCGCTCCCGAGCGGGACATTCTTGTCCATTGCCTTCACAATGAAGACCTGCTGCGGGAACTTGCCAGGATCGAAGCCACTCATTAGAAGATGGTCTTTGCACTGAGCACGACCTGCACCTCACTTTTCGGGAACCCTCATTATGTCCGCCACCGCCCCCACCATCCTTGTCGTCGAAGACGATGCCATCGTGCGCATGTTGATCGTCGATGTGCTTGAAGAGTTGGAGTTCCAGGTGCTGGAGGCTGCCGACGCCGAAGAGGCCCTGAAAGTGGTGGAAGACTCCAGCAAGGTCATCAACCTGATGATGACCGATGTCGGCCTGCCGGACATGGATGGCAAGCAACTGGCGACCAAAGTGCGCGAACTGCGTGCTGAACTGCCGATCCTGTTTGCCAGCGGCTATGCCGACAGCATCGATGTGCCCGAGGGCATGCACGTGATTGGCAAGCCGTTTTCCATCGATCAACTGCGCGACAAAGTCAAAGTCATACTGGCAGTCTGACACTTCCCCGTTGCCGCCTATCGCTCTTTGGAGCGGTAGGCCACTGCTCTTCCCCTTTCTAAACAACTAATTCATTCGGGTTGCTAGCGCGTCTGGATATAGCTGCTAATTTCAATCGACAGGTCCTGCAGCGTTTATGACGCGGGGCAGCCCGAGCACGCAGATGTTGCCGGGCAAGTCACCATGGAATTGGGGAATTGTCATGTCCAGATCATCGCTTGTTCCAGCATTGATGCTGGCCGCGTTCACCTTGCCGACGTTTTCTGCACACGCCGATACCGCCGATACCGCCAACAAGAGTAACAACCCGCTCAACCTGGCGCCGGGCGCCAACTTGCAGGACTACTACACGCCCAGGTTGTATGACAGCAACGCGCACACCAATGACCTGTTGCTGCGCGGTACATTGCCGATTGCACCGTCGGACTTCATCGGCGTGCCGCAGCTGTTGCGTGCCACGCTGCCGATCAGCACCCGCCCGGATCCGCACAGTGGCTACAGCACCGGCATCGGCGACCTCAACCTGTTCGATATTTTCCTGCTCAAGACCGGCAGTGGGACACAGTGCTGAACATCGTCGAACCCTCCCAGCATCTTGGCTACTACGACCAGCGGTGGGAACGTAGCGCCTGGTTCTACGAGGCGGTCACCAACACCAAGGGCATGGTGTCCAAGACCCCGGGCCTGGGCCAGACCTACCTCGGCGCCGACACCGATAAAGACGGCCAATGGCTCGACGGCGGCAAACACTACACGCTGCATGTAGGCGCCAATCCACCCGCCAGGCAATTCTGGTCACTGACGGTCTACGACATCGACAGCCGCTGCCTGATCGACAACCCACAACGCAAGGCCGACCTGTCTTCACGCCAGGATTTAAAGAAAAACCCCGATGGATCGATCGATCTTTACTTCGGACCGCACGCGCCAAAAGACTTCGAGAGCAACTGGGTGCAAACTCTCCCCGGCAAACATTGGTTCAGCTATTTCCGACTGTACGCGCCGACCGAGGCCTACTTCGATAAAAGCTGGAAACTCGACGACATCACCCCAGTTCCCTAAGAGACGCAACAACATGATCAGAAAACCGACGCGCCTGCTGTTGGCGAGCCTCTCGATACTCATGAGTACCGGCGCCTGGGCCGATTTCACCGCGACGCCCAGCGAAGCCCGGGCCATTGCCAAGGAAGCCTACTTGTATGGCTACCCGGTGGTGGAAATGTACAAGACGCTCTACACCCAAGCCGTCGACAAGGGCGGTGCCAACTTCAAGGCACCGTTCAACCATATCGGCAACACCGCCCAGGTCTTCACGCCCAAGGACAGCGCTTTCGTCACCCCGAACTCGGACACGCCCTACTCCTTTGTCTGGCTGGACCTGCGCAGCGAGCCGCAAGTGCTGACCCTGCCCAAGATCGAAGACAACCGTTACTACTCGGTGCAGCTGATCGACCTCTACACGCAGAACTTCGCCTACCTGGGCACGCGCAGCACCGGCAATAACGGCGGCCACTACATGATCGCCGGCCCGGACTGGAAAGGTCAGCAGCCGGTCGACATCGACCGCGTGGTCTACAGCGAAAGCAACATCGCCTATGCCCTGTACCGCACGCAACTGTTTGACGAGAAGGACCTGAACAAGGTCAAGCAGATCCAGAATGGCTACAAGGTGCAGCCGCTGAGCAGCTACGTGAAGCAAGCGGCGCCGGCCAAGGCACCGAAGATCGAATGGCCCAAGCCCATGGCGACCATGACGGAAGGCCCGCAGCTGTTTCGCTACCTGAACTTCATGCTGGCCTTCGCCGCCCCCCAGGACAGTGAAAAAGACCTGCTGGCGCGCTTTGCCAAGATCGGTATCGCCCCCGGCGCGCCGTTCAAGGTCAAGGACCTGACGGCTGAACAGCGCAAGTCCCTGGAAGAAGGGATTGCCGACGCCCGCGCCGAATTCGCCGCCTTCAAGAAAGACAAGGTCGACACCCACCAGGTCAGCAGCGGTGACCTGTTCGGCAGCCGCGATCACCTGCAGAACAACTACCTGTACCGCTACGCCGGTGCGGACATGGGGATTTTCGGCAATTCCACCGATGAGGCCGCCTACCTGGGTTACTTCGTCGACAGCGAGGGCAAGCCGGCCAACGGCGCACGCCACAGCTACACTGTGCATTTCGCCAAGGACCAGCTGCCACCGGCCGACGCGTTCTGGTCGCTGACCATGTACGACGGCAAGACCAAGCTGCTGGTGCCCAACCACAAGAAACGCTACCTGATCAATTCGCGCATGCTGCCCAACCTCAAGCTGGACGCCGATGGCGGCCTGACCCTGGCGTTGCAGCATCACGAACCACCGAAGGCCGAGCAGAGCAACTGGCTGCCGGCCCCACCCGGTCCGTTTTACGCGGTACTGCGGATTTACCTGCCCAAGCCTGAGGTGGGTAATGGTCAATGGAAACTGCCGCCCTTGACCCCGTTGAAGTAGCACTGCCTGCCCGGTCGCAACAGGGGTAGACCGGGCATGTAGCCCCAGATATCAGGCCGACAAGGAGTAGCGCCATGATTTCACGTGCCCGACTGAGTGCGTTCTGTGCATCGACATTGGCCCTGGTGCCAGGCATGGGATTTGCCGACAACGCCAGGGACTGGCAGAACACGCCCACTGACTTGAACATGGTGTTCGGCTATTACAACCGAGTCGACACCAACACCCCCATCGACACCACGCTGCCGATCACCGGCCTGTCGTTGAATGCCGACCTCTACCTGTTCCGCTACGCGCGCTCGTTCGGCATTGACGGGCGCAACAGCGCCATTCAGTTCATCCAGCCGTACGCGGATGTCTCGGCGTCGTTCGACAATGCGCGCTTCTTCGACGGCATCAAGCACAACGGCGGGTGACCCGGGCGTGGAGGTACGCCTGCGCGACGGTCGCCAGGAACTGCTGCGCAACCCGCAAACCTATGACCTGATAACCCTGGAACCGCCGCCGCCCTCCGCCGCTGGCATGGTCAACCTGTATTCCCAAGACTTCTACCAACTGGCGGCCACGCGCCTGGGCAAACAGGGCCTGCTGGCGCAATGGCTGCCGATGCATTGCCGGTCACCGACGACCAGCCGCGCATCGAATACGCGCCGTGGGTGCGCAGCCAGGAGATCACGCGGGTGCTGCCGGCGTTGCTCGACCTGCGGGTGCCGGCGCCGCTGGTCAATGCTGATGCAGCCTTCAGCCGCACCGTGGCCGCCGAGCAGCAACGCCTGCTGCAGTTCTACCGCGCGAGCCTGCATGCCTACGACGGCGACCGCGATGCCTGGGGCCGGGATATTCGCGATGTTTTGCAGCAAGACAGCGCCAACCCCTACTACCGCTGGTTTATCACCCCGTAAAACAGGTAATGTGCGCGCGATTGTTTAGGGAGTTGCACCGCACATGACTTGCTGGAATGTCCTTGGCCTGCCGCCGGATGCCGATAGCCGCACGATCAAGCGCACTTACGCGGCGCTGCTGAAGAAGACCCGGCCGGATGACGACCCCGAGGGTTTCCAGCGCCTGCGCGAAGCCTATGAGGCCGCGCTGACGTGGAGCGAGGACCCGCAGGAAGCCGACGAAGTCATCATCGAGACCCATGGCGAGACCCTGGCCGAGCGTTACCAGGCGGCGCTCGGTAATGGCGGCGCCCTGCACTTCGAAATCCACCTGCTGCTGCGCGACATCGAAGGCGACCTCAACCCCGAAGACACGCGCTGGGCCTTTGAAACGTTCAACTGGCTGACCGCCTGGCAGCGCCTGGAATTGCCCGCCGAGCTGGTCGAAAAGCTCGAGCGCAAGCACCGCGCGGCCTTGCAGCAACCGCTGCGCGAGGCTCTGGAGCACAAGGATGAGGCGGCGTTCCTGGCCGCTTATGCAGCGCGCGACGAGCACCCGTGGGTGAACAATCACCCACATGCCGAGTGGTTCAACCACTGGCTGGCGCGGCTGCTGGCGCAGAGTCACTACTGGTCGAGCGCCGTATTCGAGGCAGTCTGCGCCGGCCAGCACTGGCACGGCGGCGCGGGTCATGACTGCCCGGCAGACGAGTGGACGCTGCTGTTGCGGCGCCAGCAAGCGCCAATCTTCATGGCGCGCCAGCGTGCCCTGGCGGCCGAAGCCCCCAACACCCCGCAACAACGGGCCGCGCGGTTGCTGCTGGCACCGCTGAGCCTGGGCCAGCGGCGTGCCTTCGCCCAGCGCTTCAACGAACACGACTGGAAAGCCTGCCAGGCGCTCAGCGCCGACATCTACGCCGACCACGTGGCCGAAGCCGAGGCGATGCCCGGCGGCACTGTGTATTTCTGGCAAGGCTGGGACACGGCGATGGACACCTGGCCGTGGATCGTCGCGCTGGTGCTGAGTTGCCTGGTCGGCGCGCTGGCAAAGGCCGAAACCCTGGCCGGCAACGTGGTACCGACGCTGGGCTACGGCGTGTTATGGGCATTCGCGGCAGTGATCGGCGCCGGCGTGGCCTGGCAGGCCTGGCGCCCGCTGGCCCATCAGTACCGCGTGCTGGATGAGCAGCTCAGTCAACGCCTGCCCCGCTGGCTCAGCCCTACGCACTTGCCATTGCTGCCGATACGGGACCTGGTGCCTGGACTGATCCTCGCCGCCACGCTGGGGTATGTCTTCAGCCCGTTTGCCAGCCTGACACTGGTGGCGGTGCTGGCGCTTATCGGCGTGATCAAGCGCCCCTTGATGAACAGTCACACCCCGTGGACCGCGCGCAATCCGCGCTGGGCCGCACTGGGCATGGCACTCTTGGTGATCCTGGGGATTGTGCTGTACGCGGGCCTGGCCCTGCTCGACAGCCAGCACCGCGTCACCCGCAACCAGGGCCTGCAACCCTGGACCGAACGCCTGTGCAGTCGCATGCCGCGCACCGACACCGCGTGCCAGGCCCCCGCCACCGAGGCGCAGTGGTATGGACAGGAGGCTACGCAATGAATCCGAAATGGCTGGTGCCTATCGGCCTGGTGCTCGGCCTGGGCTTGCTCGGCGTAGCCGGCGCCACCAAACCGCTGCAATACGCCCAGTTGTGGCTCGACCAGCGCGACAGCCCCTACACCGCGGCGGCCAGCGCCATTGCGCCGATCATTGATTGCGTAAACCGCGTCGATCGGGAAACACGCCTGGCCTACTACTTCATGAGTACCGGGCAGGAGGAAGTGCGCAGCTACGATAAATTCGGCGACCGCAGCGAGCCCGATGCCCGCTATATCCGCGCGTCGGTCTGCTCTGAGCTGTACACCCTGAAACTGCGGCGCCAGCAACCCGACAGCCCACTGCTCGGGCCCGCCGCGACCTACGCGGCCAGCCTGAACAGCTTCACCTCGCTGGCTGATCGGGTCACGCTGCCGGAGTGGACGTCTGCCGCACAGCAAATCCTCGTCGAAGCCGTGAGAAAACAGTATGCGTTGCAACTGGCCGAGAAAGGCCAGGACTACCTGGCGGCCTCGACCGCGCTGCGCACGCCGCTGGAGCAGGCCGACATGGCGGTGCGCCCGGCGCAGCTGGCGTTGATCGAGGCACGCTTCGGCCGGGACATGCACTGGCAGGTGCTCAATTACATGATCGCCGCGCGCCAGGCTGTGAACCAGATCGAGCAAGGCATGCGCAACGCCAGCCTGACGCCGCCTGCCGTGGCAGCCTTGGCCGACACCGTGCAACAGGCGGCAGACAGCGCCCGCGCATATGTGCGTACCCATCCGGGCGGCAAGCTCGACGAAGAAGCCCATTTTCTCTGGTACACCCTGAACGAGCCGGCCGACGCGTACCTGTCAGCCTTGCGCACGCTCACCCAGCACTGGCACGAACACGCCCCACCGCAGCAACTGAGTGACGACTATTACCTCGTCACCCGCCGCTACGATGCCCTGCTCAGCTACTACAACAAACCGGCCAGGAATGCGTTTTAAGCGTCAGTGCTTTTTCAGCTTCAGGTAAGACTGATGCAGGTCCGATGCCCAGCCATCAGTGACGCTTTTGACATCGTCGGCCTTCATCACCTGCGAGTCGTTCGCCAGTGGCTTGCCGGTGCCTTTGCGCACGACCTGGGCGAGCACCTTGCCACTGGCGCCGTCGAGGAACTGTGCCTCGGTGCCGAGGGTGGTTTCCTGGTCGCGGATGCCGGTGCCGGTACTCACCGCCGCCGCCACCAGGGCAACCGGAATGTACTCATACGGCTTGAGGGACTCGGTCTTGCTGCTTATCGCAGTGATCGCCGCACGCACCACTATCACGCCAGGGCCGGGGGCATTGGCCAGCGGCAACGACTTCGCCAGCTCACGCTTGAGCGCCTGGTTGTAGTAGGTGTTGATGCCATTGAGGGTGTTGTCCGGGATTTTCGCGGTGGCCTGGGGCTTGGGGTAGAACTGGGTCGGTTCGATGTACACCGCGTTGTAGTGACTCAGGTCCAGCTTGGGATCGACCCAGCGCATCACTTCGGCCCCCGAAGGCGAATGGGCCTCCTTGAGCTGGCTGTAGTCGGAGAGAAAACCCGAGTACTCATCCGGTTGCGTGACCTTGCTGGCGCAACCGCTCATGGCGAGGGTTGCGATGCACACGGTGCTGATCATTAGCCTTAGTTTCATCATTGAACTCCCTGGCGGTCTTCGTCAAAACACTGAGCTGTAGGTATAGCCAATCCTGGAGAAATAGTGCTTTTTCACCTGCCCGTTTGACAGGACTGCGGCCAGCGTCATAGCTGCACGGAGCTTAAGAACGCCGTAGAGCGTCCATGCATCAAGACAGCGGAAGTCGGAATGCCCAAGCCCAAACAAGCGCCTGTCGTACCCCTCCGTGATTCGCCCCGTCGTTACCTGTACCCCGTGCTGAGTGTGCTGCTGTTGGCGGCCATGGCCGGTATCTGGTTTTTCCTGCAGGCCAGCACGCCTCGGTTACCGGCTCCGGCGCCCGTGGCGGCGACCAAACCGGTGATCATCGCGCCCCCTGCGCAACTGGTCGACGAGCAGCAGTGCCAGGGCTGCCACCAGGCCCAGGCCAAGGACTGGCAAGGCTCGCACCACCAGCTGGCGATGCAGCCCGCCACGCCGCAGACGGTCCCGGCGGATTTCAACAACGCCTCGTTCAGTGCCGAAGGTGAAACCACGCGGTTCTATCAACGCGGCGATGAGTTCTGGGCCAACACCCCGGGCAGCGATGGCAAGGCGGTCGACTTCAAGGTGGCCTACACCTTTGGCATCGCACCGTTGCAGCAATATCTGCTCGAAGTCGGCGACGGTCGCTTGCAAGCCCTGGGCGTGGCCTGGGATACACAGAAAGGCCGCTGGTTTCATCTCTATCCAGGCCAGGGCGTCACCTTCAAGAGCCCGTTGCACTGGAGCAAACCCAACCAGAACGCCAACTTCATGTGCGTGGAATGCCACACCACCGGCTACAAACGCAACTTCGATGCGCTCAACAACCGCTTTAACGGTCAATGGAACAGCCTCGGCGTGGGCTGCCAGGCCTGTCATGGCCCGGCCTCCAACCACCTGCAGTGGACCGCCAAAAACACTGATGCGGTGCACGCCGGGTTTGCCGTGGATTTGAGGAAGACCTGCTCAAGCGTCAGCCCTATCACCGCACTGCGCGGCTGTCGCTGATCCAGTACTACCTGGAAAATGGCCAGGAACCCAAGGCGCAGGCCGTGCTGCAAAGCTGGAAGGCGCTCAACCCCGGCGACCCGGCGCTGAAATAGACACGTCCTCAGTCGGCACCGACGTGCCGGCGAGGGCCGTGTGCCTCAGCCGCGTTCGCGCGGAATCAGGCTCTGCAATTGCGAGGCGAGGAAGTTGGCGTCGAAGGCAAAAGTGTCCGGGTCTTTCAGGCCGTTGGTTTTCTTCCAGATCCAGTCATTTTTATCCGCCGCCAGCACCAGCGACACACTGCCGTGGCGCGCAGCGGTCAGGCCCATCACGGCGACGGAAATCAAGCCGCCCACGCCCATCACGTCCGGCACGAACTCCACCGGTTTGCCGGTGATCTGCACGGTCAGCTTCTCGGTCTTGAAGGTCGAGGCCTCGACCGGCACGCTCGGCCCGCTGGCCACATAGGGCTCACGGTGGACTTCGAGCAACCCCACCTGCTTGACCGGTTCGAGCCACTGCTCGATCTGCCCGAACAACTCGCTGAGCTTGTGCGTCCAGCGCGCCGACTGCAGGTCAAATTGCTGTTTTTTGTGCGCTTCGCTATCAGCGTAATGACGAAGCATCTCGCCCAGTTGCTGTACATCGTCCATTGCGGATTTCCTTGGGTGAGCCAGATTGCGAAGCCTGATCATGGCAGATGCGGCCACTCAGCGTATGACTAAACACCAGCATGAGGCGCGGCTCGTCGCTGACCGTTGGATCAACTCCAACCCGGGCGCCCCGGCCTCAACGTGGAATGCAATGGAAGGTGCGGTTGACGTGTCAGCCCTGGGCTGGCGTTTCAGCGGCGGGATATTGCGCCACGGCTGATCGATGAACGGCGCGCTTGTTAACGTAAGCGCCGTAGTCGATATGCAATTCCTTCGTCTATCAATGGATCAAGCCTGCATGGAATAGGCCTGACCTCCATTAACAGCGCCAAAACGCTTACCGTCTACTGTTAGAATTAACAGGTTTATACCTGTCATGACGGTGTTGCGTGCTACAGGCACACACTGCAGCACGCGCAAGATCCTCGCCTGGGATTGAGGATTTCAGGGGATTCGCATGACGCCCATTGCGGCTTGATCAGGCCTGCAATACAGGTGTATCGAAAGAGGGATGCTCCGATAAAAGCTGACGCCACTCCATTCGAAACCAGGGAGTGAACTGTTCTTGCGATTCTGAAAGGCGCGCGGATATTTCGGCTCGTGTCCACCACTTGATCTCGCTGACTTCTTCAAGTGCCGGGCTGACCAAAGCGTCAGATTGCGCAACCAATACATGACAAAATTCGTGTTCCGCGCCGATTGAACCAAAGCGCGCATGGTACTCAAAACTGTATAAAAAACGGCACGAGGCCGTGACGCCTAATTCCTCACGCAGACGACGAGCTGCGGCATCCAGGATAGTCTCTCCCGGAGCCGGATGACTGCAGCACGCATTCGACCAGAACCCTGGCCAGAGCATTTTTCCGGCGGCACGACGCTGAAGTAGATGACGCCCATCGCTGTCGATCAGGTGCACTGAAAATGCGCGATGAAGCTTTCCCGCTCCCAGGTGTGCTGTGCGTTTGTCACACACTCCGATCTGTACATCCTGAGCGTCAACTAACACTACATCATTGTTCATTGTGCATTCCCTTCCGTGCAATTACGCATGCCCTCCCCCGCACACTGCTTTCAGTGCGCGAGGTTTACTCAGGTAAGGGGACTTGCCCCCAGGCGCTGACGAACGTCAGCGCTGCCTCGTCGAACCCTGGATCGGCACGCAGGCGGGCCATGGCGTCAAGGTCGTCTTGAGTGAGTAACGCCAGTTTCAGCAGCGCCGGTCCAGCCTGGGCGGTGGTTGCAGCCCAAAAGGCATCGGCGAGGCTGTTGTCACCGATTCGACCTTCGAGGGTACGCTGCCCGACGCCGGAGAGTCCCCGAGCACGTAATCCAGCGGCAAGCGTATCAGCCCAGCGCATGTTGGAGCCGATGGTCTGCTCCAGGAGGGTGACTCCGGCCTCGGCTACTTTTCGAAACAGCGGGTTCGCAGTGCTCAAGCTCGGTTGCAGACTCACGTCTTCGATCACCAACCAACCGCCCGGGCGGACCCAGGTTGCGGCTCGCGTCAAGATTTCTTCGCGTTCGCTGAGGTGACACAGCAGCGCCCGAGCATGCACCACGTCAAAGGAGGCAGCAGGAAAACCATCAGTCGCCGCATTGTGGGTCAGCACCCGAATGCCGGGAATATCGGCCAGGAATCGGGTATCGATGTCAGTGGCAGTGACCGTCGCGTCGAGATATCGCTTGCTCAGCCATCTCGCGAAGGATCCGGCACCGGCGCCGAGATCGAGGATGGCAGACGTGTGCGTAAGATCCAACTGATTAAAAACCTCCTGGCTCAAGGGGTCAAAAGCACGCTCCAGGGTGCGTAAACGGGCCAATTGGCCTGCGTGCTGATCGGCAAGATAACTGCTGGTGTAGCCGGTATCCTCAGTGAAGTCAGTAGTGCTCATAGTGCGACCTCCAGTCGTCCAGGGCACCGATTGAGGAATCCGTGCTCGGTAGGCTTGAACCCAGGAGCCCAGCGCAGGTTTGGAAAGGCCTGTAGCAGCATGCGAGCGCTGATCGTGATCTCCATCCGTGCCAGCATTGAGCCCAGACAGAAGTGGCGCCCCGCGCCAAAGGCGAAATGGCTGGCTGCGTGTTCGGTGCGCGACATGTTGAAAGTGTCCGGATCGGTGAATTGGTCTGGATCACGGTTGGCCGAGCCGATCAGACAGGCCAGGGTCGCTCCGGCAGGAATCGTTCCCGACGGCAGCTGCAGCGATTCACGGGCCTCCCGCAGTACAAGTTGCAAAGGCGGGTTGCGTCGCAGGGTTTCGGCGAGCGCATTATCCATCAGCTCTGGATTGGCCATCACCGCGTCTTTGACACCCGGCTCGTTCAGCAGGTTGACAATCAGATTCGCCAGCGCACCGTGACTGGTCTCGCTACCCGCCGTCATCAGGATCGCACAGTAGGACCGGACGAACGTCTCCGACAACGGCTTGCCGTCGATCTGAGCCGCCAGGAGCTGCGAAATCAAATCATCTGAGGGTTCAGAACGGCGGGCGTCGATGTGTGGCTGGATGAAGTCGTAGAAACTGTCTCGGTTGGATAACCCACCGGTCAACAGTGCCGGGTCCTGTCGATAGTTGCCCATATAAGCAAAGCCCACGGCACACCAACGTTTAAGCCGCTCCACTTCCTCGCGGGTTTCAGCCGGGAGACCCAGTGCGCGAGCCATCACCCGCACGGGCAGTGCCGCGGTGAAATCGGCAATGAGGTCCACCTGACGTCGACCCTGCATTTGCGCCAGAAGGTCTGTGGTTACCGCGATGATGGAGGTCTCAAGCGCCGCGAGGGCATTGCTGCGAAACGATGGACTCAGCAACGCTCGGTGCTGAGCGTGCTCGCATCCGTCCATAGTGACAATTGTGTGTCCCAGCAACGGTCCAATCTGCCAACTGTAGTTGTTGTTGCTCGCCCCAGGATGGGTCAGCGCCGCCTTCACATCCACATACCGACTGACCAGCCACACATCGGTGGGCTCGTCGTAAACGATCGGTAACGAGGTACGCAAACGCTCATACAATGGGTACGGGTCGACTTCGAATTGACGGGATTTAAGGGTCGGCGGGGTCAGTTTCAGATCCACTTGCCGGTTATCCTGTGCCGAAGCGTCGGCAGCTTGCAGGTGATAGCGAGAAACGCTCCGGTGCCAGTCGCCCGCCGCCCGGACAACCTGGCGCAGCCGATCGGGGTCAGTCGCGGCGGAGCGCCGATGATTCGCAGGCTGGGCGGCGACCGCGGTGAACTGCGCAACCGCCGTGTTCACCATCTGATGGGCCGATTCAATCGCGGCAGGCCAGTCCAGGCTTCTGGTATCGGCAAGGATCGACACCAGGTTGAAGCGCTCGCCACACACCACATCTTTGGCAATCGAATGGATGTCGTTCGTCCAGGCAATTATATCGGCAGCGTGCTCACGCAGCGTGTTCCACCATTCGGTGTCCGCTGCATCCGCGTACGGATCGAGCGTTTCAGCCGCATCGATGAGATCAAAGAAGAACAGTGCGCCGAAAGAGTTACGGCGTAAAGGCAGGTACTCGGCCAACGTGAGCGCCGTGTCGGTTTCCCGCACGCGGACCAGCGTCGCCTGCGCTCGCAGATGTTGGATCAAATGCCGCACGAGCCTATTTCGCCAATGGTCGTCCCCCAAACGCTGGGTCTGAGGCCACAGGTCATCGACCAGAACACTGAGCATCGGGTCATCAAAACGGCTGGTTTCAGCTGCAGGATCAGCCTCGCAACCGTCGGTCAAAGCCTGTACCGCGGTGATGAAACGATCCAGTGCACCTTTTTCCGCCCAAGGGCCATCATCGATTCGGTCATCGAGGATCAGCGCCCACAGGTACCAGCAGACCAGAATCTCGGCTTGTGGCGTGGGCGCCCTTCCGCACAGCGCAATGCCCAGTTCGAGCAGCGCAGTGGTACTCAACCGATGCGCACCGCGGCGTCCGATCAAGCCATACCGCTGCGCCCAGGCGAGAGCATGTGCACGCAACGGCTCACGGTCGGAACGCGGTGGCGGACCAGCGAAAGGCAGATGGATTTCGGGAATAATGAGCGGTGTCGGTGATAAGTGATCGCGTTGGCCGGTGCCGGGATCGCCTTCGCAGGGTTGCGATGCCATGAGGGATTCCTCCTGAATCAACTTTTTATAAGATTGGGCTCCGGCTGCAACGCCTGCCGTCACGACGAAGCAGAATAGATCGTAGTTTCTTCAACCGGCCTGATCTTACTTGAAGCTAATTTCTTGAAATGTGGGCATTGCCTTAAGTCGACCCGGACAATGCCTCTCAGAGTGTGGGGGGGTGAACCGCCATCCCTACCCCTCCCGTCCCAGCGGTCTGGCAGGTGTATTGATTGCTCGCCACTGCTGATTAGATACGCGCATTGATTCGAAATATACTGTCATTTCTTACAGGTATGGACGAGTCCCCCAGCACGCTGGCTGCGATCGGCAAACGCCGTTATTTGAACTGCTATGGTGAATGAGTTGGCAACTGCGTATGACTAATCGGCAGCCGCTGGGTAAGGTGAAGCGACTTTCCTTGTCAGGAGCATCGCATGCGCACTATCGGCCTTATCGGCGGCATGAGCTGGGAGTCCAGCGCCGAGTACTACCGCATCATCAACCAGCGCGTGCGCGACCAGCTCGGCCCGCTGCGCTCGGCGCAACTGTTGATGTACAGCGTGGATTTCGGCCCGATGGAACAAGCCCAGCATGCCGGGCGCTGGGATGACGCCGCGCTGATCCTCGAAGATGCCGCGCTTCGCCTGCAGGCCGGTGGCGCCGAGTGTGTGGTGTTGTGCACCAACACCATGCATTTGGTCGCGCCGCGCATCGAGGCGGCGGTGTCGATTCCCTTCCTGCATATCGCCGATGCGGCCGGCGCCGCTGCCGTGGCCGCCGGCACGCTGACCGTCGGCTTGCTCGGCACGGCGTTCACCATGGAGCGGGACTTTCTCAAGACGCGCCTCGCCGCCCAGGGCCTGACCGTGCAGGTGCCGGACGCCGACGAGCGCCAGGCCGTGCACCGGATCATCTATGACGAATTGTGTGTCGGCGTGATCAGCGATGCGTCACGCGCGGTCTACCTGCGGGTGATCGAAGGCCTGGCCGCACGGGGCGCCCAGGCGATCATCCTCGGTTGCACGGAAATCAGCCTGCTGGTCAAGCCCGAGCACAGCACGCTGCCGCTGTTGGACACCACCGAGCTGCATGCGCAGGCTGCGGTGACGTTTGCACTGCAGGATTAAGCCGATTGGCGCAGGCGCGCCATGCTCAAGGTGTCGACAAAAACACCGTCACGCAGGGCGTAGTCGCGCATGCGCCCTTCGACTTCGAAGCCGAACTTGCGATACAGGTGATGCGCGGCTTCGTTGTCGGCGTACACCGTCAGTTCCACGCGGCGCAGGTTCATCCAGTTGTCGGCCACGTCCAGCGCGGCGGCCAACAAGCGCGACCCGACGCCCTTGCCCTGCCAGGCCGGCGCCACGCCCATGCCGAACGAGCCGACATGCGCCCGGCGCACGCGTGGGTACTGTTCCAGGCCCAGCTGGCCAATGACCTCGCCGCCGTGCACGGCGACCAGTTGTAGCCGGCGCTCATTGTCGGTGACCAGCTTGTTGCGCCAGGCCTCTACCGACTGAAACGGCATCTGCAGCACCTGTCGGCACACGGCCGGATCGTTATAGAGCGCAGCCACGCCTTCGAGGTGGGTTTCGCCAAAGCGCTGGATCACGATATGCGGTTCAGGGGCGTGCATGGTGTTTCATCCTTTGAAAGACACGTGGCCGACCAGTGTAGAGGCCACGCACGCTGCCTGGCTAGGGCGCCGGCAGGGTTGTCCACAACGCCGGCCAATCCCCGTAGGGGCTCCCGGTGCAGCGCGGCATCATCTTAAACTCACGCAACTGGAACGCCTTGCCGTCAAAGACCCAGACCCCGCCCGCACCGCAATCACCGATCCCGCGCAGCTTGTAGAAATAACTCAAGGTGCCGGTGGTTTCGTCATACCCCACGGAGCCTTCGAACGCGGCGCCGTCCAACGGCAAAGGCTGAATGCTCAGCAACGTTTCGGTGTAAGGCGGCTTGCGCTCACGGCTGCTGATTTCGTACTCGCAGTTGTAGGCCGCGCAGTCAGTGCGCACCACCATCATGGCCTGGTCGGCACTCAAGGCCCCGGCCTCGGCGTCGGGTTTCATTTCGGTGTCGGTGTTGGTCAGCGCCTTGATCGCCGCCGCAGCCAGGCCGGCCTGTTCTTGCGCGGTCAGCGCGGGGGCGGTCGGGAACTTGCGCAGCACCGGGGTCGGCTGGCGAGCCGGCACCTCGCTGGCAGCAGCCTTGCCCGGCCGGGCCAGCGCGGTGACGTTGTCTACCCGCCCCTGCACCGCGTCCATCAACAACAGCGAAGCACTCAGCCCGCTCAGCGACACCTTCGCGTTGTCATCGCCGGGCAACTGCAGGCGCTGGCCATTGCGCAACCGCTGCAACCAGCGCCGCGCCGGCGCGTCCTCGATGACGCTGTAGAAGTGCATCTCGGGGTCGCCGCCTTCATCGTCCAGCTCCACATGCAAGTCGCGCGTCAATGCCTGCCCCAAGGGCTGGCCATCCAGCAGCAAGGTGGAAAGGTCGAGGTCTTCGCCGCGGTGATCAAAGCGCAGGCGCAAGTACCCTTCGGGACCTGCCTGGTGAAAGATATGCAAGGTCAGCGAACTGTAGTCTTCTTCATCGACGCCGCTGGGTGAACTGAGCGCGTGGCAATTGCGCAAGTTGTCGCAACCGGTGACCCAGTTTTTGATTTCCCGCAGCAGCGGTACGGTTTCAGTCGCGGGTTGGGCGAGGACGTGAGGGCTGATACCAGCCAGCAGCATGGCCAGGAATGCGGGGCGCAGCATGGGGACTCTCCGTGTCAAAAAGGCGCGGATTGTCCCATGTTCAAGGGTTCAAGTCAGCGCCCGGCAGCCGTGCGCCATACCCGCGCAATATCCGCCGCGCGCTCGGCCAACAATCGCGGGGCTTCACTGCAGGCCTGCTCCAGGCTCATCGGGCCCGACGGCAAGGCAAACGCGGCATTCACGCCATGGGCGTACATCTGTTCGTAGCCATCGCCCAGGGTGCCAGCGATGACAATCACCGGCACCCCATGTTGGCGGGCAATGCGCGCGACCCCGAACGGGGTTTTGCCGCGCAGGGTCTGGGCGTCGAAGCGGCCTTCACCGGTGATCACCAGGTCGGCGCCCCGTACGGCGGCGTCCAGGCCGACCAGCTCGGCGACCACGTCCACCCCGGCCCGGAACTGCGCACCGAGAAACGCCTTGGCGGCAAAACCCAGGCCGCCGGCGGCGCCGCTGCCGGGCTCATCGCGCACATCCTTGGGCAACACCTGGGCACACTGGTCGGCGAAGTGGCCGAGGGCGGCGTCCAGCTGTTGCACCTGCTCGGGATTGGCGCCTTTTTGCGGACCAAATATCGCCGACGCGCCGTGGGGGCCGCACAGTGGATTATTCACATCGGCGGCGATTTCAAAGCGTACCTGCGCCAGCCGTGGGTCAAGGTTCTCCAGGCTGATCCGCGCCAGTCCAGCCAAGGCCAGGCCACCGGGTGCCAGGGCCTGGTGATCGGCGTCGAACAATTGCACGCCGAGCGCCTGCATCGCGCCGGCCCCGCCATCGTTGGTGGCGCTGCCGCCAATCGCCAGGATGATGCGCTGGGCACCCAGGTCGAGGGCGGCGCGGATCAGCTCACCGGTGCCGAACGTACTGCTGCTGCAGGCATCCCGCTGGCCCGGCGGCACCAGTTGCAGGCCGCTGGCTTCGGCCATTTCGATAATCGCGGTGTGGCTGTCAGCCAACCAGCCCCAACGCGCTTGCACCGTGGCCCCCAACGGGCCCCGCACCGCCTGGCGCCGCAACTCGCCGTTGCAGGCCGCAAGCACCGCATCCACCGTCCCTTCACCACCGTCCGCCATGGGGCACAAGACGCTTTGCGCATCCGGCCAGACCTGCGCCAGCCCGGCGGCAATGGCCTGGGCGACGCCCTCGGCACTCAGGCTGTCCTTGAACGAGTCGGGGGCGATGATGATTTTCATGGGCTTTCTCCGGTTTTTATGACGCCCATGCTGCCAGTTGGCTTCGGGAATGACGCCGGTCCGATGCACAAGTCTGGCTCAGGTTTGTTGTTCATTCCGACAAAGCCTGGGGCAGCAGCTGTACGCCGAGGTACAGCGCCAGCATGCCGTCCAGGGTCAGCGGATCAACGCCGCTCAGCTCAGCGATGCGCTCCATGCGATAACGCAGGCTATTGCGATGAATGCCGAGGGCGTCGGCGCACGCCTGGCTTTGTCCGTCGTGGTCGCACCAACTGCGCAAGGTCGCGAGCAACTGGCCGTTGGTGTCTTTGGCCAGCACCTTGTGCAGCGGCTTGAGCAATTCGTCCAGGGCATCGTCATTGCGATGGCGCCAGAGCATGACGGGCAGGCGATAACGGTTGAGGGTCAGCAGCCGCGATTGCGGCAGGATATCGCGCCCATACGCGAGCAGATCACCGACACGCCGGTAACAGCGGCGCAGCCCCGCCAAGCCATCGGCTTGCCCACCCACGGCCACGCGCAGAACGTGCCAGCCCAGGCCTTCGAGCTTTTCCAACAAGCGCGGATTGTCGACCTGCAGCGCGGCAGGCCGGCACCACAGCAGCGAAAACTGCGCCGAGCTGACACACCAGCTGTCCGGATAGCGCGACGTCAGCCAGGCACTCAACGCCTCCGCCGATTGCCCCACACCCAGCTCGAACAGGTACGGGGTGCGCGGCAGCTGCGGCTTGAGGCCCAGTTGTTGCGCCTCGTCCACCAGGCGCGGCGAGTCGCCAGTGTCGGCGAGCAGCAAGGCCAGCAAGTCATCGCAGCGCTGGCGCCGCCATTGTTGTTCGACCTGCTGGTGCCGATGGCTGACGAGCATCTCGGCGGTCATGCGCACCAGCTCGGCGTAAGTGCGCAGGCCTTCCGGCTCACCGGTGATGCCCAGCACGCCGATCAGACGCTGGTCGTGCATCAGCGGCAGGTTGATGCCCGGCTGCACGCCCTTGAGGTGCTTGGCGGTCTGCCCGTCGATCTCGACCACGCGCCCATTGGCCAGGACCAGTTGGGCGCCCTCATGGCGGGTATTGATGCGCTCCGGTTCACCGCTGCCAAGGATCAGGCCCTGGCTGTCCATGACATTGACGTTGTGCGGCAGGATCGCCATGGTGCGATCGACGATATCCTGAGCCAGGTCATGATCCAGCTCGAACATGGGGCCATCTCCTTGAAAGAAGTGCTTGAAAACGCAGGTTGTTCATCAGCACAGCGCAATTGATGCTTCACTGTGCGCAAGCACAAAGACAGCACCCTGCCACGTGGCTGAGACTCTTTGGGCGATCAACGTTACCTGCGCATCGCGAAAAATCATAATAAAGAGAGACTCCCCATGTCACAGAGCGCCGCTGCCACACTGGCCACCGATGACGATAAAAACGCCATCTACAAGCGCATTACCCTGCGCCTGATCCCCTTCATTTTCATCTGCTATCTGTTCAACTACCTCGACCGGGTAAACGTTGGCTTCGCCAAGTTGCAGATGCTCGATGCATTGAAATTCAGCGAAACCGTGTACGGCCTGGGTGCCGGGATCTTCTTTATCGGCTACGTGCTGTGCGGCGTGCCGAGCAACCTGGCGCTGACCAAATTCGGTCCGAGGCGCTGGATCGCGTTGATGATGATCGTCTGGGGCACCCTGTCCACCTGCCTGCTGTTCGTCACCACGCCGACGCATTTCTACACCCTGCGCCTGTTTACCGGTGCGGCCGAAGCCGGCTTCTTCCCGGGTGTGGTGCTGTACCTCTCGCAGTGGTTCCCGACCTTCCGCCGTGGGCGGATCATGGCGTTGTTCATGTCGGCGATCCCGGTGTCCGGCCTGCTCGGCAGCCCGTTTTCCGGCTGGATCCTCAACCACTTCGCCGCCGGCCAAGGCGGCCTGGCGGGCTGGCAGTGGATGTTCCTGCTGCAGGGCATCCCGACCGTGATCCTCGGCGCCCTCGCCTACTTCCTGCTCAGCGACAGCTTCGCCAACGCCAAGTGGCTCACGCCGCACGAACGCGCGGTGCTGGAAGCCGACCAGGCGACGGACCTCGCGAACAAGCCGAAAACCACCACCGACTCGTTGGCGGAAGTGTTCAAGAACCCGGCGATCTGGGCGTTCGGCCTGATTTACTTCTGCATCCAGAGCGGCGTGTACGCGATCAACTTCTGGCTGCCGTCGATCATCAAGAACCTGGGGTTCAGCGATAACCTGGTGATTGGCTGGCTCAGCGCGATCCCCTACCTGCTGGCTGCAGTCTTCATGTTGCTGGTCGGTCGTTCGGCGGACTTGCGCAAAGAGCGCCGCTGGCACTTGGTGGTGCCGATGTTGATGGGCGCGATCGGCCTGGTGATCGCGGTGAATTTCGCCACCACCCCGGCCATTGCCATCCTCGGCCTGACCATCGCGACGATGGGCGCCCTCACCGGCCTGCCGATGTTCTGGCCAGTGCCGACCGCCATGCTCAGTGCCGGCGCAGCGGCCGGGGGCCTGGCGTTGATCAACTCCATGGGCCAGATGGCCGGCTTCCTCAGCCCGTATATCGTCGGCTTCGTGAAAGATGCCACCGGCTCCACGGATGTGGCGCTGTACTTGCTGGCGGCGGTGATCGTGGCGGGTAGCGTGCTGGCGTTGCGGATGACGCGAACGCTGCAAAGCTAACCGGCAGCTCTGGAAGTTAAAGACGTGTGCGCCTTGGCTCAGGGTCAGCACGTCTTTTTCCAGTCTTTTCGGAATTAAAACCCTGACGGTTAAACCTGTCATTTTTGACAGTAGATCGATGTTTTTTGCCTAGGTAGCATCAGATTGCCTCTAACCATAGGAGCAACACGATGAGCCTACTCAGTTACCAACCCGAGATTACCGCGACGCGCGGCTTTTTCTACGCCAATGTGAAGGGCGCGACCAACCACTTCTTTAATGCTGATGACGCTAAGCTGCACCTGTTCAAGAATGAAGACAATGTATGGACGATTTCGGTAGAACAGGTTATTTCACCCGTTGAGCGTTATCTGTTCTATATCGTGTTGCCCAGCAACTTCGCTGACGATGGTAAACAGCATAATTTTCCATTCGGTCCAACTGAACAGCCTGACCAGGCCGTCGGTCAGTTCCGTGCCGACGGCCCGGCTTATCACTCTGTAAACGGTGAGATCAGGGTATCGCTGAAGAACGGTCGAATGAAGGCAACCTTCAATTTTGCCGCAAACAATGGAGCCGGTACGATCATCGCCAGCCAAGGTCACCTGGAGCTCCAGACGGCCCATGGCAAATTTACCGCTGCGTTCACTGACTACCCCCTTCCAACGCCGTCGTTCAATGCCAATGTGCTGAGCATCGAGAAAAATTGGGATTGGGTGGGTGGGCGTTACTACTATCTCGTGATAGGTGAGCAAACCCAGGCCCTGCCACCCAATCGATATCTACTTTCCATCCAGGTTTATGAAAATGTGACTCTCGGCAAACACAAACTCGGCAATGACGCACTTGATGTCGGCATCGTGTTTGCTGATCTGAATGGACTGGGCATCATGCGCGCTTACGACGGCATATTAACGCTGACTGGACTGCCCAAAAGCGGACACGCCAAAGGTTCCTTCAACTGTTCAATGCTTAAGCCAGACGGCAAGGCGTTTAAGGTCAAGGGCAACTTCAATGTCCGCGAACCACTGCCAGCTGATTGAACGAGTGCCTTTGCAGACGCAACGGTCGGGGCTCGCCCCCGACCGCATCGCCTGAGGATTGGCATTCGCACCGGCAATCAGAGCAAGCCGCCGCCGTCGATGTCGATCACGGCGCCGGTCATGAAGCCATTCTCCATGGCCAGCACATACCCCGCCGCCACTTCCCCAGCCTGCCCGACACGCCCTACCGGCAAGGCGCCGCCGGCCTTGGCGAACATCGCCAGGCGCTGCTCTTCGGTCAACCCCGCATAGGCCGGTGTATCAATGACCCCGGGGCTGATCACATTGACGCGCCGTGGCGCGAGTTCTTTAGCCAACTGCTTGCCCAATGCCTCGGTCGCGGCGTTGATGCCGGTCTTGATGAATTGGCCAGCCGCCGCTTTACGCCCCAACTGCCCGGAGGTCAGGCTGATGCTGCCATGCTCGTCGAGAAACGGCAGCGCCAGTTGAATGGCCCGCAGTGAACCCCAGAGTTTCACATTGAAGTTTGCCTGGGCCTCATCCAGGTCGGTCTCGGCCAGCGTCTTGGCGCGCACCGATGGCCCGGATGTATAGACCAGATGATGAAACCGCCCCACGCTTTCGAACAGTCGCTGCAGCGAAGCGGCATCGGTAACGTCTACCGGCTCGCTGCGCAGGCCGTTTTCGTTGCCCGCAGACAAACGACGCCCGGCCAGTACCACTTGGGCGCCCCGTGCTGCGGCGGCCTTGGCCACGGCGGCGCCAATACCGCTGCTGCCGCCGATGACGATCACCGTTTTGCCGTTGAGGGTAGAAGTCATGAAGAAGTGTCCTGGGTCAGAAAGTGAGCGTTCATCTTCCCAGCTTGGCAATCGACGAAAAATCCCGGTAAAACGACAAGATCTTTAAAGGATTTTTACAAATGAGCTCAATCCTCGATCTGGACGTGTTTGTACGCACCGCCGACACCGGCAGTCTCTCGGCCGCCGCACGCAGCCTTAACCTGACGCCGGCCGCGGCGAGCATCGCGCTCAAACGCCTGGAAACCCGCCTGGGTATTCGCCTGCTCGCGCGTTCGACTCGCAGCATGCGCCTCACCGAAGAAGGCCGGCGCTATCTGGACAGCGTGCGCGTGGCGCTGGAAGCACTGTCCGAGGGCGAGCAAGCGATCAAGCAGCAAGGCCAGAGCCTCAGCGGCTTGTTGCAATTGGCGGCGCCTTCGGACTTCGGGCGCAACGTATTGCTGGGCTGGCTGGATGAATTCAAGGTCGAACACCCGGCTATCCGCCTGCAACTGCTGCTCAATGACAGCAACGCCGACCTGTTTCGCGACACCGTTGACATTGCCCTGCGCTTTGGCGTGCCGCAGGACTCCAGCCTGGTGGCGCTGCCGGTGGTGCCCGGCCACCACCGCATCGCGTGCGCCAGCCCCGACTACCTCGCACGCCACGGCACACCCCGCACACCGGCGGACCTGGCGCAGCACAGCACGCTGCGCTATATGCGTCGCGGGCGCGCCAACAGCACCTGGTATTTCCGCCAGGGCGCACAGTTGGAGGAGGTCGAGGTCAGCGGTGACTACCTCAGCGATGACGGTGAGATCGTGCGCCGCTGGGCCCTGGCCGGCCACGGTATCGCCTATAAGGCCAACCTGGATGTTGCCCGCGACATCAACGCCGGGCGGCTGGTGCCGTTGCTGCCTGACTGGCAGGGCGAACCCACACCGTTCAACCTGATGTGCCCGCACCGCCTGCAGGTGTCGGAGCGGGTAAAAGTGCTGCACCGGTTTTTGCAGGCACGCTGCGAGGCGTTGCTGCACGAATGAAGAAACGCGCGCAGGGCTTGTTCCAGAGCCCTCGAGTCTGGTATTGCATAGGTCACGTTTCCCTGCCTTGAGGAGCTTTGCATGATTTACCGCACATTGGGCCAGTCCGGACTGAAGGTCAGCGCCCTGACCCTGGGCACCATGATGTTTGGCGAACAGACCAACACCGAGGACTCGCTGCGCATCATCGACAAGGCCTGGGACCAGGGCATCAATTTTATCGACACCGCGGACGTCTACACCGGCGGACGCTCCGAGGAAATCGTCGGCGAGGCCATTGCGCGCCATCGTGAGGATTGGGTGCTGGCCTCCAAAGTCGCCATCGGCCCCACCGACGGCCTGCCCAATCGCAGTGGCTTGAGCCGCAAGCGCATCTTCAATGCGCTGGAAGCCAGCCTGACGCGCCTGGATACCGACTACCTCGACATCTACTACCTGCACCGCGAAGACCACGACACGCCGCTGGACGTCACGGTGTCGGCGATAGGTGACCTGATCCGCCAGGGCAAGATCCGCTATTGGGGCTTGTCCAACTATCGCGGCTGGCGCATCGCCGAAGTGATTCGCGTCGCCGAGCGCCTGGGCGTGGACAAGCCGGTGATCAGCCAGCCGCTGTACAACATCGTCAATCGCCAGGCCGAGGTCGAGCAGATCACTGCGGCCGCCGCCTATGGCTTGGGCGTGGTGCCTTACAGCCCATTGGCGCGTGGCGTACTCAGCGGCAAGTACGCGCCGGATGTAACCCCCGAAGCCGGCAGCCGCGCGGCGCGCCAGGACAAACGCATCCTGGAAACCGAATGGCGCGTGGAGTCGTTGCGCATCGCCCAGCAGATCCAGCAGTACACTCAAGGCCGTGGCGTGGGGACTGTCGAGTTTGCGATTGCCTGGGTGCTCAACAATGCCGCGGTGAGCTCGGCGATTGTCGGGCCGCGCACGGAAGCACAGTGGGATGCCTACATCGGCGCGCTCGACGTGAAGATCTCGGCGGAAGATGAAGCCTTCATCGATTCGCTGGTGACGCCCGGGCACTCGTCCACGCCGGGGTTCAATGATGTGGGGCACTTTGTGTCCGGGCGGATAGCTCGTTTGTAAGCGGGGAATAGTGCCTTGTAGCAAGCGGGGCTTTTTGTGCTGAGCTGTTTCCTGTGGTGAGCGGGCTTGTTGTGGCAAGCGGGCTTTCTGTGGTGAACAGGCTTGTGGCTGCAAACAGCTTCATGTGGCAAACAGGCTTGGTGTGGTGACTAGGCTTCATGTGGTGAGCGGGCTTGCCCCGCGTTGGGTGGCGAAGCCGCCCCAAAACCAGTCGGCGAGGAGTACCTGATCCACCGCGTGCTCGCTGACTGGGGCTGCTTCGCAGCCCAACGCGGGGCAAGCCCGCTCACCACAATAACCCCGCTCGCCACAACAAACTGGCCCGCCATGGGAAGTGGGTTCATCAAAGGAGGTTTGTCTCTATCACCCCCTCCAAACCTCGGCCCATGAAAATTTTCGCGCAAAACGCCCCAAAACAGCGCAACCGTCTCCCGTCAAAAGCTCCATAATCCCCTCCTGAATTTCTCTCTTCTTTTGTAGCAACCGGTTTTGGCGAGGACAGTGTGTCTAAAGGTGTTGTTTTATCCGTGGCGGCGTCGGTGTTGTTTGCCGTGATGTATTACTTCACGTCGCTGCTCACGCCGTTGAGCGGCCTGGAGATTTTCGGCTGGCGCATGTTGCTGACCGTGCCGTGCATGACGGTGTTCATGATCGTCAGCGGCGAATGGCGCCGTGTGTGGGAATTGCTGCGCAGGCTGGCGGCCAAGCCGCGGTTGATCGGCGGCGTGGTGCTGTCTTCGGCATTGCTCGGCGTGCAGTTGTGGCTCTTCATGTGGGCGCCACTGAACGGGCGCAGCCTGGATGTGTCGGTGGGTTACTTCCTGTTGCCGCTGACCATGGTATTGACGGGACGCCTGGTCTACGGCGAGCGGTTGTCGCGCCTGCAGCAGATCGCCGTCGTGTTTGCCGCGCTCGGCGTGCTCAATGAGCTGTATCAAGCCGGCGGTTTCTCCTGGGCCACGCTGGTCGTGATCATCGGCTATCCGGTCTACTTCGTGGTGCGTAAATACTTGTCCACCGATCACCTGGGCGGTCTATGGCTGGACATGGCACTGATGCTGCCAGTGGCCTGGTGGTTCGTGCAGAGCGGCGAACAGGGGTTTGCCGTGCTCGACGCCTATCCGAAGCTGTATGCCTTGATTCCAACGCTAGGCCTGATCAGCGCATCGGCGCTGGTGAGCTACATCATCGCCAGCCGGTTGCTGGCATTCAGCCTGTTCGGGCTGCTCAGCTATGTCGAACCGGTGCTGTTGCTGGCAGTGGCGTTACTGCTGGGTGAAGGGATCAAGGGTGGTCAATGGCTGACCTATATCCCGATCTGGCTGGCGGTGATGGTGCTGGTGTATGAAGGCTTCAAGCATCTGGTGCGTCAGCGCAAAGCCTGATCCGCAGGCAATAAAAAGCCCGGCCGGGAGCAATCCCGGCCGAGCTTTTTTACCTTCAGTCGGCGGTCAGTACACCACGACGCACCTGGTCACGCTCGATGGATTCGAACAGCGCCTTGAAGTTGCCTTCGCCAAAGCCATCATCACCCTTGCGCTGGATGAACTCGAAGAACACCGGGCCCATCAGGGTCTCCGAGAAGATTTGCAGCAACAGGCGCTTGTCGCCTTCAATCGACGAGCCGTCCAGCAGGATGCCGCGCGATTGCAGTTGATCGACCGGCTCACCGTGATTCGGCAGGCGGCCTTCGAGCATTTCGTAGTAGGTGTCCGGCGGTGCGGTCATGAAGCGCATGCCGATGCCCTTCAACGCGTCCCAGGTCTTGACCAGGTCGTCGGTGAGGAACGCCACGTGCTGGATGCCCTCGCCGTTGAACTGCATCAGGAACTCTTCGATCTGCCCGGCGCCCTTGGACGACTCTTCGTTCAGCGGGATGCGGATCATGCCGTCCGGCGCACTCATGGCCTTGGAGGTCAGGCCAGTGTATTCACCCTTGATGTCGAAGTAGCGCGCTTCACGGAAGTTGAACAGTTTCTCGTAGAAGTTGGCCCAGTAGACCATGCGGCCGCGATACACGTTGTGGGTCAGGTGGTCGATGACCTTGAGGCCGGCACCGACCGGGTTGCGGTCTACGCCGTCGAGGTAGACAAAGTCGATGTCATAGATCGAGCTGCCTTCACCGAAGCGGTCGATCAGGTACAGCGGCGCGCCGCCGATGCCTTTGATCGCCGGCAGGTTCAGTTCCATCGGGCCGGTTTCGATATGGATCGGCTGCGCACCCAACTCCAGCGCGCGGTTGTAGGCTTGCTGCGAATCCTTGACGCGAAACGCCATGCCGCACACCGACGGGCCATGCTCCGCCGCGAAGTAGGAGGCAATGCTGTTGGGCTCGTTGTTGAGGATCAGGTTGATCTCGCCCTGGCGGTACAGGTGCACATTCTTGGAGCGGTGGGTCGCGACCTTCGTGAAGCCCATGATCTCGAAGATCGGCTCCAGGGTGCCCGGGGTCGGCGATGCGAATTCGATGAATTCAAAGCCCATCAGGCCCATTGGGTTGTCTAAATGGTCGGTCATGTTCGGTGCCTCATCATTCTTGTTGGGTAGCAATTGATTAGTTGCGAGCAAGGATGAGGTCGAAGGGAGGCGCGCAGGAAAGGCCTCGCACACTGCGGGCGAGGAAGTCACCAAAGATGAGGGGGGAGCCGAGTAGCTTCATGGTGTCATCAGTCTCTGACGGCCGAGGCTTGCGTGAGCGCAAGTCCATATTCTTGTATGCGTAAATCGATTCTACACAGCGTAACCGTGTTTGTCCGCAGTCTTCATCAAATCCCTATTGCCTTGGCCTGCGCAAGCGGTTTGTTGCACAGGTAACTGCCCAGCAGCGTTGCCGCGCGATCATGACCCGCGCTACGTATACCGGCCGCTGTCGCCCGGGTGTCGCGCCGTAACGGCTTGGCGGTGCTGGACCACCGGCAGTCCTCGCCTGCCGCCCTGGCCTTTATCGAGATCGCACAATCGCTGGGGCTGACGAGCATATTTGAACCGGGCCGTCTATCATCCGGGCATCCCTGACTGCCCTACCGTCACCGCCCTCTCGCGCAACAGGCCCGGAATTCATGCCCCTGACTGTCACAGGCCCTCGAAAGTCCTTCACTCGCCATTCGATCAGTGTGCTGTGCGGGCTGCTGCCCATCCTGCTGGGTGTGCTCATCCTGCACTGGCAAGCCGAACGCACCCTTGAGAAAAGCACCGCGCAGACCGCGCAGGAAGCCGTGCGCCAATTCGATCTGATGCTCGACAACACCGCCCTCGCCGCCCAGGAATTGCTGCCACTCGCCGGACAGCCGTGCGACAGCAGTGCGCAGCTGGCACTGCGCGAGCAGGTCACACGCCGGCCGTTTGTGCGCGCAACCACATTGTCCTGGCAGAAAAACATCTATTGCAGCTCGCTGTTCGGCAGCCAGTACGAGTCGCGGGTGAACCCGGATGACTACGTGGATGGGCGGCTGTGGTTGATGAACGGCAACCCGGTGACGCCGGATACGGCCTTGCTGGTGTACCGCCTGGTGGAGGGCGACAAGGCCGCGTTTGCCTCGATCGACGGCTACCACCTGACCAACGCGCTGCGCCTGATCAGCCGTTATGCGAATCTGATCCTGCAGGTCGGGCCCAACTGGCTGGGTGCCGACGGCAAAGTGCGCAACACGCAGGTACCGGTGTTTGCCGTGGCCCATCATCACCTGGCGTCCGAGCGCTATCGCTACAGTGTCGACGCCGGTATGCCGGCCGGTGAAGTGTGGCGCTATATGCAGGACCGATACCCTGCAATGTTCAGCCTGGTGGTGTTTTTTGGCCTGTTGGCCGGCGTCCTTGCGCACGCCCTGCAAAAGCGCGTGACTGCGCCAACCCATGAATTACAACGGGCGCTGGGGGCGAATGAATTCATCCCGTACTTCCAGCCCGTGGTACGCGGCGACACGCGGGAGTGGGCGGGCTGTGAAGTGCTGATGCGCTGGAAACACCCGAAGGAAGGCCTGGTACGCCCGGACCTGTTTATTCCACTCGCCGAGGAATGCGGGCTAATTGTGCCGATGACGCGCGCCCTGCTCCGCCAGACCGCCGCGCAACTGGCACCCCACGCGGCGCGCTTCAGCCCGGGGTTTCATATTGGCGTGAATATTACCGCCCGCCACTGCCAGGACCTGGCGCTGGTGGACGATTGCCGAGAGTTTCTGGCAGCCTTTCCTGTTGGCCAGGTCACCCTGGTACTGGAGTTGACCGAGCGCGAGCTGATCGAACCCACGGATATTACCCGCCGCCTGTTCGATGCGTTGCATGAACTGGGGGTGATGATCGCCATTGACGACTTCGGTACGGGCCATTCCAGCCTGGGCTACTTGCGCAACTTCAATGTGGACTATTTGAAGATTGATCAGAGTTTTGTCGCCATGATCGGCGCCGATGCACTCTCCCGGCATATTCTCGACAGCATCATAGAACTGTCCGGCAAGCTCGATCTGGGCATCGTTGCCGAAGGCGTGGAAACAGTCGAGCAATGCGAATACCTGGCGGCGCGTGGCGTGGATTTCCTGCAGGGTTACCTGTTCGGAAAGCCTGTGCCCAGCGATGAATTGATTAAATCCCTGGACCACCAATGAATAGCCCGGTACTAGACAGGTTGAAATAATGTAAGTAATACAAAAGACGTGATTTACTCGTAGCGCATTAACTACTACAATTTTTCCTGCCTGTGCAGAACTCGCAGGAAGGCGTCTTTCCTGAGTTGCCTTAAAGCGCTTGGCTTATAGCTTTGTCTGTAATTGATATCAGCCAACAACACTATTGGAGTACCTATTTTGTCCAGACTCGCCGAATTTCGCGCAGCAGAAAAAGCCCTTCAAGAGCAGCTCGCCCAGCTGGAATCCCTGAAGAACGACGCCGGCCTGAAAAAAGAAATCGAATTCGAAGAAAAGCTCCAGGGCCTGATGAAGACTTACGGCAAGAGCCTGCGTGACATCATCGCCATCCTTGACCCTACCCTGGGCAAGACCAGCGCTGCAGCCACCACCGCACCAAAACAGCGCCGCGCACGCGTCGTCAAGGTCTACCAGAACCCGCACACCGGCGAGCTGATCGAGACCAAAGGCGGCAACCACCGCGGCCTCAAGGCCTGGAAAGAAGAGCACGGTGCAGCCACTGTAGAGTCATGGCTGCGCAAGTGATCAGGCACTACCCATAAAGAGCCCCGCCGATGCGGGGCTTTTTTATTGGAGGATTCGAACGCAAACTTAAATAACATTTCACCGTATTCAAGATCGATCGACATAACCGATTTAAAGTTTCAGGCTGTCGCGCACCGAACTGACTTCATCCTTGCTCGCTTCGTAGGTTTGCGCCTGCCCCGCATATGAAAAAACATAGGCCTTATCGGTATCAACAGCGCCGACCAATGTTTGTGACAGCACGTGTCGTCCGTTCTCGGTAATCACACAAGTAGTTTCCAACGCGTCAAGTCGGCTCAATGTTGTTGGGTGCATCTTGGTGCAGACGCTTTGATAGCCACCTTGGGCAAAGTCCTTCTGGATGGATTTGCGCATTTCCAGCAATACGCCCTGAAGATTAACTTTATGCCCGGCCTCGATGGGGGTACCGGTCAGTTCCATGACCATCAAGGTCGTGCCGTTTTCATCGTTCTTGATCGCCCGTTGACGCGACACCGTGGCGGGCACTGCCGGGGCCTGGTCGTCAGGCACGACTTCTTCCACCTGCCAGCCGCTGGGCCAATGGATTTCCGGATCGGCCGCCATGACCACGGGGCTGGCCAACAGCACGCATACGGCACTCAACAGCGGTTTACGAAATTCGATCATTGCGACAAATACCCAAGGTTCAAGCGACAAAGTGTGAGCCCGCCACCCGCAGCTCGCAAGGCTTGCAGCGGCTTTTTCATTTGGCGCCACCGCCGAGCCTTGCGTATCATGGCTCGGCTGCACGGATGCCTGCCGCAAGCCAAGGGATCGCTCCTCGCTTTTCACTGGAGCCGCGTTTGCCCCATTTTTTTCTGGAGGGCCCATGAGCCTGCACGAATTGAACACCTTCCCGGGCGTCACCGCCCAACCTGACACCGCCACTGCAAACTTTGTGTTCAACCACACCATGTTGCGGGTCAAGGACATCACCAAGTCGCTGGATTTCTACACCCGCGTCCTGGGTTTTTCCCTGGTTGAGAAACGCGACTTCCCGGAAGCCGAATTCAGCCTGTACTTCCTGGCCCTGGTCGACAAATCCCAGATCCCGGCCGATGTCGCACAACGGACCGAATGGATGAAGTCGATCCCGGGCATCCTCGAACTGACCCATAACCACGGCACCGAAAACGACGCCGACTTCGCCTACCACAATGGCAACACCGACCCGCGTGGTTTTGGCCATATCTGCATCTCGGTGCCGGATATCGTGGCCGCGTGCGAGCGCTTCGAAGCCCTGGGTTGCGACTTCCAGAAACGCCTGAGCGATGGCCGCATGAAAAGCCTGGCGTTCATCAAGGACCCGGATGCGTACTGGGTCGAGATCATTCAGCCAGCGCCGCTGTAAAAGCCCCACGCAATAAAAAACCCCATGATCGCTCATGGGGTTTTTCATTTGCGGCGCCGGATTTACGCCGGGGCGGAGGTGCGGATCAGGTGATCGAAAGCGCTCAGGGAAGCCTTCGCGCCCTCGCCTACGGCAATCACGATCTGCTTGTACGGCACGGTCGTGACGTCACCGGCGGCGAATACGCCTGGCAGTGAAGTCTCGCCACGGGCGTCGACAATGATCTCGCCACGGGGCGACAGCTCGACGGTGCCTTTGAGCCAGTCGGTGTTAGGCAGCAAGCCGATCTGGACAAAGATCCCTTCCAGGTCGATGGTCTTGAACTCGCCGCTGTCACGGTCCTTGTAGGCCAGGCCGGTCACTTTCTGGCCGTCACCTTTGACTTCACTGGTCAGCGCGCTGGTGATCACATCAACGTTGGGCAGGCTGTACAGCTTGCGCTGCAGAACCGCATCGGCGCGCAGCTTGCTGTCGAACTCGAGCAAGGTCACGTGGCTGACAATACCAGCCAGGTCGATGGCCGCTTCAACGCCGGAGTTACCGCCGCCGATCACCGCCACGCGCTTGCCCTTGAACAGCGGGCCATCGCAGTGCGGGCAGAAGCATACGCCCTTGGCTTTGTATTCCTGCTCGCCTGGCACACCCATTTCGCGCCAGCGCGCGCCGGTCGCCAGGATGACGGTCTTGGACTTCAGGGTCGCACCGCTTTCGAAACGGATTTCGTGCAGGTCGCCGGCATTTTTCGCTGGCACCAGGCTGCTGGCGCGCTGCAGGTTCATGATGTCCACGTCGTATTGACGCACGTGGGCCTCGAGGGCGCTGGCGAGTTTCGGGCCTTCGGTTTCCTGCACCGAGATGAAGTTCTCGATGGACATGGTGTCCAGCACCTGGCCGCCGAAACGCTCCGCCGCTACACCAGTGCGGATACCTTTACGTGCGGCGTAGATAGCCGCCGCAGAACCGGCTGGGCCACCGCCGACCACCAGCACATCAAAGGCGTCTTTGGCGCTGATTTTTTCGGCAGCCTTTTCGATGCCACTCGTGTCGAGCTTGGCGAGGATTTCTTCCAGGCCCATACGGCCCTGGCCAAAGTTCACACCGTTGAGGTAGACACTTGGCACCGCCATGATCTGGCGCTCGTCGACTTCAGCCTGGAACAGCGCGCCGTCGATGGCGACGTGGCGGATGTTCGGGTTGAGCACGGCCATCAGGTTCAGCGCCTGGACCACGTCCGGGCAGTTCTGGCACGACAGCGAGAAGTACGTCTCGAAGCTGAACTCGCCCTTGAGCGCACGGATCTGCTCAATCACTTCGACACTGGCCTTCGACGGGTGGCCACCGACTTGCAGCAGGGCCAGCACCAACGAAGTGAATTCATGGCCCATGGGGATGCCGGCGAAACGCAGGCTGATATCGGCACCCGGGCGGTTGATGGAGAACGAAGGCTTGCGCGCATCGTTGCCATCGGTGATCAGGGTAATCAGCGTGGAGAGGCTGGTTACATCTTGCAAAAGGGCCAGCATTTCCTGGGATTTCGCACCGTCGTCGAGGGAGGCGACGATCTCGATCGGCTGGGTGACCCGTTCCAGGTATGACTTCAACTGAGCTTTAAGATTGGCGTCCAACATACGGGCGATTTCCTATTAATTCGGTTTATTGCAGACAAAAAAACGCCCGAGCGAATCTCGCCCGGGCGTTTTGAGGGCGGATGCAGCTTACTTAAGTGCGGAAACCCGCCCTTGATACTTCACAGACTTAGATCTTGCCGACCAGGTCCAGGGACGGAGCCAGGGTGGCTTCGCCTTCTTTCCACTTGGCTGGGCACACTTCGCCTGGGTGGGCAGCAACGTACTGGGCAGCCTTGATTTTGCGCAGCAGCTCGGAAGCGTCACGGCCAACACCACCGTCGTTCAGCTCAACGATCTTGATCTGACCTTCTGGGTTGATCACGAAGGTGCCACGGTCTGCCAGGCCAGCTTCTTCGATCAGCACGTCGAAGTTGCGCGAGATGGTCAGGGTTGGGTCGCCGATCATGGTGTACTGGATTTTGCCGATGGCTGGCGAGGTGTTGTGCCAGGCAGCGTGGGCAAAGTGGGTGTCGGTGGAAACGCTGTAGATTTCGACGCCCAGTTTCTGGAATTCGGCGTAGTTGTCAGCCAGGTCTTCCAGTTCGGTTGGACAAACGAAGGTGAAGTCGGCTGGGTAGAAGAAGACTACCGACCATTTGCCTTTCAGGTCAGCGTCCGACACGTCTACGAAGTTGCCGTTTTTGTATGCGGTAGCTTTGAACGGTTTTACTTGGCTGTTGATGATAGGCATCGTTGACTCTCCGTCAGGGGTTAAGAAGTTGATGAGGTGAATCCTACCCACCTTCTCGGCGGTTGGCTCATTGGCAAACCTGATGCTGACGATTGGTTTTCCCTATCAGGTAACTGTATTAATAGAAGAAATCTCAAAGCAGCGGTTGCGTCGCCAAGGTCATGCCGAGAAAGGGCGTCGCTTCAACATAGCGCATGGCAGATTTCATGTCGCTCCAACCGACGTAACTCATCAATGACTTCAAGTCCCAGCCGCTGCGATGCGCCCAGGTAGCAAAGCCGCGCCGCAGCGAGTGGCTGGTGTACTGCTCGGCAGGCAGGCCGGCGCGCTCCAGCGCCTGGCGCAATAGTGGAATCACACTGTTGGGGTGCAAGCCCTCCTCGCCCAGGTTGCCCCAGCGATCAATCCCGCGAAACACCGGACCACGCACCAGGGCCGAGGCGCTGAGCCATTCGCTGTAGGCCTGCACCGGGCACAGACGCAGCAGCGCCGGGGTTTGGTAGGTTTTGCCGAGATTGTCGCGGTCGCTTTTACTGCGGGGCAGATACAGGCTGATCCCCGCACCGGGCGTGGCGCGTACGTGTTCGATCTGCAGGCGGCACAGCTCATCGCTGCGAAAGCCGCGCCAGAAGCCCAGCAGAATCAGCGCGGTGTCGCGCTTGGCGCGCAGCAGGCGCGGCTGATCCTGATCGGCGCTGGCGCGGGCAGCCTCGGCGTCGAGAGACGCCACCACCTGCTCCAGTTGCTGGAGCTGCAGCGGCTCAGCCTGCTTTTCCTGCGCAGGGTGCACGGCGCGGATGCCCTTGAGCACCTTGCGCACCACCGGCGCCTTGGTCGGGTCGGGAAACCCCTGGCTGGTGTGCCATTGCGCCAACGCCGAGAGCCGCAGCTTCAAGGTGTTGACTGCCAACACCCCGGCATGCGCCACCAGATACCGCGCGACGCTGTCACTGGTGGCCGGCAGGAACCCGCCCCAACTCACCTCGAAATGCTCGATCGCCGCACGATAGCTGCGGCGCGTGTTATCGCGGGTTGCCGCGTTGAGGTAACGATCCAGATCGCTCATGCAGGGCCTATTCGTACGGCAATGGGGTGTGTCGGCAACCAAAACGGCTATGACACGGGATAATACGCGAATATCCCATTCGTTAAATCATGAATTTAAAGGCGACTTCATTCATGTTATAGTACGTATATACATACTACATACCACAGTACTAAATCGACGGAGACCCCATGGCTCGCGGCGGCATCAACAAAGCAGTAGTTCAAACGGCACGCCTGGCAATCCTCGCCCGTGGCGAAAACCCCAGCATCGATGCAGTACGCATCGAAATGGGCAATACCGGCTCGAAAACCACGATTCATCGCTATTTGAAGGAGCTGGACGACAGTGAAAGCCGTCTCACCATTACCGAGGCGCCGATTGATGACGAGCTTGGCGAGCTGGTCGCGCGCCTGGCCCAGCGCCTGAAAGACAAGGCCCAGGAGCCCATCGACCTGGCCCTGGCGCAGTTCGAGCAGCAGAAAACCGCCCTGCTCGCCCAGGTAGAGGCACTTGAAGAAGCCCAAGGCCAGCTCCAGCAGCAATTTGATATCCAGGCCGCCGCCCTGGCGGAAGAAAGCGCAGCCCTGCAAACCGCCAGCACCAGCCTGCAGACCGAGCAAACCCGCAACGCCGGGCTCAGCCAGGCCTGCAGCGATTACGAACTACGCATCAATGACAAGGACGAACAGATTCGTTCACTGGAAGAAAAGCACCTGCACGCCCGCGATGCGCTGGAGCACTACCGCAACGCCATCAAGGAGCAGCGCGAACAGGAACAGCGCCGCCACGAGGGCCAGCTGCAACAACTGCAAGCCGAATTGCGCCAGGCCCAGCAAAGCGCCATGGTGCGTCAGGATGAAATCACCCAGTTGCACCGCGACAATGAGCGGCTATTGATCGAGCACCGGGTCACGGCGAAGGAGCTGAGCGCCTTGCAGGAGCAAAGCCGCAAGGATCAGGCTCGACAGCTCGCGTTGAGCGAACAGGTCAGCCTGATTGATAGCGAACGCACGCTGCTGCAAGAGCGTTTGCGCGTAGCCGTGCTGGAAAGCCAGTCACGCCAGGACGCGCTGACCGAACAGCAACACAACCATAAAACCCTGGAACTGGACCTGATCAAGGCCCAGGCGACGATAGAGGCGTTGCGCCTGGCCGCCGTCGTTGCGACGACGCCAGAGGCAACACCCAACGCCTGATCAGTTGGCCACAGGCGTGCGCATGGTGACGAATTCTTCCGCCGCCGTAGGATGCACGCCGATGGTCTCGTCGAAATGCTGCTTGGTCGCGCCCGCCTTGAGCGCGATCGCCAGGCCCTGCACGATTTCCCCGGCATCCGGGCCGACCATGTGGCAGCCCAGCACCTTGTCGGTGTCGGCATCGACCACCAACTTCATCAGGGTTTTCTCCTGGCAATCGGTCAAGGTCAGCTTCATCGGACGGAAGCGGCTTTCAAAGATCTGGACCTTATGCCCCTTGTCCCTGGCCTCCTCTTCGGTCAGGCCAACGGTGCCGATGTTGGGCAGGCTGAACACCGCCGTCGGGATCATCGCGTAATCCACCGGGCGATACTGCTCAGGCTTGAACAAGCGCCGCGCCACGGCCATGCCTTCGGCCAGGGCCACCGGCGTCAGTTGTACGCGACCGATCACATCGCCGATTGCCAGGATCGATGATTCAGCGGTCTGGTACAGGTCGTCGACTTCGACAAAGCCCCGCTTGTCGAGCTTGACCCCGGTGTTCTCCAACCCGAGGTTGTCCAGCATCGGGCGGCGGCCGGTGGCGTAGAACACGCAATCAGCTTCCAGTACACGGCCGTCTTTCAGCGTGGCCTTGAGGCTGCCATCGGGCTGTTTGTCGATGCGCTCGATGTCGGCATTGAATTGCAGGTCCAGGCCGCGCTTGGTCAACTCTTCCTTAAGGTGCGTGCGCACCGAACCGTCGAAGCCGCGCAGGAACAGGTCACCGCGGTACAGCAGCGTGGTCTGCGCACCCAAACCATGGAAAATCCCGGCGAACTCGACGGCAATGTAGCCACCGCCCACCACCAGCACGCGCTTGGGCAGCTCTTTGAGGAAGAACGCTTCATTCGAACCGATTGCGTGCTCACGGCCGGCAATCTCCGGAATCTGCGGCCAGCCACCGGTGGCGATCAGGATGTGCTTGGCGGTGAAGCGCTCGCCATTGATTTCCACCTGGTGCGGATCCACCAGGCGCGCATGCCCTTCATGCAGCGTCACGCCACTGTTGACCAGCAGATTACGGTAGATGCCGTTGAGGCGATTGATCTCGCGGTCCTTGTTGGCGATCAGCGTCGCCCAATCAAAGTTCGCCTCACCCAGCGACCAGCCGAAACCGCTGGCTTGCTCGAAATCTTCGGCAAAGTGCGCGCCGTAGACCAGCAGTTTTTTCGGCACGCAGCCGACGTTAACGCAGGTACCGCCCAGGTAGCGGCTTTCCGCCACGGCCACCTTGGCGCCAAAGCCAGCAGCAAAGCGCGCCGCGCGAACACCGCCGGAACCGGCGCCAATTACATACAGGTCAAAATCGTAGGCCATTTCACTCTCCTCGGCAGGACATCAGCATACCGACTTACATGGGGCTGAAAAACGAAAAAGCCACCCGAAGGTGGCTTTTTTAGAGCAGGCGACGCTTACCGTGAATCAGTAAGCCTTGCCAGTCTTGTAGAAGTGCTCGTAGCAGAAGTTGGTCGCCTCGATGTAGCCTTCAGCGCCACCGCAGTCGAAACGCTGGCCTTTGAATTTGTAGGCAATCACGCAACCGTCTTTGGCTTGCTTGAGCAGGGCGTCGGTGATCTGGATCTCGCCGCCTTTGCCTGGCTCGGTTTCTTCGATCAACTTGAAGATGTCCGGGGTCAGGATGTAACGACCGATGATCGCCAGGTTCGAGGGCGCATCTTCCGGTGCTGGCTTCTCAACCATGTCGCGAACGCGGATCAGGCCATCACCAATGTCGTCGCCGGCGATAACGCCGTACTTGTTGGTTTCGGTCGGGTTCACTTCCATGACCGCAACGATGGTGCAGCGGTACTTCTGGTAGAGCTTGACCATCTGGGTCAGCACACCGTCGCCTTCCAGGTTGACACACAGGTCATCCGCCAGGACCACGGCGAACGGTTCGTCACCGATCAGCGGGCGGCCAGTCAGGATGGCGTGGCCGAGGCCTTTCATCTGGGTCTGACGGGTGTAGGAGAACGAGCACTCGTCGAGCAGTTTACGGATACCGACCAGGTATTTTTCCTTGTCGGTGCCCTTGATCTGGTTTTCCAGCTCGTAGCTGATGTCGAAGTGGTCTTCCAGCGCGCGCTTACCACGGCCAGTCACGATGGAGATTTCGTTCAGACCGGCATCCAGTGCCTCTTCGACGCCGTACTGAATCAGTGGCTTGTTCACCACCGGCAGCATCTCTTTGGGCATGGCCTTGGTCGCTGGCAAGAAGCGAGTGCCGTAACCGGCTGCTGGGAACAAGCATTTCTTGATCATATGGGTCCTTACAAAGGGCTGTGCGTACGAATTCGGCGCAGTCTAATCAGGCCGCAGTCACCTTACAATGGGTCCTGCTGGCGTTGCGATGTCAACATAGAGAAAAAATGTCAGCGTAAGTTCCGCTTATCTTACGAAGAGCGTTATCACCAACACGGCCAAAACTGCCTGCACCTTGTCGTCACCAAGGCCTGCAACCTTTTTAGCACGCTTTTCAACCCGTAACACTGACCTAGAATAACTTGCGCTGACCCGCGACATTTGGCGCTATCATTAGGCCCTTGAACCAGACCACGAGATTCTTAATAGATGTCAGAACCAAAAGGCGTGAACGGCTACTTGATCACTCAGCGAGCAGATGGCTGGCACTTGATCAACTTCCACGGAGACAGCGTCGCAGGGACGTTCGCGACCGAGCGTGAAGCGATTGCGGTAGCCGAAGTGTTTGTGGACGAAGCTGGCCACGCGTCGAGCAAGCGCCCCAAAGGCAAGTAAGGCTCGCGACACGACCAGAAGCCCCGTTGAACGGGGCTTTTTTGCGATTGTCTGTACCTAGGTGGCAGATCGCTATAATCTGCCGAAAACGCCCAACGACACTGTCAGCGCGCCCCTCCCAACACCCTTTGACGACGAACCCACATGAACAAGATCCTGGCACTGATTGCGGTACTGGCGCTGGCCGGCTGCACCACCACCTCTGACGTCTACCTGAAAAACGGTGAACAAGGTCTGACCATCGACTGCTCCGGCGAGGCCAATTCCTGGGCCAGTTGCTACGAAAAGGCTGATGCGTCCTGTGCCGGCACCGGCTACCGCATCGTCGGTACCGAAGGCACCCCTGCGCTGAGCGAGGACGACAAGACCCTGGGCAAGGATGTCGGCAACTTCAAGAGCCGCAGCGTCGTGGTGGTGTGCAAGTAGGCACGCGTGTCCTACATGTGGATTTCGGCGAACTTGATGCCCAGGCCGCGAATGGTCTCGATCAGGTCATCCAGGCGCTCGAATGACTCGACTTCATCCTGATCATCGACCAGGAAGAAACTGCGCCCGCCGCTTTTCTTGAAGAATACGATCCACTCGCCCAGATCGGCGGGATTCTGGATGACATGGGTGGCCGAGATCTGACCCTCGGCGTGGTGAGCTCTGACGTGTTCGCGCTTCATGAGATTATTTCCAGGAAAAGACCAATGCCGCGCAAACCCAGGGGTTGCGCGGCATTTTTGCAGTGAATGGCCGACAGTTTAACGGATGCCCTGCCCGATCAGCACGCCATCTACGGTTTGCCCGTAGAGATTGACCCCATCATTGGCATGAAACTTCACCCGGGTTTTCTCCACCGAACCCTCGATCAGCCGCGGGTCCTGCGGCCGTTCATGACTGTTGACGTAGGCCGCCACATCCCACGCCTGCTGATCGCTCAGGCTGCCGCCCTTGCCCAATGGCATGTTGTGCTTGATGAAGGACGCCGCCGTGTTGATTCGGTGCATGCCCGCGCCCCAGTTGTAGGAATCCTTACCCCAGAGCGGCGGCATCACGTAGCTGTCACCGACTTTTTGCCCTTGCCCTTCGGCGCCATGACACACCGCACACTGCCCTTTGTACACCTGCGCGCCTTGCGCCAGGTCGTAACCTTTGGCCAGTTGCGCCACGTCGGGATAGCCGCGCCCCGGCAACTCGACGCCCAAGGGCGCCTTGCTGGCCAACCAATAGGCGTACACCGACAGCGCAGTGATCTCGGGGCTGTCGGCTGCGGGCGGCGTACCACCATTCATGCTGAACTGAAAGCAGCCCTGCAAGCGCTCGGCAAAGGTGTTGACCTTGTCGTTCTTCTTTCGATAGGCCGGGTACATCGGATAAGCGCCCCACAGCGGCGCCGAATTGGCCAGGCGTCCCTGGTCGAGGTGGCAATTGCTGCAATTGAGGCCGTTGCCGACAAACTGTGGCGCGAGCCGCTGGGTATCGACGAACAACGCGTAGCCTTGCCGGACCAGCTTGCCGTAGGCGTTGTCAGGCAGTTCGCTTTCCTGGGGTGGCTGGAAAGGCGCGGCTGGCGGGTGGGCGGTCGCCGGTTGAAGTTGCGACTGGTCTTCCATGGCGATGGTCGCGGCATGCGCGGGCAACACGACCAGCATTCCGAGCAACATAAAGGCTTTCATGGCTTCACCTCCGGGCTGAGCCCCGCGAAATACTCGGCCACGCTCTGTACCTCGTCTGCCGTCAGCGATTTGGCGATGTGTCCCATCAGATCATTCGGATCGTTGTGTCGGGTGCCGCCCTGCCAAGCCAACAATTGCGCCTTCAGGTAGGCCGCAGGCTGGCCGGCCAACGGCGGAAAGGCATCGCCGACCCCGCTGCCGGCCGGTCCATGACAACTGACACAGGCCGGAATCTGCCGCTCCCATGCGCCCTGCAGGGCGAGTTTCTGCGCGGGGTTGCTCGGCATTTCGCTGCGATGCGCCACGGTCGGCGCAGGCGCAGGCATCGCGGCCAAGGCCTGGCTCACCGCATCGATTTCCGCGTCAGTCAGGGCTTTCGCCACCGGCTCCATCACCGGATGACTTCGACTGGCGCGCTTGAAGTCTTCCAGCTGTTTACGCGTGTACGCTGCCGGCAAACCGGCCAAGCGGGGAAAGCCCGCGGCCGCCATGCCCAGCCCGTCAGCGCCATGACAGGCGACACAGGGCATGGCGCCCGCCTGCGATCCTCCCTCGGTAAAAATCTTGTTCCCGTCCAGCGCGTGGGCATTGCCCAACATCAACAGCAGCGCGCTGCCCATCAGCATGCGTTCCAATGACATCATCACGACTCCATTTTTATAGTTATATGCTTAGGCATTTATGGCATAAGCCTACAAATGGTAGGGGAATGAACGCATAGGAACAACACCCAAAAAAAAAGCCTGACGCTGCCAGGGGCAGGGTCAGGCTTTTATCGAATTCGAACTTGCGGGGTAAAGGGCCGGTTTCAGCCGGAAATGCACTCTTCGCCAGCCTTCTTCACGTCACCCGGACGAATAGGCACATTGGACATGCTCTCGTAGAGCTTGATGCTGCTGCCGCTGGAGCGCTCTTCGATCTCGAAAATGGCCGACGGATCTGCCGAGAACTTCTGCGGCACGATGACCTGAACACCGTCCTTATGCGGCTCGATCTGTGGCGGACGGCGCGTGGTGGACAATTTGCGCACGACACAAGCGGCATATTCCTGCGGTTTTTTCCCTGAGATGACAGCCAATGTCGGCGGCGTCTGCTTGATATCTGCAACCGAAGCACACCCACCTATCGCCAAGGCCAGAACCAACACACTCCACTTCATATAAAACCTCCGATAAAGACCCTACGACAGCGGGGATGGTAAATTTCTCCCGCCCAAGTAGGATTTATCCCTGATAACTCGGTAAATAACTGTTTTAAATTGTCGACGCGATCGAACACGGGCCGATAATAAACGCGCTGGGGCTGATAAACTCCATCTTAACCTACGTATCGTTCTGATTTTTCAGAAAAAGCCCTTCCGGAGACACCCGCATGAAATTCATCCACCAGCGCGAGCACCTCAACGAGGGAGACATTGTCGTCATCGAATGCTCGCAGACTTGTAATATTCGTCTGATGAGTGATGCGAACTTTCGCAGCTTCAAGAATGGCGGCCGCCATACCTACCACGGTGGCGCCTTCGACAAATTCCCTGCCAAGATCACCGCACCGAGCACAGGGTTCTGGAACATTACCCTCGACGTGGTCACGCGCCGCGCGATCAGCGTCACCAAGAAGCCCGCGCTGTCGCACAAGATTCGCATCGTGCGCCGTACCAGTTCGAAACTGAGCTGACCCGTACCCTTTCCAGGAAATGATCGTGACTGCCACTACCAAATACGTCATCAAGTACAAACTCAACGGCGAACGCCGCTTCGAATTCGCGCAACTGCACACCAATAGCGTGGAGGAAGCCAAACAAGCGCTGGCCAAAATCCACGATGCCAGTGATGAAATCACCGACATCAATGTGAGCAAGGCGCTGTAAGCCATGCCCGGCCCCACCGCCGACCTGTTCGCCGATGACGCCCTGCAGCAACCGGCTGGGCGCGAGCAGATCGGCGAAGAGTCCTACGTCCTTAGGGGCTACGCCCTGCCCTGGATTGAACGACTGCTGCCAGAGCTGCGCCGCGTGCTGGCCCAATCGCCGTTTCGACAGATGGTAACGCCCGGCGGCTTCACCATGTCGGCGGCCTTGAGCAGTTGCGGCGACCTGGGCTGGACCACCGACGCGACCGGCTACCGCTACACCCCCCTCGATCCGCGTAGTCAGCAGCCCTGGCCGTCCATGCCGGAGACCTTGCGCCAATTGGCCATGGAAGCCGCGGCAGACGCCGGCTTCGTCGACTTCAGGCCGGATGCCTGCCTGATCAATCGCTATGTGCCGGGCGCGAAGATGTCCCTGCACCAGGACAAAAACGAACGCCGCTACAGTGAACCGGTAGTGTCAGTCTCCCTGGGGCTGCCAGCGATTTTCCTGTTTGGTGGCCATGAACGCAGCGGCAAGACCCAGAAGATTTCGCTGTTCCATGGCGACGTGGTGGTCTGGGGCGGCGTCGATCGCCTGCGCTTTCATGGGGTGATGCCGATCAAGGAAGGCGTGCATCCGGTCATGGGCCCGCAGCGCATCAACCTGACCTTTCGCGCCGCTGGCTGATTTGACCGCAAGCTTCGGAGTGCCAGGCCCTCGCGGCAGGTCTAATCTGGCCAGAATCCGTCAAGAGTGCCGAGCATGACTACCGAACAAGACCCGCGCTGGGCTGCCATTCTCGCCCGCGACCCGAAGGCCGATGGGCTGTTCGTCTACGGCGTGAAGACCACCGGCGTGTATTGCCGCCCCAGCAGCGCCTCGCGGTTGCCGCGCCCGGAAAATATCGAGTTCTTCGACACTGCCGCGCACGCCGAGGCGGCCGGTTATCGCCCGAGCAAACGCGCGGCCGGCGACCAGACGCAACTGGCCGCGCACCACGCGCAAGTGGTGGCCGATGCTTGCCGGCACATCGAGTCGGCCGACACCGCGCCCAGCCTCAACACGCTGGCGGCGCAGGCCGGCCTCAGCGCTTTTCATTTCCACCGCGTGTTCAAAAGCGTGACCGGCCTGACCCCCAAGGGCTACGCCAGCGCCCACCGCTCACGCAAAGTGCGCGATGGGCTCAAGGGCCAGCATTCGGTGACGGACGCGCTGTACGACGCAGGCTTCAATTCCAACAGCCGCTTTTACGAGTCGGCCAACCGGTTGCTCGGTATGAAGCCCAGCGACTACAAGGCCGGGGGCACCAACAGCGAGATCCTGTTCGCCGTCGGCCAATGCTCGCTGGGCGCCATCCTGGTGGCGCAAAGCGCGCGCGGCGTGTGCGCCATTCTGCTCGGGGATGATCCGGACGCACTGGTGCGTGACCTGCAGGATCAATTCCCCAAGGCCAACCTGGTCGGCGCCGACCGCCGTTTCGAGCAACTGATCGCCCAGGTGGTCGGGTTTATCGAGGCACCCGCGCTGGGCCTGGACTTACCACTGGACCTGCGCGGCACGGCGTTTCAGGAACGGGTCTGGCAAGCGCTGCGCGAGATTCCGGTGGGCAGCACGGCCAGCTATGCGCAGATCGCCGAGCGTATCGGCGCGCCCAAGTCATTTCGCGCCGTGGCCCAGGCCTGCGGGGCCAACAGCCTGGCGGTGGCGATCCCCTGCCATCGCGTGGTGCGCAGCAATGGCGATGTGTCGGGCTACCGCTGGGGCGTCGAGCGTAAACGCCAGTTGCTTGCGCGCGAAAGCGAAGTCTAGAGCGACTGGCGCTTGCGAAACTGCGCAACCTTATGCCGATTGCCACACAACGCCATGCTGCACCAGCGGCGCTTGTGGGCTTTGGTGCGATCGTAAAACCACAGCACGCATTCCGGATGTTCGCAGGTACGGATCAGGTTGAAATCCCCACCCACCAGCAAACCCGCAGCCGCCTCGGCAATCGGCGCGAGAAACTGTTCAGCGGTTTGCAGTTTGCGCTGACGCTCCAGCCGCAGTTCACCGGGCGCCGGCCACGCCAATTGCGGATGGCTCACGGCCTTGCGCAGGAAACCGTTGAGGGGCTCGGGGTCGCCTTGCGTACCGGCCTTGCGCTGTTCGAGTAACAGCCGAATCACTTCACGCAACTTCAAGGCCGCCGCGAGCAAAGCCCCGTGCTCGAACGTCGGCACGCGCCCCTCCTCGGCCCATCCCAGACGCACCAGCCAACGCTCGACATCCGCATCGTGTTGCCAGAACTCGAAAGGCTGGCCATCGACATTGGCGCGCGTGTTGAGCATGTCCAGCACCGGGTCATCGGCGAGCACGTAGGGTTCCAGCGGGACGGCAGGGGGTGGGGAAATGGCCATGATCGATCCTCTTGAGAGCGCTGGAATGGTAACCGCTATTGGCTCGCCTGGATAGTTACTCACGACAAAACACTAACCTGATAAAACAATTTGACAGGTTACCTTTTTAAGCGCAGCTTTTTAACACGGTAACCCGTATATCAACTTTATCAAGTTACAATAGGCGTACTTACCATGACCACGCATGCCCCCGTTGTTCACTACCATCACGTCGACGTCGATGGCGTACGCATGTTCTACCGCGAAGCCGGCGACCCTGGCGCCCCGGTGATCCTGCTGTTGCACGGTTTTCCCAGCTCGTCGCATATGTACCGCAACCTGATCCCGCTGCTCGCCAGCCGCTATCGGGTGATCGCGCCGGACCTCCCCGGCTTCGGCTTCACCGAGGTGCCGGAGGAACGCGAGTACGTCTACAGCTTCGACAACCTCGCGACTACCGTGGGGCATTTTGTCGATGCGTTGGCGTTGAGCCGCTACGCGCTGTATGTCTTCGATTACGGCGCACCGGTCGGCCTGCGCCTGGCAGTCGCGCACCCTGGGCGGGTCAGCGCGCTGGTCTCGCAAAATGGCAACGCGTACCTGCAAGGCCTGGGTGATGCCTGGGCACCGATCCAGGCTTACTGGGCCGAGCCGAGCCAGGCTAATCGCGAGGTGATTCGCAATGCGGTAATCAGCCTGGAAGGCACGCGCTACCAATACCTGCACGGTGTAGACCACCCGGAGTGGGTTGCGCCCGAGTCCTACATGCTCGACGTGTTGCTGATGCAGCGTCCCGGCAATGACGAAATCCAGCTGGACCTGTTCCTCGACTACCGCAACAACCTCACGCTGTACCCGGCCTTCCAGGCATTCTTCAGGGCCACTCAGGTCCCGACGCTGGTGATCTGGGGCCAGAACGATCCGTTCTTCATCCCGCCTGGCGCCCACGCGTATAAAACCGACAACCCGAACGCGGTAGTCGAACTGCTGGATACCGGCCACTTTGCCCTGGAAACCCATGCCAGCCGTATCGCCGAGCGTATCCATGCCGTGCTGGGGGATGCCATCAACTGATGGCGCACCACGAAACGCCCGCTTCGTCCAGTGAATAAAACAGACTGGCCGGGTGCCAAGGGCCCTGCTAAAACAGCGCAAAGCCTCACTATCGCTGGAGACGCACCCCATGAGCACCTGGCCAGACACGCGCATTCTCGACCTGCTGGGCATCGACGTACCCATCATTCAGGCCCCGATGGCGGGAGCTACCACCACCGCCATGGTGATTGCCGCCAGCAACGCCGGCGCACTGGGCTCGATGCCCGCCGCGGCGCTGAGCATCGAGCAACTGCGCGAGGCTCTGAGCACTATCCGCCAAGCCAGTACGCGCGCCCTCAACGTGAATTTCTTCTGCCACCAGCCGCCCCCGGCCGACGCCGCCCGTGACAAACGCTGGAAAGCGCTGCTGGAACCCTACTACCGCGAACTGGGCGCCGATTTCGATGCGCCGACACCGGTGTCCAACCGTGAGCCGTTCAACGAAGCCGCGTGCCACGTGGTCGAAGCCTTTCGCCCCGAGGTCGTGAGTTTTCACTTCGGCTTGCCGGAAAAATCTCTGCTGGACCGGGTAAAAGCCACCGGCGCGAAAGTGCTGTCGTCTGCCACCACGGTTGAAGAAGCGATCTGGCTGGAACAGCACGGCTGCGACGCCATCATCGCCATGGGCATCGAGGCCGGCGGCCATCGTGGGTTGTTTCTCAGCGACGACCTCAATACCCAGATCGGGCTGTTCGCCCTGCTGCCGCAAATCGTCGACGCCGTCAGCGTGCCGGTGATTGCCGCCGGGGGGATTGGGGATGCGCGCGGGATTGTCGCGGCATTTGCCCTCGGTGCTTCGGCCGTCCAGATTGGCACTGCCTACCTGTTCACCCCTGAAGCCAACGTCAGCGCCTCCCACCACCATGCATTGCGCACAGCCCAGGCCAGCGAAACCGCATTGACCAACCTCTTCACCGGCCGCCCGGCGCGAGGCATCGTCAACCGCGTGATGCGTGAATTGGGGGCGATCAACCCGGCAGCGCCGGCATTTCCCACGTCCGGCGGCGCGTTGATCCCGCTCAAGGCCAAGGACGAAGCCGGGTTCAGCAACCTGTGGGCGGGCCAGGCATTACGCCTGGGCAAGGAAACCCCCACATACGAACTGACCCGCGAACTGGCCGAACAGGCCCTGGCCAAGCTCAACTAGCGGCAGCAGCTGAAGCAACTTTGCACTGTACCGGCAATGGCCAACCGCTATATATTCCCATACATAGCGGTTAAGCCTTCTCCCTATAACAAGCCGTACAATCCTCAAGGAGCTGCTTCATGAAGATTCACGCCTCACGCCTGGCCATGCTGGTCGCCGCCCTCGCCTTCGGTTCGGCCCACGCCGATGAAGTCCAGGTGGCCGTTGCCGCCAACTTCACCGCACCGATCCAGGCGATTGCCGCCGACTTCGAAAAAGACACCGGCCACAAGCTGGTCGCAGCCTACGGCGCCACTGGGCAGTTCTACACCCAGATCAAGAACGGCGCGCCGTTCGAAGTGTTCCTGAGTGCCGACGACACTACCCCGCAAAAACTTGAAACCGAAGGCGACACCGTCAAAGGCTCGCGCTTTACCTACGCCGTGGGCACCCTGGCATTGTGGTCGGCCAAGGAAGGTTACGTCGACGCCAAGGGCGAAGTGCTGAAGAAAAACCAATTCAAGCACCTGTCCATCGCCAACCCGAAAGCCGCACCTTACGGCCTTGCCGCGACCCAAGTGCTGGCCAAAGAAGGCCTGACCGACAAGGTCAAGGACAAGATCGTCGAAGGCCAGAACATTACCCAGGCGTATCAGTTTGTCTCCACCGGCAATGCCGAGCTGGGTTTCGTCGCGCTGTCGCAGATCTACAAGGACGGCAAAGTCACCAGCGGTTCGGCCTGGATCGTGCCGGCGTCCCTGCATGATCCGATCAAGCAAGACGCAGTGATCCTCAACAAAGGCAAGGACAGCGCCGCTGCCAAAGCCCTGGTCGAGTACCTCAAGGGCCCGAAAGCCGCTGCGGTGATCAAGTCCTACGGCTACGAGCTGGCCCAGTAAATGCCGCTGTCGAGTGCCGATTTTTCCGCTATCTGGCTGACCATCAAACTGGCGTCACTGACCACCGTGATCCTGCTGGTCATCGGCACTCCGATTGCCCTGTGGTTGTCGCGCACCCGCTCCTGGTGGCGCGGCCCCATTGGTGCAGTCGTGGCCTTGCCGTTGGTGCTGCCACCGACGGTGATTGGGTTCTACCTGCTGTTGACGATGGGCCCCCATGGCTACTTCGGCCAGTTCACCCAATGGCTGGGCCTGGGTACCCTGACCTTCAGTTTCGCCGGGCTGGTGATTGGCTCGGTGATCTATTCCATGCCGTTTGTGGTGCAGCCGTTGCAAAACGCCTTCTCCGCCATCGGCACGCGCCCGCTGGAAGTGGCCGCGACCTTGCGCGCCAACCCGTGGGATACCTTCTTTACCGTGATCCTGCCCCTGGCACGCCCGGGGTTTATCACCGCGTCCATCCTCGGCTTCGCGCATACCGTCGGCGAATTCGGCGTGGTGCTGATGATCGGCGGCAATATCCCCGACAAGACCCGCGTGGTCTCGGTGCAGATCTACGACCATGTCGAAGCCATGGAATATGCCCAGGCCCACTGGCTGGCCGGCTCCATGGTGGTGTTCGCGTTCCTCGTGTTGCTGGCGCTCTACTCCAGCCGTAAATCCAAGATGGGCTGGAGCTGATACCGATGATTGATGTGCGCCTCAATGTGAAATACGCAGGCTTTGCGCTGGACGTGGACCTGCATTTGCCCGGACGCGGCGTGACCGCGTTGTACGGGCATTCCGGCTCCGGCAAGACCACCTGCCTGCGCTGTATCGCCGGGCTGGAGCGTGCCGAAGAGGGCTTTGTGCAGATCAACGATGAAGTCTGGCAGGACAGCCGCACCGGGCTGTTCGTGCCGCCGCACAAACGGGCCCTGGGCTACGTGTTCCAGGAGGCGAGCCTGTTTGCGCATTTGTCGGTCCGGGCGAACCTGGAGTTTGGCCTCAAGCGCATCCCGCGCGCGCAGCGGCGGGTCGATATGGCCCAGGCCAGCGAATTGCTCGGGATCAGCCATCTACTGGATCGCCATCCCCAGCACTTGTCCGGCGGTGAACGCCAGCGCATCGGCATCGCCCGTGCATTGCTGACCAGCCCAAGCCTGCTGTTGATGGACGAACCGCTGGCCGCGCTCGACAGCAAGCGCAAAGGCGAGATCCTGCCGTACCTGGAACGCCTGCACGATGAACTGGACATCCCGGTGCTGTACGTCAGCCATGCCCAGGATGAAGTCGCGCGCCTGGCCGATCACATCGTGCTGCTCAGCGACGGCAAGGCCCTGGCGAGCGGCCCGATTGGCGAAACCCTGGCGCGTCTCGACCTGCCGATGGCGCTGGGCGACGACGCTGGCGTGGTCATCAACGGCAGCGTCAGCGCCTACGACGATCATTACCAATTGCTCACGCTGCAACTGCCGGACAGTGCCCAGCACCTGCGCGTGGCGCATGCGCCGCTGGCGCTGGGCAAGGCGTTGCGGGTCAAGGTGCAGGCGCGGGACGTGAGCCTCAGCCTGCAAGCCGAGGAAGCCAGCAGCATTCTCAATCGCCTGCCGGTGACGGTCACCCAGGAAATCCCGGCAGACAACAGTGCTCACGTGCTGGTGCGCCTGGAAGCCGATGGCACGCCGCTGCTCGCGCGGATCACGCGGTTCTCCCGCGATCAGCTGCAACTGCACCCCGGTCAGCGGCTATGGGCACAGATCAAGGCGGTGGCGGTGCTCGCGTAAAAAACCTTTTGGCACGACCGCAAACGGCTACGGTCAATCAGGAATACCGGCCTGATCTGTTGCCAAGGAACCTGCACCATGCCCGACTCCGCGCTGCCCGCCGACCTGCCCCGCGACCTGCATTACGTTGATGACACCCAACCCGGCATCCGCCGCAAGCGCCTGCGCGGCAAGTTCCAGTACTTCGATGCCAAGGGCGAACGCATCCAGGATGCCGACGAGATCAAGCGCCTGAATGCCCTGGCAGTGCCCCCGGCCTACACCGACGTGTGGATCTGCGCCGACCCGCGCGGCCATCTGCAGGCGACCGGTCGCGACGCGCGGGGACGCAAGCAATACCGCTACCACACGCGCTGGCGCGAAGTGCGTGACACCGACAAATATTCACGCCTGCAGGAATTCGGCAACGCCCTGCCCAAACTGCGCAAGCAACTCGAAGCGCAATTGGCCGAGCCCGGTTTCACCCGCGAAAAGGTGCTGGCTACCGTGGTGATGCTGCTGGATGCGACCTTGATCCGCGTCGGCAATACCCAGTACGCGCGGGACAACAAATCCTACGGCTTGACCACCCTGCGCAACCGCCATGTCGACATCAAGGGCAGTGAGATCCAGTTCCAGTTTCGCGGCAAGAGCGGCGTGGAGCACCAGGTCAGCGTCAAGGACCGGCGCCTGGCCACAGTGGTCAAGCGCTGCCTGGAGTTGCCGGGGCAGAACCTGTTCCAGTACCTGGACGAGGACGGCGAGCGCCACACGGTCAGCTCGCATGACGTCAACGCGTACCTGCACAGCCTCACCGGCGCCGATTTCACCGCCAAGGATTACCGCACCTGGGCCGGTACCGCGATGGCGCTGGCAGTGCTGCGCGAGTTGGAATGGCAGCCGGAATCCGACGCCAAACGGCATGTGGTGGCGATGGTCAAGGATGTCGCCAAGCAACTCGGCAACACCCCGGCCGTGTGCCGCAAGTGCTATATCCACCCGGCCGTGCTGGAGCATTTCAGCCTGGGTGAACTGTCCCGCCTGCCCAAGCCGCGCCTGCGCAAAGGTTTGAAAGCCGAGGAAGTTGCGCTGGCCATGTTCCTGGAGAAACTGAGCGCCGACTTGCCAGAAAAAGCCAAGGCAGGTTAGGCTCTGTCTCCCTTCTGACGCCCGGGATGACCGCCGACGTGAACCACTAAGCCTTCCAAAATGTATCTGCAACGAGCCGCCTGGCGTGCTTGTTGGCCTGTCCGACATTTTTTTGGAGGTGCTGATGACTGACGTCAACCGGCTGCCCGTCCTGGTTTCACTGCAACACCTGAGCTTCCAATTCGCCAATGGCGAAACCTTGCTGCACGACCTGTCCCTGTCCATTGATCACACCCCCACGGGGATCGTCGGGCGCAATGGCCGCGGCAAAAGCATCCTCGCGCAATTGATCGCCGGGGTATTGCCGCCCTCCTCCGGTTCGCTCGACTGTTCGGCTCGCGTGGCTTACGTGCCGCAGGCCGTGGTGGTGAATGCTGGGCAAACCGTCGCCGATATCACCGGTACCGCCGAGCCCCTGGCGGCCCTCGCACGCATGGCGGCGGGCGTGGCGCGGGTCGATGATCTTGAGGTGATCGATGATCGGTGGGACCTGGCCGAACGTCTGCGCACCGCCCTGGACGCCGCAGGCCTGGCCGCGCTTGGTTTTGACACGCGCGCCGATCAGCTCAGTGGTGGCCAGCTGGCGCGGGTCGCGGTGATCGGTGCGATGCTCGCGGAACCGCAACTGCTGGTACTCGATGAACCTACCAACCACCTCGACGGCGACGGCCGCACCTGGCTGTTGCAGGTGCTGCAGGCATGGCGCGGCGGCCTGGTGGTGGTCAGCCATGATCGGCAATTGCTCAACACCCTCGGGCGCATCATTGAGCTGTCGCCGCTCGGTACTCAGGTGTATGGCGGCAACTATGCTGCCTATCGCCTGCAGCGCGACACCGAACAGCACGCCGCCATCGCCGCGCTGGAACACGCGCGCCTGGAGCGCAGCCGCGAACGCCGGCGCCTGCAAAAGGATCATGACAGCCTGCAGCGCAATGCCGCGCGCTCGCGCAAACATGCCGAGACGGCCAATGTCGACCGCTTTACCAAGGCGCGCTGGAAAGGCGCCGCCACCGAAATCGTCAGTACTGTGCGCAGCGCGCATCACACGCACAAAAGCGAGCTGGATGATCAAGTGCGCGAGGCCTACGCGCGCGTCGAGGACGAAACACCGACCCTGCTGGCCTTGCCCGGCTCGGCAGTGCCCAATGGCCGCCGCGTGATTGCCCTGGCCGAGGTTCAATTACCCTGGCTGTCACAGCCGCCGCTGACACTCGATTTGATCGGGCCGGTGCGCGTGGCGGTGCAAGGGCCGAACGGCTGTGGGAAATCCACTCTGCTCAAAGTGCTGGCAGGCCTGTGGCAGCCGGTCAGGGGCGAATGCACAGTGCCGGTACCCAGCGCCTACATCGACCAGCATCTGGCGCTGCTCGACGACCAACGCTCGATCATCGACCAACTCAACCTGCTCGACACCCCCTTGGCCGAAGCCCAGTTGCGCACGCGCCTGGCCTTGCTGCAACTGGATGCATTACGGGTCACCCAGCCGGCCGGCCAACTCAGCGGCGGCGAGCGCTTGAAGGCCGCGATGGCAATTGCCCTGTGGCGAGCAACGCCCGCGCAACTGCTGTTGCTCGACGAGCCTACCAACCACCTTGACCTGGAATCGGTGCTCGCCTTCGAGCAGGCGCTGCAGGGGTTCGACGGGGCGATGCTGGTGGTCTCGCATGACCCGGCGTTCGTGCAGGCGATTCGGCCGACGCATCATTTACGCTGGCAGCCGGAGGGGTGGCGCCTGGAGAGTGTCTGAGGTCATTGCATGGCGCCGCAAAGCGTCCTACGGTAGTGGCCGGATAATCTCACCGAGGAACCCGGCCCCATGCTACCTTCGCCGCGCAAGCCCTTCGCCAATGCCGCACTCGCCCATCAACAGCGCTGGCGGGGTCGCGTCGGCCTGATGCTGGTGGCCAGCCTGTCGGTGCTGGCGGGCATGACCGACGCCATCGGCTTTATGGCCAGCGGTGACTTTGTGTCGTTCATGAGCGGCAACACCACGCGCCTGGCGGTGGCGATCAGTGCCGGCGATCTCGGCTTGACCGCACGCCTGCTGTTGCTGGTTGCGACATTCGTGGTGGGCAACGCCTTGGGCGTAGTGGTCAGCCGCCTCAGCCGGCGGCATGCCTTGCCTTTGCTGTTGTGCATTGCAACCTTGCTCTGCGGCGGCGCGCTGCTGCCCTTCGCCGACACGTTGCCCGCGCTGCTGGCGGCGATCATCGCGATGGGCATGCTCAATGCGGCAGTGGAAGAGGTCAACGGCTTGCCGGTGGGTCTCACCTACGTCACCGGAGCGCTGTCACGCTTCGGGCGTGGGCTGGGTCGCTGGATGCTCGGCGAACGCCGCAACGGCTGGCGGGTGCAACTGATTCCATGGGCGGGGATGTTTATCGGAGCGGTGATTGGCGCGCTGCTGGAACAACAGCTGGGCCTGCGGGCGCTGTGGGTCAGCGGCGCATTGGCGGGGGTGCTGGGGTTGGTGTCGCTGAAGATTCCCCGTCGCTGGCACCTGGGTTTTATGCCGCGCTAAGGGTTGAAAGGATGCTCGCCCGACGTTTAGGCCTCGACGTCCGTGTACTGGTAAAGAGCCATCATGTCGGGCGAGCGCGTGCATCATAAGCGAATGTCCGGCGGCTGTCCCGCCGGGCGATTCCTAAAAGCACTAAGGCAATGGATTACAGACAGGTCGCGAGGGCCGCCAGGCGGCGTTTGGCCGGCATGTTGTCTTGCGCTGCGTAGTACTTGACGGTCGATCCGGCGCCGGCGCTCAGCACGTCGACAAAGTAATCGCCAGCGGTGGTGTAGACGGTAAAACCACCCGCTCCGGTGGGCTCCTTGAAGCCGCCGGCGTCGACGCCAAACACACTTTCATCCTGCCAACCGAACTGAATGCACTCGGCAACCACCAGGGTGGCCTTGTCCGAGGTCATGGTCTTGTAGGGGTTGCCGGCGCGCGCCTCTTTCATCTTCGAGCCCGCGCAACCGGCCAGGGCGGCCAGTACCAATGCGCCTATTACGACCTTGTGCATGCCATCGTTCCTTGGAAAAAAACGCGACTCTACCATTAGCGGAACCGTCGATGCGAAAGCCAGGCAGAAACCTGCCCCGCACGCAGCATGAATTTAGTTTCACTGTGAGGGGCGATCGCGCCGCCTATAGTCGGCAGGCTCATTTTTAAGAAGTCTCCCTTCTGCCCGCTCTCCCGCGGGCTTTTTTTCGCCTGTGCGTCAGAGCCACCAACGAAACAGGTAGAACAACGCCATGCTCAGCAGCACGGTGATCAACACGTTACGCGTCCAGAACATCAGCCCTACCGCGCAGATGGCTGCCAGCAGGTAAGGGTTGGACGGGCTCAGGTTGAGCTGGTGGTCGGCGAGAAAAATGATCGGCCCGCAGATCGCCGTGAGCATGCCCGGCACCGCAAACCCCAGGAACTCGCGCGCCCCGCGATTGAGGCGCACCGGCAAGCGCGGCTCGATAAACAGGTAACGGTTGAGAAACACCACCAGGCCCATGGCCACAATCATCAGGTAGATCATCGCTGCCCTACTCCCAGGCGTTTGCACACAAACCCGGCACTCATGCCCAGCACGCCGGACACCACCACCGCCGACTCCCAGTGCAGGAAGCTCAACCACACTGAACACAACAATGACACGGCCACACAGACCACTGTCGGCACGTCGCGCACCACCGGCGTGATCAAGGCAATAAAGGTGGCGGCAATCGAGAACTCCAGGCCCAGTTGATCCAGGCCGGGGATGCTTTTGCCGAGCACGATGCCGGCCAGGGTGAACAGGTTCCAGGCGATGTAGAACGTCAGGCCGACCCCCAGCGCATACCAGCGATTGAAGGTTTCGCGGTCGTAGTGGCTGACCAGGGCGAAGAATTCGTCGGTCAACAGAAAGCCCAGGCTCATGCGCCAGCGGCTTTTAAGCGGGGAAATAATCGGGCGCAGGTGCATGCCGTAGAGCAAGTGCTGGGATGTCAGCAGCAGCGTGGTGAGCACGATGGAGATCAGGCTGGCGCCGCTCTTGACCATGCCGATGGCGACCAACTGCGCCGCGCCGGCAAACACGATGGCCGACAAACCTTGGGCTTGCAGTGGGGTGAATTGCGCATCGATGGCCATCGAACCGGCCAGCAGGCCCCAGGGCGCACAGGCCAGGGACAGGGGAATGACGGCGATTGCGCCGCGAGCGAAGGCGTAATGAGGTAAGGCAGTAGGCATGGAGACGGCTCATCGACAGACAGTCGACAAGCATGCCAGCGCAACGAGGGGCTTGTCTTGAACGATCTTGCTCAGGCCAGGCGTACCGACACCTGCTCCACCGAATCCCGCGCTTCGCGCAGTTCGTGGGCATCCTGGTTGAGGCGGTGGATGGTATTGAGCAGACGTTGGCGCAGGACTTCATCGCCGAGTTTTTCGACGGCACGCATCAGGTCGAACGCCGCGGTTTCGTTATTTTCCGCGACGGAATCCAGGGTCTTGCGCAGGTTGCGAGTGGCACGGGTCACGCGGGGTCATCCTTCATCAGCAATGGGCAGGCACTTTAGGACATTCTTGTTTCATTTTAATTTCAAACACTTGTGGCTGATTTCCGCGGATTTGATCCACGTCAATTGAAACAAGGTTTGACCTAAATATATGGATATCCGTATATTCGTATTTCCATATATTACAAACAGGCCTGCGCATGTCGGACCTCTTCTCTCCACCCACATTGTTCAAATGCCTGGCTGACGCCACCCGCGCGCGCCTGACGTTGTTGATCCTGCGCGAAGGCGAACTTTGCGTCTGCGAACTGATCCATGCCTTGGACGACAGCCAGCCAAAAATTTCCCGCCACCTGGCGCAACTGCGCAGTTGCGGGCTGGTGCTGGATCGTCGCCAGGGCCAATGGATCTACTACCGCCTCAACCCGGCGCTGCCTGGCTGGGTGACCGAGGTGTTGCAGACCACCCTGCAAGCCAACCAGACCTGGTTGCACAGCGACGCACAACGCCTGGAAGCAATGGGCGACAGACCACAACGGGCCAGCGCCTGCTGCTGAGCCAACGGAGCGTTTATTCATGCTTGTCGCAGTTGCTATTTTTATCCTCACCATCGTGCTGGTCATCTGGCAGCCCAAGGGCCTCGGCGTGGGCTGGAGTGCCACGCTGGGCGCGATCCTGGCCCTGGCCTGCGGCGTGATCAGCCTGGCCGACATCCCGGTGGTGTGGCACATCATCTGGAACGCCACCGCCACGTTTGTCGCACTGATCATCATCAGCCTGTTGCTCGATGAAGCCGGCTTCTTTGCCTGGACCGCCTTGCATGTGGCGCGCTGGGGCCGTGGACGCGGCCGGCGCTTGTTTGCCTATATGGTGCTGCTCGGTGCCCTGGTCTCGGCGCTGTTTGCCAACGACGGCGCGGCGCTGATCCTCACGCCGATTGTGATGTCGATGCTGCTGGCGCTGCGTTTTTCCCCGAGCGCGACCCTGGCGTTTGTCATGGGCGCAGGCTTTATCGCCGACACGGCGAGCCTGCCGCTGGTGGTGTCGAACCTGGTAAACATCGTCTCGGCGGATTATTTCAAGATCGGCTTCAACGAATACGCCGCCGTCATGGTGCCGGTGAACCTTGTCAGCGTCGCCGCAACCTTGGCGGTGTTGCTGTGGTTTTTCCGCCGCGACATCCCGCAGACCTACGACCCGGCTGACCTGGAAGACCCTGCGAGTGCCGTGCACGACCGCGCCACCTTCCGCGCCGGCTGGTGGGTGCTGGGCATCCTGCTGGTCGGTTGCTTTGCCCTCGAACCGCTGGGCATTCCGATCAGTGCCATCTCGGCGGCGTGCGCCGTGCTGCTCCTGGTGATTGCCGCCAAGGGCCACAAGATTTCCACGCGCAAAGTACTCAAGGAAGCGCCCTGGCAAATCGTGATCTTCTCCCTGGGCATGTACCTGGTGGTTTATGGCCTGCGTAATGCCGGGCTCACCACCTACCTGGCGACCTGGCTGGATACCTTTGCGCAGCACGGCGTATGGGGCGCCGCCATGGGCACGGGCGTGCTGACCGCGTTGTTGTCGTCGGCGATGAATAACCTGCCGACAGTGTTGATCGGCGCGCTGTCCATCGAGTCCAGCCATGCCGTGGGCGTGGTCAAGGACGCGATGATCTACGCCAACGTGATCGGCAGTGACCTGGGTCCGAAGATCACCCCGATCGGCAGCCTCGCCACGTTGTTGTGGCTGCACATCCTGGCGCGCAAAGGCATCACCATCACCTGGGGCTACTACTTCAGGGTCGGGATCGTGCTGACCCTGCCGGTGCTGTTGATCACCCTCGCCGCCCTCGCCTTGCGCCTGAGTCTTTGAAGGAATCGAGCAATGAAAGTCCTGTTCATGTGTACCGCCAACAGCTGCCGCAGCATCTTGTCCGAAGCCGTGTTCAATCACCTGGCGCCGCGCGGCTTTGCAGCGATCAGCTCCGGCAGTTTCCCCAAGGGCCAGGTGCTGCCACGCAGCCTCGGCACGTTGCAGGCGGCGGGCATCAGCACCAAGGGGCTGTACAGCAAAGGCAACGAGGCCTTTGAAGGCAGCCCGCCGGACGTGGTCATCACCGTGTGTGACAAAGCCGCCGGCGAGGCCTGCCCGGTTTATTTCGGGCCGGCGGTGAAGGCGCATTGGGGCCTGAAGGATCCCTCCGACGTGCAAGGCGATGAAGCCTCGATCCAAGCCGCATTCGATGCCACGCTGGCGATTATCGCCGCACGCTGCCGTGCATTTTTCGCCCTGCCTGTCGCCGACCTCAGCCCTGCTGACCTGAAAACACAACTTGAGCGCATTGCGCAGTTGTCACCAGAGAACCCATGAGCCCCCTGCCAAACCTGGATGTATCGCTGCTCCCGCCCGGCCCACTGGATTCGACCCAGGCCCCGCGCATCCTGCTGCTGCACGGGTCGACCCGCGAACAATCAACGGTCGATTTGTACCGCGCTGCCAGCGTATGCTGAGGCCCTCACTCCTAGCGAGCCACCTCGATGAGCGCCATGCAACACGCCTGGCTGGGCAACTACGAACTCAGCAGCACGACCTGCACCGGCCTGACCTTTGCGCGCCACAGCCATGATGAGTGCGTGATCGGCGTGAACCTGCTGGGCGAGGAAAAAGTCTGGCTGGACCGCCGCGAGTTTGCGGCGGGGCCGGGCTCGATCACCCTGTATAACCCCGGGCAGATTCAGGGCGGCGGCGCTGCCGAGGGCGCGCCTTGGCAGTTTGTCAGCCTGTACGTGACCGCCGACCAATTGGCCGGTGATCTGGGGCTGGCACAGGTGGAGTTCGACCGCTCGCTGTGTGTCCAGCCGGACCTGGCCCAGCGCCTGGCGGCGGCGGTGAAAGGCGCATTGAGTAGCGATGCGCGGGTGCGCGAGTTGCACGAAGAGGCTTTGCTGCTGTTGCTCGGCGAAGTGGTCGGCCTCAGTGGTGTGCGCCTGCCCGGCACCGCGGCCACTGGCAAAAGCCTGATCGGCCGCGCCCAGGAGCTGCTCGCCGGACAGCTGCATCAGTCCGTACCGTTGGAGCAGTTGGGCGATGAGCTGGGGTTGTCCAAATTCCATCTGCTGCGCACCTTCCAGAAAGAAACCGGGCTCAGTCCCCGGCAATGGGCCATGCAATTGCGCACTCGCCGTGCCAAGGGCCTGTTGCGCAACGGCGTGGCGGCCAGTGAAGTCGCGCACACGCTGGGCTTTGCCGATCAGAGCCACCTGAATCGGCATTTTCGCGCGGCCTACGGCATCACTCCCGGTCGCTACCAGAGCGTAGTGAAACGCTGAACAGCGCAATCTGGTTCAAGACTGCACACCCATCCCTGCGCACACTGCCCGGCATCATTTGAAGGAACGCGGGCATGCTGACGATCTTCTTTTACGCGCTGGTATTCGGTTTTGTGTTTTGCCTCTCTCCCGGCGCGGTGCTGGCGGAAACCCTGCGCCGTGGCCTGTTGCACGGTTTCACCCCAGCCTTGCTGGTGCAGGTCGGTTCGCTGGTGGGCGATGCCGTCTGGGCGGTGATCGGGCTTACCGGTATCGCGTTGCTGATCCAGCATGACGCGGTGCGCGTGCCGCTGACGGTGGTCTGTGCGCTGTACCTGGCCTGGCTGGGCGTGCGCAGCCTGCTCGACGCCTGGCACCTGCCCGAAGCTGACAGCAACGTAGCCCGCTCCGGTAAAAATGCGCTGGCGGTAGGCGCGGCGATTTCGTTGGCCAACCCGAAGAACATCGTCTATTGGGGCGCGTTGGGCAGCGCCTTGTCCGGCATCGTCGGCGCGACACCCAGCCACGGGCAGACGCTGACGTTTTTTGCGGGGTTCATGCTGGCCTCGGTGTTGTCGTGCTTTTTGATTGCGGCGCTGGTGAATCTGTTGCGCCAGAACGCTTCGCCGTTGTGGCAACGCATCAGTTACGGCGCCTGCGGCGTGGTCTTGATCTATCTGGCTATTCTCGCGACACAGGGCATATGAAGTTATATAACCGGCAACTTCAGAGTGCCTCTTATCTGAATGAACTCTGAACCGCGGGTTATTTAATTAATCATCCGTTGACATTTTGTAACTGCCTGAGTAGATTGCCCGTGCCCGCTACTGGGGCCTTTTTTAAACCTCACAAAAGAAGCCAATGGACACAGTATCTAGTCGCTGTCCGAGCACCGCGTTTGCGGGCATCGGGCGCCAAACCCAGAATATGACAGGACTCGCCTTCCAGGTCCGGTAAGCTGCGCTAGAGCTTGATGCTCCTCCGTAACTGCCTCGCCGGATGCGTATCCGGTCCCGAGGTGTGTTATGACCTTCCAAGCCTTTGTTTTACCTGATGTACGCACACTGGCCGCCGCCCTGCGCGCCAAGTTGTGCCGCGAGCCCGTGGGTTTTTCGCCGACCCGCTCGCCACTTGCCGTACCCTCCCCTCAAGTGCGCCCGGCCCACCCGCTGGCGCACTGGCGTATCTGCCCAGCCACTGGCCAATTGCAGCAGCACTGGGATCACGCCGACCCTCAAGACCCACAGAGACCGACCGTTTCCCGCCTGGCGCAAGCTGGCTTGATGCTCGGTCTGTATGTGAGCGCTCGCGCAGCTTAACCCCGCTGGAAACAGCAACTATCTGATCAATACCCTGGAGTTCCTCATGAACACTTCCAGATGTAATCGGCTGCGCGTTAGTTAACTAACGCCGCCGTCAAAGTTAGGTAAACACCTTATTTGAACCGATCGCCAAGTTAGCGGCTCGGCCGGCTTTCACTCGCCTGTATGCAGGCAAGTAACGGGCCTGTTTTGTCGACAACTGGCGACAGGAGTACACACCATGAGCGCCGTAAAAAACACGCCACTGCAGAAGAAAAAGGGCACCGACGCCGACACCAAACTGTCGATGCGTGCCGCCCGCGAAGCCCACAACGGCCTATCCGCCACCCTCGCTAACGTTCGCGCCACCCAGGATGGCCTGACCGAACTGGACGCCGCTGCCCGCCTGCAACGCGAAGGCTACAACGAAGTGGCGCACGACAAGCCGCCTCACGCCATCGTCCAGTTCCTGCAGGCCCTGAACAACCCGTTCATCTATGTGCTGCTGACCCTGGGCGGCATCAGTTTCTTCACTGACTGCTGGCTGCCGATGCAGGATGGCGAAGAGGCCGACCCCACCAAAGTCATCATCATCATGACCATGGTGCTGCTCAGCAGCCTGCTGCGCTTCTGGCAGGAGCACCGCTCGGCCAAGTCCGCCGAAGCGTTGAAAGCCATGGTGCGCACCACGGCGACTGTGCTGCGCCGCGAGCAAGTGGGCGGCCAGCCCGCCCTGCGCGAAGTGCCGATGCGCGAACTGGTAGCCGGCGACATCGTGCAGTTGTCGGCCGGCGACATGATCCCCGCCGATATCCGCCTGATCGAGTCCCGCGACCTGTTCATCAGCCAGGCCGTGCTCACCGGCGAAGCCTTGCCGGTGGAGAAATACGACACCCTGGGTGAGGTCACGCAAAAATCCGCCAGCGCCTTGGCCGCCGACCAGGGCAACCTGCTGGACCTGCCGAACATCTGCTTCATGGGCACCAATGTGGTCAGCGGCCGCGCCAAAGCCGTGGTAGTCGCCACCGGACCACGTACTTACTTTGGCTCGCTGGCCAAGGCGATTGTCGGTTCGCGGGTGCAAACCGCCTTTGATCGCGGGGTGAACAGCGTCAGCTGGCTGCTGATCCGCTTCATGCTGGTGATGGTGCCGATCGTGTTCCTGCTCAATGGTTTCTCCAAGGGCGACTGGGGCGATGCGTTCCTGTTTGCACTGGCGGTGGCCGTGGGGCTGACCCCGGAAATGCTGCCGATGATCGTCAGCGCCAACCTGGCCAAGGGCGCCACGGCCATGGCCAAGCGCAAGGTGGTGGTCAAGCGCCTCAACGCGATCCAGAACTTTGGTTCGATGGACGTGCTGTGCACCGACAAGACCGGCACGCTGACCCAGGACAAAATCATCCTCGAGCATCACGTCAACGCCTTTGGCCAGCGGGATGACGCGGTGCTGTCCCTGGCGTGGCTCAACAGCTATCACCAGAGCGGCATGAAGAACCTGATGGACCAGGCCGTGGTGCAGTTCGCCGAGCAGAACCCCAAGTTCCAAGTGCCATTTGCCTACAGCAAGGTCGATGAATTGCCCTTCGACTTTGTGCGCCGTCGCCTGTCGATCGTGGTCAAGGACGCCGCCGACGACCACCTGCTGGTGTGCAAGGGCGCAGTGGAGGAGATGCTGGGCATTTCCACCCACGTGATGGAGGCAGGCAAGGCCGTGCCGCTGGATGAGCACCGCCGCGAAGCGTTGCTGGCGATTGCCAACGACTACAACGAAGACGGCTTCCGGGTGCTGGTGGTGGCCAACCGTCACATCCCAAAATCGCTGGCGCGCCAGCAGTACACCACCGCTGATGAACGCAACCTGGTGATCCAGGGCTTCCTGACCTTCCTCGATCCACCGAAGGAAACCGCGGGCCCGGCGATTGCCGCGCTGCAACAAATCGGCGTGGCGGTCAAAGTGCTGACCGGCGACAACGCGGTGGTCACCAGCAAGATCTGCCGCCAGGTCGGGCTCGATCCAGGCCAGCCGCTGCTGGGGGTGGAAATCGAAGCGATGGACGACGCGACCCTGCTGCGCCGCGTGGAAGAGCGCACGGTGTTCGCCAAGCTCACGCCACTGCAGAAATCCCGAGTGCTCAAGGCTTTGCAGGCCAACGGTCACACGGTCGGTTTCCTCGGTGACGGCATCAACGATGCACCGGCGCTGCGTGATGCCGACGTGGGTATCTCGGTGGACAGCGGTACCGATATCGCCAAGGAATCGGCCGACATCATCTTGCTGGAAAAGAGCCTGATGGTGCTTGAAGAAGGCGTGCTCAAGGGCCGCGAAACCTTCGGCAATATCATGAAGTACCTGAACATGACCGCCAGCTCCAACTTCGGCAACGTGTTCTCGGTGCTGGTCGCCAGTGCGTTCATTCCGTTCCTGCCGATGCTGTCGATCCACTTGCTGCTGCAGAACCTGATGTACGACATCTCCCAGCTGGCCTTGCCGTGGGACAAGATGGACAAGGAATACCTGGCCAAGCCGCGCAAGTGGGATGCCAAGAACATCGGCCGCTTCATGATCTGGATCGGGCCGACCTCGTCGATCTTCGACATCACCACGTTTGCGCTGATGTGGTACGTGTTCGCCGCCAACAGTGTCGAAATGCAGACCCTGTTCCAGTCCGGCTGGTTTATCGAGGGGCTGCTCTCGCAAACCCTGGTGGTGCATATGTTGCGCACGCGCAAGATCCCGTTCTTCCAGAGCACAGCCGCGTGGCCGGTGCTGATGATGACCGCCGTGGTCATCGGGCTGGGGATCTACGTGCCGTTCTCGCCGCTGGGCACCCTGGTCGGCCTGCAACCGCTGCCGCTGGCGTACTTCCCGTGGTTGGTCGGCACCCTTCTCGCCTACTGCTGCGTGGCCCAACTGATGAAAACCCTCTACATCCGCCGCTTCAAGCAGTGGTACTGAGTTTCACCCTGCCATGCCTCGTAGGAGCCGGCTTGCCGGCAAGCCGGCTCCTACACCCAGGCAGCGTTTGCATTGCAAGGAAATTTCTTATGCGCGTCTTGATCTGTGCAGGTCGTCATTACGCCGACACCAAAAAGTCCCGCCAGGTGCTGGACGCTTACCACCGCCTGCGCCCGGTGCAGGTATTGATCCACGGCGGCAACCAGTTCCTCGGCAGCGACATCGAGGAATGGGCACGCGAGCTGGGCATCGACGTGGTGCGCTACCCGCCCAACTGGCAACACCACGGCAAGCAGGCGGAACGCCAACGCAACCATTTCATGCTGACCGACAGCCGCCCCGATGTGGTCATCGCCCTGCCCGGTGGCGATGACACCTTCGAGCTGGTCTGCCAGGCCAACGCCAGCGGTATCTCGGTACTCACCGTAGAAAGCTGAATTCACGCGAGGTGCATCATGCACAAAAAACACACCCCTCAACGCCCCGACGGGTTTGCCAAATACCGTGCGCGCCACTATCGCGGTGCGCGCAATAGCCTGCTGCTGTTGCCACCGGCGAAACGTCGGGCGCTGCGGCGCAATTTGATCTTTATCGGCCTCACGCTGGGCCTGATCCTGCTGGTGGCCCTGGTGTCGAAAGCCCACGCGGCCGGCGGTGCCTACGTGGTCGACGACGGCGCGATCAATGCGCCAGGAGCATGCAACGTCGACGCCTGGTACAGCGTCAATCGCCACGATGGCAGCACCCACAGCGAGACGCTGTCGCCGGCCTGCACCTTCGCCGCCATGCCCTCTGTGCAATGGGGCACGGCGCTGTCACGGGCCGACCATGAGACTCAGGTCAGCCCACAACTCAAGGCCCAGGTGCTGTCCCGACAAGACCTGGGCGTGGAAATCGCCGTTTCCGCTGGCGCGCACCTGGCGCTGGATCGACAACACGGGTTTGATGGCGCTGACCTGAACGTCCCGTTCACCTGGCAAGCCTTTGAAGCCTTGCGCCTGAACCTCAACGCCGGCTGGACTCATGCCTACAACGACGGCGATCAGCAACATCGCCTGACCTGGGGCAGCGGCTTGGAGTACGAGCTTGCGCACGCCCTGACGCTGATCGCCGAGCGCTATGGCCAGGCCGGCGGCGACCAGGCCTGGCAGGCCGGACCGCGCCTGCACCTGGGGGAATTTGTCGACGTCGACCTGATACTGGGGCGCAGCCTGACCGGCGCCCGCGACCAGTGGCTGACCACCGGTGCGACACTGCGGTTCTAGGCCTTGGCCTGTTGCTCCAACCGCAACTGCAACTGCGGATCGATCTGCAACTGCCCCGCGAGGTCATCCAAGTAGTTGCGTTCGGCTTCCTGCTGGTCATCGACCAGCAGCACACTGGCCAGGTACATCTCGGCCGCCACTGCCGGGTCTTGCGCAAACTCGGCAAAATCCGCCGCATCCAGGGGCTTGGCGACTTCGGCGTCGAGCCACTGTTGCAACTGTGGGTCGTCGGTATGTCGGCGTACTTCATTCGAGATCAACTGCCGCTCTTTTTCGTCGATCTCGCCGTCGGCCTTCGCGGCCGCAATCAATGCACGCAAGACTGCGTGACTGTGGGCTTCGGCTTCGGCGCCGTGGAGCTGGTCGACGGTCTGGAATGCCGCTTGTGGCTTGGCCGCCTGCTGGCTCTGCCAGGCCTGATACGCTTGGAAAGCCATCATTCCCAGGGAGGCCAACGCCGCATAGTTCATCCCGCCAGTACGCCCCTGGGCCGGGCGCGCGGCAGCTCCACCCCCAAGCATGCCGCCCAAGCCACCCAATAACCCACCGAGGCCGCCACCGGCAGGCGCATTGGCGCTGTTGGTGCCTTTCAACAGACCACCAAGCAGCCCGCCAAGACCACCGCCCGCGGAGCCACCGCCCGGCTGCCCGGCGCGCAGCAGTTGTTCAAGTAAGTCGCTGGTGTTCATGGTTTCACCCTCCCAGGGCGTGGTGTTGGCGTCTAACAACCATAGCCCGCCACTGCGGGAACACCATGACCGCCGGGCGGCCACGCCTTATGATGGCGCGATCCCGCCAACAAGAGACACACCCCGTGAACCGTATCGAACAGATCGCACTGATGGCGACCTACAACCAGTGGATGAATCGCAAGGTCTATGACGCGGCCGGCACCCTGGACCACGCCGCATTGCTGGAGGACCGCCAAGCGTTTTTCGGCTCGATCTTCGGCACGCTGAACCACCTGGTGCTGGGCGATACGGTCTGGCTCAAGCGCTTTGCGCTGCACCCTGTCGGCTTTTCGGCACTGGCCCCGTTGAGCGCCATCGAGGCACCACGCGACCTCAAGCACCTGGCCTTCGCCGATCTGTGCGCACTCGCGTCCCGGCGCGTCTGGTTGGATGAACTGATCATCGAGTGGGCCCACGGCTTGAGCGATGGTGATCTCGACCATCGCCTGCACTACCACAACATGCGCGGAGTCGCGGCGGACAAGCCGTTTTTCAGCCTGCTGGTGCATTTCTTCAATCACCAGACCCATCACCGCGGCCAGGTGACGACGTTGCTGACCCAGGCCGGCGTGGATGTGGGCGATACCGATCTATTGGCGCTGATCGACTAGCCGTAGCCGCGTACCTATCCGTTTGGGGGGATAAACGAACGTCACACCACCGATGGGGTCGTAACTTCAGGTGCCGGGATTTTTCCGCTCCCGCCCTCCCCGCGCGCATTGTGGGTCTACCGATGCGCGTACCCCATAAGAAGGAGACGCTTACATGGTCATTCACTTCAAGGTCGCCGGGCATCTGGCTTGCGGCCATCACGGCACCAACCTCCCGTCCAGCACCGAGTTGAACCGGGTCAAATGCCGCACCTGCCGCAACACCGAAGCCTACAAGGAAGCGCGCCGCACCCAACGCAACGCCGCTCGACGCGCGTCACGCAAAGCCAAGACTCATACCGCAACCGACTGGCGCAGCGCGTGGACGCAACGCCTGACCGACTTGCCAGGCCTGCAGCGCCTGCCACGCGGGTTCAGCGGCCAGCCTTTCGTCTAGGCTGCCCATGCAAAAGCCCCGGCCAGGCCGGGGCTTTTTTTTGCGTTCAATCATCATTGGACACCGGCCGGTTGCGTGCCTTGTACCCTGGCAAGGTAGCGGCATACGCAAATGCCTGTTCGCGGGAATTGAAGGTCGCCAACCGGTCCTGGGGCGTACATACCCGCCACGGTCCATGGTTGACCTGCACGATGTCGTAGCCATTCAGATGCAGCTTCGTCAGCATTGGAGCGCTCATAGTCACCTCGCTTTCCTGAGATTTTCTGGCGTTGCAGCCCCACCTTACACCCGCATCGGGCCCAGGAGTCGACCATGTGTCGTACCGAAATGGCTGCATTCATGAACACCAAGCTGCAGCTGATTCACTTACTGGCCGGCGGGTATGGCAAGTAGCCAAAGCTGTCATTTATGGCTCTTGTTCTGTCGCCAGCGGAGTCGTCCTAATAGCCTCAATACCCCCTGTAGATCACTGATCTGCCGAGCTTTTTCACTCAAGCCTTCAGCAAGAAAGCTGCCCTTCGACCTTGCGCCCGAGCGTGCGGATCTATATATTCCCAACCCTGCTACAACGCGCTGCCGCCCGAATGGCGAAACTGGTAGACGCATGGGACTTAAAATCCCCCGCTCGTAAGGGCGTCCCGGTTCGATTCCGGGTTCGGGCACCAAAGATATCAAGGGCTTGCATGATGAACTTCATGCAGGCCCTTATCTTTTGTGTTCCGCAATTTTGGGATGTGTTCCGCAATTCCCCTCTCCGGCGTTCTGCCGACCGAGCACCAACCTCAATAACCCTGAATACATACGGGCTCCCTTTTCAGGCTTGGCCAACTTCCTCAAGCGCAGCATCCCCTCGAAGTCTTACCTCCTCTTTTATCTCCGCGATGAGCCTGGCGATTGCGCGGCTTGATCCTAGAGTTTTTGGATCAACCCCGGCGACCGTCAACAATTCCTGCTGAGTCATAGGGTCGATCAGCTGAATGTTGAGTGAGTCAAACCTGATGGAGCACACGCACCTGGTGGGAAGGAACGCCGTCTCAATTATATGGCGTAACTCTAAGGTAGAGATCATCACGTGACCCTTTAAAACCAATGGATAGAGGCCTTTCGGCGCGGCGATGTGGCTTAGGGAACCTAAATGTAAAAACGTTCAAGTTAGTACATGTTAGTTTGATTTTTGAGACGTGGTTCACGCCTCGTAGCTGTTCCGACAGCCGCCGGTCATTTGCCCCTGCCGCTTTATGGGAAACCACTCTGAATACCTGCTGCTACGCTGTTCACTCCACCAGAGGAACGCCGATGCCAAACTCAGACCTGCTCCCTTGCCTGCTCTCCAGGCTGTACGAAAACCAGCTGGCCCTCGAAGCCTCGATCATGGAGTTATCGAACTGGGTCGAGCAGCGTGGCTCAGCCGATGTGGCGGAGAACATCCGCGGCGCTCTGCACACCATCGATGAGAACGAGGAGTTCATCAAGCTGACTCTGGCGGTCCTCATGTCGCCCGAGTGAAGTTGATCTGGCGCTGAGCGCTTCATTACTTGCAAGCAACCGACCACAGCTGATCGAGCTTCGTGGTGTAGCTCTGGCTCATCATTTCCCGGCGCATCCCCCACTCAGGGTTCGTCGGCACACTGGCCGACCTCAGTGTTCCCCTCCCCCATTTTTCATTGATCTGGTCCAGCACGCTCATCACCCGGGTGGCCTCGGCCGGCTGGGACACCGCGAATAGATCGTCCGTGTATTCGCCTGGCTGGCACAGGTTGAGCAACATCACCTCGGCCTTGCTGTATTTGAATCCAGGGCGGTAGATGTGGTCGAGGGCATCGACGGCGGCTTTGGTCAGCAGCCGCACGTCGTCGGTCGGGTACGGCATATCCACCACTACCCCGTTGGCGTATTTCGCCTCATCCGGATTGAACATGCCGGTGCGGATGCAGACCCGGACTTTCTTGCAGAGCGAGTTTTGCGCGCGGAGCTTTTCTGAGGCCCGCATCATGTAAGTGGCCACGGCCTCCTTGATCGGCGCCAGGTCGGTCAACCGCTTACCAAACATCCGACTGCAGCAGATCTCCTGCTTCGGTGGGTCGGGCTCGTCCAACTCGAGGCAGGATGTGCCTGCTAGTTCCCGTGCCGTCTTCTCGATCACAACACTGAATTTCTTGCGGAGCGTCCAGGGGTCGGCCTTGGCCAGGTCCATCGCTGTCTTGATGCCCATCGTGTCCAGGTGGAGCTTCATTTTTCGGCCAACACCCCAGACCTCGGACACATCGGTATTGCGCAGCACCCAGTCCCGTTTGATTGGATCAGTGATGTTCACCACGCCACCGGTTTGGGCCTGCAAGCGCTTGGCGGTGTGGTTCGCAAGCTTTGCCAGCGTCTTTGTATTGGCGATGCCGACGCCGACGGGGATGCCGGTGCACCGCAGCACCTGCGCGCGGATCTGCCGGCCGAGCGCGTCAAGCCCTCCAATACCGGTGAGGTCAGCAAAGGCTTCGTCGATGCTGTAGATCTCGACTGCGGGCACCATGCTCTCTATCAGCGACATCACTCTCTCGCTCATGTCGCCGTAAAGCGCGTAGTTCGACGAGAACGGGACGATTCCATGCTGTTTGAGCTTCTGTTTAATCTGGAAATACGGCTCGCCCATCTTGATAAAGGGCTTGGCGTCGTAGCTTCGGGCAATCACGCAGCCGTCGTTGTTGCTCAGCACGACAATCGGCGTTTTAGCGAGGTCCGGCCGGAATACACGCTCGCAACTTGCGTAGAAGCTGTTGCAGTCGATCAGAGCGAATACTGGCGGATTAGACATGGCTGCGCACAGTGCTGGTGATCACGCCCCAGATCGATAGCTCGTCGCCTTCCAGCACGTATCGCGCCGGGTACTTCGGGTTTTCGGAAAGCAGTATCACCTCCTTGCCGCGCTTGCAGAGCCGCTTGCACATGGGGTCGTTGTTCAGGAGGGCAACAACTATGTGCCCGTGCGCAGGCTCAATTGAGCGATCCACCACTGCCAGGTCGCCTTCGAAAATCCCCGCGCCCTGCATGCTCTCACCCGTAATCATCACCAGGTAGACATGGGGCGCCCTGATATTCAGTACTTCATCTAGGGAAATGTGCTGCTCGATGTGATCGGCCGCCGGGGACGGGAAACCGGCCGGCACATGAAACGAGCAGAGAGGCAGTTTTGCACCGCCGCCCGCAATTGGGCCCAGAATGTTGAAGCTCATGGTGCTGCCTTATGCAAATACTGTACGAATGTACAGTTAATATCGCATATGGCTTGCGGTCAATTTGGTGTAAGAGATATCTGACAGGCGGCCGCGTCAGCCCAACTCATCTGCGTACGCGGCGACAGCCTCTTCTGTGAGTTCCCGCCACTCGTCGCTGTCGATTATGCCGCGCTCTTTCATGTCGTCAGCCAGCGACAGGCGCCTCTCGTAACGCTCTTCCGGCGTGGCTGAGATGAAGTCCGGATCGTTTCGCAGGGAAAACCACGCCTCCATTGCGTTGATTTGATCGATGTTGATTGCCATGACGAATACCCGGGGCCAGTGTCTACAGTGTAGAGATTGGCCTGGCCCTCAGCTGTTCACTGGGGCCGACGAGCGGAGACGACTATGTGCGGAAGACTTTCCCAGTACAGCGGCATCCATGACTTTGTTGCGGCTTTGAGCATGCCCAATGCCCTGGCGAACTCCGTCGGTGAATTGCCGCTCGAGCGCTACAACGTCGCACCGACAACCCAAGTCGCCCTGCTCCACCTGCAGGGCGATCTTTTGCACGCCGACCTGGTGCGCTGGGGATGGAGACCGCACTGGGCCAAAGACCGAGCCGCCCCCATCAATGCCCGCGTCGAGAAGGTGGCCCACGGCCCGTTCTTCAGGGCGATCTGGCCACACAGGGCAATCACGCCGATCGATAACTGGTTTGAGTGGGTGGACGAAGGCGGACCGAAGAAACAGCCCTACCTGATACGCCGGCGGGATGGCGAGCCCGTGCTGTGCGCAGCCATTGGCCAACTACCAGACAGCGATGAAGGCCCGGGGGAGCATGACGGATTCGTGATCATCACCGCCGACAGCGCTGGCGGCATGGTGGACATCCACGACCGGCGCCCGGTGGTGCTGACGCCGAACCTGGCTCGGGAATGGTTGGACCCGGATACGCCCAAGGAGCGTGCCGAGCAGATGTTGCTGCAGCAGGGCGAGCCGGCCGAGGCCTTCGAATGGTTTAAGGTCGGCCCGGCGGTGGGCAACGTGCGGAACAAAGGGTCGGAGCTGATCAGCCCAATTTAAAACCCCTCACCCCACTACTGTAGCGGCATGGGCTGGAGACGGTCGCGCGCCGCTGACTGCGTGGCTTACAACGACCCGCTGTCTAAAACGGGCCAGTGTGATAGCGCCTGTTTCGCCCAATGAAACCGTGATAAGTCGAGGTAGTTTTAGACAGACTTTTGACTATTGCACGCCACGAATTATGTGGATGTAAAGCGTGGCGCGGAATGACGCCCGCCGGTAAGTGTTGTGCCGCCATGTCGCCCTGGCGGAGATACCTCGCGAAGCCCGGAACACTTCACTTATTGATGCCAATATGATGTCATTAGCAACTTAATCGCTCAGCAAATGACAAGGTAAGCATGGCTATTGAAACGGATGACGCAATTGCTGCTGGTGTAGGGGCTGCCGCCGGAGCGGGGATTGGTGGATTTATTGGTGTCACAGGCGCAGCTACATCTGCTTCAGCTACTGCGGCTGCGGCACTTGGAACGGCTGGAGCTGGTGCAGCCGCGACAACAGCTGCCCTGGCAACTGCTGGTGGAGGAGCCGTAGCGGCTGGCGGAGCGGGAATGGCAGGCGGGGTCTCTGTAATTGCAGGTACCGCTGCTGCGGCAAGCGCAGTGCCAGTTGTCGGCTGGGTGGTAGGCGGAACCTTAGCAATTGGGCTTGGTGGTTATTTCGCTTACAAGTACGGTAAAAAGCTTCTCGATGATTGACCGCCTTGCCTGCTGACCAGTCTATTCCGCTTAGCCATACGTGCATTGTTTCGAAAAATCTGGGCCCTGCCCTATTCCGTTTTTCTCACATGAGTTAAGCGCGTGTTGATTTTTGCACCCACAAATGTAGGCCAGCGATTGGTCGCCCTGACGTAGCCTGACACGCCCGCAGTGCGATCAGTCCTTGGTCGCCGGCATCGGTGATGGCGACAATTCGTTGGGCACGCTCTGAGCGAGACCTTCACCGACAGCCGTCACCAGAGCCCTATCGTTCACCTTCAGGCTGTTGGCCTTGAGCAAGCACGCGGCGAGTCGACTAGTAGACAGCCGACATCAACTCAGGAAGCGCTATCATGTACTCAGAACCCTTCGACATAATTTTTGCCCGACGCCGTTTGAACTTTGACGACGACAGCACCCGCGCTTACTTTTTGGAAGTGCCCCCACAGGTCGGTGACTCACTGATTATTTATATGGGGCAAGGCCACATGAACCATTACACATTGGCTCGAGTGAGCGGCGTTCGGCTCACCAAGCAATGCAAACCGTCAAAAATTTATCTTGATAAAAGCGGCTCTCTTGGCGGTGGATGTGCGTTCTGGATCAGTGGCAAGAACTACGCCGAACCCACGGGACAGACGAAGCTGATTCCATTGGTTCCGACAATCGCCAATTTGTTGGCCCATGACAGAGACATCATTCTGGACGACGAGAAGCTACGCAGCCTGTTAAGCGCCTAGTGATTTGGCGGCGGAGTCAGGTTAGCTGCGCTTCACAGATCAGCTCCAGTCATTTGACCAAGGCAGCATATGACGCCTCACAGGCTTGACCAGCTATTCGGGCTCGGTCATAAGCAACCGCCAGCTCTCCCGCTCTTTTGTCAGCCCGCTGGAGCAGGTCGGAGAGCACCATAGCGGCGCGGGTGGCTGACGCGCCTCGTTGGGCAGCTCCGGGATCGCCGCAGGAAGTGGCGGCAAACTGGTTGGCTTCGACGTGCAACCGGTCACCAGCAGCATCAGCGGCACCAGCATCAACATCTGCAGCCTTGTTCTGTTCTCGCGCATTGCTTGCTTCCTTATTCACGCTTGCCTGACGGCGCTGTTCTTCTTGGCGAGCGTCGTCGCCCGCATTTTTGAGGGCGACAGCTTGATCCCTGTCGATCTCGGCAAGCTGCTCTCCGTAGCGCCAGTCCTGCACCTGCCAAGTGCCAGCGGCGGTGATCACCATCGCCAGCAGAATCGCGGCCAGGATCTGCCCGGGCGTCATGCCAGCACCTTCAACGCCTTCTCGTACAGCGCCTGGCGATCGGCCAACCCATTCAGGCCGCCATTGATGCGACGGGTGATCTTCACGAACTCGCCCTGATCCGCCAACGTATTCAGCCCGCGCATCGACCAGAACCAGGCCGCCGACATCGCGGCGTACTGCGGTTGTTCCAACAGTGTGGGTTGATTGATCAGGTCCAGGCCCAGCGCCTCGCCGCAAGCCGCATTGTTCGCACGGCCCGTTATCTGGATCAGGCCCCGGCCACGGTATTTGGAGCCATCACCCGGCACGGTATTGCCGAGATCGACGCGGCCTTCGTAGCCGGCCTGCTGCGCCGTCGGCCCCCAGATCTCGCGCACGTAGCGCAACTGGCCTGACTCATGCCCGACCTGGGCGATAAATGCGGCGATACGCAGCTTGGTAACGATCCCGTACTTGCCCATGGCAGCATTCAGGACAGGAACAAAAACGCCGGCTTGGCGGCCGGCGTTCGGTAGAATCTGCAGCAACTGCTGCTGGATGATGGGCATGCTTGTCTCCAGATAATAAGCTTATAATAGGGTTGGATGTTTAAGAGTTTTTCAGTCGGCGACAAATGATGCGTCTACGGAAATTCAGATATCACTTGGTAGCGCGCTAAAAAACTGCGCAGATATAAACCGGAAATTTTAGGGACGAAATATGACCGATGAAAATTTTTACCTAAGTTCAAATCAAGCCGACTTGCTTAGCTGCCTTTATAGAGCTGTAAACCGCTATAAAACAAACAGAATGTGGACCCCTAACAGTTTGGAAATAGCCAAGTATGCCGAGCACTTATTCCCGGATATCGGAAAAATAAATGTGACAGATATAAAAGATTTTATCACATCATCCGAAGCGATAGTGCTAGTCAGAGCGCATCCCCTGCCTAATCTGAAAACCAGCTTTAATGAGGCCATCGTTAAGACCGAAAAATATCAGGAACTTAGTGATTTTCTGCTCACCGCGAAGATGGAAACCTACTAAGCACGAAATAGCCATCTAGCATGGATATCTACTCACTGTGGTTTAATCGGTCGACTCTCTTTTTTGGGAAAATCAGGGTTATCAGCCGTCCACTTTCGTAGGGCCAGCCAATACTTCTGCCACTGCTGGGCAGTGCCGGGAATGCCTTCCTCCCCGTACTCGATGGCAGTGACGTTTTGCTGGGCCAGTGGCATTTGCGAGTCGCGCCACTGGTTTTCTGTGAGAATGTTCTCGGCGTAAATGACATCCTTCGGCACTTCCCATTCGCCGGTCATTAGCGCCTGATGCCTATCACTAGGGCGATCGTAAACCATTTGCACAATTGTTCCGCCTATAAGTAGTGCGTATTCGTCAATATCAATCTCCTCAGCTAGATTGACCACAAATCCTTCATTGTTAAATAACATCCTCATCATCTTCCTCCAGTAATTGAAACGCCGTAGAAAGGACGATCAATAAAAGCTCCGCTAACCCTGTTTACTACGTCAACATAGGCAAGATTTAGAGCCACAGGATACGCCTGATTCCCCTGATCTGTAGCAATCAATGCATTAGATAAACATACCGGCACGTAGTTAACGTTCGTCATAGGAGTAATGAAATTTATGCGATAAGTTCCGACAGCACTGCGAGTCACACTTGCGACATTGTAGCTTCCTTTGATCGCACCAGTTATCCCGTCAAAGTTAACCCATGCCGTAGATAGTTGCTGTGGAGACCCGGTCATCTTTGAATCCAAGGCCGTCTTGAGGTCCGCCTGATCCGAGAGCGTTCCGGTAATCGCCCCCCAGATGCCGCCCGTTGGCAATGGCACCCATGTTCCCGCACCACTCAATACTTTCAGTCGATCAGCGATTGAGGCCACAGGCACCAAACCTTTGACACCCGCAGCAGTTGGCGTTGCGCCCACCATTGCCGCGAGGCCTTGCCTCAACTTGTCGAATCCATCAGCAGTCAGAGCGCGCAGCGAAGTGATGTCGTTGTTGTCACCGCTCGCTGCCTTGCCTTCGGTAACCTCTTCAGCGCGGTCTGCGGAGTCTTTAGCCGCAGCAGCTGAAGCTGCCGCCGCTTGCTCCGACTGGATAATAGAATCACGAGCTGTTTCAGACCGTTCGGCAGCCTCCCCGGACGTCTGGGCTGAGCTCTGGCTTTGCTGAGCGGCCAGCTGCGCGGCGTTCTTGTTGTCACTCGAAGCCTCAGCGGCAGTGGTTGCGATGTCCGCCTGATCAGTGGCCACAGCCTTCGACTGCCCTGCTGACTGTGCCGCCTCGGTTGCGGCCGCAACCTGCTCCTGCATGTCAGCAACGCCACTCGCAATCACCTGAGTGGCAGCCCGCAAGGCATCAGCCGAATCTTTGACGTACCCCTGCATAGGCGCCAGCGAGTAAGCACCCGCAGTCACGGCTGCGCCCTGATAATCTGGCGCGACCGAGAGCGCCGTATTACTGGCGATATTGATGACTTCGTACCACTCACCGTCAGGCCCGCGGAACGCATCACCGACGCGAGCGTTCGCGATGAAGGATGTGCCAGTGCCGAGCACGGCATTGCTGCCAGGTGTCACAGCAACTGTGCCTGTTTTGTACCAGGTCATATAAATCCCCTAAGAAATAGGCTTGGCGAAAACTACAGGTGTGTAAAGGGAGGTTTGGATGTCAACGCCAATGACCTGCATGACCAGCCTGTTGTTTCCGTAGTCCCAGACTGCATACATGTTGCCTTGCCGAGATGTGCTGCCAGCAATATCCATTGCAATGTTGTTTAACAACATATAATCACCTATATTTAATGGGCTATATGCTGTCCAGCTAAGTCTAAAGACCCCCTGGCTAGTTTGTTCAGCACCGAGATAACTCCAGCCCGTGATAGTGCGTGTGAACTGTGCAGCGGGAGTTCCACTATCAAACAGTAGTTTTGATGTGGCATCCCAAATTCGAAACCCATACCTCGCCGTAGGTTCCGACTTGAACGCTGCAGCAAACCACGCCCCTGATGTGCCCACGCCGGAGATGCCTCTGAAGGAAAACCCCGTCCAAGCGCCAGCGGATCCTGTGATCAAGCAGAAGCAAAGCGTGTTCGATTGGTTCAACCTGACGAAGACAAGAGGCGGCTCAACGGAGTTTATTACTTTCGCAAATGGAACAAACACACCCGATCCGTTACCGCTCCATGTGCCTCTATCTAGAGTTACAAGTCTGGCAAACTCGGAGTCAAGCACCACAACGTCATCGTTATTTGAGAACTCAATACCAAAAGACATCACCTGTACCTCATAACGAGCAGTCTTTGCACTGCAATACCAAGCGGACCAGAATTTGTACTCGGCTGGCCGAAGAACAACGTAACACCGCCATTGCCCACAATTGGTGTGTATTGAATTCCTCTATTGTCTTGTGCGTCGGTAGGATATGCCGCAACGGGAATGCAAACCGCCGAATGCGTTGCGGGTGTTACCCCAGCGATTGGTATAAATATCGACCGACTTTGAATTGCTGCTGTTTTTTGAACAAGTGCCGAGTAGGTGATCCTCACGGTGAATGAATTCTCATCAAGCTCAAGGGCGCCGGTCGCGCCCCATACCCGTATGCCGTAACTCATGCCTCAAGATCCCCCCACTGGAAGCGTTTCTTGTCGTTCTCGTCATAGACCTTCCCGCCACGATTATTGATGGTCTGACGGCCACCTACGCCAACGGTGCTGTTTAACTCGAACTCTCCGGTGACGAAATTGATCATCAGCCCCAATCGCCCTGGGACATAGTTCTCCGATTGGATGCTTTGGGTGAGCTTCGCTACACCAATCGAAGCATCCTGGATGAACGCCGAGCGCATGAAGACTTGCCCATCCTGCACCGTGAATGGCGTGAACACCTGGCCCCCGGCCAACGTGCTGACAATGGCGAAACGATCGGCACTCACGAGGAACTGGCTTTGAAGCACACCTTCTTCATCCTGCTCGATACCCAAGCCAAAGCCGGCAGCAACCAATTGGCCGTCGGCATTCACCTGCATCTTCACGGAGTACATCGTTTTGAACTTGCCGTCGGTATCGGCCTGGGCCTCGCTCACGACCTGCACGGCCGCCGAAGTCTCTCCGATTTCTGCCCTGACCTGCTGAATTGCCTGAGAAGTCGCCTCGCGATCCGTAACCACCACGCTTTCGAGTTCGCTCACCGAGCCACTGACTTCGCCCACCTCAGCAGTGAGCTCGGTCTGGCGCTGCACCATGGCCGCATTCTGCGAGGCGCGCGTCTTCACTTCTTGCGCAAAGCTCGCCGAAGCGTTGTAGCCCTGAAGCGCATCTGCGAGGTCGCCCTCCCCGGTGTCATCCCGATATGCCGCCTGCAAAGCCTGAAGGCTCGACGCGGCCGCCATGACCACTCCATCCAGCTCGGTGATGCTGGTGGTGTTGATCTCAACCTGGCGCGCCAGTCCGTTGGCAGTGACAAGCACCTGGCCCACGTCCACCCAGTACGCAGCGTTCGGCGGCGAAGTATCGACCGGCACTAACTGCGTGGCCTGGTAGATCCGCTTGCCAACCACCACCAGGTCGCCCTCAAGGTAGACAGACTCCGGGTCGTATGCCGACAGCCCATCAAGCGCATCGATCTGCGCCTGCAGGCCTGGGATCTTGTCGATCTCGTCGTTGATGTCCTGGCCGAGCTCCGTGCGCCCGACCTGGCCGGCGATCAGGTCCAGCACCGGCGCCGCATCGGCGCTGGCCATCCCCATCACACCGTTGCCGTCTGGATAGAACGGCCCGATATTCCCGGTCCGGTCCACCAGGCGCGCCCAGAAGAAGAACTGCGCGCCAGCCTTGAGGGCCTGCATGCTGTAGTCCGCCTGGGGGTAGGTCAGGTCGGTCAGCTTGGTAGCCGACGCCAAATCATTCGCCTGCCCATACCAAAATTCCGTCCGCTGGGTATCTTCTGCACCTGGTGGGAAACCTACTTTCAAACCGATACCGAACAGTTCGCTGGTGGTGGTCAGGAACGCCACCGCCGGCGGCAAGCCAATCTTCCCTTCCAGGTTGGTCAGATTGGAGCTCTTCCAGATCGAAGAGATCTCGAAGGCGCTCACCGAGCGAACGCGGGCAAGGTAGGCGCCCGAGTAAGTGCCGGTGACGTCCACGCTTGTCGCGCCCGTTCGCTGCAGCTTGATCCAGTTGCCGCTGTCCTTTCGCCACTCCACGTCATAAGCGACAGCGCCCGCCACAGCAGGCCATGAGATGTTCATGGTGCTGATCGCCAGGCCCTGATCCACGGAGTAGTTCGACGTGATGTCGACGCTCGCAGGAGCGGGAACAACGGTGATAGGCACAACACTGATTGGCCGCTCTTCCAGGCGGGCACCGGTGTCGATGTGATCGAACTTGCTCGGGTCGTACTGAACTGCCGAGATTTCAAACACACCAGGCTCCGGCCGCGCCACGCTGACCACGCGATAAAGCGGGATGGCCAGGTCGTCAGCATCCAGCGCCCACACCAGCTCACGCTCCGGCGGCACGGAATAAGCTACGGTGACGGTGACCTGCCGACCGCTGACCAACTGCACGGTGCGGCCCTCGCACTTGCCGTCCGGCAGGTTGAGGATAAGCCGATCACCAGGCTTGGCCTGGGTGTCCCGGTCCAGGGTGATGACCTTGCCATTCACCGCCGAGATACGACCGCCAACCGGCCGACCGGCTAGCAGCTCGTCGGCGATCGGGATCACGTAGCCAGGCAGCGGGATGCGCCCGTCGAGGCCGACCTTGAAGGTAACCGCCCGATCCTTGGAGTTCGTGAGCAGCGCCCACTTGCCCCGGCGCTGGGCCTCGGATTCGCGGGTGCAGGCAATAGCGCTTATCTCTAGCGGGTTGTCGCCGTAGCGCCGCTGCAACTTGGCATCGGTCACAGCTGTGACGTCGGTGTCGAAGTTGTTCCCCGGGTTGTCGTAGCTGATCAGCGCCCGCGTGTAGCGGGTGCGCTCCGATGCGCTCGAGTAGGTGAACTTGCCATCGATGACATTCGCCCGGGTGTAGGCAAAGTCGAAGTCGGTAGCGCGCGGCATATCCGCCAGGGTAAAGACCTGACCCTGGGCCCAGTAAGTCATGCCTCGATAGATCGCCGAGATATCACGCAACAGCGACCAGGCGTCGGCCTTGCTCTGCAGGTTCAGGTTGCAAATGAAGCGCGGTTCCTGGCCACCCTTCCCGTCCGGCACCAGCTGGTCGCAGTACTGCGAGATGCGGTAGAGCTCCCACTTGTCCACCATCCACGGCTTGATACGACGGCCAAGGCCGAAACGGTCGTTCGTGGTGATGCCGTAAGTGTGCCAAACAGGGTTGTCGGTCCAGGCTTCCTTAAAGGTTCCGTCCCAGATACCTGTGTAGGTGCGCGACCTGGTGTCGTAGTTGCTCGGCACCTGCCATTTCCGGCCATCGCATTCGATCGTCACTGCCGGGATGCTGCGGAACTGCTCAGCAGAAAACTCGATGTAAAGCAGCGCGGTGTTCGGGTACCGGATCTTGGCGTCGATCACCTCGGTGAAGCCGGCAATCTGCATGGTGTCGGAGATTTTGTTGTTGTTCTGGTTTGCAGTCAGTCGGGTGATCCGCAGAAGCCACCCGGTTGTCGCGCGCGGCAGATTGATGCGGCGAGTTCTCTCGTACAGGCTGGTGGTCTTGCCGGACACCGCCTCGTTCAAAACCTCCTGGTATGTGCCCCCATCCGTTGTGAGTTCGACTTTATACCCGATCGTGTAGCCGTTGATGTTGCCGCCGGAATCCACCGATTGGAGCGCAGGCCAGGCAAAGCGCACACGGACAGCCGAGAGCTGGGTATTAGTGATTGCTCGAACCCACGGCGTGCCGCTGCGCAGCTCCGTGCTGATGGTTGTTTCGTTCTCGACCGATGGGATGCCCTGGATATAGGACTGGTCCACAGCCCCGCTGCGCCACTCCCACTTCACGTTCGGGAAGTTCATGTTCCCCTGCGGGTCTTGCAGCGGCGTATTGTCGAGAAAGATGTCCTTGGCAGTCGGAGCACCGTCAAACTCACCCTCACCCACCGCAATGAGCATTTTCGCAATGGCGACGGAACGCAGGCTGTCTGGTGCCTCGGTTGGGGTTTTAGGCTTCTCGGAACCGCCCTTGGCACCATAAACATCGATCTTGCGTGCTGCGCCCATGCTTTTCTCCAGGCATAAAAAAACCGCCTCTTGGGCGGCTTCAGTTTTTCGGGTGTTGGCTACATCTGGTCTTCGGCGTAAATGGCGGCGCTGATGATCGCACCACCCCAGCGTCGCCGGCCTGCACACAGTGAAACAGGATTGCCGGAGGCCGTTGTGTTCTTCGCGCTGCCGAAGGCGTAGCCGGGGGTGTTCTCGGGCGCTGCGCTTGTCTTGAGTCCGCCGGCCTGGGGGCTGAGCATCTGGATCACGCCACCGGCTACAAGGCCGATACCCGCGCCAATCAGTGGCGTACCGAAGGGTGTAGCGGAAAAGATGACACCGACAACGATCAGGATCGCGCCGACGATGGTCTGAAGCACGCCGCCGCGCTTGCTGCCCACTACCACGGGGGCAATACGAATGTCGCCGGCACCGTTGTAGCTCAACTCCCTCTCACCAATGTTGCGTTTATCGCGGAACACAGCGAACTCCAACCCTCGCGACTTGGCGTTTGATAGGAAGCGCTCAAAACCGGGGATCTGGATACACAGCGCCTTAATTGCCTCTGCCGGGGACCTCACCGCGAGCCGGAAAGACTTCCCGAACTGCCGTAACTGCCCGTGCAGACGAATCGTTGTCATAGGTTGGTAATTGATCGCTGACGCGTGCATCTTTTTCTCCAGGCGATAAAAAACCGCCCGGAGGCGGCTTTATGATTTTCGTTTTTCAGTCGTAGTCGACATAGGGGCCGATGTAGAAGCCGGCCATGTCTCCGCTGATTCGATAAAGGCTTTCCTTACCTGGCTGCACCGTTGCTGCGATGGTACGGATTGCGGCACCTGCGCACAGACCTGATCCGGCGAGGCCGGCGCCTATATTTGGCGAGCCTGGCGGAAGATAAAAGGTCGCACGCTGACCCGTACCAATTTTCGCAGCCTTGCGCCCATCTACATAGACGACGATATCGCAGCCAGAACCTACGGCGCCGGAGTCGCGCACAACAGTAATTCTCCCGCTTTCGCCAGATGGCTTGGACTGGAAAGCATAAACCTCATCAGCCGGCACCGGCTTTGCGTCTCGCACTGAAATTGCCGTGGAGGCGCACCCCGCCAGCATCGCCACCGCTGCCGCCGCTATCAAAATCCGCATGTCGTTCCCTCTTTGGTTTGGCTGAACTGTAGCACCGGTTGGCGTGGGGCAGAATTGCTCCATGTTTCGGCATACTCCGAAGGTGCAAAAAAGAAGGCCTTTCGCTATCATTCGGCCTTTTACTAAAGAGAATACTCAATGAGCGGTGCTAACTGGGTTGCTGTCGTGTCTGTCATTTTTACATCGCTTACGGCTGGGTATGCAACTTACGAAAACAATCAAACAAATAAAGAACTAGAAAAACTAAAGCAAGAAAGTGCTCTTTCGATTGAGAGGCTGAAGCAGGAACAATTATTAGCATTAGAAAATGTTAAGTCCGCCAAAGAAAAAGAGTCACTTCTTCAAGAAAGAGAGTTCAACGCCCGAACCAAGTACTGCAATGACGCACTAAATATATACAAGCAGCTTGGCGATGCAACTATCGCAGCAAATGATTTTGAGCGCGAGATTAGAACACCTGCAAAAAAATTAAAGTCAAAGCTGCAAATACAAGCCTTGGCGTATCTTGATGAAGGCATTTACAATAAGTATTTGAAAACCTCAGCAAATATCACTGACCCCGAGGATAACACCATGATCGCATCACTTGCAGTGCAAGTTAGACGGTGCGCTGCGACGAAGCCAGGCGTTCCTGAACAATAGTCTTTCTATGTCTGAGAATCAGGCGCGCCCGGTCATGCCATGGGCCGCCAAAGACGATAATTTCCGACGGCCTGCCGTACAGGTGGTGCAACAGGAACGGGCCTGGGCCGAACACACCTGAATCCTCACCAGGCAGCGACGGTTCGGTGCCAAGGTATATGCCAGCGTGGTTCGGGTGAGCCGTCCGGCCAACCTGCATAACGATCATGTCACCGCGCAGCGGTCGGTCGACGCGTACAAACCCGGCTGCCTCGTAGTGCTGCTCGTATAGGCTGGCGTTCTCCGCACTCTCCCACCAGCCATCGGTGCGCTGGAAGGCTTCGAACTCCAAACCCCATTCCCGCGCGTACCAATCAGCGCAGACCTGCCAGCAGTCCCACGCGCCGTGCACGAACGGGCGATTGAGTAGCGGCGTGCTGGCCGTGGGAGTGATTGTGCGCATGTCGCCCTCGGGCCAAGACAGAATGTGCCAGGGCAAGGCCGTAGCCTCACACATGGCCAGATCGTGGGGTGACGGCCTGCTGGTGGCGTCCGGGTGTGAGTGAACGATGCCTATCACCTCGCCCAGGTCTTCCGCCGCAACATAGTCCTCTGGATCAAGGCGGAACTCTTCGTTCGGTTCCGTGGCGATGTTCCGACACGGGAAGTACTTCTGCTTGCGGCCGATGGCCAGCAGCAACCCGCAGCACTCTTTCGGGTACTGAGCCGCCGCGTGCGCCTGGATGGCCGCAATGATGTGCTTGCGCATGGTCAACTCCGGGCGATTAGGGACACGGCGGGGAATCCACCGAAGGACAGTTCGTTGTTCTCGCCGAAGCGCAGCTTGCAGGACGACAGGCACCCCTTGCACTGGTCCAGTGCTGGGTCATCCGTGGGGTTGTCCTCGTCGTCGAACATGGCCGCGCCGGTGTAGCCGCAGTCCGGCCCCCGGTAACCATTGGTCATGGCCCAGTGGCAGAACGTTGTCATCTGGCGGCCGGGCAATCCGTGATTGTCGATCTCTCCCGGGGAGGAAAGCTCCCAGACCACGGCTTCCCCGTCCTCGCTGGTTTTCTGGTCGATATACCAGATCTCCAGCGCCTCTTGAGCCGGGTCTGCGGTTGGGTTGCCGTCCGGAAAGTTGGCTGCATCCAGGTACTGGGCCAGGGTCTCTCGGACTGTGAGCTTGAACTTGAGCATGTCCTCGAAGGCCAGGCACAGCGCCGTGACGCGCCCGTTGACGTTGCCGGCGGCGAAGGTCGGCCGAGAGGCGGTGCCGTCGCTGCTCGAGGAAATACCCTCAATCTGCACCGGCCAGGCTGCGTACTCCTGCCCCTGCCAGATAATAGACTTGGCGGGCAGGTCCTCTTCGGAGCCCTCGTAGGCCAGCAATTCCTCTGGTGTGTGCGGGATAGCGTGGCCGTGGAATCGCAAGTAATCGGCGCCGTATTCGGTACCGTCAATTTCGAACAGGCGAATCTCGCCGCCGGGCACCAGTTTCTGGATGTCCGTGATCAGTGCCATGGGCGGTTATCTCAGGGGTGGAAGGTTTGCTGGAAAGTCGCGGTGATGGCGTAGACCTGGCCACCGCGGTGCACTGGCTTGTAGCCGTTGCACTTGTAGAGCCCAAGCACGCCAAGAGGTGGCGTCCAGAGAAACGCCTTTGCCCCTTTGTGCTTGTCGAGGAACTTCCTGATCTCCAGGATTCGCGCGGCCATACCGGTAAACGTCACCGGCCAGGATTCCGACTGATTGTTCAGTCCGTCCTCGACCGTCTGCTCATAGCCATCGCCAAACTTTTTGGCCCGGACGCGCTGGGTGATATCACCCTCCGCGCCCTTCTCCGTTGCCCAGATGAATCGCTCGATAGCCATCATCGCCCCTTGATTGCATTGTTGATGACGCCGCCCTGGCGCATATCCTTAGAGCGCAGTTCCTGATATTTCTGCTCTACGAACGTCGCCAGTTCCTTGCCGAAGAGGTCGTAGCCAGGTGCGTCGGCGGTGGACGATGCATTGCCATCGCCATCGATGTGCACCTCGACATTGATCTGCGTTCCGCCAGCCCCACCGCCGCCCATGGCCATAACCCCAAGCTTGCCGCTCGAAGTCCGGGTCAGGGGCATAATTGCCTCCTCCCCAGCCTCGCCCATGACGCCGGTCTTGCCATTGGCCATGCCGAACGCTGTGGGCTTGCTGACGATGGAGTTCGTGAAGGCACCGCCATCGGCAAACAGCTGCACACCGCCCGACCAGGCGCCGCCCTTTGCTTGCGGGAAGTATGTGCTGGAATAACCGTCTGCAGATGCACCGAGGTTCGACGAATTCGCCCCTGCTGAACCCGCAGCCAGCCCATTTCCACCACCGCCGCCACTGAAGTAGCTGAGGCCAGCACCAAACAGGCTGCTGAGCAGAGCTGAACTTGCCTGCCGAGTGGCAATGCGCGCCATGTCGGCGAGGATTGATTTAGCGAAGTCAGCAAACGACAGCTTCCCAGTCATGGCGAAGTTGACGACTGCATCCTCCATGGAGCTGAAAGCGTTACCGAACAGCGTCTTAGTCTGGCCAGCAATGTTCCTCGCCGAATCCAGATAATTCGCCCAAGCCGACGTAGCACCATTGGTCCAGTCGCCCTGAGCGGCCTCAACGTCCGCATAGTTTTGCCGGATCTGGTCGGTAGCCGCCTTGTTCGCGTCAGCGAGCGCCTGCGACTTCCGCTTGAACTCCTCTTCCGACATGTTGCGCGACGGGTCGGACTTTTGGTTGGCGAGTTCCAGCGACTGCTGAGCAAACCGGTCTTGCTGGCTATTCAGTTCGCCGCTGAGCGCGTTCTGGCGATCGCCCTGCCCCACGCCGAGCACTGCGCGCTGGCCTGCCAGTTCCAAAGCCCGCTGTTGCTGGCCCAACGCCTGCACGTAAGTGCTGATCGCCCGCTCCTGCTTGGCGAGTCGCCCAGTCTCATTGGTCGCCAACACCTCAAGCTGGCTGTCGGCATCCTTCTGCGCCTTGACCATCCCTGCGCGTGCGTCAGCGATCTTCTGGTCCAGCTGGATGCTTTGCGCGGCCGACGTTGTCTTCTTGCCCTTGGCGGCTTCCAGCGCGGCAATCTCGGCCTGGTAGGCTGCCGTCGTTTGGTCGAGTTGGTTGCCGATCAGCGCCTGGCGCCGCAGCAGATAATCTTCCTCAGACAGCAGGCCAGCCTTCTGCGCCGCCTCCAGTTCCTTTTGGTAGTTTTTGTAGATGTCAGTGATCGCCGCCAGGTCGTTTTTGGCGTTGTTGAAACTGGTCAGATCGACCTGGGTGCCGGCGGCCTTCGGGTCCTTGAACTTGTCGTTGATGTTGGCGATATTTTTGTCGACCGTCGCCTGGGCCAGGCGCGGATCGTTCGGCGCTACCTTGCGGATATCGTCGAGTTGTTTTTTGTAGTCCTTGAGTGCGTCGGTACGCTTCTGCTCATTCGTCCAAGAGGACTTGGTGAGGGCGTCAACCTTTTGCATCGAGGTGATCGCGGCTTGTTGGGCTTTTGCCTGATCGCCTTCCAGCTTTGCAATTTCAGCCTGTGCCGCCTTCTGGTCCTCAAGCATATTCAAGCGGTTTTGATAGAGATCAATCATCTCCTGCTTGTTTTGGAACAGACCAACGTCGCCGGACTGCGCGCTCGCCAGGTCTCGGCGTGCCTGCTCAATATCTGCGCCAATGTCCGGGCGCCCGATGTTCTTGAGGCTGTCAGCAGCGCGTGCGACCGCGTTGTAACCTTTCTCCCAGAAGCTCAGGTTCTCCAAAATCTTCGGCGTGCGCTCGTTGATCGCGTCAGCGTAAGACTCGGTCGCAAGCTTTACGGCGCCAGCATGGTCGCGCTGCTCTTCCAGCGCGGCGATCTGTGAGAACACCGAAGCCGTAAGATAGTGATACTGCTCATTCAGAGCAGCGGAAGCCTTAACCGGGTCGTCGGCAAGCTTCACGAACTCGGCGACTGTCTCGCTGACGGCTTTACCGGTGGCCTCCTGCATCGACACGGCGGCCTGGGTGATACCCTCGAAACTCTCGCCGGCGATCTTGCCGTTGTCCGCCAGCATTGCCAGGACTGCGGCGGCCTGGCCGGTAGTGCCCACAGTTGCGCTGACCTGGCGCGCCATTTCACCCAGCTGGCCCGCACTCACACCGGCAAAGTTACCGGTGAGGATCAGTGACTTGCTGTAGTTGTCCTGTTCTTCACTGCCCTTGTGGTAGGCGTAGGCCAGTCCACCGACAGCAGCTGTTGCAAGCGCCAGCGGTCCCAGGATGGCGAGCAACCCGGCAGCGCCTGCTCCAGCCCCGGCCCCCAGTTGAGCAACCGCACGCACGCCGCTACCCAAGTCACCCGAGGAAAGAGCATTACCCAACTGAACGACGTTTTCCTGCGCCTGGCGGGTGCCGAGGCGTAGCTTGTCGAAGCCCGTGGTGGTCTTTTCGAGTTTGGCGTAGTCCTTGTCGATCTTACCCAGGGCAGTGTTGTACTGATCCTGGCTGATGCGGCCGGCGTCCAGGTGTTTGCCCAGTTGCTCGACCTGCGTATCTAGCTTCGCCAGTGCAGCACGGGCCGGGTCGATGGCACCCAGAAGGCTGTTCAGGGCCTTTTGCTCGTCCATGGCGGACTTGGCCAGGGCTACCTGCTGCTTGTCGAGCTGCGCCGAGATCTTCGCTGCCTCGGCCTCGCCATAGGCGCCGGTCTTGGTCAGCTTGGCGAGAGCGTCACGCTGCTTTGCCAGGTCCTGGGTGGTTTTGGCGCTGGTGGACAGCGACTTTTCCAGCGCCTGCATTTCGTTCATCAGCGAAGCAGCGGACTGCTCGGCCCGGCCGCCGGCCTTCGCCATTTCATCCAGACTCGTTTTCGCCTGGATTGCATCGGCCGAGTCGATCTTGACGCCGAGTTCTGCAATGTTCATCGACTCACCTTGAATAAGTGCCCGTGGTTACGCGCTGTTTTCCCTTTCCTCCGCCATAACGCGCAGGGCTTCGCCTTCCAGCACCTGAAGGTCAGGGAAGATTTCAGCGAGTTTCTTTTTCTTGATGCCGAGGAACCCGGCCACGTCGCGGATGCAGCTGTAGTCGAGACCGATCGCGCCGCCAGCGCCCGCCCGCCACTGAGTCGACATCCGGTTGAAAAGGAAAAAAGCCGGCCAAAGGCACGGCCAAATCTCGAACTCTTCTTCCATATCCTCAGCATCCAGGCCGAACACGGCGAGTTGCTCCGCGTCTGGTGGGGGCTCATACAGAGCGCGGGCGGCGCGAATCAGTTTCCCGTGCGAGCCTTGGCGAAAGCTGCTTGGTAGGCGTCCACAACAGCCTCGGCTGTGCCGTGGCACGAGGTCACCAGCGCCTTGATGCTCTCGTCATTGAACTTGTCGTCGAACCCCCAGCCGACCACCAGATCCTTTATCTGGTGTACCTGGTGCTCGGTGTCGAGGGCCACCACATCAGAGAGAGAGGGCTTGTCTCCGAGACGCTCAACCCCTTCCTTGCGGCGCTGATTCCATTCATCAAAAAGTGCGGCAAGGTCAACCCGATCGCGATACTTGAAGGTGAACTCAACCTTCGCGGGCGCTTGCCCAACGACGGGAATGAGTACCAGCCCTTTGAACGTCGGGGCCTGAGCAATCTTGAACTTCGCCATAATCAGCTCCCACCGCCGGCCGCTACTGGAGCGCGATACGCGGTGATTTCAGCATTGATGGTGAAACCGAAAGCAACAGCCGCACCTTCGTTGCGCACCAGCGTTGGGCTCTTGTTGAACGATGGATAGCCGGCGTAGTAGATCGTCTTGCCGTTGGGCAGCGACATACGCAGGATCCGCACTTCCTTCTCGCGGTCGGCCTTGTCCAGTTCGTCGTACCAGGCAAGGCTGTCGTCGTCAGCGAGCTGGAACGAAAAAGACTGAGCGTTCTTGGTGGTTGGGATCTGCTTGTCACGGCGCGCCTCGAGCGGTGCGTAGGTCCAGTACTGCTGCTCCCCCCCGGACATCGAGTTGCCAATCACCTGATTCACCGCAACCCAGCCGGTGACCTTTTTGGCAGTGCCCGCGCTGATGCCGTCCGGGAAGAACGACGTGTTGGAAGTATCGATACCTTCCAGAGTGAAGGCTCCCGCAGCGGCTGCAGCGACACGCACGGCGCGCTCGTTGATATCTTCCCAGCCGGAAGTAATTAGCAGGATGTCGCCATTGGCAAAGCCGTTGGCAAGCGCAGTGGCGACACCAGGGTTCGCGTTCGTGATGCTGGTGATCACCTTCGCAGCAGCAAAGCCGGTCGAGAGCGCCAGTGTGGCCCCGTTGGGGAAGTAAACAGACATGGGTTTTCCTCTTTGCAGAAATGACAAAACCCGCATAGGGCGGGTTCAGGATTTGCCCAACGGGCGGGTTACGGCGTGGTGTCGGATCGGTAGGAGAACGACAGCGGGACGGTGTAGGTTGAGTCGCCCGTGATGCCGGGTCCCTGGTCAACAGGTGTCATCGGCGTAACGACGAACCCGTTTTTGGTATCCCGCACGTAAAGCGGGAACAGGGAAGTCAGCTCATCCGCAATCGGATTGGTCTTGGTCTTACCGGTGCCTGCCGGCGCGATGATGCTGATCTGAAACACGCCAGTGAACAGCCGGTGGTCGCCGCCGAGCGTGTTGCTCGCGGTGTCGCCCGGGATCGTGAAAGCCCGCAGGTAGGTCTCGCCCACCATCGGTGTGTACGCCGTGTTCTCGAAGACGATCTTCAACTTCTCCGACCTGGCAGCGTTCCAGGCGATGAGCTTGGCCTCGTAGATTGAAGCGATGATTGCGTGACTCATACCTGGTTGTTCCTGATGGCCTCCAGCACGATCTGCTGGAAGCGAGCCACAGTTACCCGGACCATGCCGCCGGGGGCCTGAGTGGAATGGCCGAACTCCAGCGGAATCGCATAGGGCAAGTTGTTGATGATGTAGGCCATCTGGCCGGCGGTGAAATCGCTCATCGCAGCGACCAGGGCAGCCACTGTCTCGGTGCCGCTCGGGTCAACCTCATCGAACGTGACGCTCTCGACCACGCCGAGCGAGATGTGCCAGTTCGCACGGAACCGGCCGCCGACATAGCCCTCTGGCGCCTTGATGTCCATGCCGTCGTTGAGCTTGCGGCCCTTCTTGAGCCTGCCGCCCTTCGTGAGGTTGGCCGGGTCACTACGCAGCGCGCTGTTGTGATCGTCGACGGCCTTGTTGTACTGGGTGGCCACTGCGTTCTGCGCCCAGATCTCCGGGTTACCCACGGGAGACATGCGGATCAGGCTGCTTCCGACCTCGATGATGATTTCACGCACGCTGGCATCGATGGCTTCGCTGGTCTGGGCGGCGAACTCGGCCAGGCTCAGGGCGAAGCTGCCGGATTGAGTCGCCATGTCATTTCCTCAGTTGCGCCGTCCACGTCGCATCAGCCGGGTCGGCGGACAAGTTCATCACCCGCAACCCGTTGACGATATCGCCAATAGCCGGGGCAGCCGGTACCGCCGTCGGAACGCCAGCCTCCGATACGAACAGCTCGTTTTGCAGCACCAGCAGCTTCTTGTCGCTGGTCTGGATGAGGGAGCCGTCTATTTCTTTGGACAGGTAGCTGCCAAGAACGCCGCGCCCCGAGTACGTCACGGTGATCTCCGGCGTTTCGCCGCCCAGGTCAGGGTCGTACTCGCCCGCCACCTTGCGCACGCCTGTGACCGGCTTGACTGCGTCGGCCAAGCCATCAGGATCGTTGAACGCTTCGGCCAGTTCGGCCTGGATATCTTCACGCATGCCCACGGTCAGACCCTCTTCAGCATCATCACGCCGGAGCGCTTGATCCACGGCTCCAGTAAGGCCAGGGCGAAGTTCACGCCCGCCGACTGATCGGTAGAGCCCGCCACGTAGGTCTTGCTCACGGACGTGCCGGACTGCGCGGATACTGTCTTGCTCTGCACTTCCTTCTGCGTGGCCGTGTACAGCTTGCCCGCCGCTGCCTCTTTGGCAACCTGGGCGCCGGCTATTTTGATCTCGGCCGGAACCGGATCAGGAACAGCCCGCTTAATCTTGGCTGTGAGCCAGGCATTGGCCATGGCCACAGCAAGGACCGGATCACCGGTGCCGGCCCAGTCAGGACCCAGCGAGGCATCAACATCGGCAACGGTGATGAAGTCGGTCATGTGTTTGTCCTTATTCCGCTGGCACCAGGGCCTGCAGGTCTTCTTTCTTGGCAGTCGCGTCGAAGGCAATGCCTTTGGCGGTCAGCCACTCTTTCAGCTCGGGGACCTTCATTTTGAGAGGGTCGGTTTCAGGTGCTTCCTGCTCCTTGCCGTCGGAAACCTTGATGCCGACGGCCTGGTAAGCATCGAAGATATCCGGCGCATCGCCATCGACGACCACCTCAGTGGCGGAACCGATGACACCGAAGAATTCACTCAGCAGGCGGTAGCACACGCCGCGCTCTTTGCCCAGCTTGTCCGTGTAGATCACTTTCATGAGTCACCTCAAAAGCATCCCGGCGTCCATAAAGACGCCAGGTTGTGTGGGCCGGATTACGGCGTGGTGGTACCGCTGATGACAGCAGCGAAGGGAACCTGCTTGCGGCTGAACACACGCTGCCAGTTCGCAGCCGCGGCGTACTGAGTCGCGGTTGGGCTGAGGTTCTGAGCCTCGGAGCCCTTCCAACTGAAGCCGGCGGGCTGGAGGATGTAGGTCTTCCGCTCCCACAGCACCTCGGCACCACCGCCGTTACCGCCGCCTGGCTTACGCTCCAGCTCTACCGGCACCTTGGGAGTTCCTTCGCCGTAGCCGAAAGCGCCCTGGCCGAAGAACACGGACAGGTACTTGCCCGCGCCATATACCAGCGCGTCGTCCATGAAGACTGGCTTGCCGAGGTAGGTGGCCAGGATGATCTTGCCGTCGGAGTCGCGCAGGTACTCGATGAGGTCCTGCTTGACCATCTGGTTCATCACCACGGAGTGCACGCCGATCGCACCGAACTGGTCAGCGGCATCGCCGGCGGTGAACGCAGCATCCTGGAAGGCGTTGGCACTGATGGTCGCGCCCGCGTCGATGACCATGTCACCGCCGTTGTTCGCGATGTTCGAGGCGATGATGCCGCGAGCCGCGCCCAGGGTGTAACGCTGCCACTGGCGGGTCCAGTAGGTGCCGAAGCGGTTGCGGATCTGCTGTTGAGGTTCGGTGTTCGCCAGCTCGGCGGTCAGGTCGGTGACGCCGTAGCCTTTGTTGAGGTACAGGACGCGGGCACGCATGCTGTCCTGAGTGACTTTGCCGACTTCACCCTGGTCGTTCGGGTCGTCGTTGCTGATGTTCGGGGCTTCATCAGCGTTCAGATCCTGCCAGTAGCTGATCTCGGCGGTACCCTGGCTGCCGGAGGCAATCGCGTCCAGCACAGGGGAGCGAGTCACGATGCCCGACTCATAAACAGCGGTCTTTTCCGGGCTGTTAACCGGCGCCAGCGAGGCGTAGTAGTCACCGACGAAGATGTCGGTCAGTTGGGTAGTTGCCATGGATTAGGTTCCTTTGGTGGCCTGGATTTTCTTGAAGAGCTCAGGGTTGTCACGGGCGATCGCAGCGCGTTCGGTTTCCGTGTACTCACCCCACTTTTTCGTGGCCTTGCCACCGTTGTCGCCGGTCTGCCCGGCACCCTGAGCCCTTGGCCACAGGTGTGTTGCTGTTTCACGCAGAGATTCCGCCCATTCGAGCGGGGACAGTGGGGTTTTCCCGTCCTTCCCGTAAACGACCTCGCCGTCACGGTCGGTGGCAATCGCTTCGCCGTCTTCACTGAGTTTGAAAGTGCCCCGGGCGCGCAGGATGATGTCCTCGGCAGCCTCAGGGAGCGCGCCGGCCTTGATGGCAGCAGCGCGGATGGAATCGGCCAACACCTTGTCGCTGTACTTGGCGGCGAATTGCTCGGCCTTGTCGGCGCGAGCCTTCTCGGCGGCCAGCTTGGTGTCGTAGTCGGTGCGCAGGCGCTCTGTGCGGCGGGTGATGACCTCGTCCAGCTTGCCCTCGGCAATCAGCTTGGTCTCTTCATCCTGGCCTACCTTGGTAAGCAGGCCCTTCACGGCTGCGATGTCCAGGCCTTCAAACTGGGATTTGAAACCGTCCAGTTCAGTTTTGGTGGTCCGGAGTGAGCCAAGCAGCTCGGTATTTTTGTTCTTGAGGCCCAGAGTGGCCGCTTCCACCGCTTCGGCGATCGCGGATTTAACTGCCGGGTCTTCAAGGTCAATCTGGTTTTCGTCTGCCACTTGGTGCACCCCTTGGGTTTGGTCAGCCCGCTTTGCAGGCATAAAAAAACCGCCCATTGGGCGGTTTGGTGTGAATTCTGGTATTAAAAAAACCGCCACTAGGGCGGTTTCTTTGACTCGGTTGAATCGATGAGGAAGCGTTAGAGGTCGTTCAAGCGTTCAATATTGTCTTCCCAGCCTTCCTGATCCATCGGATCAAGCTCTTCCGGCCCCTCTTCCTCTTCGATCTCGTCGTCAATTTCTGTGTTTTCGATTTCTACCGGCATGTCGATCGCCTCTGATTGAAATGGTACAGCGGCGCGGTTTTATATACATTTCGAAAAATTTCGGCAAGAAATTAGCGTTTCAACTTATGACAGACAAACCACGCATTACGAGGTAATCAGCGAGCTGCGTCCTGCTGGGTGCGTATGGCGGTGGCCGCATGCGCAGCCCAGGCGTATCGCGGTTGAGGCGCGTGCGCCGTCCACTCGGCTCAGTGCAGTGGGTCGGTTCTTCGATCTGGAGGCCCTGCTAGGCGGCGTACAGCTCGACCGCCAGCCGTACCTGCCCCCACTCAAGCTCAAAGGGCACGAACGTCTCGGATAGCGTCTGGTATTCGATCTTGCAGTCACGCCGGGGCCAGGCCATCGACTGATCGGGGTTGGCCTTACGACCTTTCCATTGGCGAGCGTTGATGTCGGCCGCAGCGCGCAGCAGCAGTTCGACCTGATCAGCCTCAGTTTCAGGTATCCGGAACCCGTAGTAGTCGCGGTAGAAGGTCAGCTTCTCCAGCTGCACGAAGCTATTCGCGTTGGGCCTTCCCTTCCCGTCCTCAACGATGATCTGCATGTGCTATCTCAACCTGGTTGAGCGCCAAGTGTAACGCCTGCTCGTGTGAACATGTCAGGTTCTGCTTCCTTCAACTGCGCCAGGGTCAGCGGCTTGAACGATTTGTCGAGCTGCAGCTTGGCGAACTTCTCCGGCGTCAACCCGCCGTCGCGGAACAACTTGCCTCGGACCGGCCCAAGGGCATGGTCTTGGAAGCTCGCCGGTTGCGTTGCCAGCCATTCGTAATAATTCAGGCCGGCGTCGACCTGGGCCCCACCGTTATCGCCCACCGAGGCGCGCGTGGCGTCCTTGGCGAACATCTCCGAAAGCCTGGTGGTGGGCACCGTAGTTGACCGGCAGTTGATATGCGCCGGCGGCAGCGGGCCTTTACCCAGGTCGAAGCGCATCCCATCCAGGCCCTTGCACTGCTGAGAGGTCTTGCGGTCGAGCGTCGACACCCAGCGGTAGCCCAGAACCACGTCACTGTTGGCCTTCAGCGTCTCCATTCGTGCCGTCGTGGCCACATGCTGGATTGCCGTCTGCACCACGGCAGCAGCATTGCGGTTGCTCACCGCCAGAATGCCATCCGTGAAGTTCTGCGCCGCGGTGCCGCGAATCGCCTGGATGATCTGGGCGTTGGTCTGGCCCTGGCCGAAGCCGAGCCGGATCGTGTTCGTCACACGCATTGTCTCGGTCCGCGTCCAGCCGCTGACGAAGCTCTTCAGCAGCTTTCCACCGTCGATACCTTTCACCTGCAGCGGATAGGAGAACACCGCCGCGCGGATCACCGTGTTGGCCGGCACCACCGCGTCGATGGAGAGCGCATTGCTGAGGCTTTTGGACTCAAAACTCGATTCGTAAAGCGCGATGTCGACCAGATCAGCCTGCACCAGGTCACCGTAGGCCTTGTAGATCTCCAGCAGCTTGCCGTCCACCCGGGCCAGGAACTGCTCAAGGCGATCCCGGCTGTAGGTGGTCAGCTCCTTGCGGGTGAGTTGCTCCCGCACCAGCTTGTCGATCTGGCGCAGGTACTTCTCAAATTTCTTGACCTCGCCAGCCTTAAGCCGCTCCAGCATTACCGAGTGGCGAGTCGTCTGCTCCAGCAGTTGGCTGTCCGCCCGCACCAGATTTGTCGTTGGCATCGTCGTTGTCCAGGTTGATGCCGGCCGACTCGCGTTCATCGCTGATCAGGTCGGCCTCTTCTTCGTATGGGCGGTCCGGCAGCTTGCCGGTGGTGAGGTACTGCCAGTAGGTGTCGGCGCTGAGCGTGCCGGCCATCACGCCCTTGAGAAGCTCGGCGAGCACCTGGGCGTCGACCACCGGGGTCACGAACTCAGGGTTCACCTTGAACTTGACCTGCTTGGGGTCGTAGCCCTTCCACTCTGCCGCGTATCGCAGGCCCTGCTCCACCGCCTCGGCCACAGTGATAACGATGCTGTGCAGTGTCGCGTGCTGGTCGTTCTGGCGTGTTTTACGCGCCTCGCCCGACTCGGTGCCGGCCACGTCCATGACCTTGGCGCCTGCCTCAAGCGCGGCGTTCTTCTGGTCATCCATGGCTTTGCGCACGGCTTCGATGCCGGCGCCTTGGAATTCCAGGTAACCGCACTCGCCATTCGGACCAAGGTCCCATGCCGCCGATGGGCCGGTGACGCTCAGCTCCACCGCCTCATCCAAACCAGAGACCCACGGCTGCGGGTGGCTGGTCTGGTGCAGCGAGGTGAAGTAGTCAGCGCTCAACTGGTAGGACTTCAGCGCGGCCCGCGCCATGGTGAGCAGCGGCACCTCATCGACATCCGGGGAGTTGTCGGTGGAACCGCAGTAGATCACGGGCAGGTATGGCAGGCCTTTGATCAGGCGGTTGTCGGTACCGGTGGTGCCCAGCGGCCTCTCGTCCTCGATCAGCTCACCGCCTTCATTCCGCACGGCGGTGTAGCAGACCTCGTTTAGCATGAAGAACTCACGGAAAACCGTGATGCAGTCATGGCTGTAGCGATCGCCGCCCTTCTTGCGGAACTCGCGGAACACAGAAAGCACCAGGTCCTGCCGGCCGCCTTGATCAGCGGTGTCCCAGTTGATCGCGTTGCGCGTCGCGTAAGTCGAGAAATACGGCTCGCCGCTCTCGTCGATATTCACCACCAACGGTACCCGACCGTGGGAAATGGCCTGGCGCACCATGCGGAAGAACAACTGCTTCAGGCCGAAGCCGTCGGCTGTAGCGTTATCCTCCAGCCCTTTCAGGCCGGTGGGCAACTCGATCTCCGGGATCAACCGGGAGACCAGGCCCATCATCGAACGCAGCGAGTCGCGCACCCAGTGCTCGTACTGAGCCCGGTTCGTGTAATTCTCGTAGAGGTACTTGTTGCCGGCGCCGTCGATCTTTTCAGCCTCAACCATACCGCTCGGCTTGGGCAGGTTGCGCTCGTTGCGCTTCACGGCGCACTCACCCTCGAGCGCGTCGTCCATCATCTCCCACTCGGCGATGTGCGCGTCGTAGTCGGGGTTTGTCGATTGCACTGGCATCAGGCCAAGCCTCCAATTCGGCGTGTTCCGCCTGTGCGTTTGATAATTGGGTACTCGCGATGGATGAAGTAGCCGCCGGCGTCGTTCGCATGATCGATGCCGGCGGTTTTGTCTGGCTCACCGTTCGCGCCCCACACTTGCTGCTCCAGGCCATCGGCATAGGTAGGACAGGTAAAAGGGTTGATCAAGTAGCGGCGACCCCCCTGCGCATTGCAGAAGACGGCGTTCATCGCATTGATACGGTCCTTCACCGGCGGGTTTGCCGCGGGCGCGATGACCATGAACCCGGCCTGCTTGAGCATGGCCAGGTCGGTGATACTGGCGTTCACGGATTTCCGCGAGTCGCCCGAGGCATCAGGGTAGATCCTGATCTCGCACGTTTTCTTGAAATCGTTGCCGTCGTGCTGCCAGTACCTCTCTTTGATCCGGCGGATCATGTCGGGCGTGTCGTAGCCGTCGATCAGCTCATCCACGGCCCTGGGCAGTCCCTGGTCGCGCTTGACGTGTGTGATGGCGGCCATTTTGCCGACGTTGAAGTCCATGCCGATGAACAGCGGCTCGCCCGGCTGCACAGTGTCGAAGCACTGGTTCAGCTTGCGGTCGTAGGCCGTGTAAATCGTGCCGGACGTCAGGTTGACGAACTGGCCACGCAGATACGCTTGAATCAGTTGTGGCGGGTACGACTCCATCAGCGATGCGATGTAATCATCCGGCAGGTTCAGCTCGTTATCGAACGTGCTTGCCTGTACCAGGCCGTACATGTCGTTCAGCGCCGGCTTGTCACGCAGTTGCTTTACGAACTGCTGGTAGACGAACTTGAAGCCTTCCGGCGTCGTGGTTACGTCCACGCCGTTCTTCAGCCCGGGCAAGTTGTAACGCATCCGCGCAATGATCTTGCGCCAGGCCTGCTGAGCCTTCAGCAAGCTCATCACGTCCAGCTCATCGACCAGGGCCTGGCCGATCTTGAAGCCGACGATGGTCTGCGGCTTCTCCATCGACCGGCAAATCACAGTGCCGCGGTACTGCCGGCCGCTGTAGATGTGAACTTCGTGGTTCGCCTGGTTGATCTTGGTCTTCAGCCCCCAGTCGTAGGCCACCTCATCCATGGTTGGATAGAAGATGTCCCGGATCTGCGGGTAAGTCGGTGCGAAGTAGCCAGCGTTAACGCCGGGCCACTCCATGAAGTGCTTGCTCAGTGCCGAGCATCCCACCCAGGTCTTGCCTGAGCCGAACCCGGCAACGAACGCACGGAATTTATGGGGCAGCGTGAGGAACTGAGCCTGCGGAACATTAAGGCTCGGCATTCGGCTTCCTCGCATCCACCACGTCGACCTGGATGCGGGTCGGGATCACCGGTTCATCGCCAACCTCTTCCTTCCGGGCCCGGTTGACGTAGATGTCGCCGGTTTCCTTCGCGGCCTGTTCGAGGATCTGCATGGCCAGGCCGATGTTCTTCATCGTCTCGGCCTTCTCCACGAAACGGTTCATGGCTCGCAGGCGGAAGGCACGGTTGGCAATCGGGATATCGACAGTCTCTTCCCTGAAGCGCTTACGGCACTCTTCAAAAAAGGTCTTCCACTTCTGCCCGAGGTCTCGACCGGAATACTTGGTTGGGTCGTATCGCTCACACAGTTGGCGGGACACCTCGATGCCGTATTGCTCCTTGACGGCCTGACAAACCTGACTGGGGGTGTCGAAGCAGGCCAGGGCTTGGACAATAAAGGCCTTCACCTCATCTTTCAGGGCTGCCATAGATTCGTTTTCCGTCAAGGGCTGTCAAGGATTAAGCCAGCTTGAGCAGACAGGTTCCGCAGGCCCTCGCAATGTTCAATTTCCCCACCTCAGCAGGACTGTTTGCAGCATCCACCAACGCTTGAACGTCAGGGCTTGCACCATAGCGGCGGACGACACCGACGAACTCCTCGACATCGTGACCCTGAAGCTTGATCTTCGGTGCCCCGTCTTGGGTGAATGCAGGTTGACCGTACTTGTCGGTCGCGTGAGCCAGGTGATACAGCTCGTGCTCGATCAGGGCGCAGAACTCAAGGTCGCTGCACTGCGCGCAGTAATCAGCAGCCAACGTGATGATGAAGGCCGGCACATCACCGAACCAATCACGCATCTGTTGTTCCATCCGCGCCTTCTGCCAGCCGCCAGCACGGAACGCTACCTGTTCGGCCTGGCCCAAGACTGTGCGGCCCTGCTTGGTGAAGCTCGACGACGCCCACATGATCCTGAAGTTTGCATCCAGTAGGTGGGCATGGTCTTCGTTGTGAATGGTGCCGCTCTCGGCGAGGATCTCGGCCTGGAGCCACTCCCACACTTCGGGAGCTGGGGTCAGGCGTATGCCGAAGTCGGATAGGTCAGACAGCTCAAGCAGTGACGATGGAGGGTATGGCCTATCCATGGATCACCTTGAGCTTGAAATAGTGGCGCGTTGCCGGTATTGGTGAGGATCAACTCAACGGAAGGAATGCAATATGTCTGATACTGGCCCTAACGGAATCCTGAATGTACCTGGGTACTTCAAATCTGACGCAAAGGGCAAGCGTCACTTTGCAGTTGCATCAGCCCTCGACTTAATCTCCAAAAAGATAACTGCTAGCTCAAGTACCGTCCTTGAATTTGAACTGGACAGGTTGTCGAGCTATGCAGATAAAATTCAGGCAGCAATTGAAAAGACGTAAATAGCTAGGCACCCGTGCCGCACTCACCTGCGGCACACCTGCCCGCGCGCGCACGATGGAGGAACAAATGGAACTGGACCACAACGAGGCTCTGGCCATTATTGCCGAGCTCCAGCGATGGCATGACGAAGCCCGGAGCCTGATCGATGATGCCGCCGATAAGTCAAAACTGTCGTCAAACAGCATCGACCATTTAAAAATCCGGCTGACCAAGCTGAAGGATGAGATCAAAGACGCGGCCAAGCACGAAACACTATCGCGCAGGAAAGTTCCAAAAACAGACTTGGAGCAGTTCTTCTTTGGTCCAGCCGTTAGGAGCACGTCCGCGAACTTTCGAATGAGGACCGATACAAGTCCACGTAGCGAAAAGTGGAACCAGGGACTTCATGAGGTAGAGCACGAGCTTTCGTACGCGCTTCACAATATTCAAGGATCTCTCAAGACAAACTCTTAGCTTAAGAACTACGCCACGATTTGGCGCATTAGAAAACGTGGCGCGGATTACTGCGATACCCGGTTGAGGGCTTCGTCCGCTTTGTCGGCAGCCTGGGCCGCAGTAGTTGCAGCCTTCGTGGCCTTGTCGGCGGCGGTACCGGTCTGCCGTGTAAGCTCTTCCAGGCGCTTGTCTCGCTCACCCATTGCGGTGTCGTAGGCCTTGCGAATGTCAGTGACCTGATTGCTCTGGTACTCGGCGAGCGACCAGTAGGCGGCCTGGTAACCCAGAACAGATCCACCACCAACCAGCACGACGGCAATCGCCCAGACTTCGGCCCGGCGCCACCAGCGGCGGGCGATAAATTCCAATGCGCATCTGTCCATCAGGCGACTCCTCCCAGCTTGGTGCGCAGGCGAGTGATCTCGTCGCTCTGTTGCGTCACGCGGTCAGTGAGTTGAGCGACCTGGCTGGTCAGCGCTTCGATCTTGCCTTCCATGCGCCCAACGGCGGCGGCCAGGTCATTCCGCTCTTTCGCAAATTGATCGGCGCGGGCCTCGGCCTCTTTGCGGGCGGCGCGCTCTTGGTTCAGCAGTTCGTTCAGCCGCTTCAGCGTGCCGATATCGGCGCTATCCATTGCCCGGTCGGTTGCGTCCTTGGAGAGAAACCTGCGCAGCCAAAGAAGCCCACCCAGTACTACGGTGGCGCTACCGCCCAGCCAGGTAGCTGTGCCTGGGCCGAGGTCGGTCGGATCCATAGTTACTCCGGAAAAAGGCACGCCATAACATGCGGTTCGATTTGATTGGTTAACTGAAAAACCAAGTGCCACACGATTGAGGCATAATCAAAATTCAACAACCTAACAAATGGATTCGCTAGTGAAGTCGACATACAAACGAGTGATTACGTACCCCTGCATGGGCGCCATCTACCATCAAGGGCTGGCATTCGGCGAGGCCGGAAGACATTTAATCGAGTCTGGCCAAAGTAACTTATTTGTGCCAGGCATGATTAATATTTGCCTAGCGACAGAAATATTTCTCAAATCAATCAACGCAACAATGACCTACATTCTCGACGAAGAAGAGCAACCAGGCGGGGTAGCGGTATCGATTGGCCGTGACGACACTCTAAAAATCGCACCAGGGGGACAAGGTCACCACCTGAGCAAAATTTTTGAAAATTTGCCAGAAGACGCGCGTGAGTCAATTGGTCAATTTGCGAGAGGTGAAGGATATTTCGGTGATATTGGAGAGGGTTTACGTCAGTACGACAGAGTTTTTGTGGAGTGGCGTTACATCTACGAAAAAAACGACCCAGGTGTACTGGGAACTCATCCACTACTCCAAATCTGCAATGCAATTAACGCTTACTGCCTGAGCAAGGTTGACCAAAATCTAAACGCGGTAGACCAAGAATACGATGACTCGGCAGATCACACGAAAGGATAAAAACTACACACACAAAACCCGGCTCGGTGGCCGGGTTTTAGAGTAATTAGTGTGCGTTTCGCGTTACTTGTGCACTGTGGGGAAAGTACGCGCAAAACCCCGTCATGTCAATATTATTATGCCGCCTCTTGATCTTTTTCCGAGTGAATCACCTGCCATAGTGGCTGCTGTGCCTGAATATCCACTTCCCTGATAACTTCTTTCAGGGATTTCCACAGGTCGAGCCAGTCACGCGTCCAGTTCTTCGGGTCGATGGTCACGCCGAAGAATGTCAGCATCTCAGCGGCTACCCGCGCCGGCCCCCACTCTGCCGATCCGGCGACCTCCCCCTTGTACGATTGCAGGGCCAGGGTAACCAGGTACTGCGCCTTCACTCGCTTGGCCGAAGTCAGGTCAGGCAGCGCCGCTTTGGCGGTGATCAGCAGTACCGCATTCAGCAGGTGCCGCATGTTCATTGCCGGGTGGTAGAGATAGTGTCCAAACTGTTGCACCTGGAACGGCAGTGTGTCGATGGCGCGCAACACCTTACCGATGGTGGCAAGGTGAGCGGCACGGGCGGTTGACCGGCCAGCAGGTGTGCGCCGGGTTTCGCTGATGCTGATCTTCTGGCGCACAACCTGAATGCGCTCCTCCTTGTCTTCCCCCAGCGCAGCGAACACAGCCTCAGCGCGGCGCATGCGCTGCCCCTTCTTGATCGGCACCGATTGCGCTTTGTCGATGGCCACAGCGCTGATCGACGCGTTCGATTCGTGCTGAGCCTCAGTCCATACCTGCCTTGCGTTGATCAGTTTCATGCTGCGAGCCCCTTCTTCAGTTCTTTGGTCTTTGCCCGGTAGTCGGCCTTGATGGCCTTGATCTCTTCCACGGTGTACTTGCACGGCGCGTGCAGGCCCTCCAGCCATGCCACCTTCTCGGCGCCGATGCGTAGCACCAAGCGGATGCGGTACTCCACGGCGTTGCCGGATAAGTTGCGATTGCACTTCACACACTGTCGGTGGATGTTCAGCGGCTCAAAGCGCAGCTCTGGGCAGGCACCAACAGAGCGGTAATGCCCTGCGTCCCACCGGCTTCCGGTGATGAGGTCGTTGTCGTTAGGCGTCGAGTCGCAGCTGATGCAGGGCAGGTGCGCGTCACGCAGGCGCACGTACTCATTAACCGCCGCCTGGGCTTCGCGCAGGTGGTCCGCCCTGCTCTTCAGCTTCTCCTTGCGGACTTTGATCTCGCGCCGCTCAACTTGAGCCAGAGACTTACGCGCCTTCGCCTGATTTACGTTCTTGATTGCCAAGCCACACTTCGGGCTGCATACGGCCTGTCCGAGGCGCTGCGGCGGAAAGCTGATGCCGCACGCTGGGTTCTTGCATTTCTTCGGTTTGGGTTGCTTGGCGATCATGCAGCCTCCTTGCTGAGTAGATCAGTGAAAACCACACCTTGGCCTGTGAAATAGGCGGCGATGCGGTCGGTGTAATTGATGCCCTGGGCGCGATTGAACAGGCTGGTCACCGGGAAACCGTCGGGGCCGAACAGATGACACTCCCCCATCATGGCCAGCTTCGTTTCGTACGGCAGATGGCGCATGACCCGGTACCACTCGGCCTGAAAGCCGGCATCCTCGTTCAGCAGGATCTGCACGCCAAAGTGCAGCTTGCAATAGCGCCGGGCGTCAGCCGCGTCACCGATCTGGGTCATTTCGGCGATGCGCTTGTACATCCCGAACCACAACCGGTTCTGGTCAAGCGTGCGGTCCTTGCCCGCGCGCAGGGAGACCACCACGAACTTCTTGTCTCGGTACATGGCGCTCAACTTGGTGATAGCCTCAGAGAGCTTGGCCTGGCAGTTGACGCTGATCTTGTCGGTCACGGCGCCGCCCTCTTCGCTTCCAGTTCCTGAGCTTGCTTGATGAGCAGCGCCCTGCGATCCGCCAACTCATTTGCCGCGTCAATCCGCATTTCGGTTTTCCGTTCGGCACTGGCCTTGCGCATATCCAGCATCGAGTTTTTCACCAGTTCCAATTTCTGCCGAAGCTGGGGCTCTGGCCGTGTGACGGTGCCAGTGAGCAAGCCGGCGATGGCGCGACCGTCCTCAGTGATTGGCTCGACGCTCAGGTCCGTCAGGTACTTCTGGGCGTGTTCGCGCGGGATTCTCTTCAGCTCCATCGCCTTGGTCACAGCCTGGATGCGGCGATTGGCGTCGAAGCCCACCGACACGTGCCAGTTGACCAACTTCGCATCCTCGCGGGCCTGGCCCACGAACCGCTGGTAGGCATCGATGAACGCCATGCGCGCACCGATCTTGTCGCCGCCATCCAAGATGGGCTTCGCAGCGGCCAGGGCCAGCTGGATCTCGTCGGTCAGCACCACGGTTTCAAATTCGTCGTTGGTGGTCATAGCGATAGCCCAGGCCTCATCCTTGCCGGGACGGCCGTCGGAGGACTGGACGCGCTGCAGGATGTCAGCCATTGCCAACTTGCCCTTCACCTCGAAGCGGCAGGCCTTCAATGCGGCTTTGACGACGGGCACCGGATACGCGCAGAGGTCTTCAGCCATCATCGCGGCAGTGCCCGGGTTCATTTCCTGGCCCATGGCCTCGGCTGTGGCGCAGATGGCGGCGGCCAATCCGGCAACCTGCTGGTCATTCATTTCAAAGGTATTCATTGCGGTCACCTGCTTGGCGTTTGGCCAAAACCATCTGGGCGGCCTGCTCCGCTGCGGAGTGGTTCGCTTCTGTCCGTTCCATCTGGCGGGCGGTCGTGCCGTTGATGCGCTGCCCGGTCACCCACTGGGTGTGATAGCTCTCGGCGTTGGCCAGCAGCTCGTTGAGGCTGTGGCACTTGCGCAGCACAGCGGCATCGCTGGTTTTCAGGAAGTGGGCAGCGACGTGGTGGGCAACGTCGGCGCCGAGGCGGTCAACCAACTGACCGAGCTGGCCGCCGACCTTTGCGTTCCACACCGGCCAGGCGCTGTAGCGTTTGCGGTAAGCCATGGCGTAGTTCGCCCAGACCTTGAAGGTTTTGCAGGTCTGGTCTTTGGGGCCCGGCATGTCGGCGGGGATCTCGACCCGTGGGGTATCGGTACGATCAACCACCAGCACCAAGCCGCGGGACTGAGCCGGCTTGCCGGTGGGGTCCTGCAAGTTCTGACTGGTGTCCTGATTGGTACCCTGATGATTGGTATCCTGATTTGTCGGAGATTTATCCGACCCTTGCCCGGATTTTTTTCCGACCTTGCTCGGAGATTTATCCGAGGTAGATCGGATTTTTTTCCGACCCTTATTGTTTGGTGGGGTCGGATATTTTTCCGACCCGTCGAGCTTCTGGTTCCACTCGACGGCCTTCTCTGTGAGGCGGAAAAGCGTGATGTTCGAGGTGCTGGAAAGCTCAATCAAACCGGCCTCTTCCAGGGCCTTCAGCATGCGGTAAGCGGTGTCCGGCTTATCGGTGAGCAGCGGCAGCTCCTCGATGATCTTGGCCTTGCTCAGCGCGAAGAAGATCCCGTCATCGGTCTTGATTGGCTTGGTCCAGCTCGGGCAGCCGTAGACGAAGGCGAACAGCAGGGCCTGCTGAGAATTCAGCCCCCACTCCAGCGCCTTCACCTGGTTAATCGTGACGGTGTATTGCATGTCAGGCCTTCCCGACCTTTGCGGCCAATTTAAGGAAGCGATCCACGTACCAGTGAGGCTGCGTCTCGCGGGGGCATTGAGGGCTGGTGAGGTTCTTGCCGTAGGCCATGCCCTTCTCGGTCACGGACCAAAAGTCGACCATCTCCTGCTTGGAGTTTTTGCGCTGGAGGACCTTGAGGAAGCCGTGGGCTTCAAGTGCAAGGTTGAAGGCGCGCGCGGTGCTGGCGATGGCGTGATCTTTGATTAGGGCGGTAATTGCCTTGGTGGGCATCGAAGAGCCGCCAGCGGCATCTGGCGCGGCGTCGACGGCGTAGCCTGGGAGGAACTTGGCGTCCAGGCCGTTGTTGGTGGCGATCTGGGCGAGCATCATCATTTTGCTGGAGGGCGCCGGCTTCAGCAGGCGATCGAAGCATTCCAGAATGGCGAGTTCGCCAATGACCTTGGAATTGTTCGTCTCCTGGGCAGTGTAAGAGCCGGTCTTTCGAATGGTCGGCAGCACCTGGCCCACCACCCATTCTTCGAACTGTTCAGCGGCCGGAAGCTTGGACTTCATCACCAGGCGGTAGAGATCGCGTTCAGGGATAATTTGCACTGCGCGGACCTGACCTCCCATTTCGGTATGGCAGGTGCTGACCGCTTTGCAGTGAACATTGATCGCCTTCGAGGTGTTGGCGTAACCCAGGGCTTCGGCGATGTCTTTGGCGATAAACCAAGGCTCCCCGTGGCCGTCGTCAATTACGCGGACGGGGAAGCCATGGAAGTCGAAAGGTGTCACTGGTTTAATCCGCGCCACGTTTTCAGATTGCGAAAAACGTGGCGCGGAAATGTTGGGGCTATTGATCGATTCTGTGTGTTGGTGCATGATTCGCTCCAGTTGTTTACCGCTGTAGAAAAAGCCACCCTCGTCCGGTGGCTTTTTTGTGTCTTTAATTCAGGCTGCCTTCACGGACTGCTTGAACACTTCCAGGCTGACGATCACTTCCTCAGCCTCCTTGAGCAGTTCGGATTTCTCGCGAGAGCAAACGCGACCATCGGCCTGGGCGTCGAACGCAAGGCGGGTCACATCGGCCAGGTCGGCGTGCAGGCGAAGCAGTGCTGTGTTGAGGTTGATGCCCTCGGGCTTTTCCTTCGGCACCAAGTCGAAGCCAAAAGCCTCAGCCCATGCCTTCAGTGGGCGGAAGTCCTGGGTGAACTTCATAATCCGGTGCAGCTCCTGGACGTTCAGCTTGTGGCTGTCGTAGTCCGGGTTCGCTTTCTGGGAAAGCAGTGTCTTCGAAGAGAAACTGGCACCCTCTGCAATCCGCCCTGCCCCGTGGTCGTCCACGACGTCATAGATCGCCTTCATCAATTCCTGCATGTAACACCTCGAAATTCTTTACGTGGCGCCCTGCAGGTGCAGAGGCGATCATTTGTTCAATGGAACGGCGGATAGGGATGTCAGGCAGCTCTCTTTTGTACAGATAGCTGGCACGGAAACGGTCGAACCTCTTCCGCAGTCAGCCTTCCGTCTTCGTGTTCAATTACAAGGATCTCCCTGGAAGCCTTCAGGGCTTTGGAAATGGCTGGTGCGCTAACGCCAAGGCCCTTGGCGACAGCGGACTGACCAATTCGCTCAACCAGTTCTGGCAGTGGCGTCTTCTTCATGTCGTTGCCTCAGCAATATTTGTCAGCCCAATATTAACCGGCGGTTAGATTTGTAGCAATACCGCCGGTTGCCGCTTTTAAGTTAACCAACGGTTAAATTTCACGGATGAGCAAAAAGAAAGAGTTATCACCCGAACTGAAAGCCGAGTGCGAAGCAGCCAAGGCTTTATTCGTATCGAAGAAAAATGCGCTTGGGCTTACCCAGGCGAGCCTTGCCGAGGCCGCGGATATTTCTGCGGCAGCTGTCGCGATGTATCTAAACGGAACCAATCCACTCAATCCAAAATTCGCGGCAGTGCTATCCCGCCTGTTGGATGTGCCTGTTGAGAAATTCAGCAAACGACTTGCGAAAGAGATCAGCGGGCTGACAAGCGGAGGGGAGGGATCGGCCGACGCGGGACTTTCTGCTGCTGAATTAGTGCGACAGATGTTGACGAAGCAGGGAAAGGGACTTTCTGAGGAGTCTCGTCGACGCCTGCTTGCTGCCGCTGAATCGGATGACTCGACGGAGATCAAGTATTACCAGCCTGGGCAAGTAGGTGACGAGGTGTGGATTGCTCACTACGACGTTCGCGCGGCCATGGGCGGCGGGCAGATCCCGCACGAATACCCAGAAATGCTCCAGGACATAAGGGTCAGCCCAAAGCACTTGCGTGACCTGGGCGTCACCTTCAAAGAGCACTTCCATCTCAAGATGATCACCGGGTGGGGGCAATCGATGGCCCCGACGATCAAGGATCGAGACCCTCTTCTCGTGGACATCACAATCCGGGAGTTCACAGGCGACGGTATCTACCTCTTCTCTCATGACGACATGCTGTACGTGAAGCGCCTGCAGAAGAAAGGTAAGGACCGCTTCAAGATGATCTCGGACAACAAGCATCACGACATAGAAGAAATTCGTGTGGATGACACCCACATACTCGCTCGGGTGCTTTACGTGTGGAACGGACAGCCGGTGTGACATCATGTCTCTGACCAAGCCAAACCAAGACCTAAACGAGACCTTCAAGGTGTAACCTCTGACCTTAAGTAGTCAGCCGTAGAGCTGATGAGGATTGCAGAGCGGCTGAGACTGGCAGGCAATGAGGCAGACACCCAGGCCGTGCCGAGGATGTGCTCGGTGCTTCAAGCTGACGAGGATCGGATGGCCGGCTATGCGGATGAGGTGAAGGCGGTCAGGATAGTACGGAGGGAAGTTGATTGGATGATTGGCTTGCCCAGTGCCAACTGAGCGCGCCATTATTTGGCACACCATTGTACCCAGGCGCTTAACAATTTAATAAACGCAAGGTGGAACCAAGGATGGGCAGATCGCTGACGCATTGAAAATCATCGAGATGCAGAGATTGTTCCATTACCAAGGAGTGAAACTTGAAGCTCAACCCGGATGACTATTTTTCACGACAAAGACGTATTGCCAGGAATAGGCTCGCGTCAAGGTGTCGAGGCAAACCTCCCTCCTCGCGAACTAAAACGAAGGGACGAGGTACAAGGCCAGAGCCTCTGATCGCCCCTAAAGTGATTGGTCTGTATAACAAAAATATCCAGGCTGAACTTGTGGTTTTCCTCCGAAACCTTAGGAAAGCCTGCACAAGACGCAGCAGTGTAACAATTAGTTTTGCCCAAACGGAGAAGGTTAATTCCTGCGGAACGTTGCTGATGCTGGCGGAGATCGACAGGATAACCCGGTCACTGCGAGGTAGGTGCAGACTGAAATGCGGTTATCCTAAAGACGAAACTGTGGAAAAAGTTTTCCAGCAGATCGGTCTATTTGACATTTTGGAAAAGCGGCATCGGCTTCAGGTGACTGATGAAGACACTACGGTCGCGAAATGGCGATATGCTTCAGACGTGAGTGTAAATCAGGTAAGCGCTGATGCACTTATGAAGATAATCCAAGCCCAGTTACCTGCAGGCTACAAAAAACTTGTAACAGGAGTGGGCGAGGCCATGGATAATGCCGTGCATCACGCCTATCTTAGGCCTCGCGGAGACAGGTTAAGCGGCTCGGCATCCGCTGACGAGCGACGTTGGTGGGTTTTTGCTGAGGTCTTAGATGGATGGTTGCATGTGGCATTTTGTGACCTTGGCCTTGGCATTCCGGTCACATTGCCCGAGAAGTGGGCAGAACAGATTGAGGACATAGTGAAGCTCACTATGCTTTCCGAAGGTAAAAAAGACAGGAACATGATCAGGCGGTCTCTTGAGCTTGGCCGTACGCGTACAGAACAGGACCATCGTGGCAAAGGGATGAGGCGAAATATCCTCAAGGCCGCCCAGGACCTTGGTGGCCGCCTGTCGGTCTATAGCAACATGGGAGCTGTCGGTATTGATTTTTCCACCACTCCGCCCACATATAAAGACGGTGCGTACACTGAATCTATACTCGGGACAGTGATCCAATGGGCAATCCCGGTTAAAGAAATGCAGGATTTGGAAGATGAGCATGACAACCATAGCAATCGCTAGTGAGTTCAGTCAGTACCCAGCGGGGCGTTACCGCGTTGATGGCGCTTTTTCTGGCGAGGTGTTTAGGGATGACCTTCTGGAGCCTAGGTTGCTTAAATACGATGTAGTTGAGGTAGACCTGGACGGCTCCATGGGTTACGGGTCCTCTTTTCTTGAGGAGGCGTTTGGTGGCTTGGTGCGCTTGAAAAAATTCACCAAAGAAACGCTTCACAAGAAATTAAAGTTTCACTACAAAGAAGATCCTTACGTTATAGATGAGATTTGGCAATACATTGACGCAGCCCATGCCTGAGCCCGGAATGGATTTGGGAGATGTACCTGCCTGGTTCGCCTTAATTATCTCGATCTGGACGGCATACGCTCAGAAAAAGGCTAATTCTAGGGCAGAAGAGCTGCGGGTTGCTGCTGAGTCGAAAGCTGAAGGGTTGAGACTTGCAGCTGAGGCGAAGGCTAGCAGTGATCGCGAGAAAGACCAGCGAAGGCAAAGGGTCGAGCAAATTCACAGGGACATTGAGGAATTGACAGCTCTTGCTATCGATTACTGGATGAAACCAGGAAGCGAAACGGGGACGTCTGGCGTTGTAATAAATACAAAGATTAAGGACATATCGTCACGCTTCAGCAGATATAGCGCAGTTCTTTGGCCTCGTGCGAGCTCCGATTTTCTATCTTTCAAGCAGGCCGTCACGGGTGGGGAATTTCAGTCACATAGGCGTGAATCTTCCGCGCCAAGATCCGCAACAATCATTGCAATTTCAACAGCTTCAGGTTCATTGAAGCACAAGCTTGGCCAGGAGCTTGATAAGCTTGATATTCCTTAATAATAATGCAGATTGACCACTAAGCCGATCTCCTTGTGTATTCCCGATCTTACTGAAAAGCCCGCCTCTGAGCGGGCTTTTTCATGCCCTTCAGAAAGGTGCCGCACCTTCTTCCGGCTCGAATGCAACCTCTCCCCTCCCCACTACCTCGACTTCCTGCTGCTCCCATCTCACCGTCACGCTGCCGTCGTCATTGAGCGTCAACTCAAGCTCGTCAGTGTCAGCGATCACGCTCAGCACCTCTTCCCACTCCCGATCCCCATCTGTGTCCAGGCGATGAATCGTCACCCAGCGCTGCGCCTGCGCCACGGGGTGGTTGATCATCGATGAGACGCGTAGTGCAAGGCGCTCCATTCCGCTTATTTCTTCGCGTTCCACTGGTCGCGCTTGCTTTGTCACCTTAGCCATACCATTACCTCCCACCCAAGAACTGTATACATATCCAGTAATCGATAAGCATACATCTCTGTTACGCGAAATTAATTAACCGCCGGTATTGACTCGCAACATAACCGCTGGTTAATCTTCACTCCATCGAGTCACCAAACAGGGACTCGCCAGGGCCTCACAACCCGCCGCTCTTTGGTTTCACCCCTTGCCGGATCACCACCGGCCCAGTTTCAAGGCAGCGATGAACCGGCCTAAACGGTTCAGAGGGTTGGCAACTGACCCGGGCGTGCAGCGTAAAGCGCCAAGAACAGTTATCCAGCGGGAGAACAAGCCGAAAGGCCCGCGGCTGGAAGAACATTTGATTCAAGCCGGTGACCGACGCCAGTAGCGGGTCACGGCGGAAAGCATCACTGAGCAGCCTTCTTGCGAGGGCTGCTTGGGATGACAACCGAGCCCTGGAGGGCGATGCAATGTTCAATTTCACCAGCACTCAAGAAAACGGAAAGACCATCGCACGTATGGGTGAATACAGCGCTCACTTCACCAGCAGCGCTCGAAACACTCGGATCACAGCGGTCGTGATCGCCGATGAAGAAAGCGGAGAGTGCCGCGCTACTGGTTCGCTGTTCTACCACTACGACGCCATTGCCCAAGGCCATAGCCATTGCGACACGGGCGCCCGGCAGTACGACAACAACGTTTTGGTGTGACGGACCTTTTCACTGATGCCCATCCAGAGCGGTGGGCAGCGGGAAAACAACCGGAGCATGACCATGAACAAAGAACAGATTTACGACGCTCAGATCAGCCCGCTCATGCAGCAGGTCATTGCGATCAGCAAGGAGCACGGCATCGCGATGATGGCGAGTTTTTCCATTGGTCACGATGGCGAAGGCCCGAATGGCGAAGACTGCTCGAACCTGACCTGCAACACGTTGCTGCCTGATGGGGCCGGCGAGCCCTACCCAGTTTTTGCACAGGCGAATGCGTTGATTCGCCGCAATGGCCGCCCTGCTCCGCTGATGTTCACCACCGACCATGGCGACGGCACCAAGACCATGACAGCGGTCATCTGAACAACTAGCGCCACGACAGCCTGTCGTTAACTGCCCGAGGCCCTGGTACTCCCCAGCACCAGGCTGCATTGGAGATCGCTCGGCTGACTACCCCGAGATAGCAGGGTGGCCACCTTTACCCGAGCCAGAGCGACGAACAACGCGGCTAAGACGGTTTACTCGCCAGCCAGGTTCGAGCGATCTCCAATGCAGACTCAATAGGTGACCACTGCCTTCCCAGCGAGCGAACAACAGGAGATACGGCCATGAAGTAGATCATCGATTTACCCGCGCGGCGTGGCAAGCCTGAAGGCTGCGCCCAACACTCATACAGGCAGCGGACAGTAGGTCGTTGATGTCACCGCGCATCGGCCGGGTATCCGGTAGACCACCCCAGCGCACCAGGACAACTTGATGCTGCAAACCCAGGCCGTCGCCAGTAGCGGGCCTGGGCCCTCTTCCCCACCTCTATTACGTCAGCACTCCTCCCCCGCGCCCATCGGCAACCAGCGGGAGGCATGAGTGTTGACGAATACAGGTGAACCAACGAATGGAGTTGACCATGATCCAAAGTCAGCACGCTTACTGCGATGTAGCGCTCGCAATGAATCAGCGCCGCAATATGGCCTTGGCGCTTTGCCTCGGCCTGGTCGGCTCCAGCGCACCGAAGACGTCGCCGATGTTTCGGGTGATCCCGGCCGGCAATGAGTTCTTCCACGTCGTCGACTCCACTACCGGCAAGGTGAAAGGGTTTCGCCGCAACCACAACGAAGCTTGTACCCTGGCACGAAGCTTGGAGCGCCCCCGTTGAGCCTACAGCAGCGTGACCACGATACCGCCGTCGGATGGATCAATGCCGAGCTTTCGGAGCTCCGCAAAGAGGTCGGAAAGCCTAACGCTAGTGCTGCAGCACGCTCAGCGATAACCCTGGCGTTCCTTCTGCGCGTTATCAGCGATACCGAGCAGCGAGAGTTTCAGGCTCGTATCGACGAAATCTACAAGTCCTGCCGCGCAACTGCTGCCTAACACGCATTTCAACCATCGCCGTCGGTGCCTTCTGGCGCCGCGCCGGAGGCTCTATGTCTCAAGAAAATGAATCCCTCCTATCGGCTGCCGATCTGCGGACGATTGCCCACGCTGCGCCCACCGCCAAGATCGAGCGCGAAGAGCTTGATTCTGCCCACCGCCAGGCTGAACGCGAGCGCATTGAGCAGCTTGGCGAGTCTGCCGAGATGGTGCTGGACCTGGAAGCCAGGCTTGCGGCCGCAGTCGATGACCGAAAGCGCGCCCAGGTCGAGGCGAACTTCGCCAAGAAGAAGCTGGAGCAGGTTTTCGAGTCGGTCAGCACCGCGGTGGGCCGGGATGTTCGCCAGCTCAGCGTCGTGCACCTCGGCATGGCATTGACAGCCAGCCAGTCGAAGCTGGTCACCCTGGCCGGCTACATCGACAAGGCGCGGACGCTGGATGACCTGGTAGTGGTTAAGCGGGTGGCCAGCAACCTGGGCGTCATCCAACCGCAGACCATGGCCCAGGCATCTCAGCTTATGGGCCTGAGCCCCCGGAGAGTCGTATGAGCCCTGCAATGGCCGCCCAGTTCGACTGGGTGACTGTCGGCGCGTTCTCGCCGGAACGGTTCACCGGCAACGAGCGCAAAGAGTACGAAGAAGCCGCCCGCCGCATTCAGCGGCAGTGGGACAACCAACCAAGCTGAGGAAACTCAAATGTTCAAGAAAGCCGAACGCAAGCAGGCCAAGCTACGGCTGGCACTTGCTGGGCCGTCTGGATCAGGAAAAACCTACTCCGCCCTGCTTCTTGCACAGGGACTGAGCGGTCGCATCGCGGTACTGGACACCGAGCACGGAAGCGCATCGCTGTACGCGGATCTGGTCGACTTCGACGCAATGGAACTGCACGCTCCCTATTCGCCAGAACGCTACATAGACGTGATCACCGCTGCCGAGCAAGCCGGCTATGACACGCTCATCATCGACAGCTATTCCCACGAGTGGACTGGCTCCGGCGGCTGCCTTGAGATCAACGAGACGGTCGCCCACCAGAAGTTCCGGGGCAATACCTGGGCAGCTTGGAACGAGACAACGCCGCGCCACCGCCGGCTAACAGACAAGATCCTCACCAGCTCACTACATATCATCTGCACCATGCGGAGCAAGACGGAAACGGTCCAGGGCGAGGGTAAGAAAATCCTCAAGCTGGGCATGAAGTCCGAGCAGCGCGACGGCACCGACTACGAATTCACCGTGGTGCTGGACCTCACCCACGACGGCCACACGGCGACTGCCAGCAAGGACCGTACAAAGCTGTTCGTCCAGCCCGAGCTCATAAGCGCCGACACTGGCGCGCGCCTGCTGGCTTGGCTGAATTCTGGCGTCAGTCCTGAGGAGCGCGCCAAGGAGCTGCTGGTGGATGCTTTAGCTGATATTGCCACAGCCAAGGACATGGCCTCGTTGCAATCGGCGTTCAACGCCGCAAAAGCCATCGCCGTCGGCGTTGACGATCTCGTCCAGCAGGTCGTGGCAGCCAAAGACAAGCGCAAAAATGAACTCTCCCCACAAAGGCAATCAGCATGACCGCATACATCTTCGACAGCGAAACAACTGGCCTAAACGATCCACACCTAATTGAGGCGGCATGGCTCCAACTGGAAAGCATCAGCAGCCTCGCGGTTACGGCTGACTTCCTCCAGCGATACAAGCCTGGCAAGCCGATCGAGTTGAGTGCTCTGGCAACCAGCCACATCCTTGACGAAGAGCTTGCTGGCTTCCATCCGCACACCGACTTCAACTTGCCGAACGATGTTGAATATCTGATCGGGCACAACGTGGACTACGACTGGCGCGTCATCGGGGAGCCGGACGTCAAGCGCATCTGTACACGAGCACTGAGCTCAAAGCTCTGGCCAGACGCCGACAGCCACACCCAGTCCGCAATGATCTACCTGCACTACCGCGCCGAAGCGACGGGCCTGCTCCGCAACGCCCACGCAGCGCTGGATGACGTGAAAAATTGTCGGCTGCTGCTGGTGAAAATTCTCGACCAACTCGCTGCCGATCTTGGGCGACCGGTTAGTGACTGGGAAGAGCTGTGGCAGATATCAGAGGATGCGCGAATCCCCAAAGTCATCGGTTTCGGCAAGCACAAAGGAGCCGCCTTTGCTGACCTTCCCAGCGACTATCGGCGCTGGCTCCTGAATCAGTCAGACCTTGACCCATTTGTTCGAAAGGCGCTAATGCGCTGAGGAGGAATCATGATCAGCAACCACCTAAACCTGGTCGAGCAGCGTCGTGGTGCCGCTTTTGACCTTTCCGAGCAGATTGCCCAGTACCTTGCAGCCAACGGAAAGATCGTGCAACTCGAAAGCCCACCGATCAATCCAGACCCCGGCAAGCGTTCGACCAAGATCGACCCCGAGACCATCCTCAAGCGCCGCAAGCCGCCCATCACCCGGGCCGAGCGTGAAGCGCTGCGCAAACTCGCGGAGGCTTTATGAGCAAGCGCAAGCCGCACAACCTCAAAGCCCGGATTGACCGGTCCTGCCGGTCGCTGCTGGCCGCCAACCACGTCGCAGTGGTGAACATCGACCCGAGTGGCCGCCAGGGCATGATCAACTACAAGTCGCTCAAGAACATCGCGCCGGGGAAGATTGGCCAGGCCGTATGCGGCATCCCGCACCGGTGGACGATCTACCTCAGCGCCCTCTGCATCGACGCCCGCGGTGACCGATACAGCAAGTCAGTGGAGGTGGCGCCCGATGGCGTTTACCTCTCCGACCACCTGGAAGACGTGATCGATCATTGCTACAAGAAGCTGCGCGACGAGGCCAATCAAAACCAGATGGTGGCCTCGGGTTGGATTGCCATTCCCGAGGCTATATCACTGGACGAGGCACGCGCCGCGCGCATCTTCGAAGCCGTCGGCGCCTGGCACCAGGTGAAGGTCGATTCATGCGCCGCATAGCCCGCACCCAGCAACGCAAACGTCAAACCTGGCTCGCACTGCCGGCCAGCGGAATAGAAGAGGTAGGCCATGGCTAAGACTGTGCAGGAACGATCGGCCAAGGCTGCGCAGAAGCGGCTGGCGGTCGCCGAGAAGGAGTTGCGGCACAAGGTCAGGCCGGGCATCGAGCAGGCCATGGACCGGATCCGCGCCAGAGGCAAAACGCCGATCATCAGCGAAGTCCTGCAGATCGCCATCATGAAGATGGACTTAATGCCAGACGACGAGTTGATCACCTTCTTGAGCTATCCGCGCCACGAAATCATGATTAGCGAAAACGTGGCGCGAGAACTCCATAATGAGAGCGTGCGAGAACTCAAGCGCAAGCCAGGTGACGAAATTATTGCTCCCGTAATTGACCAACAAACTCGCTAGCTATGTTTGCCTACTGGTCCTTTTGCTAGATTTATACGTCTAGCAAGCTCTTGGGCCTTTAAGCGGCTATCGCTGTACAGCTCTTCGAGCAAGAGATTCATAATTTCAAATGCATCCATCGCGTCGGATCGCGTAAGCACTGATCCTGCGTGACTACCATGGTTGCCAAGCCACCTAACAGCGTCGAATAACGCTTTAACCCCCTCTTTTTCTGTAGGTAGTTTGTTTATTCGATCCGAAAACCGAAGGAACCCACCAGATGCCGTATTAAGGTCGACTTTAAGGTCAGTAAGAATCTCTTCAGCCGCGGCGCGGAGGCTGTTACAGCAAGAGTCTGGCTGTGAAAAAAAAGACTCACATGCCGCAACTATTTTCTCCTTGACAAGGTAGGGAGTTTTTTCGGGGCATATCACTATTTTCAAAGGAGGATAAAAGAATCGTGGATTATGGTACTCCACCCACTCGGACTCCCATCCACCGTCAGCTCCCACGCAGTGCTCGATCTCAAGCCCGCCGGTCCCAGTAAAGAAGACTACATCTGAGCAAGAAGCGCATTTGAGCTTACCGCCAAATGTCAGCACGACGCCATCAGGGTCGAATTCATAATCCTGATCTCTCTTCGATGCCTCTGTTACTTGACTATCTAGTTTTCCAACCAGCTGCAGCGCTCCTGCTTCACAGTACGGGCAGCCATATGCTGGAACATTTGACGTAGCAAAACCATAAATCAGCTGTTGCCTTTTCAATAACATCCCCCACCTCCATGTTTAGGAGGCGAAATAAACCACATACGCCATAAATTCGCCACTATGCAGTTTTCGGACGCGGAGGCTGACAGCCTGACTGGAGATAACCCATGGACGATCAGTTCTACCTGCAAGACAGCCGGAACCATGCCTACGTCGGCGACGGGTTGTCGTTCTGGGGCTTTGGCGGCTCCGGATATGTCACCGATCTGGCCAAGGCACAGGTATCCACCCGGGACGGCGCTTGCGATCACCGCGACACCGACATCCCCGTGGCCAAGGCCATTGCCGCCGTGCGCACTATCACCATCAACGCGTCGAGCGAGTCGGAAACCACCGTGGGCGAGACCAGCGCCAGCCGCAGCGCTATGGATCAAATCGAGGCCCGCAGCAAAGAAACCCTGCCGGTTTCCCTGCAATTCAGCACCGTCCCGTTCGAGGGACTGACTGAGCAAGTGATCACTCTTCGCCTGTCGGTAATCACCAGCGGCACGCAGCCAGTGCTCAAGCTGCGTTGGGTTGGCGAAGAGGTCCAGCGCGAAGACATCGCCCAGGAATTCAAAGCTGCGCTGCAAAGCAATATTGGTGAAGCCGATGTGTTGTCGCTGGGCAGTTTCGACACGAAGTAATCTTTTTGGCTGGACTGAGGGCGCTTGCGAGCGCCTGACCTTTTATCCAGAGGAAAGCCCGTTTTTTTCCAGACTGCGGTAGCCACAGATACTAAGCTTTTTCAAAGTTTGGCCAATAGAAGTCTATTATCTCAGTCTGCCCGGCGACATTCAGACAAAGCACCTCTAACTCTTGCTCAACAAAATTTTCCGCTAGCACGTACTCTTCTATCCTTTTTGAAATATTTATTACCGCGGCCAAGATATGATTATGTGCGATAACCAAATCATAATCTCCGAGTTCATGAACAGGGATAAGCCCCATAGATTTCACAGACGATTTAAATATTTCTGAATAACCAGTGTTCCAGCCCAACTTGAAATCCCGCTTGAGCTCATAGGTCTCGAGCGCGTCCCTCACACCTCGTGCGTGATCTACGGCGTGCTTAACTACAGCGAAAAATGCTTTAAACTTCTGTTCAGAAACTATTGATCTCTGCTCTTCCTGGCGTTTGACCTGAATATTACTTATTGCAAAAGCGCCCAAAATCGCGGCTATCGAACCAATCGCTTGAACCCAGCTTGCTATCTCTGAGCTATTAAGATGGAACACCCTAATTAATAACCACACAACAAATATAAAACTCCCTGCCAGTACAAAATTCTGTACCGAAACCAGCGGCTTAAACAGCGCCTTTCCGTAATCGTTAAGCATCATCCATTTCCCCCACGTGTCCGATCGACAAATATACTCGGCGAGGATCCCTATGTCCGCACAACAGAAGAAACACCCCTTCGATTTCAAAACCCAATACGGTCTCGGCTTCAACCCTCAGGACGATGAGATCGTTGTCGACTGCTTCTGTGGTGGTGGCGGCGCCGGCACCGGCCTGGAAATGGGCCTGGGCCGCGCGGTGAACGTGGCCAAGAACCACAGCGCCGCGGCGATCAGCATGCACACCGTAAATCACCCAGGCGCCAAGCACTTCACCACCGACGTGTTCGACGGTGACCCGGACACCGAATGCGGCGGCAAGGCCGTGGGCTGGTTCCACATGTCACCGGACTGCACCCACCACAGCCAGGCTGCCGGCGGCCAGCCGCGCAAACGTGAGATACGCAACCTGTCGTGGATCGGCCTCAAGTGGGGAGGCAAGAAGCGCCCCCGGGTGATCAGCCTGGAAAACGTGAAGCAGATCCTGCAGTGGGGCCGATTGATCGCCAAGCGTGACAAGGCCAGCGGGCGGGTGGTGACCCTGGACCAGGTGCCGCACCCAACCAAGAAGGGAAAGACCACCAACCGAATCGCCGCACCGGGCGAGCAAGTGCCGGTATCGAACCAGTTCCTGGTCCCTGATCCGAAGCAGCGTGGCCGCACCTGGCGTCGGTTTGTGGCGCTGCTGGAAGGGATGGGTTATGTCGTGGAGTGGAAGGTGATCAGGGCATGCGACTTCGGCGCACCGACCAGCCGGGAGCGCCTGTTCATGATCGCCCGGTGCGATGGCCGGCCGATCGTCTGGCCGGAGCCTACTCACGCGAAGAACCCGGTCAAGGGCCAGCAAAAGTGGAAGACCGCCGCTGACTGCATCGACTTCACCGACCTGGGCAAAAGCATCTTCGGCCGCAAGAAGGACCTGGCCGACGCAACGTTGCGCCGGGTTGCCAAGGGCATGAAGAAGTTCGTCATCGACAACCCGGCGCCTTTCATTGTGCCGATTGCGAACTGGTCGGGTGAGTCGGTGCAGTCTGCCGATGAGCCGCTGCGCACAATCACCTCCTATCCAAAGGGTGGTGCCTT
>NZ_MAUE01000026.1 GCF_001702265.1 Pseudomonas aylmerensis
TTCTTGCCAGCAGCAGGCACATCGTCGACATGCTCCTGCCGAACCAACGTCGTCCGCTGCGTCTTGCCGCGAACCGCCGGCACCGGGTTGGAAATCAGCTGATCCCCGGCCTTCAATGGCACATCCGGAATCACCGTGATCGGCGTCGCTGCGCTCCTCAGCAACAACGGTTTGGCCGCCTCGACATGGCCCTGCACACGAGATTTCCCAAATTGCCTGGCCACCTGTTTGAACCACTGGCGCGCACGACGAGACTTGATGCCGTCCAGGACCTTGGCGCTCATGCCGATCGCCACGCCCATCGCACCGGTGGCGAGGGCCAGCAGCAGGTTGATCAGCACTTCGGCGCTGATTTCCCCGAGCAATTCATTCATGTACGGCGGCGGCATCATCCGCATCCAACTGACCAATACCGACAAGTAAATGAACAGCAGCGGCTCATCGCTGAGCACCAAAATGCCTTTTGCGAGGATTTCGGCGCTGAGGTTCAGGAGCTTTTCGAGTTCGGCGCGGGACAGGTAATGCAGCAGCTTCTCGGCATTGGCAAGCGGGTCCATAAGCCACTGAAGCAGCTGCTTGAGGGAATCCCAGAGTTCATACAGCGCATTGCCAAATCCCCGGGCGTAGGCTCGGTGCAGCATCAGGTAGCGCTTGAGGAAATTGGCCTCGGAGTAGTCCGCCCACAGCGGTGCAAACGTGGCGTCCCACTCGCTGCGCAGCCAGCCCTCCAGCGGCCCGATGACCGACTGATAGGAGGCATACAGCGCCTTGAAATGCTCTTGGGAGACGTTGGGGTAGAAACTGATGCGGTACTGCTGGTTACGATCGCACTCGGTAACTTCCAGAATGCCGCTGGGCCCGATGGTTTTATGGATGGGCGCCCCCAGCGGGCCGCCGTGTGGGTCGATACGCTGCAACATCACGGGCGTATTGCCGATGGGCACGAACCTCGAACTCTGGAACATGTGCACCAGGGTCAATGTGCCGTTGGCCTGGCACGCGGCGACGGTACTGCTGGGAAGGATCGAGCGGTTGATCGGCGTGACAAGCGCCACCTCACGGCCGACCTTGAATACCTGCTCGACATCCAGCGCCGAAGAGCTGAGGACGCTTTGCGCCAAGGTTTCGTAGGAATTGAGGCAGCGCCTGAAGTCGCTGAGCACGGCTTCGACGTCACGCGTCTTGGCATCCATGGCCGTCAGCAGCAGGAGGCCGATGGTTTGGCTGGTGGCGTTGATCAAGGCGCACCCACCAAAACGGCGGGGCTATCGAAAAAAAACATCTGCAATCCCTCGCACTGTGTGATCAGGCGAGGGACTTTGCAGCGGTTTTTAAGTGATATCTGTAGTGCTTATCCGGCATTGGGGTGGGGCGTTTCAGCAAACATTGTCTGCTTGCGCCCAAGTGCCCAGTGTTCAGCGCTGTGCGAACGCCAAATTCAACCCCAACCCTGCAAAGGCTGCTGCAAAACTGCGGCGCAGCCAATTCTGCACGCGTGGCGATTCGATGACTGCGCGGCGAAATCCATTGGCCAGCAGTCCGTAGAGCACAAACACCGCAAACGTCATCGCCATGAATACGCCGCTCAGCACCAGTATTTGCAAGGCCGGCGCGGTGCTGCCGGGGGTGACGAACTGTGGCAGGAAGGCCAGGAAGAAAATCGTCAGTTTGGGGTTGAGAATGTTCAGCAGGAAACCGCGAATGATCAGGCTGCGCAGGGTGGCAACGATGGGCGTGTCATTCATGGCGAAGGCCGAGCGGTCACGCCAGGTGGCGTAGGCCAGATACAGCAGGTAGGCCACGCCGGCGTATTTGAGTACTTCGAACGCCAGTGCGCTGGTGTGCAGCAGCGCGGAAAGCCCGAGTATGGAAGCCAGCAAGTGCGGGAGGATTCCCGCCGTGCAGCCCAGCGCAGCGAAGACGCTGGCGCGTTTGCCGGCGGTGAGGCCGGTGGAGACGGTGAAGATCACGCCGGTGCCGGGAATCAGCACGACGATCAGGCAGGTGACGAGGAAATTCAAGCTCAGCATGGCATTCAAACTCCTTGTACGAATGGTCGATGACAGATCCTGTCACGTTTGTCTTTTGCTGGCGAGTGCAGCAGGGCGGCGAACGCCGGATAGACTTACCTGTCGATATCAGCGCTAGCTGGCCCATTGTCGTTCAAGGAAGTCCCATGTCCGCATCCCGACTGATCCTGTGCCTCACCACGCTCCTGGTGCTGGCCGGTTGCTCTACAACGCGCGCCCCGCAACAGCCGCAGCGCAGCGAGGCCGAGGTGAAGGCGCAGATCGTGCGCCTGCTGCCGGCAACCGTGAAGGACCGTAACGGCTGGGCCCAAGATATCTACACGGCCTTTGATACCCAGAAGATCTACCCCAGCACGGAGAACATTTGCGCCGTGCTGGCGGTGACCGAGCAGGAGTCCACTTATCAGGTCGACCCGCCGGTGCCGAACATGGGCAAGATCGCCCAGGATGAAATCCTGCGCCGTGCCGGCAAGGTGCACGTGCCGGCCTTTGTGGTGCGCAGCGCCTTGCAACTGACTTCGCCCACCGGCAAGACCTACGCAGAACGCCTGAGTGGCGCGCGCACCGAGAAAGACCTCAGCGGCATCTTTGATGATTTCATCAGCGTGGTGCCCCTGGGCAACACGCTGTTTGGTGGCTTCAATCCAGTGCACACCGCAGGCCCCATGCAGGTGAGCATCGATTTTGCGCAGAAACAGGCGCGAGGTTATCCCTACACGGTGGATGGCACGATTCGTCGCGAAGTGTTCACCCGGCGCGGCGGCATGTACTTCGGCATCGCCCATTTGCTCGGTTATCCGGTGAATTACGATCAGCCGCTGTACCGTTTTGCCGACTTCAATGCCGGCTGGTACGCCAGTCGCAACGCCGCGTTTCAAGCGGCGGTCAGCCGTGTCACCGGCACCGAATTGACCTTGGATGGGGATTTGATTCGTTACGGCTCGTTGCTACCCGGCAGCACCGAGCTGGCGGTGCGCTCTCTCGGCGCGAAGCTGGATATGCGCAACCCCAGCATCCGCAGCCAACTTGAGCAAGGCGAGCAGTTGGATTTTGAAGACACCACCCTTTACAAGCGCGTGTTTGCCCTGGCTGATCAGGCTGCCGGCAAACCGCTGCCGCGGGCGATCCTGCCGGGCATTGTGCTCAAGAGCCCGAAGATCACCCGCAACCTGACGACGGCGTGGTTTGCCAACCGGGTCGATGAGCGCTATCAGCGCTGCATGAAACGCTGATAGCGACCCAGTGGCAAGTGGACCTGTTGTGATCGACCCTGCAGTAATAGGCACTGTGGCGAGCGGCCCTGTGGTGAGCGGGCTTGCCCCGCGTTGGGCTGCGCAGCAGCCCCAAAACAGGCACCGCGTGATAACTGAAAAACCGCATTTTGCTTGATGGGGCTGCTGCGCAGCCCAACGCGGGGCAAGCCCGCTCGCCACAAGAGCCTGACCAGACACAGGAGGCTGAGTTTCAACAAGAGGCTGACCAGCCACAAGAACCTGACTTGCCACAAGAGCCTGACCTGCCACAAGAGCCTGACTAGCAACAAGAACCAGGCCTGCCACGAGGTCCTTCTACCACAAGCGGTCAGCTGTTCACAGAAGGCCCATCTACCACCTTGGATCTTTTCGCCACGACCAACCGTCGCCACAGCCATACCCACAACCACAGCACGGGGAACGCCAGGACTACGAAGGGCAGCACATAACTGGCGCGTTCCAGTGCATCGGCAGTGCCGTCGACCAGGTTGTCGCCCAGGTTGCTGAACATCCGGCTGAAGCGTGACGCCTGGTTCGCGCCGTCGGAGGAGCGGAAGTTCAAGGTGACGCGGTTGGTATCGAGGCGGCGTTGCTGGCCCGCGGCGACTTGGGCCAGTGCCTGCAGTTCGTTTTCGATGCCGGCCTGCTCCTTGCTCAAGGCAATCAAGTCGCTGACGGTGATGTCCTTGCGCTTGGCCAATTCGTCGAGGCGTTGCTGTTGGGCTTGGAGGCGGTCCTGGCGGCGTTGCACATCGGCGACAGCGTCGGCCAGGTCTTCGGCAGTGGTGATGCGTTGGCCGAGCTTTCCGCCTTCCGCGGCCAGGGCCACCATCGGTTCCACGCCGGTCGGCGCGATGCGCAGGATGATTTCGCCGCCGTTGCCGTCTTCGGTGATTCCCAGAATATTGCAGGCGCCAAAGCGAGCCGACTCACAGGCTTCGCGGGTGGCCTGCATGCGCGGTGCGAGCAGGGCGCCGGGCAGTGCCAGGGTCAACTCATGTTCATAGGCCAATTGTGCGCCGGCCCGGCCTTGCTCGCCGTTGATCACGTTGGCGCGGGAGTGATCCTTGGGCGAGCAGCCGACCAGGGCCAGGCCGGCCAGCAAGAGCCATAAAAGCGCGGGAGGTTTGCCGTCCAGATGGCGCATTGCAATTCCTTGGGATGTGCGGGGAAATTGACCGCGATTAAAGCCGGTCTGGCGGATTAACGCAAAGCATCGCGAAGGATTTGCGTAGCTGATGGTGATGGCTGCTGCGCGGGCGCTGGCGTACACCTCAGGTCTTATTCCAAGGAAGAATCCGCCATGATCAGCCACGCCGTCCCCGAAGGTTTCGTCTCGTTGCCCCGCAGCAGCCCGCTGCTGGATTTGCTCGGCCCGGCATACTGCCGAGGTGAAGGCCTGCAGCTGGAAATCGGCCTGCGGGCCGACAATCGTCACGCCAATGGACGTGGCACCGTGCACGGCGGGGTGTTGGCGACCCTGGCGGATATCGGCATGGGCTACGCGATGGCATTCTCCAGTGAGCCGCCGCTGCCGCTGATTACCGCGAGCATGACCCTGGACTACCTGGGCGCGGTGCAGGTAGGGGAGTGGATTGTGGTGCGCTTGGAACATCACAAGCGTGGACGGCAGATGGCGTTTGCCACGGTGAGTCTGCAGGTTGGGGAGAAGGTGGTGGCACGGGCGAACGCGGTGTTTGCGGTGCCCCGTACGGACTGACAACCGGCGATGATGGGGAGCGCGGGCACGTCAGCGCCTATCCTTTGCATTAAAGAAAAGGCCGGGCTTTTCGTGGAGCCCGGCCGTTTCCGTGTTGCTCTTATCAGCGGGGGCTGCCGTGCAGCTCAATGGGAGCAAGCTCCCTCGCCACCGCGGGCGGTTTCCCCCGTTGCTGTTTGAATCAGCTGCGTTCGAGGGCGAGGGCTACGCCTTGGCCACCACCGATGCACAGCGTCGCCAGGCCTTTCTTGGCATCGCGCTTGATCATTTCATGCAGCAGGGTCACCAGCACGCGGCAGCCTGAGGCGCCGATCGGGTGGCCGATGGCAATGGCGCCGCCGTTGACGTTGACCTTGTCCGCGTCCCACTCCAGCTCTTTGCCCACTGCCAGCGATTGCGCGGCGAAGGCTTCGTTGGCTTCGATCAGGTCCAGGTCGCCCAGGCTCCAGCCGGCTTTGTCCAGGCAGCGGCGCGTGGCCGATACCGGGCCGATGCCCATGATCGCCGGATCGACGCCGGCATTCGCATAGCTGGCAATGCGCGCCAGCACGGGCAGGCCGAGGGCCTTGGCTTTGTCGGCACTCATCAGCAGCACCGCAGCGGCGCCGTCGTTGAGGCTGGAGGCGTTGCCGGCAGTGACGCTGCCGTCTTTCTTGAACGCCGGCTTGAGTTTGGCCAGGGACTCGGCGGTGGTACCGGCGCGCGGTTGCTCGTCCACGGCGAAGGCAATCGGGTCGCCTTTGCGCTGGGGAATCAGGATCGGCGTGATCTCATCGACAAAACGCCCGGCCTCGATGGCTGCCGCAGCTTTTTGCTGGGACGCGGCGGCAAAGGCATCCTGGGCTTCACGGCTGATGCCGTACTTGTCCACCAGGTTCTCGGCGGTGATGCCCATGTGGTAGTCGTTGAACGCATCCCACAGGCCGTCGGTGATCATGCTGTCGATCATCTTGGCGTGGCCCATGCGCAAACCGGTGCGCGCGGCAGGCAATACGTACGGGGCCAGGCTCATGTTCTCCATGCCGCCGGCGATGATCACCTCGGCATCGCCACAGCGGATAGCCTGGGCGCCCAAGTGCAGGGCCTTGAGGCCCGAACCGCAGACTTTGTTCAGGGTCAGGCTGGGTACAGCGTGTGGCAGGCCGGCGAGGATCGAGGCCTGGCGCGCCGGGTTCTGGCCGCTGCCTGCGGTGAGCACCTGGCCGAGAATCACTTCATCCACTTCTGCAGGATCCAGGCCGGTCTGCTCCAGCAGGCGACGGATCACGGCGGCGCCCAGTTCCGGAGCCGGGATGTTCGCAAGCGAACCTTGAAAGCTGCCCACGGCGGTGCGGGTGGCAGCAACAATCACGACGTCTTGCATGGAATCTGTCCTCACTGGAAGTGCATTTCTGGAACGTGGTCCGGGACGATCAGTTTACCGGCGGTCTTGCTCACAATCTCTTCAACGCTGACGCCAGGTGCGCGTTCCTTGAGGACAAAAGCGCCATTTTCGATTTCCAGGTACGCAAGGTCAGTCAGCACACGCTTGATGCAGTTGGCGCCGGTCAGCGGCAGGCTGCACTGGCTGAGCAACTTGGACTCACCGTCCTTGGACGCGTGGGTCATGATCACGATGATGTTTTCCGCACCGGCCACCAGGTCCATGGCGCCGCCCATGCCCTTGACCAGCTTGCCGGGGATCATCCACGAGGCGATGTTGCCTTGTACGTCGACTTCAAACGCGCCAAGCACGGTGAGGTCGACGTGGCCGCCGCGGATCATGGCGAACGATTCGGCGGAGGAGAAGATCGACGCGCCGATACGCGCGGTCACGGTTTGTTTGCCGGCGTTGATCATGTCGGCATCGATTGTTTCTTCAGTAGGAAACGGTCCCATGCCCAGCAGGCCGTTTTCCGATTGCAGCATCACTTCCATGCCTTCAGGAATGTAGTTAGCCACCAGGGTCGGAATGCCGATGCCCAGGTTGACGTAGAAACCGTCCTGCATTTCGCGGGCGACACGTTGAGCCATTTGTTCGCGGGTAAGTGCCATTTTCATGAGTCCTTATTGTTCGGGCTGGGGGCAGATTATTTGCGGACGGTGCGCTGTTCGATGCGCTTCTCGAAAGTGCCGCAGATGATCCGGTCGACGTAGATGCCAGGAGTGTGGATCTGCGCCGGTTCCAGCTCGCCCGGTTCGACGATTTCTTCCACTTCGACCACGGTGATCTTGCCGGCGGTGGCGGCCAGCGGGTTGAAGTTCTGGGCGGTGTGGCGATAGATGACGTTGCCGAAGTGGTCGGCTTTCCAGCCTTTGACAATGGCGAAGTCGCCGGTGATGGATTCTTCCATCAGATACGGGCGGCCGTTGAATTCGCGGGTTTCCTTGCCTTCGGCAACCGGGGTGCCGACACCGGTGGCGGTGAAGAAGGCCGGGATGCCGGCGCCGCCTGCGCGCATTTTTTCGGCGAGAGTGCCTTGGGGGGTCAGCACCACTTCGATTTCGCCGCTGAGCAATTGCTTCTCGAACAGCGCGTTTTCACCGACGTAGGAGGCGATGACCTTGCTGATCTGCTTTTCTTCCAGCAGTACGCCGAGGCCGAAACCATCGACGCCGCAGTTGTTGGAAACCACGGTGAGGTCGCGGGTGCCTTTGCGCTTGATCTCGGCGATGAGGTTTTCCGGAATGCCGCACAGGCCAAAACCACCGGAGAGCACGGTCATGCCGTCTTCCAGGCCTGCCAGTGCTTCCTCGTAGGACGCCACGCGTTTATCGAAACCTGCCATATGCACCTCTATTATTGTTTGTGGGCCAGCCAATGAATCGAGTGTTGCGCCGACGGATTGATTTGTTAAGTTGTTTTTTTAGGTTGATTGATTTAGAAAACAGCACAATAAGCTTCAGTCCGTAAGCTTCAAGCATAGTCAGCGGCCGCTTTCACTTGCAGCTTTCATCTCGTCACCTGGAACGTTCCTATGACCGTCAAACAGATGCGCGCGTTTCTCGCCGTGGCCCAGACCCTGAGTTTTGCCGCCGCCTGCGAGCGGTTGCACCTCTCCCAGTCGGCGCTGAGCCTGACCATCAAGGGGTTGGAAGAAGGGCTGGGCGGGCGATTGTTCAGCCGCAATACCCGTAACGTCGCGCTGACCCCGGAAGGTGAATCCCTGCTGCCCTTGGCCCGCCGGTTGATTGCCGATTGGGACAATACCGAAGATGAATTGCGTCAACGCTTCACCTTGCAGCGCGGGCGCGTGACGGTGGCGGCGATGCCGTCGTTCGCCGGCAACCTGTTGCCGCCGATCCTGAAGATATTCCGCGCGCGTTACCCGCAGGTGAACGTCACGGTGCATGACCTGATCAACGAGCAGGTCCTGGAGATGGTGCGAGATCGGCAGGTGGAGTTGGGGGTGGCGTTCGAGCCTGCCGAAGAAACATCGCTGGCGTTCACGCCGTTGTACCTGGATCGCTTCATCGCCGTGGTGCCCGCCGATTCACCCTTGGCGCATGTGGCTGATGTCGACTGGAAAACCCTTTTGCAACACCCGTTCATTACCTTGCAGCGCCCGTCCACAGTGCGCGTGATGCTGGAAGAACACTTGGGCGCCCTGCAGATGAAACTGCCCGTGGCGTTGGAAAGCCATCAACTGGCGACCGTAGGCAAGATGGTTGCCAATGGCCTGGGGGTCAGCGCCGTGCCTGCGTTATGCGCGGGGCAGATGGAGGAGGCGGGCGCCCATTGCATCACCTTGCACGGCCCGGTGATCGAGCGGCCGATTGGGGTGCTGACCAAACCGGGGCATGAACTGTCGGCGGCGGCGCAGGTGCTGTTTGATATTTTCTGCGATGAAGCGGCGAAAGGGCGATTTCCGCTATAGCCCTTTAGCAGCCGGCTTGCCGGCGGCGGTGTGATCAACAAAGCAACGCCGGCACGCCGGTTCCCACAGTTAACAAGATAACGATGGCAATAAAAAAGTTCGCTCGGCGAACCGGGCGGACTTAATGTGTTAATTAGTTTTATCAGCAGTATTTATCAATCACTTTAACCTGCGATTGGCCTTTGAGGTTCTGCCATTCGGTATTAAGTGTATGGAACACTTGCTCGATAAAGTTGCGATCGGCCGCGGCTTTCTTGCCGACATAACCCTGGCCGCGGCGGTACATCTTCAGGCGCGCCGCCAGTTCACGGTTATTACGGTCGAACTCGGCTTCTTCGGTGTGGGGCGCCAGGCAGTCAATTTGCACTTCGCCCGATTTGCCAATCCACAGGATATGGTCGTCGAGTGTGTCTTTCTGCGCTGCGAACATCTCAGCCAATTCATCGATAGTTGGTTGGTTGTTCAGATTCATGTGTAAGCCCCTTGACCAGTTGGCGATCTATCAGTTGATTCCGTTAAAACTGCTTAGTTGTCTCCGGCTTCAAAAACCGGGCGTCAGTGACGGTCTGCCGAATACGGGCAGGGTCTTGAACCTGATGCATGTAGTCTTGCTGATGAACTGCTACGCAATGGTTTCATAACGAAGACAAGCAGCGTTTGAGCTCCTTGTACCGATCCTTCCGGGCCGGTCAGCTTCATCAATCTGCCTTGTGGGCAGTGCACATCCGGAAAAAACAGCTCGGCGGTCAGACGAGCTTGTTCAAAACACGTGTTACCAACGCTCCCGATCCGGGAGACGTCTAGATCATGCAAGGACAAAAACGTTACGTCAACGGTTATGTAGTGATTTTTTTAAAGCACTACATAAATCCCTGTGAGGACGGGAGAATCCCGGAAAACGTGACTTGGGCGTCATTTTTTGGAGGGGTGGGTCGTCGATCCGAGGGGATGAAATGGGTGCGCAGCCATGTAGGAGCTGGCATAGGGGTTATCTCAAACGATCAGCCAACAGAGGCAACAACTGCTCGCACGACGCCTCGATCTTCACCTGCAACAGCTCATCCCCACGGGTCTTGCCCAGGTTGATGGCAATCACGGGCTTGCCGTGTTCAACCATCGCCTTGCAGAGGCGAAATGCCGAATAGGCCATCAGTGACGAGCCCACTACCAGCAAGCCTTCTGCTTGCTCGACCGCCGCCATCGCCCTGGCTGCAGTTGCCGGGGCGACGTTTTCGCCAAAGAACACCACGTCCGGCTTCAGCCGTTCACCGTTGCAGTGAGGGCAGTGGGGCACCTGGAAGTGTTCTTCAAACGTCGGGTCGAGGAGGGTGTCACCGTCTGGCGCTTGTACCGCATGCACCTGCGCAAGGTAGGGGTTATCGATTTCCATCTGCCGCTGGATCACATCGCGCGTGCTGCGCAGTTGGCAATCCAGGCACAGCACCCGGTGCAGGCTGCCGTGCAGCTCGATCACGTCATGGCTGCCGGCCTGGTCATGCAGGGTGTCGACGTTTTGCGTGATCAGCCCGCTGATGCGCTGGCGTTGCTGCAGGGTCGCCAGTGCCAGATGAGCCTTGTTCGGCTGCGCAATGCGCACCCTCGGCCAGCCCAGCATCGCCCGTGCCCAATAACGGCGTCGTGCCTGTGGGGTGGCGAGGAATTCCTGATACATCATTGGGGCCTTGCCCCGACGTACACCTTCACTGTCGCGGTAGTCGGGGATCCCCGATGAGGTGCTGATCCCCGCCCCGGTCAGTACCAGGAAACGCCGTTCGGCCATGGCCCGGTACAAGGTGTCGAGGTGGTCTTCTTGATGTTCCAGCGTATCGAGCATGGGTTCCCCTATTCGCCGCGAATGTACTGCTCCAGCTGCTTGATCAGGTCGGCCTGTTCGGCGATGGCTTCCTTGACCAGGTCGCCGATGGACAGCAGGCCCAGCAGTTTGCCGCCTTCGACCACGGGCAGGTGACGCAGGTGACTGTCGGTCATGATATTCATGCATTCCTCGACACTTTTGTGGGTGTCGACCGTTATCACCGGGGAACTCATGACTTCATCGACCCGTGTGGTGACCGACGACAGGCCCTTGAGGATGAGTTTGCGTGCGTAATCGCGTTCGCTGATGATCCCGACCACCGCGCCTTCCTTGACGACCGGCAAGGCGCCGACGTTTTTCTCCGACATCCGCACCAGCGCTTCAAACACGGTGTGGTCCCATTGGATAGTGTGCACGTCCTGGTTTTTCTGATCCTTGGCTTTGAGCACTTGTGCGACGGTTTTCATGGCGGCCACTCCGGTGTTGTTGTTAGGAAGTCAGCGGGTCCCCTACAGAATCCTAGACCGCCTACGCCGGAGCAAGGTCCAAAGCGGCGTTAAACCCGTCGAAAAACGTCATTCGCCGGATTTTTTCGGTGTTTACCCGGTATTAGTCGACTTTTTACTGCGCTTGCGGGCGGCCGTAGTCTTGCGAGGCGCGCTTTTTCGCTTCTTTTTCCACGGGGTGGCACCCCGGCCTGCCGGGCTGGCTGGCCCGGTTATGGTCATGCGCATGCCGTTGCAGCGTGCCACTTGCTTGCTCATCCAGGCCGCTTGCTTGGCAACGAATTCCTCCAGGCTCATTTCACCGCTTTGCACCATGTCCAGCGCCTGTTCCCAGATCGCGGTGGTACCAGGGTCGGCAATCGCCCGTGGCACCGCATCGATCAGGCTGAACGCAGCCGGGGTGGCAGATAGTGCCTTGCCGTTTTTCAGCAGATAACCCCGGTCCAGCAATCCCTGAATGATCCCGGCGCGGGTGGCCTCGGTGCCGATACCGGTGGTGTCCTTGAGCTTTTGCTTGAGCAGCGGGTCTTCCACCAGCTTGGCGACGTTTTTCATCGCCTTGATCAGGTCGCCTTCGGTAAAGGGCTTGGGCGGCTGGGTCCACAGGTCCTTGAGGTTGACCTTGGCCACCGCGTAGTCCTGCCCCTGCACCAGCGTCGGCAACGCCTGCGGTGCCGGTGCCTCGCGGCCCTTTGCCGGGGCCAGGGCTTCGGGCAGGGCGCGTTTCCAGCCTGGCTCGATCACCACTTTGCCCACCGCGCGTAGAGCCTGGCCGGCACAGTCAAAATCGGCCTGGGTGCGATCGTACTCATGGTTGGGCAGGAACTGCGCCAGGTAGCGCGCGCGTATCAGGGTGTAGACCGCACGGTGCTTGCCGGTCAATTGGCCGGCATCCTTGCCCGCACCAGTGGGAATGATGCCGTGGTGCGCGCTGACCTTGGCATCGTTCCACGCCCGCGAACGGCGCTGCGGGTCGATATGCGGCATCAACGCATCCACCGCCGCATCGGCACGGCCCAGCGCGGCGAGAATCTTCGGTACCTCGCTGTGCTGGCTGAGTGGCAGATAGCCGCAGTCGCTGCGCGGGTAGGTGATGGCCTTGTGGGTTTCGTAGAGCGATTGCGCGATATCCAGGGTTTCCTGGGCGCCGAGGCCGAGCTTCTTCGAGCAGATCTCCTGCAGGGTACCGAGGTCGAAGGGCAGGGGCGCGACCTCGCGCATGCGCTCGGTGCGCAGCTTCACCAGCCGCGCACTGGCGGCGTCGGTCATGGCGTCGGCGGCTTCGCGAGCCAATTGCGGGTTGAGGCAACGGCCCTGGTCGTCACAGGCATCTTCGGCAGCGCGCCATTGGGCGGTGAAGGTCATGCGCTCATGGCGCAGGTCGACATCGATGGCCCAGTACGCCACCGGTATGAAGTCGGCGATGCTGCGGTCGCGGTCGACCACCAGGCGCAAGGTCGGCGTTTGCACACGGCCTACCGGCAACACACCTTGATAACCGGACTGGCGCCCCAGCAGGGTAAACAGGCGACTCATGTTCATGCCTATCAGCCGGTCGGCGCGCGAACGGCCCAGGGCCGAGTGGTACAGGCTGAAGGTTTCGGCCCCAGGCTTGAGCGCCGCCAACGCCTTGCGAATCGAGGCATCGTCGAGCGCCGACAGCCACAACCGCTGGATCGGCCCGCGATAGCGGCAATGCTCCACCAGTTCGCGGGCGATCATTTCGCCCTCGCGGTCGGCGTCGGTAGCGATCACCAGTTCCTGGGCTTCCCCCAGCAGGCGCTTGACCGCCTTGAACTGGCTGGCGGTCTTGGGCTTGACCTGCATCTTCCATTTTTCCGGGACGATCGGCAGGTCAGCCAGCACCCAGCGTTTGTATTTGGCGTCGTAGGCGTCGGGCGGGGCGGTTTCCAGCAGGTGGCCGATGCACCAGGTGACTGTGACCCCGTTGCCCAGCCAGCACCCGTCGCCGCGCCGGCTGGCGCCGAGCACGGCCGCGATGTCCTTGGCCTGGGAAGGTTTTTCACAGAGGTAAAGCCGCATGCTCAGCCCATTCGTTACACAGTTGAATGGGGAGCAGGATGGGCAAAAGAAGGGATTTGATCAACTGTTATCTGGATGGATATACAGCAATTTGTGTGCGCCCCCGCCCGTCAAGGACGGGGGGCACGGGTCAGTCAGTTGTTATTGATGTCCACATGCCGGGTTTCCTTGAGGCAGAACAACCCGACAATCAAGCTCACGCCGGTCACTACCACCGGGTACCACAGCCCGTAGAAGATATCGCCGGTGTACACCACCAGCGCAAACGACACGGTTGGCAGGAACCCGCCAAACCAGCCGTTACCGATGTGGTAGGGCAGCGACATCGAGGTGTAGCGGATACGCGTCGGGAACAGCTCCACCATCAGCGCCGCCAGCGGGCCGTAGCACATGGCGGCAATCAGGATCAGCGCCACGATCAGCACCACCACCATCACTTTGTTGACCTGGGCAACATCCGCCGAAGTCGGGTAACCGGCCAGGGTCACGGCGCCACGCAGGGCCGCTTCGTCGTAACCGTCGATGCGCACTTCACCCACGCTCACCTGCACCGGGCTGCCCGCCGGGGCGGCGGCGCTGCTGTAGGGCAGGCCCTGCTTGACCAGGAAGGTCTTGACCTTGTCGCACGGGCTGTCAAAACGCGCCTTGCCCACCGGGTCGAACTGGAAGGTGCAGGTGGCCGGGTCGGCCAATACGGTGATCGGTGCCTGATGGCTGGCCTGGTCCATCGCCGGGTTGGTGTAATGCGCCAGGCCTTTGAAGATCGGGAAATACAGCGCGGTGGCCAGCAGCAGGCCGAGCATCAGCACCGGCTTGCGCCCGACCTTGTCCGACAGCCAGCCAAACAGGATAAAGAACGGCGCGCCAATCACCACGCTGATGATCAGCAGCATGTTGGCCAGGGCCGGGTCCATTTTCAGGAACTGCGTGAGGAAGAACAGTACGTAGAACTGCGCGGCGTAGAAGGTCACGGCTTGGCCGCCGTTGATGCTGAACAGCGCAATCAGCACCACCTTGAGGTTTTCCCACTTGCCGAAGGACTCGCGGATCGGTGACTTGCTGGCCTTGCCTTCCTCTTTCATCTTCAGGAATGCCGGCGATTCGTGCAGGCTCATACGGATCCAGGTCGAAATGCCCAGCAGCACGATGGAGAACAGGAACGGAATCCGCCAGCTCCAGACTTCAAACTGATCGCCGGTGAAGTAACGGCACGCCAGCACCACCAGCAGCGACAACAGCAGGCCGAGGGTGGCGGTGGACTGGATCCAGCTGGTGTGCAGGCCGCGTTTGCCGGCGGGCGCGTGCTCGGCCACATAGGTGGCTGCGCCGCCGTACTCGCCGCCCAGGGCCAGGCCTTGCAGCATGCGCAACACGATCAGGATGACCGGCGCCGCGATGCCGATGCTCGCATACGTCGGCAACAGGCCGACGCAGAAGGTCGCCACGCCCATCAGGATGATGGTGACGAGAAAGGTGTATTTGCGTCCGATCATGTCGCCCAGGCGGCCGAACACCAGCGCGCCGAACGGGCGAACCACGAAGCCGGCGGCAAAGGCCATCAAGGCAAAGATAAACGCGGTGGTGTCGTTGACCCCGGCAAAGAACTGCTTGCTGATCACCGCCGCCAGGGCGCCATAGAGGAAAAAGTCATACCACTCGAACACCGTCCCGAGGGACGAAGCGAAGATGACCTTTCTTGAATCGTTGCCGGCACTCGCGGTAATCGCCGAGCCCAGGGGTTGAGCATGTTCTGACATCGGGTAGCCCTCACAGTGATTATTTATTGTTGTTCCACTGTCGGCGCCAACCTTGGCGCCGGTTGTCCTTCCTGCCGGTGTCCGGCCGGGCGATGGCGTAAAGCCAGATGCAAACCCTGGATGCGCTATCGCCAGGCCGGACGCCTGCTGGTCATGCGGGTGCGGTCATTTCTCTCTCGGGGACAAGGTTCCTTGTGTTCGGCGAAAGGATTAGCTGCGCGGCTTTCTCCGCGATCATCAGCGTCGGTGAACAGGTATTGCCGGAGGTAATGCGCGGCATGATCGAGGCGTCGGCAATCCGCAGGCCCGGCACGCCATGCACGCGCAGTTGGGCGTCGACCACGGCGTCCTGGTCAGTGCCCATGCGGCAGGTGCCCACTGGATGGAAGATTGTAGTCCCGATTCGCGCGGCGGCTTCGTGCAGCTCCTCTTCGGTCTGCAGCGAATCACCGGGCAGGTATTCAACCGGCTTGAATTGGCTCAAGGCCGGCGCGGCGACGATGCGTCGGGTCAGGCGAATGGCATCTGCGGCCACGCGCAGATCTTCCGGATGGCTGAGGTAGTTGGGCCGGATCAGCGGCGCATCCGCCGGGTTGGCCGAGCGGATATCAATGCGGCCACGGCTCTGCGGGCGCAGGTCGCAGACTGACGCAGTAAAGGCGGGGAACGCGTGCAGCGGTTCGCCAAAACGCTCCAGCGACAGCGGCTGCACATGGTATTCAAGGTTGGCCGAAGTCTGTTCCGGGCCCGAGCGGGCAAACGCACCCAACTGGCTCGGCGCCATCGACAGCGGGCCGCTGCGGTCGTACAGGTAGCGCAGGCCCATGCCCATCTTGCCCCACACGCTGCCGGCGATCTGGTTGAGGGTTCGGGCTTTTTCCAGCTTGTAGATCAGCCGCAGTTGCAGGTGGTCCTGCAGGTTGCCACCGACGCCCGGCAGCTCGTGCAGCACCTCGATGCCCAGCGGCTTGAGGACGTTGGAGGGGCCGATGCCCGAGCGTTGCAGGATGCCCGGCGAGCCCACGGAGCCGGCGCACAGCACGATTTCCTTGCGCGCCCTCCAGCTCGACTGCTGGCCGTGTTGACGCCCGACGACTTGGGAGGCGCGGCCGTTTTCCAGGAGTACGCGGTCGACTTCAACGTCGGTCAGCACGGTGAGATTGGGGCGTTGACGGATGGGCTTGAGAAACGCCTTGGCCGCATTCCAGCGAACGCCGGCCTTCTGGTTGACCTGGAAGTAGCCGCAGCCTTCGTTATCGCCCTGGTTGAAGTCGCTGATGGAGGCGATGCCGCTTTGCGCCGCCGCATCCCGAAAGGCATCCAGAATCGGCCAGTGCAGGCGCTGTTGCTCGACTCGCCATTCGCCGCCATCGCTGTGGAACTCCGAGCTGCCGGCAAAGTGGTTTTCGCTCTGCTTGAACAGCGGCAGCACGTCTTTCCAACCCCAGCCTGCATTGCCCGCGGCTGCCCAACCGTCGTAGTCCTGGGCCTGGCCACGCATGTAGATCATGCCGTTGATCGACGAGCAACCGCCGAGCACTTTGCCGCGTGGATAACTCAACGCACGGCCTTGCAGGCCTTCCTGGGCCTCGGTCTTGAAGCACCAGTCGGTGCGCGGGTTGCCGATGCAGAAGAGGTAGCCGACGGGAATATGGATCCAGGGATAGTTGTCGCGGCCACCCGCTTCGAGCAGCAGTACGCGGTGGGCCGGATTGGCGGAGAGACGATTGGCCAGCAGGCAGCCTGCGGGGCCGGCGCCTACTACCACGTAATCGTATTCAGCAGTTGCAATGGACATCTGAGGTCTCGCTTGTTTTTCTTATTGGTTCCATCCTAGTTGTTAGTTTTCGTCTTAAAAATGTTAGTTTTTACCCAGCTGCTGTGCGTTTTTAAACAGTGCGACCGCTGTGGCGAGCGGGCAAGCTTGCTCGCCACAGGCACGGGGCCAGTCTTCGCGGTCGTGTAGTGAGTTATGCCCAAGGGAGGGAGGCTGAATGTTCGACTGGAATGACCTGCGGTATTTTCTCGAGTTGCAGCGCAGCGGCCGCCTGCTCACCGCCGCGCAACGCTTGAAGACGACGCATGCCACGGTGGCCCGGCATATCGAGGCGATCGAAAAGAGCCTCGGCACCGCGCTGTTCGTGCAGCACGCCCAGGGCTACGAACTGACCCCGGCCGGCGAAGCCTTGCTCAAGCATGCCGAGGCCATGGAAAACGTCGCGCTGCTGGCCGAAGACGAACTCACCCATTCCGCCGCGCCTTTGGGCAAGATCCGCCTCGGTGTGGCCGAGGGCTTGGGCGTAATGTTCCTTGCCGGTCGCATGGGCGGGCTGTTCGAACGCTATCCCGGATTGGAGGTGGAACTGCTCGCGGTGCCGCGTTTCGTCAGCATTCTCAACCGCGAAGCGGAAATCAGCATCCACCTCGAACGCCCCAGCGTCGATCAACTGGTCACGCGCAAACTCACCGACTATCGCCTCGCGCTCTACGCCAGCCGCGCCTACCTTGCGCGCAATCCGCCGATCGAAAAGCGCGAAGACCTCGCCGCCCATTCATGGATCGATTACGTCGACGATCTGTTGTTCAGCCAGGAACTGAAATTCCTCAGCAGCTTCTGTCGTAACCCCAAGGTGGTATTCCACAGCACCAGCGTCATCGCCCAACACCAGGCTGCACGGTCAGGCTTGGGGATTGCCGTGCTGCCGTGCTTCATGGCCTCTGGCGACCCGGACCTGGTGCCGTTGCTGCCGGCAGAGAGCATCCAGCGCAGCTACTGGATCAGTTCGCGGCGTGAACTGCACAAATCGGTGCGACTGCGGGTGTTGTGGGATTACGTGGTGGAGTTGTGCGCGCGGGAGCAGGGGTTGTTGCTTGGCGAATCTGCCTGAAGAAACCGGCTCGAAAACGGCGGGCTTGCTCGCTATGGCGGAGTGTCAGTTGACGCGGTGGGTGCCTGATCTACCGCCTTCGCAGGCAAGCCAGCTCCCACATTTGATCTGTGTACACCCGGGAGTCCAAGCCATGCCCAGATCCCCCTGTGGGAGCGGGCTTGCTCGCGAAGGCGGTGTGTCAGTTGATGCATTCGGCAACTGACCCACCGCCTTCGCAGGCAAGCCAGCTCCCACATTTGATCTGCTTACACCCGGGAGCCCGAGGCATACCCGGATCCCCCTGTGGGAGCGGGCTTGCTCGCGAAGGCGGTGTGTCAGTTGATGCATTCGGCAACTGACCCACCGCTTTCGCAGGCAAGCCAGCTCCCACATTTGATCTGCTTACACCCGGTAGCCCGAGGCATACCCGGATCCCCCTGTGGGAGCGGGCTTGCTCGCGAAGGCGGGCTGTCAGTTGATGCATTCGGTGCCTGATCTACCGCTTTCGCAGGCAAGCCAGCTCCCACATTTGATCTGCGTACACCCGGGGGCCTAGGCCTACTCCAATCCCCCAGTGGACCTGGGGTGTTGCGCAACCTGCGTCAGTCGCGCAATACGAAGTCAGCACTGCCCAGGCGTTCACCATTCACCATCACGTGCACGGTATGCTTGCCCGGATAGTGCTTGCGGGTGGTCAATTCGCGGATGTGTTGCTCGCGGCTGATACGTTGCTGTTCACCCGCGCCCAGCGTGAATGCCTTGAGCTTGAAGACTTTGGCCGCGCTGTGCCCGGCGCTTTTGACGTAGTCGATGGCGTAGTCCACCACCAGTTTCTGCGCGGTGGCGGCGGTAGATTCCAGGCTGAATGACAGGGTGATGCGTTCGCCCAGCGTGATCACTGCCGGCGTGACGCTCAGGTGCTGAATCTTCACGTCGGCCTTGGCGCCGGCGCCCATGATGGTCAGCGCGCGGGTGTTGCCTTGCTTGATCAGGCTGCGCAGCGCGTGGCGGGCGATCCAGGCGGTGTGGGGATTGTCGAGGTTCCAGCCCTCGATCAGGTCGAGTACCCAGTCCGGGTGGTCCTTGGTGATGTCGTTGAGATGGTTGGCGACGGATTTGCGCACATACAGGCTGCTGTCGGCCTTGAGATTATTGAGGATCGACGCGCACAGCTCGGGGTTGGCCTGTACCTCGGCCAGGCGAAACGACCAGGGCAGGCGCGGGCGCGAGCCTTCGCTGGTGAGGCGGCGCACGTGTTCGTTGTCGTCCAGCGACCAGGCTTGCATCACCGCCAGCGTGCGCGCGAAATCATTCAGCAGAAAGTGGCGGATCGCGAATTCCGCCGAACCAAACGTGGTGAAGTATTTGAGCGCGGCCATGGAACGCTTGAAGTCAGCCTGGCCGTAACTCGCCACGTAATGCGGCAGGAACAGGCTGACAAATGCGCTGTTCAGCCGCGGGGCCAGCGCGTAGAGCAGCTTGAGGGTCTGCGCATACTCCAGCGGGATCACCGCGTGCAGGCTCTCGCTGACCCGCGCCATGCGCTGCATAACCGACAACTGCGCCAGCCCGGCCTTGGCGTGCTTGAGAAAACCCTTGGCGTCGAACGCCGGGTACACCGCGCTCATCTCGCGGGCGATGTGCTGCAGGCGTTCGACGTTGAAAATTTCCTTCAGGGCCGGGGCGCTTTGGTCGGTCATCGGTTATCCATGGGGTCAGAGAAACCAGCGGTATTCGCGCGCATTGATCTCTTGTTGGAAGGCCAGGTGATCCTGGCGTTTGTTTTCGCAGTATACGTCGACAAATTCGGCGCCCAGCTTATCGCGCACGACCGGTTGATGCTGCATGGCGCGCACGGCGTCGAGCATTTCCAGGGGGAAGTCGGTGCCGCTGTTGCGGTCCTCGTTCAACGGCGCGATGGGTTCGCGCTTGGCCTCAAGGCCATGTTCCAGCCCGGCCAGGATGGCCGCCAGCACCAGGTACGGATTGGCGTCGGCGCTGGCCAGGCGGTGCTCGATGCGCAGGTTGCGCGGGTCGGATTCGGGAATGCGCACGCACGCATCGCGGTCCTCAAAGCCCCAGCTGGCGCGGGTCGCCGCGTTGACCGTGCCACCCAGGCGGCGGAAGGCGTTGTGGTTGGGCGAGAAGATCGGCATGCAGTGCGGCAGCAGTTCCAGGCAGCCGGCGACCGCATGGCGCAGCGGTTGCTGCTGATGGGCCGCCAGCAGGTTATTGCCGGCGCCGTCATACAGGCTCACATGCACATGCATGCCGCTGCCGGGGTATTGCAGGTAAGGCTTGGCCATGAAGCTGGCGCGGTGGCCATGCTTCAACGCCACGCCGCGGGTGCTGCGGCAGAACAGGGCGGCCCAGTCGGCGGCGCGCAGGCCATCGTCGAGGTGGCCGAAATTGATCTCGAACTGGCCGGGGCCGATCTCGGCCGTGATCACCGTGATGTCGATACCCTGGTCCTTGGCGGTCTGCGCCATATCGTCGAGCACTTCACTGAAACGCGAGAGCCGGTCGATATGCAGGTTGGGCTGGTCGTCGGCATCCTCGCTCAGCGGGTCGCGGGCGAATTGCGGCAGGCCGTTGTCGAGCTTTTTGTCGAACAGGTAAAACTCCAGTTCGAACGCCACCACTGGGTGAATGCCTTTGTGCTGCAGGCGTTCCAGCACCTTGGCCAGGACTTCGCGGGGCTCGAATTCGATCGGGGCGTCGGTGCCGTCGGAGGTGATCAGCATCTGGCCCAACGGCTGCGATTCCCAACTCACCGGCTTGAGCGTGCCCGGCACCAGGCGGCGATTGGCGTCCGGATCGCCGTCATGGAAGCAATAGTCACCAATCTTGAACAGCCCGCCTTGAGTCCCCAGCAGCACGGCGTTCTGTGGCAGCTTCAGGGGGCTGCCGGCGGCGACCTTTTCGAGCATCTCTATTGGGTAGCGCTTACCGTAGAAATGCCCTGGGATATCCAGGGCGATCAGGTCCACATACCGCACGTCGGGGTGGTTCTGGCGAAAGGTCCGTACTTCGGCCAGCAACGTGGAAGATTGGCTTTTCACGGGTGTTGCTCCTAGTTGTAGACCCACAGCACGCGGGCGGGCAGATCGGTCAGGTTGGCGTAGCGGCAATGGGCAAAGCTGGCCAGGTGGAAGCTGTCACCAGGGCCGAGGGTGACCGAGTCGGCCTCACCCTCGACCCACAAGGTCAACTCGCCTTCGAGCACAAAACCGGCCTGTTCGGCACGGTCGCTCATGGTTTGCTCGCCGCTGTTGGCGCCGGGGGCCAACAGGCTGTCGAGCATCGAGAACGCGCCATTCATGCTCGGCGAGACGAGGATGTCGGTGATGCCGTTGGCGTAATACACCGTCCGCCGCTCATTGGGGCGGGTCACCCAGCTCACGGCCTTGGGTTTGGACAGGCTGTAGAAATACGTGGTGGGCACGTCGAGGGCGTGGCTGATCGCGGTCAGGTCGGCCACGGTAGGCCGCGACAAGCCGCGTTCCACTTGGGACAGGAAACCTACGGAACGCTCGATCTTCTGCGCCAATTGGGCGAGGGTGAGCTTCTTGTGTTTGCGCAGGTCGTGAATCAGGATCGCCAGGGCGTCGAGTTCTTCTTGTTGGTTCATGAAATTTATATCAAATAATTTCATGAAAAATTACAGGATTAATTTCATGGAGGCAATGGCGTCGCGCAAGTGTCTTTGAGTGATGGCGTCTGAAACCTTGCCGGCATCGGGCAGTCCAGAATGTTGGCAATCGCTCGCATCAGCTCTATTTCTTCATGGGTTATACGACCGTCGTGCTCAATACAGACAGCGATTGCGTCCATCAGGATGTCCTTATCCTGTTGCTTGAGTTCGGGCAGCCTTTTCAAGGCAATCTCTACCGCGTCCAGATCTTCGCTGCCATCAACCCTATTCGTTGGGGGCACATGGAAGGGCAATACCTCACAGGCCCGGGAATAAGCCAGCTGCGCCTGCGCACCGCCTCTATGGCCGATGATCGCGAGTACCTTGAGCAATAGCGTGACATCCCTTTCCAACTGGCGCAGCAGATAGCGGCCTTTGGTTTTCGGTGCACCTAGAACCTGGGTATTGAGGATATGAAGCAGGGCCAGACCCATCAGATAGGTTCGGTAATCGGTTCGGATCAGTAGCGAAATATTGTGAGTAAACTGCTGGAACGAGTCGGTTTCGAGATGCTTGAGTGCGGGAATGCACAAGTCGAACAGTGGCAAGCGCAGGTAGCCATCCAGGCCGTTCATGGGTTCGCTCAAACCCTGCAAGAACTGAACGACTTCCGGGTCGGGAACCCCTTGCAAAAAGTTCAGTTGCTGCGCTCGAGCGTCCTCATTCGCGCAGAGCAGCAACCGATAGATCAACGCCTGTGCACCGCTGGTGTGGCGTGCAGCAGCTCTCACCTCTGCAGGAATCTTGCTCAGGCTTACCTGGGTTTGGTACAGGTGCGCTGCGGTGGCTTCCTCGCCCTTTCGACGGACAGCCGTAGAGATTGCCCCGAGCTCCTGCCACCGGCGACGATTCTCGGCGGTAGCCTCATCGCTGCCTACCAGCGAGGCCAGCGATGGGACATACGGGTACTCGCCGTCCCAGCCCGGATCGAGGCGTTTGATGCGTTTTTCAAGTGAAGGATGGGGCGAGGCAAAATGATCTCTGAACGTTTCGAAGGGGGCTGCAAAGAACGTCGAAAGGAAAAGAGATGTCTCTTCGCCTCTGAGCAGTGACCCGTATTCATATCCTTCAATTTTCTTCAGCACACTCGCCACGCTCTGGGGGTTGCGAGTGAGCTGTGCTGCCGTGGCGTCGGCCAGGTATTTGCGCTGGCGAGCAATACGGGATGTGGCGAAAAGAACGAGTGCACACCAGCCGAATCCGAACAGTAAAAAACTACCGGCGGTTGATAGCGCCATCAGGAAAGCCAAGACCAATGCGCCCGTATCCAGCCCCACCATGCGTATATCCATGCGCATGTCGTTGTTATGAATCTGGCAGAACAAATGGGCAACCAGCGCTTGCATTTCTTCACGGTTAAGCAAAACCGTCGCGCCGTAGGTCACCGCAATGGCTGAATCCTGCGGTGTGAACCCGGGGGAAAAGGCATTGATGCCTTCTTGATCTAGAAGCACGTAAACCATGGGTACCTGGCTGCCGGAGGCAATGGCCATTTCCTCGACAATATCCAGCACCCAGCGATCACCTTCTTCTGGCTGCAGGCTGATAAGGTGCCCGCCAAAATCCATGGAAATGGAGTCGCTGCTATCACAGAACCTGTGGCTCTGGTACCAACAGGCTGCCGCCATGACGAAAATTATCACCAAGCAAAAAAGCAGGGGGTCATACCAGTAGACCTTACCGAGCGATGGCACTGAATACGTCCAAAACACCGCCGGGCTTAGCACAATGGCGGCCATCAGCAGCATGCCATACCTGGCGCCGCGCCTGGCGCGGTCCTGGGTTTCGAAAAAATTCATACGGCCATCCGTGGCGGCTATCAGATAAAGGAGACGACCGGAGTATTTTGAATCTGCTCGCTGTCGGCAAACTCCAGCAAGGTGGCGTCTCCCCCATGGCCAAACGCTTCCGCCATCAGCACCGTGGGGAATTTCTGCCGGAAGGTGTTGTAGTTCATCACTGAGTCATTGAAGAACTGACGGGCGAAGGCGATACGGTTTTCGGTATTGGTCATTTCGTAGTTCAACTGCATCATGGTTTCCGATGCACGCAGGTCCGGATACGCTTCTAGCGAGATGTTCAGTTTATCCATGGCCCTGTTGAGTCGGCCCTCGGTCTGGCCCAAGTGCACTATTGACTGCGCGCTGCCAGGTTCTGCCGCTGCGACATTGAGGCAGGCTGCGGAAGCATTGCGCGCCTCGGTGACGGCCATCAGCGTGTCGCGCTCATGGCTCATATAAGCCTTGGCGGTCTCGACCAGGTTGGGAATCAAGTCATGGCGCCGCTTGAGTTGTACTTCTATCTGGCTGAACGCATTTTTGAAACGGTTGCGCAAACTCACCAGTTGGTTGTAGAGGCTGATCAAATAGAGCGTAATCACACTCGAGACGCAGATGAAAATGACCAGGAAAACAGTGAGGATCATTGTGATGTCCTTATCGCTACAAGAAAGCCGGCGATCTTAGCTGATAAATACCGGTCAGGCTTTTCTTGCATGAATGATTCCGTGCGCCCGTGGTCCGAACCTGGGTACGCGTCATTCATTGAAGGAGCACCTATGAAGTCCAAAACCCTCGCCGCCTGCCTGCTGGTCGCTGCCAGCCTGTCCACCGCCAGTTTTGTCGCACAGGCGGGTGATACCCCCCAGGAAACCGTGCAGCCTTCCAACATCAACGCCCGCGATCTCAAAGAGGGCGACCGTGCCCCGGACATCCTGATGCGCAAGGAGTCGGCGGTCAGCGACTGGAAAAAGCGCGGCCTCAAGCAACCTGAAGCCGACAGCCAATGGGCGCGGGTCGGCGACAAGTTCGTGCTGCTGAAAACCACCAACGGCACCATCCTCGAGATCACCCCAGTCAAAAAATAGCCCGGCTTTTTTGCTTCCTCCGCGTTAAGGTAACCGGCCATAAAACGTCGCGTTACCTTTGACCGAAAGAGAGCAGGATGCTTGCCACAATAAGAAACTACCCTCGCACCGTGAACCTGTTGCTGTCCGCCACGTTGATGCTGACGTTGGCCAAGGCCATCACCTTCCCCTACCTGGTCATTTACCTCACCAGCCACTTTGCCCTCGACATCAGTCAGGTCGGCCTGGTGATCGGCAGCTCGCTGATCGTCGGTTCGCTGCTCAGCGTGTACGGCGGCTTCCTGGTCGACCGCATCAACAGCTATCGGCTGCTGCTCGGCTTGAGCGTGGTGTTTGTGCTGGGTTTTATCGGCACGGTACTCGCGCAGAATATCTGGGCGTTCTACAGCTGCCTGATCCTGATCAACCTGGCTTACGCGGTGATCGACATTGCGGTCAAGGCCGGCTTTGCCAGCCTCTTGCCGGAAGAGGCGCGCAGCGAAGTGTTTTCGATCAAGTACACGCTGACCAACATCGGTTACGCCGTGGGGCCGTTCTTTGGCGCGATGGTGGCCAAGCTGGATATCAGCCTGCCGTTCATCCTTTCGGCGTTGCTGGGGTTGGGGTTTTTCCTGCTGTACTGGCGCTGGGGCGATCGCACCCTGGCCACCGCCGAGGTCGCGCAAAAGCCGGTGTCGTTCCTGGCCGTCGGCCGTGTGTTGCTACGTGACCATCGATTGGTGTGCTTTACCCTCGGCGGCCTGCTCAGCGCCGTGGTGTTCGGCCAGTTCACGGCCTACCTGTCGCAATACCTGGTGACCACCACCAGCGCGGAATACACCTACACCGTGATCAGTGCGGTGCTGACCACCAACGCGGTGCTGGTGATTGCCTTGCAGTACGTGATTGGCCGGCGCATCTCGCACCGTTACCTCAGCCAATGGCTGATCTTCGGCCTGGGCATGTTCATGCTGGGGTTGATCGGGTTCGCGCTGTCCACCAGCGTGCTGTGGTGGGTGCTGGCGATGGCGGTGTTCACCGTGGGGGAAATTATCGTGTTCCCGGCCGAGTACATGTTTATCGACCGGATTGCCCCGGATCACCTGCGGGGCATGTACTACGGGGCGCAGAACCTGTCCAACCTGGGGGCAGCATTGGGGCCGGTGTTGTGCGGGCTGGTGCTGGCCAGCCTGCCGGCCCACTACATGTTCTACATGCTCGGGGCGTTCATCGTCGCGGGTGGGGTGTTCTACTTCATTGGTTCGTCGTTGAAGGCAAGTCATCCAGCGTGAGCTTGCCCATGTTGTTGCTTTGCAGTTCGTAGCGCAGTTCTTCCACCATTTTTTCCACTTCTTGCGGGGTCTGCAGCCGGTTGGTGCTGATCCCCGTCACCACCAGGTCCACCCGGCCGGTCTCGGCGTCATAGACCTTGAGGGTCAATGAGGCGTCCCGGCACAGGGTGAACTCGCATGTCAGCGGCGCCAGGCCTTCTTCGATGCAATTTCGCAGTTGAGAGAGCGTAAACATGAGGGTTCCTTCAAGGTGTCGTTTCACGACGGCACAGGTTCAAAGCCCTGTGCTCACCCCTTGAAGGTTAGGGATCGGGACGCCATCCGATAAGGCGAATTCATACTAGCTGGACTAGTGCATTTGTATGTTCAGCGCTTGCTTTTAACCCTTAATTCACCGGCAAACAGCCCGCGTTCACGGGCCCAGACAATCGCCGCACTGCGGCTGTGCACCCCCAGTTTTGAGTACACCGTGGCCACATGGTTACGCACCGTATTGGGTGCCAGTTTCAGCCGCGAGGCGATTTCCTTGTCGGCCAGGCCTTCGCAAATCAGGCCCAGCACATCGCGCTCACGCGCGGTCAGGTCGGTGAAGGCCACATTAGGCAGGTTGGGGCTGTTGACGCTCTTGGCGTTGGCCAGTTTTTCGATGAGGGTCTGGCTGAACCACGAGGCGTCCTGCATCACTTCCTCGATGGCAGCCACCAGCTCCAGCTCCGAGCGCTTGCGCTCGGTGATGTTCATCATCACCAGCAGGTAGCACGGCACGTCCTGGATGACCACGGTGTCGGCGGAAAGCACGCAGTCGATCACTTCGTTGCCTTTCTTGCGCACCTTGAGGTCCTGGCCATCGAGGTTGCCGGCTTTCTCCAGGGTGGCGAACACCTGGGCGGCCGCCGGGGCGCTGTCGATGAAGTGGATCTCTTCGATAGCCTTGCCGATCAGCTCCTCACTGGTGTACCCGGTAATCGTCATGAAGGCTTCGTTGATGTCCACCACCTGCCGGTTGGCGGCGCTGCACACCAGGGTCGGCACAGGCGTCAGGCGGAACGACTTGGCGAAGCGCTCTTCGCTCTGGCGCAGCGCAATCTCGGCCTTGCGGCGTGGCTCCAGGTCGGTGAAGGAAAACAGCATGCATTCCTCTTCGTTCATGTCCAACGGCTGGCCGGCGACGATCACCAGTTTGCTGCCACCTTCGGGCAGCTTCAGCTCGGCTTGCATCTGCGGGATGGTCGCGCCTTCGCCCAGGCGCTGGATGGCCAGGTCCTTGCGATCGGCCTGCTCCAGAACGTCCAGCTCATACACCGAACGGCCGATGACCTGGTCGCGGTTGTAGCCGGTCATCTCCAGGAAACCCTGGTTCACCTTGATATAGCGCAGGTCGCTCAGGCGGCAGATCACCGCAGGCGCCGGGTTGGCGTTGAAGGTTTTCTCGAAGCGCTGCTCGGCGCTGGCCCACTCGGTGGCGTCGCTGAGGATCAGTACCAGCAACTCGGGCTCGCCGTGGGAATCGCTGATCACCAGGCTGCGCAGGCGGTGGACCCAGGTCTTGTGTTCGTCGGTGGTGGGGGTGACTTCCACCACCACATCGCTGAATTCATCACCCGCCGCCGCACGGGCGAGGGGGTAGTTTTCCAGCGGCACGGGATGGTTGTTGCGATAGCGCAGGCTGAAGCGTTCGGCGTATTCGCGGGTATCGGCGCCCAATGCCGCGACCTCATCCACCCCATGCATGGCCAGGGCGGCATCGTTGGCCCAGAGGATGGTCTGGTCGACCTCGGCGAGGATTATCCCGTCGGACAGCCCGGAGATGATCTGCTGCAGTTGGCGACGGTTGGTTTCTTTGGCGAGGACATCCTGGGTCATGGTTTCTCCGGGTTCTGGACGCATGAAAGTACGACACCCAGGGTTCAGGATAGTGCAGAGCAATTGCCTGCACCGGGGTGCGAATGCACCAGATGGCCTGGTGCATTTGCGCGGGGACGAGCGGGCACGTGGCTGGCCAGACTGAGACGGTCAATTACTGCAAAAGGATCAATCATGACCACTGTCTATGAAACCAACCGTTCGCCGTTTCGCGTGTCCTGGAGTTCCGTACTCGCGGGTAGTGCAATTGCCCTGGTGACCTACCTGGTGCTCAGTGTCCTCGGCACTGCCATTGGCGCCAGCGCCGTCAACCCGATGCAGGCGGGCAATCCGTTGAGCGGTTTCGGCACGGGCGCCGGCATCTGGCTATTTGTCTCGACGCTGATCGCCATCGCCGTGGGTGCCTTTGTGGCCGGGCGTACGGCACCGGATCGCGGCGGCCTGCATGGCGTGCTGACCTGGACCCTGACCACGTTATTCACCACCTGGCTGCTGGCAGGCCTGGCCGCGAGCGTGGTCGGTACCGCCGGCAATGTGGTGGGCAAAGGTCTGTCGGCTGCCGGTAGTGGCATCGCTGCCGCGGCGCCGGGCATCAGTGACAGCGTCAAGCAGCAACTGGACGAGCAGGGCATCCACCTGGACTGGAACAGCCTGCAAGCTCAGCTCGATACCCTGCTCAAGCAAAGCGGCAAGCCTGAATTGGACCCGGCCAATGTCGAGCAGAAAACCGATCAGGCCGCAGCGGATGGCAAGCAATCGGCGACGGCTGCCGCGACCAATCCAGCCCTGGCCGGTGATGCGCTCAAGCAGTGGTTCGACCGCGTCAAAGCCTCCGGTGAGCCTGCGCTGAACGCGGCCGATAAAGACGCGCTGGTCAACATCGTTGCCGCCCGTACCGGCAAGAGCAAAGAGGAAGCCACGCAGATCGTCGACAACTACGCCCAGGCCTATCAGCAGGCCATGCAGAAGGTCGATGAGCTCAAGCAACAGGCCGAGCAGAAAGCCCGTGAAGCAGGCGAAGTCGCGGCCAAGCAACTGTCCCGCGCAGCCTGGAGCACCTTGGCGATGTTGCTGCTGGGTGCGGCGTTGAGTTTCTTTGTGGGGCGTGTGGCGCTGACGACGCGTCGGGTGCCGTTGGCGTAAAAGCTGGGTGTGGCGAGCGAGCTTGCTCCCGTTGGGGCGCGTAGCGCTCCCCAGCAAGTGGTGCATGCGGGGGCTGCTGCGCAGCCCAACGCGGGGCAAGCCCGCTCGCCACAGGAGCGAGTACGCCAGGCCATTTTGGTTAGCGCGGCAACGCGCGGTGCTGGACATACCCCAGCGTCTGATCGTAAAGGTCGACGCGCCGATCCCTCTGCAGGTCGTTGAGGCTATTCCAGATCGGTGCACTGCGCGCACTGCTGAGATCAATGTCGGCGTACAGTATTTCCTCACGATTAGCCGAGGCCACTTTGCCAATTGGCCATCCATTGGTCCCGGCGATCAACGAGCACCCCAGGTAGCGCGCGTCGCGTTCTTCGCCGATTCTGCTGGCGGCGGCGATAAACACATTGTTGACGTGCGCCGCCGTCATCGTCAGGTAAGACGCCATGCATTTGCCCGCTTCGTCAAATAACGGCGCAGGTGTCCAGGCCCAGTTGTTCAGGCTGCAAATGATATCGGCACCTTGTTGGCTGAGAATGCGCGGCACTTCGGGAAACCAGATGTCCCAGCAGATCAGCAGGCCAATCCGCCCGATGGGTGTATCGAAGACTGGGAAGCCAGTGTTTCCCGGGGTGAACCATAACTTCTCGAGGTTCCATAGATGGGCTTTGCGGTACTTGCCGATCAAACTGTCCGGGCCCAGCAGCAAAGCGGTATTGAACAGTTGCCTGCCGTCGATTTCGTTCAAGCCCGCTGCCAGGTACACCCGGTGCCGGCAAGCAAAGTCGATCCAGGCTCGCACGCTTGGGCCGTTTGGAATGACTTCGGCGTGATCAAAGGCGTCCTGGCGGTTAGCAAAGAAATAGCCGCAGCTTGATAGCTCCGGCAGCACGATCAGATTGGCGCCGCCGTTCACGGCCTCAGTGGCCAATTCCAGGCTACGCCGCAGGTTGGCAGACCGATGGTCCGTACCCACCTGGGGATCGAATTGCACAACAGAAACGCGAACGGGGCTGATGGCTTGGGGCATGACAGGTGACCTCTTGGAAAATACAACCGAAGTGGTTGGCCTTGCATAAGAGGTGATTGAGCGAAAGGTGATAAGCCAGGCGCTTCTGCGACACTTGTCAGTTAGCTCTGCAAATCGGTTGGAAGAGCCTGCACCGCTCTTGCGGTTGCAAATCCCCGCCAATTCTGGGAAAACCCCACCCCTCACGCCTTCAACGAGCCCCGCCATGAGCAACGACGAACTCCAGATCACCGACATCCGCCCAGGCACCGGCAAAGCCGTGGTCAAGGGGGCGCTGATCACCACTCAATACACCGGCACCCTGGAAGACGGCACGGTGTTCGATTCGTCCTGGGAGCGGGGTAAGCCGTTCCAGTGTGTGATCGGCACCGGCCGCGTGATCAAGGGCTGGGACCAGGGCCTGATGGGCATGCAGGTCGGCGGCGTGCGCAGGCTGTTTGTCCCGGCGCACCTGGCGTATGGCGAGCGGTCGATGGGCGCGCATATCAAACCCAACAGCAATCTGTGCTTCGAGATTGAGTTGTTGGAAGTGCTGACGCGCGATGATTGAAGTGCTTTTGAACCGGGAGGCTGCATGCCGTTGATTCAAGCTATTCGCGACAGCTGGGGGTGGGTCGGCATTGATCCCGTCGAGGTCGTCGGGACCACCGCCTTTGGCAATGTGATGATCAAGGATTCGCAGGGACGCTATTGGCGGCTGTGCCCTGAAGCGCTTTATTGCGAGGTCATTGCGCAGACGCGTGCCGTGCTGGACGAGGTTTCCAGGGATCAGGCATTTTTGCGCGACTGGTATCTGCAACCCATGGTGGAGCAGGCCGAGGAGGCCCTGGGGCCGTTGGCGCCTGGCCAGGTTTATCATTGGGTTATTTCGCCGGTATTGGGCGGCGAGTACGTCATCGGCAATGTGCGATGCCTGGATCATGTTGAGCAGCTTCGGTTCTGCGGTGATCTGGCACGGGAGATAAAGGATTTGCCCGACGGTGCCCAGGTGAAGCTCAGGCTTGTCGACTAGTCATTGAAAAAAGGCAGCGTTCCATCGACGTCCAGGGTGTAGCTGAATGGCCCCTCGGCGGCTCCTGAACCCTCCCTGAAGAATCCTCTTATCCACCTTACGGAAGCTTTCCTACGGTTTACTCCCGCGTAAACGGGGCGTAAGCTTCGCGCGTTTTCATCAATAGCGGAGACCCTCAGTGGGTACTTGTTCGAGTGACAGTAGTCGGCCGGTTTCAGTAACCGGCACATACTTGGCAAGGTAACGCGCATTTTCCTGATGCCGTTGTCTCGCCAACAAAGCGAGAAGCGGCATCCCGACAGCAGCCAGTCCTGGCGCCTGTCCGATCCCTCTCATCGACGCTGACCAGCACCTGACTGACCTCGGGATGCTACGGACGCGCCTGCCTTTTTTTGCGGCGGGCGGGCCGAGCTGACCGTGCCTGTAGAACGGGCAGGGTGCAGCCGGTCGTACCTGCCTGCAGGTTTCCTCGCGCAGGAGTTACACCATGAGCCTCATTCTGCTCAAAGCGTTGTTTGCCGGTTTCCTGCGGAATCGGCACATCGCCCGGTATTTCCGTCGCCTGCCGCTGATCCTGCTGGCGTATATGGCGCAGACCCAGGCGGTGAAAGGCTTCTATATCCGTAAATTTGGCTGGCAGTAACGGTGCTATCGCTGGCAAGCCAGCTCCTGCAGGCGCTGGCGTTCAAGGAGATTTTTTATGCAAGCAATCAACAACATCAACCTCAATTCGCTGATCGACACTTTGGTCAGCCTCACCGCCGCGTTCATCCTCGGCGGCCTGATCGGTTTCGAGCGTCAGTACCGCCAGCGCACGGCGGGCCTGCGCACCAACGTGCTGGTGGCGGTGGGCGCGGCGATTTTCGTCGACATGGCCAACCGCCTGGGCGGCGCAGAAGGCGCGGTACGGGTGGTGGCGTACGTGGTCTCGGGCATCGGTTTTCTCGGCGCGGGCGTGATCATGCGCGAAGAAGGCAATGTGCGCGGGCTCAACACCGCCGCCACGCTCTGGGCATCGGCGGCGGTGGGGGCCTGTGCCGGCGCCGACCTGATCCTCGAAGCGTTGCTCGGCACGCTGTTTGTGCTGGCGGCCAATACCTTGCTGCGGCCGATCGTCAACAACATCAACCGCCAGCCGCTGGATGTGGTCTCTGCGGAGGTCACCAATATCCTCTATGTCATTGCCCGGCGTACCCAGCAGAAAGCCGTGCTCGCACTGCTGGAAGCCGAATTGGCGCGTTGCAACTACCCGGCCAGTGATGTCGATGTGCGGCCTTTCGGCACTGACGAAGTCGAAATCGAAGCCACCCTGGCGGTGACCTCGGTGGACGGTGACGAGCTGGATGCCCTGGTGGCGCGGATTTCTCTGTCGACCCTGGTGGTCCAGGCTTTCTGGAGCCCAAGCACCACGGAGTAGTAAGCGGACGTCAGGCTTTGCCTTGTTCAACACGGACTATGCTACTGAGAGGAAAAGTCCTACAAGCATTCGAGACTATCCCTTCATTTGAAACCACACGCCATTGTTAAGGTTGCGCGCTTGCGCCTATTTAGGAACCCAGGCGCAGCTTTACGTTTTCATCGTGTTTTTCAAAAGGAGAGGCCCGTACTGCCTGAAGTGTCACGCAGAGTACTCAGCACCGTTTGTCGGAACTGTTACTTTTCACAGGTAGATAGGACTCACGTGATATGTAAGCGTACTGATCCTCCCAGGGGAGTCTTATGAGCAACAAAGCTTTAATTGTGGATGATCACCCGTTTATACGCGCCACCGTCAAGCACCTGCTGAAGCAGGAGGGCTTCGACACCATCTTCGAAGCAGGTAACGGCGCGGATGCCATGCAGGTTGCCCGTGAGGAGCGTCCGGACCTTGTCATTCTCGACCTGGCAATGCCCAAGCTCGGTGGGTTGGAGGTGATCAGTCGGATTAAAGCCTTGGACCTGCCTTGCAAGATACTGGTACTGACTTCGTACCTGGCCGTGTTCTTTTCTACCCGTTGCATGCGCGCCGGTGCCATGGGGTTTGTCGCCAAGACCGGCGAACTCGACGAGCTGCAGAAGGCCATCAGGGCCATCAGGTCCGGCTACAGTTGCTTTCCGAGCCTGCCTACCAGTTCGGTGCGTCGCGACGACCTGCAATCCACCGAGCAGGAGTTGGTGGAGGCGCTGTCCGATCGCGAGCTGACGGTATTGCAAAAACTGGCCCTGGGCCTGGGTAACAAGGAGATTGCCGAGGACATGCTGTTGAGTCACAAAACCATCAGTACCTACAAGACGCGGCTCAAGGAGAAACTACGTATGTCCTCGGTGGTGCATCTGTCCAAGTTCGCGCAGCGCAATCACCTGATCTGAAATGAACCCCTCACGGTTGATCAAGCTCATGGTCATCCTGCTCGCGGGGATGTTGCCTGCGGCGGTGATGGCCGTGGATGCACCGCAAAGCCTGCGGCTACTCGGCCACTCAACCCTTGAACCCACCAGCGTGATGCTCGATGAAGCCGACTGGCGCTGGCTGCGCGAGCAGCGCACATTGATCATCGGGGTCTCGGCGCCGGATTACGCGCCCTTTGACCTGAGTAACAACAAGCAAGAACTGGAAGGCATCACCGCCGATTATGCGGCGCTGATCGGCCAGGCGCTGAATATCGCGGTCACGGTTCGGCGCTACGACACGCGCGATGAAGTTATCGACGCCCTCAAGAGCGGCGCGGTGGATTTTCTCGGCTCGGCCAACGGTTATGAGTTCGCCGACCCGCAGTTGGTGCTATCGCGCTCCTACGCCAATGATCAACCCGTGCTGGTGACGCGCGCGGGTGACAACCTTGCATTGAATGCCGATCTGGCGGGCAGGCGCGTGGCGATGCTCTACCACTACATGCCACCCGACGCCGTCCAGGCGTTCTACCCCCAAGCACAGTTGCAGTTGTTTGGCTCGACCTTCGAGGCCATCGGCGCCGTCGCGTTCGGCCAGGCGGATGTGTACCTCGGGGATGCCATCAGCACCCGCTACCTGATCAACAAGAACCATCTCAATAATGTGCGCATGGCGGATTTTTCGGCCATGGAAGCCAACCCGTTCGGGTTCGCCCTGCGCAAGGAAAACACACGCCTGCTGAGGATCATCAACGCCGCGCTTGCCGCTGTTCCCGCCAACCAGCAGATGGAAATCCTGCGCCGTTGGAGTGCCGGTGGCATTGGTTTTCCCGAGGCCGACCGGCTGCGCTTGAGCATCAATGAGCAGCGCTGGCTGGAGAAGCATCCGCGGGTAAAAGTGGCGGTGGTCGACAAGTTCGTGCCGCTGTCGTTTTTCAACGAGAAGGGCGAGTTCGAAGGCCTGAGCGCCGAGGTGTTGTCGCGGATCAGCCTGCGTACGGGCCTTAAGTTCGACATCGAGCAGGGCACTTCACTGCCGCGCCTGGTTGACGCGGTCAGCACCGGGCGCGTCGATATGCTGGCGGCCGTGACGCCCAGCATCGAGCGGTCGGAGAAGATCCGCTTTACCCGGCCCTACCTGTCAAACCCCTATGCACTGGTAGTGTCCGCGGACAATGAGCGCGTGATTACCCTGGAGGACATGCCCGGCAAACGCCTGGCGGTGGTCAGCGGCAACAGCCTCGCGATGCAGATTGCCGAGGACTACCCAGGCGTGGTGTTTGTCGAGGTCGAGAACACCGAGCAGGCCATGGCGTTGGTGGCCAAGGGCACCGTGGAGGCGACCGCGGTGTCGTTGATCAGCGCGCGCTACATGATCGCGCGCAATTACCGTGAACGCCTGCGCATCACCAGCACCGTCGGCCGGGAGCCGGCGCGTTTTACCCTGGGGGTCAACCGCAGCGAACTGGAGTTGTATTCGATCCTCGACAAGGCATTGCTGAGCATTACCCCCGAAGAGATGGACGAGCTGACTAACCATTGGCGCAGTGAAATCATCCTCGAAGACAGCTACTGGCTGCGGCACCGCAACGTGATTATCCAAGGCTTCGCCCTTGCCGCGCTGCTGCTGTTGGTCGCCCTGGGCTGGGTGTTCTACCTGCGTAACCTGATTCGCAAGCGTGCCCAGGCGGAGCGGGCCTTGAGCGACCAGATGCGCTTTATGAGCGTGCTGATCGACGGCACTCCGCACCCGATTTACGTGCGCGATCGCCAAGGCCGCTTGATGGCGTGCAACAACGCCTACCTCGATGTCTTCGGCTTCAAGCTCGAAGACGTCATTGGCAAGACCGTGGTGGAGACCGACACCGGCAACCCTCCCCAGGCCCAGTCGTTCCATGCCGATTACCTGCGCTTGATGGAGCAGGGCGAACCGCAGATCCATGACCGCGTGTTGAAGATTCCCGGTGGCGGGGTGTTGACCATCTACCAGTGGATGCTGCCCTACCGGGATAGCAACGGCGGCGTCGTGGGCATGATTGCCGGCTGGGTCGATGTCAGCGAGCGCCAGCGCTTGCTGGGCCAATTGCAGGAAGCCAAGGAGGAGGCCGACGCAGCCAACCGCGCGAAGACCACCTTCCTGGCCACCATGAGCCATGAGATACGCACGCCCATGAACGCTGTGATCGGCATGATCGAGCTGGCCCTGGAAAACGCCCAGCAGGGGCGTGCTGACCGCGCCGCGCTGGAGGTGGCCTCGGTGGCGTCGCACAGCATGCTGGAGTTGATCGGCGATATTCTCGACATTGCGCGGATTGAATCCGGCCACCTGTCACTGGCCCTGGAGCCCGCCAATCCGCACGAGCTGCTGGCCTCGGTGGCGCGGGTATTTGAAGGGCTGGCGCGCGACAAGGGCCTGGTGTTGCAAGTGGAGCTCGACCCGCTGATCGACCATGCGGTGTTGATCGACCCGCTGCGCTTCAAGCAGGTGGTGTCCAATCTGTTGGGGAATGCGATCAAGTTCACCACCAACGGTCAGGTACGCGTGGGGGCCCAGGGGGCATTGGTCGGCGATCAACTGGACCTGCGGCTATGGGTGGAGGACACCGGCATTGGCATCAGCGCTGTCGATCAGCAGCGCTTGTTCAACCCCTTTATCCAGGGCAGCAATAACGAACAATCGGCACGCAGTGGTTCTGGCCTTGGACTGGTCATCAGCCGCAACCTGTGCGAGATGATGGGCGGGCAATTGCACTTGAGCAGCGTGCTGGGCAAGGGCACGCGGGTGGATGTGACGCTGTCGCTGGAAATGACCACCCGCGTGCCGGATGCATTGCCCGTCTTGCCCGTTCCGACGGCCCGGGCGTTGAGCATCCTGGTGGTGGATGACTACCCGGCCAACCGCCTGCTGCTGGCTCGCCAGTTGAGCTTCCTGGGGCACCGCATCACCACCGCCGATGACGGTGCCCAAGGCTTTGCCTTGTGGCAGGCCGGGCAGTTCGATGGGGTGATCACCGATTGCAATATGCCCTTCAAGGATGGGTATACGTTGGCGCGGGATATTCGTGCCCAGGAGCGTCAGCGCGGGCTCACGCCATGCCTGTTGCTGGGCTTCACCGCCAATGCGCAGCCACAAGAAACCGAACGCTGCCGACAAGCCGGCATGGATGGCTGCCTGTTCAAGCCCACCGGGCTTGAAGACTTGCGCGCGGCGTTGGCATCGCGCGCGGTCGGCGAGGTGACACAGGCGTTTGAGCCGACGTTTGATTTGAGCACGCTGATCGCGCTGACCGGTAGCGATAAGGTCGCACTGAACGAGTTGCTGACGCCGTTACTCGACAGCCTGGAGGAAGATCGCGCCTGGTTGGGTGTTGAGCAAAATCGCGCGGACTTCGCCAGGCTGCATGACCTGGCCCACCGGGTCAAAGGGGGCGCACGCTTGGTCAAGTCTCAGGCGTTGATCGCCACCTGCGAGACCTTGGAAGACCTGTGCGAGCGGCGCGAAGGCGAGGCATTGGACGCAGCAGTGCAGGCGGTGGAACGGGCTATCGCTGGCTTGCAACACAGCCTCGGGCAGTACTGCAATCAGGCGTGACCGAAGTAGACAGCCATTCGGTGCATTTGGGACAACTCCTACATGAAGGGGGAACATGCCTGATTTTGTCTTCGGGATATGTCTGGAAAATGGGCGACGCTCACTGACGAGCGCTGCCAGCCCAGGGGTTTGCCATGCCGAACAAAGCACTGACCATCCTGATTGCCGATGAACAGCACCTGCAACGGTTGTACATCGAAAAAATGCTCAATCAGTTGGGGTACCACCGGATCGTGCCGGTACAGACCTTCGAAGAAGTACAGATACTCACCGCCATTCCGGCCGAACCCTTTGACGTGCTGATCATCAATGCGGGGCTGACGCTGCACAGCTGCGGGCCCCAGCCCCAGGTACGCCACGTGCTGGTCTACGACCACCTCGACCTGGGCGCACCTGCCGGCGCAACACCGGCGGTGCTGGTACGGCTGCCCGGCGTACCGGACAACGTCAACCTCGAACACTTCATGGACATCATCGACCCACCCGCAGCCACGGCGGGCCTGCGGGTATTGCCCTGGTTGCGCGAGTTATCCCGCGCACGGGTGGCCGGCGCCTAGTCCCATTTCGGCGCGATGCCCTTGGGGCTGGTCAAGCGATGGCCGCGCTCCAGGCCGGCAATCTGTTCCATGTCGGCAGCACTCAAGGTCAGTTGCAGGGCCTTGAGGTTGCTTTCCAGGTTGGCGCGTTTGGTCGAGGAGGGGATCACGGCGTACCCGAGTTGCATGGCCCAGGCCAGGGTCACTTGGGCCGGGGTGGCTTGATGGCGCTCGGCGATCTGCTGGATCACCGGGTCCTTGAGCACTTCGCCGTAGGCCAGGGTCATGTAGGAGGTGATCTGGATACCGTGGGCACTGGCGAACTCCGCCACCTTGCGGTTTTGCAGGTAGGGGTGCAGTTCGATCTGGTTGGTCGCGATGTGCTCGGCGCCGACCGCTGCGATGGCCTGTTTCATCAGGTCAATGGTGAAGTTGGAAATACCGATCTGGCGCGTCAGGCCCTGGCGCTTGGCTTCCAGCAACTGGCTCATGAATTCGGCGACGGGAACCTGGTCTTCCGGCGACGGCCAGTGGATCAGGGTCAGGTCCAGGTAGTCGGTCTGGAGCTTGCGCAGGCTCTCCTTGAGGCTCGGGATCAAATGGCCTTCGGCGAAGTTGGCGATCCAGATCTTGCTGGTGATGAACAGCTCATCACGGGGCACACCGCTGTCGGCGATGGCCTGGCCGACGTCAGCTTCGTTCTCGTAGATCTGCGCCGTGTCGATGACGCGGTAGCCCAGTTCCAGGCCGGTGCTGACGGAGTCAATCACCACCTGGCCCTGCAGGCGGAAAGTGCCGAGGCCGAAGGCGGGTACGTTGGACGTGGGGATAGACATCAGTAACTCCTGAAGAGGTGTGAACAATGGAGTCGAGTATCCGCCCGTCGTTCCTTCGGAAAAACCGTCGAATCCGAAAAGGACTCTTTACCGCAGGTCACGAATGGGCCTGGCCTAAAATGTCGGCGGCGTGATCACCCAGATCACCACCGTCTCCACTTTGCCGGGGTTGCCATACCGATGCGGTTCGCTGCTGGCAAAGCTGAAGCTGTCACCGGCCGCCAGCAGGAAGTGCCGCTCTCCCACCCACAGCTCGAACTGTCCGCGCAACACATAGCCGGCTTCTTCGCCTTCATGGCTGTAGCTCTGCTGGCTGTAGGTGCCCGGTGGGAAACTCGATTGCAGCATTTCCAGTTGATGGTTGGGCAGGGGCGTCAGCAACTGGTCGACGATGCCGTCTTCATAGTGGATGCTCTGGCGATTGTCCTTGCGCACCACGTAGCCTGCGTCTGCCGGTGCGGGCGTGGTCTCGCTGGCGAAGAACCATTGGATCGTCACCCCCAGGCTGCGAGCGATGTTGAACAGTGCCGGAATCGAAGGATACGCAAGGTTTCGCTCCAGCTGGCTGAGGTAGCCGGCGGTCAGCTCGCTGGCCTCTGCCAGGGCGGTCAAGGTCATGCCGCTGGCCTTGCGCAAACCACGGATGCGGGTGCCGAGAAACAGTTGCTGGGGTTGGTCGTTCACAGGTTCCATGCCACCTTGAGTCCTTCGTAGATCGCCTCTTCGGCGGTGCGCGGCGCCAGGCAGTCGCCGATCCGGTCAAACGGCACCAGGCCCTGCAGCTGCGCGCCGAGAGTGTCCACCGGCTGGTGGCCCTGGCACAACACCAGCGTGTCGATATTCTCCAGCAGCATGGGCTCGCCGCTGGCGGTGTGTTGCAGGTACACCGTGGTGTCGTCGCAGCCGTACAAGCGCGCATACGGGATGATCGGAATGCCCAGCCGGTGCAGCTCGCCGGCCAGTTGATCACGCACATACAGCGGGAGATTCTCGCCACAGTGCGTGCCATTCACCGCCAGTTGCACCTGATGCCCGGCGCGCACCAGGCGCTCGGCAATACCGGGGCCGATCCAGTCGCAACGCCAGTCGACCACCACCACCGAACGCCCCAGGGGCACTGCGTCGCGCAGCACCTGCCAGGCATCCACCACCTGCAGTTCGCCGCCTTGCTCGAAGGCCGGCCAATAGGGTTCGGCGCCGGTGGCAATGATCACATGGTCGGGTTGCTCGCGCTCCACCAGCGCGCGGTCGACGCGGGTGTTGCGCAGCACCTGCACACCGGCCAGTTGCATCTCGCGTTGCAGGTTGGTGCTGGCGCCGCCGAACTCACTGCGCCGTGGCAGCAATTGCGCCAGCAGCACTTGCCCGCCCAACTGGGCGCTAGCCTCGTAGAGCGTCACGGCATGCCCGCGTTGCGCCGCGACCGCTGCGGCTTTCATACCCGCCGGACCACCGCCCACGACTATGATGCGCTTGCGCTTGAGCGTCGCTTGCACCTCGCCGAATAGCAGCTCGCGGCCGGTCTCGGGATGCTGGATACACGAGATCGGCAAGCCCTTGTGAAAGTGACCGATGCAGGCCTGGTTGCAGGCGATGCACGCGCGCACATCTTCGACGCGCCCGTCGAGAGTCTTGGCGGGCATCAGCGGGTCGCAGATCAATGCGCGGGTCATGCCGCACACATCGGCCTGGCCGCGCGCGAGGATCAATTCGGCTTCCTGGGGCTGGTTGATGCGCCCGGTGACGAACAGCGGAATCGACAGGCTGGCCTTGAACGTCGCGGCCTCATCGGCGAGGTACGCGGCGGCAATCGCCATGGGCGGCACGATATGGATTGCACCGCCCAGCGAGGCCGACGTGCCTGCGACGATATGCACGTAGTCGAGCTGGGACTGCAGGCTCTGCACGGCTTCGAGGGATTCGCTTTCGGTGAGCCCTTCGGCATCGCGTTCATCGGCAGAAATGCGCAGGCCGATGATGAAGTCCGCGTCGGTAGCCGCGCGCACGGCGGCGAGGATTTCCGTCAGGAACCGCAGCCGTTGCTCAAGCGCCCCGTTGTAGCCATCGCTGCGCCGATTGACCCGTGGGTTGAGAAACTGCGCCGGCAGGTATCCATGGCTGGCGACCACTTCGACGCCGTCGATCCCGGCCTGGTGCAGACGCCTGGCAGCGGCGGCGTAACCCGCGACAATCTCATCGATCATCGCTTGGTCCAGCGCACGCGGCATCACCCGGAAGCGTTCATTGGGTACCCCCGAGGCCGAGTAGGCCACCGCCAGCAGGCCATCCGCCGACTCCATGATTTCCCGCCCGGGATGAAAGATCTGCGACAGCACCACGGTGCCATGGGCATGGCAGGTTTCGGCCAGCTCGCGGTAGCCCTCGATGCACGCATCGTCGGTGGCCATCAACACATGGGAGGTGTACCGCGCGCTGTCATGCACCCCGGCCACCTGCAGCACAATCAGGCCGACACCGCCTTCGGCACGCGCACGGTGGTAGGCGATCAATGGCGGGTTGACCCGGTTATCGGTGGGCATCGAGGTGTCATGACCGCTGGACATGATGCGGTTTTTCAAGCGTTTGCCCCGCAGTGCCAGGGGCTCGAACAGGTGCGGGAAAGCAGAGGGCGACATGGTGCGGGTACTCCAGGCGCTGTTATTGTTATTTTTCTATAGGAGGCTGCCGCCAGTAAAAAATCAACTTGTTTTTTTACTGGCGTCTGGATTAGCGTCGCCTTCACCCACCCCGTGCCCGGAGAATAAAAATGCCTCACTCCACCGAACAGCACCTGCGCGAAGAGCTTGCGGCGTGTTATCGATTGATCGCGCACTACCGCATGAGCGACCTGATTTTCACGCATATCTCGGTGCGCATTCCCGGGCCCGAGCATCACTTCCTGATCAATCCCTACGGGCTGATGTTCGATGAAATCACCGCCTCCAGCCTGGTGAAGATCGGCCTCGACGGGCGCGCGGTCGAGCCGTCGCCGCATGCGGTCAACCCGGCCGGCTTTGTGATTCACAGCGCGATCCATGGCGCCCGCGAAGATGCCCACTGCGTGCTGCACACCCACACTCGCGCCGGCTGCGCGGTGGCGGCGCTGGAGTGCGGGTTGTTGCCGGTGAACCAGATTTCCATGGAGTTCTACGGCAAGGTTGCCTACCACGACTACGAAGGCGTGGCCCTGGACCTGGACGAGCAGCAACGCCTGGTGCGCGACCTCGGCGACAAGCCGGTGCTGATGCTGCGCAACCACGGTTTGCTGACGGTAGGCGCAACCGTCAGCCAGGCATTCCTGCGCATGTACTACCTGGAAAAAGCCTGCGACATCCAGATCGCCGCCCAGGCCTGTGGTCCACTGGTGCTGCCATCCGCCGAGGTCTGCCAGTACACCGAACAGCAATTCAACAACCCCGGCCGGCCGCTGGAGGAGGGCGAGTTGGTTGACCTGGATGCGATGCAACTGGCGTGGGCGGCGTTGCTGCGCATGCTGGATCGGGTGTCGCCGGGGTACCGCGACTGATGTAGAGTCGTGCAGCCGACTCAACCGAAGGACACCGCGCCATGACCCAGGAAACCCGTTTCTCCCGGATGGAGCCGGAATTGCGCAAGGCCAATCTGGTCCAGGCGACCCTGACTTGCCTCAAGCGTGACGGGTTCCAGGGCGCCTCGATCCGCAAGATCAGCGCCGAGGCCGGGGTCTCCGTAGGGCTGATCAGCCACCACTACTCGGGCAAGGATGAGTTGGTGGCCGAGGCCTATCGCACCATCACCGGCCAGGTCATGAGCCTGCTGCGCGAGACCATGGCCAAGGCGCCGCCCAACCCTCGGGAGCGTTTGTCGGCGCTGTTTCGGGGCTCGTTTTCCGCCGAGTTGCTCGACCCGCAGTTGCTGGATGCGTGGCTGGTGTTCTGGGGCGCGGTGAAGACGGCGCCGGCGATCAACCTGGCCCACGAACACTCCTACGGCGAATACCGCACCATCATGCGTTCGGCCCTGACCGACATGGCCCGCGAAGAAGGGTGGGAGCAGTTCGACGCCGACCTCGCGGCCATCGGCCTGAGCGCCTTGCTCGACGGGTTGTGGCTGGAGTCGGGCCTCAACCCCGGCACGTTCACCCCGGAGCAGGGGATCCAGATCTGCGAAGCCTGGGTCGACGGCCTGCAGTCCGGCGGTCGCAAGCGTTACCAGCTCAAACCCTGAGCCTTCCTCGCCGCCCTGGACGCAAGGTCCGGGGCGGTTTTTCCGGCACTGAAAAAATTTAAGATTTGCCGATTGCCTCCTTACTGAACACTCGTTTAGTATCGCCCCATGTCGCACCCCTCACGCCAAATAAAATAATTCGAGGAAGCCATGACTACCGATTCGTCCGTGCTCACCCACGTGCAGGCAGGCGTTGCCTGGATCACCCTCAACCGAGGGCCGCAGCGCAATGCGCTGGACATCCCGACCCTCAAGCACCTGCACAGCCTGCTCGACGCGTTCAACCGCGACCCGGCCGTGCGTGTGGTGGTGTTGACCGGCAGCGGCCGCAGCTTCTGCGCTGGCGCGGACCTCGCCGAGTGGGCCGACGCCGAAGCACGCGGCGCCCTGGAAACCTACGGCTGGACCGAAACCGCCCACGCCCTCATGACCCGCCTGCACAGCCTCGACAAACCCACGATTGCCGCGATCAACGGCACGGCCGTCGGCGCCGGCATGGACCTGACCCTGTGCTGCGACCTGCGCGTAGCGGCCCAGTCGGCGCGCTTCAAGGCCGGCTACACCAGCATGGCGTATGCCCCGGACGCCGGTGCCAGCTGGCATTTGCCGCGCCTGATCGGCAGCGAGCAGGCCAAGCGCCTGCTGTTCCTTGATGAGCTGTGGAGCGCCGACCGCGCCCTGGCAGCCGGCCTGGTCGGTGAAGTGGTCGCCGATGAGCAACTGCATGCCCACACCCTCGAACTGGCGACCCGCCTGGCCAACGGCCCGACCTTCGCCTTCGCCCAGACCAAAACCCTGATCCGCGATGGCGCCGACCGCAGCCTGCCCGAGCAACTGCAAGCCGAACTGGCCGCCGGCCTGTTATGCGGACGCAGTGCAGATGGCGCCGAAGCCCTGCGCGCGGCCATGGAAAAACGCCTCCCGACATTCTGCGGCAAATAACAACAACGACACCCTCGAGCAGGTAGCGCCATGAATTTCCAACTCAGCCAAGAACAAGACATGTTGGTGGACGCGGTACGCAGTTTTGTTGCCAAGGAATTGTTGCCCCACGAGGAGGCGGTGGACCGCGCCGACGAGGTTTCACCAGAGCTGGCCGCGCAGATCCGCGACAAGGCCATCGCTGCCGGCTTCTATGCCTTCAACATGCCGGAAGAGGTCGGTGGTGGTGGCCTCGACTACTTGTCGCAGGCGTTGATCGAACGGGAATTGTCCAAGGTGTCGTGGGCCCTGCATGTGTTTGTCGCGCGCCCGTCGAAAATCCTCATGGCCTGCACCGGCGCGCAGATCGGCGACTATCTGCTGCCGTGCGTGCAGGGCAAGAAAATCGACTGCTTCGCGCTGACCGAACCCGGTGCCGGTTCGGACGCCAACGCGATCAAGACCCGCGCCGTGCGCCACGGCGACGACTTCGTGATCAACGGCAGCAAGCACTTCATCAGCCATGCCGGGCACGCCGATTTCGCCATCGTGTTTGCCGTCACCGACACCTACGAGCACAACGGCCGCCAGCGCAATGCGGTGACTTCATTCCTGGTCGACCGTGGCACGCCGGGCATGACCATTCGCCGGGGCCCCAAGTGTGTGAGCAACCGCGGTTACCACACCTACGAAATGTTCTTCGACGACTGCCGCGTGCCAGCCTCCAAGGTACTCGGTGAAGTGGGCAAAGGCTGGGACGTGGCCAACGCCTGGCTCACCGCCGGGCGCGTGATGGTCGCCGCCAACTGCGTCGGCCAGGCCCAGCGTGCGCTGGAGGTGTCGCTGCAATGGGCGGCGGATCGCAAGCAGTTTGGCCAGCCCATCGGCACCTATCAGGGCGTGAGTTTCAAACTGGCCGACATGGCCACGCAGATACGCGCGGCTGAACTGCTGACCCTGCACACCGCCTGGAAAATGGACCAGGGCAGCATGACCGACGGCGAGGCCGGCATGGCCAAGCTGTTTGCCAGCGAAACCCTGGGCAAGGTCGCCGACGAGGCCGTGCAGATTTTCGGTGGCATGGGCTTGATGGACGAAGGGCCGGTGGAGCGCATCTGGCGCAACGCGCGGATCGAACGGATCTGGGAAGGCACTTCGGAAATCCAGCGCCATATCATCGCCCGTGAACTGTTGCGGCCGCTGTTGCGCTGATCGGCGCGGAGAACGCTTATGTCCCAGGCTATTCGCGACAATCTCAAGCGCCTGCTGGCGCCCCGGCACTTGGCTTTTGTCGGCGGGCGCAGCATGGCCCGCGCCCTCAAGCGCTGTGCCGACGGCGGGTTTACCGGGCCGATGTGGCTGGTCAACCCGCAGCATGACAGCCTCGACGGCATCCCCTGTGTGCGCCGCGTCGCCGACCTGCCGTGCGGCCCGGATGCGGTATTCATTGCCACCAACCGTGAACTGACATTGACCTGCGTTGCTGAACTGGCCGCCATCGGCACCGGCGGCGCGATCTGCTACGCCTCCGGCTTTGCCGAAACCGGCGCCAGTGGTGCCGCGCTGCAGCAGCAGTTGTTGCACGCCGCTGGCGAGATGGCCTTGCTCGGTCCCAACTGCTACGGCCTGCTCGACTACCTGCACAGCGCCGCCCTGTGGCCGGTGGCCCACGGCGGCAAAGCGGTGGAGAAGGGCGTGGCGGTGCTGACCCAGAGCGGCAACTTCGCCTACAACCTGTCGATGAGCGACCGCTCGTTGCCGGTGGCCTACATGGCCTCGGTCGGCAACCAGGCGCAATTGGGCGTGGCCGAATTGATGGACGTACTGCTCGATGAGCCGCGCGTGACCGCCATCGGTCTGCACCTGGAAGGTTTGAAGAATGTCCCGGGGTTCGCCCGCGCCGCGCACAAGGCGCTGGAAAAGGGCATCCCGATCATCGCGTTGAAAACCGGCGTGTCGCAGATCGGGGCCGAGCTGGCGCTGAGTCATACCAGTTCGCTGTCCGGCTCCGACACACTGTACGACAGCCTGTTCGCCCGGCTCGGGGTGATCCGCGTGAGTGGGCCGGTGAGTTTTGTCGAGACCTTGAAAGCCGCAGCGTGCGGTAATCTGCCGGCTGGCAACCGTCTGATCGCGCTGGCCTGTTCCGGTGGCGACGCCGGGCTGATCGCCGACTACGCCGAGCGCAACCAACTGGCCTTGCCGACACTCGACGAAGACCAGCGCGCAGAGCTGGCGCAGGTGCTGCCCAGCTACGCCAACCTGGTCAACCCGCTGGACTTTACCACCGCCATCTGGGGTGAGCGCGAAGCCCTCGACACGATGCTCGATACCGCCCTGCGCACGGAGGCCGATGCCGCCATGCTGGTGCTGGACTACCCGGCCGAATTCACCGGCGAACGCAAGGAATGCGACCTGCTGCTCGGGCTGTTTTGCGACGCGCTCGACCGGCATGGCAAGACCGGGTTTGTCACCTCGGCGTTTCCCGAATTGCTGCCGGCCCATGCCCGCGAGCGCTTGCATGCCCACGGCATTGCCGCGCTGCAAGGCGTGGAGGATGCACTCGCGGCCTGGGGGCGGATCGCCGAGTATCAGCATAATCGACGGACCTTGCTGGCGCGCGGCGAGTCGAGCCTCGTGCCGCTGTGCCCGCAACCCCTGCAAGGCCAGGGCCTGGCCCTGGATGAGTGGGCGTCCAAGCAAGCCTTGCGCGTGTTCGGCCTGAACACGCCGGCGGCGGTATTGAGTACGCCGGGACGCGCGATTGCCGATGCCGATGTGCTGGGCTACCCGTTGGTGCTCAAGGCGGTCAGCACGCAGTTGCCGCATAAAACCGAGGCCGGTGCCGTCGCCTTGAACCTGCAAGATGGTGTGGCGCTGACGTCTGCGTTGGCGCTGATGCGCGGGCAGATCGCCGCGTACGCACCCGGTGTAGCGTTTGACCAACTGCTGCTGGAGTCCATGGCGACCCCGCCGCTGGCCGAGCTGATCGTGGGTATCAAGCGCGAGAATGACTTCGGCCTGGCCCTGGTGATCGGCGCTGGTGGCATCTTCGTGGAACTGCTCAAGGACAGTCGCAGCCTGCTGCTGCCGACCACTGACGATGCGATCCGCCACGCCGTGCTCAGCTTGCGCAGCGCCGCGTTGCTGCAGGGCTTTCGCGGGCGCGAAATGGCGGATCTCGACGCGCTGGTCGCGGCCATCCGTGCGGTGGCCGACTACGCCTGCGCCAACGCCGCGCAATTGCTGGAGTTGGATGTGAACCCATTGCTGGTCAACGCCCACGGCGCCACGGCGGTCGACGCGTTGATTCGTCTAGGAGATCAACATGCACGATAAAACCCTGACCGGCGGCCAGGCCCTGGTGCGGTTGCTGGCCAACTATGGCGTCGATACCGTCTTCGGGATTCCCGGAGTGCACACCCTGGAGTTGTACCGCGGCTTGCCCGGCAGCGGCATTCGCCATGTACTCACCCGCCATGAACAGGGCGCGGGCTTTATGGCCGATGGTTATGCGCGTGTCAGCGGCAAGCCGGGCGTGTGCTTTGTGATCACCGGGCCCGGCGTGACCAACGCCGCAACCGCCATCGGCCAGGCCTACGCCGACTCGATCCCGCTGCTGATGATTTCCAGCGTCAACCACACTGCCAGCCTCGGCAAGGGCTGGGGCATCTTGCATGAGACCCAGGACCAGCGCGCGATCACGGCGCCGATCACGGCGTTTTCCGCCGTGGCCTTGAGCACCGAGGATTTGCCCGAACTGGTGGCGCGTGCTTATGCGGTGTTCGACAGTGAGCGGCCACGGCCGGTGCACATTTCGGTGCCGCTCGACGTGTTGGCTGCGCCGATCCAGAGAGATTGGAGCAATGAGGTCGTACGCCGCCCAGGGCGCGGTTTGCCCTCGGCGGAAGACCTGGACCAAGCGGCGGCAAAACTGTCGGCGGCCAAGCGCCCGATGATCATCGCCGGCGGCGGCGCGCTGGCAGCCGGCGAGGCGTTGCAGCGCTTGAGCACACAACTGGCGGCGCCGTTTTTCAGCAGTGTCGCGGGTAAAGGCCTGTTGCCGATCGAGCATCCGCTGAATGCCGGCTCGACCTTGTGCGTCGAACCCGGTTGGCAATTGATCAGCGAGGCCGACGTGGTGCTTGCGGTCGGCACGGAAATGGCCGACACCGACTATTGGCGCGAGCGTTTGCCGCTGAACGGCGAGCTAGTGCGCGTGGACATCGACCCGCGCAAATTCAATGATTTCTACCCGTGCGCCGTCGCGCTGAAAGGCGATGCCCAACAGACGGTGCAAGCCCTGCTGCAACGGCTACCGCCGGCACCGCGGGACGCTGCAGCGGCGGCCAGATCAGTGGCGGCAGTGCTGCAGGCCATCGAGTCCGGACATGGTCCGTTGCAATCGATCCACCAGGCGATTCTCGACCGCATCGAGGCCGAATTGCCGGCGAATGCGGTGATCAGCAGCGACATGACCCAACTGGCCTACACCGGCAACTACGCCTACCGCAGCCGGGCCCCGCGCAGTTGGCTGCACCCCACGGGCTACGGCACCTTGGGCTACGGCTTGCCGGCCGGCATCGGCGCCAAGTTCGGCGCGCCGCAGCGGCCCGGCCTGGTGCTGGTGGGTGATGGCGGCTTTCTCTACACCGCGCAGGAACTGGCGACGGCGGTGGAAGAACTGGACAGCCCGCTGGTGGTGTTGTTGTGGAACAACGATGCCCTCGGCCAGATCCGTGACGACATGCTCGACCTGGAGATCGAACCGATCGGCGTGCTACCGCGCAATCCGGATTTTGCCTTGTTCGCCCAGGCGTTCGGCTGCACGGTGAACCAGCCCCAGAACCTGGATGCATTGCAGACGGGCTTGCGCAACGCCTTCAAACGCAACGGCGTGACCTTGATCGAGCTGAAACATGCCTGTGCCTGTTGATCTTTAGAGGAGCAAGACCATGAGCGAAAACAACAACAACATGACTCAAGCGATGCACCGACGGGACTTCCTCAAACACAGCGCCGTGGCCGGTGCGGTGGCAGCGGCGTTTTCCCTGGGCCTGCCGCTGCACGCATTGGCCCAGGACGCGACGCCCAAGCCCGGCGGCGTGCTGCGCCTGGGGTTGGCCGGAGGCAGCACCACTGACTCGCGCGACCCCGGTTCCTGGGTCGACACCTTCACCTTTGTCGGCTTCTCGGCGGTGTACAACACGCTGACCGAAATCGCCGTCGACGGCAGCGCGATTCCCGAGCTCGCCGAGCGCTTTGAATCGACCCCGGATGCGCGCGTGTGGACCTTCCACTTGCGCCCCGGCGTGACCTTCCATAACGGCAAAAGCCTGAGCGCCGAAGACGTGGTGGTGTCGATCAATCATCACCTGAGCAAGGACTCCACGTCGGCCGCCAAGACTGTACTCGGCGACGTCGCCAGCGTCAGCGCCCAGGGCAATGATGCGGTGGTGTTCGAGCTGCATTCTGGCAACGCCGACTTTGCCTACGTGGTTGCCGATTATCACCTGGTGATCATGCCCGCCAAGGATGGCGCCGCCGACTGGAAGGCCGGCGTCGGCACCAGCGGCTACCGCCTGAAAAGCTTCGAGCCGGGTGTGCGCATGGACCTGGAGCGCAACCCCGACTACTGGAAACCCGGTCGCGCGCATTTCGCCAGCGCCGAGTTGCTGGCCATCGCCGACGGTGCCGCGCGGGTCAATGCGCTGGTCACCGGGCAGGTCGATGTGATCAACAAGGTCGACCTAAAAACCGTGGCCCTGCTCAAGCGCAACGCCAACCTGGTGATCGAAGAAACCAAGGGCGCGCAGCACTACACCTTCCCGATGCTGTGCGACAGCAACGAATTCAAGAACAACGACATTCGCATGGCGATGAAGCACGCGATCAATCGCGAAACCTTGCTCGCCTCGGTGCTGTACGGCTACGGCCTGGTGGGCAACGACCACCCGATCCAGCCCGGCAGCCGCTTTATCAACGCCGCCCTGGAGCAACGCACCTACGATCCGGACAAGTCGCGCTTCTACCTGCGCAAGGCCGGGGTGGAGTCGCTCAAGGTCCGCCTGCAGGCGTCGGACGCCGCCTACACCGGCGCAGTGGACGCCTCGGTGTTGTTCAAGGAGCAGGCGCGCCAGGCCGGTATCGACATCGACGTGGTGCGCGAACCGGCCGACGGGTTCTTCTCCAACGTGTGGATGAAGCAGCCGTTCACCACTTCGTTCTGGTACAGCAGCCTGACCGCCGACCGCATGTTCAGCATCGGCTACGCCAAGGGTGCGGCGTGGAACGAGACCCACTGGGACAACCCGCGTTTCAATCAACTGCTGACCGCCGCCCGTGGCGAGATGAACGCCCCGTTGCGCCAGGAGATGTACAACGAAATGCAGGCCCTGTGCCGGGATGATGGCGGGGCCATCGTGCCGCTGTTTGCCAGTTCGGTGGCGGCGCGTTCGAACCGCGTGGCGCACGGTGCGCAGACCGCACCCTATGGCGAGTTGGATGGGCTGAGGCTGATCGAGCGGTGGTGGCAGGCGTGAATACTTCAGAAACGCCACAAACCACATGTGGGAGCGGGCTTGCTCGCGAATGCGCTGGGTCAGTCTCTATCTGTATTGGCTGACACACCGCTTTCGCGAGCAAGCCCGCTCCCACATTGGACATTTTTCGCCTTCGAGAACATGCCCAACTCATGAGAACCGAACATGAATAGCTTATTCAAACTGGTGCTCCAACGCCTGGCCCTCGGCCTGCTGTCTTTGTTCGCCGTGTCGGTGATCATCTTTCTCGCCGTGGGCATGCTCCCGGGGGATATCGCCCAGGCCATGCTCGGCCAGTCCGCCACGCCGGAGACCGTAGCGGCGTTTCGCGCGCAACTGGGCCTGGATCTGCCGCCGCTGACGCGCTTCGCGCACTGGCTGCTGCGTCTGCTGCACGGTGATCTCGGCGCTTCGCTGGCCAACCAGCGACCCATTGCCGAGTTGATCGGCGCGCGCCTGGGCAACACCTTGAGCCTGGCCGCGTTGGCGGCGTTGGTCTCGGTGCCGACGGCGCTGGTGCTGGGGATGCTGGCGGCGTTGTACCGCAACAGCTGGTTCGATCGCCTGCTCAACACCTCGGCGTTGAGCGCGGTGTCGTTCCCGGAGTTCTTCGTCGCGTACCTGTTAATCCTGGTGTTCTCGGTGAAGCTGGGGTGGTTTCCCAGCCTGTCCAACCTGGCCCCGGATGCCAGTTTCGGCACCATTCTCGAACGCTCGGTGTTGCCGGTGGCCACCCTCAGCCTGGTGGTGATCGCGCAGATGATGCGCATGACCCGCGCCTCGCTGATTAACCTGCTGGCCAGCCCGTATATCGAGATGGCGCGCCTGAAGGGCATCCGTCAGTCGCGGATTATCTGGCGGCACGCGCTGCCCAATGCGCTGGCGCCCATCGTCAATGTGGTCGCGCTGAACCTGGCGTACCTGGTGGTGGGCGTGGTGGTGGTCGAAGTGGTGTTCGTGTACCCGGGCCTCGGCCAGTTGCTGGTGGACTCGGTGTCCAAGCGCGACATTCCGGTGGTGCAGGCCTGCAGCCTGATCTTCGCCGCCACTTATATCCTGCTCAATACCGGGGCGGACGTGTTGTCAATCGCCAGCAACCCACGCCTGATGCATCCGAAGGGGTAGACCATGAGCCTGTTGAGCCAAGTGGCCCGGGCGCCGTTGAGCGCCAAGTTCGGCCTGCTGATCATTGTGTTGTACATCGTGGTGGCGGTGTTTGCGCCGCTGCTGGCGCCCTACGGCGAAACCCAGGTGGTGGGCGAGGGCTTTGCGCCTTGGAGCGGCCAGTTCCTGCTGGGCACCGATAACCTGGGGCGCGACATGTTCAGCCGCCTGGTGTACGGCGCGCGCAATACCCTGGGCATCGCGTTCCTGACCACGACCCTGGCGTTTCTGCTCGGCGGCCTGTGTGGCTTGGTCGCCGCGATCAAGGGCGGCTGGATCGACCAGGGCTTGTCGCGGGTGGTGGACATTCTCATGGCGATCCCGCAGCTGATCTTTGCCTTGCTGATTCTCAGCGTGGTGGGCACCAACGCCACCTCGCTGGTGCTGGTGATTGCGCTGCTGGATTCGACGCGGGTGTTTCGCCTGTCCCGCGCCGTGGCGATGACCGTGGTGGTGCAGGACTTCGTCGAGGCTGCCCGCCTGCGCGGCGAAGGCCTGTGGTGGCTGGTCACCCGCGAAGTGCTGCCCAACGCCGCCGCACCGTTGATTGCCGAATTCGGCCTGCGCTTCTGCTTTGTATTCCTGTTTATCAGCGCGCTGTCGTTCCTCGGCCTGGGCATCCAACCGCCCACCGCCGACTGGGGCAGCATGGTCCGCGACAACGCGGTGTTGATCACCTTCGGCGATATCAGCCCGTTGCTGCCGGCCCTGGCAGTGGCGTTGATCACCGTCAGCGTGAATTTTGTCGTCGACTGGATGCTGCATAAATCCAGCGGCCTGAAGGAGTGTTGAGGATGGACAAGCCCTTGTTGGAAATCCGCAACCTGCAGATCGAGGGACATTACGAGGACGCCTGGCACCCGCTGATCAAGGGCATCGACCTGACCTTGCAGCGCGGCGAAGTGCTGGGGCTGATTGGCGAGTCGGGGGCGGGCAAATCGACCCTCGGGCTGGCCGCCATGGGCTATGCGCGCGAAGGTTGCCGCATCACGGGCGGCTCGGTGTGTTTTGACGGCATTCAACTGCTGCAGGCCAAGCCTGAAGCGCTGCGCAAGTTACGCGGCTTGCGCATTGCCTATGTCGCGCAAAGTGCGGCCGCGTCGTTCAACCCGGCGCATCGGCTGATCGACCAGCACGTCGAAACGGCGGTGATCAACGGCGGCATCAACCGTGCCCAGGCCGAGCGCGAAGCGGTGGAGTTGTACCGCGTTCTGCGCTTGCCCAACCCGCAGACCATCGGCCAACGTTATCCCCATCAGGTTTCCGGCGGCCAGCTGCAACGGGTGATGACCGCGATGGCGATGGCGTGCCACCCCGACCTGATCATCTTTGACGAACCCACCACCGCCCTCGACGTCACCACGCAGATCGAAGTCCTCGCGGCGATCCGCGATGCGGTGAAAACCTTCGGCAGCGCCGCGCTGTATATCAGCCACGACCTGGCGGTGGTCGCGCAGATGGCCGACCGCATTATGGTGCTGCGCCACGGCAAGCTGGTGGAAGAGGCCGACACCCGCAGCATGCTCAGCCAGCCGCAGCAGGACTACACCAAGTCGCTGTGGGCAGTGCGCAGCTTTCGCACCGAGCCCAAGCCGTGCCCGGTGCAGGAGCAACCGCTGCTGGATGTGCGTCAGGTGTGCGCCAGCTATGGCCATCAACCGGTGCTGCAGGAGGTGTCGATGAAGCTGTATCGCGGCCAGACCCTGGCGGTGATCGGCGAGTCCGGCAGCGGCAAGAGCTCCACCGCGCGCCTGATCACCGGCTTGCTCCCGGCCACGAGCGGGCAGGTGCTGTATGACGGCGAGGCGTTGCCGGTGGACTTTCGCCAGCGCAGCAAGGAGCAGTTGCGGCGCATCCAGATGATCTACCAGATTCCCGATACCGCGCTGAACCCACGCCAGCGCATCGTCGACATCATCGGCCGGCCGCTGACGTTTTACCTGGGCCTGAAGGGCAAGGCCCTGCGCGCGCGGGTCGCCGAGCTGCTGGAAATGATCGAGCTGGACCCGGCCACCTACATGGAGCGCCAGCCGCGAGAACTGTCCGGCGGGCAGAAGCAGCGCATCTGCATCGCCCGCGCCCTGGCGGCCGACCCGCAATTGATCATCTGCGATGAGGTCACCTCGGCCCTCGATCAACTGGTGGCCGAGGGCGTGTTGAAACTGCTCAATTGCCTCCAGCAGCAACTCGGCGTGGCCTACCTGTTCATCACTCATGACGTTGCCACCGTCCGCGCGATTGCCGATGAAGTGGTGGTGATGCAGCGGGGCAGGGTGGTGGACCAGGGCAGCCGCAGCGCGATTTTCACCCCGCCGTACCAGGACTACACCGGCCTGTTGTTTTCATCCGAACCTGCGATGGACCCGGACTGGCTCGATCACTTGCTGGCCCAACGGGCGGCGCCCACTGTTTGAGGAATTCACATGAAGGTTTTGATTGTTCACGCGCACCCTGAACCGCAGTCGTTTACCGCCGCCTTGCGTGATCAGGCCGTCGCCACGTTGAGCGCGCAGGGGCATGAGGTGCAGGTCAGTGATCTGTATGCGATGCAGTGGAACCCGGTGGCGTCGGCCGCGGACTTTTGCGCGCGGGAAAACCCTGACTACCTGGTGTATGCCCTGGAGCAGCGCCTGGGGGTGAAGAAGCAGTCGATCGCGGCGGATATCCAGGGCGAGTTGGACAAGCTGCTCTGGGCTGACTTGCTGATCCTCAATTTTCCGATCTTCTGGTTCTCGGTGCCGGCGATGCTCAAGGGCTGGATCGACCGGGTACTGGTGTCGGGCGTGTGTTACGGCGGCAAGCGGTTTTACGATCAGGGCGGGCTGGCGGGCAAGCGGGCGTTGGTCACGGTGACCTTGGGCGGGCGTGAACACATGTTCGGCGAGGGCGCGATTCACGGGCCGTTGGAGGACATGTTGCGGCCGATCCTGCGCGGGACCTTGGCGTATGTCGGGTATGAAGTGCTGGCGCCGTTCGTGGCGTGGCATGTGCCGTATATCAGCGATGAGGCGCGGCAGGCATTTCTGATCGCGTACGAGCAGCGGTTGCAAGGGCTGGCGGATGAGCAGCCGTTGGTGTTCCCGAAAATGGCGCAGTTCGATGAGGCGCTGTATCCCCTTTCTTGAACTTGTCACCGGCCAAATGTGGCAGCGGGCTTGCCTGCGAGTGCGGTACATCCGCTACAGATCTGTAGCCTGACACACCGCTATCGCAGGCAAGCCCGCTCCTACATTTTGAGCTGCATCAGTCAGTGCTATTGCGTTGTTCGCGCAGACGCTGCGCCGCGCTGCGCAGCAGTTGCTCGGTACCATCCCAGCCCAGGCAGCCATCGGTCACCGACACGCCGTATTTCATCGATGCACTCAGCGGTTGGCAGCCTTCGAACAGGTGGCTTTCGATCATCATGCCGACCAGCGACGTGTCGCCCTGCAAGCGCTGCTCCAGCACGTCGTTGAACACCGTCGGTTGGCGCAACGGGTCCTTGCCGCTGTTGGCATGGCTGCAATCGACCATGATCCGCGCCGCCACCTTGGACTTGGCCAGGTCGAGCTTGACCTGCGCCACGCTCTGCGCATCGTAGTTCGGTCCGCGGTGGCCGCCGCGCAGCACCAGGTGGGTGTCGGGGTTGCCTGGGGTCTGGATGATCGCCGGATGGCCCTGGCTGTCGACGCCGAAGTGGCGGTGCGGGTGGGCGGCCGAGCGCATCGCGTCGCAGGCAATCGCAACGCCGCCGTCGGTGCCGTTCTTGAAGCCCACGGGCATGCCCAGGCCGCTGGCCATTTCGCGGTGGATCTGCGATTCGGTGGTACGCGCACCAATCGCAACCCAGCTGAGCAGGTCATCGAAGTAGCCGGCGGCCATCGGTTGCAGCAGCTCGGTGGCGACCGGCAGGCCCAGGCGCAGCATTTCGCGCATCAGCTCGCGCGACAGCGTGAGGCCGGCGGCCATGTCATCGCTGCCATCCAGGTGCGGGTCGTAGGCCAGGCCTTTCCAGCCGATGGTGGTGCGCGGTTTTTCGACGTAGGCGCGGATCACCAGCAGCATCTGGTCGCTGACTTCAAGGGCCAGCTTCTTCAGATTGCGTGCGTACTCCATGGCCGATTCCGGGTCGTGGATCGAGCACGGGCCGACAATCACCAGCAAGCGCGAATCCTGACCATCGAGGATGGCGCGCACGGCTTGGCGATGGGCGTGAATCTGTTCATTGAGGAACGGGCTGAGGGGCAACTGGTGCTTGAGCTCAAGCGAGCTGGGCAGGCGCTGGGTCAGGGCTTCGTTGGCGCTGGTCAGGTTCGAAACGGGCAGAGCGGCGGTGGCAGAGTTCATATTCAAGGCTTCCTGGGCAAGCGGCGGGCTGTTCCCGCGCGCTTGGCCCTACTGGGGTGTTCGACAATTGGCCGTATCGGCTACGTGTGTTGGCTTGCCACCGATAGGTGACCGATCGGAGGCGGCAGGCTGTCCCGAGCGGAGCTTGCTAAATCGCCAGGCGGTGGAGGTGTCGTAGCGGTAATAGGTGGCGTAGTTCATGTCTTGATTCCTTTTTAGTGTCCGGTGTGCAACGAAATTTTCAGGGCCTGAAAAAACAAAACCCCCGGTCGGGGAGCCGACCGGGGGTTAGATTTCTCTGGTAGGCGACCCCTTGAGTAGTGGGCGCCGATTTCAGGTATCAGGCGCGCCAGTGGCTAAACCAATACCCAAAATAAAAGCTGACCAGTGCGCTCGAACCGTTCACACGGGTAGCCGACACCGAGCGCTGGGCGCTGGCAGCAGGGCAAACCTGAGGGTGGGTGAGTTGCAACATGGTATGTCTCCAAATGATGGAGCGAGCTTACTAGAGGCACACCGGTGGATTCAATCAGTAATTTCTATTGCCGCGGGGTACTTACGGCTATGAGGGACTGCCGATATGCTGGACACACCTTGTTAATGATTGCTTGGACGCGACCATGACCGCCTTGACCCTTGCTGCTGCTCAAACTGTTTCCATCGCGGGCGACGTGCCGGCCAACATCCACCGGCACCTGGCGTTCATGCGCGCGGCGGCGGCCAACGGCGTGCAAGTGCTGGTCTTTCCGGAGCTGTCGCTGACCGGGTACGAGCCGTTTCTGGCGGCTGAGTTGGCCATAGAGCCCGAGGCTGCCGTGTTGGCGCCACTGCGCGAGATGGCACGCGAGCTGCGCTTGACCGCGGTGGTGGGCATGCCGGTCCGGCTGGCGTCGCAAGAGGGCGTATTGATCGGTGCGCTGGTGCTGGGCGCGGACGGTTCCCTCGGCGTCTACACCAAGCAGCATTTGCACCCCGGCGAAGCGTTGGCGTTTGTCGCCGGGCAGGGGGGCGCGGCCCTCGAGCGGGGAGATGAGCGTATTGCGTTGGCGGTGTGTGCGGACTTTTCCCACGCCAGCCATCCTCGTCGCGCGGCTGAAGCGGGTGCCACCGTGTATGCGGTGGGTGTGCTGATCAGCGAAGGCGGCTATGCGGCGGACAGCGCTTTGCTCCAAGGCTATGCCGCCGAGCATGGTCTGCTGGTACTGATGGCCAACCATGGTGGCCCATCGGGTGGCTGGGCCTGCGCGGGTCGCAGCGCGATCTGGGCGCCGGATGGCCGCTTGATTGCCGCCGCCCCAGGGGTGGGCGACGCATTGGTGATCGCCCAGGGCGAAGGTGGGCGTTGGGTTGGCCGAGTGGTAGCAGTGTAAATGAGCTTTCATCTACGGGCCGCGACGGCCAACGACTTGCCCTTTGCCCGCACCCTGACCCACGAAGCCATGAGCCGCTACTACCTGCAGTACGGCTTGCTGTGGTCCAACGATGGCTTCGACGTCGCCTGGGCCGGGCGTGAGAACTGGCTGATCTGCCGCGATGACGCGGTGATGGGGTTTGTCAGCCTCAGTCGGGATAGCAAGGCCCTGTATATCCGCGAGTTGCACATGCTCGAGTGTTGTCGCAAGCAGGGCGCGGGCAGTTGGGTGCTGGAGCAGATGGCGCTGAAAGCGCGCACGCAAGGCCTGGGGCTACTACGCTTGACGGTGTTCAAGACCAATCCGGCGAGAAGGTTGTATCAGCGCCGAGGCCTGAGCATCGTGGGGGAAGAGGACTGCTTCTGGCGTATGGAACTCGACTGTCGGTCAACGCTGGCGGGCGAATAGCACACTCATTCGGGCAAAACAGGCACAACGTTTCAATAAGCGCATACTGGGTCAGGACAGTACGTCCAGCTCCTGTCTCAGGGGCTCATTCTCGGCCAGGATGATGCCCTCTTTCATGCCCAGAAGGACCGCTACCTTATGGGCCTCTCCACGCCGTCCCTTTTTGCGCCCAGCGAGCACTTGATAAGTGGTTGCCGGGTCCACGCCGTGTTCCCGGGCGAACGCTTGAACTGACTTTCCTTGGTGTTCAAGCCAAGCCTTGGCTTGTGCAGCAGTGCGGATTGCGGGCATAGTTCAAAACCGTTCAAGTTTGTTTAACGAAGAGATGAGTGTGTCACCTCTTGGGGTGTGCCAATTTAGGATCATACATCCAAATGAGTGGAATCGGTTCGCGTTTAAGGCAAGAAAGAGAGCGGCTAGGGCTGTCGCAAAAAGTGTTTGGTGAAATAGGAGGCGTTGAAGCCAACGCGCAAGGCAAATATGAAAACGGCGGTCGGGCGCCCAAGGCTGACTACCTTTCCCGCGTGGCGCAAAGAGGTGTGGATATCCTGTACGTGTTGACCGGCAGCCCCACGCCGATCCAACTGGATAACCTGAGCCAGATCGAAGAAAAAGTACTGGGCAATTATCGAGCGATGTTCAAGGAAGACCAGGATGCAATCCGCCGCTTGACCACCACGCTGGCCGAGCATTCATCCATACGCAACGGAAAACCCAAGCCGCAACCCCAGGATTCCTGACCTTTAACCCGATAAACAGCGCGGTTCATGGTTCGACGGGCAGGCGCAGCGCGTGGAAACTCTATATATATGACACTTGCAACTAGGTCTGCGCCTTGGTTTTTTGCTAAGGTGTTCAGCAACCTATAAGACCATATCGCGAGGTGTCTGCTTGATTAGGGTGCTAGTAGTCGATGACCATGATCTCGTTCGTACAGGCATTACACGAATGCTGGCTGACATCGATGGCCTGCAAGTAGTCGGCCAGGCCGAATCGGGTGAGGAGTCCCTGATCAAGGCCCGGGAGTTGAAACCCGATGTGGTGTTGATGGACGTCAAGATGCCCGGGATCGGCGGTCTTGGCGCCACGACCAAGTTGTTGCGCAGCCACCCCGACATCAAGGTCGTGGTGGTCACCGTGTGCGAGGAAGACCCGTTTCCCACCCGCCTGTTGCAGGCAGGGGCGGCGGGCTACCTGACCAAGGGCGCGGGCCTGGCCGAGATGGTCCAGGCCATTCGCCTGGTATTTGCCGGCCAGCGGTACATCAGCCCGCAGATTGCCCAGCAATTGGCCATCAAATCCTTCCAGCCCACCAGCGACTCGCCCTTCGACGCACTGTCGGAGCGGGAAATCCAGATTGCCTTGATGATTGTCGGGTGCCAGAAGGTGCAGACCATCTCCGACAAGCTGTGCCTGTCACCCAAGACCGTCAACACCTACCGCTATCGCATTTTCGAGAAGCTCGCCATCAGCAGTGATGTTGAATTGACCCTGCTCGCGGTGCGCCACGGCATGGTGGACGCCAGCGCCTGACATGAGCACACCGTTTGATCCAAGTGCCTTTCTCTCAACCTGCAGTGGCCGCCCTGGCGTGTACCGCATGTTCGACAGCGAGGCACGGCTGCTGTATGTCGGCAAAGCCAAGAACCTGAAAAACCGCCTGGCGAGCTACTTTCGCAAGACCGGCCTGGCGCCCAAGACCGCCGCGCTGGTGGGGCGTATCGCCCAGGTCGAAACCACCATCACCGCCAACGAGACCGAGGCGCTGCTGCTTGAGCAGACGCTGATCAAGGAATGGCGGCCGCCCTACAACATCCTGCTGCGCGACGATAAATCCTACCCGTACGTATTTTTATCCGACGGCAACTTTCCGCGCCTGAGCATTCACCGGGGCGCGAAGAAGCAGAAGGGCAAGTATTTCGGTCCGTACCCCAGCGCGGGTGCGATCCGCGAGAGTTTGAGCCTGCTGCAAAAGACCTTCTTTGTGCGCCAGTGCGAAGACAGCTTCTACAAGAACCGCACCCGGCCTTGCCTGCAGTACCAGATCAAGCGTTGCAAGGCCCCGTGTGTGGGGCTGGTCGAGCCTGCGGAGTACGCCGAGGATGTGCGCCATTCGGTGATGTTCCTCGAAGGGCGCAGCAATGCACTGACCGATGAACTCTCCGGCGCCATGGAGCAGGCCGCCAGTACCCTGGATTTCGAGCGTGCTGCTGAGCTGCGTGACCAGATTTCCCTGCTGCGCCGCGTCCAGGATCAGCAAAGCATGGAAGGCGGCACCGGCGATGTCGATGTGATCGCAGCCTTCGTCAACCCGGGCGGCGCCTGTGTGCACCTGATCAGCGTACGGGGCGGGCGGGTGCTGGGCAGCAAGAACTTTTTCCCGCAGACCGGTATCGACGAGGAGGTCGCCGAAGTCATGGCCGCCTTCCTGGGCCAGTACTACGTCAGCAGCCCCGAGCGCGATTTGCCGTCCGAGCTGATCGTCAACGTGGTGCATGAAGACTTCCCGACCTTGATCGAGGCGATCCACGAGCTGCGCGGCCGCGAGCTGGACATCAGCCATCGTGTACGCGGCACCCGCGCACGCTGGCAGCAATTGGCCGTGACCAACGCCGAACAGGCGCTGGGCGCACGCCTGGCCAATCGACAGCACGTCGCCGCGCGTTTCGACGCATTGGCCGAAGTCCTCAACCTGGACGAGCCGCCCCAGCGCCTGGAGTGCTACGACATCAGCCACTCCAGCGGCGAGGCGACGGTAGCCTCCTGCGTGGTATTCGGGCCGGAAGGGCCGATCAAGTCCGACTACCGGCGCTACAACATCGAAGGCGTGACCGCCGGCGATGACTATGCCGCCATGCACCAGGCCCTTACGCGGCGTTTCAGCAAGCTCAAGGACGGCGAGGGCAAGCTGCCCGATATCCTGCTGGTGGACGGCGGCAAGGGCCAGCTGTCCATGGCCCGTGACGTGCTCAACGAGCTGGCGGTGCCCGACCTGATTCTGCTCGGCGTGGCCAAGGGCGCCACGCGCAAGGCCGGTTTCGAGACGTTGTACTTGAATGATGCCGCCCATGAGTTCACTTTGAAGGGGGACTCACCTGCGCTGCACCTGATCCAGCAGATTCGCGACGAAGCGCACCGTTTCGCCATTACGGGGCACCGCGCCCGCCGTGGCAAAACCCGGCGAACCTCAACCCTGGAAGGGGTTGCAGGGGTAGGCCCGACACGACGCCGCGACTTGCTCAAACATTTTGGTGGCTTGCAGGAGCTATCCCGTGCCAGCATTGACGAAATAGCCAAAGCACCCGGTATCAGTAAAAAGCTCGCTGAGTTGATTTATGCAAACCTGCACAGCGAATAGAATGCCTTTCCACCTTGTAGCCAGTTGTGCCGATGAATATCCCTAATCTGATCACCGTTCTACGCGTCCTGCTCATTCCGATTTTTATTCTGTTGTTCTATTTGCCCTACGAATGGAGCTACGCGGCCTCAAGTTCGGTATTCGCCTTTGCGGCGGCCACCGACTGGCTTGACGGCTACCTGGCGCGCCGCCTGGAACAGAGCACGCCGTTTGGCGCGTTCCTCGACCCGGTGGCCGACAAACTGATGGTGGCTGTCGCTCTGGTGCTGCTGGTACAAGAACACGGCAACCTGTGGCTGACCCTGCCGGCTGCCGTGATCATCGGCCGTGAGATCGTCGTCTCGGCCCTGCGCGAATGGATGGCCGAAATCGGCGCCCGCGCCCACGTGGCCGTGTCCAACATGGGCAAATGGAAAACCGCCGCGCAGATGCTTGCGCTGGTGATCCTGCTGGCCAACCCGTCGGACTTCTCGTTCTGGGTCCTGCTCGGCTACGCCTTGCTGCTGATCGCCGCCGGCCTGACGCTGTGGTCGATGCTCCAGTATTTGCGCGCCGCCTGGCCTCACCTGCGCACCACCGTTGAAAAGAAATAAAACTTTTTTGAATCAAGGGGTTGACGGGGGTTCTGGATTCTATAGAATGCACACCACCAAGACGCGGGAATAGCTCAGTTGGTAGAGCACGACCTTGCCAAGGTCGGGGTCGCGAGTTCGAGTCTCGTTTCCCGCTCCAAACACAAAGAAAAAGCCACTCAATAGAGTGGCTTTTTTTTGCCTGCGATTTATGAAGAGAGACCTCGGTCTCTCTGTTCATTTCCTCCCGGTTCCCTGGGGTTCCAGCCCTGCCACCGGTGTTTACGCGGTAAACGCGTGACTGTTCACCCACGCCTCCAAATCCTTTGCAGCCATTGGCTTGCCTATCAAATACCCCTGCGCTTCGTGGCAGCCCCACGCTTTCACGAGGTCGAAAATGTCCTGGTTTTCGACGCCCTCGGCCACCACGCGATAGCCCAGGCCGCTGGCCAGTTCAATCAGGTTTTTCACCAGGCGTTTATCTTTTTCATTGGTTGTCAGGTTGCTGATCAGGGACTGATCCAGCTTGACCGTGCTGGTCGGCAAGGTACTCAGGTAGATCCAGTTGCTGTAGCCGGTACCGAAGTCGTCGATGGCAACCTCGACTCCCAGATTGCGCAGGCGTGTGAGTTGCTGAACCACTTCAGTCGGGTTGGTCATGAGGGTGCTTTCAGTGAATTCCAACTCCAGCCGGTCTGCGGGGAGTTGCTCAGCCTCAAGACGACCGATGAGTGTGTCAACGAAGGCGGGGCTTTCCAGGTCGCCTACCGTGACGTTCATCGCGATTTTCAGGACCAGTCCCCGTTTGCGCCAGAGAGTGGCTTGATTGATCACCGCGTTCAGGACCCATGAGGTCAAGGACGGCATCAATGCGGTCTTTTCAGCCAGCGGTATGAATTCTGCGGGGCTGATGGTCCCCAGCAGTGGATGATCCCAGCGGATAAGGGCTTCTACCGCCTCGCATCTGCCGCTGGGCAAGTTGATTTTCGGTTGAAATACCAGCCTGAGCTGATCCTCGGCGCGGATGGCCTGCGACAGCGAACTCAAGAGGGTGAAGGCCCGTTGTTGCGTGGCATCGAACGTGGGGTCATAGAGTAAATAGCCCAGGCCACGGTCTCTCGCGGCATCTGCAGCGCTGATGACCAAGCGCAGCCAGTCCTGCTCGTCGTTGCCGTTAATCGGCAGGATGCCAATGCCGACGTGCATCAGTATAGGAATACCGTGGCAATCGACGGCCGTTTTGAAGCTCTCGATAATCCGCGGGCTGATGACCTCTCGATCAACCCTGCCCGCGATCAGGAAGCCAAAACGCGTCGGGCTGATTTTATACAGCAGGCACTCCGGCGGCAGGAGGGCGTGCAAGCGCTGTTTTATCGCAAGGATAAGGTCCTGCGCAAAGCTGTAGCCCAAGGCCTTGACCACATCGTTGAGAAACTTGGGGGAGGTGACATCCACCGCGTAAATCCTGATCGCGCCCTCGCGGGTGAGCGTCTCACGGATATCCTCTTCGAACCGCAAGCGGTTGAACAGGCCGGTCGGCTGGTCAATGTAATTCCTGGAGCGTACACCCATGATCCGCATCATCACGAGTTCGGCCAGGTGGTTGAGCATCGCCGCGTCTTGCGCACTCATCGGCGCACGCGCAACGGTATCGATAAAGCACAGGCTGCCCAGCGATAAGCCATCGTCGGTCAACAGCGGGGCGCTGGCGTAATAGCGGATAAACGGTGCGCCCGTCACCAGGATATTGGCTTTGAAGCGCGGGTCGCTGCGTGCATCCAGGATTTCCAGGGGCTGATTGTCCAGCAGCGAGTAGGCACAGAACGAGGCACTTCTCGGTGTGGAACACTCCTCGATACCGATGCGTGCCTTGAACCATTGTTCGTGCTTATCGACGATGGAGATCAGCGCGATCGGCGCGTTGAAGTACTCACTGGTCATTGCCACGATTTTATTGAAAACGGGATCTTCTTGAGTGTCCCGGGCGCACAGCTGCGCCACGCGTTCCAAGCGCTTTGACTCTGTCTGGGGAAGGGGGGCGCCGTCGTCCATGATAAAGCTCCGTTTAACCATCATCTTCAGGGACGATATCAAATTCGGACGGTGGGTTTCGACTCGAGTTGACCATCGGCGTGCTCAGCCCGTTGCGCCAATGCGGTGGGCACAGCCCTCGAGGTTTTTCTGCAGGACCCAGATTAAGCTGGTTCGCGCAGCCGATTATTCGACATACTGATCAGGTCGAAACCCTCATTTTTCTTCGAGGCTACCCTGATGCCATCCGCGCCTGCCAATCAGCCCAACCACCCGGAAGACCGTTATCGGTTGCTCGTGGAAGCCGTGGTGGACTACGCCATCTACATGCTTGATACGAATGGGCTGATTCGTAGCTGGAACTCGGGCGCCAAGCGGATCAAGCAGTACGACCAGAGCGAAGTGCTGGGTAAGCACTTCTCGTTGTTCTACACGCCGGAGGACCTGGCATCCGACCTGCCCGGCCGGGCGCTGAAGAGCGCGGATGAGTCAGGCCGCTTTGAAGGCGAAGGGTGGCGAGTCAGGAAAGACGGCACGCGCCTGTGGGCCCTGGTGATCATCGACCCGATACGCGCAGAGGATGGCTCGCTGATCGGCTTCGCAAAAGTCACGCGCGACCTGACTGAACGCCGGGCGGCAGAGCAGGCACTGCGCCAGAGCGAGCAGCAGTTCAGTCTGCTCGTGCAAGGCGTCACCGACTACGCCCTCTATATGCTGGACCCCAACGGCATCATCACCACCTGGAACGCTGGCGCCCAGCGCATCAAAGGGTATGAGCCTGCCGAAGTGATCGGCAGGCATTATTCAATGTTTTTCCAGGCGGATGATGTCGCCAATCATGTGCCTCAGCGTGCCCTGGCCACGGTCGTCAGTGAGGGGCGATACGAAGGGCAGGGCTGGCGCGTGCGCAAGGACGGTACGCGGTTCCTGGTCCATGTGGTGATCGACCCGATCAGAAACGAGCAGGGGGAGCTGATCGGCTACGCGAAAATCACCCGCGACGTGACCGAAAGCGTGCAGGCGCAACAGGAGATCAAGGAGACCAGGGAAGCGTTGTTCCAGGCGCAGAAAATGGAGTCCCTGGGTCAACTGACCGGCGGGATCGCGCATGACTTCAACAATCTGCTGATGGTTATCCTCGGCAGCCTGGAGCTGGCCAGGAAGCGCGTGCCACAGGATTCAAAAGTCCAGTCATTGCTCAATAACGCCATCTCGGGCGCTCAACGCGGCGCGACGCTTACCCAGCGTATGCTCGCGTTTGCCCGTCGTCAGGAGCTTGATCCGCAGCCTGTGGATGTGGGCGGCCTGATCAGAAACATGTCCGATCTCCTGTGCCGCATGCTCGGCGCCGGCATTCGCGTCGACACTCAGTTCCCGCTGGTCCTTCGCCCTGTGCTGGTCGACATGAGCCAACTGGAAATGGCCGTGATGAACCTGGTCATCAACGCCCGGGATGCCATGGGCGGCGAGGGGCGGATTCTGATCTCGGCAAGGGAGGATTCGTTTCCCGGCAGCCCGCCCGGTTCCGACCGGCTGATTTGCATCGCTGTCATCGACACCGGGCCGGGGATGAGTGAGGCGACCCTGCAGCGTGCGATGGAGCCATTCTTCACCACCAAAGGCGCGGGCAAAGGCACAGGGCTGGGGCTGTCGATGGTGCATGGCCTGGCGGCGCAATCCAAGGGCCGCTTTGTGCTCAAGAGTGTGGTGGGCGAGGGCACGCGTGCCGAACTTTGGTTGCCGGTTGCCGAGGTGCACAGCTCGCCGCAGGCCACTGAACCGGTATCAACCCAAAGCCCGCCTGACACATTCCACGTGCAACCCCTCGATATCCTGCTGGTGGATGACGACCCGCTGGTGCTGATCAGCACCGGCGCGATGCTTGAAGACCTCGGGCATCGCGTCACGCCGGCGGCGGGAGGGCAGGCTGCGTTGGCGTGCCTGACGCAGGGAGAGCGCTTCGACCTGGTCATCACCGACATGGCGATGCCGGAGATGAACGGGGTCGAGCTCGCCAACACCCTCGAGCAGCTGTTTCCGGCGCTGCCGATCATCCTTTCGTCCGGCTTCGCAGAGGTGGCAGTGGACCTCAAAAGCGCGTTGACGCGTTTGCCCAAGCCGTTTGATCAGTCCGCATTGGCCAGGGTTATCGCTGACATGCTGCGGGCCCGGAATGAGCCGCCTTGTTGAGCCTCACCGCCGCGTCCCGGGGGACCCTGAGGAGCCTCTGCCGCAGCGGCCGTGATCGCAGTATTCTGTGTGCTCAACCCTCGGCGTTTGATTCTGCGAGCAGTTACTCTTGAAGCGTAAAGCCTTGTTTATCGGGGTGGACATGGGCACCTCCAGCACCCGTGTCGGCGTCATTGACGAAAGCGGTCGAAGACGGGGCGCTGCCAGCCGTCCGGCGCGTTTGTCCAACCCCGCGCCTCGGGTCTACGGGCAGTGCCCGGACGAAATGTACGCCTCGGTCATGCTCGCCATCGCCGACGTACTGGCCCAGCCCTCCATCAATGCGCGTGATGTGTGTGGTATTGCGATATGCGGACAAATGGCTGGCATCTCGACGATCGGCCGTCACTGGGAAGCGACCACGCCGTATGACTCATGGCTGGACATGCGGTGTGCCAGCCAGGTGCAGCGACTCAAGCCCTACGAGCAACAGATCATCGAGCGCTCGGGCGGCCCGGTGAGTGCCACTCATGCGGCGAAGTGGCTGTATTGGCGCGATGAGCAGCCCCAGGTGTATCGACGGGTCAGCAAGCTCATCATGCCCGCGGCCTATGTGGCTGGACGCATGGCCGCGCTGGAGGCCGACGCGGCCTTCATGGATGACACTTACCTGGGTTTCAACAGCTTTGCCGACAGCCGCACGCTGCAATGGATTACCTCGTTGATCGATGAGTTTCACCTTGACGCCGAACGGTTGCCCCAACTGGTGAGGCCCTGGGACCGGATTGGCGCGGTGTGCGCACGCGCGGCGCGTGACTGCGGATTGCCGGTCGGCACGCCGATTTTCGCCGGGTGCGCCGACATCGCGGCCTCCCTGCTCGGGACCGGCGCGTTCGCCAGTGGGCAACTCTTCGATATAGCCGGTACGGGAGCCGTGCTCGCGACCTTGCTCGACACCTTTGCCGTGGACGCGCAACACAAGACCCTGTCGACGTTCCGGCATTGCGTTCCCGGCATGTACTACTCGATGGCGTATGTGGGTGGCGCTGGCCTGACGCTCAAGGGGTTTGGCCTCACGCCGGACGAATGCCTGCAACTGGAGGCCAGGGCGGCGGCACTGTGTGCCCGCAACAAGCTGTTGTACCTGCCTCATTGTGGCGGGCGGCATGCCCCCTTCGATGCGTCGCTGTCGGGGGCGTTTGTCGGCCTTGACTGGTCGCATGACCGCACCGACCAATACCGGGCGATGCTCGAGTCGATCGCTTATGAATATGCGCAGTTTCTGCGCTGCATGCGGGACATCGACAACGTCGCAGGGTTGGGTGGGGTGATCAGCCTGGGAGGCGGTGCCAACAGCCCGGTGTTCCGCCAGATCAAGGCCGACGTATTGGGTTTGCCTTATCACAAGCTGCCCAGCGCCGAATACGGCGTGTTGGGCGCGGCGATGCTCGCGGGTCATGGTGCCGGGGTCTTTGCCGACTTGCAGCAGACCGCCACGGATTGGCGTGCGCCGGTGCAAAGCGTCGCGCTGCCCGACCCGTCGCGCAGCGCCTTTTATGAGGGCATGCACCGCGCCTACGAAAGACTGGCGGGTGCGCTCAAGCCGGTTCTGGACGACCTGCAGGCTGTGCCGCTTGGTTGAGTGCCAGGACGTGCCGGGCCGGCATGTCGAGATGCTTGAAGTACTGCACGGCGAACTCCACGAACGACTTGACCCGCTGCGGCAATTTCTTCCCGCCTTCGGTGAGCAGGTGAAAGCCGGCCGTTGGGCATTGATAGTCTTCCAGCAACGGGATCAGGCGTTTCGCCTGGATATCGTCGGCGACTTCCCAGACTGACTTCCAGATAATCCCCAGGCCCTGGATCGCCCACTGGCGCAGGGTAAAACCGTCGTTGGCGAGGCGGTTGCCCTTGACCTGGATGGTGGTCGAGACCCCGTCCTTGATGAATTTCCAGCGATCCAGTGCAAAGTCCGCGCGCAGTTGCACCAGGCAATTGTGCTGGTGCAAGTCCTCCGGCGTCAGCGGGGCGCCGTAGCGGTGGAGGTACTCGGGCGCGCAGCAAATCATCGGCCGATCGACACCCAGCGAACGCGCGATCAATGAGCTGTCCGGGAGGTCGCCGAAGCGGATCGCAATGTCTGAACCGGACTCGACAAAGTCCAGGATCCGGTCGGTGAAAAACAGGCGAACGCTGACATGCGGATTGTCGCGCAGGAAGGCATCCACCAGTTGGCTGACCCATTGGCGACCCAGGTCCGTGGGGCAGGTCAGGCCGATGGTACCCAGCAGGTCGCTGTGACCGTTCTTGATGATGTTGTCCAGGGCATCGACGTCTTCGAGAATCTTCAGCGCGTTCTCAAAAAGCAACTGACCCTCAGCGGTCGGGCTCAAGCTGCGTGTATTGCGCTTGAGCAGGCGCAGGCCATAAAACTCTTCCATTGCCTTCAGCCGTCCGCTCATGGCCGCGGGCGACAGGCCCATCTGCCGCCCGGCGGTAGACAGTGAGCCTGTCTGCACGACCAGCCGAAACAATCGCATGTCCTGTAGTCGATCCACCATGATGATTCATCTCACGAGGCTGTTTTCTAATTGTTCGCAAAGTATTAAACGATTCTTCAGCTAATTCCATTAGTTAAGTAAGTCGTGAGCGCAGTTGCGCCGGCGCGAAGGCTTTGCCATGGGCATTTCAGGGGATATGTGAACGTGATTCAAATGTCTTTGTTGTTGGCTTCATCTTACGCGGTCGGTGAAAAGTCAATTTTTTAAAAGTGAATAGAAAAATAGGGAAGATTGCGAATAATGAATACCGAGCGTGTGAGTCACTACACAATAAGAGGGTTTCAAGATGCGTGTTAATTATCAGGAGGCTGCCCCTTCGATCGACCTGGCCGGCCCATTCAAAACCGCGATGGGACGCTTTGCCTCGTCCTTGACCCTGATCACCACACTCGACGATGAGGGCCGGCCCCACGGCCTGGCCGCCACCGCGTTTTCCTCGGTGTCGATGGACCCGGCTTCGGCCCTGATCTGCATCAACCGCACTGCCAGCGCTTCACCGGTGATCAAGCGATCCGGGCTGTTCTGCGTGAACATGCTGCAAAGCCAGCATGAGCCGATCTGCAGGATCTTCAGCCAGCCCGACCTGCGCGAACGACGTTTTGTAGAGGGTCAATGGCGCACGGGAGCACAGGGTATCCGGTACCTGGCCGACGCCCAGGCGGCGATTTTCTGCGAAGTGGTGCAAACCCTGGAGCACGGGACGCACACCGTGTTTATCGGCAATGTCCTGGAGGTTATCACCCAGCCACTCGACGACCCACTGTTGTACATGGGTGGGCGGTACCGTCAGTTGCAAGACTGATTCGTTAGTTGCGCAGTGCTCGTTCTTATAACAATTAAATAATAAGTGGATATGGGTATGAACAATCAGTTGTTGGGCAAGTTCAGACTGGCCGGATCGCTTCCAAAGTGGGTCGGCCTGGACACCAGTGTCGCCGGCCCGTTGATCGGTCTATTGCTGTTGTGTGTTGTATTGACGGTATCGACGCATAGTTTCCTGACCGTGAGCAACTTGCTCAATGTACTCGATCAGGTCACGGTCCTCGGCATCATGGCATTGGGCATGACCCTGGTCATCCTGATTGGCGGCATCGACCTGTCGGTAGGCGCCGTACTGGCCGTGGCAATCATGGCCATGAGTTGGCTCGGTCAGGTAGTCGGGCTGCCCATGTGGGTCGCCATGCTCGGTGCCATTCTCGTCGGGGCGGCGTGTGGTTCGACCACTGCGTTGCTGGTGGTCAAGGCCGGCTTGCCGTCGTTCATTGCCACGCTGGCAATGATGTCGGTGGCGCGAGGCCTCGCTTACATGGTCACCGATGGCGCGCAAATCAGCGGCTTCCCGGAGTGGTTCAGCAACCTTTCGGTGATTCGCTACGCTGGCGTGCTGTCACTGACGGTCGGGTGCTTCGTGGTACTCGCACTGCTGTTCTGGTTTGTCCTCAGGTTCACCGTTGCGGGGCGCAGCCTGTACGCCATCGGCGGCAGCAGCAAAGTCGCCAAGCTCGCCGGAATCCGGGTCAAGGCCTACACCAGCGCGGTGTACATCATCTCCGGAGTCTGTGCAGCCCTGGGCGGCATCATCATGACTTCCCGGCTGGACACCGCCGGGGCCGGCGCGGGCGTGGGCTATGAGCTGGACGTGATCGCTGCCGTCGTCATCGGTGGCGGCAGCCTCAAGGGCGGTGCCGGCAGCGTGGTCGGCACTCTCATCGGTGTACTGATCATCGGCGTTTTACGCAATGGCTTGAACCTGGCCGGCATTTCACCCTTCGTCCAGCAAGTGGTCATCGGCGCCGTTATCGCGTTTGCCGTGATGCTTGACCTGCTCAAGCGCAACCCTGACTGATCCCAAGCCCAAATAATAAGGATAAAAACCATGAAGCTTTCAGCGTTTCCAGTGCGTGCTCTCGCGCTTCTGCTTGGCTGCCTGATGTGGATCAGTGCGCACGCCCAGTCCAAGCCCGTGGGTGAAATCACCGTCGGCATGTCGATCCCGAGCCTGCAATGGGTGTTCTACCTGATGGTACGTGACGGCGTGACACAGCAAGCCAACGCACTCGGGATCAAGAATGTGCTGGTGGCAGACGCTCAGGCTGATCCGGCGCGGCAGGTCAGCCAGATCCAGGACATGCTCAGCAAAGGCATCGATGTGCTGCTCTATACCGCCACCGGCAGTGCGGCCTCGGCGGTGCCGGTACGCCTGGCGCGGCAGCAGGGTGTGCCCGTGATTTGCATCGACAACTTCCCGAAAAATGTCGAATGCGACGCGTACATCGCGACCGATAACCTCGCGGCGGCGGGGGAGTTGGCTCGGCAAATGATCAAGCTGACCGGTGGGACGGCTGAAATCGGCCTGCTGCAGGGCACCTTGGGCGACTCCACTGAAGTGGCCCGGGCCCAGGGCCTGGACGCGGTGTTGAAAGACGCGCCGGGGATGAAGATCGTCGACCGCAAGCCCACCGACTGGCTGCAGGACAACGGCTTCAAAGTCGCCCAAGACATGTTGCAGAAAAATCCCGGGATCAATGTGTTCATCGGCCGTTCGGATGCACCGGCGCTGGGGGCGGCACAAGCCGTCAAGGTCGCCAATATCGATCACAAGGTCTGGGTGTTCGGGTACGACGGTTTGCCCTCGGCCCTGGAGGCGATTCGCGACGGCAAGATGGACATGACCATCACCCAGCAGGCGGTGGAAATGGGCCGCACGGCGCTGCGTACCGCGCTCGACCTGCAACAGGGCAAGCCGGTGGCCAAGACGCAGTTGCTACCGGCCTTTGTCACCACCCGCGACAACGTGGCGACGTTCCTTGAGCAGCACCCGTGAACCGGATCCAGGAGGGCACGTCATGAGTACTCACCCAACGGTCCCGGCACCTCTGTTCAGGGCTACGCAGATCGGCAAATCGTTCAACTCGGTGCGCGTGCTGGAGGACATCAGCCTCGATATCGGCTACGGCGAAGTGGTGGCTTTGCTTGGGGAAAATGGCGCGGGCAAGTCGACCTTTTCCTCGATTATTGCCGGCGCCCTGGCGCCGTCCAAAGGCGGCATGTTCCTGGCGGGCGAGCCCTACGCGCCGAACGGTCCGGCGGCCGCCATGGCGCTGGGGGTCAATATGATCCATCAGGAAATTCATTTGCTGGCGGACTTGAGCGTGGCGGAGAACGTGTTTCTCGGCCATCTGCCGACGCGTGGCGCAATCATCGACCGCAAGACCCTGCACCGCGAGACCGCCAAGCAATTGCAGCGCCTGGGGCTGGATATCTCGCCGCAGACGCCGGTGCGGGAGTTGAAGATTGCCGCCCAGCAACTGGTCGAAATCGCGCGTGCGCTGACACTCAATTCACGCTTGTTGATTCTCGACGAACCCACGGCGGCCCTCGGCAAGGAAGAAACCGAGCGGTTGTTCCAGCAGATCGAAACCCTGAAGCAGCAGGGCGTCTCGTTTATCTACATCAGCCATCGCATGGACGAGATTGCGCGGATCGCCGACAAGGTCGTGGTCCTGCGGGACGGGCACCTGATCGCTCGCCACGAGAGCGGGGCGGCCGAGGTCAGTGTGCTGGTGTCGCAGATGGTCGGACGGCCCATCGAACGGTTGTTCCCCGAGTTGCCGGCGCCGCAGGACGCCGTGGTCCTGCGCGTGGAGCAGCTGTCGGACAAGGCCGGGCGCTTTCGCGACATCTCGTTCGAGGTCAAGGCCGGGGAGGTGTTCGGCATCGCCGGCATCGTCGGGGCTGGCCGTACCGAGCTGGTGCAGGCGATTGCCGGGCTGAGCGCCGTCAGCCGCGGCGACGTGCTGTTGAACGGTCGACCGCTGCCGGCCAATGACGTGCTGGCCGCGATCGGCGCCGGTGTGGTGCTGATTCCCGAAGACCGCAAATCCGAAGGCGTGGTGCTGACGCAGACCATTGCCGAGAACCTGGCGTACTGCAACCTCGACCGGCTCAGCGCCTGCGGCATCGTCGCCAACCATCGCGTGACGGCCTTCGCCCACGAGCGTATTGCCGCGCTGGGGATCAAGGGCGTGGCGGGGCAACGGCTCGACAAGCTCTCGGGCGGTAACCAGCAGAAGGTCGTGATTGCGAAATGGATCGCGCGCAATCCCAAGGTGATCATTCTCGATGAGCCGACCCGCGGTATCGACATGGGCGCGCGTGCGGCAATTTACGAATTGATCATTGAGCTGTCGAAGGCCGGCATGTCGGTGATCGTCGTGAGTTCCGACCTGGAGGAAGTCATCGGCCTATCCCATCGCGTCATGGTCATGGCTCGCGGTTGCTGCCAAGGCATCCTCGAGCGGTCGCAGATTGCGCCGGACCGCATCATGGCCCTGGCTACCGCATGATCAACGATAAACAAAGAGCAGGTGAGAACATGTCCGGACCCTATCAAGCCTTGCCTTACCAGCCCTTCGCCGGGCTGCTGGACCTGTCCGGGAAAACCGCGGTGGTGACGGGCGGCAGCAGTGGCATTGGCTTTGCCATCAGCCGGCGCCTGGCCGAAGCCGGGGCCAATGTGCTGATCGGCAGCCTGGCGCCGGAGCGCAGCGCTGAGTTGGTCGAGGCCGGTTTCAGCGTGGCGTTTCACTCGACCGATGTCAGTTGCCCGCAAGCGATCCGTCAACTGGCGGATGTCGCAGTCGAGCGTTTTGGCCGGCTGGATATCTGGATCAACAATGCCGGCGTCTACCCGCTGAAGGCGATTGATGCCATCGATGCAGGGTTCTGGGATGGGCTGCATGCAATCAATACGCGTGCGGTGTTCCTCGGTGCCCAGGCGGCGCAGCACTACATGCGCCGGCAGGGCGACGGCGGCGCGATCGTCAATCTGTCATCGGTGTGCGGCCACCGGCCAATGGCCAATCACTGCACCTATGATGCGTCCAAAGGCGCCGTGCTGGCCATGACGCGAAGCCTGGCCAAGGACTTGAGCGCGTTCAAGATCCGGGTCAACTCGATCTCGCCGGGGTTGACGGCGACGCCGGGCAACCTGGCACCACAGCTGCTTGAACAACACCGACAGAACAATGTGCTGGGCAACATCCCGTTGGGCCGCGCCGCCGAGCCCTGGGAAATCGCCGATGCCGCCCTGTTCCTGGTTTCGCCACTGTCGTCCTACGTGACCGGTATCGACCTGCTCGTGGACGGAGGCTGGCTCTTGCACGGAAGTTGAACGACTGGCGCGTCGAGCATCGCGCCGATTTGAACCCACGTTTGAACGTTGCCACTTGCAGCGCCGGCACTGGCACGCCTGCGAAACGAGTGCACGTTACGAAAACGGTGTGTTGCGTCCATGGTGTCTGCAGCACTCCGGCCACTGAAAACAGCAGGAGAACGTCATGAAACTCGCTATGTTTATGCAGCCACTTCATCACAAGGGCTGGGACTATCACGAGATGTACGACCAGGATATTGCCTGCGCCGTCCACGCCGATAGCGTCGGTTTCGATGAGCTTTGGGTCGGTGAGCACACGTCGCAGCGTACCGAGCCCATCACCAACGCGCTGCAATTCCTATCCACGCTGATCCCGCTGACCCAGCGCATGAAACTGTGCACCGGAGTGCTGAACCTGCCCCATCATTTCCCGGCGCGGATTGCCGCCGATGCCGCGATGTTCGATCACATGTCCAAGGGGCGGTTCATCATGGGGATCGGCCCGGGCGGGCTGGCTTCCGACTTCGAAGTGTATGGCAGCAACGGCAAGGATCGCGGGCAGATGATGGTCGACTGCTACGAGATGATCCGCGCGATCTGGGGCGCGGATGCCCCCTACGCGTTCACCTCCGAGCACTATCAGGTTATTCTCAAGGACGCGGTGCACCACGCGCTGGAAATCGGTTACATGCCCAAGCCGTTCCAGAAACCTTTCCCACGGGTGGCAACCACGGCGATGAGCCCGTTCTCCGGCACCGCAAAACTGGCGGGGGCCAAGGATTGGGACTTGATGTCCGCCAACTTCAACCCCACTGCCACCGTGGCATCGCATTGGCAGGCGTACTGCGAGGGTGCTAAAGGCGCTGGGATCAAGCCCGATGCCAACAACTGGCGCGTCGCCCGCTCGGTATTCGTGGCCGATTCCCAGGCCCAGGCCGAGGACTACCTGGCCCAGGAAACCTGCACCTTGCGACGCTACTTCGATTACATGATCGATAACCTCGCGACCAACCACTACACCAAGATCTTCAAGACGCGCCCGGACATGACCGACGAGGAAGTCACCGTCGATCATTGCATCAACGAGATGGTGATTTACGGTGATGTGAATTCGGTCACCGAGCAACTGGTGGCCTTCAGTGAGCAGACCGGCCCGTTCGGCACCCTGATGACCACCTTCCACGAGTGGGACGATGAAGCGCTGTGGCGCCGTTCGATGGCACTTACCGCGCAACAGGTGATGCCGCGCCTCAACGACTACATGACGCCACGTCTGAAGGCTCAGGAGCGCGCACATGACTGATTTGCACGCCACTGCCGGGCACGACTTCACGCCGACCGAACAGGAACTGGCGCGACTGCGCGAGAAGGCCCAGTTCATTCGCCTGGAAACCATTCGCCTGATCGAGATCGCCAAGGTCGGTCACTACACCTCGGTGTTCTCCGCCGCCGAGTTGTTCGCCGCGCTGTACTACGACGTGATGGACCTGCGGTTCGGCGAGCCGAAGTGGCCCGACCGTGACCGTTTCATGATGGGCAAGGGGCATGCAGCAGTCGGGCTGTTCCCGGTGTTGGTTGAATGGGGCTTTTTCGAAAAAGAGATCCTCGACAACTACACGCGCCTGGGCAACCCATTGGGGGACCACCCGGACATGCGCAAGGTGCCGGGAGTGGATTTTTCATCCGGCTCCATCGGCCATGCGTTGTCCGGCGGCTTGGGCATGGCCCTGGCCGGGCGGATGCTGGGCCAGTCCTTCACCACCTACGTGATGCTCGGCGACGGCGAGATGCAGGAAGGGCAGGTGTGGGAAGCCGCGCTCGGTGCAGCTCACCACAAGGTCCACAACCTGGTGGCGATCATCGACCGCAATGGGTACCAGCTCGACGGCAATGTCGATGACGTCATCGGCATCGAGCCGCTGGCTGACAAGTGGATTGCGTTCGGCTGGGAGACCCATGTGGTGGATGGCCATGACCTCGCGGCAGTCACCGGCTTGCTGCGTCGCCTGAAGGCCGACACTGCACGCACACAACCGGTGTGCGTCATCGCCAATACCGTCAAGGGCAAAGGGGTTTCGTACATGGAAACCGAGCCAGGCTGGCACTTGGGGTATCTGGATCCTGAAGATGCGCAACGTGCTATCGACGAAATCAAAAGCAAGGTGATCTGAGCCATGAATTCCGCTCCGCTGTCGAACAACTCCTGGCAGTACCGGCAACTGAACCAGCAGACACCCAGTTTGAGTGCCCTGTCGGATGCCCTGATTGAACTGGTCGAGCGCGGTGAGCCGGTGGTTGCCGGCACCGCTGACCTGCAGTACTCCAACGGCTTGTCGAAATTTGCCGCGCTGCACCCCGAACGCTTTGTGCAGTTCGGCATTTCCGAACAGAACATGGTATCTGCCGCAGCCGGTATGGCGGCGGTGGGCATGAAGCCGTTCGTGGCGACCTTTGCGTCGTTCCTGCCGTTGCTGTGCTGCGAGCAGATCCGCATGGACGTGGCCTACTCGGCGCTGCCGGTGCGCCTCATCGGTCACCATGCGGGTATCTCACTGGGCTTCTATGGCACCTCTCACCATGCCACCGAGGACCTCGCGATCATGCGTTCGATCGCCGATATCACGGTCGTCGCACCGGCCGACGGCAACCAGCTGAAGGCGGCGATCCTGGCATCGGCCAACTACCCGCAGCCGATCTACTTCCGCATTCAGCGCGGGCGAGATCCGGTGGTATACGACACCGTACCGGACTTCGTTTTCGGCAAGGCCACCGTGCACCTGACCGGCGATGAGCTGACCATCATCGCTACCGGCTCGACCGTGCACCCGGCTATCGAGGCTGCACGGGCATTGAATGCCGCCGGGCGTTCGGTCGGTGTGATCGACATGACCACCATCAAGCCACTGGACCGTGAAGCGGTGTTGACGGCGGCGCGCAATAGCCGCGCGATCCTCACTGTCGAAGAGCACAACATCATCGGCGGGCTGGGCGGGGCGGTGTGCGAAGTCATTGCCGAGGAGGGGATCGGCGTCAAGGTGCGGCGCCATGGCCTGTACGATGAGTACAGCCTGATCGCACCGCCGACCCATTTGTATCGGCATTACCGCCTGGATGCCGCCGGTATCGAAAGCGTAGCCCTGGAAGTACTGGGCTAAGGCACACGGGCTGTGTTCTTTTCAGGCCCGGCTGGGCCTGGCGTGCGACAAGGTGCTTGAATCAAGCGTGCTGGTCGCACGCTTTTTTTTGCCTGGGATTTTTCTGCCGGGGTTATACGCGCGTAAAAAAGCTCACCGAAGTGAGCTCTTGATCAACCGAATGAGCGTGCAGCTGTCACCACTGCACACCACTGTTTTCGATCCACTGCAGGATCGACTCGCGCTGAGGATTCCAGCCCAGCAGGACACGCGCGTTCACCGCGCGCACGCGGCTGTTGGAACCGATCGCGAAGCGTGCCCAATCGCCCAGCTCGGCGATCGCTTCAGTGGCAGGCCAACTTTGAATATTGCCGTTGAAACCCAGGGCCTTGCTGATGGACGTGGCAATTTCAAGGAATGAGGCTTCGCCGTTTTCGGCAAAAAACAGCGAGGCCGATGGCGCTTTCTCAATGGCCAGTCGATAGAGTTCTGCAAGGTCGTCGATGTGCACATTGGACCAGCGATGCACGCCGGCGCCCATGTACGCACCGGCGCCATATTTGCGTGACTGGGCGAACAGCTTGGGCAATTGATCGCTTTTCGACGCGACGCCCAGGGATTCGCCGTAGATCATCGTGGGGCAGAACACGATGCTGCGAATGCCCTGTTCGACGCCGGCGCGGCGCACGATTTGATTGATCTCGACCCGGTCCTTGCGAATGTCCATAGGGGTAAAGGGCGTCTCGTCGGTAAAAATATCCGCCCGTTCGTAAGCACCTCGTGCGTCGTCACCGACCACACTGGAGCCGGAGGTGTGCAGCAGCACTTTGCCGCTGCCGCTCAACGCCTTGATGAAGGTTTCTACGGAGGCGAGGTGGTCGGAGTTTGCGGCGTTGACCACCACATCGGCCAGGCGTGCCTGTTCGCTGAGAATGCAGGCGTCATCCAGGGTCCCGAGCACCGGGGTGATACCCAGCGCCTGCAGGGCCTCGCGCTGCTGTGGATTGCGCAGCAGGCCACTGACCTCATGGCCTGCATCCACCAGGTATTTGGCGACGGAGCCGCCGATGTAGCCGGTCGCGCCGGTCACGAAAATCTTCACTGTCTTCTCCTCATTTCTTGTTTGATGACTGGCCTTCGCGGGCGCAAAGGACAGGCGCTCCAGATACTGGAACGCTTAACCATACGGTCGGTGTTGTATATGAGCTAGACTGCTTGAATGACAAATATCTGTGAATTCACTTCATGCTAAATATCAAAGACGTCAATCGTTCCGGCGAGATGGAAGTGTTCACACGGGTCGTGAATGCCGGGACGTTCTCTGAGGCAGCGCGGCAATTGGACATGTCGCCGTCGGCGGTGAGCAAATTGATCGCACGCCTGGAAACGCGGCTGGGGGCACGCCTGTTGCACCGCTCCACGCGGCGCCTGGAACTCACCGCCGAAGGTGAGCGATTCAACAGCGAGTGCCTGCGCATCCTGGAGCTGATCGACTCGGCGGAGCGCGACATCGCCAATGTCGCCAAACCCAGCGGGCTGATTCAGGTCAACGCCAACCTGCCGTTTGGGCAGCATTGCTTGTTGCCCTTGCTGCCCGGTTTTTTCGCCGCGTACCCGGACATCACCCTGAATATCGAACTCACCGACACCGTCGTCGACCTGCTGGAGCGGCGTGCCGACATTGCCATCCGTACCGGCCCGATGAAGGAGTCCAGCCTGGTGCAGCGGCGTCTTGGGGAGAGCCGCCTGCTCACCGTGGCGTCGCCTGAGTACATTGCGCGCTGCGGCCAGCCGGACAACCTGGACGAGCTGCAACGGCACAACCGGCTCAGCTTCGGCTTCCATCGGCACTCCCAGGCCTGGGTGTTCCGAGGCGCCGATGGCCAGCGCGTCGAGATCGAGCCCAAGGGCAACACGCTGGTCAGTGATGGCGAGAGCCTGCGTCGTTGTGCCCTGGCAGGGCTGGGGATCGCCCGGCTGGCAAGCTTTCATATCCAGGACGACCTGGATGCCGGGCGCCTGGTGCCGATTCTGCAGGCTTACGACAGCGGTGAAACCGAAGCGATTCATGCGGTGTTTATCGGTCCCGGCCAGCAACTGCCTCACCGCGTCCGCGTCTTTATCGACTTTCTGCTGGATAGGCTCGCGCCGCAGTTGTCGCCTCAACGGCGCTGATCGTTTCTTCAGTCTTTGCGGATTGAGTCTTCGCCAATGGTTGAAAATCCTCGCTCCTGGCTTGGGGCATGATGGTGCGCAAAACAACAAAAGAAGGCGGCACAAATGGATTACCAACTGAGCGGAAAAACCGCGCTGATCACCGGTGGCGCAACCGGCATTGGCCTCGCCATTGCTCAACGTTTCATCCTTGAAGGCGCCCGCGTGGTCGTCAGCGGCCTGCATCAGGAGGAGCTCGACTCAGCGCTCCAGGAGCTGGGTGAACACAGTCGGGGGATGGTCGCGGACCTGACGGCGCAAGGTGACCCGGAGCGCCTGGTCGCCCTGGCGCTTGAGGCGGGGCCGATCGATTTTCTGATCAATAACGTGGGTATCTTCGAGGTCCGCGATTTTTTCGAAACCGACGATGCCCAGTGGCTTCATTACTTCAATGTGAATGTGATGAGCGGGGTGCGCATGACGCGCCTGGTGATGAAGGCCATGCTGGATCGCGGGCATGGCTCGATTGTGTTTATCAGCAGTGAGTCCGCGATCAAGCCACAACCGTGGATGGTGCACTACGGCGCGATGAAAACCTGTCTGCTGGGTATCTCCAGGGCGTTGGCCGAGTTGACCAAAGGCACCGCGGTGCGGGTCAACTCAATACTGCCGGGGCCGACCAGCACCGAGGCGGTCAAGTGTTATCACCGGGAAATCGCTGCGCAGAAGGGCATCACTGCCGAGCAGGTGGTGCAAGCCTACTTCGATGAAACCGAACCGACTTCATTGATCCGCCGCATGATCGAGCCGCAGGAAGTGGCCAGCAGCGTGCTGCACCTGGCGGCCTCACCGGCGCTCAACGGCATGGCAATGCGCGTGGAGGGCGGCACGATTCGCGCCATCGTGTGAAACAAGCCCCACGCCGTGGGGCTTGAGCGGCTGTCAGGCGGCGCCGTGGAACCGGGGCAACACATATTCGGCGAGCTCTTCCATGACCTCGACGATGGGCCTGGCACTGTGACGCAAGTGCAAGCCCACATGTTGCACGCCGGCTTCGCGCAGCGCCTGCAGCTCTTCGATCAATGCGTTTCGCCCGCCACGCCCGCCGAAGCGCAAGGTTTTCATCGGTGCATGCGGGTCGGCTTCAAGGTCCAGGTGCAGGAAGGTGATGTAGGGTTTGTCGCCCCCCACTTCGCGCCACAGGCGCACGCGGCGCCGGTGTTCCTGGGCGGTTCCGGGGTAGGCGAGCCAGCCCCCCATATGCTCGCCGATCCAGTTTGGCGATTGTTGGCCAAGCCCGGCCACCAGCAGCGGGAAAGCTTCCTTGCGTTGCGGCAACAACTCGGCACCCTGGGGCAGGCGTCCGGCTCCTTGGGTCTGCAGCAGTTCGACGGCACTGCGAAAGAGCGCGCCGCGTTGCTCGTAGTCGACGCCGAACAAGGGGTATTCCATCGGCCGGTCACCACTGGCAACGCCGAGCAGCAGGCGTCCGTCACTCAACTCGTCGATGCTGTTGGCGGCCTTGAGGGTCAGCCACGGTTGACGCAAGGGCAGCACCACTGCGGCGGTGCCCAACATGATGTTGTCGGTGATGCCGGCAAGGTAGCCCAGGTAAGAGAAGGTCTCGAACACCTGTGCGGCGTCGCCGAAGTGCGGGTCGTAGACCGGTACGTCGCGCACCCACAGCGCGCGGAAACCCACGGTGTCCGCGAGCTTCGCCAGTTGGGCATGCTGTTTGATGTCGGGCACGCCAAAGGGGCGTTGCTCGGTGACGCGCAGGCGCTGGCCAGCGGTGGACCAGTCATTGTCCAGTGGCAGTTCCAGGCCGATCGAGAATTGTGTCGGGCCGAGCAAACGTTGAAAGTGCGTGTTCATCCAGTCTCCTGCGCCCTGTGCAAGGCAGGGCATTACTACGGTTGATGCGCCGTAGTATCCCCGCCGCAGGTCGGGAGAAAAATGCGCTGGCGCGCACAATACTCTTGACTGCAATGCACAGCTGGGCAGTCAGGGCCTGGCCGGCAGACGCTTGAGGATCGCCTTGCCCACATCCAGTGCCGACGCCGGATTCTGCCCCGTCACCAGCTCACGGTCGATGACCACATGGCTGGTCCACGGCGAGGTGTTGCTGCTGTAGGTGCCACCGGCGTGTTGCAGTGCCGTCTGGGGATAGAACTTCATGGCGCCGCCGTTCAGCAGGCCTTTGGCGAGTTCTTCCTCCTGGTTGCTGATGACCGTGAATTGATAGCCGGCATAGGTCCAGCCGGTCGCGGTGGCGGGGTTGCCGTTTTCCAGCTGCTGGGTGAAGGACGTCGGGTCGGACAAGGTCGAGAGCAGGGCAATCGGACCATGGCAGACCAGCGCGGTGGTTTTCTGGTTGGCATGGAAGTGCTTCAGCAGTTTGCCCAGCTCGGCACTGTGCAGCAGGTCTTGCATCGGCGCATGGCCACCGGGCACGTACACGGCATCGAACTGCTCGTAGCCGATCTGTTCGACGCGCGACAGGCTGATCACCGGCGACTCACCCGGCGAGGTGATTTTCAGGCGTTCGAGCAGCACCTTGTGCACCTGCAGGGCCGCCGCATCGTTGTTGAAATAGGCCGCGTCGGTGGAGGATTTATCCAGCGTCGGAGCCTTGCCGGTGGGCGTGGCAAAGGTCACCGAGTGGCCGGCGTCGAGCAGCAATTTCACTGGCTGCATGAGTTCGTTCAAATAAAACCCGGTGGAGAAGACTTTGTTGTCCTTGAGGTCGAGGTGGTCGGCATCGGACAGCACCACCAGCACGTTGCTGGCCTGGGCGTGAAGTGCCGTGGTGAATACCGTCATTGCAAGGGCGATTCGGCTGAGTGCGCGCATGGGCGTTCCTGATTGAGAAGAAAGGGCCGGAAGGCTGGGCGCACTATATTCATGCCTGCGGTGGCGATAAACTCGCTGGCGAGAACAGCACCTGTTCGTTGGAGGCAAAAGTGAGCCGTCGATTCGATTATCTTGCGGATGTAGAAGTCTTCGTCACCGTGGTGGAAAAAGGCTCCCTGAGCGCGGGTGCGGTATGTTTGGCGACGACGCCGTCGGTGGTCAGCCGTGCGATTTCTCGCCTGGAAACGCGTCTGGGCGTGCAGCTGTTGCGGCGCACAACTCGACGCTTGAGCCTAACCCAGGCCGGTGTGCTCTACCTCGAGCAGTCCCGCGCGGCGTTCTCGTTGATCGACAATGCCGAACGCTCGATCCAGGGCCAGGAAGGCGCGTTGACCGGCCGCGTGCGCCTCAGCGTGCCGACCACTTACGGCCACTTCAGGTTGCCGCCCCTGCTGTGCCAATTCCACCGGCAGTACCCCCAGGTCAGCGTCGAATTGAGCATCAGCAATCGCAATGTCGACCTCGTCGCCGAAGGCTATGACCTGGCCATCCGCCTCGGGGCCTTGCCCGACAGCGGCCTGATCGGGCGCAAGCTGGAAGATGCGTCGTTGTGCGTGGTCGCCGCGCCCGACTACCTGCGCCGCGTGGCCGCTCCATTGAGCGTGGATGACCTGTCTGCGCATGCCTGCCTGCCGTTCGTGATGCCCAGCAGCGGCCGCGTCGGCCCCTGGCTGTTTCGCGAGCAGGGAGTTGACCGAGAGTGGCTGCCCCAGGCGACTGTGCTGGTAGCCGATGATGTCCTGGGCACGGTATCGCTGGCCGAGCACGGCATGGGGATCTGCCAGACCTACGAGTTTATTGTGCGCGAGCGCATCCGGAGCGGACGGCTGGTGCCCTTGCTGGAACAGGCGGCAGGACGTTCGCGGCCGTTCTCGGTGATCTTCGCACCACATCGCCAACTGTCGGCGGCGGCGCGGGCATTGATCGATTTCCTGACCCGTGAGGTGAATCCGTTTCACAAGACAAGTGAATAAGGCAGCGGTTTTTCGGCCTTTGCACCCTCGGCGTTTGTGATAATTTTTCACTAATCAGCCAGTGGAGCAACGAACGTGGATAACAGAGCGGGTGAAATGTCGGTGTTTGTGCGCGTGGTGGACGCTGGCAGTTTCTCCCAGGCCGCGCGCCAGATGCTGATGACGCCCTCGACCGTGAGCAAACTGATCGTTCGCCTTGAGCTGCGCCTCGGCGTGCGCCTGCTGGAGCGTTCCACTCGCAAGCTGTCGCTGACCGACGAAGGACGCATCTACTACGAGCGCAGCATTGCCTTGCTGGCTGACCTCGATGATGTGGAGCGGGTGTTGGCCCAGGGTGCGCAAAAAGCCCGTGGGACCGTGCGCATCAATGCCTCGGTGGCGTTCGGCACCTTGGCCATTGAGCCCAACCTGCCGGCGTTCTGGGACGCTCACCCGAATATCCAGATTAACCTGTCGCTGTGCGATGACATCGTCGATATGTACCTGGACCGCACGGACGTCGCGTTCCGGGTTGGTGTCTTGAGTGACTCGACCCTGCGTGCCAGGACCATCGGCGTGGCGCGGCGCAAGATCGTCGCTTCACCGCTGTACCTGAAAAAGCACGGCGTGCCTGAAACCCTCGAAGCCCTCAGCGAGCACAATTGCCTGAGCTTCAACTTTCGTCGTGCTACCCCGGTCTGGCCGATGAACCAGAGTGGCCGCATCGTCGATCGCATCGTGCAGGGCAACCTGCAAGCCAACAACGGCGAGACGGTTCGGCGCATGGCTATCGCCGGTGCGGGCATTGCGCGCCTGGCCGATTTTCATATCGACGAGGACATCGCCGCGGGCCGACTCGTCGAGCTGCTGGCGCACAACGGGCATGATTGCGAGGAAGTGCACGCGTTGTACCAGGGCGGCCAGCACGTGCCCCAGCGTATCCGCACCTTCCTCGACTTCATGGTGCCGCGTCTGCAGGCGTTTATGACGCGTGGTTAAGCCTGGGCTTCGACCACGCGCTTGAGGCCTTGCAGCCCGGCGGCATACAGCGCCTCGAAATGCGCGACAACCTCAGCCTCTTCCGCGCCCTGGACGATAAAGGTGCTGGACCAGCTCGCCAGTGTGCCGCCTTGGCCATCGTCCTTGGCCGCCATCGTGCCGACATAATCGATTACCGGCGACGGGCCTTCGAGCAAGGCGTAGCTGTACTGCCGGGCGTCTTCGTCAAACGTCAGCAAGCGCTCGACAATCAGTGCGCCGTCGGCGGTTTTCAGCTGGCGCACACGCCCACCGTCACTCAGGTTGCTGCTGGCAATGACGTCCAGCCAGCGCGGCAGCCAATTGTAGCCGCCGAGTACCGACCAGACTTCGTCGACCGGGCGTGCAATGGCAATCGAGACACGTACTTCACTCATGGTTTTACCTCTGGGTTCATGGGCGCGTCCACTCGCAGACGCAATACATGGAAGGGGGGCCGACTGTCGTCCTCGCCCGCATTGAGCAAGGGGTGACGGTGCAGTTGATTGGCGGTGATATAGAGCCAGCGGCCCTGGGCATCCAGTTCGACGCCATCCGGCCAGCCGAGCAACCGGTCGTCCTGGGCGAGGATGCGATAGCCCGCAGGGGAGGCCAGGCCGATGGCGTTGTTGGCGATGTCGGTCACGTAGACGTTGCCTTCGGCATCCACGTCAAAGCCGTCGCAACAGGGTTTTTCGCACCAGTACTCCACGGCGGCGTCCAGTCGTGCAGCATCCGCCGGTTGCGCGAGTACTGTTGCGGCGATCCGGTAGACCTGGCGCGCCGACATCGAGCCGACGTACACCCAGCGGCCCAGTGGGTCGATGGCGATGGGGTTCAGGCCGTAGCGGTAAGGGATCACTTCGCCTTCCGGGGTACGCAGGGCCAGGGTTTTCCCCGCGATTTGCAGCGGTTCATCGCCCGGCATCAAGGCTGGATGGCACTCCAGTGCACGCCATGACAACCCGGTTTGCAGGTCGACGACTATAATCGCCGGGTAGTCGCTGGTGCCCGCCGGGTTCAGCGTCATGTCGGCGATGTAGATGCGTTGCTGGCGCCAGTCGATCACGAAATCCTGGGTGAAGGAGCTGGGGCGCAGCACATTCTGCGGTAACACGATCAGGCGTTGCAGGCGGTTTTCCTGGTCGTTCCAGGCAATCAGGCGTGGCTGTTGCTGCGGGCCGCCCATGTCCAGAATCCACACGATACCCTGTGGGTCGGTGCGGAGGCCGATCACCGCCGACATACCGTGGCCCTGCGCGTCGGGCTTGCCCGCCCAGCGCGCATTCGGGTAAGGCGGGTGCTCGCCGTCGGTGGTCACGGCACGCACCGAGAACGGCGGCGCGATGATCGCCGAGACGGACACCAACACGCGCCCATCCGGCATGACGGTAGGGTTGCCCGGCCGCTCGACCGGGAACGTCGCCACGATCTCCAGGGCCTGGGTGCTCATGTCAATGCCTGCACGAAGGAGGCGGCGGTGCCGGCGGCCGGGTCGACGAAGATGATGTCGCTGGGGTCGCGTCGCGGCGTGTCGACCGAGACCATGAACAGCGGGTGCTCGAGGATTTCCGGCATGCCGTGGATGGTGAACTTCTTGAAGAACAGCATCTCGCCCGGACCCACTTCGAACGGTTCGCGGTCACCCATGAAAAAGCGCGCGCGGCCGGACAGGATGATCAGGTACTCGTCACAGGTGGCGTGATAGTGCGCCGGCGTCGGGTGGTACACCCGGAACACACGGCCACTGGCTTCATCTTCGTCGGTCAGGCGGGTGTCCACCAACAGGGTGTCGGCGTTCTCGGGGAAGGTCTTGACGATTGCATTCAGGTCGAACGAGGCATGGGGTGCGGCCTCGACCAGTTTTTTGCGGGGGATTGCTGCGGACATCATGAAACCCTCATCTCAGGCGCACTGTGTTCAGTGCTGTCATCGTGTGGGGTCAGCATAAGCAGTGAGCCGTGGCCGGAGAACGCTGCGCGCGGGCACAAGATTTGAGAACTCAACGCACAGCTGGCGTCCCTGGCGCGTTGCGAATTCAATTCCAAACTGCTGCGCCCGGCGATGCATTTTTGCCAGGGATCGCATGGGGCATAGTGGGGTCCATTGATTATCGATCCCGCTGCGTTGGAGACACCCTATGCAAGTCAGAACTGCTGTCCTCAGACACATGAAGGTTGCCCCGCCCTACGCCCAGAGCAAGCCGATCAGCATCGAGACCATTGAGCTGGCGCCGCCGGGGCCGGGTGAGGTGCTGGTGCGCATCCGGGCTGCCGGCCTGTGCCATTCCGACCTGTCGGTGATCAATGGCGATCGCCCGCGACCGATGCCCATGGCGCTCGGCCATGAGGCGGCCGGGGTGGTTGAAGCCTTGGGCGACGGGGTCAGCGACCTCGAGCCGGGTGATCATGTGGTCATGGTCTTCATGCCCAGTTGCGGCCACTGCCTGCCCTGCGCCGAAGGCCGCCCAGCGCTGTGCGAGCCAGGCGCCAAGGCGAATGCGGCAGGCACCTTGATCAATGGCGCGGTGCGCCTGAGCAGTGCGGCCGGGCAGGTGCATCATCACCTGGGGGTGTCGGCGTTTGCCGAATACGCGGTGGTGTCACGCAACTCGGTGGTCAAGATCGACCGCGACTTGCCTTTCGTCGAGGCTGCGCTGTTCGGCTGTGCGGTGCTGACGGGCGTCGGCGCGGTGGTGAATACCGCGCAGCTGCGCGTGGGCGCCACGGCCGTGGTAATCGGCCTGGGCGGGGTGGGCCTGGCGGCGGTGCTGGGGGCGCGAGCGGCGGGGGCGAGCCAGATCATTGCGGTCGACCTGTCGCCGGCAAAACTCGCGCTGGCCAGGGACGTCGGTGCGACCGCCGTGGTCAATGGCGGCGATGCGGATGCCGTCGAGCAAGTCCGCCAGCTGACCGCCGGCGGGGCCGACTATGTGTTTGAAATGGCTGGCTCCATCCGTGCGCTGGACAATGCCATGCAAATGACTCGGCGCGGCGGCATGACCGTGACCGCCGGCCTGCCGCCACCGGGCTCGGCGCTGCCGGTCAACGTGGTGCAGTTGGTGGGTGAGGAACGCACGCTCAAGGGCAGCTATATCGGCACCTGCGTACCGCTGCGTGATATTCCACGCTTCATTGCGCTGTACCGCGATGGTCGGCTACCGGTGGATCGGCTGCTAAGTGGGCGGCTGAAACTGGACGATATCAATGAAGGTTTCGACCGTTTGCACGACGGCAGTGCGGTACGCCAGGTGATTGAGTTTTGACGCGCGGGCTTTAACCCCGGTTATTTAAAAAGGTGGCTGAGAGGCCATCTTTTTTTACCTCGGTTATTTGCCTGGGGGTCAATATTGTTTTCGTTTTAACGTGGTTTATCTAAGTCCTTGAGTCACGGAAAATTCCTTTCTATTCAAATAAATGAAAGTGGGTCACGGGTTAACTTGTTGTTCTTGATCCTCTCTTAAAACATTCCATTACGGAGCAACTGACGTGCATTCTTCTAGACAGGGGAAGGGGAGCTGTTTGTCCCTGAAAAAGCCCAACTGGGTTAAAAGTGCGGCACTTTCAGGCATCAGCCTGGCCGTGTTCGCGACGTTGAGCGGCTGTGGCGCAGACCACGCGAAACCGGCATCGGTGGCCCCCACGGTAACGGTGAGCAAACCGGTGAAATCGGTGATCACCGACTGGGACAGTTTCACCGGGCGCTTCGAAGCCACCGACTCGGTGGAAGTGCGCTCGCGGGTCAGTGGCTATCTGGAAAAGGTCGCGTTCCAGGACGGTGCCATCGTCAAGAAAGGTGATCTGCTGTTCGTGATCGACTCCCGTTCGTTCCAGGCGGCGGTGGTCCAGGCCCAGGGCAAGTTGGCGCAGGTGCGTTCGCAACTGGCCTTGGCCGAGCAGGAGTTTGCCCGCGCCAAGGTGCTGATCGAGTCCAGGACGATCGCGCGCAGCCTGTACGACCAGCGCTTGCAGGCGCGTCAGGCGGCGCAGGCCGAAGTGTTGAGTGCCGAGGGGGCGTTGAGCAATGCCAGGCTGGACCTGGAGTTCACCCGCATTACTGCGCCCATGAGTGGGCGCATCAGCCGCAAGCTGATCAGCGAGGGCAACCTGGTCAACGGCGGCAACAGCAGCGCGACGTTGTTGACCACCATCGTGTCGATTGACCCGATCGATATCTACTTCGATATCGATGAGCAGAGCTACCTCAAGTACCGGCGCCAGGCGCATACCGGCGGCAACCAGAGCCAGGTGCGGATCGCCTTGCCCGGCGAAAGCGAGCCGAGCATGAGCGGGCGCATGGACTTTATCGATAACCGGCTCGACCCCTCCACCGGCACCCTGCGCCAGCGTGCTCGCGTGAGTAACAAGGACCTGCAGCTGAGCCCGGGGCAATTTGGCCGGGTGCAATTCTCCAGCCAGGCGGCATACCCGGCGTTGCTGCTGCCGGACACTGCGATCAGTGTCGATGCGACGCGCAAAGTGGTGTACGTGCTCAACCCGCAGGACAAGGTCGAGATTCGCCCGGTGACCCTGGGCAAATTGCATGACGGCCTGCGCGAAATCGCCGCCGGCCTGCAGGAACAGGATCGCGTGATTGTCGACGGCCTGCAGCGCGTGCGCGCGGGTGATACCGCAACCGCCAGCGCGCCGCTGGAGGCACAGCGATGAACCTGGGACGTACCTCTATCGAACAGCCGGTACTGGCCATTGTGCTGTCGATTGTTTTGCTGATTGTCGGCGGCCTGGCCTACCTGGTGTTGCCGACCTCCGAATACCCGGACATCGCCCCGCCTACAGTAGTAGTCACCGCGACCTACCCCGGGGCGTCGGCGCAGACCGTGGCCGAAACCCTGGCAATCCCCATCGAGCAGGAGGTCAACGGCGTTGAAGACATGCTCTACATGTACAGCCAGGCGACGTCCGACGGCAGCCTGAACCTGACCATCACGTTCAAGGGCGGCACCGACGTGGACAAGGCCCAGGTGCTGGTGCAGAACCGAGTGGCGCTGGCCACCCCGCGCTTGCCGGAGCCGGTGCAGCGCAGCGGGGTGACGGTGCGCAAGTCGTCGCCGACGCAACTGTCGACGATTTTCATCTCGTCGCCCAAGGGCACCTACGACCAGTTGTATGTCTCGAACTTCGCGATCCGCAATGTCGCCGACGTGCTCAAGCGCATCGATGGCGTGGGTGACATCAACCCGTTGGGGGCACGCGAATATTCGATGCGCATCTGGCTCGACCCGGAGCGTGTGGCAGCCTTCAACCTGACCCCGGCCGACATCATCGCCGCAGTGCGCGCGCAGAACACCCAGGTGGCCGGCGGCGTGATCGCCCAGCCGCCGGTGGCCTCCCAGGCGTTCCAGCCGAACCTGATCTTCGAAGGGCGCCTGAAGGAGCCAGCCGACTTCGACAACATCGTGCTCAAGTCGGGGGCCAGCGGGCGCCTGGTGCGGCTCAAGGACGTGGCGCGTACGGAGATCGCCGGGCTGGCCTACGTCAACAACACCTACTACCTGCGCAATCCGGCGATTGGTCTGCAAGTACTGCAGCGTCCCGGGGCGAATGCCCTGGCGACGATGAAAGTGGTCGAGGAGACCATGCAGAAGATCGGCAAGGACTTCCCCGAGGGCATCGAATACAGCATCGGCTACAACCCCACCGCCTTCATCGCCGACAGTATCGGCGAGCTGGGCAAGACCATCTACGAAGCCGTGATTCTGGTGGTGCTGGTGATCATGGTGTTTCTGCAGGGCTGGCGGCCGTCGATCATTCCGATCCTGGCGATTCCAGTGTCGCTGGTCGGCACTTTCGCCGTGATGGCGATGCTCGGTTATTCGATCAACAACCTGACCCTGTTCGGCCTGGTGCTGGCCGTCGGCATCGTGGTGGATAACGCGATCGTGGTGGTGGAGAACGTCGAGCGGCACCTGGCCGATGGCAAGAGCCCGCTGGACGCCACGCTGGTGACCATGCAGGAAATCGGTGGCGCACTGATCGCCATCACGCTGGTGCTGTGTGCGGTGTTTATTCCGACGGCGTTCATTCCCGGCATCTCCGGTGAGTTCTTCCGCCAGTTCGGTATCACCATTGCCGTGGCCACCGCGATCTCGCTGTTCAATTCGGTGACCTTGTCGCCGGCGTTGGCGGCGATGATTCTACGCCGCCATGCACCTGAAGCAGAGCAGGCAAACATCGGCCTGCTCAAGCGTGCGGCGAATGGGTTCAACCGTGGCTTCCTGAAACTCTCGGCGAGCTATGCCGGCAGCGTGCGCGGGCTGGTGGGGCGGACGCCATTGATGCTGGCGATCTATGCGGTGCTGATCGCCGCCACCGCGTACTTGCTGGTGTCGACGCCCAAAGGGTTCATCCCGATTCAGGATCGCGGTTACCTGGTGGTGATCGTGCAATTGCCTGACGGCGCGTCGCTGGAACGTACCAACGCGATATCCCAGCAGATCGAAGCCATTGCGCTGCAGGTGCCTGGGGTGGATCGAGTGCCGACGTTCTCCGGATTCTCGATGGTGACTGGTACCAGTTCATCCAACTCCGCCGGCCTGGCCCCGGTGTTCCAGCCCTGGTCCGAGCGCAAGAAGCACGGGCTGACCTCGGACAAGATCGCCGCAGACCTGCGTGAGCGGCTGAAAGTCGTCAGCGGCGCCACGGTGATTGTCGCCACGCCTCCGCCGGTACAGGGGTTGGGCAGTACCGGTGGTTTCTCGATGCGCTTGCAGGACACTGCTGGCCTGGGCACCGAAGCCTTGGCCAAGGCCACCGATGCATTGATCGCGGCTGCCAACGCTACCCACGGCATGACCGGCGTGTATTCACCGTTCTCCGCCCGCACCCCGCAGGTGTTCGTCGAACTGGATCGTGAACGCGCGGAAATGCTCGGCGTACCGAGCAGCCAGATCAACCAGGCAATCGAGACCTACTTTGGTTCGTCCTACATCAACGACTTCAACCTGGTAGGCCGTACCTATCGCGTTACGGCGCAGGCTGACTTGCCGTACCGCGTCACGCCCGAGGACCTGGCGCGGGTCAAGGTGCGCAACGACGCCGGCCAGATGGTGCCGATTGCCAGTGTGACCCGCCTGCATGAGGCTCTCGGGGTGGAGCGCTTCCCGCGCTACAACCTGTTCCCGACCGCAGAAATCAACGGCGATACGTTGCCGGGGCTGGGTTCTGAATTTGGTATCAAGACCATGGAGCGCCTGGCCCGGGAAACGCTGCCGGCCGGTATCAGCTACCAGTGGACTGACCTGAGCTACCAGCAGACCACTGCCGGCAACATGGGGCTGCTGGTGTTCCCGCTGTGCGTGATTTTCGTGTACCTGGTGCTCGCCGCGCAGTACGGCAGCTGGAGCCTGCCGCTGGCGATCCTGTTGATTGTGCCGATGTGCCTGCTGGCCGCGGCCGGGGGTGTGCGCCTGATGGGCCTGGATATCAATATCCTCACCCAGATCGGTTTTATCGTGCTGGTCGGGCTGGCGGCGAAGAACGCGATCCTGATCGTCGAAGTGGCGCGGCAACAAGAGAAGGAAGGGCAGGGCATCGTCGACGCCGTGGTCGAAGCGTGTCGGCTGCGTTTGCGGCCGATCCTGATGACGTCGCTGGCGTTTGTCCTCGGTGTGCTGCCGTTGGTGATGTCCGAGGGCGCAGGTTCGGAAATGCGCCAGGCCGTAGGCGCGGCGGTGTTCTTTGGCATGATCGGCGTGACGTTGTTCGGGCTGCTGTTCACGCCGGTGTTTTATGTCTTGATCCGCCGCCTGGCCGGTGGCGAACGCTCGATCCAACTTCAACAGGGGCTGTCCCATGAATGATCTTCTACGTACGCCGGCCTTGCTGCTCGGCGCCGCACTGCTGAGCGCCTGCGCCTCACCGGTGCAGCCTCCGAGCATTGAGGCGCCGGTCGCGCAATTCGTCAACGCACAAACCCCGCAGCCACTGGGTGTGCCGGCACAATGGTGGACGCTGTATCAGGATCCCTTGCTCAACCGCCTGGTGGCGCGTGCCCTGGCCGAAAACCTTGACCTGCAGATGGCCCTGGCCCGCATCGATGCCGGGCGCGCGCTGCGCAACATCGCTGACGCATCCGGCAGCCCACAGGTCGACCTGGACGCCAGCGCCGCGCGCCAGCGGATCTCGGCCGACCAGGCGGGGTTCAGCGACCCGCTGATCACCGAGCCGAGGTCGGTTGGCCTGGGCGCAGCCTGGGAGATCGATCTGTTTGGCCGTATTCGTGAAGGGGTGAGGGCGGCCGACGCCGATTTCCACGCCACCGAGGAGCAGGCACAAGGGGTGCGCATTGCACTGATCACCGACGTGGTACAGGCCTACGCCGAGGCGCGTGGCCTGGAGGAACGGCTGGCTATCGTCAAGCAGAGTGCGGCGAGCCAGGCCGAGACGCTGCAACTGACCGAGCAGTTGTACGCCGCCGGGGGCAGCCCGGAAGCCGACTTGCTGCGCGCCCGTTCGCAGTCTGGTTCCACCGCCGCGCAAGTGCCGGCGCTGCAACTCAGCTGGCAGCGCTCGCTGCATCGGCTGTCGGTGTTGCTCGCCGAGCCTGCCGAGACGCTGTACCAGCAGTTCACGGCGACCCCGGCAACGGTGGCCACGGTCTCGTTGCTTGATGCGGGCACACCGGCCGACGTGTTGCGTCGTCGCCCGGATGTACGTGCCGCTGAAGCGCGCCTGATTGGCGCTTATGCGCGCGTCGGCGTGGCCAAGGCGGACCTGATGCCGCGCCTGAGCCTGTCGGCGGCACTTGGCTCGTTGATCGACGGCGTGAGTGCGGCGAGCCTGGCCAACTCGACATTCTGGCTGGCCGGCGTGAATGCCAGCGTGCCGGTACTCGACGGCGGACGGCGACGCAACGTCGTCGACTTGCGCGATGCCGAGGCGCGGCAGGCGTTGCTGGCGTACCGGCGTACGGTGCTCACGGCGGTGTCGGAGGTGGAGTCGGCCCTGGCGGCGGCGCAGCGCAATGCTGAGCGCCAACAGTTCCTGGCCAGTGCGGCGAGCCAGGCAAGTTCGGCGGCCGAGCAGATTCAGCGCGCCTGGCAGGCCGGCGAAACGCCGTTTCTGGATGTGCTGCAGGCGCAGCGGGTGCAGTTGGCGGCGCAGAACGCGCTGGCCCAGGTCAAGACCGCGCAATGGCAGAACCAGGCTGCGCTGGTCAGCGCACTGGGCGGCTGACGGCAGCGGGGGAGCAGGGCTTGCCTGCTCCCGTCGCCTTCAGATTTTGTCGATCGGCACGCCGTGGTTGTTCTTCCACATCAATACCACGGCGCTGGCGATGACCGCGACCACGATCAAATAGATATTGAACATCCAGCCGATATTCTCCGAGTACAGCCAGGTGGTCAGGTACGACGCCGTGCCGCCGAACACCGCCACGCCCAGGGAGATGCATACCCCGAACATGCGTGTGCGATAACGGGTGGGAATCTGTTCGGAAATCGATGCCGGCTTGCAGCCGGTGATAAACCCGACCAACAACAGGCCGGCGGTTTGCGCCACCATCAAGGTCCACGGCTCGCTGGAGATCAAGCCCCACAGCGGGAATAGCGTGGCGGCAATCCCCAGCAGCGAAATCAACGCGGAAATCTTGCGGCCCCACTGGTCCGACAGCCACCCGGAAATGGGCAGGAACACCAGGTAGATCACCTGTGCAATACAGCTCATGGTGAAGGCGCTGCGCGGGTCCATGCCCTTGACGCTGATGGCGTAGATCGACGCCGAGGTGACCCAGGTGTAGTAGGTCAATGTCGCGCCGGCTTCATACAGGAACAGGCGTACACCGTGCTGGAGGATCTTGCCACGGCTCCACGCCGCTGCCGACGACTCGGCACCGACGCTTGGCGAGTGCTCGCTTTCCATCATGTTGCGTCGCAACCACAAGGCAAACACCGCCAGCAGGCCACCGGTGGCGAAGGGCAGGCGCCAGCCCCATTCCTGCATTTCGCTGGTGGACAGCAAGCCGGTGAGCAGTGCCATGTAGAACGTCGCGAGCAACGAGCCGGACCCTACGGCGAGAAACACCGTGCTGGACCACAGCCCACGCCGTTTCGGCGGGGCGATTTCGGCGATATAGGCATACGACGTGGTGGTCTCGCCGCCGTGGGCGAAGCCTTGGATCAAGCGGGCCAGCAACAGCAGTCCGGAGGCCCAGCTGCCAATTGACTCATAGGAGGGAATAAACGCGATCAACAGGCTGGCGCCGGCCATCAGCAGCATCGTGCTGAGCAGCACCATGCGTCGGCCCAACCGGTCGGCGAGGATGCCGAAGAAGATCCCGCCAATCGGGCGCAGTACAAAACCTGCGGCGAACACCGCCAGGGTACTGAGCAGGGCGGAAGTGGGATTGCTTTTGTCGAAGAGGGCGGCGGCGATATACACCGAGGCCACGGTATAGATGGTCCAGTCGAACCACTCCAGCAAGTTGCCAACGCCAGTGGCGACCAATGATTTTTTGCGCAGGGACGTGCGTGTCTTGCCGTGCCCGATCGCGTGATCGGACAGGGTCTCGGTGATGTTATTCATTATTGGCTCCGAGAAATGGGGTACCGCGTGGGAGCGAGCACGCTCGCTCCCGTGGGCAGGCGTCAGGCGTCGAGGTGGGCCAGGGCGACTTCCTCGATTCCGGCGGCATCGAGTTTGTAGTGCTGGTACAGGTGCGTCGGCGGGGCGATCAGGCTGTATTCGTCGTAGATGCCGTGGCGCTTGAGCTTCACGCCGACACCTTCGTCGGCCAGCACTTCCGCCACGGCGGCGCCCAGGCCACCGAGCACGTTGTGTTCCTCGACGGTCATCATGCGTTTGCTGCGGGCGGCGGCGCGCAGGATCGCGTCACGGTCGATCGGCTTGATCGAGGCCATGTCGATCACACCCACCGAACGACCTTCGGCATTCATCTTGCGGGCTGCTTCGAGGGCGGCGTGCACAGTGATGCCGCAGGCGATAATGGTGAGTTCTTCGCCTTCGATGTGCTCATGGGCCTTGCCGAACTCGAAGACCACATCGGCGTCGTAGACCACCGGATCGCGACCTCGGCCGATACGGAAATACACCGGCTTGTCGTAGGTGGCAGACGCCTTGATCGCCGCCGCCAGTTGCGCACCATCGGCCGGCGAGACCACCGCGAGGTCGGCAATCGAGCGCATGGTGGCGATGTCTTCGGTGGCATGGTGCGAGGTGCCGTAGAAGCCCAGGGAAATCCCGGTGTGGTGGCCGATCAGGCGCACCGGCTGTGCCGAGTAGGCCACGTCCATGCGGATTTGCTCGCAGCACAGCAGGCCGAGGAACGAGGCGAAGGTTGCCACGAACGGCATGACCCCGCAGGTGGCCAGGCCGGCTGCGGCGGTGACCATGTTCTGTTCGGAAATACCGAACTGGATGTAGCGCTCGGGGTACTCGCTGGCGAACTTGTTGAGCCCGTTGGAGTACTGCAGGTCAGCGGAACCAGCCATCACCGGGTAGCCTTCGCGGGCCAGGTCGATCAGCGCGTCGGACAGGAACGACAGGCCCGGGTTCATCGCGTTGAGGCCACGGTACTGCCAGGAATTGGGGGAAAGAGGGGCGTTCATGTTCAGATCTCCATGGCTTCAATTTCAGCGATAGCGCGTTTGGCGTCTTCCGGGTCGAGGTAACCGAGGTGCCAGCCGGGCTCGGTCTCCATGTAGGAGACGCCTTTGCCCTTGACGGTCTTGGCGATGATGCAGACGGGTTTGTCGCGGCTCTCATCGGCTTTTACGCGGCGCAGGGTCTCGGTGACTTCGGCGATGTTGTGCCCGTCGATCACGTGCACTTCCCAGCCGAACGCGCGCCATTTTTCATCCAGCGGTTCGATGCCGATGACGTCGTCGACCGAACCGTCGAGCTGGAAGCCGTTGCGGTCGACAATCGCGATCAGGTGCTTGGCCTTGTGATGGGCGGCGCCCATGGCGGCTTCCCAGACCTGGCCTTCCTGCATTTCGCCGTCGCCGAGCATGACGAACACGTCATAGGTTTCGCCGGTGAAACGTTGGGCCAGGCACATGCCCAGGCCGCCGGAAAGGGCGTGGCCGATGGAGCCGGAAGAGAAGTCGATACCGGGTACTTTGCGCATGTCAGGGTGATCGCCCAGAGGGCTGCCCAGGCGGGTGTATTCATCGAGCCACTCCTTGGGGAATACGCCCAGGTCCGCCAGGATCGGGAACTGGCCCACGGCAGCGTGGCCCTTGCCCATCAGGAAGCGGTCGCGGCCGGGCCACTTCGGTTCTTCGGGGCGAATCGTCATCACGTCGTAGTACAGCGCGGCAAACAACTCGGCGGCGGAGAACACCGAGGTGTAGTGGCCGGTCTTGGCGATTTCGATCAGGCGAATGGTTTCCAGGCGAACGAATTTCGCCCGGTCCTTGAGCCGTGCAACGGTCACGGCATCGGGCACAAAATCGCTGGCGCGCCACTGTTCGAGCGTTTTTCGGGGTGCAGACATCTCTACCTCCAATCACAGGCATGAATGTGTTGAAGTCGACTTTCAGGCGCGGGGCTTGAACTTCAACGGGTGGGGTGTGGGTTCAGTTGTGGATGGCTCAGTGGGTCAATCCTTCGAGCGCGAGCATGGCCGCGATCAGGTCTTCACACGTCAGCGGGTTGCCCGAGGCCGTGGCAAAGTTGCGGGCGTGAGGCGCTTTCAACGTGGGCTCGGCGACCTGCATCAGCACCGCGCGGTCGATAACAGGCACGCCCAGTTCGGACAAGTTGCGGGGCAGGCCGATGCGTTGATAGAAGCCCAGCATGTCGCCCAGCAGTTCAGCGTCACGGTCTTCGAGTATCAGCTGGACCAGCAAGCCATACGCGACTTGCCAGCCGTGCACCTGCTGTTGTGCGCCGGGGATTTTCGACAGGCCGCGCGTCATCGCATGGGCGATGGACAGGCCGCCGCTCTCAAAGCCCAGGCCGCTCATGAGCAGCACGGCCTCGATCAGATGATCGAAGGCCACCGTCACTTCACCGCTGCCAGCCTGGGCCAGCGCCGGTTCGGCGTATTGACGGATGACGCGGTAGCACTCCTGCGCCAGTACCAACCCGGACAGCGCCGGGCGTGCACCGAACATGTTGACGCCGCCAGCGTTGAAGCACTGCTCGGCTTCGAATTTCTTGGTCAGCGCATCGGCGATCCCCGCCAGCAGGAACGCGCGCGGTGCCTGGGCGATCAGCCCGGTGTCCACCAGCACGTAGCGCGGGCTGACCAACAGATGGCCGACTTCGCTGAGTTGGTGATGGGCGTCATAGACCACATAGTTTTTTGACGTGGGCGCATCGTTGGAGGCCACGGTGGGCATGGTCACCAGTGCACGGCCCGAGCTATGGGCGAGGGCCTTGCCGGCGTCGATGCACTTGCCGCCGCCGACCGCCAGGATCAGGTCGAACGCAATGCCTGCAGCGGCAGCGCGCAAATCGGCGATCCCGTCGGCGGTGATTTCGCCGTCGAAGGTGAGGTAGTGCAATGCCACGTCGGCTTCAGCGCAAGTGGTATCGAGCCGCTCGCGAATCAGGCCCAGCACGTAGCTGTCGATGACCACCACGGCAGTGCGCCCGCAGTGCGCCAGGTAGGTACCCGCCTGGGCAAGTACTTCAGTGCCCTGGACGTACCGTCCGGGCGAGCCGAAAACCAGATTCATTCAGCACCTCTCACTGTATTGCTCATTGTTATTTGAGTCTCGACGGCCAGTCGCCGCAGTCTCGATCTTATAGTGATGCATGATATATCATGTTTTTAGACGGTCAAGCACTCAAATAGCCAGCGTATACTCAGGCGACGGAATACCCGCCATCGACCGGCAGCGTAGTCCCGGTGACGTAGCGCGCGTTGTCGGAGACCAGGAACGCAATCACATTCGCCACGTCTTCAGGTGCCCCCCAGCTTTTCATCGGGATGCGGGCCATGATTCCGGCCGAACGGGCCGGGTCTTCGAACGCTCGTCGCGACAGATTGGTAAGGATCCAGCCGGGCGCCACCGCATTCGCGCGCACGCCGTCAGTCGCCCAGGCCACCGCCATGCAGCGGGTCAGCTCGGAGATCGCGGCTTTGCTCGAGGCGTAGGCGGGGGTTTTCGCCGAACCAAAAATCCCCCACATCGAGGCGAAATTCACCACCGCACCGCGTGCGGCTTTCAAGCCGGGCAGGGCGGCATTGGTGATGCGCAGGACGGCGTTGAGGTTGACGTCCATGACCCGACCGAAGCCTTCCAGCTCCCACTCGCGGTTATGGTCGATGATCCCGGCGGCATTGACGATGGCATCCACGCGTTCGAACGGGGCGAAGAAACGGTTCACCGCGTCGTCGTCGGTCACGTCCAGTTCCTGATAGTGGATGCCGGGAATGTGTTGCTCGGGTTCGCCCAGCCCGACGGTGAATACTTCATAGCCATCCGCGTGCAGGCGTTGCGCGGTAGCCAGGCCGATGCCCGAACCACCGCCGGTGACGATTGCTGTCTTTTTCATGGTCTTTCCTTGGGGAGTAAAAACGGGCGCTCAAACGCCCGCTTGGGAAAACAGAAACTCGGCGAGCAGGTCCACCTGGCCGGTGATCATGTGCGCACCTTTATGGATGATGCAGCCACGCTCGGCCGCTGCGGTGAGCAGGGGCGTGATGTCTGGGTTCATCACCACCTCACCGACAATCGTGCCGGCGGCGAGGGTCTCGACGGGCAGCGGCAGCGGATCTCGAGCATTCAGGCCCAAGGCGGTGCCATTGATCACCACGTCAAAGCCGCTGGCATCCGCAGGGCCGGCATTGACCCTTTTGCCGGGGAACATCAGGCGCAATTCCAGTGCCAGCGCCTCGGCTTTGGCCGGTGTGCGATTGCTGATCACCAGTTCCTGGATATCTTCGGCCAGCAACGCGTGGGCGATGCCGGTGGCCGCGCCGCCGGCGCCCAACAGCAGCACGCGTTTGCGGCCCAGGTCATGGCCCTGTTTTTTCAGGCCGGCGACGAAGCCGTCGCCATCGAACATACGCCCGGTGAAGCGTCCGTCCGCCAGGCGCTTGGCGACGTTGCACACTTTCAGCAGCAGGGCAGTGCCTTTGAGTTCATCGCACAAGGTTGCCACCTCCAGCTTGTGCGGCACGGTGACGATCACCCCCGCGAGGTTTTCAATGCCGCGCAAACCTTGCCAGGCAGTGGCCAGGTTCGCCGGCGAGACTTCCCATGGCACCAGCACGCCGTCGTAGCCAAGGCGTTCCAGCAACGGGTTGAAGAATTCGGGTGTCCGCAGGTGTTTGGCGGGGTAGGTCAAGTGCACGACGACGCGCGTTTTACCGCTGATAGGCATGGCTGGATTCCTGTGTTCTAGACGTGGGCCGCAGGCAATGCGCTGCGCCCCAGGATCAGGTCGGCGGCTTTTTCGCCGATCATGATGGACGGTGCATTGGTATTGCCGGAGATCAGGTTAGGCATGATCGAGGCGTCCACTACCCGCAGGTTGCGCAGGCCGTGTACGCGCAATTCCGGGTCGACCACGGCCATGGCGTCAGTGCCCATCTTGCAGGTGCCGACCGGGTGGTAGACGGTTTTCGCGCGCTGGTTGATGTAGCTCAGCAGGTCCTCATCGCTGCGCACACTCAAGCCGGGGAATACCTCTTCGTCGGTGTAGGCGCGCATCGCCGGTTGCGCGAGGATTTCCCGCGACAGGTTCAGCCCCTTGATGGCGACACGGCGGTCCTCCGGGTGTGCAAAGTAGCGGGGGTCGATCAGTGGTGGGGTGTCGGCGTGCTTGTCGGCGAGGCGGATTTCGCCTCGGCTCATCGGTCGCAAGACGCAGGTATTGATGGTCGCGCCGGGTTTCTTGATCGCCTCCTGGTCGAGGTCGAAAAACACGATGGGCACAAAATGCATCTGCGCGTTCGGCCGTTCCTGCGGGTTGTCGGTGTTGATGAATGCACAGGCTTCAGTCACGTTCGAACTCACCGGCCCACTGCCGAACATCAGGTACTGCAGGCCGTTTTTCACGGTGTTGAAAGCGTTGTCCTGGCCGTAGTAGCCGTATTTGCCATGGCAATAGGCGATGCTGCCGACTTCGGCATGGTCCTGCAGGTTCTGGCCGACGCCGGGCAACGTGTGCTGCACGGCAATACCATGACGCTCAAGCTCGGCGGCCGGGCCGATACCGGACAGCATCAGCAGCTTGGGCGACTGGATCGCGCCCGCGCTGAGCACCACTTCCTTGCTGCAGCGAGCCTGCACAAGCTGGCCCTTGTGACGGTACTCGACACCGACCGCTTGATTGCCTTCGAGCACCACACGCTGCACGGTGGCGTCGGTGATGACTGTCAGGCGCTCGGATTTTTCGGCGGTGCGCAGGTACGCCACGGCGGCACTGCAACGGCGATTGTTGCGTGCGGTGATCTGGTTGAAGCCGACGCCATTCTGGCGTTCACCGTTGAAGTCGGCGGTAAACGGGATGCCCGCCTGCTGCGCGGCACGCACGAAGCCGCGTGACAATTCACACACCTGCTTGAGGTCCGAAACCCCTAGCGGACCGCCTGTGGCATGAAAGCCGTTATCGAAGCGCTCATTGTCTTCAGCGCGCTTGAAGTAGGGCAGCACTTCGCGAAACGACCAGCCATTGCAGCCAGTGGCAGCCCAGTCGTCGTAGTCCTCGTGCTGGCCGCGAATGTAGATCAACGCATTCACCGAACTGCCGCCGCCCAGTACGCGGCCTTGGGGAAGAATGCGTTTGCGTCCGTCCATGGACGTCTGCGCCTGTGTCTCATGGCGAGACAGCAGGGGGCTGGAGAGCAATCGGGTAAAACCGGCAGGAATATGAATCAGCGGATGGGTGTCCCGGGGGCCCGCTTCAATCAGCAGGACCGAGGCCCCGGCCTCGATCAAACGACCCGTCAGCGCACAACCCGCAGACCCGCCGCCAATGACAATGTAATCGTGCATGTCGTCTCCGAATAACGTTGTTCTTGTTTTCATGCATCATATATCTTCGATCCCCCCAAGCGTCAATCCCTGTCTTTCACGGCGGTTTTTCATTCGAAAAAGCGGTTGGCAGTAAAAAATTAAATATGATATATCATCGATCCGTCGACGGTATTGCTCCTCGACCACGTCCTCAAAGCAATAACAAAAAGCCTCCTTGATGGGGCCAGGATGAACATTGAGATGACCCAGATATTTGCCGCACCTGGTCGTTATATCCAGGGCTACAAAGAACTCGACCGCCTGGCACTGCACGTCGCCTGGTTCGGTCGCCGCCTCATGGTGATCACCACCCAGGGCCGCCTGGACAGCCTGAAGCCAACCCTGGAAAGCAGCTTCGCCAGCACCCGCACCGCGCTTCACTACGGGATTTTTTCCGGCGAAGTGACCCGCCAGGAAATCCAGCGCTTGGCGGTGTTGATGCAGGGGCTTGAGTGCGACGGTGTGATCGGTATCGGCGGTGGCAAAGTGCTCGATGCTGCCAAGGCGCTCGCCAATCAGGCGCGGGTGCCGTTGTGCATCGTGCCGACGGTGGTTTCCAACGACGCGCCCACCAGTTCGCTGTCGGTGCTGTACACCGAAGCCGGCGCGTTTGACGACGTGCTGTTTTTCCAGCGCAGCCCGGATGTGGTGGTGGTTGACACCTGGATCATCGCCCAGGCCCCGGTGCGCCTGCTGGTAGCCGGCATGGGCGATGCGCTGTCGACGTATTTCGAAGCCCGCACCTGTGTTGAAGGCTACCGCGACAACTTTCTCGGCAATGCCGGCGGCGGCATGAAGGAGGGCGGCGGCGGGGCCAAGGCCACGCTGACCTCGATGGCGATTGCCGAGCTGTGCTACCGCGTCCTGCTTGAAGACGGCGTGCAAGCCAAGCGCGCCGCCGAGCAGCGCTGCGTGACCAAGGCCTTCAACCGCGTGGTGGAAGCCAACGCCTTGATGAGCGGCATCGGCTTTGAAAGCAATGGCGTCGCCACCGCCCACGCGGTGTATTGCGGTTTCAGTGAGTTGGGCCTGCGCGCCACGATGTACCACGGTGAGTACGTGGCGTTCGGCACGCTGGTGATGCTGGTACTGGAAGGCAAAACCAGCGGTGAACTGGATGCCGTGTTGCGCTTTTGCCTGAGCATTGGTTTGCCGGTGACCTTCGGCGACCTCGGCCTGGCCGATATCACCGCGCAGGAACTCGATGCTGTGGCCCGCACCGCGGCCGACCCGAACCAGACCAGCAACGTCGAGCCCTTCGCCGTGACTGTCGATGAGATGAGAGCTGCGCTGATTGCCGCCAGCGATCTGGGCGAGTTGTACAAATATGGCGGCGCGCTGCGATAAGGCCGGGCCGGTCACACATTCCAATAAGAACAAAGGTGAACTGATGAACGCATTTCAGGCAAGTCTGCCTCTCACCCTGGACTTCGAGGTCGGCGCGATCCGGCGCATGGGCGACAAAGTCGCGCCGTTCGGCACCAAGGTGTTCCTGATGGTCGACCCGTTTCTCGAAGGCAGCGAGTGGGTCGCGCAGGTTACTGCCAGCTTTATCGAGCGCGGTATCGAATATCTCGAGTTCTACGACATCGTGCCCAACCCCCGTCACACCACGATTGATCGCGCGGTCGATCAAGTGCTTCGCGCAGGCTGCGACGTGGTCGTGGCCATGGGTGGCGGCAGTGCGATCGATTCGGCCAAGGCCGTGGCGTTCGTCGCCGTGCACGGTGGCAATTGCTGGGATTACACCGAGCGCCTCGGCGAAGAGGTACGCCGCCCGCAACGCCGTGGCCTGCCGCTGCTGGTGGTGCCGACCACCTCCGGTACTGGCACCGAAGCCACGCCTTTTGCGGTGATCAACAACCCCGAGCTGGGCCTCAAGTGCGCCATCGTCAACCCGTTCATCTACCCTGACGTCGCGTTGATCGACCCGCAGATCCTGGTGTCGAAACCGCCCAAACTCACCGCACTGACGGCGGTCGATACCTTCTGCCATGCGCTCGAAGCCTATATCAGCATCCATTGCACACCCTGGGTGGAAATGGTGGCCTTGCAAGCCATCCGCCTGTTTGCGGCGAATGCCCAGCGCTGCGTGGAGCACGGCACTGACCTGGAGGCACGCGCCAACATGGCATTTGCCTCGACCCTTGGCGGCATGGCTATCGCCGGTGCCGGGGTGACCGTGTCCCATGCCTTGGGCCAGCCCTTGGGCGCAATGACCGACGCGCCCCATGGCGGCACGGTGGCGGCGAGCACCCCGCATGTCATCCGCTGGACCTTGCCGGTCGCCGCCGAAAAGTTTGCCACCGTGGCCGGGATCCTGTGCCCGGAAACCCTGGGCTTGTCGGTCAACGAGCGCGCCGAGCGCCTGCCCGTAATCCTCGAACAGCTCTTCACCACCCTGGGGGTCACCGACACGTTTTGCAGCTACGGTTTGCGCCCTGAGCAAGTCGATGAATTTGCCCACACCGTCTGGACCAGTTTCAACCAGGACCTGGCCTGCCACCCTAAGCCGATCAACAACCAGGAGGAGGTCGCCGCCATCGTGAGGATGTGCTTCTAACCGACTTTTCAGTCACACCGCGTTAACGCTGTTGCTTCACCGACCCGTCAGTTGGGTTGGCGGGATTCTGCATGCTCGAAAAACACTAAAACCAACAATAAAAACAGTTTCGGGAACACTGACAATGACCAATAAAACCATCGTTGCCGCAGGACTTCTAAGTGCGTGTGTAGGCCCTGGCGTGTTTGCCGCCAGTTATTCGCCGGACAACTTTCTGCTTGGCGACTGGAACGGTGAACGCACGCGCCTGCATGAGCAGGGAGTGGACTTCCAGCTGACGTACGTCAACGAGCTGGCCTACAACACCCAGGGCGGCGACACGCACAAAGGCACCTACAGCGATCAGTTGATGATCGACAGCAACTTCGACCTGCAAAAGCTGCTCGGTTGGCAGGGGGCGAGTTTTCGCATGACCTTCAGCAACCGCAATGGCGAAAGCCTGACGGCAGAGGCGGGCACTCATACCTTGCTGGCCGCCCAGGAAATCTACGGCTACGGCAGCGTCACGCGGCTGGTGCAGTTCTATTACCAGCAGCAACTGCTCGACGACCGACTGGTGGTCAAGCTCGGCCGCTTGCCCATGAGCGGCGATGTGTTCCCGTTTTCCTGCAAGTTCCAGAACCTGACGTTCTGCGGCACGGTACCGGGCTACATCACCCCCAACTGGTTTACCTGGCCGGTCAGCCAGTGGGGCGCGGCGGTGGCGGGCAAGTTGATCGATGAGCTGACCGTCAACGCCTCGCTGTATCAGGTCAATCCGCGCTTTACCGAGAACGGCCAGGGCCTGAATTTCGGCAGCCCCTCGGGCACTACCGGCTACCTCGCCGTGGGCGAACTGGCCTGGACGCCGAGGCTCAACGGCCTGCCTGGCACGTACCGCGTGGGCGTCTGGCGCAACGCCGGTGATTTCAACGACGTGTACCGCGATCTCGATGGCCAGCCGATCGGCCTGACCGGCAAAGCCCCCGACCAGCACGATTCAGCCCGCGGCTTCTACGCCATGGTCGACCAACGCGTGTACCAGGACCCGGACAACAGTGCCCGCGGCCTCAATCTGTTTGCCAACTTCATTCAGTCGGACCGCGACGTGTCCTACGTGGAAAACGTCTGGCATGCCGGTGCCTTTATCAGCGGTCCGTTTGCCGCACGTCCGCAGGATGAAATCGGCCTGGCGCTGGGCCGCCTGGAAGTGAATGAAAAATCCGCCAGGCGCATCCGCCAGACCAGTGGCTACACCGTGGCGGCACCGCACACCGAATACCCGATGGAGCTGTACTACGGCGTCAGCGTGACCCCGGCCCTGACACTGCGGCCCAACGTGCAATACGTGGTCAACCCCGGCGGATTGAGCGGGGACAAGAGCGTGGTGGTGTTCGGCCTGAAAACCGAAGTCAGCTTCTAACCCCTTGAACCAGACAGGAGATACAACAGCATGAATACACTCGTGGATATCGCTGCGGTCCAGCAGCGTGTCGCCGCCCTGGACCTGCCAGGCCAGGCCTTCATCAATGGCCGCTTTGTCGATGCACTGAGCGGCGAGACCTTCGCCAATATCTCTCCGCGCAACGGCCAGGTGCTCAATCACGTCGCGTCCTGCCAGGCCGAAGACGTCGACGTTGCCGTCCAGGTGGCGCGCCAGGCGTTCGACAGTGGCGTGTGGTCGCAGCGTCCGCCCAAGGAGCGCAAGAAAGTCATGCTGCGCTTCGCCGCGCTGTTCGAGCAGCACATGACTGAGCTGGCCCTGCTCGAAACCCTGGACATGGGCAAGCCGGTCGCGGAAAGCAGTGGTTTTGACGTGCACGCGGTACTCGAATGCCTGCAGTGGTACGCCGAATGCTGTGACAAGGTCTACGACGAAATCGCGCCCTCCGGGCCGGGTGCACTGGGCATGATCACCCGCGAAGCCATCGGCGTGGTGGCGGCGGTCACGCCCTGGAACTTCCCGATGCTGATGGCCATGTGGAAGGTAGCGCCGGCCCTGGCGATGGGTAATTCGGTGATCCTCAAGCCGGCCGAGCAATCGCCCTTGACCGCGCTGCGCATCGCCGCGCTTGCGGCCGAAGCGGGCATTCCGCCAGGCGTGTTCAACGTGCTGCCGGGTTTCGGCCCTACCGCTGGCCGCGCGCTGGGCCTGCATATGGATGTGGACACGCTGGTGTTCACCGGCTCCGGCGAAGTCGGCAAATTGTTCCTGCAGTACGCGGGGCAATCGAACATGAAGCGGGTCTGGCTGGAGTGCGGCGGCAAGACCCCGAACATCATCCTCAATGACTGCCACGACCTGGAAAAAGCAGCGGCCACCGCCGCGAAATCGATGTTTTTCAACCAGGGTGAAGTCTGCGTAGCGCCTTCGCGGCTGATCGTCGAGGCGGGTATCCGTTCCGAATTCGTCGCCGAGGTCCTGAAGGTCGCGCGCGGTATCAGCGTCGGTGACCCTCTCGATCCGGCCACGCAACTGGGCGCCATGGTCGACAAGGCGCAAATGGACCGCGTGCTCGGCTACATCCGCACCGGTGCAGAGGAGGGCGCGCAGATCATCCTCGGCGGTGAACGTGCCGGTGGCGCCCTGGCCGACGGGTTCTTCATCCCGCCGACGATCTTCGACAACGTCACCAACGACATGACCATTGCCCGCGAAGAGATCTTCGGGCCGGTCCTGTCGGTGATCACCGCCACGGATCACCTGCACGCGGTGCACATCGCCAATGACTCGCCCTATGGCCTGGCTGCCAGCCTGTGGACCAGCAACCTCAGTCGCGCCCACTCGATGATCCGCGCCCTGCGCGCCGGCAGTGTGTGGGTCAACTGCTTCGACGGCGGCGACATCACCATGCCGTTTGGCGGCTACAAGCAGTCGGGCAACGGTCGCGACCGTTCGCTGCATGCCTTGGACAAGTACTCCGAACTCAAGTCGGCCTGGATCGATTTACAGGCCTGAGCCCACACCACGGCGCTGTCGAGGACGGCGCCGGCATCACCGATCCCATCAGCGCACTGGAGAACAATAATGATGAAGAAGCGTTTGATCACCACCTTCGCCCTGGCGGCCCTTATCGGCAGCCAGGCCTGGGCCGCCGGCAAGCATGAAATCTACAGCTTGATGCCCAATACCGCGCTGTCGGGCGTGATTGACCCCGACATGCCGGATCGCACGGCGATCAACAAGGCATTGCCGTTGAAAAAGAAAGGCGAGCGCCTGCGTATCGGCTGGACCGAGATCACCCTGGGCAACCCCTGGTTCGTGTCGATGCTCGACGACGCGAAAACCATCGCGAAAAAGTACAACTACGATATCGAGCTGCAAGTGGCGGACAGTGACGTCGCCAAACAAAGCGCCCAGGTCGACAACTTCATTACCCTGGGCGTCGACCTGATCGTGATCGATCCCACCGACGTGCTCGGCTCGGTGTCGGATGTGGAACGCGCCGTGGCGGCCGGGATTCCGGTGATTACCGTGGGCACTGCGCCAGATGCCCGGGCTCCGGTAATCACCACCAGCACCGGCAACCCCTACGGCAGTGGTTTCGAGGCGGGCCGCTATGTGATCGCCAAGACCGACCCGGCCAAGGTGATCAACGCCGCCATGGTCATCGGTGTGATGGGCAACTCCACCTCCGAAAGCCGGCTCAACGGCATGATCTCCGGGATTGTCTACGCGCGTTCCGAGGAGCGAAAGCTGGGCCTGTCCAAGGAGGACGCGATGCTCAAGGGCTTCAAGTTGTTCCAGCAGATCAAAGCCAAAGGCAGTTTCAGTTGGCCGGAAGGTGGTTTCAACGTGTTGGCCTGGGGCCGGGGTGACTGGACCGAAGAGGGCGGGCTTGCGGCCACCGAAGACATCCTGGCGTCGCAGGGTGACAAGCTGAACCTGGTGCTGGCGGAAAACGACTTCATTGCCATCGGTGCAATCAACGCCCTGGAAAACGCCGGCAAGAAAGCCCAGGTGACGGTCGCCTCCGGCGCGGGCAACTTCCGGGTGGCGCTGGACTTGATCAAGCAGGGCAAGTTGCTGGTGAGTGCCACCAACAGCGGATCTGAAACCGGCGTGGCCGCGATTGAGCTGATTCACCAGATCCTCGACAAAGGCCTGGATGCCAACAACCTGCCGCTGGCGTCGTATTTCCCGGTCACGCTGATTACACCGGACAACGTCGACACCTATATCAAGGCTGACAGCCTGCCGCCCTCCACCGACAATGTGCCGCCGTTCCGCTCCATCGAGCAGATCAAGGCGGCCCTCAAGTAACGCCCGCCAAACAGCTCGCGCCAACGGGGGCGGGCTGTTCGGCGACAGTCAATAGAGGGTGAAGAACATGAATGCGATGCACACACCAGCCGTAGAGATGCGCGATATCTCGAAGAAATTCGGTGGCATCAGTGCACTGAGCAACGCTGGGTTTTCGGCACATGCCGGGGAAATCCATGCGTTGATGGGCGAGAACGGCGCGGGCAAGTCGACCCTGATGAAAATCCTTGCCGGGGCCTACGTACGGGATACCGGCACGGTCAGCCTGAATGGTGAACCGGTGGATATCCGCAAGCCGGGCGATGCACTCAAGCTGGGTATCTCGATCATCTACCAGGAGTTTGCCCTGGCCCCGCACCTGTCGGTGGCGGAAAACATCTGCATCGACGACCTGGGCAAGAGCCGTGGTGTTGTGCAGTGGGCTGCGATGCGCAAAAAGGCCCGGGCGATTCTGGATGAACTGGGTTTCAGCGATATCGACGTGCGCCAAGCGGTCGGCAGCTTGCCGGTGGCGTACCAGCAGGCCGTGGAAATCTGCAAGGCGTTGTCGCGCAATTCCTCGGTGCTGGTGTTCGATGAGCCCACCGCCGTGCTGACCTCGCATGAAGCGGAAAAGCTCTTCAAGATCCTCGACGAGCTGCGCCGCAAGGGCGTGTGCATTGTGTACGTGTCGCACCGCATGGATGAGATTTTCCGCATCTGTGACCGCGCGACAGTGCTCAAGGATGGCAAGACCGTCGGCACCCTGGCCCTGGCGGATGTCACCGAACGCGGGCTGATCGAGATGATGATCGGCCGTGAACTCAGCGACCTGTTCCCGCCGCGCAACGCGCAGATCGGCGAGGTGCTGTTGGAGGTGGATCAGCTATGCGCCGGGCGGCTGGTGCGCAACGTGAGCTTCAACGTGCGTGCCGGTGAAGTACTGGGCTTCTGCGGCCTGGTGGGGGCAGGGCGCACGGAGACGATGCGCGCGATCTTCGGCGCCGACCGCAAGACCTCCGGGACCCTGCGCTTGAATGGGCGCGAACTGCACAACCGCACGCCGCGCGAAGCCATCGCCAATGGCATTGGCCTGCTGCCCGAGGACCGCAAGCAGCAGGGCGTGCTGCTGGAAATGTCGATCCGCGTCAATGGCGCGCTGCGCCCCGCCAGCCCCTATACCGGACGCATGGGCTGGATCGCCAGCGGCAGGGAGACCCAGGGCATCGAGGCCCTGCGCAAGCAACTGTCGGTGAAGACGCGTTCCATCGAGCAACGGGTCGGTGACCTGTCGGGTGGCAACCAGCAGAAAGTCGCGCTGATGAAGTGGGTCGATGCGGGTTGCCGCGTGCTGATTCTCGATGAGCCGACACGCGGCGTGGATGTGGGTGCGAAAACCGAAATCTACCGGGTGATCAACGCCCTTGCGGAGCAAGGGGTGGCAATCATCATGGTGTCTTCGGAAATGATCGAAGTGATCGGTATGTGTGACCGCGTCGTGGTCATGCGCGAAGGTGCGATCGCCGGTGAGCTGGTGGGTGAGCGCATCAAAGAACAACAGATGATTTGCCTGGCGATGGGAGTCGAGCACCATGAATAACCCTGATTACAAACTGGCCGCGGCCGAACCGCTGCAACACGACAGCCACGCCGATGCCGGGCGTGCGCACCGGCGCTCACTGCAACGCCTGTTTCTTGAGCACAACGCGCTGGTGATGCTGGTACTGCTGGCGATTGTCGCCAGCGTCTTGTCCGCGGATTTTTTCACCTATCAGAACCTCGGCAACCTGTTGCGCCAATTGACGCCGCTGTTGCTGGTGAGCATCGGCATGTTGATCGTGATTCTGACGGCGGGGATCGATTTGTCCGTGGCGTCGGTGGCTGCCGTGGGCGGGATCGTGGTGGCCATGACCCTGAACGTGATGCCGGTCGAAGGGGGACTTGGGCTGCTGCTGGCGGTGACGGTCGCGGTCGCATCCGGCGTCTTGATGGGCTTGGTGACAGGCACGTTTATCGCCTACTTCCGCATGGCACCCTTTATCGCCACGCTGGCGATGATGACGGTAGGGCGCGGCCTGGCCTTTATTTTGTCGAACGGACAGCCGCAACGGCTGGATGACAAGCTGACCAGTGCCCAGTGGTTGCGCGATTTCGGGCGCCTGGCCGATGGCGTACTGGGCATTCCCTGGCCCGTGTGGCTGGCGATCCTGGTGACGGTCATCTTTGCGCTGATCCTGCGTTACAACACCTACGGACGACTGACGATTGCCAGCGGCAGCAACGAAACCGCGGTGCGCCTGGCCGGGATTGCGGTGGAACGCTACAAGTTGGCGGCCTATGGCATCTGTGGTGGGCTGGCGGCATTGGCCGGGGTGGTGATTGCGTCGCGCTCGGGTGTTGCGGCGCCCAGCGCGGGCATGGCGCTGGAGCTCGATGCAATTGCGGCGTGCGTCATCGGCGGCGCGCTGCTGAGCGGCGGCAAAGGCACGATTTTCTACACCGTGGTCGGCGTGCTGGTGCTGGGGCTGATCGGCAATATCATGAATCTGCTGAGTGTGCCGGCCTACCCACAGCAGATTATCAAGGGGGCGATTATCGTGATTGCCGTGCTGTTGCAGGGCGTAGGACGGCGCGACGCACGGATTTGAAGGACGCGCCTGCCGGAGTGGCAGGGGTAAAATGATGATGTATGATGCGTGATCTGCGCCCCTGCCGCAGGCGTCGAGGCCTGCCGGGCGCACGTCATCGACCATGGAGATCGAGTAACAGTGACCGTGCATAAGCCCATTGATAAAGGCAACTTGAGTGAGCGGGTGTATTCCATTATTCGCACGGCGTTGATGGACGGCCAATACCAGCCCGGCGATCGCCTGCGCATCAGCACCCTGGCCGAAGAGTTCGGGGTCTCGATCACGCCGGTGCGCGAGGCGATCTTCCGGCTGGTCAGCGACCATGCGCTGGACATGAAGGCCGCGACGTCCATCTATGTGCCGGAGTTGTCGGTCAGCCAGCTCAGGGAAATCCAGTTGATCCGTCATCTGCTTGAGGGTGAGGCCGCCGGTGCCGCCGCGCAGCGCATTACCGTGCCGGAACTGATCAAGCTTGAAGGTATTCAGGATGCGTTTCAGAAGGCGGTTTCGGTCGACCATCGGCAGGCGGCATTGCTCAACCGCGAGTTTCACTTCGGCCTGATCAGCGCGGCGCGCATGCCTGTGGTGTCCAAGACCCTGGAGAACATGTGGGTCATCATGGGGCCGCTGCTCAGCCGCTTCCACGCGGAAGTGCCGAAATTGGAACTGGCGAGCGCCCAGCATAAGCACTTTGAAGTGCTTGAAGGCCTGCGCACGCGCGACTCGGGCAAAGCCAAGGCCGCGCTGCAGGCCGATATCGCCTGGGGAGAGTTGATGATCGAGTGGTTGGAGAAGAAGGAAAGCCTGGCCGAGGTTTAGTCGGCGAGGCGCGCTACCCATTTGCCACTGATGGAACCTTGCTTGAGGGCACGAAGCGCTTGCGGCAGCTCATGGAAGTCGAAGACCTGCTGTCCAGGTACCCGCAGTATGCCGTTCAGGACCGCGTCGAGGAGCCGTTCGCCGTGTTGGCGCAAGGCCTGCCGATCACTCAGGCTGGCGTAGGCGTGAAAGCTGTTGAGCGCCACCTCGTGCAGTGAAATCGCAGTGCTGAAAGCCGGCAATGGCGCGCTTTCCTGGCGGTCCTGGATGCACACCAGGTGCCCGTTGTAGCCGAGCAGGGGCGCGAGTGTGGCTGCATGCGCACCGCTCACGGTGTCGAACACGGCGTCAAGGCGCCGTTCGCCCAGGGCTGACTGAAGTGCCTGCTGCCAGCCGGCGTCGCGGTAATCGAATACACCGACCACGCCCAATGCCTTCAGCTGGGCATGATGAGCCGTGCTCGCCGTGGCCCACACACGCAACCCACGCTGTACCGCCAACTGCGCCAACAGCAGGCCCACCGCACCGCCCGCGCCGACCACCAACACCTCGCCAGCACTGCCCGGAATCTTTTCCAGCGCCTGCCAGGCCGTCAAGCCGGGGCAGGGCAGTGAGGCCGCCCAGGCATCATCGAGGGCCGCCGGCACGGTCATCACCGTCGCTGCATCGAGTATGCAGAACTCGGCAAAACTGCCGTCGCGATCCAGCGACTGATGGTAGGCCACGCGCGTACCTGGTTTGATCGGCACTCCGGCACCGCTTGCAACCACCACGCCCATGCCATCCACGCCCGGCACATGTCCGGTTTTCCACGCCGCATGACCCCACTCGATGATCTTCCAGTCCACCGGGTTCAAGGCGATGGCACGATTGGCGATGAGCACCTCACCCGGTCCGGGCTGATCCAGGCTTTTGCGGACCAGCTGCAAACCGTCGATCCCTGCACCTGCAGTCCAGGACCAGGCAGCGAAATCTGTCTTCATCATCAGTGTTTATCCCTAAGGCGAGAGTCGCGCAGTATCACCTGGGACGCGCTGGCGATAAATGTGCCTTCTGGAATGAGTGTTGTGAGAAAGAATCAACAATCTTCAAGGCTCGGTGCTGATCCTCCCGCGTGTGCGGCGGGGGATGTGCGGTTGTCGGCCACAGTAACCTGCGGGGCCGGCGACATCGCGTGACGCTCACGACTCGATCAACTCCCGCACCCGCGCCGTCAACGTGTCCAGCGCAAACGGCTTGGTCAGTATCTGCATGCCAGGCCCCAAACGCGTGTCGCCAATGATGGCGCCTTCGGCGTAGCCGGTGATGAACAGGGTTTTCAGCGCGGGCCGTACTTCGCGGCCGGCGTCGGCCATCTGGCGTCCGTTCATGCCGCCGGGCAGGCCGACGTCGGTGATGAGCAGGTCGATGTGCACGTCGGAGCGCAGGATCTTGAGCCCGGTAATGCTGTCACTCGCTTCGATCAGGCTGTAGTCGAGGCCGCCGAGTACATCCATCAACAGCGTGCGCACACTGGGTTCATCGTCGACGATCAGGATGGTCTCGCCGTACTCCGCCGGTGCGGCACTGGTACTGTCCTGCTCGGGCGTGGGCTCAATGGTCTGTCCATAATAACGTGGCAGGTAAAGGCTGATGGCCGTGCCGCGCCCGACCTCGGAGGCAATGCGCGCCTGCCCGCCGGACTGTTTGGCGAACCCATAGATCATCGACAGCCCGAGGCCCGTGCCCTGGCCGATGGGTTTGGTGGTGAAGAACGGGTCGAACGCCTTGGCCATGACATCGGGTGTCATCCCGGTACCGGTGTCGGTGACCGTCAGCGTCAGATATTCCCCTGCGCTCAGGTCTTGGGCGCTGGCAGTGGCAGCGTCCACCCGCACATTGGCGGTCTCGATGCTGATGCGCCCACCATCGGGCATGGCGTCGCGGGCGTTGATGCACAGGTTGAGCAGGGCGTTTTCCAGCTGGCTGGCATCCACCAGCGTCGGCCATACGCCACTGGCGCCGAGGGTTTCCACGCTGATGCTGGGACCCACGGTGCGCTGGATCAGCTCGCCCATGTCGTCCATCAGCAGGTTCACATCGGTGGGCCGTGGGTCCAGGGTCTGCCGGCGCGAGAAGGCGAGCAGACGGTGGGTCAGCGCCGCCGCGCGCTTGGCCGCACCCTGGGCGGTGGTGATGTACTTGTCGACTTCCGCCCAGCGACCCTGTGCGATGCGCAGCACCGTCAGTTCGAGTGCGCCGGAGATCCCCGCCAGCAAGTTGTTGAAGTCATGGGCGAGGCCGCCGGTCAGTTGGCCCACGGCTTCCATTTTCTGCGACTGGCGCAGTTTTTCCTCGGCCTGGATCAGCTCGACGGTGCGCTCGGCCACGCGTTGCTCGAGGGTTTCGTTGAGGGCGCGCAGTGCGGCGGTCGCGCGGTCGCGCTCGGCTTCCACGGAGCGCCGGCCCTCGACGTCGATGACCACGCCCGGCAAGGTCAAGGGCGTGCCATCTTCGGCAAGTTCGACCCGGCCGTTGGCCTCGATCCAATAGTATTTGCCGTCGGCGCGAAGCACGCGGTACTGGTGCGCGTAGGCGCCGCCGCGGGCAATCGCGGCATTGATGGCGGTGGTGAGCCCGTCGCGGTCTTCCGGGTGCACCGAGGTGATCACCTGCGCCAGGCTCAAGCCTTCATGGCCCAGGGCCGGGTCCACGCCAAAGGCGCGGGCGAACGCGTCGTCGATGGTGAAGCGGTCGCTGGGCAGGTCCCAATGCCAGGTGCCGATGATCGCACCGGCGGCCAGCGCCAGTTGCACGCGCTCGACGTTTTGCCGCGCCACTGCTTCGCTGATGCGCAGGCGCTCCTGCGCGTTGCGCCGCTCGGTGACATCACTGAAGATAATCGCGATCTGCCGGTCGGCCGGGTCGCCGACACGCACCGCGCGCACGTCGAACCAGCGCTTGAACGCTTCAGCGTAGCTTTCGAAAGTGGCTGGCTCGCCGGTCTTGGCCACGTGCCCGTAGGTCTCGAACCAGAAACTTTCCAGGTCGGGGGCGAACTCGGTGACCCACTTGCCGCGCAGGTCGACCCCGGCCTGGCGCTCGAACGCCGGGTTGGCCTCGACAAACCGGTAGTCGATCGGCCGATCATCGGCATCGAACTTGACCTTGACGATGGCAAACGCCGACTCGACCGTCTCCAGGATGGTGCGAAAACGCTCTTCGCTCTGGCGCAATGCGACGTGCGCGGAGCGCATGTTCGACATGTCGAGCAGCGCCTGGCGATAGCGTGCCTGGGTGTCTTCGAAGGAATTCGGCGGTACATCTTCGCTACGCGCGCCTGACATGGGGTCGACGCCCGCCTCTGTCAGCAGGGCACGCAGGCGCAGGACTTGCGCCTCCAGCTCTTCACGAGTCAGGTCTTTCACTGCTGTTTCCATCGATGTGTGAGAGGGAGCAACCAAGCCGCTAAGACCCGCGCGCCCGCCAGAGGGTTCAATCAGGGGGGAGAGGGGGCTTTGCGAGAAGTAAAGCCGGCTTTTCGGGGGCTGGCTACTTTTTCAGCGCGGTGCGCGAAGCGTCCTAGTCGCATTTTGTTACGAACCAATGACCGCTAAAGGCCACATTGAGACGGTAAATGGGGACAAGCGCGTGGTTTGCCATTCAACTTTCATAAAAACGTAACAACTCTGCTGCACAGTTCGGGAGCCCGTAATTACAAGGATTCTCCTGAATGAAACGTCTGATGAAGTCTGCTGCACTCGCCGTTGCGGTTTCGCTGGGGGCCACCTCGGTATTTGCTGCCGAGAACGTCCGTCTGACCGGTTCAGGCGCCAGCTTCCCTGCACCGATCTACCTCACCTGGTTCAAGGATTTCAGCAAGAAAAGCGCGGGTGTCACCGTGGATTACCAATCCAAGGGCAGCGGCGCAGGTGTGCAGGACTTCCTGAATAAAACCGTCGATTTCGCCGCCAGTGACTCGGCGATGAAAGACGAAGACATCGCCAAGGTCGCCGAAGGCGTGCAGTTGCTGCCGATGACGGCGGGCGAAATCGTGCTGGCCTATAACCTGCCGGGCAACCCCAAGGGCCTGAAGCTGCCACGCGAGGTTTATTCCAACATCTTCCTGGGCAAGATCACCAAGTGGAACGACCCTCAGATCGTCGCCGCCAACCCGGACCTGAAACTCACCGACACGCCAATCACCGTGGTCGTGCGTGCTGATTCCAGTGGTACCACCGCCGTCTTCACCAAGCACTTGGCGGCGATCAACCCGCAGTTCCAGAAGGACCTGGGTGAAGGCAACACCGTCAACTGGCCAGCCAGCGACAAATTCATCAAGTCGCCGAAGAACGATGGTGTGACCGCCACTGTACGCCAGACCCCGGGCGCCATCGGCTACATCGAGTACGGCTTCGCCAAACTGGCCAAGGTTGACTTCGCCCAGTTGCAGAACAAGGCCGGCCATTACGTCGTGCCAAACGCCGAAAGCGGTGCCGAGGCTCTGGCCGCGGTGAAAATGCCGGAAAGCCTGGTGGCCTGGCTGCCGGACCCGGATGGCGCCAAGTCCTACCCGATCACCTCCTACACCTGGATGATCTTCCGCAAGGACAACGGCAACCCGGCCAAGGCCAAGGCCATGCGTGAAATGGTCGAGTACAGCCTGACCGAAGGGCAGAAGATCGCTGATTCGATGGGCTACATCCCGCTGCCGCAATCGGTTGTCGATCAGGTTCGCAAGGCTTCCGCCAACATCCAGTAACACCCGTGTGGTCTCTCTCGGTGTGTGCGTCCAGCCGCGCCGAGGGAGTTTCCCCCCTGTTCCGGAATTAGCCAATGAACACACCTTTTGTCGTACCGGTTAACCCGGATTCTGCCTGCCAGCCGCCTTCCACGAAGGATTTCCTGGTTGACCGCACCTTCCGTGCCCTTGCGCGAATTGGGGTGGTGCTGATTCTGGCGTTGGTCTTCGCCTTGGTATTCGAGGTGGGACGCAAGGCCCTTCCGGGCATGGAAAAGCACGGTTTCGATGTGCTTTTCGGCAGTGTCTGGGACGTTAACCAAGGCAAGTACGGCATTCTGCCGGCCATTTGGGGCACGCTGTACAGCGCCCTGATTGCCTTGCTGATCGCCGGTTTCTTCGGTGTCAGCATGGCCATTTTCCTCACCCAGGATTTCCTGCCGGCGAAGCTGGCAGCGGTGTTTCGCACCATTGTCGAGCTGCTCGCGGCCATCCCCAGCGTGGTTTACGGCCTGTGGGGGATCTACGTGGTGATCCCGGCGATTCGGCCACTCACCGCCTGGCTGAACAGCGAACTGGGCTGGATTCCTTTTTTCGGCACGTCCCTGAGCGGGCCCGGGTTGCTTCCGGCCGCGCTGGTACTGGCCATCATGATTCTGCCGACGATTGCGGCAGTGTCGCAGGACGCGCTCACTGGCGTGCCGATGAAAACCAAGCAGGCCGCCTACGGCATGGGCACCACCCACTGGGAAGCGATTCTCAAGGTGATGGTGCCTTCGGCGGCGACCGGCATTTTCGGCTCGCTGGTCCTCGGCCTGGGTCGCGCGCTGGGTGAAACCATGGCGCTGGCGATGCTGGTGGGCAATGCGAACAACATTTCGCTCTCGCTGTTTGCGCCGGCCAACACCCTGGCCGCGCTGTTGGCGCTGAACTTCCCCGAAGCCGGCCCCAACGAAATCGAGGTGTTGATGTACGCCGCGCTGGTGCTGATGTTCATCACGCTGCTGGTGAACATCCTCGGCTCCATGATCATGCTCTACGCCCAGCGGGGGAACAAATAATGACTGACCTCACTTCGCCTGCCAGCAGCTTGACCTCGCCAGCCGGCGCTATGCCCAGCCTGCAGCGCAAGTTCGAAGGGCGCGCCCTGCGCAGCCTGGTGCTGACCACGTTGGTGTGGACGGGTGCGCTGATCGCCAGCGTGCCGCTGATTTCCGTGCTGTACATGCTGATCACGCGCGGCGGGGCACGGCTGAGCCTGGAAGTGTTCACCGAATTGCCGCCTACCGGTTTCGAGACTGGCGGCGGCTTCGGCAACGCCATGGCCGGCACCTTTGTGATGGTCGGCATTGCCGCCGCCATTGCCGTGCCGGTCGGCATCATGGCCGCCGTCTTCCTCGCTGAACTGGGGCCCGACAGCAAGCTGGCGAACGCCGCGCGCTTTGCCGCCAAGATGCTCACCGGGCTGCCGTCCATTCTGGCCGGCGTGTTCGCCTACGCCCTGGTGGTGATGACCACCGGCACCTACTCGTCACCGGCCGGCGGCGTTGCCCTGGCGGTGTTGATGCTGCCGATCGTCGTGCTGACGGCTGAAGAGTCGATGCGCATGGTGCCCAAGATCATGAAGGACGCCGCCTACGGCATGGGCTGCACGCGCTCGCAGGTCATCTGGAAAATCATCTTGCCAACCGGCATGCCGGCGATTCTCACCGGCGTGATGCTGGCCGTTGCGCGTGCTGCGGGCGAAACCGCGCCATTGCTGTTTACCGCGTTGTTCAGCAACTACTGGATCTACCACGACGGCAGCCTCGCGGTGATGAACCCGACGGCATCGCTGGCCGTACTGATTTACAACTTCTCCGGCATGCCCTTCGACAATCAGCTCGAACTCGCATGGGCGGCTTCGCTGGTGTTGGTGATGATCGTGCTGGTCGTGAACATTGTCAGCCGCATTTTCGGCAAGCCCAAGTACTGAACAAGGGAGCATCTGAATTTTGAACGTATCAACTGCGCAAATAGCCGCTCCGTTTACCACCCAGGCGCCTGTGGTCATGGACTGCAAGCTCGACAAGATTTTCTACGGCAACTTCATGGCCGTGCGCGACAGCCACGTACCCATCGAGAAAAACAAGATCACCGGCTTTATCGGGCCTTCCGGTTGCGGCAAGAGTACTGTGCTGCGCAGCCTCAATCGGATGAATGACCTGGTCAAAGGTTTCCGCTTCGAGGGGCACGTGCATTTCCTCGGGCAGGACGTGTATGGCAAAGGCGTGGACCCGGTGGTCGTGCGCCGCTATATCGGCATGGTGTTTCAGCAACCGAACCCGTTTTCGATGAGCATCTTCGACAACGTCGCGTTTGGCCTGCGCCTCAACCGCTACAAGGGCGACCTCGGCGATCGCGTCAAGCATGCGCTGCAGGGCGCTGCGCTGTGGGATGAGGTCAAGGACAAGCTCAAGGTCAGTGGCCTGTCGCTTTCCGGCGGCCAGCAGCAACGGCTGTGTATCGCCCGCGCCATCGCCACCGAGCCGGAAGTGCTGTTGCTCGACGAGCCGTGTTCGGCGCTCGACCCGATCGCCACGCGCCGGGTTGAAGAGCTGATGGTCGAGTTGAAAAAGGACTACACCATCGCGCTGGTGACCCACAACATGCAGCAGGCCATCCGTGTGGCTGACACCACTGCGTTCTTCTCGGTGGATATTTCCCAGGGCACGCGTACTGGCTACCTGGTAGAGATGGGCCCGACCACCCAGATTTTCGGCAGCCCACGCGAAAAAATGACCGAGGACTACATCAGCGGCAAGTTCAGCTGATCGACCTTTCCACCGTTTGCCAGGATTGCCAATGTCTGCAACACGTCGTCTTGATTTGCCCGCGATCGAACGCGCTCTGCGTAAAGTACAGAGCCGCTTTGCCGAGCTCAGCCGCCACTTTACCGAGCCGCGCGATCCGTTCACGGACGAGGTGCTGGAAAATGTACTGGAAGGCTATGCCCTGATTGATGACTATGTCGCTCGCGGCGTCGACCTGTTTGACCTGCAGCAACTCAACCTGATGCTGGAGATCAATGCCACCGTGCTCTGCGGCAAGGACCCGGTGCGCCGGCTGGAATACGCCCAGCACCTGGCGGCGACCGAGCAGCACTTTTTCAACAATGTCGAGGGTGGCATCAAGGACTTGTACAACTGGTATTGCGCGTACCGCAGCGAGTCGGTCTGGAAGCGCGCAGCCGGTGTCTACGTGCGCATCCTCAGCAAGCCGCAATTGTTCATCGAGGGCAATAACCGCAGTGGTTCGCTGATTGTCAGCTACCTGCTGATGCGCGCGGGGTTGCCGCCGTTCGTGCTCACGCTGGAAAACGCCGAGGGCTATTTCAACCCGTCCTCGGTCATCCGCAACTCCGCCAAGCATGGCGTCAAGGCCCTGTACGAATTGCCCAAGATCAAGAAAAAATACGCGGCATTCCTCGAAGATCAGGCCCCGGATCCCAGGGAGTTCTTCCTGGGCGACACACCCGTGCCTGCTGCTCGAGGAGGCCTGTGATGGGAGGGTATCCAGTGCTCGACAGCGTTCGGCGTCTGTTCAATCGCCCGCGTATCCGCATTTCGTTCGACATCGACGACACGCTGGCCTGCCAGCTTCACCACAGTGCGGTCGAACACAGCCGGCTGCCGGCCTGTGTCCATCGGTGGCTGGGCGAACCGCTGCGCGTGGGGACTCGCTCGCTGACCCGTGAACTGCGCCGCCAAGGCTGCAGCATCTGGGTCTATACCTCGTCCGGGCGGACCCCGTCCTACATCCGGCGTTGGCTGTTGCTGTACGGCATTCGTGTCGACGGCGTGGTCAACAGCGTGCTGCACAACCGTGCGCTCAGCGTGCGCGGGCTGTCGAACGCACCCTCCAAATTTCCACCGGCCTTCGACATCGACCTGCACGTCGACGATTCCGAAGGTGTGCGCAGTGAAGGCCATGACCACGGCTTTCGCGTGGTAGTGGTCGACCCGCAGGACGAGCAGTGGGCACAGCGCGTGCTCGACGCGGTCGCGCACGTCCAGGCGCAACTGGCCCGCCAGCAACCGCTCAGCTTTGCGCCGCCGACACGGCGGCGTCCGCAGGTGTTTTCGTCGTGAAACCCATCCCCTCTAACGTGGGTTGGCCAAACCGTCAGCCAGCGACCGGTGCCTTACACAAGCCTAGGCAGGGTGAATCAACTTACAGCGTTGCTTTGGATTTTGCCGATCTGGAGGTGCCCAGCACCCGATTCAATTCTCCGGCGACCGCGATGAGTTGTTGTTCCAGGGCTTCAACCTCAGACAGGCTGATACCGCTATTGAGGACTTTCAGGGGTTTGGCCCGCTTCTTCGGGGCAGGCGCCAGGTTGTGCGCTTCCTGTGAAACCAACGCCTGGCGCAACAGGTTGTTGATTACGGTTTGATAGCCCGTGCCGGCGCTTTGCGCACGCTCACGGGCAGCGTCGATCACTGCATCGTCAAGCATTATGGTGATGCGGGTCTTGCCCTTGTTGCTGGCGACAGCACCGCGCTTACCGTTGGTGAAATCGTATTCGTCTTTCATGGTTCAAGCCTCCAGGTACTGGCGCCGTTCATTTCTTGAGGCAAGCCTGGCGCTGATAATGCGCACGAAATGTGGGTCGCGGTAGGTATAAGCAACTACCAAAATGCGTCCTTTCGCGTCAGTGCCGATGGTCACCCAGCGTTCTTCGTCATGATCGTGGTCTTATATCGTCAGGGCCGCTTCGTCGTAGAACACGGGTTCTGCGTCGGCCAGGCTGATGCCTTTGTGCTTTTGCTGATTGGCGATATTTTTCGCTTCATCAAATTGAATCCTGAACGTTCTCATTATGCATACTTTATATGTATAAAAAAGCCAAGGGAGAAACCGTCAGTCAGGAAAATGGCCTGCCATTGATAACCGCAATGTTTGCCATGTTCTGCGCGGTGGGGTGGGTCTCGATCTTGCCGAGGTTGCCCGCCTGTTTCTGTGCGCAATGGCGAGTGCATTGCGTAAAAGGGTTCTGATTTGTGTGTCAGACGAGGCGAACGGGAGCAGGCGAACGCAGGGAAGTGTCAACGTGCGCTGAGCCCGTTCAAGACAGCTTGTGTTCACCTGGCGATTGGGTTCCTGGCGCGCTCACTTCGGTGACCACGCCAGGGAGGGGGGAGGGGTGCCGTCTTTCAGCGCATTTGCAAAATGATCGGACTGGCACTGGCCGGATCGGTATGCCCGCGCAGTTTGCCGACGGCCTTGGCGTCGACTGCGTCAGCGTGGTTGCCCCACGTGCTGCGCACATACGTCAGCACCTCAGCGATTTGCGTATCGGACAATTGCTCGCGAAAGGCCGGCATGCGGTAGGCATCCGGCACGCCGGCAGCGACGATGCGTTGCGAGCCGTTGAGGGTGATGTTGATCGCCGAGGCGTTTTCCTTGGCGAGGGCGGAGGTGGCGCCGGCCAGCGGCGGCATCCACTCGGGCTGGCCTTTGCCGTCCGAGCCATGACAGGCGGCGCAGCGGGTCGCGTAGGTGTGGGCGCCGGGAATGTCCTGGCGGGTATCAGCGGCCACGTATTGCCACGGGGGGCCGTCGCGCTGCGGGTCGCCGGGCAGTGACTTGAGATACCGGGCGATGGCGGCCAGGTCGTCGTCTGTCATGAACTGCGTGGAGTTGTTGAAGGCTTCGGTCATCGAGCCATAGACCACCGCATGCTGATTGCGCCCGGTCTTGAGGAATTGCACGATGTGCGCCTCGCTCCAGCGGCCCAGGCCGGTGTTGTGATCCTGGCGCAGGCTCGGGGCGTACCAGCCATCGAGCAGGCCACCGGCGAGGTACGGCGCACCGGACTCGTCCAGGGCCTTCTCGTTGAAAGCCAGGCCGCGTGGCGTGTGACAACTGCCGCAATGGCCCGGGCCCTGGACGATGTAGGCGCCACGGTTCCACACCGCATCTTGATTGGGCTTGGCCGCATAAGGCGCGGTGGGAGCGAACACGCCATTCCACAACGCGATGGGCCAGCGCAGGTTGAGCGGCCAGGGGATGTCGCTGGGGATATTCGCCTGTTTGTCCGGTTGCACGCCGTGCATGAAAAACGCATACAGCGCGCGGATGTCATCGTCACTGAGCTTGGCATACGAAGGGTAGGGCATGGCCGGGTATAGGCGCTTGCCACCCGGCGCCACGCCGTGGCGCACCGCGCGGTCGAAGTCGGCCAGGCTGTAGGTGCCGATGCCGGCGTCGCGGTCAGGCGTGATGTTGGTGGCGTGGATGTTGCCCAGCGGCGTGGCCATCTCCAGGCCGCCGGAGAAAGGTGCCTTGCCCGCCAGGCTGTGGCAGGCCACGCAGTCGCTGAGGCGCGCGACGTACTCGCCGCGGCTGACCAGCGCGGGGTCGGCACTGGCGGTCGACTCCTGTGCGAAGGGCGTCGCGGGCTGGCGGGTGACGTACCAGGCCAGCACGCCGGCTGCGACCAGGCAGGCCAGCAACAGCCAGCCTGCGGTTCTTGCGAAGCGAGGGTTGTTCATGCGCGGTCCTTGTCGATCAACTGAAGGTATAGCGGCTCAAGGGCAGGCTGCGGATGCGCTGGCCGGTCAAATGTGCGACCGCATTGGCCACGGCTGGCGCCACTGCCGGCAACGGGGGTTCGCCGATACCGCCCATTTTTTCGCCGCTCTCGACAATCCGTACATGCACCTGCGCCATCCGCGACGGCGGCAGGATCGGGTACAGGTCGTAGTTGCGCGCCCGTGGCTTGCCGTCCACGTACACCGCTTCCTCCAGCAGGGTCTGCGACAAGCCCAGGGCCACCGCGCCATTGACTTGCGCCTCGATGATCGCCGGGTTGACGATGCTGCCGGGGTCGATGGCTTCCCAGATGTGATGCACCTTGACCTGGCCCTGGTCGATCGACACTTCGGCGACCACCGCCGCATGCGAGCCGAACGGCGAGGCCATGGCCACGCCACGCGCGCGCCGGGTGCCATCTTCGGCGGTGTAGGGCCCGCGCTTCCAGCCACCGGACAGCTCGCCCACCGCCTGCAGCAACGTGGTCAGCCGCGGGTTGTCACGCAGCAGGTGCAGGCGTAATTCGTACGGGTCGTGACCGCCCTTGTCCGCCAGTTCATCGAGGAATGCTTCATAGAAAAAGTCGTTCAGCGAATTGCCCACCGAACGCCAATAGCCCAGCATCACCGGGCCTTTCACGTAGATCTGCGCGATGCGCTTGTTGGGAATCGCATAGGCCTTGCCCGACAGCCCTTCCAACGCGGTAGGGTCGATCTTGTCACCCTGTTTGCCGGCCAGGCCTTCGGTCGGGCCCTCGGTGGCGCTTACCGCTTCAAGCGCCAGCGGCAGGCCTTGGTCATCCAGAGCCGCGCGGAACTTGACCACCGCGACCGGGCGCAACACATCGCGCAGGAATTCTTCCTCGCGGCTCCAGATCAGCTTGACCGGCCGACCGACCGCCTTGGCCAAGGTGATGGCCTGCGGATAAGGGTTGGCCGATTCATACAGGAAGTGCCGGCCAAAAAAACCGCCCAGCAGCGGCGAGTGCAGGGTGATCTGCGCAAGGTCGAGGCCGGTGCGCTTGGCGATGTCGGCGCGAAACATATCCGGCGCCTGGTTGGGCAGCCAGACCTCCAGTGAACCATCGGCGTTGAAGCGCGCCAGGGCGGACGGCGGCTCCAGCTGGGCATGGTTGACGTACTGGTTGTGGTAGGTGGCCTCAATGCGGGTCTTGCCATTGGCGAGTGCGGCGGCCACGTCGCCTTCGTTCTCGTCATCGCGCGACGGGCCTTGCTGCGTGGCGAGAAAGTCACGGTGCTTGTCGCTGGAAAAATTCGCCGGCATCACGCGCAGGCTCGAATCGGCGGCAGCTTCTTGCCAATCGACCTGGATCGCCTCGACTGCGCGCTTGGCGTGCCACCAACGTTCGGCTACCACTGCCACCGCGCCGGGCAGCGTGTGGACGGAGTGCACGCCTTTCATGCCTTCGACCTGCGCCTGATTGCGCAGGCTGCCGACGGTCATGCCCAGGCGCGGCGCATGTTGCACGGCGGCGTGAAGCATGCCGTCGACCTTCAAGTCGATGCTGTACTGCGCCTTGCCGGTGGATTTGTCGTAGGCATCCAGGCGTTTCACCGGCTTGCCGATCCAGCGGAACTGGCTCGGATCGCGCAGGGTGATGCTGGCGGGGTCGGGCACCGGCATGTCCAGCGCGCGGCCAGCCAGCTCGCCGTAGCCCAGCGAACGCCCGGAGGCGGCATGTACCACGCGGCCCGGTTGGGTAGTCAGTTCGGCGACCGGCACACCCAACTGCTGGGCGCCGGCCTGCAGCAGCATGGCGCGGGCGAGGGCGCCCAGGCGGCGCATGGTCGGGTAGCTCATGCGCACCGACATACTGCCGCCGGTGATGCGCATGCCGTTTTCCATCACCACATAGGCTTCGCCAGGCGGGGCGGCTTCGACGATAAAGGTGGCGGGGTCGGCGTCGAGTTCTTCGCCAACAATCTGCGCCATGGCGGTGTGAGTGCCTTGGCCGCCTTCCATGAAGGGGCTGAGCAGGCGCACGCTGCCGTCCGGACGAATTTCCAGAAACGCCGGCACTTGGGTACCGCGCTCGGCCGGCGTGGCCGCTTGCACCCTGGCCGAGCCCAGCGGCAGGCCAAAGCCGATCACCAGCGCACCCACTGCCGTGCCCACCAGAAAGTGCCGACGCGACAGGTTGACCGGCTCGCCCAGCGGCAGCTCGAGCATTTTATTGCGCGTATTCATCAGGCGCTCTCCGGCTTGGCCAGCGCCTGCATGGCGCTGTGGATAGCGTTGTAGGTGCCGCAGCGGCACAGGTTGATCATCGCCGCTTCGATCTGCGCATCGCTGGGGGCGGGGGTGTGCTTGAGCAGCGCGGTGGCTGCCACCACCTGCCCGGACTGGCAATAACCGCATTGCGCGACCTGATACTCGACCCAGGTGGCGACCACGCGCTTGCCCACTTCATCGTCCTCGATCGCCTCAATGGTGGTGACCTCACGGCCTACCACCCCAGCCACCGGCGTGACGCAACTGCGCACTACATTGCCGTCCACCAGCACCGAACAGGCGCCGCATTGCGCCAGGCCGCAGCCGTACTTGGTGCCGGTCAGCCCCAGGTCATCGCGAATCACCCACAGCAAGGGGGTGTCCGCGTCGGCATCGACCTGATAGGTCTTCTGGTTGATTCGCAATTCCATGATTCACCTGCTGATCGACGGTAGTGGCGGCCTTTTTGGGATGGCCGCTCATTGTCGAACTCTAGACCACCGCGCAAGGGGCCAGGTATCCGATGGTCGATAAATCGGAGGATCAGGCAAGTAATCAACAGGAATAGACAAAAGGCCGGGCGGCCGCTGCATGACCGCCACAGCGTTGACGATGTTAAATTGCCACCTTACCATCCCTGCCCTTTATTTCAGGGGTATCAACGACATGTACGTCAGGCACTCACGGATTCAGCACGGCGTAGGTCAAGGCTCGTTTCATTCGGCAACGGTCGAATTTTCAGCGACCGGGCGGCACCGGTTTGACTACGTCTTCGACTGCGGCGCATTGAAATACGCGAAGCTATCCCCGGAGTTCCAGTACGCGTTGAAACGGGTTTCTTTGACGAAGCGGGCGCCGGGTGGGAATAAGGCGGTTCTTGACCTGATGGTCCTGTCTCACTTTGACGCCGATCATATGAACGGTGCGCAGAGCCTGGTGAAACGCTATGCGGTGGACCGTATTGTCCTGCCTTATCTGGGTGTCGAGGAGTTGGCACTGATCATTGCCAGCCAGGCCGACGCCATTGATAAGGATACTCTCAAGGAGTTGCACGGCCTGGCCAATGGGGTTGGCAAGCTCTGGAAGCGTCCCGTCACCATGGTGAAAACCGGCCCTCGAAAGACCGAGGAGCGCGTATTTTCCGATGATCCTCAACGGGAGCCACCAGACGCCGAGCGGTCTGAGCCGCCGCGGACGCAAGAGTTTCCACACCCTGTGTCGGTGGTCTTGGAAAGCACCGGTGCTGCGCCCGGCACGGTCATGCTCGATGAAGATAATCTGGTCGTCGGTTCCTCCTCGGCAGGACGCCATGACACCTGGAAGCTCCGTTTCTGGAACCGTGGGCTGCATGCGACGTTGGGCGAGCCGGGCATCTGGCAGGACTTTGAACGGCACTACAAACGCGAGCTTCCCCAGACTCAAACCGTAGTGGTCCCGCACCATGGCGCAGCGCCTAATGCAGGTGCGCGTTTTTATAACCCCGGGTTGAATCACCGCCCTCGCGTGAACGCGGTCATTTCTTACGCAGTGCGCAACAGCCATGGGCATCCGCACCCGTCGGTTCTGGCAGACATCGCCTATGCCGGTGGCCGCCTGTTGCGTGTCACCGATGACACCCGGCTGGGGTATCAGGAAATCTACCTCTTCAGGCCCTGACGGCGACAAACCCAGCCTCTCGACCTGACTGAACGATGATCCTCACGCCTGCTCACTCACCCGGTAACACCTTGACGGGCTACCGGGCGTGTTCAGGCGCGTGGACTACGACTCCACCGTCGGCCGCACAAAGTCCTCCTCGAAGTGCTCCTGCTCACCCCGCGTTTCACTCTGGCGCCGCAGCACTTCCATCTGGCGCAATTCCACCCGGCGAATCTTGCCGGAGATGGTCTTGGGCAATTCGCTGACAAACTCGATCCGCCGCACGCGCTTGTACGGCGCCAGGTGTTCGCGGGCGAAGGCGAGGATGTGCTGCGCCAACTCGGCGCTGCCGGGGGCGTCGTGGGCGAGGATCAGGAAGGCCTTTGGCACCGCCAGGCGCAGCGGGTCCGGGCTGGGTACCACGGCGACTTCCATCACCGCCGGGTGCTCGATCAGCGCGCTTTCCAGTTCGAAGGGGCTGATGCGGTAGTCGGACGCCTTGAACACGTCGTCGGCGCGCCCGACAAACGTGATGTAGCCGTCGGCGTCGATCTGCGCAGTATCGCCGGTGCGGTAGTAGCCGTCGCGCATCACCTCAGCGGTTTTTTCCGGGCTGTCCTCGTAGCACAGCATCAGGCCCAGCGGACGTATCGCCAGGGGCAGGGCGACTTCGCCCTCGGTGCCCGGCACGCCGTCGGCATCGAGCAGCGCCACCTGGTAGCCCGGCAGCGGCCGGCCCATGGAGCCCGGCTTGAGCAATTGCCCTGGGGTGTTGCCGACCAGCGCGGTGGTTTCCGACTGGCCGAAGCCGTCGCGCAACGGCAGGCCCCAGGCATGCTGGATCTGCTCGATGATCTCCGGGTTCAGCGGTTCACCGGCGCCCACCAGTTCACGCAGGTTCAGACGGCTTTTGTAGCTGGCCAGGTCCTCCTGGATCAGCATGCGCCACACGGTGGGCGGCGCGCACAGGCTGGTCACGCGGTAACGTTCCAGCGTGTTGAGCAGGGCCGGCGCGCTGAAACGCGCGACGTTATGGATAAAGATGCAGGCGCCGGCGTTCCATGGCGCGAACAGGCAGCTCCAGGCATGCTTGGCCCAGCCCGGAGATGAGATATTGAGGTGCAGGTCACCCGGCTGCAGGCCGATCCAGTACATGGTCGACAAGTGGCCGACCGGATAGCTCTGGTGGCTGTGCAGCACCATTTTCGGCTTGGACGTGGTGCCGGAGGTGAAATACAGCAGCATCGGGTCGGTGGCCAGGGTGCGGCCTTCGGCCTCGAACTGCTCGGGGTATTCGAAGGCGGCGCTGTGCGCGACCCAGCCAGTGGGGGCGGCGCCCACGCAGATGCGGCTGCAGCCAGCGCCGAGGCCGTCAAACTTGCCGACATGCGCTTCACCGACCACCAGGTGGCGCACCTGGCCGCGCTCGATACGGTCACTCAGGTCATCGGGGTTGAGCAGGGCAGTGGCGGGGATGACCACGGCGCCCAGCTTGAACGCAGCCAGCATGGTTTCCCACAGCGCGACATCGTTGCCGAGCATCAGCAGCACGCGTTCGCCCCGGCGCACACCCAGGGCGCGCAGGTGGTTGGCCACCTGGTTGGAGCGCGCCGCGAGTTGCTGGAAGCTGTAGCGTTGCTCGCTGCCGTCCTCTTCGACGATCCACAGCGCATCCGCCGCGTTGCCTTCTGCCATCGCATCGAAGTAGTCCAGGGCCCAGTTGAACGCGTCCAGGTGTGGCCAACGGAAGTCGCGCACGGCGGTGGCGTAGTCGGTACGGTGAGCGAGCAAAAAATCCCGAGCGGCCAGGAAGGGCTGGGTCATGGTCGGTGTCCTTGATTATTGTTGTAGGGACATGGCTGTGATGCTGCGGCCCCTCGATTCCACCGGGAGGCTGAACCGAGTATAGGCACGCATAAATCTAGAGATGAACGCTCAAAAACACCGGTGCGTTGTGCAAAAAAGTCATAGGGTGGCGAGGCGATTTGACGGTATATACATAAAAGTCCAATATGGAATTATAAGTACAAATAAAGCTCTTTTTTGTCTGATTTTTTCTTCGCGCTTGCCTAAACCAACAACAACTTGCGAGACACAACCATGAAGAAACGCTTCGTCATTCCCGTCCTGGCCCTTGGCCTGATCGCCTCCAGCCACTTGCTGGCCGCCGAGAAAACCCTGCGCATCGGCATCGAGGCCGCTTACCCGCCGTTTGCGTCCAAGACCGAGGAAGGCAAGATCGTTGGCTTCGACTACGACATCGGCAACGCTTTGTGCGCGCAGATGAAGGTCAAGTGCGTGTGGATCGAAGGTGAGTTCGACGGCCTGATTCCTTCCCTCAAGGTGAAGAAAATCGACATGGCCCTGTCGTCCATGACCATCAATGAAGACCGCAAGAAGTCGGTGGATTTCACCCACAAGTATTACTTCACTTCGTCGCGCCTGGTGATGAAGGACGGCGCGGTGGTGGATGACCAGTACGCCAGCCTCAAGGGCAAGACGGTCGGCGTGCAACGCGCCACGACCACCGACCGCTACGCCACCGAGGTGTTCGAGCCCAAGGGCATCACCGTCAAGCGCTACAGCAATAACGAAGAGATTTACATGGACCTGGCGGCCGGGCGACTGGACGCGATCTTCGCCGACACCATTCCCCTGAGCGATTTCCTGTCGATGCCACGCGGCAAGGGGTATGCGTTTGTCGGCCCGGAACTCAAGGACCCGAAATACGTGGGCGAGGGCGCGGGGATCGCGGTGCGCAAGGGCAATACCGAGTTGGTCAGCCAACTCAACAGCGCCATCGATGGCATCCGCGCGAGTGGCGAGTACCAGAAGATTTCGCAGCAGTACTTCAAGTCTGATATCTACGGCGATTGACCCTTGCAGCAGCCCGGCTTGCCGGCGATGGCGACCGCAAGGACCCTATCGCCGGCAAGCCGGGCGCCTGCACAAAAGCTGCTTTCAGCCCTTCAATTCCTTCAAGTGCTTGTAGACCGTCGCCCGCCCCATGCCCAGCACATTGGCCACATAGTTGGAGGCGCTCTTGCCCTTGAACGCGCCTTCGGCATGCAGCGCCAGCACCAGCTCACGCTTGTGGTCACGGGTCAGCAGGTTCAGGCTCAATTGGCGTTCACGCATCCAGGCGTGCAAGAAGGTGTTGATGCGCTCCTGCCAGTCATCACGAAAGAGTGAATCCGGTTGCGGGATCAACTTGCTCGGCGACAGGAACAGATCCAGCGCCGCCTTGGCATTCTCGAACAGCGAGATATTCAGGTTGATGCACAGCACGGCCAGGCGACGGCCGTTATGGTCATGCAGCACGGTGCTCAGGCTGCGAATCTTCTGGCCATCCCAATTGAGTTTTTCATAGGGGCCGATATTCACCTCGCTGACGTCATCGCTGAGCATGTCCTCCAGCGCCGACTCATCACCGATGCCACGTTTGGACAGGTTATTGGCGATGTAATCGACTTTTTGCGTGCGCAAGTCATGCAGCACCACTTCCGCGTGGGGAAAGAACAGCGTGGCGATTGCGTCGGCAATCGCGCGGAAGTTCTGCATGACCTTGTCGTGTTCGGCGGTGTTCATCAATGCGGCTCCAGGCGGGCGGGGGAGAGCATACCAGCGTCCAGGCCGAACCGCGTCAGTTGCTCCGGCAGCGGCGCACCGCGCACCAGTGCGGCACTGGCCTGGCCCATGGCGGGGGAGGTCTGGATGCCATAGCCGCCTTGCGCCGCGACCCAGAACAGCCCCGGCACCTGCGAGTCGAAGCCCGCCAGCAGATCCCCATCGTGGACAAAGCTGCGCAGCCCGGCCCAGGTACGGGTCGGGCGGCGGATGGTCAAGGTGGTGGCTTCTTCGATCTGGTAGATGCCCATGGCGATGTCCAACTCTTCGGGCTGGATATCCTGCGCCTCGACCGGGTCGGCGTTGGCGGGGGAGCCGAGGAACATGCCCGCGTCGGGCTTCATGTAGAAGGCTTCGTCGAGGGCCACCAGCATCGGCCAGGCGTGGGTGTCCTGGCCTTCGGGGCCGGCGAAGATAAACGCCGAGCGCCGCTTGGGTTGCAGGCCAATGGCGGCGGCGCCGGCCAGCCCGCCGATATGATCGGCCCAGGCGCCGGCGGCATTGATGATGATCGGCGCGGTGAAGGTGGCGTCCTGGGTATTCACATGCCAGAGGCCGGCGCTGTCGCGGCTCAAACCGAGGACGTGGCTGTCAGTGCGCACTTCGCCCTGATTGCGGCGAATCCCGCGCAAGTAGCCCTGGTGCAGCGCGTCGGTGTCGATGTCGCTGGCGGTGGGGTCATAAATCGCACCGTGGACTTTTTCGCGGCGCAGGATCGGCAGCATCGCACAGGCCAGGTCGGCGCTCAGTTGCTCGACCTGCGGCACGGTGGCCTTGGCGCTCAAGTACTGCGCGTTCAATTCATCCGGGTCGCCGATGAAGTCCACGGTCATTTCACCGCGTGGCGTCAGCAGTGGGTGCTCGCAGAAACCGCTGGGTGGGTGGTCGAAAAACTCACGGCTGGCGAGGGTCAGCGCGCGCACCTGCGGGGTGCCATAGGCGGCGGTATACAGCGCCGCCGAGCGTCCGGTGGAGTGGTAGGCCGGGTGGGATTCACGCTCCAGCACAATCACCTTGCCGTGCGGCGACAGCCAGAAACCGGTGGAGGCGCCGGCAATGCCGCCGCCGATGATGATGAAGTCTGCGTGGCTCATAGCTGTCTCCAAAGGGCATTAGCCAGTGCGATGTCTTCCAGGCCCAGGCCGATAGAGCGGAAGAATACGTGACGGTCGTAGGATGGGCGCGGCACCTGCTCGCTGAGCAACTCTGGCAGGTCGCCGACCACCGAGGCGATGTCCCAGCCGTGCTGCTCGGCGGCAATCAGCATTTCGCCGGCCGAGCCTGGGGTGGTACGGCGATAGTCGCAGAACACCTGCATGTCGTTGAGGCTTTGCGGCGGCACTTCATGGGCGCGCGGGGCGTTGGTGCTGATGGAGGTGATCAACGCCGGCTTGCCCAGGCGCGCCGGGTCGATCACCGGCCCGGCCGAGGAGGTGCACAGCAGGATCACGTCGGCTTCCTCCAATGCGGCATCGCAGGTTGAGGCGATCTTCAACCGCGGGTCCAGGCTTTCGAGCTGGGGATTTTTCCCGGCCAGGCTCGGCGAAAACAGGTTGATGCTCTGCCAGTCCCGCAGGTCTTTCACATAGTGCAGATGCGCCTGCGCGACCTTGCCGCTGCCGATGATCGCCAGGCGCTTTGCCTGCGGCGGCGCCAGTGCATCCACCGCCAACGCCGTGGTCGCGGCCGTGCGCGCGGTGGTCAGCTCGGCGGCATCGCACAGCAGCAACGGCTGGCCGGTTTGCATCGACATCAGCAGCGTCCAGGCCGTCACCAGCGGCCCTTGTTCGCGCACGATGTAGGGTGAGGTCTTGACCCCATACACGCCGTCCTGCGCCAGCACCCCCAGGTAGTTGATAAAGTCACCGCCGCCGTGGGGAAATTCCACCAACTGTTGCGCCGGTTGCACTGCGTGCCCGGCGGCGAGGTCGCGAAACAGCGCACGCAGGATCTGCAGTACATCCACCTGAGCAAGTAACTCGCGGGCCTGGGCGTGGTTGATGACGCGAGGTGTGCTGGACATGGGCGCTCCGATTATTGAACTTATTTGTCCATTATGGACTTTTTGTTCTGTTGGGCAAGAGGCAAACCTCAGCCCTTGAATCGGAACCCGCCCGACAACCGTTCTTTCAAAAAGCCGACCAAGGCACTCACCGACTTCGGCACGTGGGGCGAATAGGGCCGTATCAGGTAAATCTCATCGGCAAATGCGCCCTTGAGCGTCCAGTCCTTGAGCACTTGCACCAGCTTGCCGCTGGCGAGCGCGGCATGGGCGCTGAAATCCGGGAGCAGGGCAATGCCCAGGTGGTTGAGGGCCGCATCCCTTAACGCTTCGCTGTTGTTGGTGGCGAAGCTGCCGGCGATCGGTACGGTGACGCGCTCAAGGTGTTTGCTGCCGCGTTCGAAGGTCCAGGCGGGCTGGTCGCTGCCGCGTGGGTAGAACAGGCAGTTGTGCGCGCTGAGGTCGCCGGGTTCGCGCGGCTCGCCATGGCGTTGCAGGTAATCGCGGCTGGCGACCAGCACCGAGCCGGTGTCGCAGAGCTTCCAGGCCACGTGGGTTTCGGGCACCTGGAAACCGTGGCGCACCGCCAGGTCGTAGCCTTCGGCGGCCAGCGAACTCAAGGCGTCCGACACATCCAGCTGGAGGCGCACCTGCGGATACCGCTGGAGGAATTCGGACAAGTGCGGCACCAGTTGCTGGCGCGCGAACGCCACCGGGGCGGTGAGGCGCACCAGCCCGCGAATCTCCCCGGCCGAGTCGCGCACCGAGGAAAAACTGCGCGCGATCTGTTCGTAGGCACCGCGCACCTCGCGGGTCAGCGACAACCCGGCATCGGTGAGGCGCACACTGCGCGTGGTGCGCGTCACCAGCCGGGTACCGGTGGCTTTTTCCAGGTCGCTGATGCGCTGGCTGACTGCAGATTTGCTCACCCCCAACCGTGCCGCTGCAGCGGTGTAGGTGCCGTGTTCTTCCAGCACTGACAGCCAGTGGATGTGGGTCCACAAGCCTTCGATCTCGGATTTTTCCATGCGCTTATTGTTCGCTTATAAGGACAATCAGTTCTGGATTCTGCTCTGGTTTGGAACAAACCGAAAGCCTATCGTGTGTCCCAACGCCACCCACCTGGGATCTATTGCCATGACTACAACAATCGAGCACTACATCAACGATCAGCGCGTGAGCCGCGATGACCGGTATCAGGACGTCTACAACCCGGCCACCGGCGAAGTCACCGCCCGCGTCGCCCTGGCCAGCCGCCAGACCGTGTCCGAAGCCGTCGCCGCTGCGCAGGCCGCCTTCGCCGGTTGGGCCGACACCCCGCCAATCCGCCGCGCCCGCGTACTGTTCGAATACCTGCACCTGCTGCGTGAGCGCAAGGATGACCTGGCGCGCATCATCGTCGCCGAACACGGCAAGGTCTTCACCGACGCCCAGGGCGAAGTCGACCGGGGCATCGATATTCTTGAATTCGCCTGCGGCATCCCGAACCTGCTCAAGGGCGAGCATTCCGACCAGGTCTCGCGGGGCATGGACAACTGGACCCTGCGCCAGCCGCTGGGCGTGGTGGCCGGCGTCACGCCGTTCAACTTCCCGGTGATGGTACCGATGTGGATGTACCCGATCGCCATCGCGGCGGGCAACACGTTCATCCTCAAGCCGAGCCCGACCGACCCGAGCGCTTCGCTGTTCATGGCCGAGCTGCTGCATGAAGCCGGCTTGCCGAAAGGCGTATTCAACGTGGTGCAGGGCGACAAGGAATCGGTGGACGCGCTGATCGAACACCCGGACGTCAAGGCTGTGAGCTTTGTCGGATCGACACCGATTGCGCAGTACATCTATGAAACCGGCGCGCGCAACGGCAAGCGCGTGCAAGGCCTGGGCGGCGCGAAAAACCACATGGTGGTGATGCCCGACGCGGACATCGAGAAAACCGTCGACGCGCTGATGGGCGCCGCCTACGGCAGTGCCGGCGAGCGCTGCATGGCGATTTCGGTGGCGGTGCTGGTCGGCGATGTCGGTGACAAAGTCATCGCCGCCCTGACCGAACGCGCCAAGCAACTGCGCATCACCGATGGCCGGGACCTCAAGGCCGAAATGGGCCCGATCGTGTCGCGTGCGGCCCTTGAGCGCATCAGCGGCTACATCGAACAAGGTGTGAAGGCTGGCGCGCAACTGCTGCTCGACGGCCGTGACTATGTGCCGACCGAAGCGGGGTTGGAAAATGGCTTCTGGCTCGGCGCGACCCTGTTCGATCACGTGACAAAAGAGATGAGCATCTACCGCGAAGAAATCTTCGGCCCGGTGCTGGCCTGCGTGCGCGTGAGTGACTTCGGCGAGGCGATCAAGCTGGTCAACGACCACGAGTTCGGCAACGGCGTGAGCTGCTTCACCCGCGACGGCAACATTGCCCGCGAGTTCGCGCGGCGCATCGAAGTGGGCATGGTCGGCATCAACGTACCGATCCCGGTACCGATGGCCTGGCACGGCTTTGGTGGCTGGAAGAAGAGCTTGTTTGGCGACATGCATGCCTATGGCACTGAAGGTGTGCGCTTCTACACCAAGCAGAAGTCGATCATGCAGCGCTGGTCGGAGAGCATCGAGCAGGGCGCGGAGTTTGCGATGCCGGTCTCCAAGTAACAACGGTTAGAACACCGCAGGACCTCTCGTGCGAGCGGGCTTGCCCGCGATAGCGCAGGGTCAGTCAGGACATTTGTCACTGATAGACCGCTATCGCAGGCAAGCCCGCTCGCACATGTTTGCTTGCGTTCAGCGCCGCCCCGCCCGTGTACTCACATCCACCCACACCGCCAGCACCAGAATGCTGCCTTTCACAATCATCTGCCAGTAACTGTCCACGTCCAGCATCGACATGCCGTTATCCAGACTGGTAATCACCAGCGCCCCGAGCAACGCGCCATACACCGTGCCCGAGCCGCCGCGCATGGAGGTGCCGCCGATAAAGCACGCAGCAATGGCATCCAGTTCGCCCATGCTGCCCGCCGAGGGTGAGCCGGCGGCGAGGCGGGCCGTGTTGACCAGGCCGGCGAAGGCGCACATCACGCCCATGATGCCGAAGATCCACAGTTTGACCGCCTGCACGTTGATGCCCGACAGGCGCGTGGCTTCCATATTGCTGCCCACTGCATACACGCGGCGGCCGAACACGGTCTGGCTGGTGACATAGCTGAACACGCCGAGCAGCACCAGGAGCAACAGCACCGGCACCGGGATGCCGTCGTAGCTGTTGAGGGTGGTAACGAACCCGGCCAGCACCGCGCCGATCAGCACTACCCGCAGCACGTCGCGCACCCGCGAGTGCGCCGCCAGGCCATGCAGTGCGCGGTTGCGCCGTTGTTTCCAGGTAAGGAACAGCGTCAGCGCAAACAGCAACACGCCGAGCCCCACGCCCACCGCGTGCGGCAGGTAACCCTGGCCGACGTACACCAGCGACGGCGACACCGGCGCGATGGTGGTGCCGCCGGTGATCCCCAGCAGAATTCCGCGAAACGCCAGCATGCCCCCCAGGCCGACGATAAACGAGGGGATGCGCAGGTAAGCGGTCATGTAGCCGTTGGCCAATCCGATCATCAACCCGCACAGCGCCACCAGGCTGAGGTTGGCCAGCAGCGGCACGTGATAGACCACGTCCAGGATCGCCGCGAGCCCGCCCAGTAAACCCAGCAGCGAACCCACCGACAAATCGATCTCGCCGCTGATGATCACCAGCACCATGCCGCAGGCCAGGATCCCGGTGATCGCCATCTGGCGCAGCAGATTGGAGAGGTTGCGCGGGGTGAGGAAACCGCCCTCGGTCTGCCAGGTGAAAAACAGCCAGATGAACGCCACGGCGATCACCAGTGCGAGCATTTTGTAGCGGGTAAACAGCTGTTTGACCTGATTCATCTACTCGGTTTTCCGATCGTTATTATTGTGTTGGCTGAGCGCCGCGGCGAGCACCTGTTCCTGGGTGAGCCCCTGGTTGATGAAATCGCCGCGCAACTGGCCGTCGCCGATCACCAGCACGCGGTTGGACACGCCGAGCACTTCGGCCAGCTCCGAGGAGACCATGATGATCGATACCCCTTCGGCCGCCAGCGCGCCCATCAGCTTGTAGATCTCGTACTTGGCGCCCACATCCACGCCGCGCGTGGGCTCGTCGAGGATCAGTACCTTGGGCTGGGTCATCAGCATTTTCGCCAGCACGGCTTTTTGCTGATTGCCGCCGGACAGGCTGGTGATCGGCAAAAACGGGCTGGACGTCTTCAGGTGCATGCGTGTGATTTGCTGATCGATGCTGCCCAGTTCGGCCTCGGCGTCGATGCGGGTCATGTGCGCGTAGGTGTCGAGTACGGCAAGGGTGATGTTCTGGCCGACGCCCAGGTCCGGGATGATGCCTTGGCGCTTGCGGTCCTCGGGCACCATGCACAGCCCGGCGCGGATGGATTTGAGCGGCGTGCGGGTGTCGATCACCTGGCCGTCCAGCCACACCTCGCCGCTGTAGCGGCCGGGGTAGGCACCGAACAGTGCCGACACCAGTTCCGTGCGCCCGGCACCGACCAGACCGGCAATGCCGAGGATTTCCCCGCGCCTGAGGCTGAATGAAATATCGTCGACGCGTTTACGCCTGGGGTTGTCGACGTCGTAACAGGTGACATTGCGCGCCTCGAAAACCACCTCGCCGATGTCATGGGGTTGGGTGGGGTAGAGGTTGCTCATTTCCCGCCCGACCATCTGCGTAATGATCCGCGGGATATCCATGTCGGCCATGGCCGTGGTCGCGATGTGCTTGCCGTCGCGGATCACCGAGACGGTGTCGCACACCGCCGCCACTTCATCGAGCTTGTGCGAGATGTACACGCAGGCCACGCCCTTGGCCTTGAGGTCACGGATGATGTCGAGCAGCACCTCGATTTCCGAGCGGGTCAGGGCCGAGGAGGGCTCGTCGAGAATCAGCAGGCGCGCCTGCTTGTTCAGGGCCTTGGCGATTTCCACCAGCTGCTGGTAACCGCCGCCGTACTGCGACACCGGCAGCGCCACGTTCATGTCCGGGACCTTGAGTTCGCGCATCAACTGTTCGGCGCGATGGATCATCGCCGGGTAGTTCATGCGCCCGCCGGGCAGGGTCAGTTCGTGGCCCATGAAGATGTTCTCGGCCACCGACAGGTCGGGCACCAGCGTCAGCTCCTGGTGAATGATGACGATGCCGGCGGCCTCGGTTTCACTGATGGACTGGGCCTTGAGCGGCTGTCCGTCCCAGAGAATTTCTCCCTCCCAGGTGCCATACGGATAGACCGCCGACAGCACCTTCATCAAGGTGGATTTGCCGGCGCCGTTCTCACCGCACAGGCCGACACATTCCCCCGGCCGCACCTTGATATCGATGCCGTTGAGCGCGTTGACCCCGCCAAAGCTTTTGACGATGCCGTTCATTTGCAGCAGGTAGTCAGCCATGGCGGTCACAGCCCGCCAATCTGCTCTTTGGTATAGAAACCGTCCTTCTCCAGCAGGTCGATATTGGCCTTGGTCAGCGGTGTCGGGGTCAGCAGGATGGTGTCGACCTGCTTGCTGCCGTTGTCGTACTGCGAGCTATAGGACGGCTTCTCATTGCGCGCCAGTTGCACCGACAGCTTGGCGGCTTCGGTGGCGATCAACTTGAGTGGTTTGTACACGGTCATGGTCTGGGTGCCGTCGATCACACGCTTGACGGCGGCGAGGTCGGCGTCCTGGCCGGAGATCGGCACCTTGCCGGCGAGCTTCTGCGCGGCCAGCGCCTGGATCGCACCGCCGGCGGTGGCGTCGTTGGAGGCGACGATGGCGTCGATCTTGTTGTTGTTCCGGGTCAGGGCGTTTTCGACGATGCCCAGCGCTTCGGTAGGGTTCCATTCCTTGACCCACTGCTGGCCGACAATCTTGATATCGCCCTTGTCGATGGCCGGCTGCAGCACTTTCATCTGGCCTTCGCGCAGCACTTTCGCGTTGTTGTCGGTGGGCGCGCCGCCGAGCAGGAAGTAGTTGCCCTTGGGCGCCGCTTGCAGCACACCGTTGGCCTGCATCTCGCCGACTTTTTCGTTATCGAAGGAGATGTAGGCGTCGATATCGGCATTGAGGATCAGGCGGTCATAGGACACCACCTTGATCCCGGCCTTCTTGGCTTCGGCGACGGCGTTGGTGAGCACGGTGGCGTTGAACGGCACGATCACGATCACGTCGACGCCGCGTGAGATCAGGTTTTCGATCTGGGAAATCTGCTTCTGCTCGTTGGCATCGGCGGACTGCACGAAGACCTTGGCATCGAGTTTTTCTGCCGCCGCGACGAAGTAATCGCGGTCTCGCGACCAGCGCTCCAGGCGCAGGTCGTCGATGGAGAAACCGATCTTCGGGTGCGCAGGATCAGCCATCACCGGCAGGGCGAGCAAGGCCAGGGCAGTGGCGAGCAGCGTGCGTTTGAATGCTTTCATGGTGGTGCGTCCTTTTATTGTTGTTGGAAAGACACTGTGCGAAGACTCTAGGCGAACACTGTATTTGTGGCGAGCAGCCTCTTTGTGGCAAGTGGGTTCTTTGGGTTGAGCAGCCTCTTTGTGGCAAGTGGGTTCATTGGGTTGAGCAGCCTCTTTGTGGCTAGCAGGCTTATTGAGGCTAGCAAGCTTGTTGTGGCGAGCGGGCTTGCCCCGCGTTGGGCTGCGAAGCAGCCCCTATTGCAAGCGACCGGGTTCAACCTGGCACACCGAGGTGCCTGGTCTTGGGGCCGCTTCGCAGCCCAACGCGGGGCAAGCCCGCTCACCACAAAGAGCCCACTTGCCACAAAGAGGCTGCTCATCACAAAAAGCCCATTTGCCACAACAAGCCCACTTGCCATAACAAGTCCGCCAGCCAAAGGAAGTCCGCTCGCCATCAGGGATAGATAAACCGGTTGACCACCCCCTCCAGCATCTCCTGCCGGCCGCTCACTGCCTGCGGGTTCAGTTCGTGCTCAAAGGCATGCTCGGCCAGCGATGCCAGGCTGAACTCGCCCGCCAGTACGGCTTTGCCCAGCGGCTGCTGCCAACCGGCATAGCGCTGGTCCTTGAACTGCTGCAGACGGTCGTTCTGCACCATCGCCGCCGCACGCTCCAGTGCCAGGGCGAGCACATCCATCGCCGCGACGTGGCCATGGAACAGGTCGACGTCGTCCAGGCTCTGCCGGCGCACCTTGGAGTCGAAGTTGTAGCCGCCATTCTTGAAACCCCCGGCCTTGAGGATTTCATAAGTGGCGAGTGTCATCTCCTCGACGCTGTTGGGGAATTGGTCGGTGTCCCAGCCGTTCTGCGGATCGCCGCGATTGGCGTCGATGCTGCCGAAGATGCCCAGCGACACTGCTGTGGCAATCTCATGATGAAAGCTGTGCCCGGCCAGGGTCGCGTGGTTGGCCTCGATGTTGACCTTGATCTCGTGTTCCAGGCCGTATTCATGCAGGAAGCCGAACACCGTGGCGCTGTCGTAATCGTACTGGTGCTTGGTCGGCTCCTGAGGCTTGGGCTCGATCAGCAGGTCGCCCTTGAAGCCGATCTTGTGCTTGTGCTCCACCACCATGCGCATAAAGCGCCCGAGTTGCTCGCGCTCGCGTTTGAGGTCGGTGTTGAGCAGGGTTTCATAGCCCTCGCGGCCACCCCACAGCACATAGTTGGACCCCTTGAGCCGCAGCGTGGCGTTCATCGCGCTGAACACCTGCGCGGCGGCGTAGGCAAACACTTGCGGGTCGGGGTTGCTGGCGGCGCCGGCGGCAAACCGTGGGTTGCTGAAGCAGTTGGCGGTGCCCCACAGCAGGCGGATGCCAGTCTCTTCCTGATGGCGTTCGAGCTGATCGACCATCTGCGCGAAGTGGTTGCGGTACTCCTTCAGCGAGCTGCCTTCCGGCGCCACGTCGGTGTCGTGAAAGCTGTAGTAGTCGATGCCCAGCTTGGAGAAAAACTCAAACGCCGCCTGCGCCTTGCCGATGGCCAGTTCCATCGGGTCACCGCTGCGCTGCCACGGGCGCTTGAAGGTGCCCACGCCAAACATGTCGGCCCCCGGCCACACGAAGGTGTGCCAATAGCAGGCTGCCATACGCAGGTGCTCGCGCATGGGTTTGCCGAGGATCAGCTTGTTGGCGTCGTAATGGCGAAAGGCGAGGGGAGCATCGCTGTCGGGGCCTTCGAAGCGAACCTTCTCGACACCGGGGAAGTACGTCATGGCGTTTTCCTTATTGTTCTTGGCGGTGTCTGGATACTAGCAACGGCACCTGGCCTGCCGATTATGAAAATCATCAAGGTGTGGTGCGATTTTGAGTGGCGGGGGCTAGTCTGTAGCGACTGGCCTTCGGACAAAAACAATGAAAACCCTACCGCCCGTGCACCGCATTGCCTTGCTGTTCAACGGCAGCAAGATCTACGACCGGGGCATCATCACCGGCATCGGCAATTACTTGAGCAGCACCCGCGCGTCCTGGGATCTGTTCCTTGAAGAAGACTTCCTGTGCCGCCTCAAGGGCATCGAGCGCTGGCAGGGGGACGGCATCATCGCTGACTTCGACGACCCGTTGATTGGCGAAGCACTGGCCAATATCAAGCTGCCGGTGGTGGCGGTGGGCGGCTCCTACCAGGATGCGCGTGCTTATCCCACCGGCATTCCTTACGTGGCCACTGACAACCATGCGCTGATGAAACTGGCCTACGAACACCTGATCGAGGCCGGTCTGACCCGGTTTGCCTGTTTCAGCCTGCCCGAGGCACAGGCCAATCGCTGGGCGCAGGAGCGCGAGAAAGCCTTTCGCTTGCTGCTGCAGCGGGACGGCTTGCACGTCGAGGTCTATCGCGGTTTGGGAACCAGCGCGCCGCTTTGGGACAGCGCAGTGGAGCAGCAGATCGCCTGGCTGCAGAGCCTGCCCAAGCCGATCGGCATCATCGCCGTCACCGACGCCCGCGCGCGGCAATTGCTGCAAGCCTGTTTGACTGCCGGCATCGCGGTGCCGGAGGAAGTGGCGTTGATCGGCATCGACAACGACCCGCTGACCCGCACCCTCACGCGGGTGCCGCTCAGCTCAGTGATCCAGGGCACCGAAACCATGGGGCGCACGGCGGCGGCATTGCTGCACCAGATGCTGCACGGCAAGCCCTGCACCGGTACGCAGATCTTGGTGCCGCCGGAGGCGATCAATGTGCAGGCCTCCAGTTTGCACCAGCCGCTGGGGAATCCGTATGTGATGCAGGCCCTGCTGTTTATCCGCCAGTACGCGTGCCAGGGCATCAAAACCGCGCAAGTGGCGGCTTATGTGGGGGTGTCGCGCTCGTCACTGGAGTCGCACTTTCGCAAGGAACGCGGCTGCAGCGTGCATGACGAGATCCTGCGCTTCAAACTCGCCGCCGCCGCCAAGGGCCTGGAAAACCAGGCACTGGCGATTGCCGATATTGCCCAGCAGTGCGGCTTCAAGTCCGCGCAGTACCTGCATACGGTGTTTCGGCGCGAGTTTGGCTGCACGCCGCGCGAGTACCAGCAGGGCACGTCCTAGGTCATTGTGGGAGCGGGCTTGCCCGCGATAGCGGTGTGTCAGCTTATTGATCCTGCTTGGAACTACCGCTATCGCAGGCAAACCAGCGCCTGCATTTTTTGACTGTTGAGACGCTTAGAACACGGCCTTGACCTGCAAGCCCAACACCAACGCGTTGTCGATGTCCGAGCCGGAAAACGCTCCCGGTTCGATGATGTATTGCACATCCGGGCGCAGGTTCAGCCAAGGCGTAGCCTGGTAGCCGTAGCTGAGTTCGATCAGCTGTTCGGCATTGTCCAGGTTGGGGTAGCTGTTGCCTGCGTTGAACGCCGCCAGTTCCTGCACGTCACGGCTGCGCGGGTTCGGCACGGCACGGCCATAACCCAGGGCGAGGGTATCGCGCGGGCGCCCTTCGAACGGTTTGTACAGCACTACGCCCGCGCCATACCACTTGCTGAACGGCGAGGCCGCTTCGCTGGCGGCGGAGTATTGGCCGAAGGCGTGCAGCACACGGCCGGCGGAGCTGCTGGAGGCCCATACGGCCTGGTCGATCAACAGGTAGTGACCGCCACGCCCGCTGACGTCTTTGTCGCTGCCGATGCGTTTTACATTCGAGCTGTCGTAGTAATAGCCCAGCTTGTATTCACCCGGCAGCGTGCCGGCGTGCTTGTACACCAGCTCGATCGGCACCACGGTGCCGGTGGTGTGCTTGGGCCCCAGGTGCCAGGCGCGGCTGGAGTTGCCGTTGCTGTCCGGGTCCACGTTGAAAGCGGCCACGCGCAGTTGCCAGGACGGCGAGAAGTCATACTTCACCCGTGCGCCCAGGCGCGCATTCGGGTAGTTGGTCCAGCCGCTGCCGCCGGACATGTTCAGCGGGTGCCCGCAGAAACCGGCGTTCATGAAGTTGCACAGAATGCCGCTGTCCAGGCCGCCAAGATCATTGCCCATGGCCATGTAGCCGAGCTTGAGATTCAGCGCCGGAGTGAACAGCGTGCGCTCGTAGCTCAGCTCGGTGAGACGGGTGTAGAGGCCACCGTAGTTTTCCTGGATCGGCAGGCGGTTGCCCACCAGGTCCTCGGAGGCGCTGTTGCCGCGCCGGTCATTGATGGTCAGCTGGATGCGGTCGCCATTGTTGAAGCCGTACAGCTTGCCCAGGTCGAACTGCACGCCGAGCTTGAGGTTCTGCGAATAACGCGCCGAACGGTGCTGGCCGCCGTGGGCGTTATAGGCGGTTTCGCCGCTGTAGTCGCCGGTAAAGCGGATACCTTGCTCGTCCAGCTCGCGGCGCAGGCCGCCCCAGTCGCCGGTCAGGGTGGTGTCGTCGGCTTGGGCGGGCAGGGCGGCACTGAAGGCCAGGCCCAGCAACAGGCGCCCAAGCAGGCGGTCGGGAAAAAAGTGAGAAGTGGGGGTCATGCGCGGTCTTCCAAAAAGCCGAAAGCGCGGTGCGGGGGACACCGCGCGAACACAGGGGTTATGGCAGGGCGTAGGCGATCACGTAGTCGCCACGGTCGGTGGACTGGCGTGCGCCGCCGGCGGTGATGACGATGTACTGCTTGCCGGTTTTTGGCGACACGTAGGTCATCGGGCCACCCTGGCTGCCGACGGGCAGGCGGGCTTTCCAGATTTCATCACCGTTGTTGCTGTTGAACGCGCGCAGGTAGAAGTCCTGGGTGCCGGCAATGAAGATCAGGCCGCCCTGGGTCGACAGGGTACCGCCGAGGGTCGGCAGGCCGATCTTGATCGGCAGGTGCATGCGGATGCCCAGCGGACCGGTGTCTTCAACGGTGCCCACCGGCACTTGCCACGCGACCTTTTGGGTCTTCATGTCGATGGCGGTAAGGGTGCCGAACGGCGGCGCCTGGCACGGAATGCCGGCCACCGACAGGAAGCGGTTTTTGTTCACCGCATATGGCGTGCCCTTGAGCGGTACTGCGCCCATGCCGGTGTTCAACGCTTCGCCACCGGACGAGGCTTGCGCCTTGTTCTGCGACGGCACCATCTGGATCCACAGGCCCAGGCGCATGTCGTTGACGAAGATAAAACCGTGCACCGGGTCGGTGGAGATGCTGCCCCAGTTCATGCCACCCAGGGAGCCTGGGAAACTCAGCGACTTGTCGGTGCCTGGCGCGGTGTACAGGCCTTCATAGCGCATGCCCTTGAAGTCGATACGGCACAGCAACTGGTCGTACGGCGTGGCGCCCCACATGTCCGACTCGGTCAGGGTCTGCGCGCCGATCTGCGGCATGCCCACCGATTTCGGCTGGGTCGGCGAGTAGGGTTCGTTAGGAATGTTGGCGGCCTTGACCGGGACTTCCTTGACGTCGGTCAGCGGCTTGCCGGTGGCGCGGTCGAGCACATAGATCTGCCCGGCCTTGGTGCCGATCACCACCGCTGGAACTGCCTTGTCGCTGCCCGGTGGGGTGAAGTCGATCAGGCTCGGCTGCATCGGCAGGTCGAAGTCCCACAGGTCATTGTGGACCGTCTGGTACACCCACTTTTCAGCACCGGTGGAGGCATCCAGTGCCAGCACCGAGGCGCCGTATTTGTGGTTCAGTTGAGTACGTTCGACGCCGTAGATGTCGGTGGACGAGCTGCCCATCGGCAGGAAGACCGTGTTCATCAGCGGGTCGTAAGACATCGGCGCCCAGCTGTTCGGCGTGCTGCGCACATAGGTGCTGCCGTCGGCCGGTGCTTGCTTGTCTTGCGGGTTGCCCGGGTCGAAGGCCCAGCGCATTTGGCCGCTGATCACGTCGAAGCCACGGATCACGCCGCCAGGCATGTCGGTCTGCACGTTGTCGGCGACGCGGCCGCCGACCACCACGGTGGTGCCGGCAATCAACGGCGCGGACGACAGCTGGTAGTAGCTGTCCGGTACATCGCCGAGGCCGGCCTTGAGGTCCACCTGGCCATGGGTGCCAAAGTCTTCGCAGAATTTGCCGGTGTCGGCATCCACGGCGATCAGGCGCGCATCAATGGTGTTGGTCAGCAAGCGGCGCTGGCACTGCGCACCGGCAGGCACGCTGGCGGCAATGATCGGCGAGCTGTTGGGCTGGGTCGGCTGGGCGATCGGCGCGGTGGCGTCAAAGTAGGCCATGCCCCGGCAACGCTGCCAGACCGCCGATTTGGCGTTGACCTCGTTCTTCCACAGCTCTTTGCCGGTATCGGCGTCGAGGGCGATCAGGTTGTTGTGCGGCGTGCAGATAAACACCTTGTTGCCGATCTGCAAGGGCGTGAGCTGGTCTTCGGCACCGTTGCCGTCGCTGATCGCCACGTCACCGGTGTGGTAGGTCCACGCCACCTTGAGTTTGTCGATATTGTCGCGATTGATCTGGTCCAGCGCGGCGAAGCGGCTGCCACCTTCGGTGTTGCCGTAGTGCGCCCAGTCTTTCTGCGCGTCGGCTGCAGCCACCGGCGTGATGCCCGGGCCAGTACCGTTGGGCGCGACACTCGGATGGGCGACAAACATATTGCCCGCCGCAACCGCCACACCCACCGCCAGCACGGCGGCGACGCCATAGGCACCGCGTGCAGGCCGGCCAGCCAGCAGCGGATAGACCAGCGCCACCACCAGGCCGATGGCCGCAAACATGAACAGCCGCGAGAACAGCGGCCAGAACACCAGCCCGACATCGGCCACTGCCCAGATCGCCGTCCCCACCAGGAACGCTGCGAACAACCACGCGCCAGCGGTTTTGCCTCGGGCGATCAACAGCCCGGAAACCGCCATGGCCACGCCGCCGATCAGGAAGTACCAGGAACCGCCGAGGCTCACCAGTTTGGCGCCGCCAACAGCCAGCGCGAGGCCGAGCAGGGCGATGATGACGCCCAAACCCAGCAGGAGGAATCTAGAGGCGCCATGGGCGCGCGATGCTCGTTTCATATCGACAGGACTCGAAGGTGAGAGGGCAAAGACGCGATTTTAGCAAGATAAGTAACTAGTTAGTACATTGGAGTCCTGCAATAGACTATTACAGGTGCTGCGATGATGGGCTGAGGCTAAATGTCGCGTGGCTGTGATGAGTGTAGGTGATCGGCAGGCGGCCTTCGGTCCAACTGCAGGCACGGGCTTTCTGTGTGAGGGAGCTTACTTGCACTGACTGCGCGGCAGTCCCCGGCTTTTGGGGGCGTTTTGCCCCCCAGCACAAGCGAGCCTGCCCCCACCGCAAGCCCGCTCGCACGCTTAGCTGCAGATCACTCAACGAAACGCCGGCACCACCTGCTCGATAAACAGCGCCAGGGACTTCTTTTTCTCGGCATGCGGCAGGCTGTTGTCGCACCAGAAGCTGAACTCATCCACGCCCAGTTCCTGGTAGTAGCGGATGCGCGGGATGATTTCTTCGGCGGTGCCGATCATCGCGGTCTTGTGCAGGCTTTCCAGCTCGAACTCGGGGCGCGCGGCGAATTTCTCTTCCGGGCTCGGGGCCAGGAAGCCATTCACCGGCACCTCTTTGTTGCCGAACCAGGCATCGAAGGTGCGATAGAACTTGGAGATCGCCTTGGCCCCGACTTTCCAGCCGTCCGGATCATCGGCGGCATGCACGTGGGTGTGACGCAGCACCATCAGTTGCGGGCGCGGTACGTCGGGATTGTTGTCGAGGGCGGCCTGGAATTTGTTTTTCAGGTCGAGGACTTCTTCGTCGCCCTTCATCAGCGGCGTGACCATCACGTTGCAGCCGTTGGCCACCGCGAAGTTGTGCGAGTCCGGGTCGCGGGCGGCGATCCACATCGGCGGGTTGGGCTGCTGGATCGGCTTGGGCACGCTGGTGGAGGTGGGGAATTTCCAGATCTCGCCATCGTGGGCGTAGTCGCCTTTCCACAAGGCGCGTACCACGGGCACCATCTCGCGCAAGGCCTGGCCGCCGGAAGAGGCGGGCATGCCGCCGGCCATGCGGTCGAATTCGACCTGGTAGGCGCCACGGGCCAGGCCGACTTCCATGCGGCCGTTGCTGATCACGTCGAGCAACGCGCATTCGCCCGCCACCCGCAACGGGTGCCAGAACGGCGCGATGATGGTGCCGGCGCCCAGGTGAATGGTGGTGGTCTTGGCCGCGAGGTAAGCCAACAGCGGCATCGGGCTCGGCGAGATGGTGTATTCCATGGCGTGGTGTTCGCCAATCCATACGGTGCTGAAACCACCGGCCTCGGCCATCAGGGTCAGTTCGGTCAAGTCTTCGAACAACTGACGGTGGCTGACGCTTTCATCCCAACGTTCCATGTGTACGAACAGGGAAAACTTCATGACGCTTACCTCGGATCTATTGTGATAGGCCTGTCGACTGCGGGCCCTTAAGTACTCTCGCCACCTTGAAGCTTGCCAGTGATAACGGCTGTTCGGCGGATTGATTGTTGGTATACCATAATACGGAATATCCGCAAAACTTTTCTCTCCAACGGTTGCACCCTCACCTCACAAGGAAGGCGAGCTCGATGAACATAAAACAAAAATTAATCCTGGCGTTTGCGGTGATCGCCAGCCTACCGGTGATTCTGGTGGCTGTGCTGATCATTCTCAACGTACGCCATGAGGCCCGCGACAGCTTTGTCGACAGCAGTGGCCGCGAGATCCGCCAGGTCGACAACGCGATGCAACTGTTCTTCGAAGGCATCAGCCAGAACGTCGCCTACCTGGCTGCGCACCCGCAGTTGCGCAGCCTGCAGGGCGATGTGAAACGCTACCTGGCCAGCGACGCCGCGCACATTGCTCCCGGCGAGCGCGACCAGCAGTTGTTCGCGTTGTTCGAGGGCCTGGCCAAGAGTCATTCGGCCTACACCTACCTGTCGCTCGGTACCGAGGATGGTGGATATGTGTTTTGGCCCGGCGACCCCAACCTTGCCAACTACGACCCGCGCACGCGGCCCTGGTACAAGACGGCCATGGCGCAACCGGGCAAGACCCTGCGCACCGAAGCCTATTACTGGGCGGCCGACGACGTGGTGCTGGTGAGCACCGTGCAAAGCTTCAACGACCGCCAGGGCAAGGCGAGCGGGGTGGTCAACATCGACGTGTCGCTCAAGCAACTGACCGACCTGGTCAAGCAGATCAAGCTGGGCGAAAGCGGCTACCTGATGCTGATGGAGGCCAACAACACGGTGCTGGTAGACCCGAATGACCCGTCCCACAACTTCAAGAAACTCGGCGAGTTGGGTGACGGCTACCGGCAGTTGAGCGAAGCCGGCCAAGGCCTGGTGCAGGTGGAACTGGCGGGCGAGCGCTACATGGCGCTGGTGTGGCCGTCGAAGGCATTGGGCTGGCGGTTTGTCGGGCTGGTGCGCGAAAGCGAAGTGATGGCCGGCGCGGCACGCCTGACCTGGTTGATCGCGGCTATCGCATTGGTGTGTGGCCTGCTGTTTGCTGCGGCGGGCGCCTGGTTTGCCGGGCTGATCGTCAAGCCGATCCGTGGCGTGGCCAGTGGTTTGGAAGGCATTGCGCAGGGCGAGGGTGACCTGACGGCGCGCCTGGCGGTCAATGGCCGCGACGAGACGGCGCAGCTCGCCGGCTGGTTCAATCAATTCCTGGAAGCCATCCGCACCCTGATCCAGCGCATCGGCCAGGCCGCCGCGCAAATCCACAGCAGCTCCGGCAGTGCCACCGAAGTCTCGATAGAGATGGCCGACGTCGCCTCACGCCAGCGCGAAGCGGTGGACATGGTCTCCACGGCGTTTCATGAAATGGTCGCCACCTCCAACGAAGTCGCGCGCTCCTGCAGCCAGGCTGCCGATTCTGCCGACAATGGCCAGCGCCAGGCCCACACCGGGCAACAGCAGATCGACGCGGCGGTGAGCAGTGTCGGGCGCTTGAGCGAAGAGATCGGCCACTCGGCCCAGGCCATGGAGCAGTTGGAAAAAGACAGCAACGACATCCAGTCGATCCTCGGCACCATCCGTTCCATCGCCGAGCAGACCAACCTGCTGGCGTTGAACGCCGCCATCGAAGCCGCCCGGGCCGGCGAGCAGGGGCGTGGGTTCGCGGTGGTGGCGGATGAGGTGCGCGCCCTGGCCAAACGCACGGCAGACTCCACCGGCGAAATCGACGGACTGCTTGGCAATCTGGCGCGGCGCACCCATCAGATGGGCAAGCAGATGCATGCCAGCCTTGAGGTGTCCCAGGAAACCGTGGTGTCGATCAACGATGCGCGCGCCAGCTTTGGCTTGATTCGTGAGTCGGTGGATGTCATCCGCGACATGAACACGCAAATCGCTACCGCCGCCGAAGAACAGCACCAGGTGGCCGAAGACATCAACCGGCATATCAGCCAGATTCACGCGGATGCACAGTTGGTGGCGAGCCTGGCCGACTCCACACGTGGCGATGCGCAGCAATTGACCGCGTTGTCGCAGACCTTGAACCAGCTGGTCAGCCGCTTCCGTACCTGACCGCCGCTATCGCAGGCAAGCCAGCGCCCATCGTTGAAATGCATTCAGCTGTGGGCGCTGGCTTGACTGCGGTGTATCGGAATTAATCAGGCAACCAGGGGCAGGGCGCCCATCTTGCCGTGGCAATACACCAGCGGCCCGGCGTTCTGCTGGGGCACGATCAGGTTTTTCACCGAGCCGACCATGATTGCATGGTCGCCACCTTCATACTCGCGCCACAACTCGCACTCGATCACCGCCGTGGCGTTCGCCAGGATCGGATTGCCCAGTTCGCTGAGCGTCCATTCGATGCCCTGTGCCTTGTCCTTGCCCTTGCGCGCAAAGGCATAGGCTTCGGTTTGTTGCCCACCGGACAGGACGTGGATCGCAAAGCGCTTGTTCTTGATCAGCACCGGGTACGAATCGGAGCTGTAGTTGGGGCAGAACAGCACCAGCGCCGGGTCCATCGACAACGAACTGAAGGCACTGGCGGTCAGCCCGACGATTTGCCCGTCGTCATCGAGCGTGGTGATCACGGTGACCCCGGACGGAAACGAACCCATCACTTGTTTGTAGATAGCGGCATCGATCATGGGACGGTCCTCTGGCGGTAGAGCGGGTTTTTATGAATTTGTAGGTCTGATGGTATACCGTAATACAATCGATGCAACAGCTTTTTCAGGCGGCCGATGAACGTCAACCTTTGGTCTTATAACCAATAAATACGGGGGTAAAGGCGCGAAAACGCCGAGGGCCATGTGGCACACTTGCGGATCAGATGCGCGCTGAGACTACGGATCAGTCTTGTGAAAATGTTGGAATACCATAATATGGTGTTCATCTGAGGGGCCGCCACGATGCGCCCCCGGTATGGCGTCAAACAACTATAAGATCAGACAAACGCGAGTCCATTTCCATGCCCCAGATGTCCCGGCAAGATCCCCTGATCGAGAATCACACGGTCGATTACGTTCCTCTCGCAGAGCGCCATGGAAAGGCCCGCGACCTGTTCACCCTATGGTTCAGCACCAACATTGCGCCGCTGCCCATCGTCACCGGTGCCATGGTGGCCCAGGTGTTCCACCTCAACCTGGTGTGGGGGCTGCTGGCGATTGCCCTCGGGCATCTGCTCGGCGGTATCGTGATTGCCCTCGCGTCGGCCCAGGGCCCGCGCATGGGCATCCCGCAGATGGTGCAGAGCCGGGGCCAGTTCGGCCGTTACGGCGCACTGCTGATCGTGTTCTTCGCGGCGCTGATCTACATCGGCTTTTTCATTTCCAACATCGTGCTGGCCGGCAAATCCATCGTCGGCATCGTGCCCGCGGTGCCGGTGCCGGCGAGCATTCTGATCGGCGCGCTCAGCGCTACCGCCATCGGCGTGATCGGCTACCGCTTCATCCACAGCCTCAACCGTATCGGCACCTGGGTAATGGGCAGCGCGCTGCTCGCCGGTTTCATCTACATCTTCGCCCATGACCTGCCAGCGGACTTCCTCACCCGTGGCGGTTTCAACGCCGCCGGCTGGCTGGCCACGGTGTCGCTGGGGGTGATCTGGCAGATCAGCTTTTCGCCCTACACCAGTGACTATTCGCGCTACCTGCCGGCGGATATCGGCATCACCCGGCCGTTTATCGCGACCTACCTGGGCGCCACGCTCGGCACCATCCTGTCGTTCGCATTTGGTTTGGTCGCGGCACTGGCCACGCCCGAAGGTACCGAGGCGATGGTCGCGGTCAAGCAAGCCACTGGCTGGCTCGGACCGATCCTGATGGTGCTGTTCCTGCTCAATATCATCAGCCACAACGCGCTGAATCTGTACGGCGCGGTGCTGTCGATCATCACCTCGATCCAGACCTTCGCCAGCCATTGGACCCCGAGCATCAAGGTGCGCGTGGTGCTGTCCGGCGTGGTCCTGGCCGGTTGCTGCCTCGTGGCGCTGGGCGCATCGGCGGACTTCATCTCGCAGTTTATCGGGCTGATCCTGGCGCTGTTGCTGGTGCTGGTGCCGTGGGCGTCGATCAACCTGATCGACTTCTATGTGATCAAGCGCGGGGTGTACGACATTGCCTCGATCTTCCGCGCGGACGGCGGGGTCTACGGGCGCTTCAACCTGCATGCGATCGTGGCCTATTTCATCGGCATCATTGTCCAGCTGCCGTTTGCCAATACGTCGCTGTACGTGGGGCCGTGGGCCAATCTGGTGGACGGCGCGGACCTGTCGTGGCTGGTGGGGTTGGTGGTGACGTGCCCGCTGTATTACTGCCTGGCGACACGTCAACATACCCAGAAGGTCAGGGCGGCGCGGTTGGGCTACACCGACTGACCTTTGCTCACACAACAGCCTCCAGAATGTGGCAGCGGGCTTGCTCGCGAATGCGGTGTCTCAGCCCAATAGGTCTTGACTGACACACCGCCTTCGCGGGCAAGCCCGCTCCCACAGGTTGGGCCGAGATCGATTTCAAGCCAGCTTCATGCGCTGAGCAGAGTGGCCCCGCCAAACTCGCCCAATGCATCCAGCAATGCACCGACGAAGTATTCCTTCGACGCGCGATCCCAGAGGATATGCAGCGCCGGTGCCTCCACACTCCCGGTGTGGATCACAAGCGCATTCACCCGCGCCACTGACGTCTGCGCCACCGCTCCCGGCTGGAAGGCCGGGAAACCGAGATCGACCCCGCAGAGCTTGGCCATCACGTGGGCAATCACCGCGCCGCTGAGCAACACACAGGCGTGGCTGTCCTGGCGCGGCAGCAGGTAGTTGGCGCGGTGGTCCAGCTCCCAGCGGGCCTCTTCATCGGCGATGCGCTGGCCCTGATCCTGCGGGCTACCCAACAACAGGTATTCGGTCTGCGACAGGCGCGCCACCCAACTGCCGTCCGCTTGCGGGGTGGCCTGGTTGGGGGCGGCGGGCAGGGTGAAACCGCGTGCGCTGAGGTACTCGGCGCTTTGCGCGCCGCGAAAGCCGACCCGGGGCAGATCGGTCTGGTCCACCAGGTGGCAGGGCGGCGTGAAGAGTTCGTGGGCTTTCAGACTGGTCATGGCTTAACCCTCCTGGCGTTGGTTGGTGGGGTCGAAAAACGGCAGTGGCACCACCTCGGCCTGGACGACGATGCCGCCTTCGACGCGGATCGGGATGCGCTGCCCCGGTGTGCTCTGTTCGATCCCGGCGTAGGCCAGGCCGATGATGCGGCCCAGCGTTGCAGAGTATTCGCACGAGGTGACGTTGCCGCTGATGTCCGGGCCGTCGAGCACCAGGTGGCCTTCCAGCGGTTGCACGCTGCCCTTGGGCAAGGTGAAACCCACCAGTTTGCGTTTCAGCGGCTGGGCTTCGAGGATGTCCACCGAGCGGCGACCGACGAAAAACGGCTTGTTGCGGCTTACCGCCCAGCCCATGTCGATTTCTGCCGGGTGGGTCATGCCGTCGGTGTCCTGGCTGATGATCACGTGGCCTTTTTCCAGGCGCAGCAGGCGTTGGGTTTCGACGCCGAACGGGCGAATATCGAACGCCTTGCCGGCCTCCATCAACGCATCCCACAGCGCCAGGCCGTGGCGTGCAGGCACGTGGATTTCATAACCCAGCTCGCCGACAAACCCGACCCGCAGCAACCGCGCCTTGATCCCGGCCACCGTGCCTTGGCGCACGCCGAGGTAGGGGAAGGCCTCGGCACTGAGGTCGAGGTCAGTGCAGACCTGTTCCAGCACCTTGCGCGAATCCGGCCCGGCCACGTTCACCGCACAGATCGCGGCAGTGACGTTTGCCACGTCGACGTCGAGGCGCCATTGCGCGTTCCACTTGAGCATCTGCTGGTAGATGCGGTCGACGCCGCTGGTGGTGGCGGTGACGTAGAAGTGCTGGTCGGCCAGGCGCGCGCACACGCCGTCGTCGATGACCACCCCGTGTTCATTGGTCATCAGCGCATACCGCGAACGGCCCACCGGTTGCTTGAGGAACGCGAAGGTGTACAGGCGGTTGAGCAGTTCAGCGGCATCCGGGCCGCGCACGTCCAGGCCGCCGAGGGTCGACACATCGATCAGCCCGACGTGGTTACGCACGTGCAGGGCTTCGGCCTGCATGCAGGCGTCGCGATCCTGGGCGCGGCCGTAGTAGGCCGGGCGTTGCCAGATACCGGCGGGCATCATCTTCGCCCCGGCCTGCACATGCCGCGCGTGCATCGGTGTCTGCCGGTAAGGGTCGAAGGCGCGCCCGGCGACATGCGCGAGTTTCTCCGCGACGAAAGGGGGCCGTGCGGTGGTCACCCCGGTCTCGCTGATATTGCGCTGGGTCGCCCAGGCCACCAGGCGTGCGGTCGGCAGCGCCGAATGCCGCCCTTGGGACGGGCCCATGCCGACCGTGGAATAGCGCTTCACCAGTTGCACATCGCGGTAGCCGATACGCGTGGCGTTGACGATGTCCGCCACTTGCAGGTCTTCGTCGAAGTCGACGAAATCCTTGCCCTTGGGGTGCGGGAAGATCGGCCAGCCGAAGTTGACCTGGGCTTCGCTGTGCAATGGCAGCGGCGCAATCGTAGTGCCCAGGCCCAGCGCGACAGCGATGTCGGCCGCTGCGTTGGCGGCGTCGGCCAGCACATTCTCGAGCTGATGCCGACCGTGCACCGAGCCCGCCAGCTGGAGGTTGCGGGGCAGGCCGCTGAGGCTGAATTCGGCTCGCTGGTCGTCATAGGCCAGCTTGCCGCCGGCCTGGCACAGCAGTTGATACACCGGCATGTAGCCGGCCGACATGCACAGCAGATCGCAGTCGAACACTTGCCCGCTGGCGCTGACCTGGCCCTGGCCGGTGATCTGGCGCACGTCGACGCCTTTCACGTGGCGCAGGCCTTTCTCATGCAGGGCCTCGAACACGGTGCTGTTGTTCAGCAACGGGATCTTGCGCTGGGCCAGGGCGCCGGACAGGGCTTTGTCGGCCGGGGCGTGGCGCAGGTCGATCACGGCGGCGACTTCCACGCCCTGGTCATGCAGGTCGAGGGCGGCGAGGTAGCCGTCGTCGTTGCCGGTCAGCACCACCGCGCGCTTGCCCGGCTTGACCGCGTAGAGTTTCATCAAGCGTTGCGCGGCGCTGGTCAGCATCACGCCCGGCAGGTCGTTGTTGCGGAAAATCACCGGCTGGTCGAAGGCGCCGCTGCACACCAGGCACTGCTGCGCGCGCACCTTGTACATGCGCTTGCCCTGGATCACCGGCAGGTAGTTGTCGGTAAACCAGGCATTGCACGTGGCCTCGGTGAGCACCTGGATATTCGCGTGCTGCTGCACCGCGCTCACCAGTTCGCGGCGCAGGCTGTCGGCGCGGGTACCGGCGATATCGAAGCGTGCATAGGTCAGTGACCCGCCGAGGATCGGCTGCTGCTCGATCAGCAGCACCTTGGCCCCGGCATTCGCGGCCGTCAGCGCCGCCTGTAGGCCGGCGGGGCCGGCGCCGATGACGGCCAGGTCGGTAAACAGATAGGCCTTGTCGTAGTACTCGGGCTGGAACGTCAGGTCGAGGACACCCAGGCCGGCCTTCTTGCGAATGATCGGCTCCCAGACTTTCCACATGCCCTTGGGCTTGTAGAACGAGCGGTAGTAGAACCCCACCGGCATGAACTTGGAGAACTTGCCGAGGTAGGCGTCCTTGTCGTTGTCCAGCGAGCCGTTGACGTTCTGCGCGCTCACCGCCAAGCCGGCAGACAACGCGTGAGCATCGGCCAGCACGTTGGGCTCGCGGGGCAGTTGCACCAGGCTGTTGGCATCCTGGCCCGCCATGGTCAGCGGGCCGCGCGGGCGGTGGTATTTGAACGAACGCGAAAGCAGGAAACGCCCGTTGGCGAGCAAGGCGCTGGCGATGCTGTCGCCCTGCAAGCCTTGGTACGCCTGGCCATCGAAACTGAAATCAAGGGCTTGATCACGCTGGATCAGCAAGCCCATGGGGGCGGGAAGGCGGTTCATCCGGCGATCTCCTTGGCGGCGGCGAAATCGACGCGGGTGGTGAACAGTTCCTTGGGGTCGAAGGTGCGCAGGACCTCATCGGTGACTGTGTGGCGCTCGGCGAGGAACCAGTAGCTGGACGGCGTGTGCATCCACCATTCGCGCACCACGCCGGCGAGGTTGTCGGTGTTGAACACGTAGTCGGCCCATTCGGCATCGCTGCAGTGGACGGGGTCGGGCATCGGCTTGAACTCGCCGCCGTAGGTGAACTCGCTGATATTGCGCGGCCCGTTGAGCGGGCACGTCATGATTTTCATAGTCCGCTCTCCATCAGTGACTGGCCGCCGTAGCGCCCATCTCGTTGACTTGCTGGAAGGTCGAGAAACGTTCGAGGCCGAACGGCTTGATCAGCGCCGGCACCTGGCCGCCGCTGGCGACCAGCTCGGCCATGGTCTTGCCGCAGATGGGCGTGGCCTTGAAACCCCAGGTGCCCCAGCCGGCGTCGAGGTAGTAGTTCTTCACCGGTGACAGGCCCATGATCGGGCTGTAGTCCGGGGTCATGTCGGTGATCCCGGCCCACTGGCGCATCAGCTTGGCGTTGGCCAGGAACGGGAACATTTCGATCGCGTGGGCCAGCAGGCTTTCCTTGAGGTCCAGGGTCGAGCGCGTGTTGAACAGCGGATAAGGATCGGAGCCGCCGCCGAACACCACTTCACCGCGGCTGGTCTGCTGCACATAGCAGTGCAGCGCGGAGGAACTCACCAACGGGTCGAGGAACGGCTTGAACGGTTGGGTGACCATGGCTTGCAGCGGGAAGGTCTGGATTGGCGAGCGGATGCCGGCCTTGGCCATCAGCAACGAGCTGTGCCCGGCAATCGCCTGTACCACGCAGCCGCACTGGATGGTGCCGCGATTGGTTTTCACGGCGGTAATCGTGCCGTGGTCGATGACCAGGTCCTGCACCTCGGTGAGTTGATGAATTTCCACCCCTCGCTTGGCCGCCTGCTTGGCGTAGCCCCAGGCCACGGCATCGTGGCGCGCGGTGGCGCCGTCGATATGCCAGAGCCCGGCGATCACCGGCAAGTGCCCGGGGTCGAGGTTGAGGCTGGGCACCAGTTCGCGGATCTGCTGGCGGTCGATCATCTCGGTGCGCCCGCCGAAGTGCTTGTTGACCTCGGCACGCTGGCGGAACGAACGCACGGTGGCATCGGTATGCGCCAGGGTCAGTTGGCCGCGTTCGGAGTACATGATGTTGAAGTCGAATTCGTTGGACAGCGACTGGAACATCTTCACCGACTCGGCGTAGAAGCGCACACCCTCGCTGGTCAGGTAGTTGGAGCGGATCACCGCGGTATTGCGCGCGGTATTGCCGCCGCCCAGGTAGGCCTTTTCCAGCACCGCGATGTTGCTGATGCCGTGGTACTTGGCCAGGTAGTAGGCGGTCGCCAGGCCATGGCCGCCGGCGCCGATGATCACCACGTCATAGCTGGCCTTGAGTTCCTTGGGCGGTGGCAGATCCACCTCCACCGGGTACTCCGAACTCAGCCCGTACTTCAATAGATTGAATGGCATACGGCCTCCGATTGGCTGCGTAAGGCGTGGTGTTGCGCGAGGGCGGCGGCCACGGTGTTTTTCATCAGGAAGGCAATGGTCATCGGGCCGACACCGCCGGGTACCGGGGTGATGGCCGCGACATGGGGCAGGGCGCCGTCGAAGTCGACATCGCCCACCAGGCGGCTGCGGCCGGCGTCGTCGATACGGTTGATACCCACGTCGATCACCACCGCGCCGGGCTTCAGCCAACTGGCGTCGATCAAGCGTGCGCGGCCCACGGCGGCGATCACGATATCCGCCTGCCGGCACAGCGCCTGGGCGTTGTGGCTGCGCGAATGCAGCACGGTCACCGAGCAGTCCGCCTTGAGCAGCAGCGCGGCCATGGGCTTGCCGACGATGTTCGAACGGCCGATCACCACCGCATGTTTGCCGCGCAGGTCGCCGCAGGTTTGTTCCAGCAAATACAGGCAGCCGCTCGGCGTGCATGGCGTGAGCACCGCGCGACCCTGGCTGAGGCCGCCGACGTTCTGGCTGTGAAAACCGTCGACGTCCTTGTCCGGCGCGATGGCCTCCAGGGCGCGCAGCTCGTCCATCTGCGCCGGCAACGGCAATTGCAGGAGGACGCCGTGGATGGCCGGGTCGGCGTTCAATTGGCCGATCAGGATCAACAGTTGTTCGGTGCTGGTATCGCCGGGCAGGCGGTGCTCCACGGAGCGGATGCCTACCTCTTCGGCGCGCAGGATCTTGTTGCGCACATACACCTGGCTGGCGGCGTCGTTGCCGACCAGGATCACCGCCAGGGCTGGCAGGATGTCTTGCTCATGCAGGCGTGCGACGTCCTCGCGGACCTGCAGCAGCACCTGCGCGGCGGCGGCTTTGCCATCGATCAGTTTGTGCGCGTTCACCGGAACACCACCGTTCTGTCCTGGTTGAGAAACACCCGGTGCTCAAGGTGGTACTTGACCGCCTTGGACAGGGCCACGGTCTCGGTGTCGCGACCGATGGCGACCAGGTCGTCGGGCTTGTACACGTGGTCCACGCGTTGCACTTCCTGCTCGATGATCGGACCCTCATCCAGGTCGCTGGTGACGTAGTGCGCGGTGGCACCGATCAGCTTCACGCCGCGTTGGTAGGCCTGGTGATAGGGCTTGGCGCCTTTGAAACCGGGCAGGAACGAGTGGTGAATATTGATCGCGCGCCCCGACAGTTGCCGGCACAGGTCGTCGGAGAGGATCTGCATGTAGCGCGCCAACACCACCAGTTCGGTGCGGGTGTCGTCGACCACCTTCATCAGTTCGGCTTCCTGCGCGGCCTTGTTGTCCTTCGACACGGGCAGATAGATAAAGCGAATGCCCTCACGCTCGGCCATCGGCCGCAGGTCGAGGTGGTTGGAGACGATGGCGGTGATGGTCATGTCCATCTCGCCCTTGTGGTAGCGGTAGAGCAGGTCGGTGAGGCAGTGGTCGAACTTGCTCACCATCAGCATCACGCGCATCGGCTCGCGGGTGTCGTACAACTCCCACTGCATGTCGAAGGCCTGGGCGACATCGGCGAAGCCTGCGCGAATCTGTTCGAGATCGCCGGTGTGGCCGTCGTTGAAGCGAAACACGGCGCGCATGAAGAAGCGGCCGCTGAAGTCATCATCGAACTGCGCCATCTCCCCGATGTAGCACGCGTTGTCCGCCAGGTAAGTGGTGACGGCAGCGACAATGCCGGACACCGCGGGACAAGTGACCTTGATGATGAAATGGTTTTTTTCGTGTTGCATGACACGTCCTCGGGATGATGGCGGCAGCTCATCGCATAGCGAAAAAATGTCTGAGGACAGCGGGCTCGTTCCGTGAGCGCATTTTCTTGTGAGGAATAAAATATTCCTGAAGTGGCTTTATAGGGGAATGGGGGCGGGGCGTCTAGGGGTTTTGGGAAAGTTTTTTAACTGATAGGAATTTTTCCGCAGCGTTCCTACCGTGAAATGCGATGAAATGTAGGCGCTGGCTTGCCGGCGATGGCATCCACCCACTGCCACTGGCAGACCGAGTTGCCCGCATCGCAGGCAAGCCAGCTCCCACAGAAAACAATCTCGGTGCGTGCGTTATTCCTTGTCGTTGCCGTAGTTCATGATCGACAACAACCGGATCGGCACCTGCACCAACTGCTCCGGCCCGTGCGGAATCTCCCCTTCGAAGGTCAGGCTGTCACCCGCTTCCATCCGGTAAAGCTGGTTCCCGTGCCGGTAAATCAGCTCACCTTCGAGCAAGTGCAAAAACTCCGTCCCCGGATGCGCAAAGGTCGGGAACTCCTCACTGGCGTCATCCATGCTGACCATGTACGCCTCGAAGCTCTTTTTCGGCCCGCGCGTATGGTTGAGCAGGTGATAGGTATGCCCCTTCTCGGTCCCTCGGCGCACCACTTCCATGCCCTGGTCGGCCTTGACCAGCAAAGCGCTGCCATCCTGCTGGTCGTATTCGCTGAACAACTTCGACAGCGGCAGCCCGAGCACATCACACAGGCGGCTCAGGGTGTCGAGGCTGGTGGAGACCTGGGCGTTTTCGATCTTGCTCAACATGCCCTGGCTGATATCGGCGATTTTCGCCACGTCGGACAGCTTCAGGTCCTGGGCCTGGCGCTGGCGTTTGATCTGCAGCCCCAGGTATTGCTCGAGCTTGAGGCGCGGGGCGGTTTCGGTGGACATGATCATCGGCTCCTGCACGGTTTCCGTTCAGTAATATTATTTTCGCACTGGGAAAGTGCAAGATCTGGCTCTTCAAGGCCACCCCGCTGTGCGTATTCCTGCGGGGAAAACAATTTTCCCATATATACAGCACAAAAGCGCTTTCACCGGCAGTTCAATCCGCCGCTCGTGAATCTGGCAAGGGTATTGCATTCCTGTAAGGAAACTAACTTTCTTTTTAGGAATAAAAAGACAGCCTAGGCCCACCCACACGGTTTTGCCTTTCGCGAGGAGTGACACGCAATGTTGCCAGCAGAAACCCAGCGCATCATCGACAAGCACGGGATCAAGTACGTGCTTGCGCAGTTTGTGGATATACACGGTGCGGCCAAGACCAAGTCGGTGCCGATTTGCGGGCTCAAGACCGTGGCCGAAGAGGGCGCGGGCTTTGCCGGGTTTGCCATCAGCGGCATGGGCATGGAGCCCCACGGTCCGGACTTCATGGCGCGCGGTGACCTGTCCACGCTGACGCCGGTGCCGTGGCAACCGGGTTATGGGCGCGTGGTGTGCGTCGGGCATGTCGATGGCAAGCCCCATCCCTACGACAGCCGCTACGTGCTGCAGCAGCAGGTGCAGCGCCTGCAGGACAAGGGCTGGACCCTCAACACCGGCCTGGAACCCGAATTCAACCTGATGCGCCGCGACGAGCAGGGCAAGCTGCAACTGGTCGACCCCAGCGATAACCTCGACAAACCCTGCTACGACTACAAGGGCCTGTCGCGTTCGCGCGAGTTCCTCGAGCGCCTGACCGAAGCCTTGCAGGCGGTGGATTTCGAGGTCTATCAAATCGACCACGAAGACGCCAACGGCCAGTTCGAGATCAACTACACCTACAGCGACGCGCTGACCTCGGCCGACCGCTTTACCTTCTTTCGCATGGCCGCCGGCGAGATCGCCAATGACCTGGGCATGATCTGCTCCTTCATGCCCAAGCCCGACCCGAAACGCGCTGGCAACGGCATGCACTTTCACCTGTCGATCAGCAGCGCCGAGAACAAAAACCTGTTCCATGACGCCAGCGATCCGAGCGGCATGGGCCTGTCGAAACTGGCCTATCACTTCGCCGCCGGTTTGCTCGCCCATGGCCCGGCGTTGTGTGCGTTCGCCGCACCTACGGTCAACTCCTACAAGCGCCTGGTCGTGGGCAACTCGTTGTCCGGCGCCACCTGGGCCCCGGCCTTTATCGCCTTTGGCGCCAACAACCGTTCGGCGATGGTGCGCGTGCCGTATGGCCGCCTGGAATTTCGCCTGCCTGATGCCGGCTGCAACCCGTACCTGGTCAGCGCCGCGATCATCGCGGCAGGCCTGGATGGCATCGACCGCCAGTTGGAAATCGACCACGTCTGCAACGAGAACCTCTACAGCCTGAGCCTGGAGCAGATCGCCGAGCGCGGCATCAAGACCCTGCCGCAATCCCTCAAGGAAGCCTGCGACGCGCTGGAAGCCGACCCGCTGTTTGCCGAGGTGCTCGGCCCGCAGATCGTGGGCGAATTCATCAAGCTCAAGCGCATGGAGTGGGTGGAGTACAGCCGCCATGTGAGCGACTGGGAAGTCGCGCGCTACACCGAATTTTTCTGAGGCAACGGGCGGCAGCTGTGAGTTGCAAGCTGCAAGTCAAGGCGGTGGTAGGGGCCGCTCCAAGTCATCTGTCTACCCGGCTTGCTTGCAGTTTTGCAGCTGGCCACCCAGAACAAAGTGAGGACTGCTCTTATGTGTGGAATCGTAGGTCTGTACCTGAAAAATCCCCGACTGGAACCCCAGCTCGGCAAGCTGTTTGAACCGATGCTGCAGGCCATGACCGACCGCGGTCCGGACAGCGCGGGCTTCGCCATCTACGGCGATGAGGTCGCCGACGGCTGGGTCAAGTTGACCTTGCAGGCGACCACTGAAGCCTTCGACTGGAAGGCCTTGATGGGCGAACTCGAAGGGCGCCTGGGTTGCTCGCTGGATTGGTTCCAGAACGCCAGCGCGGCGGTATTGAAGATCCACGCCGACGAGGCGCCGGTGCGCCTGGCCCTGGCCGAACTGGCGCCGAGCGTGCGCATCATGAGCGCCGGGCAAAGCATCGAAATCCTCAAGGGCATGGGCTTGCCCGAGGAGATTTCCCAGCGCTTCGGCCTGGCGGGCATGCAAGGCAGCCACATCATCGGGCACACGCGCATGGCCACCGAAAGCGCGGTGACCATGGAAGGCAGCCACCCGTTTTCCACCGGAGCCGACCTGTGCCTGGTGCACAACGGCTCGCTGTCGAACCACTTCCGCCTGCGCCAGGAACTCAAGCGCGAAGGCATTCATTTCGAGACCGACAACGACACCGAAGTCGCCGCCGGCTATCTGACCTGGCGCCTGCAACAGGGCGATTCGCTCAAAGAGGCGCTGGACCATTCCCTGCAGGACCTCGACGGCTTCTTCACCTTTGCCATCGGCACGCGCAACGGCTTTGCGGTGATCCGCGATCCGATTGCGTGCAAGCCGGCGATCCTCGCCGAGACCGACGACTACGTGGCCATGGCCTCCGAATACCAGGCGCTGTCGAGCCTGCCGGGCATCGAGAACGCGCGGATCTGGGAGCCGGCACCGGCCACTTTGTATATCTGGGAACGCCAGTCAGCTTAAGGAGCGCACACATGAAAACCATCGATCTTTCCACCGCCACTGTGCGTGACCTCAACCAGGCGCTGCATGCGCAAGTGCTCGACCACGAATGGCGCGTGACCCATTCCAACGGCAAGCACAACCTGGCCGTGGGCGTGAACCAGCCGGTGTCCATCGATATCGAGGGCCACGCCGGCTACTACTGCGCGGGCATGAACCAACAGGCCTCGATCACCGTGCACGGCAATGTCGGCGTGGGCTGCGCCGAGAACATGATGTCGGGTTCGGTGCGCGTCAAAGGCAGCGCGTCCCAGGCGGCCGGGGCCACGGCCCACGGCGGCCTGCTGGTGATTGAAGGCGATGCCGGCGCGCGTTGCGGGATCTCCATGAAGGGCATCGACATTGTCGTCGGCGGCAGCATCGGCCATATGAGCTGCTTCATGGGCCAGGCCGGGCGCCTGGTGGTGTGCGGCGATGCCGGCGATGCGCTGGGCGACTCGTTGTACGAGACCCACATCTACGTGAAAGGCACGGTGGAGTCCCTGGGCTCGGACTGCGTCGAAAAAGAGATGCGCAGCGAGCACCTGCAAGAGCTGCAGGAACTGCTCGACCGTGCCGGCTTCGCCCACCAGGCGGCGGATTTCAAGCGCTACGGCTCGGCCCGCCAGCTGTACAACTTCAAAGTCGATAACGCCTCCGCGTACTGATCAGGAGCTACAACCATGAGTGAACAAACCCCTCCGGTACTGCGCGAGTCGGCCACCTTCGACCGCCTGACCATCCAGGAAATCCAGCGTGCGGCCGAAACCGGTATCTACGATATTCGCGGCGGCGGCACCAAGCGCAAGTTGCCGCACTTCGATGACTTGCTGCTGCTCGGCGCGAGCGTGTCGCGTTACCCGCTCGAAGGCTATCGCGAGAAGTGCGGCACCGACGTGATTCTTGGCAATCGCTTTGCCAAGAAGCCGATCCACCTGAAGATCCCGGTGACCATCGCCGGCATGAGCTTCGGGGCGTTGTCGGCGAATGCCAAGGAAGCCCTGGGCCGTGGCGCGACCATCGCCGGCACCAGCACCACCACCGGTGACGGCGGCATGACCCCGGAAGAGCGCGGCCAGTCCCAGCACCTGGTGTACCAGTACCTGCCGTCGCGCTACGGCATGAACCCCGACGATTTGCGCAAGGCCGACGCCATCGAGATCGTCCTCGGCCAGGGCGCCAAGCCCGGCGGTGGCGGGATGCTGCTCGGCATGAAGGTCACCGAGCGCGTGGCCGGCATGCGCACCTTGCCGATCGGTGTGGACCAGCGCAGTGCCTGCCGTCACCCGGACTGGACCGGCCCGGACGACCTGGCGATCAAGATTGCCGAGCTGCGCGAAATCACCGACTGGGAGAAACCGATCTACGTGAAGATCGGCGCGAGCCGGCCTTATTACGACGTGAAGCTGGCCGTCAAGGCGGGCGCGGATGTGATCGTGCTCGACGGCATGCAAGGCGGCACGGCGGCGACCCAGGAAGTGTTTATCGAGCACGTCGGCATTCCAATTCTGTCGGCGATCCCGCAAGCGGTACAGGCTTTGCAAGAGATGGGCATGCACCGCAAGGTCCAGTTGATCGTGTCGGGCGGGATCCGCAACGGGGCCGACGTGGCCAAGGCCATGGCGATGGGCGCGGATGCGGTCGCCATCGGTACGGCGGCGCTGATTGCCCTGGGCGATAACCACCCACGGCTGGATGCGGAACTGAAAAAGATCGGCTCGGCCGCCGGCTACTACGACGACTGGCAGAACGGCCGCGACCCGGCCGGCATTACCACCCAGGACCCGGAACTGTCCAAGCGCCTCGACCCGGTGGAAGGCGGGCGGCGGTTGGCCAACTACCTGCGGGTGATGGTGCTGGAAGCGCAGACCATGGCGCGGGCGTGCGGCAAGTCGCACCTGCACAACCTCGACCCCGAGGACCTGGTGGCGCTGACCGTGGAATCGGCGGCGATGGCCCGGGTGCCGTTGGCAGGAACCAGCTGGGTGCCCGGTTCCGGCTACTGAGCCTGGCGTCATACCTGTGGCGAGGGCGCTTGCTGCCGTTCAGCGCAGCTGCAGCCGGCGTTTTAGGGCTGCGTAAGCGCCCTCGCCACGACAGATAGGCTAATCAAGGAGCCCGCCAAGAGGCTCTCCTAACAACAACTGCTCGCTGCCAGGCATATCCCATTTCTTTCGCAGGAGCTTTGAATATGGTCAATCGTCTTCTCGGCAAGTCCCTCTTCGGGTTATTGGCCGCCAGTGCCTTCGCACCTTTGGCACAGGCCGCCGATGCACCCACCTTGAACACCGGCAGCACCGCCTGGATGGTCACCGCCGCCGTGCTGGTGCTGTTCATGTGCCTGCCGGGGCTCGCGTTGTTCTATGGCGGCCTGGTCCGTGCGAAAAACATGCTCTCGCTGTTCACCCAATGTTTCGGCATCGCCGGCCTGGTGGGCGTGCTGTGGGTGATCTACGGCTACAGCATGGTGGTCGACACCACCGGCATGGTCGAAGGGCAGGTGACGTTCAACAGTTTTGTCGGCGGTTTGAGCCGTGCCTTCCTGGCCGGCATGACCCCCGAAAGCCTGGTGGGGGATATCCCGGAAGGTGTGTTCGTGACCTTCCAGATGACCTTCGCCATCATCACCCCCGCGCTGATCGCCGGGGCGTTTGCCGAACGCATGAAGTTCTCGGCGGCGCTGTGGTTCATGGCCATCTGGTTCACCCTGGTGTATGCCCCGGTGGCGCATATGGTCTGGGGCGGTTCGGGGGCCTTGATGCATAACTGGGGCGTGCTCGATTTTGCCGGCGGCACCGCCGTGCACATCAACGCCGGTGTGGCTGCGCTCGCCGCGTGCCTGATCCTCGGCAAGCGCAAGGGCTACCAGAACACGCCGATGCCTGCGCACAACCTAAGCCTGACCATGGTCGGCGCGGCGATGCTCTGGGTCGGCTGGTTCGGCTTCAACATCGGCTCCGGCGGCGGGCTCAACGGCCTTTCCGGGATTGTCATGCTCAATACCCAACTGGGCGCGTGTGCCGGGATCCTCGGCTGGATGTTCACCGAGTGGTTCAAGGTCGGCAAACCGAGTGCCCTCGGCCTGGCCAGCGGCGCGTTGGCCGGTCTGGTCGGGATCACCCCGGCGTGCGCCTATGTGGGCGTCGGCGGCGCGTTGGCCATCGGCTTGCTGTGCGGGGTGTTCTGCTACCTCAGCGTGACTGTGTTGAAACGCCGCTTCGGCTACGACGACAGCCTCGACGTGTTCGGCCTGCACGGCATCGGCGGCATGATCGGCGCGGTGTTGACCGGCGTGTTCTGCGTACCGTCCATGGGCGGACTGGTCGAAGGCGTGACCATGGGCGGCCAGGTCGTGGCGCAGATCAAAGGGGCCGTGCTGACCACCGTGTACTGCTTCGCGATCAGCTGGATCATCCTCAAAGTCATCAACGCCCTGATCGGCCTGCGTGCCCATGAATCGGTGGAAGACATGGGGCTGGACCTGGCCGAGCATAACGAGCGCGCTTACAACCACTGATCACAACCCAAACCTGTAAGAGCTGGCTTGCTGGCGATAGCGGTGGATCAGTCAAAGCATAAGGTGACTGACACACCGCCATCGCCGGCAAGCCAGCTCCCACAGGGGTTTTGTGTTGTGATTCAGATCACTGCCAGCCTGGCCTGCCTAACAAGCGGGCGCCCTCCACAATCGACCGGTCACCTCGAAAAAATGTGGGAGCTGGCTTGCCTGCGAAAGCGGTGTGCCAGGCGCAGAAAATGCCAGCAATGCCGCCGCCTTCGCAGCCTCGCCGGGGCTCGACAACTCCCACACTTGGGCTGCGTCGCGCCGGATATTGCGATCACCCTGGGGATTGAAATAAGGGCGACTCCGCCAGCTCCCACAGGGGTTTTGTGTTGTGGTTCAGATCACTGCCAGCCTGGCCTGCCTAACAAGCGGGCACCCTCCACAAGCGACCGGACACCTCGAAAAAATGTGGGAGCTGGCTTGCCTGCGAAAGCGCTGGATCAGTCAAAGCATAAGGTGACTGACACACCGCCATCGCTGGCAAACCAGCTCCTGCAGGGGGGCATTCAGGGCACGGCCAGGGCCAGGGGCCGGGCAGTGCGCTGGAGTTGGCTGGCCACCAGGGTGTTTTTCAGCAGGTAGGCGATGGTCATCGGCCCGACACCGCCGGGCACCGGGGTGATTGCGCTGGCCACCGTGCGAGCGCTGGCGTAATCGACGTCGCCCACCAACCGCGTGCCGGTCTCGGTGTTGATGCGGTTGATACCCACGTCAATTACCACCGCGCCTGGCTTCAGCCAGCTGGCGTCGATCAACTGCGGGCGGCCGACGGCGGCGACGACGATGTCGGCCAGGCGGCACAACGCCGGTGCATCGACACTGCGCGAATGCACCACGCTGACCGAGCAGTTGGCCTGCAGCAGCAGGGTCGCCATCGGTTTGCCGACGATGTTCGAACGGCCGATGACCACCGCGTGCATTCCGCTCAAATCACCGCAGGTTTCATACAGCAGGCGCATGCAGCCGCTGGGCGTGCAGGGCGTCAGCACCTCGATGCCTTGCACCAGGCCGCCGACGTTTTCGCGGTGGAAGCCGTCCACGTCCTTGATCGGGTCAATCGCGTGAATCACCGCCGCCTCGTCGATATGCCCCGGCAGCGGCAGCTGCACGAGGATGCCATTGACCGACGCATCGGCATTCAACTGCGCCAGCAGGGCCAGCACCTGCGCCTGGGTGGCGTCATCCGGCAGCCGGTATTCAAGCGAGCGAATCCCGACTTCCTTGGCGCGCAGCAGTTTATTGCGCACGTAGACATGGCTGGCCGGGTCATCGCCCACCAGCAGTACCGCCAGGGCAGGGTAGATCTGTTGCGTGGCGAGCACCTGGACCTCTTCGCGAACCTCGTCGAGCACCCGGGCAGAGATGGCCTTGCCGTCGATATCGCGGGCAAGCGTGGGGAGAGAGCTGGTCAAAAGCGTCACCGTTGTCTGGAGAAATAGGGAGGCGCTGAGGGAACAGATCCCTCAGCGATAAGCAGCCCAGTGTGCTCAGGCTACCAGTTGATGGCAGGCATACACCACCAGTGCACCGGCAATCAGCGTGGCATAGGGCAGCCAGCCGGCGCGGCGTTGGCCGTCGCCGACCTGCAGATACAGGTCGCTGAGCATGGCGGCGGGGAAGCGACCTTTGTCCTGCACGTAGTGACGGAAGCAGAACACCGGCAAGATCAGCAGCGCCAGGAGCAAGCCGGTGACCAGCGTGCCCGCACCCCAGATGTCCGCACCCAGGCCCATGCAGGCCAGGTTGACGAAACTCAACACGCCACCTGCCGCGAGCAGCACGGTGGGCGCTTTGTACGGGCGCACCCAGTCGGGGCGGTCCAGGCGGTGAATCCAGCCGGCATTCAGGTTGAGGAAGTTGAAGATGATGTAGCTGACGTTGGACGCCGCGAGCACAAATACATAGTCCGACATCAACAACAGCAGCAGGTTGAACGACAGGTCGGTCCACATCGCCGCCGTCGGCGCGCCGTGTTCATTGGTGCGCCCCAGGTATTTGGGCAGCCAGCCATCCACCGACGCCTGATACAGCGTGCGTGACGAGCCGGACATTGAGGTCATGATTGCCAGCAGCGTCGCCAGCACCAACATGATCAGCACGATATTGGCGACCACCTTGCCGCCGCCGATGCTGTCGGCCAGCACCTGGCCAACGCCCATGCCGCTGTAGATCGCTGGCGACAACAGGCCGCTGTACACCGCCGGTGTAACAATCGCGCCGCTGGCGTCAAGCACCGCCGGGGTCACCAGTTGCCCCAGCCCGAGGCTGCCTTGAAACGCCAGCGGCACCAGGGTGAACACCAGGATGCACAGCAGGCCGGCGTAGAAGATGGCCTTGAAGGTGTCGCGCTTGGGGTCCTTGAACTCGCGGGTGTAGCACACCGCTGTTTCGAAGCCGTAGGTGGACCACGCGGCCATGAACAACCCGCCGGCCATCAGCGACCAGCCAGAGATATCCCAGGGCCCATCGATGACTTGCCCGGCCGCATCATGGGCCAGCGGGTACAGCGGCAGGAAGTTGGCCTGGGCCGCATCCCCGGTGAACAACGGCACCACGCCCACCAGCAGCAGCGGAATCAGCGAGGTGACACCGAGCACCAGGGTCAGGCGTGCCGAACGCAGGATGCCGCCGTGTTGCACGGCAAATACCGTGAGCAGGATCAACAGGCCGATGCCGAAGGTCGCGTTGATGCGCAGCGACAGGCCGCTTTTCACCCAGCCCAGGTCCAGCAAGGTCAGTTGCCAAGTGTTGATCAGTGCATCGGCAGGAAACAGCGCGGTGAGGATATACCCCGCCGCCAGCCCCGAACCGATGGACAGCACCGGCGACCACGCCAGCCAGTTGCACCACACCGACACCGGCGCGATCAGCTTGCTGTAGCGCACCCAGGCCACCGCGCCGTACACCGAGGCGCCGCCGGATTTGTGCGGGAACAGCCCGGCGATCTCGGCATAGGTAAAGGCCTGGATAAATCCGAACAGGATCGACACGATCCATACGATCCACGCCGGCTTGCCGACCGTCGCAGCAATGGCGCCAATAGAGAACAGCACCAGGGCGGGTACGCCACTGGCGACCCAGAACGCCCCGCGCCAATCGATCTTGCGGTGCAGGCTGCCCACCGAACTGGCGGCCTGCGGTACTGCCTCGAACGTCGTCGCTTCCATCTCTGTATTCCCATGTCTGAATAGCGTTTAAGTGGGGCAGTCAAAATGGGGTGGCACACGCGTATCGGAACGATCAGCTGCGCACCCGGCTTTTGTCCGGGTCGTAGAAAATCGCTGCGCTGACCGTGGCGCTGATGCGCTTCTGCAGGCCATCGACTTTGCCAATCTCAAGTGCCGTGCCGGGCTCGGCGCAGCTAACATCCACCCGGCACAGCGCGATATTGCTGGCCAGCAACGGTGAGCGGCAGGCACTGGTAATCACCCCGACCTGGGCCCGGCCGTGGTACACCGGGTCGCCATGGTGGGCCGCCTCATTGCCGCCCAGGTGCAGGCCGACCAGCTTGTGGGTGGGGTGGGCACTGCGCCGTAACAGGGCTTCACGGCCGATAAAATCATCGGTCTTGCTCTTCAATGGCACGCTGAAACCGATGCCGGCCTCGAACGGATCGGTCTGGTCGCTGAACTCGTAGCCGGCGAAAATCAGCCCGGCTTCGATGCGCAGCAGGTCCAGGGCTTCCAGGCCCAGCGGCACCAGGCCCAGGGGTTGCCCGAGGTGCCAGATGCGGTCCCAGACCCGCTCGGCGTCTTCGGGTTGGCACCACACTTCATAGCCCAGCTCACCGGTGTAGCCGGTGCGGGAAATCATCAACGGGCAGCCATCGAAGCCGTCCAGCCGACCGACCAGGAAGCGGAACCAGCCGAGGGTTTCCAGGCTGGGCTGGGTGGGCGGGGTCCAGACCATCTGCTTGAGCAGCTCGCGGCTCAGCGGGCCTTGCACGGCGAGGTTGTGGATCTGCTCGCTGGCGGACTTGACCCAGACTTTCATGCCGAGTTTCTGTGCCTGCTCGCGCAGCCAGGGGCCGGCGTAGTCTTCGCCGCAGATCCAGCGGAAATTGTCCGGGCCCAGGCGCAGCAGGGTGCCGTCGTCGAGCATGCCGCCGTGCGCGTGGCACATCGCCGAGTACACCACCTGGCCCACCGCCAGGCGCCGCACGTCGCGGGTCAGGCAGTACTGCAGCAAGGCTTCGGCGTCGGGGCCGATGATCTCGAATTTGCGCAGGGCGGTCAGGTCCATCACCGCCACGCGCTCGCGACACCCCAGGTATTCCTCGGTGGCGCCATAGCCGTCGTAGCGCAGCGGCAGCCACCAGTTGCGGTAGTCGGTGAAGCTGCCGGTGAGGGCGCTGGTGCGTGAGTGGAACGCAGACTCACGGGTGAGAATCGGGTCGGCATCCGCCGTGGTTCGAGTGCTCATGGCGATGGAAAAACGCTCCTTCTCGCGGTAGATGCGGACATGGATATCGGTCGGGTTCCAGCCATTGGCCGGGTCAATGTCATCCGGGCACGAGGTGCTGCCACACACCAGGTCGGTCATGGCCTTCAGCAGCACGTAGTCGCCGGGGCGCGACCAGGGCTCATCCAGGGTCATCTGCTGGTGTGCATCAATACCGGTGTTGAAGAAGAAATTGATCGCCGGCCAACCCTTGCGCGCCTGTACGCCATGGGGGGCGAGGACCTGACTGAGGTTGTCGCTGCAGTTGTCGTGCCCGAAATACCCGTGGCTCTCGTAATAACGCGCCGCGCAGGCCAGGGCGAACGAGTCGTGGCGCCCGACGGTGTCGCGCACCACCTCGAGCATCGGCTGCATCTGGCGGTCGAAAAACTTCGAGAACAGCCCCGGTGCCGGGTAGGCGCTGCCGTTCAGCGTGCGGGTCACGGTCTGGTCGAGGTCCAGCTCAATACCGCGATCCAGGGCGCGGCGGTCGAGCGCGACGAAGTCCGAACACTGGCGTCCCGCGACATCCAGTACCTGGACGTACTGCCCCTTGGCGACGGTGTAGGCATGGGCCGTGCCGGCGCGCAGGGTGAACTCGTCCAGCACTTCGCCCAACGGCTCAGGCAGGGCAGGCACCCAGAGCGGCGACGGGTTGGCGCGGGTGACCAGCAGGCGCAGCTCACTGGGCCGGTATTCCCGGTCGACAGCGGTCGGGCCGGCAGGGGCGGCGACGATCACCAGCAGCGCGTCCTGCGCGACAAAATGGCGACTGTGGCCGGGCGGGCTGTCGTCGTCCCACAACGACGCGGCGCGCGGCAACTGCTGCGCCTCTATGCCGCGCCGATCGAGCACCTGGCCGATACGCGCGGGCACGCTGCAGGCGATAGACGCGTGCAATCCCCAGCTGGCCAGGGCGCTGCGGCCGCCGGCGTCGAGGGCCAGCAGTGTGCAGGCCTGGCGGCCTTCGACGTCGATGACTTGCAGGCCGTCGCCGGGCTGCAAGTCGACCAGCGTGACACCGCCGGCGGCCACGCGGTAGCGTTCCAGGTTCGGCGCGCGGGCAAACAAGCCGGGTTCTCGCGGGCGCGAAATACGCGGTGCATTCATCATCGGCTGCACCTTCAACCGACCGACTTGATGGCGGTCGCGGGCTCGCCGAGGTACGCCGCCATCGAGTCGTCCAATGCCTGCAGCCAGGGGGTGTGGTGCGGCGGTGACTGGGTGCCGGTCATCAATGAGCGATAGGACTTGTCGCGATAGCCCATGATGTTTTCCGCCTTGTCGTGCTTCCAGTGCAGGAAGGTTTCGTTGACGGCGGCGATGTCGAAATTCGGGTAGTCGGTGGCGTCCACCAGGTGCTGGATGTAGGCGCCCTGGTACTCGAACATCTGCTGGTTGGTTTCCAGCACCTGTTCGCGCGCCTGCCATTGCCGGCTGTCGGCGAGCATCTCGGCGTGGCTGGGCAGCGGAATGCGCCCCAGGATCACATCGCGCGCGTACCAGGCCTGGGCATCGAACATGTTGAAGGAGTACCACTGGTCCTGCATGCCGAGGTAGATCAGCCGCGGATTGGCTTCCCAGAACACGCCTTTGTAGAGGTTCATCGGCCACAGGCGGTTATCGGTTTTCAGGCTCAGCTCATCGGGCAGGAACGGGAAGTGATGCTTGTAGCCGGTGCACAGGATGACGGCGTCGATGTGCTTGCTGCTGCCGTCGACGAAATACGCACGGTTGTTTTCCAGGCGCTTGAGCAGCGGTTTTTCTTCCCAGTTGTCGGGCCAGGCGTAGCCCATGGGCGCGGTGCGGTAGCAACTGGTGATGCTGCGCGCGCCGTATTTGTAGCATTGCGAGCCGATGTCCTCGGCCGAATAACTGCTGCCGACAATCAGCAGGTCCTTGTCCTTGAACTCCAGCGCCTCGCGAAAATCATGCGCATGCAGGATGCGCCCGGCGAACTGCTCGAAGCCGTCGAAGTACGGCACCTTGGGCGTGGAGAAGTGGCCACAGGCGTTGATCACGTAGTCGAATGCTTCGCTGGTCAAGGTGTCGCTGGTGTAGTCGTGGGCCTGCAGGGTGAAGCGCTGGGTCTGTTCGTCGAAGGTGACTTGGCGCACTACGTTGTTGAAACGGATGTAGTCGCGCACGCCGGCCTTTTCCACGCGGCCCTTGATGTAGTCCCACAGCACTTCGCGGGGTGGGTAGGAGCCGATCGGCCGGCCGAAATGCTCCTCGAAGGTGTAGTCGGCAAACTCCAGGCATTCCTTGGGGCCGTTGGACCACAGGTAGCGGTACATGCTGCCGTGCACCGGCTCGCCGTTTTCGTCCAGGCCGGTGCGCCAGGTGTAGTTCCACATGCCGCCCCAGTCCTGCTGTTTTTCGAAGCACACCAGTTCGGGGATGTCTGCCCCTTTGTCGCGGGCCGACTGGAAGGCGCGAAGTTGCGCCAGGCCACACGGGCCGGCGCCGATGATTGCAACACGTAGAGTCATGAGCGTGCCTCCTGAGGGGGTCAGCGAAAGATCACTGTCTTGTCCTGGTTGATGAACACCCGGTGTTCCAGGTGGTATTTCAGGGCTTTGGAAAGGGCCACGGTCTCGGTGTCGCGGCCGATGGCGACCAGCGAGTCGGGCAGGTGGGTGTGGTCGACGCGCTGGATTTCCTGCTCGATGATCGGGCCCTCATCCAGGTCGCTGGTGACGTAGTGGGCGGTGGCGCCGATCAGCTTCACCCCGCGGTCATAGGCCTGGTGATACGGCTTGGCGCCCTTGAAGCCGGGCAGGAACGAGTGATGGATGTTGATCGCGCGGCCCGACAACTGCTGGCACAGGCCGTCGGAGAGAATCTGCATGTAGCGCGCGAGCACCACCAGGTCGGTCTGGGTGTCGTCGACGATGCGCATCAACTCGGCCTCCTGGCTGGCCTTGGTGTCCTTGGTGATGGGCAGGTAGATGAAGCGGATGCCCTCGCGCTCGGCCATCGCGCGCAGGTCGAGGTGGTTGGAGACCACGGCGGTGATGTGCATGTCCATCTCGCCCTTGCGGTGGCGGTACAGCAGGTCGGTGAGGCAGTGGTCGAACTTGCTGACCATCAGCAGCACGCGGGTCGGCCGTTGCGAGCTGAACAATTGCCACTGCATGTCGAAGCCGCCGGCGAGGTCGCCGAGGCCTTCGCGCAGGGCGCCGATGTCACCATCGACCCCGGTGTTGAAGCGGAACACCGCACGCATGAAAAACTGCCCGGTGAACTCGTCGTCAAACTGGGCCAGCTCGCTGATGTAGCACTGCTGGCGAGACAGGCAAGCGCTGATCGCGGCGACAATCCCGGACGCCGCCGGGCAGGTGATCTTGAGGATGTAATGTTCGCGGGAGGCGTCCATCGAAAGCTCCTGAATACAGTGAAGGAAGGTTCAGCCCTTGGCCGTGCGCTTGGTTTTTTCCGGGTCGTCGAAGGGCAGGGCGTGGGTGGTGGCGCTGGCCTCCAGGCTGCCGCGCACCTGCAAGGCAATGCCGGGGACGGAGCACGCGACGCTCATGCGCGCGATGGCCATCGAGCGTTTGCTCAGGCGCGAATACATGCCGCAGGTGATCACGCCGACCTGCTGGTTGCCCTGCCACACGGTGTCGCCGGCTTCGGCTGCGCGCACGCCTTCGAGCAGCACTCCCGTGATCTTGAAGCGCTCCTGGCCGCGCAGGCGCAGGTGTTCCTCGGCGCCACGGAACGCTTGCTTGCCGGGCGAAACCGTGAAGTCCAGGCCCATTTCCCACAGGGTGTCGCCGGCCTTCTGGTCGGCGAAGGGGTACATCTGCGAGTTGTCGTAGGGGAAAAACATCAGCGAGCTTTCCACCCGCAGCCAGTCCAGCGCGGTGAAGGCGCACGGGATAATTCCCAGGCTCGCGCCTTGTTCGAGGATGCTGTCCCACAGGAACGGGGCGTCGGCGGCCTTGCAGAAAATCTCGTAGCCGCGCTCGCCGGTGTAGCCGGTGCGGGAGATCATCACCGGGCGGTCGAACAGGCGCGTCTGCAGGTGGTGGAAGTACGCCAGTTGGCGGATCCCCGGCACGTGCTCGGCGAGGAAATCCACCGCCAGCGGGCCTTGCAGCGACAGGTCGTGCAGGTCGTCATCGAACAGCACCGCGACCTGCCGGCCCTGGGCTGAACGCACGAGCATTTCATGCCCGGTGCCGGCGCCGTGCACGACCATGAACGCGTTGGGGCCGGTGCGGTAGACGATGCAGTCATCGACGAATTTGCCGTCCTCGTCGAGCATCGAGGCATACACCGATTTGCCGGGGTAGAGCTTGGCGATGTCACGGGTGGTCGCCCACTGCAACAGGCTCTCGGCGTGCGGCCCCACGTAGTGGACTTTTTTCAGGCCCGACACGTCCATCAGGCCGGCACGGGTGCGGATCGCCTGGTGGTGGTCGGCCAGCCCGGTGCTGTAGGTCCAGGCGGTGCCCATGCCGTTCCAGTCTTCGAGTTGAGAGCCGAGGGCGCGGTGCCGCTCGGCCAATGCAGAAATGCGCCAGGAGTGGGTCATGTGAAAGTCCTTGTCGGGAAAATGAGGGTCAGGCGTGTGGGTCGAACTGGCTCAACCACTCGACCAGCGTGTTTCGGTAGCGGGTCATGCCCTTGTAGTCGGCGATGGGGTCGGGCAGGTCGCGCAGCACGCGGTGCAGGCGGCAGCCCCAGCCCGGTTGCGTGACCAATTCGTCGAGGCTGATCAGGTAGGTGCGAATGCTGAACATCACCGCGTGGCTGCGTGGCAGGCGCGCCATGACTTGCAGCTCGACCCGCAGGTGCACCTGCTGGCCGACGTTTTGCGCGGTGATGCGCCCGCGATCGGCGCCCCATTCGTGGAATGTCTCCGGGGAGGAATCCAGGCGCGGGTTGATCGTCAGTGTCCAGTTCAAGCGCCGCACCGGCTGGCCGACCTGCAGGTTGAGCAGGTATTTCAACGCGCGTTCGAACACGCCCATCTGGTGGGCCATCGGCACCGGCGCATGCCATTGCTTGAAACTCATGCCGGCGTCGAAGGCCAGCGACCAGTCGGCCGGGCTGGTGATCAGGCCGGCGTCCATGTACAGGTCGCCGTCACGCTGGTCGAGCAGGGCGAAGTCGCCCTGTACCTGGCGGCCGATGTACTCCAGCGGTGCGCAGGGCAGGCTGGTGGCGTCGCCGAAGATAAAGTGCTGGTCGATGTCCAGCAGGTGATTGCGCCACTGCCAGCGCTCGCCGTTTTGCGTCAGGCTGAACGACTGCGGGTAGTCGGCGGCCAGGTGTTGCATGATCATTTGCAGGGCATCCCAGGCGGCCACTTGCATGTGCGGCATCACCAGGTAGCGGCGCGGGTCCTTGTCCAGTACCAGCGCGCGTTCGGCCATTTCCGAGCGGTAGTGTTCGTCGATGTCGAAGGCGTGCTCGTAGATGGAGCCTGGGTCACGTGAAGTCGCCGGTTCGATGTTCACCGAGTACAGGTAGCTGTCCTCGACAAACGGAAAGGGAAAACGCCGGATCGCCGCCGGGCTGTTGCGAAAGCTGAAGTCATCGCGGTAGCTCAGCACAGGGCTCGATTGCAGGGGCATGGCACTCACTCCTATAGGTCCAGCGAAACGCAGGGGCCGTTGCCGCGCGAGACGCACGGCATCAGAAATTCGGCCTGCTCGGCCGGGCTGAGGAAACTGTCGCGGTGTTCGATGGCGCCGCCTTGGTGGCGCGTGATGCACTGGCCGCAGACCCCGCCACGGCACAGGTTGGGCACCTGCAGGCCGGCGTGTTCCAGGGCTTCGAGCAGGCTTTGCTCAGCCTCGACACGCAGGCGTTGGCCGCTGCGCAGCAGGTGCAGGTCGAACGGTTGGCCCGGTTGTGCGCCTTTGAAGGCTTCCGAGTGCACGCGCCTGGGCGACCATCCGAGGCGCGTGGCGTGGTGCTCAACCGCATCGAGCAGCGCCTGCGGGCCGCAGGTGTAGACATGGCTGCCCAGCGGCCGGTCGGCGAGGATCCGGCCCAGGTCGGGGCGGCTGGCATAGGCATGCAGGCGCGGACCGAGGCGCTGTTGCAGTTCATCCAGATACGCGTCGCTGAGGCCCGGCCGGAACAGGTAATGCAGTTCGAAAGCGGCCTGCTGCTGTTCCAGCGCGGCGATGTAGGCCATGAACGGCGTAATGCCGATGCCGGCGGCAATCAGGATATGCAGACGCGCAGTGCCATGCGGCGCGAACAGATTGGCCGGTGGTGAAATCTGCAAGGTGTCGCCGACCTGCACCTGCCGATGCAGGTAGCGCGAACCGCCGCGCGAGGCATCTTGCAGGCGTACGGCGATGCGGTAGTGCTGGGTGTGCGCCGGGTCGCTGGTAAGTGAATAGGCGTTGCGCACCTTGCCCTCGGCGAGCGGCAGGTGCACCTGCACGTGGCTGCCGGGCGAGAAGCCGGGCAGGGCGCCGTCGCAGGCGCTGAGGGTCAGCTCGCGCACCACCGGCGTGAGCATCCTGGCCGCGCTGACCTGAACCGTGAGGGCCGCGCTCATGGCTGGAACCCCGCATAGGGCTGGTCGGGATTGATGCACACGCCAAGGTACGCGCCCAGGCGCCGGGAAAAATGCGTGCGCACCTCCAGCCCGACGTGGCAGCCGATGCAGTTCAATACGGCTTGCGGCCCAGCCGCCTGGGTCAGGCCGCAATGCGCGCAATACACCTGGCGCAGGCCGGGCGTCGTGCAGGTCATGCTGATCTCGTCGTCTTCCAGCCCGGCGGCGCGTGCCTCGGCGTGAATGCGCCAGGCAAACGCTTCATCGCCCAGCAGGTAGAGGCGGCAACCCACCGTCGCGCTGGCGAGTGCCTGTTGCAGGCGCCGGGCGAAATCCGGCTGGTCGCCATTGAGCAGCAGCGGCTGGTCCAGTTCTGCGATGACCGGCGGGCAGGCGGTTGCCGATTGCATCACCACGATGGGGCGGCTGAGGGTGTGCGTCATGCGGGCTCCTCCAGGGTGCGTTTTGTTTCCTGTTGGGAGAGATACTTTCCTAAGGGGAAAATCTTCTCAATCTGGAAAAAGGGCTATGCCTTTGGAGATAAGCCTTGCGGCACCGCCGTTGGGGGCATGGAAGTTGCTGGGCTTTGCCTCACGCAGGGCAACCGGATGGGGAGTGATCGACGCGTGCAAATACGACCGAAGGCATGGCCGCTCTGGTTGGGGGCTGTGCACCCCGAACAGGCGCGCAGCGTACGCAGGCTGCTGGCCGGCTTGCCCCTGCACGCTGACGGTGCCTTGTCGGGTTTGCTGGACCGTTTCGACGCACTGCTGCCCCCGGCGAAGCTCAACCTGATACTGGGGGGCGAAGAATTGAGCCCGACGCGACGCGGCTTGATCGACGGCTGCCAGGACGTAGCCACCTGCCCCTGGCGCAATGCCTGCGTGACGGAAGCGGCCCAGGCCTGCGGGCCGTGTCGGCAACGCGGCGTGCACCGCCTGGTGTGTGGCCTGCCCGAGGGCCAGAAGGGCACGTTGCTGCTCGACACCCCGAGGCGCGCCGGGGCCAGTTGGCGCCAACTGCTCGAAGAGGCGGCGCAGGCAGTCGGCGTGACCGTGTGCCTGCGCAGCCAGCAACGCGAGCAACTGCGCAAACAGGCGACCTCGCGCCACGGCGCACTGGCCCGTGAGCTGCACGATTCGGTGGCGCAGCAACTCGGCTACCTGTCGTTCCAGGCCCATGGGCTGCAAGCGCAATTTGGCGAACCGGCGCTGCAGGACCTGTGCGCCGGCCTCAGCCAACTGCAACGCCAGGTGCGCGAACTGATCACCAGCGCACGCCTGACCATGGACGGGCGCTCGCTGCGCCAGGCGCTGGCCGACTCGGTGGCGGAGTTTTCGCGGCGCTGCATCATCGTCTTCGAACTGGACAATCGCCTGGCCGACGATGCCCTCGGCGCGGAAAACGAATTGCAGATCTTGCAGATCATCCGCGAGGCGTTGGCTAACGCGGTGCGCCATTCCCATGCGCGCCACGTGCGCATCGAGCTGCGCCAGACCCAGGACGGCGAAGCCTCGGTGTCGGTGGAAGACGATGGCATCGGCCTGAGCCAGGCATGCGCCGAGCACAACCATTTCGGCCTGGCGATTATCCGCGAGCGCGCCGCCAGCATCGGCGCGCGCCTGAGCATTGAAGCGATCCGCCCGCACGGCGTGCGCGTGCATCTTGGCCTGCGCCGCCACCACGACCAGCCACAGGGGAGTCTCGATGGACTGCACGACCTTACTACTGATCGATGATCACCCATTGTTTCGTAAGGGCCTGGCGCAGTTGTTCGACGCCAGTGGCGACTTCGAAGTGGTGGGGCAGGCGGCCAGCGGCCGAGAAGGCATCAACCTCGCCGTGAGCCTGACCCCGCAACAGGTCTTGCTCGACCTGCACATGCCCGGCCTCAGTGGTCTGCAGGTGCTTGATGAGCTGCGCCAGTTGCGCCTGGATTGCCAGGTGGTGGTGCTGACCGCCTCGATGGACCGCGCCGAACTGTTGAGCGCCTTGCGCCTCGGCGCCAGCGGGTATGTGCTCAAGGAAACCGAGCCCGACGCGTTGCTGGCGTATATGCGCAACTGCCACAAGGGCGCGATTGTGCTCGACTCGACCCTGATCGCCTTGCTTGCCGACCAGGCCGAGCCGGCGCCGCACAGCGAGGCCCCGGGCAACGACCACCTCACCGAGCGCGAAGGCCAGACCCTGGCGCTGATTGCCGCCGGCATGAGCAACAAGCAAATCGGCCGCGAGCTGGGTATCAGCGACGGCACGGTCAAGATCTATGTGCGCAGCCTGTTGCAGAAGCTCGGCCTGCATTCACGGCTGGAGCTGGCGGCCTGGGTGCACAGCGGCAGTTTGCTCAAGCACGAGGAGCGCCATTAAATGAGGGACAGCCCCGACGCCTTTGCGCTCCCGCCGATGGACCTGATGGACTGTTTTCCCGCGGCCTTGCTGCACCTGCGCGACAACGGCCACATCGCCCACTTCAACCTGGCCTGGGCCGAGCTGATGGGCGCGCCGGGCGGGGAGCGCAACCTGATCGACTACGTGCACCAGGAAGATCGCCCGCTATGGCGCCAGGCCCTGAACGAACTGCGCCGGCGCCCCGACACCTGCTTCAACCAGCGCCTGCGCTTTGTGCACCCCAGTGGCGAACTGCGCTGGTTCGAGATCAGCCTCAAGCGCGGCCCGCAAGGCTTCTACCTGGTGGCCGGCGATATCACCGCGCACAAGCGCCGTGAAATCGCCCTGCAGGCGAGTCAGCGCAGCAGCGTGAGCCTGCTCGACAGCATGCCGGGGCTGATCTATCGCGGCCGCAACAACCGCGACTGGACCATGGAATTCGTGAGTGCCGGTTGCCTGCAACTCACCGGCTATCCCGCCGAGCGTCTGGTGGACAACCATGAGTTCACCTACAACAGCCTGATCCTCGCGCAGGATGCCGACTACGTGTGGCGCGAGGTGCAATACGCGTTGTCGCGGCATGAACCGTTCGAGCTCAATTACCAGATTCGCTGCGCCGATCAGTCGATCAAGCACGTGTGGGAAAAGGGCGTGGGGATTTATGCCGATACCCGTGAGGTACTGGGGATCGAGGGGGCGATTTTCGAGCGCAAGCGTTGAGTCTGTACGCCATTCAAAATGTGGGAGCGGGCTTGCTCGCGAATGTGCCGGATCAGTCGCTGCAGACGTTGACTGTTCCACCCCATTCGCGAGCAAGCCCGCTCCCACATTGTTTCGGCGTGTCCCTAGTGACTCAATGAGCCGGCCGCCTTGTTCAGGTCACTCTCAGCCCACTCGGTGTACACGCACGCATCCGCCGTGGCCCAGCGCACGCGCACCGGGTCGCCGGCTTTCAGCGGCATGCCCGCGGCGGACAACGCCTTGACCGTCATCGAGGTACCGCCGAGGGTTTTTACCGTGCAGGTCTGGCTTTCGCCGAGGAACAACACTTCGCCGACCATTGCCGAGACTTCATTCCAACCCGCTGCCAGGGGCTGCTCGGCGGCTTGCTCGACACTGAGGGCGAGGGCTTTTTCCGGGCGCACCATCAACAGCACCTCCTGCTCGGTGTGCAGGCCGCTGGTCAGGCGGATCGACAGCGATTGGCCTTCGAACACCGCTGCCGCATTGCCCTGGGCCTTGAGCTTGAGGAAGTTGGAGTTGCCGAGGAACGAGGCGACAAACGCGTTCGGCGGGTTCTGGTACAGGTCAAAGCCGCTGCCGAGGCCGACGATCTTGCCGTGGCTGAAAATCGCGATGCGCTGTGACAGGCGCATGGCTTCTTCCTGGTCGTGGGTCACGTAGACGATGGTGATGCCCAGGCGCCGGTGCAACTGACGCAGTTCATCCTGCAGGTCTTCGCGCAGCTTCTTGTCGAGGGCGCCGAGGGGTTCGTCCATCAGCAGGATGCGTGGCTCGTACACCAGCGCGCGGGCGATGGCGACGCGTTGCTGCTGGCCGCCGGACAGTTGCGAAGGGCGGCGATGCGCGAACTGTTCGAGCTGCACCAGCTTGAGCATGGCGTCGACGCGTTTCTCGCGTTCGGCGCTGGCCAGTTTGCGGATCGCCAGGGGGAAGGCGATGTTGTCGCGCACCGACAAATGCGGGAACAGCGAGTAGCGCTGGAACACCATGCCGATGTCGCGCTTGTGCGGCGGCACGTTGACCAGCGACTGGCCGCTGACCAGGATCTCGCCGCTGCTCGGCGTTTCGAAGCCGGCGAGCATCGACAGGGTGGTACTTTTGCCCGAGCCGCTGGAGCCGAGGAAGGTGAGGAATTCGCCGTCCTGGATGTCCAGCGAGATATTGTCCACGGCGGCGAATTCGCCGTAGTACTTGTTCAGGTTGCGCAGGCTGACCAGGGGTTGGCCAGGGTTCTGGGCGGGGTCTTTGATCACTGCACTCATGTCTTAATCCTCGGCGCTCAAGCGCGGGTTTCAGTGCGTCGACGAGCGACGGCGGCAATCACCATGACCAGTACCGACAGGCCGATCAGCAGCGTCGAGGCGACGGCGATCACAGGCGTCAGGTCCTGGCGCAGGGTGGTCCACATTTTCACGGGAAGGGTTTGCAGGGTCGGGCTGGCCATCATCACGCTGAGCACCACTTCATCCCACGAGACGAGAAACGCGAACAGCGCGCCGGCCACCATGCCCGGGCGGATCGCCGGGAAGGTCACCTTGAACACCGCCTGCAGGCGCGAGGCGCCGCAGATTACTGCCGCGTCTTCGATCGACTGGTCGAACAGTTTCAGCGAATTGATGATCGAGATGATGGTGAACGGCAGCGCGACAATCACATGGCTGACCACAAAGGCGAACATCGTGCCGGTGTAGCCGAGCTTGAGAAACAGCGCATACACCGCCACGGCAATGATCACCAGCGGCACGATCATCGGCAGGGTGAACAGGCCGTAGAGCAACTCACGGCCGGGAAAGCGCCCGCGCACCAGCGCGAATGCGGTGGGCAAGCCCAGCGCCACGGCAAACACCGTGGTCAGCACCGCCACCTTGAGGCTGGCCATCGCCGCGTTCATCCAGTCGGCGTTGGAGAAGAACTGCGCGTACCATTTCAGCGTCCAGCCCGGCGGCGGGAATACCAGCCACTGGGACGAACCGAACGACAGCAGCACGATGAATACAATCGGCAGCAGCAAAAACACGCCGATCACGCCGGTGGTGGTGTAGAGGCCCAGGCGCATCCTGCGGCTCATGGCATTGGGAGTCAGCAGCATGACGGCTTACCTCGCATTGCTGGCGCCAACCGGGGATTCCGGCTGAAGCTTCAGGTAGAAGTAGAACAGCACCAGCGTGATGAAGATCAGCAACGCTGCGCCGGCACTGGCCAGGCCCCAATTGAGGAACGATTGCACCTGCTGGATGATGAATTCGGGCAGCATCATGTTCTGCGCACCGCCGAGCAGCGCCGGGGTGACGTAGTAACCGAGGGACATCACGAACACCATCAGGCCACCGGAGAACAACCCCGGCCGGCACAGCGGCAGGAACACCCGGAAGAAGTTGGTCCACGGGCTGGCACCGCAGATCGAGCCGGCCTGCAGGATCATCGGGTCGATGGCCTGCATGGTCGCCTGCAACGGCAGCACGATGAACGGAATCATGATGTAGCTCATGCCGATCACCACGCCGGTGAGGTTGTGCACCATCTCCAGCGGCGCATCGATGATGCCCATGGCCATCAGCGCCTTGTTGATCACCCCCGAAGCCTGCAGCAGGACCAGCCAGGAATAGGTGCGGGCGAGGAGGCTGGTCCACATCGACAGCAGCACGATATTCAGGATCCAGCGCCCCCAGCCACGGGGCACCAGGGTGATCACCCAGGCCAGCGGGAAGCCCAGCAGCAGGCTGAACAGCGTCACCAGGCCGGCCACCGAGAAGGTATTGAGCAGCACCCGCGCATACGCCGAGTTGGCGAACAGCTGTTCATAGTTGCCCAGGCCCGGCACCGGCTCCAGCACGCCGCGCAGCAGCAGGCCGATCAGCGGTGCGAGAAAGAACAGGCCGAGGAACAGCAGGGCCGGGAGCAGGTTGCTTGCCCCCCGCCAGCGCTGCGCCAGGGACGGCGCCGAAGCTTTGCCGGACACCGGGCCGGCAGCGCCGAGGGCGCTCCCGGTCGGCGTGGTTGCCGTCATTTTCATTTGACTAGCCATTCATTCCACCGTGTCGCAATGGCCGGGCCGTTCTTGGCCCAGTAGGCGAAATCGAGGGTGATCTGGTCCTTGGCGTACGCCGTCGGCAGGTTGGGCGCCAGGACTGAATCCAGGCGCTGCACGCTGTCGATGTTCACCGGAGCATAGGCGGTCAGGTTGGAAAAATCCGCCTGGCCCTTGGCGCTGCTGGCACTGGCCAGGAACTTCATCGCAGCGGCTTTGTTTTTCGTGCCTTTGGGCACGACGAGGATGTCGGCCATCACCAGGTTCTGCTTCCAGCTTACGCCCACGGGCGCACCGTCTTCCTGCAGTGCGTGAATGCGCCCGTTCCAGAACTGGCCCATGCTGACTTCGCCAGAGGCCAGCAGTTGTTGCGACTGCGCGCCGCCGCCCCACCAGACGATGTCTTTCTTGATGGTGTCGAGTTTCTTGAAGGCGCGGTCCAGGTCCAGCGGGTAGAGCTTGTCGGCGGGCACGCCGTCGGCCAGCAGCGCCAGTTCGAGCACGCCGGGGCTTGGCCATTTGTAGAGGGCGCGTTTGCCGGGGTAGGTCTTGGTGTCGAACAGCGCGGTCCAGTCCTGCGGCTTGCCAGCGCCGAGCTTGCCTTCGTTGTAGCCGAGTACGAAGGAGAAGAAGAACGAGCCGACGCCATGGTCGGAGACAAAGCGCGGGTCAATCTTGTCGCGCTGGATGACCGAGAAGTCGAGGGGTTCGAGCAGCCCTTCGGCGGCGGCGCGCAAGGCGAAGTCGGCCTCGACATCCACCACGTCCCACTGCACGTTGCCGCTTTCGACCATGGCCTTGAGTTTGCCGTAGTCGGTAGGGCCGTCCTGGACCACGGTGATGCCGCTGGCCTTGCTGAAAGGGTCGGCCCACGCCTGCTTCTGCGCATCCTGGGTACTACCGCCCCAGCTCACGAAATTGACGCTTTCGGCCGCCAGGGCCGCGTGAGTGGCCGTGGCCAGCAAGCCCGCGAACAGCACTGCGGTTGCACGTTTGTTCAACACCATTTTCACGCCCTCATTTGTTTTGTTATTGAGCGGGCTTGGTAATGCCCGCCTATCGGGAGCAGTAGGTTTATCGAGGCCCCTATTCGAGGCCCCAAAAGGCGACCGTGCCAAGGGCTGTTATTGGTGCTATCCCTGGCGGGCGCACTTGGCGAAAGCGTTCGGTCTATGGAATATCATATTATGGTATTCCAAACTTTGTGCAAGCATTTTGCCTTACCGGTTATCCATCATTCGGTGAAGGGAATGCTCTCGACCACCTCCAGGTCGTAGCCGGTCAGCCCGGCGTATTTGAGGGGCGGTCCGAGGTGACGCAGCTTGCCGACGCCCAGGTCCTGCAATATCTGCGCCCCGGTGCCGACTTCCGAATAAATCCGCGACTGCGAGCGGCTGAACTGGCGCGGTGTCTGGGTTAATTGCGGCACGCGCTCCAGCAGTGCCTGGGACGACTCATGGTTGGCCAGCACCACCACCACGCCGCTGCCTTCTGCCGCGACGCGTTGCAGGGCGGCCCACAGTGTCCAGTTGGACGGGCCGCTGTACTCGGCGCCCACCAGGTCGCGCAGCGGGTCGATCACATGCACACGCACCAGCGCGGGTTCATCGCGGCGCAGCTGGCCCATCACCATGGCCATGTGCACGCCGCCGTCGATGCGGTCTTCAAAGGTGATCAGGCGGAACGTGCCGTGCACCGTGGGCAGATCGCGTTCGCCAATGCGCACCACCGTGCGTTCGGTGCTCAGGCGGTAGTGGATCAGGTCGGCGATGGTGCCGATCTTGATCCCGTGCTTGCGCGCGAAAATCTCCAGGTCCGGGCGGCGGGCCATGCTGCCGTCGTCGTTCATCACTTCGACGATCACCGAGGCCGGGGTGTGCCCGGCCAGGCGCGCCAGGTCGCAACCGGCCTCGGTGTGGCCGGCGCGGGTCAGCACACCGCCGTCCTTGGCGCGCAATGGGAAGATGTGCCCCGGTTGCACGATGTCGGCGGGCCCGGCGTTGCTGTCCACGGCTGCCGCCACGGTGCGCGCGCGGTCGGCGGCGGAGATCCCGGTGGTCACGCCGGTGGCGGCTTCGATGGACACGGTAAACGCGGTGCTGAACACGCTGCCGTTGCTCGGCACCATCTGTTCCAGGCCGAGGCGCTGGCAGTGTTCGTCGGTCAGCGTCAGGCAGATCAGGCCACGGGCTTCGCGGGCCATGAAACTGATAGTCTCGGCGGTGCAGCAGGCCGCAGGCAGCAACAGGTCGCCTTCGTTTTCCCGGTCTTCGTCGTCCACCAGCAGCACCATTTTGCCCTGGCGGTAGTCTTCGATGATGTCTGCGATGCTGTTGAAGGCCATGTAGAGTGCTCGATTTGTTGGTTGTATGTATTATGGTATACCACAAAAATCAAACAAGAGGATGTCGCGATGAAGGCCTACTGGATTGCCCATGTGGATGTGTCCGATGCAGAGCAGTACACGCAATACACCCAACGCGCGCCGGCGGCGTTTGCGAAGTTTGGCGGGCGGTTCCTGGCCAGGGGCGGGCGCAGCACCGCGCTCGAAGGCGGGCCGGCGCGCCAGCGTAACGTGGTGATCGAGTTTGATAGTTATGAGCAGGCGGTGGCGTGTTATGAGTCTGTGGAGTACCAGGAGGCGAAGGGGCACCGGGAGGGGGCTGGGGTCGCGCAGATTATTATTGTGGAAGGCCTGGCGCCCTAGCTGTATCAGCCAAGCCAGCTCCCACACTTGGACTCGGTTCGGTTTGGAGATCAGCGGATGAAATGGGCCTTGCCGTGGTAGAGGCCCTGCATCTCGGCCTGGCGACCTAGGTCTATCGGGCATAGACCGATTCAACTGTGGGAGCGGGCTTGCTCGCGAAGGCGGAGTGTCAGTTGATGCATTCGGTGCCTGACACACTGCTTTCGCGAGCAAGTCCGCTCCCACATTTTTTGATCCGTGTCTGGGCTTGGAGGTCAGCGGATGAAATGGGCCTTGCCGTGGTAGAGGCTCTAAATCTCGGCCTGGCGAACTAGGTCTAACAGCCAAACCGGGTCCGAATGTGGGAGCTGGCTTGCCTGCGATACAGGCGCCTCGGTACATCCGGTAAACCCGGTGGATGCCATCGCAGGCAAGCCAGCTCCCACACTGGGACTCGGTTCGGTCTGGAGATCAGCGGATGAAATGGATCTTGCCGCTGTCGTCATTGCCGATGTAGATGCCATACACCCCGGCCTGGCGCTCTTCGATGTAACGCTCGAGGATCTGCCGGATGGCCGGGTAGTAGATGCTGTCCCAGGGGATGTCCTCGGGCGCGAAGAACTTGTAGTCGAGGGTCTCCGGCCCGAACTGGCCGGTGATCTCCAGCGCGATGGCGCGGAAGATGATGTACACCTCGCTGATCTTCGGCACGCTGAAGATCGAATAGGGCGAGAGGATCTCCGCACGTACGCCGCTTTCTTCCCAGACTTCACGCAGCGCGGCCTGTTCGGTGGTCTCGCCACCTTCCATGAAACCGGCGGGCAGCGTCCAGGTGCCGGGGCGCGGTGGGATTGCGCGTTGGCACAGCAGGTATTTGCCGTCCTGCTCGATGATGCAACCGGCGATGATCTTCGGATTGATGTAGTGGATGTAGCCGCAGCCACGGCACATCAGGCGCTCATGCGTATCGCCCGGTGGCCGCTGGTGACCGAGGTCACTGCCGCCACATTTCGGGCAAAAGCTTGGGCTGAACACGCTCAGTGACCTATGCGGGGTTCTTTGAGGGCGATGGGCAGGGTGATCTCGGGGACTTTGCCGGTCTCTTCCTGTTTGCGCTTGAGGTAATCCAGGGCCACCGCAGCCGCGGCGCGTACGTGGTCGACGCAGGCCTGGTGGGCAGCGAGCGGGTCGCCGCTCTTGATCGCCTGGACCATGCGTTCCATTTCCTGGTTGCTGGTGCCGCGACGGTTTTCCTGGGACACCGAGGTCGCGCGCAAGTAGCTGATGCGCGCCTGCAACTGGCGCAACTGCGTGGCGGCCACGTGGTTGCCAGAGCCTTCGAGCAACACGTCGTAGAAGCCCTGCACCGAATCGATCACCTGTTGCAGCTCGCCGTCCTTGAGGGCCTTGCGGTTTTCCTCGAGGGCTTTTTCCAGGGCCTTGATGTCCTTGGCCTTGGCGCGCAGGGTAAACAGCTGCACGATCAAGCCTTCGAGCACGCAGCGCAGTTCATAGATATCGACGGCATCCGCCAGGGTGATGATTGCGACCTGCGGGCCCTTGGCATCGGCGAATTCCACCAGGCCTTCGGACTCCAGGTGACGCAAGGCTTCGCGCACCGAGGTGCGGCTGACGCCGAGGCGGTCGCACAGGTCGCGCTCCACCAGGCGGTCACCCGGCAACAGCTGGAAGTTCATGATGGCGCTGCGCAGTTTCTCCAACACGATTTCGCGCAGGGTGACCGGGTTGTGATTGACCTTGAAGCTGTCGTCGAGTGGCAGGCGTTTCATGGGGTCTGCTCTGAATGTAGCGGTTAACTGGAGGCCTCGGCATCGGCGTCGGCGAACGCTTCCCGGGCCAGTCGGAAACTGTCCACGGCGGCGGGAACCCCGCAATAAATACCGACCTGAAGCAGAATTTCGCGTATTTGTTCACGACTCAGCCCGTTACGCAAGGCGCCGCGCACATGCAGCTTGAGTTCGTGGGGCCGATTGAGGGCCGAAATCATTGCCAAGTTTATCATGCTGCGTTCTTTAAGCGACAAACCCTCACGGCCCCACACGTGGCCCCAGCAGTACTCGGTGACCATCTCCTGCAGCGGCCGGGTGAAATCGTCGGCGTTGTCGATCGAACGCTGCACGTAGGCCTCGCCCAGCACTTGGGTGCGGATCTTCAGGCCCTGCTGGTACTTTTCAGTGCTCATCAATCAGCTCCTCAGGCCAGGGTGGGCAGCGGGCCCAGCTTGCCTTTGTGATAGATCATCGGCGTGACCGGCTGCGCGGGCAGGATCAGGTTCTTCACCGCGCCGACAATGATTGCGTGGTCGCCGCCGTCGTATTCGCGCCACAACTCGCATTCGATGATCGCCGTGGCCTTGGCCAGCAGCGGGTTGCCCAGCTCGCTGAGGTGCCACTCGATGCCCTTGGCCTTCTCCTTGCCTTTGCCGGCGAAGGCGTAGGCCTCGGCGGTCTGGTCGGCGGACAGCAGATGAATCGCGAAACGCTTGCTGTCGCGCAGGATCGGGTAGGTGTCCGACGCATAGTTGGGGCAGAACAGCACCAGGGCCGGGTCGATCGACAGCGCGCTGAACGCGCTGGCGGTGATGCCGACGATGCCGCCGTCCGGGTCGAGGGTGGTGACCACCGTGACGCCGGAAGGGAAGGAGCTCATGACGTCTTTGTAAATGCCGGGTTCGATCATGGTCGGGGTCTCTTAACGCATCACAAAAGGATCAGGCATCGGCGCCTGGGAGAGGTTGATCCACACCGTTTTCAGCTCGGTGTAGGCCAGCACCGAATCGATGCCGCTTTCGCGTCCGTAGCCGCTGTTCTTGAAACCGCCGATGGGCGCCATGGCCGAGACCGCGCGGTACGTGTTGACCCAGATGATCCCCGAGCGCACATCCCGCGCCAGGCGATGGGCGCGGCCGAGGTCGCGAGTCCAGATGCCGGCGGCGAGGCCGAACTGCGAGTCGTTGGCGATCGCCAATGCCTCGGCTTCGTCCTTGAACCGGATGACCGAGGCCACCGGGCCGAAGACTTCTTCCTGCATGATCTTCATCGAGTTGCGGTCGCATTCGAATAGCGTCGGCTCATAGAACCAGCCTTCACCGAGATTCTGCGGGCGCTTGCCACCGGTGCGCAGGCGCGCGCCTTCGGCGATGGCATCGGCCACCAGGCCTTCGACCACGGCCAGTTGCTGCGCGGTGGCCATGGGCCCCATTTCGCTGGCGTCGTCCTGCGGGTTACCGATGCGGATGCGTTGGGCGCGCGCCACCAGGCGCTCGACGAACTCATCGTAGATTTCATCCTGCACCAGCAGGCGCGAACCCGAGACGCAACTCTGCCCGGACGCCGCGTAGATGCCGGCAATCGCGCCATTGATGGCGCTGTCGAGGTCGGCGTCGGCAAAGATGATATTCGGTGACTTGCCGCCCAGTTCCAAAGACAGCTTGGCGAAGTTCTCCGCGCTGCTGCGCACCACATGTCGGGCTGTGGCTGCGCCGCCGGTAAAGGCAATCTTGCGCACCAGCGAGTGGCGGGTGAGGGCAGCGCCGGTGCTCGGACCGTAGCCGGTGACCACGTTGACCACGCCCGGCGGAATCCCGGCTTCGAGGGCCAGGCGCGCGAGTTCGAGGATGGTCGCCGAGGCGTGCTCCGACGGCTTGATCACGATGGTATTGCCCGCCGCCAGGGCCGGTGCGAGCTTGATCGCGGTCAGGTACAGCGGGCTGTTCCAGGGGATGATTGCTGCGACCACGCCCATGGCTTCGTGCACGGTGTAGGCGAACAGGTCGGGCTTGTCCAGGGGCAGCGTGCCGCCTTCGAGTTTGTCGGCGAGACCGGCGGTGTAGTGGAAGAACTCCGGCAGGTAGCTGACCTGGCCGCGCGTCTCGCGGATCAGCTTGCCGTTGTCGCGGCTTTCCAGCTGGGCCAGTTGCTCTTTGTTCTCGGCAATCAAATCGCCCAGGCGACGCAGCAACTTGCCGCGCGCGGTAGCGGTGAGGCCACGCCAGGCCGGGCTGTCGAAGGCAGTCTGCGCCGCTTGCACGGCGCGCTCCACATCCGCTTCGTCAGCGTCGGGCAGTTGCGCCCAGGGCTCGGCCAGGGCCGGGTTGAGGCTGTCGAAAGTCTTGCCGGACAGGGCATCGACCCATTCACCGCCGATGCACATCTGGAAGCGTGCGAGTGTCATGCAACGATCCCCTTGATTGGATTGTTTTGGGCGTACACCGTGTCGAGGAAGCCCAGCAGCAGCTGGTTGACCAGGCGTGGCGATTCTACCGGCATCATATGCCGTTGTTCGGCCAGCACCGCAACGGTGGCGCCGGGAATACGATCGGCCAGTTGCCGGGCCATTTCCGGGGTCGAGCCCGGGTCGAGTTCGCCGGTGGCGACCAGGGTCGGCACGCGCAACCCCTTGAGGTCGTCGGCGCGGTACATGTCCTGGGTCGCGAACAGTTCGTAGGTGGTCAGGTAGCCCTGGGGGTCGTTGCCCGCCAGGGTTTCACGCAGCGCGGCGATCTGCGCCGGGTTGGCCGCCTGGTATTCGCGGCTGAACCAGCGCGACAGCGCGGCCTCGGCATTGGCGTCCGGGCCATGTTCGGCGGCCTGGGCGGTGCGTGCGATTACGCCGGCGCGCTGTTCCGGGCTGCGGTTGAACACACTGTTGAGCACCACCAGGCCTTGCAGGCGCTGCGGGTAATGCAGGGCAAACGCCCGGGCGACCAGGCCGCCCATGGAAAAACCGATCACCGTGGCCTGAGGCAATTGCAGGTGGTCGAGCAGTTCCAGCAACTGGTCGGCATAACCCAGCAGCGGCGTGCCGGCGGCCGGGCGCGGGCTGGCGCCATGGCCGAGCATGTCATAGGTGATCACGCGGTAATTCGTGGCCAGGCCAACGACTTGCCCGCCCCACATTTCTTTGTTCAGGCCCACGCCGTGGATCAAAACCACAGGCTGGCCTTGGCCGGTCGCCAGATAACTGGTGCCAGCCGGGGTGCGTTCAGCGGTGAGCCGAATCATGGAGCGCTCCTGCATACCTTTTTATTAGGGTGTTAGCCGCCGGGATTACTGGGCCTTTTCGGCGGCCAGTTCTTCCAGGTCGATATAACGGTTGCCGATCCGTGGGTGCAGGCGGCCGCCATCGGCGCAGCCCAGCACCACGACGATTTCGTCGGCACGCGGGGCGTCTTCGATCTGCATTTCCAGGGTGATGTAGTGCGAGCGCAGGCCTTCGTCGTCCTTGTGCATCATCGGGATCTGGATCGAGGTGCCAGGGCCACCGCGCTTGTTGGTGAAGCTCAGGTAGCTCTTGGCCTTGACCGCTTCACGGTAGTGATTGCCGAAGCGCAGGGTATGGATGATTGCGCTCGCGTGTTCGATCTCGCCATCGGCGCCCACGACGGCGGCCTTGCCATACGCTTCGATCTTCTCGGCGCCGCCGATGATGCCCACCAGGCGCTCGACCATCAGTGCACCGAGGTCGGAGCAATTGGCGCGGATCTCCGGCTTGAGGTCTTCGACGAAACCGCGACCCAGCCACGGGTTTTTCAACACGACGGCCAGGCCGACCATGGTCACCGGCGTGTCCGAGGCCTTGCCGCCTTCAATGAAGGTTTCTTCTACGTAACTGACGATCTTGCGAATTTCGAAACTCATGGGCTGCTCCGTCTGAGGTAAGTGGATCTGTGTATGATGGTATACCATAATATGACAAGTGCAAGCGCCACAAGATCGGGTCGGCAAACGGTACAGCTGGGTGATGCGTTTTTTTGATCTCGATCAATCGTTGCGAGATGCTCATCTGGTAAAAACGCCCCCTTTTTTAAACTTGGCGCCGCTTCTAGCCTGGCAAGGCGAACTTGCCGTGTTACGCCATACTCACCTCCAGCTGTGGCATACAGCGCCTGGCTCTATGCCGCTACCACCGTGCCGTCTTACGAGACCGGACTTTGAACCTATGCCCGAACGCAACTACAGCTTGATTCGCAAGCTCGCCAGCACGTCCCTGCGCCTGAATACCGTGCTGATCTGCGCGCTTTTTCTTAACCTGTTAATGCTGGCCGCCTGCTATTGGGCGTTGAGCAAGGTGGTTGCCGAAGAGCGCAACAAGGTGATGCTGCATTTCAACCGATTGGTGGGTGATATCCATCAGCACGAAAAATTCATCGACAGGATTGCGCAACACGGCAACCAGGCCTCGCAGAACCAACCGACGTCGGGTCTGACGGTACAGAGCCAAATGCGTGTCGACACGCCAGGCGTGCGGATCTTTGAGGCGGCGCAATATACGTTTTCGATGCCGTTTACCCTGGCGCAGCAGCACGTAACGTCCGGCCCGCATCCGGGCAATTTCGCCTTGGGGGTGATGCTGGCGAATTTTTACAGCCGTTTCTGGAGTACCTCGGTGTACCCGGCACCGCAGGTGTTCGTCATCGGCGCGCTGGGCAACACCAGCATGGCTGTGCCTGCCATCGACCGGTTTCCGGGGCGTGCGCTGCTGACAACGGAGAACTACCTGGCGGCAGTCGAGCGGATTTACACCGCGCTGCCAGTCGGTAAAGACTCGACAGGGGGAGTCCACGTGCGCTGGGCGCCAGCGCAGCATTTCATTGCCGGCGAGTCCCGTGAGCTGTTGGGTTATCTGGATTTCAGGCTGCCCGATGCGCTCTGGTGGACACCTGAGGTCAAGCGTCGGATCTTCATCGTGACCCTGTTGGATCTGGAGCGCATCAATGATCCCGAGCAATTGTTCGAGCGGCCGATCTACGACCGCTTGCAATTGTTGTCTCCCCAGGGCGACTCGTTGATAGATGCAGTCGGTGTAGCGCAGAGCTATCGGCAGGGCCTGAATTTCACTGCGCAAGGCCTGCTGTTCAAGATGGGCGGCCCCAGTGCCGGTGGTTGGGTCGCGTTGTACGAACTGAATTATCAAAGCTTTTTCGGCTACGCCAAGTGGCAGTTGCTTGGCGGCATTGGGCTGCTGCTGGCCAGTGTGTTGAGCAGTTGGGTGGCGATTCGCTGGTACGCGCGCAAGGTGGTTTCGCCCGCGCGCCAGGCCCATTTTGAGATCGTCGAAAGCGACACTTTCAGCCGTACGGTAATCCAGACTGCCCCTGTGGCACTGTGTGTGCTCAGGCGCGCGGATCGGCACCTGATCATGCAAAACCCACTGGCCGAACGAATGCTGGGGGATGCCCAGGCGGTGACGCAGTTGAGTGAGCATTGGGGGCTCAATCCTGCCCCGGCGCAACCCGACGGCGATGTGATTTTCCACAGCCGCCACGGCCACACATTGCACGGCAGTTTCGCCTCAGCCCGCTATCGCGGCGAGGCGGTGGTGCTCTGCGCGTTCAGCGACATCAGCGCACACAAGGCGGTGGAGCAGAAGCTCGCCGAGGCCAGCGCCGCCAAGTCGCGGTTCCTGGCGACCATCAGCCATGAGATCCGCACGCCACTCTATGGCGCGTTGGGTACCCTGGAGTTGCTGGGGCTCACACAGTTGACCGAGCAACAAAGCAACTATCTGCACATTATCGAGCGCTCCTCTTCAATGCTTCTGCAACTGGTCAGCGATGTGCTGGACATGTCCAAGATCGAAGCGGGGGAGATGGCGCTGGAGTCGGCGGATTTCAGCCCCCTCGCATTGGCCGAGGAGGTCGTCGCCGAATACAGCGGCACCGCACAGGGCAAGGGCGTGCAGTTGCGCTTGAATGTCGATGCCGGTGTACCGGTTGGGGTGCATGGGGATGCGCGGCGTATCCGGCAGGTGCTCACCAATCTGCTCAGCAATGCCCTCAAGTTCACCGAGCACGGCGGTGTAACGCTGCAGTTGAGCGCCGCGATTAGCGACGACAGGGCTACGCTGACGTGGCAAGTCACCGACACCGGCGTGGGTATTGCGGCCGAGCAGCAGGTTCATCTGTTCGAGCCGTTCTACCAGGCGCACCGACATGCGCATACCGTTGCTGGCACCGGGCTTGGCCTGTCCATCTGCGCGCAACTGGCCCAACTGATGGGCGGTCGATTGAGCGTGGCCAGCGAACCCGGGGTGGGTAGCTGCTTCAGTTTCAGTGCCAGCTTTGCCTTGGGGCAGCAGGCACCGCCGACCGCCGTGCGGGCCCGCTTGTCTCGGCATCCCGGTAAGTTGGGCCTGAACCTGCTGGTCGCCGACGACAACCCGATGAACCAGGCATTGATCAAGGAGCAACTCGAGCAGCTCGGCTGTCGCGTCACCCTGGCAAGTCACGGTCTTGACGCATTGGCGCGCTGGTCGCCGGATTTCGATGCGCTACTGACCGACATCAACATGCCGCAGATGGATGGGTTCGAGTTATTGAGTGCGCTGCGTCAGCAGGGCGTAACGCTTCCGATCATCGCCATCACCGCCAGCGCCCTGCAGGAAGAAACCCGACGCTTCGTCGCAGCCGGCATGGATGCCTGGCTGGTAAAGCCCGTGAGCCTGAGTGATTTGTACGCAGTGTTGCGACGCTGCTGCCCGCCCGCGCAAATACTTGAGCCGCAGGAGGAAGAACTGCCGGCGTTTGTGGCGCTCTCACCGCGACTGCATGAACTGTTTGTGAATACCACGCGCGCAGACCTGAAAATCCTGCGCGACGCCAGCCAGCAACACAACGTAGCTGCCATGGTGCCGCAGTTGCATCGGCTGCGCGGCTCGCTGGCGGCGGTGCAGGCGAAGCAGCTGGCAGACGCGTGCAAAGCGCTGGAGCAGCAACTGATCGCCACGCACAAAATTCCCAAGGGCGTTATTGAACTCATGGACGGTATAGAGCGACTACTGGCGGGCCTCGCGCCGAATACGGACGGCGAGCCCCCTACATCCAACGACTGAGACTGGAATACAAACCATGAAAAAGACCACTGTGTTGATAGCCGACGACCATCCGATTGTGGCGATGGCGGTGCAGGAAATAGTCGAGCGCGATGACCGCTTTGAAGTGGTGGGTATCGCCAAGGGGCCTACTGAATTGGTGCAGATGCACCAGCAGTTTTCGCCCGATGTCGTGATTGCCGACTACAGCATGCCCGGCGACGGAATTCATGGCGATGGATTGCAGATGATCGAGTTGCTGTGCCGGCGCTTTGGTGACACCCGCATCCTGGTATTCACCATGCTGTCCAATCCCCTGATTCTCAGCGGTCTCTATCACCTGGGTGTGTGGGGCGTAATATTGAAAAGTGGTGATTTCAATGAGATTGCGGTAGCACTGCAGGCGTTGTCGCAGGGACGCAAATACCAGCCACCAGTGCAAGCGCTGTCGAACAGCGACAGCCAGATGCAAGCCAGGGCCGCTCGGCTGACGATGCGCGAATACGAAGTGCTGCGGCATTTTGTATCGGGCTTGAGTGGTCGTGAAATCGCGGCACTTTTGCATAGAAGCACCAAGACAGTGAGCGCACAAAAGGTCTCGGCGATGCGCAAGTTGGGCGTCGAAAATGATCAAGCGTTGTTGGCCTTCTGTGCGGACGCGCAGCTTTTCCTGTAAGTCGTGCCAGCGGTTTACGTGGGCTGAACCGAAAGACAGTTCTCGCCCTGGGCCTATTTTCAGTTTGATCTTAAAGACAGCCACCGAGTCGGCTCGCATAATGGCGCCCACAGCGTCAGCCCGCACCTCAATAGACTAAGTCACGTCACCTACCTGTAGCCGTGCTGGTTGAGTTGCACTAGAAAAGAACCGTTTCTTATTGCAGTTGTGCGCAACAGTGCACTTCAAGGCAGCGGGTCACTGTGCGCCCGAAAAAGGATTAATTACGAAGTCAGGAGGTGGATACCCAGCAACTCGTGAAGTGAAGTGCGGCCCTGTGATGCGTTATTAAAGTAACGCCAATGAATATAAACTTGAGAGATGATGAAGTATGAAGAAGCAACGTTTACTGCCTGTGCAGGCGGCGCTCCTGAGTGTGTGTGGTGGCCTGATGTTGTCCACTACTGTCAGCGCCGCGGAAGCCGGTACTATTACTTTTAACGGTAAAGTTACGGATGAAACTTGCCAGGTGACCACCGGCTCGTCGGGCGATTTTACCGTGGACCTGGCGACCGCCAAAGTGGCTGACCTGGCCCAGGCCGGTGCTACCGCGATGCCGTCCAACTTCCGTATTGCGGTCAATCAATGCTCGCCGACCGTGACCAATGTACGCGCGCAGTTTCTCTACGATGCCAACCTGGTCGACGTCAGTTCGGGCGTGCTGAAAAACCAGTTGAGCGGCGATACCTCCGCCACCAATGTGGGCCTGCAGCTTTACAACTACGCAGACAACTCCGTGATCAAGCCAGGCGACGCTGGCGCTGCCAAGAGCTTCACCGTGCAAGACGGTGCGGCTGAAATGATCTACGGCGTGCAGTACTACGCGACCGGCAAGTCCACGGCGGGCCTGGTGAAGAGCCAGGTCAAATACCAATTGAGCTATAACTGAGAACGTCCCTCTGCGCGGACATCGCGCAGAGGGGACTACCCTGACTATGCGGATATATCGTCTATTAACAGGTTGCCTGCTCATTTATTTAATGAGCTTCGATGCTCGCGCCAATATCGTTTTGGGCGGCACTCGGTTGATCTATCCAGGCGGCGAACGTGAAGTCACGCTGCCCCTGTCGAACAAGGGCGCGACCCCGGCACTGGTGCAATCGTGGATGGATGACGGCGCCACCGACTCTACGCCGGAGAACAGCTCCGCGCCGTTCCTGATCATGCCGCCGCTGACCCGTATCGAAGGCCAGGCCTCGCAGACCCTGCGGATCCTGTTCAATGGAACAGCATTGCGGCCAGACCGTGAATCGCTGTTCTGGCTGAATGTACTTGAAGTACCACCGGTGCCGGAAAAGTCGAGAAACAAGAATAACTTGTTATTGGCTGTTCAAAGTCGAATTAAAGTGTTCTATCGACCCGCGACACTCCGCAGCTCCTTGCATGACGCCGCGAAGCATTTGACGTGGCAGGTGTTCGGCGACGGCGCACAGTTGAAGTTGCGCTGCACGAATACTTCGCCATTGCATGTCTCGTTTGCCGATATACAGGTGAAGTGGGCGGGCAAGACACTCAGTAATACTGACGGTAATCATATGGTTGCCCCGGGCGGCGAAGCCGTGTTTGAACTGCACCCGCAGACCGCGCGCCTGCCTGAACTAAAAGCCCAGGGCATACAGTTTAATTATATTAACGACTATGGCGCCTTGAAAACCGTGAACGCGCAGTTCGACTAAGTTCAATTACCCTTTTGTTAAAAGTCTATGAACCGTTTTGATCGATCGATATTACGCAGAAAAGTGTTTCTGGCGGCACCGTCATGCTCAATCGTTCGTTTCTGGGCGGTCGCGTGCCTCGTGTTCAGCACGGCAGATGACAACGTGATGGCGGATGAGCCGGTGCTGCCGGCGGCCGCTGCACAGGTGGACTTCCAGGATGCCGAGTTCACCAGTTCGTTTCTGGTGGGCAATGCCAAGCGTACGGATATGTCGCGTTACCAGAAGGGCAACCCGGTATTGCCAGGAAATTACGATTTGGAGGTTTACATCAATGGCAAGCAGGTGACGCGCGCCAAGGTCGAGTTTGCAGATGAGGCCAACAGCAATATCGCGCAAGCCTGTTTCACGCTCGCAGCGCTGAAACGGCTGGGCATCGATACACAGCCATTGGTGCCGTTCAACGGTTGTCGCAAGCTCAAGGCGGTGCTGCCCAACACGGTCTCCTATGCCGACATCGGTGAGCAGAAGCTCTACCTGCAAATCCCCCAGGCCAACTTGCGGCGTACCCCGCGTGGTTATGTAGAGCCCGAGTACTGGGACGCGGGCATTACCGCGGCGAAACTTGATTACAATCTGAACTATTTCAGCACACAGAACGACCACTACGGCAGCACCGACTCTGCCTACCTGGGCTTGCGTGGCGGGTTCAATTTTGGCCTTTGGCAGTTCCGACATAACGCAAATGTGAACTGGACCCAGGGGGGCAAAGCCGAATGGACCCGCATGTCCACCTACCTTCAGCGGCCAGTGGCGCAGCTCAAGAGCCAGGTGACCCTGGGCGAGATCAATACCAAAGGCGTGGGGTTCGACAGCATCGCTGTGCGCGGTGTCAGCCTGGCCTCGGACGAGCGCATGTTTCCCGATTCACAGATCGGTTTCGCGCCGGTGATCCGCAGTTTCGCGCGCAGCAATGCGCGAGTGGAGGTGTGGCAGAACGATATAAAGCTCTATCAGACCACGGTCACGCCCGGCAACTTCGTGATCGACGATCTGTACCCCACAGGCTATGGCGGCAACCTGAATGTCGTGGTTACCGAGGCCGACGGAAGTGAGCGGCGCTTCGATGTGCCTTATTCGTCGATCACCAACCTGATGCGTCCGGGGCGCGCCAAATACGACCTGGTGGCTGGCCGGCTGTATAACCAGAACCTGGCCAGCGATGCCCATCTGTTCCAGGGCACGTTGTTCTATGGTCTGAACAACAGCCTGACCGGCTACGGCGGGTTCCAGGTCAGCGAAGGCTTTCACGCGGGGCTCGCGGGTGTCGGACTGAACACCTCGCTGGGGGCGTTTTCGGTCGACCTGACCCAGGAGACCACCCAACTGGGCGCTCGTAGCGGTTCGGCTTCGGGGCACAGCGTCAAGGTGGCGTACAGCAAGTTGCTGAGCGAAACCCGCACTAACTTTACCCTCGCTGCCTACCGCTACTCGTCGTCCAAATACATGACGCTTTCCCAGGCGGTCGATGCGCGTGAGCGGGTCAAGACCCCGGGCTATCAGGATGAATGGCTGTGGTATGGCAATGAGCGTGACCGCTTCGATATCAGCATCGATCAGCCGGTAAGCACTTATGGCTCGCTGTTCCTGACCGGTAGCACCAGCAAGACCTGGGGGGGCTCGGGATCCTCGAGCCGGCAGTTTGAAGTGGGCTTCAACGGCAGCGTCGGAGATGTCAGCTACAGCCTTTCCGCCAGTCGCAATAACGATGAGTTCGTCGGCGCCCAGACCCAGTACTTCCTGAGCCTGAATATTCCATTGGGCAGCGGCGCCAAGTCACCGACGCTGAGCACGCAGTACACCGGCGGGCGCGGGCAAGGCAGCACGCTGCGCAACTACTTGAGCGGGGTGGCCGATGACGAGGGGCGCCTGAGCTACGGGGTCGCCCACGCGGCGGACACCAACACCTCAAGCTCGGGCAGCGTCAATGCTCAATACCGCGGCGACCGCAGCACCGTTCGCGCGTCGTACGAACAGGGTGGGGACTACAAATCCACCTCGCTGGGCAGCGATGGCAGCCTGGTGGTGCACAGCGGCGGGGTGACGCTATCGCCGAATACCGGCGACACCATTGCACTGGTCTCCGCACCGGGCGGCGAGGGCGCGAGCATTGGTGGATTGTCCGGCCTGGTCATCGATAAAAACGGCTATGGCGTGATGCCGTATTTATCGCCCTATCGCATGAACAATATCAACCTGGACCCCAAGGGCAGCTCGATGGATGTCACGTTCCAGAACACCACGCAACAGGTCGCACCCTTTGCCGGCGCAATTGTCCGCGTCGATTTCCAGACCCGGGTCGGGCGGTCGGCGGTGATCCATATCACCAATGGCAGCAACCTCAAGTTGCCGTTCGGCGCGGATGTACGCGACGAGCGTGGCAATGTGGTCGGTGTGGTCGGCCAGGGCAACAACCTGTTTGTCCAAGGCGTTGAAAACAACGGCGCACTGAGCGTGAACCTGCCGGACGAATCAACCTGTCAGGTTGCATATCGATTCGGCGAGAAAACGGCGAGCGGCACCAAGGGGCTGCTACAAACGCAAGCGCCGTGCCTGCTGCGCGAAGGTACCCGTCTGAGCAGTCGATGAAAATGACCAGACTTATTTATGCAGTGTTTCAGGTGTGTGCCTGGCTAATGGTTTCAACGTCGGCTTATGCGGTGTGCGGGATGATGCCCAACTATCAGGAAGGCGCGGTAGTCGATATAACCATGGGCCGCATATCGGTACCTTCGGGGGTTGCCGTGGGTGACGTGTTTTACAGTAAGGAGTTTCCTATTGTTGGCAGTTTTTTCGCCATTGTTTCTTGCAAGCCGGGTGATACAACGCAATGGCGAGTCGTACAAGGCACTGCCACTACTATCACTAACGTCTACACAACTAACATTGCCGGTGTCGGCATGCGTACCAGTTGGATACCCGCACAATCGGCTTCACCGTTTTATGCTGGAGAACAGACCACCTGGAAACTTGGGATGCCCGGTGTCAGTGGCTCGGCGGCGCAAAACACCTTGGTCTTCAATGTCGGCGGAACAGTTGTCGTTGAATTGATCAAGCTGAGCGACACCGTCGGTTCCGGTGCATTGGCGGGTGGTACCTACACCAACAACACGGCGCAGAGTGTTTACCCGTTCAACAGTGGTGTGTTCCTGACCACGCGCATCACCGGTGGCGGCAGTGAAATCGTGCCGGAAACGGGTACCTGCTCGATCGGCGACCTGAGTGTGGATCTGGCTCCGGCGCCATTCGGCCGCTTCACCGGGCAGGGCTCCACCACGGGCGACACACCTTTCAACGTGCCGTTTACCTGTTCCGGAGCCAACGGCGCAGTCACCCTGACCCTGGACGCAGACAAGTTCATGCCCGACGGCAGCCTGGGCCTGATCAAACCGCAGGCCGGCGTGAACAATGCCTCTTGCGTGGCGCTGCAAGTACTCGATGCCTCCAGCGGGCTGCCCGCGATACTCGGGGCGACTCAAGTCGTGGGCACGGTGTTTAACAATTCGACAAGTTTCAACTTGCCCTATTTAGTGCGTTATTACCAAAGTTCTGGCGGCACTAATTGCGTCACACCCGGGCTTGTAAAAGGTACCGCAACGGTCACTGTGAAGTATCAATAAAAGGCGCTTTAAAGGGTTTGCTACGCCCTCTCTGACTGGGGGCATGGCGGGCATTCTGTTGCCGAGCGCTTTTGTTGGATGACAACTAACGTCAAGGATTGGATTAATGAACTCTGCGAAGAAACCCCTCAGTTTTGCAATCAGTTATGCCCTCTTCGTTGCACTGGCGCCGGTGCAGGCGGCCACTATCGGGCCTGTTGACGTATCGTCCGAGGCGGGTGACCTGCTGGTACTGGATAATGACCAGGTTTCGTTCACCGGCAAAGGTGCGGCCGTTCGCGTTGTGGGGGGGCAAAATGAATTCATCGGCACGACCATGGATATCCACGCGACCGCCGGCGGGCCTAACGATGCCGTGACGGGGCTGCAAGCGCAGGGCGGTGGGCGGGGCACACTGCAGGGCTCAACCATCAAGGCCAGCGGCTATTTCGGCGACGGTGCCAGCGCCAGCGGTGCAGGCTCGCATGTGCAACTGGGGCAGACCGACATCACCACCGACGGCGCCCGTGGCCGTGGGGTCATGGTCAATCAGGGCTCCAGCGCGCAGATCATCGGCGGCACGGTCACCACTACAGGGCTTATGGCCGACGGGCTCTCTGCCATGGGCGCCGGTTCGACCATCAGCGCCAGTGGCACGAGCGTATCGACCGCCGGCAATGCGGCCTACGCAGTGCGGGCGCAACAGGGGGCGCGCATCAAGTTGAACAACGTCAGCGCCACCGCCCATGGCCAGACTGCCGCGATCGCCATCACCGGTACGGACAGCGTGGTCACCGCCGACGGCGTGACCGCACAATCCGACGGCGCCCAGGGCGTGGAGATGCAAGAAGGACGTCTGGAGTTCAGCAATGGCAGCATCCAGGCCAAGACTGACGGCATCCTGATCCGGCCGAGTTCTCCCAACGGTGGGGGGACGGCGGTAGTACGCAATTCCCAGGTCCTCTCTCAAACCGGCAACGGCATCAACCTTGATGCCAAAGGTGCGTCCCTGGAACTGTACGAGTCCCAGATCAGCGCCAAAGGGGATAATGGTTCGGCGATCTGGATGCCCGGCAGCGACAGTCACGCCGACGTGCACGACAGTCAGCTGGAAACATGGGGCACACAGGCGGCCGCGGTGGACAATCGCGCCGGTATTTTCCAGATGGACGGCGGCCGCGTGGTCACCCACGGTGACTCGTCCCACGGGCTCTATGCATCAACCGACGTGATCGGTGGCCAGTCGGGGGCGCCCGGGGCGACGTTCGATGTGATGAACGTGGTGATCGAGACCTTTGGCGTCGGGTCGGTCGGCGCCTTAGCCCGGCTGGGCGGGACACGGATGGTGTTGTCCGACAGCCAGCTGTTGACCCACGGTGATCTCAGTCATGGCCTACTGGTTTCAGGCGATGATGCCAGCTTGCAGACGACTCGCACGAATGTGGTCACCGAAGGTAACTCGGCGTATGGCCTGTCGGTCAGCAACAATGCCACGGCAGACCTGACCGACACCCACATCGAGACCGCTGGAGAGAAAGCCTACGGGCTGGTGAGCCAGGCAACCATCGCGGGTATCACCAACCAACTCGATCTCACTGACAGTACGGTACTGGCCCACGACAGCAGTGCCTTGCGCGTCTCCGGCGGCAGCTTGCTCAGTCATCTGACCCACAGCAGCCTGGTGGGGCGCAGCGCCGATCAGCCCGCGACGGCAGTATGGATTACCGACGGTGCCAATGGGCTGGCCGCCGACCTCGTCCGGCTGGACAGCGATCACTCGTTCATCGATGGCGATGTCCTGGTCGAGGGTGGCGCGCTGCAGTTGAGCCTGAACAATCAGTCACGCCTCGAAGGTGCGGTGAACGATACCCCTGGCCATTCCAGCCTCAGTCTGGACGACAGCAGCACCTGGCTGATGCGGGGCGACTCCAGTGTCGGCCAACTGACAAATAAGGGCAGCGTGGAATTCGCCACGCCGGCAGCGAGCGATTTCATGCGCCTGAAAGTCGTCGGCGACCTTCAGGGCGACGGGCAGTACATCATGAATACTGATCTGGGCGCGCTGCGCGGCGACCGGCTTGAGGTGGGCGGCCAGGTGACCGGTAATAACCAGTTGCTGGTGCGCAACAGCGGCACCGAGCCGTCGGGCGGCGGGCAGAAATTGCTGTTGATCGACAGCCAGGGGGGCGTCGGCGACTTCACGCTGGCCAACCGTGGCCAGGAGGTGGATGTAGGCACCTACCGCTACACCTTGCAACGTGACGACAGTGCGAGCGGCCAATCGCAGTGGAGCCTGGTCAACATCACCGAGCAACTGTCCACTGCCGCCAGCGCGGCGATCAACAGCAGCGCGTTGGCGACCCTGCGTGACACCTGGGATGCTGAGCGCGGCAGCCTGATCCAGCGCCTGGGCGATGTGCGCGGCGATGGCCACGACGAAGGGGTGTGGATGCGCAGCTATGGTCAGGAGCAGCAACTGGATAACGGCGCAGGGCGGCACTTCACGCAGAACCTCAACGGCGTCCAGGTGGGTGTGGATGGCCGGATGGCGCGCAGCAACGGTTCGCTGATCCTCGGCGGCCTTGCCGGTTACAGTCACGCCAATCGCAGCTTCAATGGCGAGGGCAGCGGTAAGCTCGAAAGTTACTACATCGGTGCCTACGCCACTTACCTGGACGATTCGGGTTGGTACACTGACAGCCTGCTGACACTCAATCGCTGGTCCACTCGGTTCGACGTGGACGCTACCGACGGCAAACGCGTCAGCGGTAAAACCCACAGCAACGGCGCTGGCCTCTCGGTGGAAACCGGCAAGCGCCTGGATTTCTCCCATGGCTGGTTTGTTGAGCCCCAAGCGCAGTTGTCGGCGTTGTACGGTGGCGGTGATCGTTACCGGTTGAGCAACGACATGCGCGTCGACGCCGACGATGGCATTTCAGCCCAGTTGCGCGGCGGCGCGCTGGTTGGGCGCCAGATGCGGTTGGAGGGTGATTTTGCGATCCAGCCGTACCTCAAGGCTGGCTGGATCCAGGACCTGTCAGCGCGCAACCAGGTCAAGACCAACGACGTCAGCAGCCACCCCGACGGCAATGGCGGTGGCTGGTATGCCGGGGCAGGTATTACTGCGGCCATGGGCAGGAGCCAGCATCTATATGCCGATGTCGAGACCAGTGACAGTTCTACCCAAAAGCGCCCGTGGGCTTTGAACATTGGTTACCGGCTGGCGTGGTAAATCGGCGGCGACCAATGTTAACAAATGTTAAATCGAAAAATAACTTCACATAATCCGTTCATTGGTGGATGATCGACTGCAATTCCAATGCGGCTCGCCGGTGTAGCGCGAGCCGCCGTTTACCCCTGGAGTACCCCATGAATAATAAGAATGTCGGTGTGATCGGTCTGGGCGCGATGGGGCTGGGCATTGCCCGTTCGCTGTTGCGCGCAGGCTTTAATGTGCATGCCTGTGATGTGCGCGACGCGGTGACCCAGCAGTTCGCCAGCGAAGGCGGGGTGGCGTGCGCGTCGCCGGCGCTGATGGCGGATGCCTGTGATGTGATCATCACCGTGGTGGTCAACGCCGAGCAGACCGAAACAGTCCTGTTCGGTGAAGGCGGCGCGGTGGCGGCGTTGCGCCCGGCGAGCCTGGTGATCGGCTGCGCCACCGTGGCCCCGACCTACGCCGTCGAGCTTGGCCAGCGCCTGGCGGACCAGGGCCTGCTGTACCTGGACGCGCCGATCTCCGGTGGCGCGGCCAAGGCGGCGGCCGGCGAAATGACCATGATGACCTCCGGCCCGCAAGCGGCCTACGCCAAGGCCGAAACCGTGCTGGCTGGCATGGCGGGCAAGGTCTACCGCTTGGGCGATGTGCATGGCCTGGGCTCCAAGGTGAAAATCATCAACCAGTTGCTCGCCGGGGTGCACATTGCCGCCTCTGCCGAAGCCATGGCCCTGGGCCTGCGCGAAGGCGTGGATGCGGATGCCTTGTACGAGGTGATCACCCACAGCGCCGGCAATTCCTGGATGTTCGAAAACCGCGTGCCGCACATTCTCAAGGCCGATTACACGCCGCTGTCGGCGGTGGATATTTTCGTCAAGGACCTCGGCCTGGTGCTGGATACTGCCCGCGCGAGCAAATTCCCGCTGCCGCTCTCGGCGACCGCGCACCAGATGTTCATGCAGGCCTCCAGTGCCGGTTTTGGCCGTGAGGACGACTCGGCGGTGATCAAGATTTTCCCCGGCATCGACCTGCCGACTGCCAAGCCTGAGCCTGTGTGAGGAACGCCGCATGACTAACCCAACGGCACGCCCATTGCTGGGCTGCATCGCTGACGATTTCACCGGCGCCACCGACCTCGCCAACATGCTCGTGCGTGGCGGCATGCGCACGGTGCAAAGCATCGGCATCCCCAGCCGTGAAGTCGCGGCCGGGCTGGATGCGGACGCGATTGTGATCGCGCTCAAGTCGCGCACGACACCGGTCGCCGAGGCGGTCGAGGAGTCCCTGGCCGCACTGGCCTGGCTGCGCGAGCAGGGGTGCGAGCAGATTTTCTTCAAGTACTGCTCGACCTTCGACTCTACCGCCGCCGGCAATATCGGCCAGGTCAGCGAAGCTTTGCTCAAGGCGCTGGGCAGTGATTTCACCTTGGCTTGCCCGGCGTTCCCGGAAAACGGCCGCACGATTTTTCGCGGGCATCTGTTTGTGCAGGACCAACTGCTCAACGAGTCGGGCATGCAGCATCACCCGCTGACGCCGATGGGCGACGCGAATCTGGTGCGCGTGCTGCAAAGCCAGACCCAACTGCCGGTCGGGCTGCTGCGTTATGACAGCATCGCTGCCGGCGTCGAGGCCACGCGCAACAAGATTGCCGAACTGCGCGCGCAAGGCGTGGGCATTGCCATCGCCGACGCGCTGTCGGACCAGGATCTCTACACCCTCGGCAGTGCCTGCGCCGACTTGCCATTGCTCACCGGCGGCTCGGGCCTGGCATTGGGCTTGCCGGGCAATTTTCGTCGCGCCGGCAAACTGCGTGATTTCGACGCGGCGGCGTTGCCAAGCATCAGCGGCGGCGAGGTTGTGCTGGCTGGCAGTGCATCGGTGGCGACCCTCGGCCAGGTCGCCGCCTGGTGCGAATCGGGGCGCCCGGCGCTGCGCATCGACCCGCTGGCCCTGGCCGCCGGTGAGCCGGTGGTGGCCCAGGCGCTGGCGTTTGCCCAGGGCAGTGCACACACCGTATTGATCTACGCCAGCAGCACCCCGGACGAGGTCAAGGCGGTGCAACAGCAGCTCGGCGTCGAACGCGCCGGCGCGCTGGTCGAGAATGCCTTGGGGGCGATCGCGGCGGGCTTGCGCGAGCAAGGCGTGCGACGCTTTGTGATTGCCGGCGGCGAAACCTCCGGCGCGGTGGTCAAGGCGCTCGGGGTCAACCTGCTGCAGATCGGCGCGCAGATTGATCCGGGCGTGCCGGCCACCGTCAGCAGTTCTGCCGAGCCGCTGGCACTCGCGCTGAAATCCGGCAACTTCGGTGGCCGCGACTTCTTCACCAAAGCCCTCGCGCAATTGGCCGGAGGTGCGCAATGAGCGGCACCGACGAGCAGGCCCTGCGCGAAGAAATCTGCGACGTTGGCCATAGCCTGTACCAGCGCGGCTACACCGTGGGCAGTGCCGGCAATATCAGCGCGCGCCTCGACGATGGCTGGCTGATCACGCCGACGGATGTGTGCCTCGGTCGCCTGGCGCCTGGCGCCATTGCCAAGGTCAACCTCAAGGGCGAGTGGGTGTCCGGGGACAAGCCGTCCAAGACCCTGGCCCTGCATCGCCAGGTCTACGACCGCAACCCGAGTGTCGGCGGCGTGGTGCATACCCACTCCACTCACCTGGTGGCGTTGACCCTGGCCGGGGTGTGGCGCGCGGACGATATCTTGCCGCCGCTCACGCCTTATCAGGTGATGAAAGTCGGGCACATTCCACTGATCGGCTATCAGCGCCCGGGTTCGCCCAAGGTCGCCGAGCAAGTCGCGCAACTGGCCAACCGCGTGCGCGGGGTGATGCTTGAACGCCTCGGTCCGGTAGTTTGGGAAAGCTCGGTGGCCAAGGCCAGCTACGCGCTGGAAGAGTTGGAAGAAACCGCACGGCTGTGGTTGATGAGCAACCCTCGGCCGGCGCCGCTGGATCAGGCGGCACTGGATGAATTGCGCGAGACGTTCGGCGCGCACTGGTAACCCGCAAGACACACCGCAAGTGCTGCCCGAGCGCCTGGTTTGACGCTCGACGGACCCGGCTTGCTTAAAAAAACAATAACAACAGGACTTACCCGCATGAGCCCATTGATTCTGATGTTAACCGCCGGCGCGGGCATCGCGCTGCTGCTGTTTTTGGTACTCAAATACAAATTCCAGCCGTTTGTGGCGCTGATGCTGGTCAGTATCGTGGTCGCGCTGGTGGCCGGGGTGAAACCGGCTGACCTGGTCGCGACCATCGAAGGCGGCATGGGCAAGACCCTGGGGCATATCGCGATCATCATTGCCCTGGGCGCGATGATCGGGCGGATCATCGAGCTGTCCGGCGGTGCCGAGGCCCTGGCCAAGTCGCTGATCGAGCGTTTCGGCAATAGCCGCACGCCGCTGGCCTTGACCATCGCCGGGTTCATTATTGGGGTGCCGGTGTTCTTCGAGGTCGGGGTGATTATCCTGATGCCGCTGGCCTATGGCGTGGCCCGCCGCGCGCGCAAGCCGCTGCTGGTGTTCGCCTTGCCGATGTGTGCGGCGCTGCTGACCGTGCATGCCTTCCTGCCACCCCATCCCGGTGCCGTGGCTGCCGCCAGCCAACTGGGTGCCGACCTGGGCCGCGTGCTGATGTTCGGCCTGCCGATCACCGCGTTGCTGTGCTACATCGGCTACCGCGTGGCAGGGCGCATGACCCGTCGTTTCTACCCGATGACCGACGATATCCGCGCCGAAGTGTACGGCCCGCACGTGACCAATGAAGACTTGCGCGCCTGGACCAACGGCAACCCACAGGCGGTGCAACAGAGTGCCGTGGCCGAGTCGCACATGGGCCTGGAGGAATCCACCAGCGCCATCGCCGCCAAGCTGCCGGCGGCGCCTGCACCGGGTTTCGGCTTGATTGTCGGCCTGATTTTGCTGCCGATCGTGCTGATTCTGCTGGGCACCCTGGCGACCTCGTTGCTGCCGATCGAGTCGACCCTGCGTGGGGTCATGACCGTGCTCGGCGCGCCGCTGGTGGCGCTGCTGATCGATACGTTGCTGTGCGCCTGGCTGCTCGGTTCACGCCGGGGCTGGAGCCGCAGCCAGGTGTCCGACGTGATCGGCTCGGCCTTGCCGGGTGTGGCCATGGTGATCCTGATCGCCGGTGCCGGCGGCGTGTTCGGCAAGGTGCTGGTGGACACCGGCATCGGCGCGGTAGTCTCCGACATGCTGCGCACCACCGGCCTGCCGTTGCTGGCGCTGGGCTTCTTGTTGACCATGTTGCTGCGCGCGGTGCAGGGTTCGACCACCGTGGCCCTGGTGACCACGGCGGGGATCATCAGCCCGCTGATCGTGACGCTCAACCTCACCCCCAACCACATGGCGCTGCTGTGCCTGGCCATGGGCGGTGGCGGGCTGGCGATGTCGCATATCAACGACGCCGGCTACTGGATCTTCACCAAGCTTGCCGGGCTCAACGTCGCGGACGGTTTGCGCACGTGGACGGTGATCACCACGTTGCTCGGTACTTTGGGTTTCCTGATAACCCTGCTGATCTGGCCTTTTGTCTGAATCCTGGGAGCTTTTATGCCTCGTTTTGCTGCCAACCTGAGCATGCTGTACCCGCAACATGATTTCCTCGAGCGCTTCGCTGCGGCGAAGGCCGATGGTTTTGACGCGGTGGAATATCTGTTTCCCTACGACTACAGCGCCGAGGCACTCAAGCAGCGCCTGAGCGACAACGGCCTGGAGCAGGCGCTGTTCAACGCGCCGCCAGGCGACTGGGCCGCCGGGGAGCGCGGTATCGCCACGCTGCCGGGGCGTGAGGCCGAGTTTCGCAGCGGCTTCGACCGGGCGCTGGACTATGCCGCGGTGCTGGGCAATTCCCGTGTGCATGTGATGGCCGGGCTGTTGCCGTCGGAGTCCTTGCGCGAGCGTCATCATGCCGTGTACCTGGAGAACCTGGCCTACGCCAGCGCGGCGGCGGCCAAGGTCGGCGTCACGGTGCTGCTGGAGCCGATCAACACTCGCGACATGCCGGGTTTTTTCCTCAATCGCCAGGACCAGGCGCACGCCATCTGCCGTGAAGTTGGCGCGAGCAACCTCAAGGTGCAGTTCGACTGCTATCACTGCCAGATTGTCGAGGGTGACCTGGCCACCAAGTTGCGCCGCGACTTCGACGGCATCGGCCACATCCAGATTGCCGGCGTGCCTGACCGCCATGAGCCGGACCTGGGTGAGGTGAACTACGCGTATCTGTTCGAGCTGATGGATCAACTGGGGTATGACGGTTGGGTCGGCTGCGAGTACCGGCCACGGGGCGATACGTCGGTGGGGCTGCAGTGGTTGCGGGACTGGAAGGTGCGTTGAGCTGGGGGGACTGGCGAGGGTGGGGCAGATAGATCTCTAGCGCCTATGCCGCCGCCTTCGCGGCCTCGCTGGGGCTCGACGGCTCCCACAGGGAGGCGGCGGGGGCTGTGGGGATTTTTGTTTGGCAATAGAGATTACCAGGTGGGCGCTGGGTTGCTGGCGAGGGGGGGCAGGTAGATCTCTAGCGCCTATGCCGGCGTCTTCGCGGCCTCGCTGGGGCTCGACGGCTCCCACAAGGGGGGGCGGGGTGGCCGTGGGGATTTTTGTTTGGCGATAGGGATCACCAGGTAGGGGCTGGGTTGCCGGCGAGGGGGAGGGTCAGGCGGGCGGCGGGTCGCTGGGTAGCATCAGTTCGATGCCACGCTTGCGGATGCCATCGGCGGCAGCCGGGGCGAGGGCGTCGTCGCTGATGATTATGTCGAACGGCTCCAGCCCGGTGATGCGGTACATGCTGAAGGTGCCGTATTTGGAACTGCTCGCCACCAGCACGACCTGGGACGCAGATTGCATCGCCACTTGCTTGACCTCGACCTTCAACGCCGAGGGCGTGGTGATGCCGCGGTGCAGGTCCCACGAGCTGGTCGACACGAACGCGATGTCCGTGACCACCTGGCGCAGGGTGGCCACCGCCAGGCCGCCGACCGAAGAATGGTTGTCATGGTCGAGTTGCCCGCCGGTGTGGATCACCGTCACCTGCGGCGCGTCCATCAAGGCCTGCACGATCCCGAAATCGTTGGTCACCACGGTCATCCCCGATAGCGCCTTGATGTAGGGCACGATCTCCAGCGTGCTGGTGCCGGCATCCAGGTACACCGTCATGTCCGCGTGCAGCAGTCGCGCGGCCAATCGCGCCATCGCCTGCTTCTGCGGCAATTCGACGACGGCCTTGGATTGATGGCTGGGCTCGCTGTGCAGCTGGCTGGCAATACGCACCCCACCGGTCACCGAATACGCGCGGCCGTCCTGTTCCAACAGGGCGATGTCGCGGCGCACGGTCATGTGCGAGCAGTCGAACATCTCCATCAACTGATGCACGCTGAGCACTTGATGCTTGCGCAACTGGCGCAGGATCAACTCTCGCCGCTGCTCGGGAATCATCGGGGCGCTGCTGTCGGGGGCAGTGTCCTTGGGGTTGGGCATTGAGGCTCCGGATCGATCTGACTATGGGCGGGCAACTGCTGCACATAGTAGCGAATACGCGCGGCGTTCGCCTGCTCCCTGCAGGCGATTGCCGCGCATGGCCGGTCAGAACTTGAAGCGTCCCACCAGGCCCTTGAGCTGGCCGGAAATATCGGTCAAGCGACCCGAGCCGGTCTGCGCCGAATGCGCGAAGCCTTCGACCAACTGCGCGTCGGCGTGGATCTGCGCGATGTGCCGGTTGATCTCCTCCGCGACCTGGTGCTGTTCCTCGGCGGCGGTGGCGATCTGGGTGTTCTGGTCGCGGATCGAATCCACAGAGCCACGGATCTTGTCGAAGCTGTCGCGCGCCTGCTGGATACGCTCCACGCTGGTGTGCGATACCAGCAGGCTGCCTTGCATCTGCTGGGTGACTTCCTGGGTGCGGCGGGCGAGGTTGCCCAACAGGCTGTCGATCTCGCCGGTGGAGTCGGCGGTGCGCCGTGCCAGTGCCCGCACTTCGTCGGCAACCACCGCGAAACCACGGCCCTGGTCACCGGCGCGCGCGGCTTCAATCGCGGCGTTCAGCGCCAGCAGGTTGGTCTGTTCGGCAATCGAGCGAATGGTGTCGAGGATGGTGTTGATGTTTTTGCTGTCCTGCTCCAGCTGCTGCATGGTCTGGGTCGAGCGCTGCAGGTCTTCGCTGAGCTTGAGCACGCTGCCGGTCGCTTCGCCGATATGCTGCTGGCCGTCGTGCACGTCGCGATAGCCTTCATCGGCGCTGGTTGCGGCGGCGCTGCAGGAACGGGCGACTTCGTTGGCGGTGGCCACCATCTCGTTGAAAGCGGTGCTGACCAGCTCCACCGCTTCGCGTTGACGGCCGGCCGCCTGGTTCATGTTGTGCGCGACTTCGCTGGTGTCGGCGGCGGCGGTCTGCAGGTCGGAGGAGGCATTGCCGATACGCTGCACCAACTGCGCGATCATGCCCAGGAACTGGTTGAACCAGCCCGCCAGGGTGGCGGTTTCGTCCTTGCCCTGCACCGTGAGCTGGCGTGTCAGGTCGCCTTCACCTTCGGCGATCTCCTGCAGGCCGTTGGCGACCCCGCGAATCGGGCGCACGATCACGCTGGCAAAGCTGGCGCCGACAATCGCGAAGACCACGGCGAGTGCTGCCGCAATCGCAGCGATCAACCACGTGAGGCTCGTCGCACCGGCCATCACTTCGTCGCGCTTGATCAGGCCAATGAAGCGCCAGCCCAGGTCCTTGGAGCTGACCACGTTGGCCATGTAGGCCACGCCGTCGATGTCGACCTGGGTCACGCCGTCGCCGCGCTTGGCCAGTTCGGCGTAGTTGGCGCCGAGATCGGCGAGGGGCTTGAAGTTATGCTTGGCGTCGCTGGGGTCCACCAGCACGTTGCCGTTGGCTTCCACCAGCATCAGATAGCCGCTGTCGCCCAGCTTGATGTTGCGCACCAGTTCGGTGAGCTGCTTGAGCGACACGTCCAGGCCGACCACGCCGAGGATGTTGCCGGTGGCGTCGGCCACGGTGTGCACGGTGCCGATCAATACCACGTCGTCCGGCGCCCAGTAATACGCACCGGTGCGCACGGTTTTGCCCGGCGCGGCGATGGCCGCCTTATACCAGGGGCGCACGCGCGGGTCGTAATTGTTCAGTTTGGTGTCGTCCGGCCAGCTGGCGTAGCCACCGTCGCTCAGGCCCAGGGACAGGTAGGCGGTGCTGGGATGGCTTTTGGCGAACTGGTCGAAAATATCCAGCAGGTCTTTGTTCGTGGGGGTGAGGGGGATTTGCGCGGCGTCGGCGCCGGCGTAGTTCTTGAGGTCCTTGGCCGCGACAACGCGCGGGTCCTTGGCCACATAATCGACGTTCTGGCTGATGCCATCGAAGAACTGCTTCATGCCATTGTCGATCTGGCGGATCTCGCGGCCGCTGCTGTCGAGGAAATTGGCCAGGGCCCCCTCGCGCACATTCAGCACCACCAGGACGGCCACCAGGATGACCGGCAGGCACGCGATGGCCGCAAAGGCCCAGGTCAGCTTCTGCTTGATATTCATGACTTCACCCGCGGGTATTTATAGTTTTGGCAAGGGGAAAACAGTAGCGTCGAGCGTCGCATGTGTTGTTATCGGGGAGGTGCTGCCCATGCGTACCCCCTGTATATCGACTGCGCGGGCACGCACTTGAGGCCGAAGTGGGCGGTCAACCGATCCGGTCGCCACCCAGCGCATCACGCTGCATGGACTGCAGGTTTTTCTCGATGGTTTCGCAGATGGTTTCCATCTGGATCTGGTGCTCGCTGGAGTTGAACGGGCTTTGCAGGTCGGTACCGATGCGCTCGATGGCCAGCAGCATGAAGCCCACCACCGTGGAGGCCAGCGGTGTGAACCAGCCCAGGGATTCGACCAGGCCCACCGGCACGATCAGGCAGAACAGCGAGATAAACAGGCGCGGAAAATACACGTAGGGGTAGGGCAGGGGCGTGTTGGCGATCCGTTCCATGCCGCCCTGGGCGTTGGACAAGTCCACCAGGGTCGATTCCAGCCGCGCCAAGCGAATGCTGTCCAGGTGCCCGGTCTTGTATTCCCTGGCCAGCAGCGCCGCCGAGCCGGTCAGGATGTCATTGGCAAAATTGTTGGTGGCGCCGTTGCGCGCGAACTCTTCGGACGGGATAAACGCGCGTACTTCTTCAGGGCACGGCTCGCCCTTGAGGTGCGCGGCCAGGCAGTTCACGTAGGCCACATGGCGGCGCAACAGCGTGGCCTTGACCGGGTTCACTTCGCCGTCGGGGTCATCGAGCAGGGTCAGCACCTGGCGGGCGAAACTGCGCGAATTGTTGACCATCGCCCCCCACAACGTGCGGGCTTCCCACCAACGGTTGTAGGCGCTGCTGTTACGAAAACTGATCAGCACCACCAGCGCCGAACCCAGCAGCGTCAGCGGCATCAGCGGCAAGTTGATCTTGGTGGTCAGGAACAGCATGAAGTCCACGGTGACGGCAACGTCCCACAGCAACAGCCAGAACAGGGCCCAGCCCACGTAGCCCATGGTCTTGATGATCAGGCGGTACTTTTTGATGATGGCGGCTTTCAAACGAGAACCTCGCGGCGGCGGTCGGCGACAGTGCCTTAGCTCGGACGCCGGCTTACGGGGAAGGTTCGCCGCAGCGACTGAAACGGTTAAGCCATCGGGGTCTTTTTGGAACAATTTTGGTAGCGACGGTGTCCCCTGCGCTAATCACGATAGATTGCGCCCAAGGCAAAACGCCATTATCGGTGCTGCAATTGAGATCAGTGAATCCAAGTTGTTTGATCAGGGCTCTTTCTCATGTGCAGTGGTTCGTTGAAGTTGGCGATGGAACAGTCGGCGCGGGCGTTCGAGCGCCATGTGGATTTTGAAGCGTGTATTCGTACCCATTATTCGATCTTGCTGGAGTGCTATTCAAAAAGACCCTTTTTCTACAAGACCGCACTCAAGTTCAGTCGCTTGATGGTGTCCTTTACGTTATTGAGCACGTATTTCTCCAAACCGGTGCCATTGCTGTCCGAGGTGAAAGAGTTTTGTATGGCGCGTGGGTTCTGTTCCAGAAACAGCCTGGAGTCGATCTTCCTGCTGTTCCGGGCGCTGGGGTTCATGACGGTGTCCAGGCATGCGGATGACAGCCGTTTGCGGGTATTCAGCCCGTCATCCCAAGCCTGCGAGGAGGTCAGGCGGATGCTCACGTCGGTGGTCGAGCCGCTGGGCGTGATGTGCCCGGAAACCGCAGTGTGCGGCTCAATGAACGGGTTGGATGATCGCGCCTATCTGGCACGTTATTTCAAAGGGTTTTCGGTCCTTCTGAGCCATAACGTGACCATTGACCTGTTGATGCCCGACTGTTACTGGCTGGTAAAGCGCGATGCCGGGCATATGTTGATGCTGGCGATCTATAACGATGCGTGTGCGCTGGATAATCAAGGGGCAAGTTTCAGGTCTTCGTCGTACCTTTCCATCGCTGAGCAACTCTCGGTGTCCAAGACCCACGTTATTCGTCTGGTGCAAGAGGGGGCCGACCGGGGCTATTTCAAGGTTCATTCCAAGACACTGCTTGAAGTCCTGCCACCTTTTATCGTGTTGGTAAGGCGGTTCATGGCTTATTCGTTTGCGACCTGCCTGCACAGTCTTCAACTGAGTCATGTCGATAACAAAGCGGCCACTCATGCACAGGGAGTGACGGGATGCCAGCTAATGTGAAACTCAGGCCACGGATGCAAAGGCTGTTGTCGCCCGCCATTGCCCAGGCCGAACTGATCGGGATTTTCGCCTGGCTGGCGGTGTTGCTGGTTGATCGCGCAGAGATGTTCGGCTGGCCGGTCGCGCTGGTCACGATGGGTCTGTGCGCGGTGTATGGGGTCCACCGGGTGGTGACTCAGTATGTGCTGTGGCGGGCGCTGGGCGTGGCCTACATGGTGCTGCTGACCGCAGGTTTTGCCTATGTGGTTCACACCCGCCCCGCGTTGCAGGTGTTCGCCTTGCCGCTGGCCGTGACCTTGGTGATGAGCAGCGCAATCCTGTTTATCGTGGTCCAGGATTTTCTGTTCTGCGCCGCTGTGGTCTGGTTGCTGACGTGGCCCAGCATTCAACTGAGCCTCTATGAAGGCGTCGACAGCTACGTGGTTATCTTTTGCGCCGCGTCGGTGGCGATCGGCTTTATCTTGAATGTCTATTACCTGAAAAACCTGCGCTCCGTGTTACTGGTCGAGAGTGAGTTTCGGGAATTGGCCGAGACGGATTATTTGACCTCCATCCTGAACCGGCGAGCCTTTATGGAGAGTTTCGCCAAACTGATTGAGGCCGGTGATACCGGTTACTTCATGATGTTGGATATCGACAGTTTCAAGTTGAAGAATGACCAGTTCGGCCATGACGTCGGCGACAGGATTCTCTGCGCGATGGCCGCGTGCCTGAAATCCACCCCCGGCAGCCACAGTTTCGGCAGGATTGGCGGTGAGGAATTTGGCGTGCTGCTGGTGGGCGATGACCCTGATGTCGCCAGCGATTTTGCGCTGCGGCTATTGCATGGGATTCGCTACAGTGTCGCACCGCCCCATCACTACACCTGCAGTGCGGGCATGACGCGTTTTACGGCTGGGGACGATATGTCGACGGTCCTCAAGCGTGCCGACCGCAATCTCTACGCCGCCAAGGGCAACGGCAAGGACCGCGTGTATTTGGATGGCGCGCCGGTCTGCCATGGAGTGCCTTAGCTCGGACGCCGGCTTGCGGGGAAGGTTCGCCTTGGACCAGAAACGTTTAAGTGACGTGCGCTTCGGTTGAGGTGGAAGGAGGGCGCCATGCTATGCTCTGGAGGCTAATTGAGGGATTTCAGATGACTAAAACCGCCGATATCAGTATTGCCAGCCATGTGCGCCGCCTGGCCAGGGCTCATCATGTTACCGCTGAGCGTGATGGCATAAGCCGGATGGCTGCTGCGATTACCAGCCTGGCTGGCGATGTGGTCGAGCTGGATGGTGTGGAGCAACTGTTGGTCAATCTCAAGAGGAAGGGTGTTCTGAGTAAATCGGAAACCCTGGCGCTTCAGGGCAGTTACCTCAAAGAGAAGCGGCGCTCCAAGAAGAAGCTAAGCGCATGAATTTTGATCCCTTCGGCGATTTTGAGACCGCTGGGTACCTTCAAAATGCTCTACAGCTTAAAGATCCCATCGAAGTAAAAGAGTCAGAGCATCTATCGTTCGAACTGAGTATGGAAGACGCGCTTCGATACTTGGCCCAAAAAAAAAGTATCGATTACTCGTCCGTACTCAAAGTGCACGAGATCCTGTTCTCGGATTTTTATCACTGGGCGGGTAAGGATCGAACTGAGCTTGTTCCACATCTTGCCGTTTTCAAAGGTTCTCAAGACGATCCACACCATACCCCGTTTGAGCATCCGGCATCGATCAAGCTCTCCGTCGACTATGCATTTGAGCTGGCGTCGAACAAGAAGCGCTTCAGGGAGCGCCCTGGTGACGTCATGGGCCAGTTGGCATTCGCGCATCCTTTTCTCGATGGCAATGGGCGCACGATTCTGCTGGTTTTCATGGAGCTTTGTTATCGAGCCAAGTTCGCCATTGAATGGTCAAAAACCAACAAGGATGATTACCTCCGGGCACTCAGTGCGGAAATCAAAGAGCCGTTTAAAGGGCATCTGAATGATTACCTGCAACCCTTCGTGGTCGATATTGCACATCGTGATGAATGGCCAGGAATGATAGGTGGCCTAAAAGGTCTGGATGGGCTTGATAAGGAAAGGATTACCTACGAAAGCCTTGATAATCCTGAGGTTCAAAAGATTTACACAACCTACAGAGCGCAATCGCTCGCTGCGCCTTCATCCAAAAAATAGGACCACGATGTCCAGAGTTGGCGTGATTTCCGATACCCATGGCCTGCTGCGGCCTGAAGCGGTGGCGGCCTTGCAGGGATGCAAGCAGATCATCCATGCCGGCGATATTGGCAGCCCTGAGATTCTTGAGCAGTTGGCACAGATCGCACCCCTGCACGTGGTGCGTGGCAACAATGACCAGGACGCGGCGTGGGCGGAGCAGGTGCCCGACCATCTGCTGCTGGATGTGGACGGATGGCGGACGTTGGTGGTGCATGACATCGCCGACGTACCCGCCTTACTCGACACGCCTACGCGGCTGGTGATCACCGGCCATTCGCACAAGCCCCTGATCGAATGGCGGGGCGCAACGCTGTATGTGAACCCCGGCAGTGCAGGGCGGCGGCGCTTCAAGTTGCCGGTGACGTTGGCGGTGCTGGAGGTGCAGGAGCTGACGATCGAGTCGCGGCTGGTCGCGCTGCTGGACTGATCCGGTTTTTATCGTTGCGTCAGGATGCTCTGCAACAATCCCGGAAACCGTTCCTCAAGCACCTCGCCGCGCAATGAATTCATATGGGTAGTGCCCACGCTGCGGGTGTGTACCAGGCCGGCATCGCGCAGGACCCGGAAGTGGTGGGACATGCTGGACTTGGGGCGCCCGCCGTCCAGTTCGCCGCAACTGGCCTCGGGCACGCCGGCCAGGCAGCGGACAATCTCCAGACGCACCGGATCACTCAGCGCGTACAACAGGCGCTCGAGGGTCAGGTCTTCCGGGGTGGGGTGTTTAAAGGCTCGCATGAAACGAATCATAACAGGGGGCTATCATCGAATACCATAGTTCGATTACCATCGAACTATCGAATCAACCACTCGCTCCCGGAGTTCTCAATGTCCGCTTTGTTCGAACCGTTCAAACTCAAAGACGTCACCCTGCGCAATCGCATCGCCATCCCGCCAATGTGCCAATACATGGCCGATGACGGCATCGTCAACGACTGGCACCTCGTGCACCTGGCCAGCATGGCCCGTGGCGGCGCCGGTTTGCTGGTGGTCGAGGCCACCGCTGTAGCGCCCGAGGGGCGTATCACCCCAGGCTGCGCCGGTATCTGGAGCGACGCCCACGCCCAGGCGTTCGTGCCCATGGTCAAGGCCATCAAGGCCGCCGGCTCGGTGCCAGGCATCCAGATCGGCCACGCCGGCCGCAAGGCCAGCGCCAACCGCCCATGGGAAGGCGATGACCACATCCCGGCTTCCGATGCCCGCAGATGGGAAACCATCGCGCCGTCGGCCATCGCGTTCGGTGCCAACCTGCCTCAGGTCCCACGCGCCATGACCCTGGACGACATCGCCCGGGTGCGCCAGGACTTCGTCGACGCCGCGCGCCGTGCCCGTGACGCTGGCTTTGAATGGATCGAACTGCACTTCGCCCACGGCTACCTGGGCCAGAGCTTCTTCTCCGAGCACTCCAACCAGCGTACCGACGCCTACGGTGGCAGCTTCGACAACCGCAGCCGTTTCCTCCTGGAAACCCTCGCGGCGGTGCGTGAAGTCTGGCCGGAAAACCTGCCGCTGACCGCGCGTTTCGGTGTGATCGAATACGACGGGCGCGACGAACAGACCCTCACCGAGTCCATCGAACTGGCCCGTCGTTTCAAGGCCGGTGGCCTGGACTTGCTGAGCGTCAGCGTGGGCTTCTCGACCCCCGACGCCAACATCCCGTGGGGGCCTGCGTTTATGGGTCCGATCGCCGAGCGCGTCCGCCGCGAAGCCGGTATCCCGGTGACTTCGGCCTGGGGCTTTGGCACCCCGCAACTGGCAGACGGCGCATTGCAGGCCGGCCAGCTGGACCTGGTGTCGGTCGGCCGAGCACACCTGGCTGACCCCCATTGGGCCTACTTTGCCGCCAAGGAACTGGGCGTAGAGAAGTCGTCCTGGACCTTGCCTGCGCCTTACGCGCATTGGCTGGAACGCTATCGCTGAGGCGAACCGCCTAGCCGGCGACGGGCTCAATCAAGCCGGGCCCGTCGTTGCGTGTATTGCCCACCGCAGTGCCGACCTTGAACCATTCAAACACTTCGCTGGGTTCGCCCTGGAACAACAGCAACTGCTCGGCACGCGCTAGCGGCGTTGCCGGGTCGAGCCATTCACGCGCCAGTGCCGGATTGAGCACCACCGGCCGCCGGTCGTGAATGTCGACCATGCCGCCGGCGCTGTCGGCGGTGATGATCACAAACCCGTCGTGCTCGCCCGCGCCTTCATCGGCGTCGGGCAGTTGGCCGATGGCGGCGCACAATACTGGCGCGCCGTCCCGGCGACGGATCAGGTAGGGCTGCTTTTTCGGGCCGCCTTCGTCCACCCATTCAAACCAGTTGTCTACCGGCACAATGGCGCGGTGCGGCCAGATCGCGCGGAAGAAAGCCCCCTGGGCGACTTTTTCCACGCGGGCATTGATGGGCGCCGCACGGTCCCTGGCCCAATGCGGGCGCCAGCCCCAGCGCACCCGATCGGCGTGCAGCACATCCTGCTCCAGGTGCAACAGCGCAACCGGCGTCGACGGCGCGACGTTGTAGCGCGCCTGGTCGCCTGCGTTATCGACCCAGGCATTGGGCATGCTCAAGGCCGCGACAAAGTCATGAATGCCCCGGTACTGCGTCAATCGTCCGCACATGGCTGAACCCTCCGGCTAAGCCTTGAGCGTAGACGCTGACGGTGTAACGGCCCAACGGGTGTCAGCCCTCGAACACCGGCCGCGAGGAGCGCTCGATTGCGGCCATGGCCTCGGCCTGGCTCATCAGCCCGGACGCTTCCAGGATCGACAGCAGCGAGCGCCCCTGTGCCACCGATTGGCGTGCCAGCTGGCTGACACGGGCGTAGCCCAGCTGCGGCACCAAGGCAGTGGCGACGGCCATCGATGCGGTCAGGTGCTGCTCGTTGCGCGACGTATCGGCGGTGATCCCGTTGATGCACTTTTCGCGAAACCGCTGGATGCCCTGGGTCAGCAACGCAATGCTGTCGAACACGCGGGACGCCACCAGCGGCTCATAGTGGTTGATCTCCAGCTGGCCTGCCTGCACCGCCTGCGCCACCGCCGCATCGTTGCCGATCACTGCAAAGCTCAGTTGGATCATCGCCATCGGCAGTACCGGGTTGACCTTGCCGGGCATGATCGAGGAGCCGGCCTGGGCTTCGGGCAGTTTCAATTCGCCGATCCCGCCCACCGGCCCGGAAGACAGCAGGGTCAGGTCCGAAGCGATCTTGGCCAGGGATGCCGAGCACGTGCGCAGTTCGGCGGAGACCCGCGAAAATACATCCATGTTCTGCATGGCGTCGAAGGCATTCTCCGGGGCCTGGTACTCGATGCCCGTGATCTGCACCAGATGCTGATAGACCGACGCGCGATACGCCGCCGGCGCGCCGAACCCGGTGCCAATGGCGGTGCCGCCCAGAGGCAGGGTCCGCAGTTTTTCACGCACGGCCGCCAGCTCCGCACCGAGGCGATGGGTGAGGGCGGCATACCCGGAAAACAGCTGGCCGAGGCGCATCGGCTGGGCGTCCTGCAGGCAGGTGCGGCCCAGGTGCAGGACATCGGCAAATTGCTCGGCTTTCTGGTCGAAGCGGGCGGCCAACTGGGCCACTTCATCGATCAGCGGCCCGAGCATCGCGTGGGTGGCGATCTTCAGGGCCGCCGGGTAGACATCATTGGTCGATTGCGAGGCATTGACGTGGTCGTTGGGGTGCACCACCTCGTATGAGCCCGCCGCGTGCCCCAGCAACTGCTGCGCGCGGTTGGCGATGACTTCGTTGAAGTTCATGTTGGTGGAGGTGCCGCCGGAGCCTTCCAGCAGATCGACGATCAGCGAGTCATCGCAGCGGCCGGCGATCACTTCGCCACAGGCCTGCACAATCGCCTCGCACTGCGGCTGGGCAATAACGCCGCAGCCGCGATTGGCCAGGGCGGCTGCCCACTTGCACTGGGCAAAGGCGTCGCGAAACGCCGTGTAGTGGGCGATGGTCAACGGTGACACGCTGAGGTTATCGAACCCGCGTACCGAGTTGACCCCATACAACTTGCCGGCGGGAATGTGCACTTCACCGACGTAATCGGTTTCCAGTCGTGCAGCGGCAGCATCAAAAGTACTCACGAGCATCACCTTCTTCTATTTGAATTAACGCCTCCACCCCGGTGCCCAGGGCCTTGAGCCTGGGCAGGAAGGAATGGAGGATCACATTGCGCGCCGTTTCGCAGGCATCGGCGAAAAAGGCGCTGTATTCATCACGTCGCGCCACCAGGTACAGCGAGCGCTCCAGGTGCAGGTCCGGGGTGAGGTGCGCGGTCACTTTGTCCACCCACGAAGCAGCCTGCAGAAAACACATCGGGCTGGTGACCGCCCAGCCGATGCCCTCGGCGACCATCGAGGTCAACGCATCGGCGTTATCCAGTTCCAGGCGGTTGGGCACCCGCACATTCAGGCTGCGCAGGTGCCGCTCGATCTGCAGGCCCACCTGGGACATGCGGTTGAAGCGCACCACCGGCAGCACGTTGGCCAGCGCGCGCACATCCTCGATCGAGTTGATCTCGCTGCGCAGCTGGTTGGGCGTGATCACAAAGTACTTCTCTGAAAACAGCCGGTAGCGAATCACGTCGTTGGCGTCCATCAGCGGGTCGCTGGTGACGATCAGGTCGAGGTCGCGGCGCAGCAGGGACTCGCCTTGTTGCGGGCTGAGCCCGGTGCGAATCGACAGCTGCGCTACCTTGCCCAGCAATTGCCGGGTGAACACCGAACCGCAGGTGGCGGCGAAGGAGTCCACCAGGCCGATGCGCAGGTCCGGATTGACGCCGCGCCCGGCGTCGATCACCTGGGCCTTGAGGTGGGACAACTCCTCGCTCAACACCGAGCCGCGATTGCGCAAGGCCACGCCGAACGCGGTCAGGGCCAGCGGGCGGGTGGTGCGGTCGACCAGCACCACGCCCAGTTCGTCTTCCAGCTGGCGCACCATCTGCGACACCCCGGACTGGGAAATGCCCATGCGCGTTGCAGCGCCCGACATGCTGCCTTCCTCGGCCACCGCGATGAACACCTGGACCGCATACATGTCGATAAGCCTGTTCGTTGACATCTTCATCCTCGCTCGCTGACGCGCTTCAACGGTTACTTCGGCGTACGCCCCACGGGTGTGGACAGCGCCGGCGATAACCCTGGGTCGGTATCGGGCGTGACGCCCGACAAGTCTTCCTTGCTGGTTTCCGGTGCAAACAAATGGCAGAACACGCCGCCGACGACCAGCACGCCGACGCACACGCCCAGCGCCGCGTGCACCCCGACTTGCTGCACCGCGACGGGCAGCAGGAACGTCGCCACCGCCGAGCCGAAGCGGCTGGCGGCCACGGCCAGGCCGATCCCCGAGGCGCGCAGGTGGGTGGGGAACAATTCCGGCGGGTAGACAAATTCCAGGTTCACCGCGGCCGCCATCACGCAGGCAAAAAAGCCGAAGGCGAGGATGGTGCCCAGTGGGCCGAAGCCGGCGTAGGCAAGCACGGCCAGGCCGGCTGCGCTGAGGTAGAAGGTACCGACCAGGAAGACCCGGCGCGACAGGCGGTCGATCACCAGCAGGCCGAGCAGGGCGCCGACCAGCAACAGCACGTTGTAGACCAGGCCGCCGGCAAATTTGTCCTGCACATTCAGTGCTTCCAGCACCTTGGGGGCGAAGGTGCCCAGGGCGAAGAACGGAATCACCTGGCAGGTGTAGAACACGCAACCGACCAGGGTGTTCTTGCGCCAGCGTCGGCTGAACAACTCGCCCCAGCGGCTTTGTTGTCCGGACGTGTTGGCCTGGGCAGCCGGAGCGGGCAGGTAGACGTGTGGCCCGAACTTGCTGCGCACAATCGCCAGGGCTTCCTCGCTGCGCCCACGCGCCATCAGCCAGATGGGCGATTCCGGCACGCCCAGGCGCAGCGGCAGGATCAGCAAGGCGGGGACGCCACTGAGGGCGAGCATCAGGCGCCAGGCATCCGGGCCGATTTCGCGGATCGCAAACCCGACCAGGTAGGCCGCCACATAACCCGCCGCCCAGGCCGCCGCCAGGACGCTGAGCAAGCGCCCACGGTAGCGGCGGGGGGCGAACTCGGTCACCAGGGACTTGCTCACGACATAGTCGAACCCCAGCACCAGGCCGAGCAACAGGCGCAGCGCGAGCAATTGCTCGGGGGACGTGACGAAGAACTGCGAAGCGGAAATCACCGCGAACAGCAGCATGTCCCAGGCGAAAATCGTGCGTCGGCCGAACCTGTCAGCAATCGGCCCGGCGCACAGGCTGCCCAGGAACAGCCCCGCCAGCGAGGCGGCGCCGAGCAAGCCCATCCAGAGCGCCGTCAACTGCAGCGGCCCCGCCGCCATGCTCACGGCGATGCCGATGATACCCAGCACGAACCCGTCACTGAACTGACCGCCTGTGCCGCTGAACACCGTTCGGATATGGAAGCGGCTCAGCGGAAGGTCTTCGAACGCTACTTGACCACTCATTCGTCTCTCCCCTTGCATTTTTATAGGTGTGGGATCCCGTGCCTGGGCATCGGTTGAGCAGGAGTCTAGGGCGGTCACTTCACGAAATCAGCAGACGCTTGATGAGTATCAAGATAGCTGATACTGGGCGCCGGGATTCTTGAAACTCTGGCCTGCGCGGCGTTGGCGGCGCGGTCGAGCGGGGGGCTTTTGGCCAGGTAATGAGGGCGCAGATCGCTCGCGCCCTCGTTGGGGCGCGCGCGGTATCCGGAGAGGGGGGTTAAAGCGGGGTCAGCACATTCATGACCGTATCCAGCGCCACCCGCGTGTCATCCAGTTGCACCAGCGAGGCATGCCGCGCGCCAAGTGCGTCGCGGTTCTGGATCGCGGTGAGAATCGCCTTGTGCCGGGGCAGGCTCAGGCCCTGGATATCCGGGCGGCGGTTGGTGATGTTGATCGACTCGCGCAGCGGCAACGAGAGCATGTTGCACATGTAGGCGAGCAGGTCGTTGCGGGTGGCGTCGGCGATGGCGCGGTGGAAGTCCAGGTCAGCCTGCAGCAGCTGTTCGTGGGTCTGCGCAGTTTCCATGCCCCGGTAGGCTTTTTCGATGGTGGCGATGTCTTCAGCGGTGGCGGTGGTCGCGGCCATGGCGGCGATTTCCGGTTCGAGAATGCGCCGCACGCCGGCCAGGGTGTTGAAGAACTCACTGTGCGGCGTGGTCTGCATCAGCCAGGACAGCACGTCCGGGTCGAGCAGGTGCCATTTCAGCCGCGGCCGCACCACTGCGCCGACCCGTGGCTTGGAGTACACCAGGCCCTTGGCGCTGAGCACGCGGGTCGCCTCACGCAAGACCGACCGGCTGACCTTGTATTCCTCGCAGAGCGTGGCCTCCATGGGCAGCCGTTCTTCGGGCTTGAAGCGACCGGAAACGATGTGCATGCCCAAGTCCTGGACGATCTGGGCATGCATGCTCTTGCGCGGCTTGGACGGCTGGTGATCCATAACAGGGAAGATGCTCTGGCTAAATAGGCGGCATCATAGCATCCCAATTAGTGGGAATGCCGGGGGACTTCCGCACCTCGGCAGCCCACCAGGAAGTCAAAGTCGCAACCCTGGTCAGCCTGCAGCACATGGTCGATGTACAGCTGGCGATAGCCGCCGACGATGAGATTCTGCGGCGGCGCCAGGTCCGCCATGCGCGCCGCCAGCTCGGCATCGGGGATGTCCAGGTGCAGGCGGCCGTTGGCGCAGTCGAGTTCGATCCAGTCGCCTTCCTGCACCGTGGCCAGCGGCCCGCCGGCAGCGGCTTCCGGCGCAACGTGCAACACCACCGTGCCGTAGGCGGTGCCGCTCATGCGTGCATCGGAAATCCGCACCATGTCGGTCACGCCCTGGGCCAGCAGGTTGGCCGGCAGGCCCATGTTGCCGACCTCGGCCATGCCCGGATAACCCTTGGGCCCGCAGTTTTTCATGACCAGGATCGAGTTGGCATCCACCTCCAGCTCCGGGTCGTTGATGCGCGCCTTGTACATGTCGAAGTTCTCGAACACCACCGCGCGACCCCGGTGCTGCATCAGCTCGGGGCTCGCCGCCGACGGCTTGAGCACCGCACCGAGGGGCGCCAGGTTGCCGCGCAGCACGCAGATGCCGCCGTCCGCGCGGATCGGGTTGTCGAGGGTGCGGATCACTTCGTCCTGGCCGTAGATCGGCGAGTCCTTGGTGTTCTCACCGAGGGACTTGCCGTTGACGGTCAGCGCGTTCGGGTGCGGGATCAGGTTGGCTTCACCCAGGCGGCGCAGCACCGCAGGCAGGCCGCCGGCGTAGTAGAACTCCTCCATCAGGAACCGCCCGGACGGCTGCAGGTCGACGATGGTCGGCACGCCCCGGCCCATGCGGGTCCAGTCATCCAGGTCAAGCTCGACGCCGATGCGCCCGGCGATGGCCTTGAGGTGGATCACCGCGTTGGTCGAGCCGCCGATGGCCGCGTTGACGCGAATGGCGTTTTCAAACGCTGCCTTGGTGAGGATCTTCGACAGCTTCAAGTCTTCGCGCACCATCTCCACCGCGCGCATGCCGGACATATGCGCCAGCACATAGCGGCGCGCATCCACCGCCGGAATCGCCGCGTTGTGCGGCAGCGACGTGCCCAGCGCCTCGGCCATGCACGCCATGGTCGACGCGGTGCCCATGGTGTTGCAGGTGCCCGCCGACCGCGACATGCCGCCTTCGGCTGCGAGGAAATCATCCAGGGTAATGGTGCCGGCCTTGACCTGTTCGCTGAGCTGCCACACCACCGTGCCCGAGCCGATGTCCTGGCCCTTGTGCTTGCCGTTGAGCATCGGCCCGCCGGTGACCACGATGGCCGGCACGTCGCAACTGGCGGCGCCCATCAGCAGGGCGGGGGTGGTCTTGTCGCAGCCGGTCAGCAGCACCACGCCGTCGATGGGGTTGCCGCGAATCGCTTCCTCCACGTCCATGCTCGCCAGGTTGCGGGTGAGCATGGCCGTGGGGCGCAGGTTCGACTCTCCGTTGGAGAACACCGGGAATTCCACCGGGAAGCCACCGGCCTCGATCACGCCGCGTTTGACGTGCTCGGCGATCTGGCGGAAGTGCGCGTTGCACGGCGTCAGCTCTGACCAGGTATTGCAGATGCCGATGATCGGCTTGCCATGGAACTGATGGTCGGCGATGCCTTGGTTCTTCATCCAGCTGCGGTACATGAAGCCGTTTTTGTCGGCGGTACCAAACCACTGGGCAGAGCGTAGGCCGGGCTTTTTGTCAGGCATGATCGATTCTCTTATTGTATGACTATATGTTCTAAGCTTGCTTAAACATAAGCGCAAAGACTCGGCTTTGGAAGTGTTGTTTTGCAAATAGTCATACTATATAGTCGATCCAACTGAGGTATGACCCTGGCGGATTTTCGCGAGAGGCGTCCCCCGAGCTTCTATAAAAACAACAATCGGAGATCGACCCCCATGAGCCAGGAGCTGCGGCTTATTCGGCGCATCACGCTGAAACTGATTCCCTTCCTGATCCTGCTGTACCTGATCGCCTACGTGGACCGTTCCGCCGTGGGCTTCGCCAAGTTGCACATGGGCGCCGACGTCGGCATCGGTGACGCCGCCTATGGCCTGGGTGCGGGGTTGTTCTTCATTGGCTACTTCCTGTTCGAGATTCCCAGCAACCTGATGCTCGACCGCTTCGGTGCGCGGCGCTGGTTCGCGCGGATCATGATCACCTGGGGCGCAATCACCATCGGCATGGCGTTCGTGCAAGGCCCGCACAGTTTCTATGTGATGCGTTTCCTGCTCGGCGCGGCGGAGGCGGGCTTCTTTCCGGGCGTGCTGTACTACATCACCCAGTGGTTCCCGGTGCGCCATCGCGGCAAGATCCTCGGGCTGTTCATCCTGTCCCAGCCGATTGCGATGATGATCACCGGCCCGGTGTCCGGCGGCCTGCTGGGCATGGACGGCATCCTCGGCCTGCACGGCTGGCAGTGGCTGTTCATCGTGATCGGCACCCCGGCGATCCTGCTCACCTGGCCGGTGTTGCGCTACTTGCCGGACGGCCCCCAGCAGGTCAAGTGGATGAGCGAGGACGAAAAAACCTGGCTCACCGGTGAGCTGGCCAAGGACCTCCAGGCCTACGGCCAGACCCGCCATGGCAACCCGCTGCACGCGCTCAAGGACAAACGCGTGTTGCTGCTGGCGCTGTTCTACCTGCCCGTGACCCTGAGCATCTATGGCCTGGGCCTGTGGCTGCCAACCCTGATCAAGCAGTTCGGCGGCAGCGACCTGGTCACCGGTTTCATCTCAGCGGTGCCGTACATTTTCGGGATCATCGGCCTGCTGATCATCCCGCGCAGTTCCGACCGCCTGAACGACCGCTACGGCCACCTGGCGGTGCTCTACGTGCTGGGTGCCATCGGTTTGTTCTGCAGCGCCTGGCTGAGTGCGCCGGTGCTGCAAATGGCGGCACTGAGCCTGGCGGCATTCGCGCTGTTTTCCTGCACGGCGGTGTTCTGGACCTTGCCGGGGCGCTTCTTCGCCGGCGCGAGTGCAGCGGCGGGGATCGCCTTGATCAACTCCGTGGGCAACCTCGGCGGCTACATCGGCCCATTCGTGATCGGCGCACTCAAGGAGTACACCGGCAACCTGGCGTCGGGCCTGTACTTTTTGTCCGCGGTGATGGTGTTCGGGCTGGTCTTGACCGGCGTGGTCTACCGCGTGCTGGAGCGCAAGCATGCGCTGCCCGCCGACCAGTTCGCCGCCAGTGCGCGTGGCGCCACACGTACTTAATCGAGGAGAAGCTTCATGCGTTTAGTCCAGTTCGAGTTGCACAACGGTGAGCGCCGGGTCGGCGTGGTGGAAGGCGCCGACGTGCGCGAAGTGAATACCGCGCGCAGCGTGCGTGAGGTGGCGCTGGCCGCCATCGACGCTGGCGTGGGCCTGGCGCAACAGGTGGATAGCCTGGGCCTGGGTGAGCGTTACGACTACGCCACACTGCTGGCCGAGCTGAAGATTTTGCCGCCACTGGATCATCCCGATCCCGCGCACATGCTGATCAGCGGCACCGGCCTGACTCACCTGGGCAGCGCCGCCGCGCGCGACAAGATGCACCAGGCCGGCGACGAGAGCACCTTGACCGACACCATGCGGATCTTCAAATGGGGCGTGGAGGGCGGCAAGCCAGCGGCCGGCGAGGTGGGCGTGCAGCCCGAGTGGTTCTACAAGGGCGACGGCAGCATTGTCGTGCGCCCCGGCCAGGCGTTCCCGGTGCCGTCGTTTGCCGACGACGCCGGCGAAGAGCCGGAAATCGGCGGCCTCTACGTGATCGGCCCGGACCGCAAGCCTTATCGCCTGGGGTTTGCGGTGGGCAACGAGTTCTCCGACCACGTGATGGAGCGCAAGAACTACCTGTACCTGGCCCATTCCAAGCTGCGCAGTTGCAGCTTCGGTCCCGAGCTGCGCGTGGGCGAGTTGCCCCAGCACCTGGCGGGCACCAGTCGCCTGCTGCGCGACGGCGAGGTGATCTGGCAGAACGAATTCCTCAGTGGCGAAGCGAATATGTGCCACAGCCTCGACAATCTTGAGTATCACCACTTCAAATACCGTCAATTCCTCACGCCAGGCGATGTGCACATTCATTTCTTCGGCACCGCCACGCTGTCATTCGCCGACGGTATACGTACCCGACCGGGCGATGTGTTCGAGATCAGCCAGGCCGAGTTCGGCGCGCCGCTGGTCAACAGTGTCGGCAGCGCCGACACGGCATTCGAACCCGGCCACGTCATCAGCCTTTAAGGAGAGTTTCATGACCCTGTTCCTCGGCCACAACTACATCGGCGGCCAGCGCAGCGCCCTCGGCAGCATCACGCTGCAAAGCCTGGATGCAACCACCGGCGAAGCCTTGCCGCAGGATTTCTACCAGGCCACGCCGCAGGAAATCGACGCCGCCGCCAAGGCTGCAGCCGCCGCTTACCCGGTGTACCGTGGGTTGAGTGCCGCGCGCCGCGCGCAGTTCCTGGAGGCGGTGGCCGACGAGCTGGACGCGTTGGGCGATGACTTTGTGGCGCTGGTGTGCCGTGAAACGGCATTGCCCGCCGCGCGGATCAACGGCGAACGCGGGCGGACCAGCGGGCAGATGCGCCTGTTCGCCACGGTGCTGCGTCGCGGCGATTTCTACGGTGCGCGTATCGACAAGGCCTTGCCGCAGCGCCAGCCTTTGCCGCGCCCGGATTTGCGCCAGTACCGCATCGGCCTGGGCCCGGTGGCAGTGTTTGGCGCGAGCAATTTCCCCCTGGCGTTTTCCACTGCGGGCGGTGACACCGCCGCGGCTTTGGCGGCGGGATGTCCGGTGGTGTTCAAGGCCCACAGCGGGCATATGGCGACGGCCGAGCGCGTCGCCGATGCCATCCTCCGCGCGGCCGAGGCCACCGGGATGCCGGCGGGGGTGTTCAATATGATCTTCGGCGGCGGCGTCGGTGAAGCGCTGGTCAAGCACCCGGCAATCCAGGCGGTGGGCTTTACCGGCTCGCTCAAGGGCGGGCGCGCCTTGTGCGATATGGCGGCCGCGCGCCCGCAGCCGATCCCGGTGTTTGCCGAGATGTCGAGCATCAACCCGGTAATCGTGCTGCCGCAGGCGTTGCACGCCAGGGCGGACAGCATCGCCCGCGACCTGACCGCCTCGGTGGTGCAAGGCTGCGGCCAGTTCTGCACCAATCCGGGCCTGGTGATTGGCATTGCTTCGCCCGCATTCACCGCGTTCACCCAGCAGGTCGCGCAATTGATCGACGCTCAGCCGGCGCAAACCATGCTCAACGCCGGCACCTTGAGCAGTTACGGCAACGGCCTGGCCAAGCTCCTGGCGCACCCCGGCATCCAGCACCTGGCCGGCAGTGCCCAGGCGGGCAATCAGGCCCAGCCGCAGTTGTTCAAGGCTGATGTGCGCCTGCTGATTGACGGTGACGAAGTGCTGCAGGAAGAGGTATTCGGCCCCACCACGGTGTTCGTCGAAGTCGCGGACCAGGCCCAACTCAGCGCCGCCCTGCAAGGCCTGCACGGCCAGCTCACCGCGACGATCATTGGCGAGCCGCACGACCTGCAACAGTTCGCCGAACTCACGCCGTTGCTGGAACAGAAGGTCGGCCGCATCCTGCTCAACGGCTACCCGACCGGCGTCGAAGTCTGCGATTCGATGGTGCACGGCGGTCCGTACCCGGCGACTTCGGACGCGCGGGGCACCTCGGTCGGCACCTTGGCCATCGAGCGTTTCCTGCGCCCGGTGTGCTTCCAGAATTACCCTGATAGCCTGCTGCCCGACGCGTTGAAAAACGCCAACCCGTTGCGTATCCAGCGCTTGGTGGATGGCACGCCATCACGCGAGTCGCTGTAAAACCCTGATCAGGAGGTTTCATGTCGTTGAGCGCAGTGACCGCGCACCGTGCGCAATTGGGCGAAGCGCCGTTCTGGGATGCACCGACCCAGGCGCTGTATTGGGTCAACATCGCCGGCAAACAGGCCCTGCGCCTGATGGGCGGGCAGCTGCAGGTGTGGCAGTTGCCCGAGCATGTCTCGGCCTTTATCCCGTGTGAACGCGGCGATGCGCTGGTGACCTTGAGCAGTGGGGTCTATCGCCTCGACCTGGCCACCGAGGCCCTGACCCTGCTGTGCGTGGCCGACCCGCAGGCGGGCAACCGTGGCAATGAAGCGCGCTGTGATGCCCAGGGCCGGCTCTGGCTGGGCACCATGCAGAACAATATCGGCGAGCAGGGTGAAGACCTGCCGATCACCCGTCGCTCCGGTGGCCTGTTTCGCATCGACGCCGATGGGCAGGTCACGCCGCTGCTGCACGGCCTGGGTATTCCCAACACCTTGCTGTGGAGCGACGACGGTCGCCAGGTGCATTTTGGCGACAGCATGGACGGCACCCTGTACCGGCACGCGATCCAGGCCGATGGCCAACTCGACCCGGCCCAGGTGTGGTTCGGCCCGCACGCGCGTGGTGGGCCTGACGGCTCGGCGATGGACGTCGAAGGCTATCTGTGGAACGCCCGCTGGGACGGCAGCTGCCTGCTGCGCCTGACGCCGGACGGGCAGGTGGACCGCGTCATCGAGCTGCCCGTCAGCCGCCCGACCAGTTGCGTGTTCGGTGGCCCCGACCTGACCACGCTGTACATCACCAGCGCCGCCAGCCCCTTGGATCATCCCCTCGATGGCGCGGTACTCGCCATCGAGGTCGACGTGCCAGGCAAGCCCTGTCACCGCTTTGCCGGTTAACCCCAGACATTCAAAAACAACAACAAGGAGTCACCGTATGAATCGTCGTCGTGGTTTGCGTTCCCTGTGCTGCGCCGCTGTGGCGGTCTCGGCCCTGAGCTTGAGCGGGCTGTTGCTGGCCGCTGAAGAGGTGAAGATCGGTTTTCTGGTCAAGCAGGCTGAAGAGCCGTGGTTCCAGACCGAATGGGCCTTCGCCGAAAAAGCCGGCAAGGAACATGGCTTCACCGTGATCAAGATCGCCGTGCCCGATGGCGAGAAGACCCTCTCGGCCATCGACAGCCTGGCGGCCAACGGCGCCAAGGGCTTTGTGATCTGCCCGCCGGACGTATCACTGGGCCCGGCCATCGTCGCCAAGGCCAAGGCCAATGGCCTGAAAGTGATTGCCGTGGATGACCGCTTTGTCGATGCCAAGGGCAACTTCATGGAGGACGTGCCGTACCTCGGCATGGCGGCCTTCGAAGTCGGCCAGAAGCAGGGCGCGGCCATGGCCGCCGAGGCGAAAAAGCGCGGCTGGGACTGGAAGGACACCTATGCGGTGATCAACACCTTCAACGAACTCGACACCGGCAAGAAGCGCACCGACGGCTCGGTCAAGTCTCTTGAAGATGCCGGCATGCCCAAGGATCACATCCTGTTCACCGCCGCCAAGACCCTCGACGTCCCAGGCAGCATGGACGCCACCAACTCGGCCCTGGTCAAGCTGCCCGGCGGCGCGAAAAACCTGATCATCGGCGGCATGAACGACAACACCGTGCTCGGCGGCGTGCGCGCCACCGAAAGCGCTGGCTTCAAGGCCGCCAACGTGATCGGCATCGGCATCAATGGCACCGACGCCATCGGCGAACTGAAGAAAGCCGAGAGCGGTTTCTTCGGCTCGATGCTGCCCAGCCCGCACATTGAGGGCTACAACACTGCGCTGATGATGTACGAGTGGGTGACCAAAGGCACCGAGCCGCCGAAGTACACCGCGATGGACGAGGTGACCCTGATCACCCGCGAGAACTTCAAGCAGGAGCTGGAAAAAATCGGCTTGTGGAACTGAGGCAGGGCGGCACCGTGTGACGATCAAAAGTGGCAGCGGGCTGGCTTGCGAAGGCGTGGGTGACTGACACCACGCTTTCGCGAGCCGGCCCGCTTGCTGTGGTTAATCGGCGGAGAATTTGAACACGGTGTGCTGGGTGTAGGTTTGCCCCGGGTCCAGGCGCGTCGAGGCAAAGCCCGGCTGGTTCGGCGCATCGGGAAAGTGCTGGGTTTCCAGGGTGAAACCGCTCCAGTGCGCGTAGGTCTTGCCCGCTTTGCCCTTCACCGTCCCATCCAGGAAATTGCTGGTATAGAACTGCACGCCGGGCTCGGTGGTGTACAGCTGCAGACGCCGACCCGACGCCGGGTCATGCACGTCGGCCGCCAGCTGTTTGATGTCGCCCCGGGTATCCAGCGCCCAGTTGAAATCAAACCCGCCTTGCTTTGGCTCGGCGAACTTGAGCTGCGGGTGATCGTCCTTGAGGTGCTGGCCGATCGGCGTGGGTTTCAGGAAGTCCATCGGCGTGCCTTTGACCGGTGCCAGTTCGCCGGTGGGGATCAAGGTGGCATTGACGGGCGTGTAGTGGCTGGCATGCAAGGTGGCGACGTGCTTGAGGATGTCACCGTTGCCGGCGCCGGCCAGGTTGAAGTAGCTGTGGTTGGTCAGGTTGAGCACCGTGGGTTTGTCGGTGGTGGCCTGGTAGTCGATGTGCAGCTCGTTGTTGTCGTTGAGGCGGTAGGTGACCTCGGTTTTCAGGTTGCCGGGAAAGCCCATTTCACCGTCCTTGGACAGGTAGCTCAGCTTCACCCCGACAGAGCCCTTGTCGTTGACCGGCTCGGCCTTCCACACGTGCTTGTCGAAACCCTGGGCACCGCCGTGCAGCGAGTTGGGACCATCGTTGAGCGGCACCTGGTAACGCGTGCCGTCGAGTTCAAAGGTGCCCCCGGCCAGGCGGTTGCCAAAGCGCCCGATGGTCGCGCCGAAAAACGCCGTGCCGGCCTGATAGCCCTGGACGTTGTCGAAGCCGAGCACCACGTCTTCGACCTTGCCATGTTTGTCCGGCACTTTCAGCGACTGCAGCACGCCGCCGTAGGTGATCACCGTGGCCTGCATGCCGTGGCTGTTGCGCAGGATGTACTGTTCGACGGCGGTGCCGTCGTTGGTTTTGCCGAAGGGTTTGTGTTCGCTGCTGAGCCCTGCGGCCTGGGCGCCACCGCTGGCAACCAGCAGGGACATGGCCAGGCCCGAGAGCAGGTATCGAGGGTGCTTCATGGTCGAACTTCCTTTTGTTGTTTTGTCGGAATAGTTCTACTAATGTGCGATATTTCGTGGTTGGGACAGCAGATTTATAGCCTTTAACCACGTATTTGCAAAATAAAATAAGACTAATTAGGTGAGGCGAACGCGATATGAGTATCCAGCAGGCTGTTTATCCCGACCTCAGGGACAAGGTCGTACTGATCTCCGGAGGTGCTTCGGGGATTGGCGAGTCCATGGTGCGCGCCTTCGCTGCACAGGGCGCCCGGGTCGGGTTTGTCGACCGCGCCCAGAGCCAGGGCGAGCGCCTGGCGGCGCTGCTCGTTTCACAGGGGCACAACGTCGAATTCGGCCATTGCGATATCACTGACGAGATCGCCTACAAGGCGGCCATTGCGCGTTTCGAGCACTCGCTGGGGCCGATCACCGTGCTGGTGAACAACGCGGCAAATGACGTGCGTCACACCCTGGAGGAGGTCGATTCGGATACCTTCGACAAACTGATTTCCGTCAACCTCAAGCACGCCTTTTTCGCTGCCAAGGCCGTGGTGCCGATGATGAAAGCCGCAGGTTTCGGGTCGATCATCAACCTCGGTTCGGTCGGCTGGATGATGGCCTCGGCCGGCTACCCGGTGTACGCCGCCAGCAAGGCCGCCGCGCATGGCATGACCCGCGCCCTGGCGCGCGAGCTGGGGCCGAGCCGGATTCGCGTCAACACGTTGGTGCCCGGCTGGGTGATGACCGAAAAGCAGCTGGCGATGTGGGTGGACGATGCGGCCAGGGACCTGATCAGTCGCAGCCAGTGCCTGCCGGGCAGCGTGCTGCCGGAGCATATCGCCAACATGGCGTTGTTCCTGGCCTCGGACGCGTCGGCGATGTGCTCGGCGCAGAACTTCATCGTCGACGGCGGCTGGGTCTGATGGCATGCCCCGGAGGGCTTACTCGATCGGGTATTGCTTGAAGGCGGGATGCTGTTCCAGCCGCTCGGCGTGACGTCGCACATGGGGAAAGGCCTCCGCCTTCACCACCGACGCCACGGTGAGCTGGCTGAAAGACCAGGCCACTGCCGCCGTCAGCGAGGCCTGGGTCAGTGCCTCACTGTCGTTGTCGGCCAAGTGCTTGTCGAGCAGCGAATAGGCCGCAAGTAATTGGCCGCTGATGCGCTCAAGCCAGGGGGCATGCAGCTTCTCGGCTGGCCGCAGGTTGTGTTCGTAGACGATCTGTACGCTTTTCTCGCAGGCCGCCAGCGCCAGGCCCAGCGCATGCAAGTCCCGGGCGAGTGCCGTGGGCTGCTCGGGCAGCAGCTTTTTCCCGGCCGGGGCCAGCGCTTCCAGGTAATCGAGGATCAGGTTGGAGTCCATCAACACCGTGCCGTCGTCCAGCACCAGCGTAGGGGCCTTGACCACTGGGTTGACCTGCGCAAACTCGTCGAAGGTGCGGAACACCGACAAGGATTCATGCACGAAGTCGATTCCGTACAACTCCAGGGAAATGGCCACGCGGCGAACGTAGGGCGAGTCCAGCATGCCGATCAGTTTCATTGAGCCTCCATTGCTACCAGGGTGATGGGCCGAAGAGATTAAGGGCAATCGCTTGCCCTGCGCAATTGCTGATACGCCTGCACCAACTGCTCCAGGCTGAACGCCAGGTTGCGCCCACTCGGGTTGGGCAACACCCACACCGACGCTCCGCCCAGCAGCTGCGGCTGCAACCCCCAGGCAATCTCGCGCTGAGCGGACAAGGCGCTGTAGCCGGCCTTGCCGAGGAAGGCGACGACACGTGGCGCATACCGGCGGATTTTTTCTTCGAAGGCCGCCGCCGCATCGGTGAATTCATGCCGGGCCAGCTCGCCTGCGCTGGCGGTGGGGCGCTCGACCACGGTGGTCAGGCCACAGCGGTAGTGCAGCAGCGTGGGGCCGTCTTCGGGGCGGATTTCGTGCGGGGTGAAACCGGCCAGGTGCAAGGTGCGCCAGAAGCGGTTGCTGCGGTTGGCAAAGTGCAGGCCGAGGGCGGCGGAGCCTTTGCCGGGGTTGATGCCGCAGAACACCACGTCCAAGTGGTCGGCGAGAATGTCTTCGAGCCGCTCGTTCATGCCGGGCTCCGCAAGCCCTGGCGGCTGGCGCCGGGCGGTTGCCCGGTGATGCGTTTATAGGCGCGGCTGAACGCCGCCTGGGAGGTGTAGCCGAGCCGCAACGCGACGGCTTCGATGGGCAAGCGCTCCAGGGTCAACCATTGGGCCGCCAGGCGCATGCGCAACTCGGTCACGTAGCGCAGCGGCGGGATGCCGAGGGTGGCCTGGAACCGATCGGCAAACACCGAGCGCGAGGTATGACAATGCGCCGCCAACTCGGCCACGCTCCAGTCACGCCCCGGTTGCTGGTGCAGGGCGAGCAGGGCGCCAGCCAGGCGCGGGTCACGCAACGCAGCGACCAGCCCCGAGGCATTGCCGCAGGCACATTCGACCCAGCCGCGCACGATCATCGCCGCCACCACATCGGCCAGGCGCGCGAGAATCCCCGCGTAACCGATACGCGCGCTGGAGACTTCGCGCTCCATCACCGCCAGGATCGGCATCAGGCCAGGGTAACGCTGGCCGCCGGCGTCGATCAGCATCAAGGCCGGCATCAGGCTGCCGAGGCCTTGCAGGCTGTCGAGTTCGAACGCCATGCAGGCGCTGAACAGCAGGGTGCGGGAGGGCGTCTCGGGCGAGGCATTCACCGCGCAGACGCTATCGCCCAGCGGCGCGGCGTCGAAGTCGGTGATGTCCTGCACGCAAGCCTGCGGGCTGGAGACCAGCGCGTGCGCGCCACCGTGGGCGATAAACACGGCATTGCCCGCCGACAGCTCGTAGAGGCTGCCGTCTTCCAGGCGCAAGGTGGCGCATCCGGCGGCGAGAAAGTGGAAATACGCATGCCCGGGCTTGGCCGCAAAGCTCACCCCGAACACCGGCCCGGCCTGGATGCGCCGGTACTGCACGCCACTCAGGCGCATGCTGCGCAGCAGTTCATTGATCAGCTCGGAGGACACGTCAAAAGCGTTCTGGGCGGTCATGTTCGGGGTTTCGATCAAAAACTCAAGGGTTTACATCATAGATCATCCTGGTGGCCACACCTAGACTGGCCGCCACGTTAATAGCTTGAGGATGTCTGTGATGAACGAATGTGTGTCTCATGCCCCTGTCGACAGCAGGGCCGAGCCGGCCACCCCGGCGTGGATGGCGGTGTTTTCCCTGGCGATGGGGGTGTTCGGCCTGCTGACCGCCGAATACCTGCCCGCCAGCCTGCTGACGCCGATGGCGCTGGACCTTGGCGTGTCCGAAGCCCTGGCCGGGCAGGCAGTGACGGTGACGGCGGTGGTGGCGTTGTTCGCTGGCCTGCTGGTGCCGGGCCTGACCCGTGGCATCGACCGACGCCTGGTGCTGCTGGGGTTTTCCACGCTGATGATCGCGTCCAACCTGCTGGTGGCGTGCTCGTCCAGCCTGTGGGTGCTACTGGTGATGCGCGTGCTGCTCGGCATTGCCCTCGGAGGTTTCTGGAGCATGGCGGCGGCCGTCGCGATGCGGCTGGTGCCAGCGGCGCTGTTGGCGCGTGCGCTATCGATCATTTTCAGTGGCATTGCGCTGGGCACCGTGGTTGCCGTGCCGCTGGGCAGCTACCTCGGCGGTCTCTATGGGTGGCGCAGTGCGTTTCTCGCTGCAGCGGCGGTGGGGGGAGTGACGCTGGCCTTCCAACTGTTGACGTTGCCGCGCCTGGCGCCGACTGGTACGGCGCGCCTGCGCACCGTGCTGGAGGTGCTGCTGCGTCCGGGGATCGCCATCGGCATGTTCGGCTGCGTGCTGGTACACACCGCACATTTTGCGCTCTTCACCTATATCCGGCCGTTTCTGGAAAGCACCACCGGGGTTGGCAGCGAAGGGCTGGCGCTGATGCTGCTCGGATTCGGCGTGGCGAACTTTGCCGGCACGTTACTGGCCGGTTGGCTGCTGGTGCGCCATCCCCGTACCACCCTGGTGCTGATGCCCTTGCTGGTGGGCGTGGCCGCGCTGGCGCTGGTGCTGCTGCCGGCGTCACTGCCGGGGCAGGCGCTGCTGCTGGCGCTGTGGGGCATGGCGTTTGGTGGCGTGCCGGTCGCGTGGTCGAACTGGGTGGCCCGCGCCGTGCCGGATCAGGCCGAGAGTGCCGGCGGCATGGTGGTGGCATCGGTGCAATCGGCGATTGCCGCCGGGGCGGCAGGGGGAGGGGTGATGTTCAGTCTCAGCGGGATCAACGGGGTGTTTATCGCCGGCGGCGTGCTGATGGTGGTGGCGGCCGGGTTGATCGCGCTGCGGGTACAGGTACCGGGGCACGCCGGCGCCGCAGGTGTGGCGCTGCACGTCTAGACCGAGGGTCGTCAGTCGTCTGCCTGGGCCAGCAAGGCCTGGGCAAACGCGTCAGAGGCAATCAGGTCCAGGGTCTGGCGCAGCTGGGCCGCGGCTTCACGGCCGAAGGCGAGGTCAAAGCGCTCGGCCATTTTGTTCGAAATGCGCTTGGCGGCCGCATGGGTTTGCACGCCTTGCTCGGTCAGCAGCACGCGCCGCGTGCGGCGGTCGAGTTCGTCCACGCGCAACTCCACCAGCCCATCGCGTACCAGCGGCTTGAGTGTGTGGCCGAGTGCCGAGAGGTCCATCACCAGGGTTTGCGCCAGCTCGCCCATCTTCGGCGTGCCGGCCTTGGCGATATGGTTGAGCACCGCGTACTGGGTGGCTTTCAACCCGCAGGGCGCGTAGGCCTCGTCATAGATCTGGCCCAGGCGCCGCGAGGTGCGGCGCACGGCACCGTTTACGCAGGCGCTGGGGTTGTCTGTGCAAGGCTTGGCGGATTTCAAGGGCGGATACTCTCTGATACAAAACTCGACGCTGGCGATTATGCCTGCCAGACCTCTCAGGACAAGGCCTTTCAGACCGGAGATGCCCTTTAGATGAATACTGAGACAGCTTGAAACAAATTAGTTGCGTACGCCACTAAATTCGATATTGTGGCGTATGCCTCTTTGTGACCTGGATGTCGCTGCAAACTCCCCAGGATCCACATGGGGCGAGGCGGGAAAACGGCATGGCAACGCCTGCTGGCTCATCCAACCCCCTGTCCGGATCACCTTCTATGCTGAGCCTCGTGCGCATCGCATTGCGGCGCCCCTATACCTTCCTGGTATTGGCTATTTTCATCCTGATCATCGGCCCGCTCGCGGCCTGGCGCACGCCCACGGATATCTTCCCGGAGATCCGCATCCCGGTGATCGCGGTGATCTGGCAGTACACCGGCCTGCCGCCCGACCAGATGGCGGGGCGCATCACCTCGCCGTTCGAGCGGGTGCTGACCACCACCGTGAACGACATCCGCCATATCGAGGCGCAGTCGATGAACGGCTACGGGATCGTCAAGATCTTCTTCCAGCCGGGCGTCAACATCAGCACCGCCAACGCCCAGGTGACGTCGGTGTCCCAGGCGATCCTGCGCCAACTGCCGCCGAGTACCGTACCGCCGCTGGTGCTCAACTACAGCGCTTCTACCGTGCCCATCGTGCAACTGGCACTGTCGGGCCCCGGCCTGAGCGAGCAGCGCCTCGGGGATATCGGCCTCAACCAGGTGCGCCTGATGCTCACCAGCGTGCCCGGTGCAGCCTTGCCATACCCGTTCGGCGGCAAGAGTCGCCAGGTGCAGATCGACCTCGATTCGGCGCGCATGCAAGCCCGTGGCCTGTCGGCGCAGGATGTCGCCACGGCCCTGGCCACGCAGAACCTGATCACCCCGGTGGGCACGCAGAAGATCGGCAGCTACGAGTTCAACTTGCAACTGAATAACGCCCCTTCGGATTTCCATGACCTGGAAAACCTGCCGATCAAGACCGCCGACGGCACCACGGTGTTGATCCGCGACGTGGCCACCGTGCGCGACGGCAACCCGCCGCAAACCAACATCGTGCACGTCAACGGCAACCGCTCGGTGCTGCTGCCGGTGCTCAAGACCGGTTCGGCGTCGACCCTGGGCGTGGTCGCCGGGATCAAGGAAAAACTCGCCGACAACAAGGCCGCCTTGCCGCCCAACCTGAATATCGACCTGATCGGCGACCAGTCGCTCTTCGTGCGCTCGGCCATCAGCGGCGTGGCGCGTGAAGGCCTGATCGCGGCGGCGTTGACCAGCCTGATGATCCTGCTGTTTCTCGGCAGCTGGCGCTCGACGGTGATCATCGCCACCTCGATTCCGCTGGCGATCCTGGCCTCGATCGCCACGCTCTCGGCCCTCGGCGAAACCCTGAATATCATGACCCTGGGTGGCCTGGCGCTGGCGGTGGGGATCCTGGTGGACGACGCCACGGTGACCATCGAGAACATCAACTGGCACCTGGAGCAGGGCAAGCCGGTGGAGACCGCGATTCTCGACGGCGCCGCGCAGATCGTCACCCCGGCGTTCGTGTCGCTGTTGTGTATCTGCATCGTGTTCGTGCCGATGTTCTTCCTCGACGGCGTGGCGCGCTTCCTGTTTGTGCCGATGGCCGAAGCGGTGATCTTCGCCATGATTGCCTCGTTCATCCTGTCGCGAACCCTGGTGCCGACCCTCGCCAACTACCTGCTCAAGCCGCATGTGCATGGCGAAGCCGGGCCTGCGCCGTCGCGCAATCCGCTAGTGAATTTCCAGCGCGGTTTCGAACGGCGTTTCGAAGCGTTTCGCGAGCGTTACCACGGTGTCCTCGACACCGCCTTGCACCATCGCCGCACGGTGGTGATCGGCCTGCTGGCGTTTGTCGCGGTGTCGTTCGCGCTGGTGCCGTTCCTTGGGCGCAACTTCTTCCCCGAGGTCGATTCCGGGCTGATCCTGCTGCATGTGCGGGCGCCGGTCGGCACGCGGGTGGAAAGCAATGCGCGCCTGATCGCCGATATCGAAAACGCGATCCGGCGCAAGATTCCCGCCACCGAACTCAAGGCCCTGGTCGACAATATCGGCCTGTCCATCAGCGGCATCAACGTGGTGTACAACAACACCGGCACCGTGGGTTCCCAGGACAGCGATATCCAGATCAGCCTCAACGAAGACCACCGCCCGACCGCCGAATACATGCGCGAACTGCGCGAAACCCTGCCACGGGAATTCCCCAGCGCGGTGTTCTCGTTCCCGGCCTCGGACATCGTCGGGCAGATCCTCAACTTCGGCTCGTCGGCGCCTATCGACCTGCAGATCACCGGCAATAATCTCGCGGGCAACTTCACCTATGCGAGTGCCTTGCTGCGCGATATTCGCCGGGTGCCGGGCGTGGTGGATGCGCGCATCCAGCAGTCGCGGCAATTGCCGACCTTCAATATCGACGTCGACCGCACCCGCGCGCAGTTGGTCGGGCTGACCGAGCGCGACTTGACCAACAGCCTGGTGGTCAACCTCGCCGGTTCCAGCCAGGTGGCGCCGACATTCTGGTTGAACCCGGCCAACGGGATTTCCTATCCGATCGTCATGCAGACCCCGCAATACAGCCTCGACACCCTGGCGGCGCTGCACAACCTGCCGTTGAGCGGCAGCGCCGGGGCGGCCACCGACCAGACCCTTGGCGGCCTGGCGAACATCCAGCGCAGCCACGGCAACTCGGTGTTCACCCAGTCGGATATCCAGCCGGTGGTCGAGGTGCTCACGGCGATCCAGGACCGTGACCTGGGGGGCGTCGCGGCGGATATCCAGAAGATCATTGCAGCCCACGCCGGTGAAGTGCCGACCGGCTCCAAAGTGATCCTGCAGGGCCAGGTGCAGACCATGAACGCGGCGTTCAGCGGCTTGCTGTTCGGGCTGCTCGGCGCGGTGGTGCTGATCTACCTGCTGATCGTGGTCAACTTCCAGTCCTGGGCCGATCCGTTTGTGATCATCACCGCGTTGCCGGCGGCGCTGGCGGGCATCGTGTGGATGCTGTTCGTGACGCACACGCCGCTGTCGGTGCCGGCGCTGACGGGGGCGATCATGTGCATGGGCGTGGCCACTGCCAACGCCATCCTGGTGGTGAGCTTCTGCCGTGAACGCCTGGCGGTGCACGGCGATGCGGTACAGGCCGCCTTGGAGGCCGGCTTCACCCGTCTGCGCCCGGTGCTGATGACCGCCATCTCGATGATCATCGGCATGGCGCCGATGGCCCTGGGCCTGGGCGAGGGCGGCGAGCAGAACGCGCCGCTGGGCCGTGCGGTGATCGGTGGCCTGGCGTTTGCCACCGTCGCCACGTTGATTCTGGTTCCGCTGATTTTCAGTCTGGTCCACGGGCGTCGCCAGCACGCCCGGGTTGCGACCACCGTTACCCAAGGGGTTTGACATGTCCGTTGCTCTTTCCAAACCAAAGTCTTCCCGTGGCCTGCTGTGGCTGATCGTGGGCGGGGTGGTCGTGGTGCTTATCGTTGTGGTCGGCATCGGCGTGCGCGCCAGTGAGTCGCGGGATCTCAAGACCTGGACCGACGCCCAGGCCTTGCCCAGCGTGACCCTGATCAAACCGGTGGTCATCGCCCAGGGCCCGGTGCTCAATCTGCCGGGGCGCATGGAGGCGTATTCGCGCGCGTCGATCTTTGCGCGGGTCAATGGCTACCTGAAATCCTGGAACGTCGACATCGGCACTCGCGTCAAGGCCGGGCAGGTGCTCGCTGAAATCGACACCCCCGAACTCGACCAGCAGTTGCTGCAGGCCCGCGCCACGCTGGCGTCGACCCAGGCCGATGCGAACCTGGCCCAGACCACCGCCAAGCGCTGGCAGGCCATGCTGTCGACCGATTCGGTGTCGCGCCAGGACGTCGATGAGCGCACCGGTGACCTGACCGCCAAGCAGGCCAAGGTGGCGGCGGCCAAGGCGAACGTCGACCAATTGGTCGCGACCAAGGGCTTCCAGCGCCTGGTGGCACCCTTTGCCGGGGTGGTCACCGCCCGCAGCACGGATGTCGGCGCGTTGATCAGCGCCGGCGGCACGGCCGGCAAGGAGCTGTTCGCGGTGGCCGATGTCAGCCGCCTGCGCGTCTACGTGCAAGTGCCGCAGACCTTCTCACCGCAGATCCGCGAAGGCACCACTGCGCGCTTGAGCGTGCCGGAATACCGTGGCGAAACCTTCACCGGCAAGGTGATCGCCACCGCCGATGCGGTGAACGCGGCGTCCGGCAGCACCCTCGTGCAGCTGCTGGTCGACAACCCCGGTGGACGGCTCTTGCCCGGCGGCTACACCAGCGTGCAGTTCGACCTGCCGGTGCAGGCCGACGTGGTGCGCGTGCCGTCCAGCGCGTTGGTTTTCGATGACAAGGGCATGCGCGTCGCGACCCTGGATGCGCAGGACCACGTGCGTTTCAAGACCGTGAGCATCGCCCGCGACTTTGGCGACAGCGTGGAAATCGCCAGTGGCCTGCAGGCCGCCGACCGCGTGATCGACACGCCGCCGGATGGCCTTGCCGATGATGATGCGGTGCAATTGGCCGCCGCGCCTGTCGAGATCAAACCCCATGGCTAAGCCTACGTTGCTGGCCCTGGCCGCCTGCCTGGGCCTGGGCGCCTGTTCCCTCGCACCACCACTCAAGGTGCCGCCCACGCCGGTGGCGGCGCAGTTCCGCACCCAAGGGCCATGGACCGTCGCCAGCCCCGACGACCAGGCCAACCGTGACGGTTGGTGGCGCCTCTACAACGACCCGCAGCTGGAGACGATGGAGCAACAGTTGCTGCGTAATAACCCGGATCTCAGCGCGGCGCTGGCGCACTATCAGCAAGCCCAGGGCTATGTGGCCCAGGCGCGCTCGGGGCTGTTCCCGACGGTGTCGGCGATTGGCAACGGCCAGCGCATTCGCCAGTCGGACACCAAGCCGCTGCGCTCGGCAACCTCGCCGGATATCTACAACTCCGCGACCCTGGGCCTGGAGGTCGACTATGAAGTCGACTTGTGGGGCCGCGTGCGCGACACCGTCGCCGCGGGCACCAGTGATTCTGAAGCGGCCAAGGCCGACCTCGCCTCGGTGCGCCTGAGCCTGCAGGCGCAACTGGCCGACAGTTACCTGCGCCTGCGCGGCATCGACTGGCAGAACCAACTGCTGGCGCAGAGCCGCGACGCCTACGCCAAGGCCTTGAGCCTGACCGAAGGCCTGCACGGCGGCGGCATCGTCTCCGGGCTGGATGTGGCGCGGGCGCGCACGCAGCTGTCGACGGTCAAGTCGCAGTTGAGCCAGAGCCAGGTGCAACGCGCGCTGCTCGAGCATTCGATCGCGGCGATGCTCGGCGAGTCGGCGTCGACCTATAGCGTGGCGGTGAATGTCGCGCCGATAGCCTTGCCGACGGTGCCGACCGGCGTGCCGTCCAGCCTGTTGCAACGGCGCCCGGATATCGCCGCTGCCGAGCGCCGGATCGCGGCCGCCAATGCGCGTATCGGCGTGGCCAAGGCCGCGTGGTTTCCGCAGATCACCCTGAGTGCGCAGGGCGGTTATCAAAGTGACGAGTTTGCCCGCCTGCTGAGTGCGCCGAACCTATTCTGGGCGATTGGCCCGTCGCTGGTGGGCACGCTGTTCGACGGCGGCGCGCGCCAGGCGCAGGTGGACATTGCCAAGGCTGCCACCGATGAAGCGGCGGCCAAATACCGCGGCGTGGTGTTGGCGGCGTTCGAGCAGGTCGAAGACAACCTGTCGCAGCTCGCCGGCCTGGGCGCGGCCCTGGAGGATCAACGTGATGCTGCCGCTGCGGCGCAATACGCCGAGGACCTGTCTACCTCGCGTTACCGCCAGGGCGCGGTGGCCTATCTGGACGTGGTGACCGCCCAGGTGGCGGCGCTGGACGCCAAGCGCAGCGTATTGCAACTGCAAACCCAGCAATTGAGCGCTAATGTGGGCCTGATCAAGGCCCTGGGCGGCGGATGGAACGTGGCCCAACTGGCGACATCGAACAGTACTGAAACCAAGGAGAAGTAAGCATGACCGACTACGTACCCCCGAAGGTCTGGACCTGGGACACCGAAAGTGGCGGCACCTTCGCCAGTATCAACCGGCCCATCGCCGGCGCGACGCACGAAAAGGTCTTGCCGGTGGGCAAGCACCCGCTGCAGCTGTACTCCCTGGCCACACCCAACGGGCAGAAGGTCACCATCCTGCTGGAAGAACTGCTGGCCCTGGGGCACACCGGCGCGGAATACGACGCCTGGCTGATCAAGATCGGCGACGGCGACCAGTTCGGCAGCGGCTTTGTCGCGGTTAACCCGAACTCGAAGATTCCGGCCTTGATGGATCACAGCGGTGCGCAGCCGATCCGCGTGTTCGAGTCCGGCGCGATCCTGCAGTACCTGGCGGAGAAGTTCGGGGAATTCTTCCCGACAGAGCCCGCCGCGCGTGCCGAGTGCCTGTCGTGGCTGTTCTGGCAGATGGGCAGCGCGCCGTACCTGGGCGGTGGTTTCGGGCATTTCTATGCCTATGCGCCGAGCAAGATGGAGTACGCGATCAACCGCTTTGCCATGGAAACCAAGCGGCAGCTGGATGTGCTGGACCAGCGCCTGGCGGTGAGCGAGTACATTGCCGGGGATGAATACACCATCGCCGACATTGCAATCTGGCCCTGGTATGGCGGGTTGGTTAAAGGCCGCTTGTATGGGGAGTCGGCGGAGTTCTTGTCGGTGCACGAGTACAAGCACGTGCTGCGCTGGGCCGAGGCGATCGAAGCGCGACCTGCCGTGCAGCGCGGGCGGCGGGTGAACCGAGTTTCAGGGGCGCCGGAAGAGCAGCTGGCAGAGCGGCACGATGCGAGTGATCTGGACTGACAGTCGGTGAACGTGTGGCCGGCCTCAATCCTGTGCCTGGCTCAGGTTCCACAGTTTGTGGAGAGGCTGGCCTGATTTCTGTGTCTAGCTCAGCTCCCACAGTTTTTGGAGGGACTGGACTGATTCCTGTGCCTGGCGCAGTTCCACTGTGGGAGCGGGCTTGCTCGCGAAGGCGGTGGGTCAGTCAACCATGATGTAGCTGACCCACCGCCTTCGCAGGCAAGCCAGCTCCCACACTGATTTGTGGCTGGACTGAATTCTGTGGCTGGCTCAGTTCCCACAGTTTGTGGAAGGGCTGACCTGATTCCTGTGCCTGGCTCAGCTCCCACAGTGTGTGGAGAGGCTGGCCTGATTCCTGTGTCTGGCACAGTTCCACTGTGGGAGCGGGCTTGCTCGCGAATGCGGTGGGTCAGCCAACCATGATGTAGCTGATCCACCGCCTTCGCAGGCAAGCCAGCTCCCACACTGATTTGTGGCTGGACTGAATTCTGTGCCTGGCTCAGTTCCCACAGTTTGTGGAGGGCTGGCCTAATTCCTTTGCCTCACACAGTTCTACTGTGGGAGCGGGCTTGCTCGCGAATGCGGTGGGTCAGTCAACCATGATGTAGCTGATCCACCGCCTTCGCAGGCAAGCCAGCTCCCACACTGATTTGTGGCTGGACTGAATTCTGTGGCTGGCTCAGTTCCCACAGTTTTTGGAGGGGCTGACCTGATTCCTGTGCCTGGCTCACCTCCCACAGTTTGTGGAGGGCTGGCCTAATTCCTTTGCCTCACACAGTTCCACTGTGGGAGCGGGCTTGCCCGCGAAGGCGGGGGGGCAGTCAACCATGATGCAGCTGACCCACCGCTTTCGCAGGCAAGCCAGCTCCCACACTGATTTGTGGCTGGACTGAGTTCTGTGCCTGGCTCACCTCCCACAGTTTTTGGAGGGGCTGGCCTAATTCCTGTGCCCGGCCGCCTCCGCATGTGGATCTTCATGTACCCGCCTATTTGTAGCGCTGTTCGAACACCGCCACCTGCTCGGGCTTGATCAATTCGAACGGCACCCACACTTCCGATTCAATCGGTTCACCCTTGATCATCCGGATCGCCGATTGCACCGCTTGGGTGGCCTGGGCCTTGGGGTCCTGGAACACCGAGGCAGTGAGCAACCCGCGCTTGATCGCGGCCAAGCCATCGGGCAGGCCGTCGATGCCGACGATCGCGATCTCGCCCTTGGCCTTGCCCGCCTGCTGCAATGCCATGGCGGCGCCGATCGCCATTTCATCGTTGTTCGCCACGATCGCGTCGAACGGCGTGCCCGCCAGCAGCCAGTTGCTGGTCAGGTCCATGCCTTTGCTGCGTTGCCATTCGGCGCTCTGCTGCTCGACGATGTTGATACCGGGAAAGTCCTTGAGTACCTGCTTGACGCCTTCGGTGCGGTCATGGGTAGCGTTCTGCGCGAGGTCGCCCATGATGATCGCCACATTGCCCTTGCCGCCGAGTTTTTCCGCCAGGTAGCGCATCTGCAGTTGCCCGGCCTCGATATCGTTGGAGGCCACGGTGACCACGCCCTTGGGCAGCGTACGTTCGTCCGGGTGACGGTTGACGTACACCAGCGGGATTTTGCTGGCGACGGCGGCGCGGGTCATGTTGGCGGTGGCCGAGGTGTCGACCGGCAGCACGATCACCGCATCGACTTTCTGGTTGAGGAAGCCTTCGACCTGGTTGAGTTGGCGCACTACATCACCCTGGGCGTCCTCGAACTGGATCTGCACGTCCTGTTGTTTGGCGGCGGCTTCAAGGCCGGTGCGCACGTAGGTCATGAAGTTGTCGTCGACCCGCGCGATGCTCACGCCGATGCGGTACGCGGCGAAGCTCCATTGGCTGAACAGCAATAGAAACGCGGCAACGATCAATGAATAGCGATGCATGAGAATGTTCCTTTTATTGTTATAGGGTGAACGCTTGACGGAACCGCTCCAGGGCCAGCTCGCTGTCGCCGCTGGCCCAGCCTTCGAGGCCGACCACGCCGGTGTAACCCATGGCGTGCAAGGCCCTGGCGATGGCCGGGTAGTGGATCTCGCCGGTGCCCGGCTCCTGGCGCCCGGGCACGTCGGCTACCTGGATTTCACCGATGGCGCTGCCGGCACGCTGGATCAGTTCGATCAGGTTGCCTTCGCCGATCTGCGCGTGGTACAGGTCCAGGTTCATCTTCAAGTGCGGGCTGCCCACGGCTTCGATCAGCGCCAGGGTCTCGTCGGCGCGGGCGAACGGCACACCGGGGTGGTCGACCTCGGTGTTGAGGTTTTCCAGCAGGAACACACGACCGGCGTCTTCGCCCAGGCGTGCGATTTTTTCCAGGGTCTTGCACGCGCTCAGCCACATGCGCCCGGTGGTCTGGGTGACGGGCCGCACCGGCAGGCCGCCTTCACCCAGTCCGGTACCGTGCAGGTTGAGGCTCGGGCAGTTCAGCTGCGCGGCCACGCCCAGGGACTCGCGTGCGCTGTCGAGCAATGACCGGATGCCGTCGGGGTCGGTGAGGGTGCCGCTGATATAGCCGGTCATGGAGGTGAAGTCAGCGCCGGTGGCCGCCAGTGCGGCGATATCCTTGTCGGTCCAGCTCCAGATTTCGGCGCTGAAACCCAGTGCATGAATGCGCTGTACGCGCTCGACAAACGGCAGGTCGAGAAACACCATCTCCGCGCTGATCGCCAGTTTGAACGGGATCATCGGCGGGCTCCCTGCACGGCCACGGCCTTGCCGGTTTCGAATGACTCGATGCAGGCGCGGGCAATTGCCAGGGCTGCGCGCGCGTCTTCGCCGCTGGCCAGGGGCTGGGCGCCGGTGCGCAGGCAGTCGACAAAATGGTTGAGCTCGGCGATGTAGGCGTCGCGCAACAGGTCAGTGTCCATGCGCTGCGTGTCGGCCTGGATGCCCTCGGCGAGGTAGCGCACCAGGTCCGACTCGTTGAGGCTGCCCATGCTCAGCATGCCTGCGCTGCCGAACACTTCGCCGCGCACGTCGTAGCCATACACCGCCTGGAAGTTGGCTTCGGCGGTGGCAATCGCACCGTTGTCAAAGCGGATCGCAACCACGGCGGTGTCGAGGAACCCTTTGCTTTTGTATTCCGGGGCGATCAGCGCATCGGCCATCACATACACCTGCAGCGCTTCGGCGCCGGGGTTGAGGTAGCGCAGGGTGTCGAAGTCGTGGATCAGGGTTTCCAGGAAGATCACCCACTGTGGCGAGTTGGCCGGGTTGTTCAGCGCCGGGTCGCGGGTCAATGAGCGCAACAGCTGCGGCGTGCCGATACGCCCGGCCGCCACGTCGAGGTGCGCGGTGCGAAAGCTCTTGGCGAATCGTCGGTTGAACCCGACTTGTAGCGGCACCCGCGCATCGGCAGCGGCGGCGATGGCGCGGTCGGCTTCATCGAGGGTGATGGCCATGGGTTTTTCACAGAAGATGCCCTTGCCGGCGCGCGCGGCGCGGATCACCAGTTCGGCATGGCTGCGGGCCGGGGCGGCGATGAGCACGCCATCGATGTCCGGGTCGTCGAGCAACTGCTGCGGGTCGGTGTAGACCTTCTCCACGCCCAGTTCCGCCGCCAGCCGTGCGGCTTGGCCTGGGGTCGGGTCGGCAATGGCGGCCAGGCAGGCGCCGGGGATATGCCGGGCGGCGGTAAGGCCGTGAAAGCTGCCCATGCGACCGGCACCGATCAAACCCAGGCGGATGTTCTGTGTACTCATGAAGTGACCCCTTTTTTATTGTTGGCCCCAGGACGGTCCTGGCAGGCATAGGGGCAGGAGCAAAGCCTGTGCCAATTCACAAGTTATTGATGTGTAAGGATTAATTAATCTAAATAAACAAAATGTGTTCATTTCAATGACATGTCTATACTGACATGTCAAAAATCTACACATGGATAATCCGATGAGCATGGCGTTCAGCGTGCAAGACCTCGACTACCTCACGGCCCTGGGGCCGGCGGCGCTCAACGACGGCCCGGTGGCCGCGCTGGAGCACGCGTGGCAGGCTTGCCGGAGTGGCCAGGTCCAACGCCCGGTGGCGGTCCGCCAGGTGATTTGGGATTCATGGCGGCGCAGCGTCGAGGCCGGGATCGACCCGGCAGACAACGCCTACCGCTTTGCCAGCGCCGATACGCTTGCCGCCACCCTGGCCAGCCATCGCGTGCTGATCGCCGCAGCAGCGCAAGTCATGCATGGGCTGCTGGCCTACAACCCGCGCGGCCATATCAACCTCACCGATGCCGATGGCATCACCCTGTATTTCTGTGGGCTGGATATCACCCCCGTTGGCAGTCGCCTGCTCGAGTCGGTCCAGGGCACCAACTGCACCGGCCTGGCGCTGGCCGAGGACCATCTGGTGTACGTGCTGGCCGAGGAAAACTTCGCCAGCGGCCTGCGCCAGCGCCGTATGCACTGCGCCGCGGCGCCGATCAAAAACGCCCAGGGCCAGACGCTGGCCATGCTGACCCTGACCGCCGAACCCGGCTGGTTTCACTTTCATACCCTGGGCACGGTGCAGGCGGCGGCCGAGGCGGTGTCGCGGCAAATGGCCCTGCAAGGGTTGTTGGAAGAACAGCAAACGGTGCTCGAAGTGCTCAACGAAGGCTTGGTGGTGCTGGATGAGCGCGGCTGCATCAAGGCCCTCAACCGTTATGCCCGGCAGTTGTTCGGCGTGGGGCTGGAACTGCTCGGCCAGCCGTTCCAGCGCCTGGGCCGCAGTGAATTGAGCGCCGCGCTGGGTGAGGCGGTTCGCGATCTCGACTGCACCTTTCACCTGCACAATCGCAGCCAGCTCGCGTGCCTGGTCTCGGTGTGCCCGCTGGAGCAGGGCGGGGTAATCGTGTCCCTGCGTGAAAACCGGCGCATCCGCGAGATCACCCGGCGCATCGTCGGCACCCAGGCGAGCTACACCTTCGACACCATCCAGGGCACCTCGCGGGCCATCCAGGACGCGCTGCACCTGGGGCGCATCGCCAGTCGCAGTGAGTCCACCACGCTGATCCTCGGCGAAAGCGGCACCGGCAAGGAGCTGTTCGCCCAGGCCATCCACAATGCCAGCGACCGCGCCAATGGCCCGTTTGTGGCGGTCAATTGCGGCGCGATCCCACGGGACCTGGTGCAAAGCGAACTGTTTGGCCACGTCGAAGGGGCCTTCACCGGCTCGGCCCGTGGCGGCTCGGCGGGCAAGTTCGAATTGGCGGATGGCGGCACTATTTTTCTCGACGAAATCGGCGACATGTCCTTCGACGCCCAGGTCAGCCTGTTGCGAGTGTTGCAGGAGGGTGAAATCACCCGCGTCGGTGCAAAGAACTCGCGGCAGGTGGACGTGCGCATCATTGCCGCCACCCACCGCAACCTCAGCCAGGCGGTGGCCGAGGGTGCATTCCGTGAAGACCTCTACTACCGCCTCAACGTGCTGAACCTGACCGTGCCGCCCCTGCGCATGCGCCGTGAAGATATCCCGTTGCTGGCGCGGCACTTTCTTGCGCGCTGTGCGCGTTCGCTGCGTAAAACGGTGCAGGGCTTTTCCCCCGAAGCGCTGGAAATGCTCTCGGCCTACGCCTGGCCGGGCAATGTGCGTGAGCTGGAAAACAGCGTGGAGCGCGCCACCAACCTGGCGACGGGCGAACTGATCCAGGCGGCCGATCTACCCCTGGAAACCAGACCGCGCGCCACCCTGCGCCACTACGAACCCCAGCCCGCCCAGGACCTGAGCAGCCACGAAATGCACGCCATCGTCGCCGCACTCACCACCACCCGCGGCAACATCCGCCTGGCCGCGCGGCAACTGAACGTGTCGCGGGGTGGGCTGTACAACAAGATGAGCCGGTTTGGCCTGAGTGCCGCAGATTTTCGCAGCCCCCTGTAGCCGGCGCCTTCACAGTAGGGTGGGCAGGTAAGGATCGATGGCGCGGTCTTTGGCTGAACTGCGGGGCAGCGCACCCTAAGATGCTCCGGACACAGAGCCACCCTAAACGCAGACGGGCCACCGATTCCAGCAGCGGCGAGGATTGTCCCAGATGGCCTTGCTGGCCCTTTACAAGCCATGAAAAAACGCTACCTACTGATCGTTCCCGCGCTCTGCGTGGGAATGCCTCCACGGACGCTCCGCGTCCCCCAAGCACCAGCCCTCAAGCCCCCATGTTCTCCGACGTCACGATCTGCGGCGCTATATGCACCCGATGCCGCAGCGGATCAAACCCTTCGCCACTTTGCAATTGCACCAGCAACTGCACCAGTGCGTGCGCCGTCTGCCGGGGCTGTGAGTCCATCACCACATCGATCAGGCCCTGGCTCAGTGCCTGGCGGGACAGCGCGGTGGACTCCTGCAGGATGCTGCACAGCGTCGGGCGCTTGGGCAGTTGCGCCAGGGCGTTGATCACGCCGTCGCCGCCACCGCCGACCACGCACAGGCCGCGCAGGTCGGTGTGGCGGGTGAGCAGGTCGAGGGTGGCTTCTTCGGTGATGTCGCAGTTGTCGAGGTTGATCAGCGGCTCAAGTGGCTTGAGGCCCGGCGCGTGTTCGGCGAGGTAGCTGTGCAGGCCTTCGACCCGCGCCTGGTGACCGAGGAAACGGTGGCCACCCAACAGGATCCCGACGCTGCCTTTGCGTGCGCCGCAGGTGCGGGCGAGCAGCCAACCCATGGTGCGTCCGACCACGTGATTGTCCTGGCCGACATAGGGCTCGACGCCGTGTTCATGGATATCCGAAAGCAACGCGACCACCGGCACGCCGGCCGCGCGGATTTGCGCCAGGCAGGCGTTGATCAGCGGATGGGCAAAGCTGACCACCGCGAGCGCATCGCATTGCACGGCAAGTTGCTCGATCTGCGCGACGATGGCGCTGGGTGTGCGGTCGTTGATGTAGTCGAACTGACAGGTCAGGTTGGCCGTGGCGTGGTGCTGCGCGGCGTCGCTGATCGAGTGTGCGAGGTTGGCGTAGAACGCCTGGGCGGTGCCCAGCAGCAGGATGCCGAAGCGGTAGGTGGGACGGCGTTCGCGAATGCGTTGGCCGATCAGTCGCGCGGCAAAATAGCCCACGGCTTCGGCGGCCTGGAACACCTGTTCGGCGGTGTCCGGATTGACCGGCGCGCGGGCATTCAGGACCCGGTCGACGGTGGCCACACTGAGGCCCGCCTGGGCGGCCACGGTGGCGATGGTCGGGCGTTTATTGTTGTTCATGACAGGCCCATTGAGCGTCTTGATAGAAAACTATCAAGCCCCGCTGGGCCTGGATGATAGCTTGATAGGGAATGGATTCAAGGCCTTGAGGGTGATTTACCCAGGCTCTATGGTTTCTTTCGCAAGGCACCTGAACACCCACGCTTGCGGAGAACAATAACAATGCCTGGACACACCGCTCATCCCACCCGTCGTGACTACAGCCTGACCGGCCCTGAGGCTGCCCGCGCGGCGGAAAAAGGCCTGGTCTCGGCCAGTTGGTACCAATCGCCGATTTCGCGTAAACGCATGAAAGAATTGATGCAGCGCCGCGACGGCCCGGCCTTGCTCGACACCGCTCTCTGGATCTCGGCGCTGCTGGTCACCGGCTTTGGCGGCTACTGGTTCTGGGGCTCATGGGCCTGCGTACCGTTCTTCATGGCCTACGGCGTGCTCTACGGCACGGCGTCCAACCCGCGCTGGCATGAAACCGGCCACGGCACCGCGTTCAAGACCCGCTGGATGAACGACGCGCTGTACCAGGTGGCGAGCTTCATGTGCATCTTCGAACCCCATGTGTGGCGCTGGAGCCATGCCCGGCATCACACCGACACCATCGTTGTCGGCCGCGACCCGGAGATCGTCGAGCCGCGCCCGCCCAGCCTGTGGATGATGTTTCTCAGCCTGTTCAACCTGCCGCTGGCCTGGAAAACCTTCAGTGGCGTGGCCCGCCATGCCATCGGCCAGATGAGTGCGCAGGAGCAGGACTTCATCCCCGAATCCGAGTGGCCCAAGGTGTTTCGCGCCGCGCGTATCTGGGTCGGCATTTATGCGCTGGTCATCGGCACTGCGCTGTACCTGCACAGCTGGCTGCCGCTGATGCTGGTGGGCCTGCCGAGCCTCTATGGGGCCTGGCTTGGCTACCTGTTCGGCCTCACCCAGCACGTGGGCCTGGCCGAAGATGTGCTGGACCACCGCAGCAACTGCCGCACCATCTACATGAACCGGGTGCTGCGCTTTATCTACATGGACATGAACTACCACCTCGAGCACCACATGTACCCAATGGTGCCGTACCACGCCCTGGCGCAGCTGCATGAAGAGATTCGCGGCGACTGCCCGCCGCCGTACGCGAATATCCTCGAGGCGTACAAAGAGATCCTGCCGACGATCTGGAAGCAGCGCAGCGATCCCACGTACTTCGTGCAACGCCCGATTGGCCAGCGCACCCAGCCCGCCGCCACGACCGCCGTGCATGCAGAAGCCACTGCAGGCTGAGCCCCTTTAAAAAACAAGAGATAATCGCCATGAACGATCAATGGATCGACGTCTGCGCCGTGGGCGAAATAGACGAAGAAGACGTGATGCGCTTCGACCACGGACCACATACCTATGCGGTGTATCGCTCGGCCGAGAATGAATTTTTCGCCACCGCCGGCCTGTGCACCCACGAAAAAATCCACCTGGCCGACGGCCTGGTGATGGACCACGTGATCGAGTGCCCCAAGCACAACGGGCGTTTCGATTACCGCTCCGGCAAGGCCCTCGGCGCGCCGGTCTGCGTCAATCTCAAGACTTATCCGGTGCGGGTCGAAGCGGGGCGGGTGTTGCTCGCCGTCACGGCCGCAGGATGAACGACGCCCTGATCATCGTCGGCGCCGGCCATGCCGGTGGCCGTGCGGCGCTGACCCTGCGCGAAGAAGGCTACAGCGGGCGCCTGATCCTGATCGGCGATGAAGCGCATTTGCCCTACGAGCGCCCGCCGCTGTCCAAGGGCTTGTTGCAGGGCAGCATCGACCTGGCGGGGTGCAGCCTGTGCGACGAGGCGCGGCTGGCCGAGTTGGACATTGAACACATCGCCGGCAACCCGGTGCGCCAATTGGACCCCGCGCAGCAGCGCCTGCAATTGGCCGACGGCCAGTGGCTGGCCTATGCCGGGTTGCTGCTGGCCACCGGGGGCAGGGCGCGCCGCCTGCCCCAGGCCCAGGCGAATGTGTTGTACCTGCGCACCCACGATGAAGCGCTGGCCCTGAAAGCCGCGTTGCGCCCAGGCGCTCGGCTGGTGGTGATCGGTGGTGGCTTTATCGGCCTGGAGGTGGCGGCAACGGCGCGCGGCCTCGGGTGCGACGTCACCTTGCTGGAGGCTGGTCCACGCCTGGCCGGGCGCGTGCTGCCGCCGGTCATCTCTGAAGCCTTGCTGGACGTGCACCGCCTTCACGGCGTGGAGGTGCGCTTGAATGTGGCCCTGGAGTCCATCGACGCTGACGCGGTAGTGCTGGTCGATGGGCAACGGTTGCCCTGCGACCTGGTGGTGGTCGGTATCGGCATGCAGCCCAATATCGAATTGGCTGCAGCGGCGGGCTTGGACGTCGGGCAGGGCATTCGTGTCGACGCACACTTGCGCACCAGCGCGCCGAATGTCTACGCGGCCGGCGATGTCTGCGAGTTTCGTCTGGACGGCCAGTATCAGCGCCAGGAAACCTGGCGCAATGCCGAGGCCCAGGGCCGGCACGCCGCGCTGAACCTGCTGGGGCGCGAGCTGGCGTTCGAGTCGCTTCCCGGTTTCTGGTCCGACCAGTACGACTGGGGCTTGCAGACGGTGGGCGTGAGCACCGCGCTGACCGTCAGCCGACCCTTGCCCACGGGCGGCCTGCTGCTGTTCTACCTGGATGCCGAGCACCACCTGCAAGGCGCCTGCGGCTGGGCGCCGGGCAACAGCGTGGCCAAGGACATCAAGCTCTGCGAACGGCTGATCAGTGCACGCATCCCACTCAACCCCACCAGCCTGGCCGACCCCGACCTGTCGCTTAAACAATTGCTGCGAGGCTGATATGCGCCAATTTCTGGTATTTCAATCGCTGTGGGCCATGCAAACCGAGCCCGGTCCCCTGGAAGCACAGCTGGAGCGCATCGCCGCCGCCGGTTTCGATGGCGTCACCGACCATTACTGGAAAGCCGCGGATGTCGCGCGCCTGCACGCCGCCGCCAGCGCCTGCGGCTTGCAGATCGAGGGGCAGTTATTCCCGCAAACGGTGGATGATCTGGCGGCGGCGCTGGATGTCATCAGCCGTCATGGCTGCCATCACCTGACCCTGCAAGCCGATGTGCGGCCGCGCAGCCAGGCCGAGGCCGCCAGGCTGGTCGAAGGCTGGCAGCGCCTCGCCGAGCAGGTGGACTTTCCGGTGCTGCTGGAAACCCACCGTTATCGCCTCACCAATGACCTGTTGTTCACCCTCGACCTGCTGGCGCAGATGCCCGACCTGAAGCTGCTGGCGGACCTGTCGCACTACGTGGTCGGCCGCGAGTTGCCCGAGCCCGGGGCCGTCGAGGATGATCAACAGATACGCACGATCCTGCGTCACAGCTGGGGCTTCCATGGCCGCGTGGCGAGCAGCGAGCAGGTGCAGGTGTCGCTCGAATTTCCCCAGCATCAAGCGTGGGTCGAGCGGTTTACCGGCTGGTGGCGCTACGGCATCGAGGACTGGCTGGCGCGTCCCGACACCCCGCAGAGCCTGTCTTTCACCTGCGAACTCGGCCCGCCGCCCTATGCGATCACCGGCGCCGACGGTCGCGAGATCAGTGATCGCTGGGCCGAAGCGCTCAAGCTCAAGGCGTTGATTCGCGATGTGTGGCAGGAGTGTCAGAAATGATCTGCTAATCTGCGCGGGTTCACTCTCGCCCTTAGCCTGGATTTGCCCCATGCCGACTTCCTCCGTTCAGCCGCCTCTTGAGCCGCAGTCCGTCTGCCACCCGATCACCAGCAGCGCGATCTTCATGGTCGCCACCGTCACCCCAGGCCGTGAAGATCACGTGCGCGCCTGGTGCGCGGACATCGCCGGGCTGGTGCGTTCGGTGGGCAAGCGGGTGCCGGCGGGCAACTTGACCTGTGTCTGCGGGTTTGGCGCGGATGCCTGGGATCGATTGTTCGGCGCACCACGCCCGGCGGCGCTGCACCCGTTCCGGGAGTTCGGTGTGGAAGGGCGCATGGCGGTGTCGACGCCCGGCGATATCCTGCTGCATATCCGCGCCGAGCAGATGGACCTGTGCTTTGAACTCGCCACCCACGTGATGGCTGCGCTGGGCGACAGTGTCAAGGTGGTGGATGAAGTCCAGGGGTTTCGCTACTTCGACATGCGCAGCATCATCGGGTTTGTCGACGGCACGGAAAACCCGGTAGGCCGCAAGGCCGTGGGGTTCACCATCGTCGGCGCCGAAGACCCGGAATTCGAGGGCGGCAGCTATGTGCTGGTGCAGAAGTACCTGCACAACATGACAGCCTGGAACGGCCTGACAGTCGAAGCCCAGGAGAAGGTGATCGGGCGCACGAAACTCTCGGATATCGAGTTGGATGAGGAGACCAAGCCGAGCAACTCCCACAGCGCATTGACGGTCATCACCGACAAGAACGGCGAGGAAGTGAAAATCCTGCGTGACAACATGCCCTTCGGCCGCCCGGGTGCCGGCGAGTTCGGCACCTACTTCATCGGCTACGCACGCTCGCCGGAGCCGCTGGAGTTGATGCTGGAGAACATGTTCGTCGGCCGCCCGGTGGGCAACTATGACCGTTTGCTGGACTTCAGCACGGCGGTCACCGGCGGCCTGTTCTTCGTGCCCTCGGCCGACCTGCTGGAAGAGCTGGCCGACCGAACGATCGGGCAATAGCACGACCCAGGAAGTACGCATCCCAACTGTAGGCGCCGGCAAGCCGGCTACTACAGAAGCGGTTTTAGCTCAGCAAGCCGGTACTGACTGCGACGATCAGGAACACCCCGAGCAACGCGCGGTAAATCACAAACGGCCAGGTGGAGAACCGTTCCAAAAACTTCATCAGGCCCCAGATCGCAAAGAACGCCGAGACGCTGGCCACCACCAGGCCAAAGATCAGGTGCGGCCAGGCGTGTACGGGCATGTCGGCGTGCAGCAGCACCCACAGCTCTTTCAAGCCGGCAAGGGCGATGGCGGGCAGGCCGAGCAGGAACGAAAATCGCGCGGCTTCCTCGCGTTTGAAGTTGAGGAACAACGCGGCCGTCAGCGTCGAACCGGAGCGCGACACGCCGGGGATCAGCGCGCCGATCTGCGCAATGCCGACGATCAGTGCATCGCGCAGGCGCATCTGGCTCATGTCGCGGGTATGCCGGGCACGCACTTCGGCCACCGCCAGCAGCACGGCCATCACCACGCAGGAAATGCCGATCACCATCAGCCCGCGCAACGGCGAGTTGCAGGCGTTCAACGTCGAGGACAGGGCCAGGCCGGCAATGCCGATCGGAATGGTCGCCAGCACAATCGCCACCGCCAGCTTGAACCACTGATTGTCGTAGTCGCCCTGGCGCACCGCACCGATGCTGCCGGTGACCACCTGGCGCACATCACGCCAGAAATAACTGACCACCGCCGCCAGCGCCGCCAGCTGCATCGCCGCCGAAAACGCCGAGCCGGGATCCTGCCAGCCGAGCAGGGCGGGCACCACACGCATGTGGGCGGTGGACGACACCGGCAGCAGCTCGGTAATGCCCTGGATCACGCCCAGGATAAATATCTGCAGGTAATCCAGGGAGGCAAAGCCTACATCCAGGCCGGCGGAACAGACGTTTGTCAAAATGCATGTCCTTGGAGAAAAAGGGGAGGGCTGGCGGAGTTTATTCCAAATGTTTCAAAGTTTTAGGCCTCGCCAGACAAATCCGCATTCGGTTCAGCAAGCAGAAAGGTTAGACAATGTATTGGCCTGGCGAGAGGATTTGTGAACAATGGCGCCCTGCGTTTTTTCACCGAGACCCCCATGCCTGAAACCACTGTTGAACTGATCCAGACCGGGCCGGAAGACGCCGAGCTGATCCGCAATCTCTACCAGTACTACGCCTACGAGTCGTCGGACTGGGAGCAGGAAGACGTCGAGGCCGATGGCCGCTTCTACATCCACGACGAACACCTGACCCGTTACTGGCAGGATCCGCAGTGGAGCGCCAACCTGCTGCTGGTCGATGGCTATATCGCCGGCTTCCTGCTGATCGAAGGCAGTGAGTTGCCGGGCCTCGACGCCCTGGAACTGGCCGACCTGTTTATCCTCAAGCGCTATCGCCGCAAAGGCATTGGCCGCGCCATCGCCACGCAGGTGTTGTGCAGTGGCCACGCCAATTGGCTGGTGCGCTTCTATGACCAGGACGAAGTGTCCCAGGCGTTCTGGCGCACGGTGCTGGATAACCTGCCACGCCCGGTGCAGACCCTCGAGCTGGACGATGACCCGCAACTGGTGAGCTACCTGATTACCCGCGCGGCGCTGCACTGAACACAGGGTTGAACTCAAGGCGGCCAAGCCGCTCCTAGCCTCGTCGACCACCCTGGCCCTGAATTTCACAAGGATGCGAAATGCCTATGTCTGCTTCGATCAAGTACCTGGCGGCGGCTGCCGCACTGCTGATGCTCGGCGGTTGCGTGACCCTCTCGGGTGACTACAACGTCACGGCCGTCGACGTCTCCGGTGCGCCGATCCCGATGGTCATCACCAGCCACGGCAGTGCCATCTACTCGTCGCGCAACATGTTCTGCCAGAACTTCCCGAAAGCCACGGTGACCATCCGTGACCTCAACACCGGCGAAGAGCTCAAGAGCGAAAGTCCTTACCACTGCCGCTAGGGCAGGCGCGGGTTTGCCCCAACAGAGGCTTCGGCCTCTTTTTTGTTGCCTGGAGAAAAACACCGCTTAGTCGGCAATGTTTTTATATGCACAAAAAAACATTTACAAGCCGGGCTTGTACTGTGAATATGTCCCGGCGAATTTAAAAAAACAAAAAACATCCGCGGCACTGACCTCAGGCCAGGCCATAACAACAACGACCTAACACAGGCTTGAAGCCGGCTCCTGCCCCAGGCCGGTCTCTTCAGCGAAGGAGAACATCTCCCGTGAATCGCTTACTCAATGGCACGCTGTGCGTCACCCTCGCACTCGGCGCCGGCCTTGCGCAGGCCCAGACCACCTTGCGCGTCGGCTTGAATGCCGACATCCGCAGCACCGAGCCGGGCGTCAACCGTGACGAAAACACCGACACGGTGATGCTGCACATCGTCGAAGGCCTGGTGGCCCACCGTGAAGACGCCTCCGTCGGCCCGTTGCTGGCTCGTGAGGTGCAACGCTCCGCTGACGGCATGACCTACACCTTCAAGCTGCGCGACGGCGTGCACTTCCAGAATGGCGCGACCTTGACCGCCGCCGACGTGAAGTGGACCTGGGAGCGCTACCTCGACCCGAAAACCCAGTGGCGCTGCCTGGCCGAATTCGATGGCCGTGGCGGGGCGAAAATTACCGGCATCGATGCGCCGGACCCGCTGACCGTGGTGTTCCACCTCGACCAGCCCAGCGGCCTGTTCCTGGCTTCCATGGCGCGCCCCGATTGCGGCGGCAGCGGCATCCTGCACCGCGATTCGCTGGCGGCGGACGGCAGCTGGAAGGCGCCGATCGGCACCGGCCCGTTCAGCCTCGATGAATGGAAACCCGGCCAATACGTGGTGCTCTCGCGCTTCAAGGACTACAGCCCGCGCGACGAGGCCGGGCCGGATGGCTTTACCGGCAAGAAGACCGCATTGGTCGACGCCGTACGTTTCATGGTGATCCCCGACCCGTCATCGGCCAAGGCCGCGTTGATGTCCAACAACATCGACCTGCTGCCCAATGTCAGCGCCAGCGATGCCCAGGAGTTGAAAACCACGCCGGGTGTGCAGATCTCGTTCAGCCCGATCATGGCGATCTGCGGCTTGCTGTTCCAGACCAACGACCCACTGCTCAAGGATGTGCGCATCCGCCAGGCCATCGCCCATTCCCTGGACTACGGGCAAATGGTCAACGCCCTGTCCAACGGCACCTCGGAGCCGAACAACTCGGCCATCCCCCAGACCAGCCCGTTCTACAGCGCCACCGCCAGGCAGGGTTATCGCTATGACCCGCAGGAAGCCCAGCGCTTGCTCAGCGAGGCCGGCTACCACGGCCAGCCGATCAAGATGATCGTCAACAAACGCTATTCGCAGATGTTCGACATGGGCCTGCTCAGCCAGGCGATGGCGGTGGCCAGTGGCTTGAATATCCAGATGGAAACCCTGGAGTGGGGCACGCAGCTGGAGCGCTACCAGAGCGGCAACTACCAGATGATGGCGTTCTCTTATTCGTCGCGCCTCGACCCGGCCACCAGCTTCGATTCACTGATGGGCGACAAGAGCAAGGAGCCGCGCAAGGTCTGGGACAACCCCCAGGCGCAGGCGGTGCTGCGCGAAGCGGTGCGCGAGAGTGACACGGCCAGGCGCCAGGCGCTGTTCGACCAGTTGCACACGATGATGATCCACGACACGCCGATGGTGATCATCTACAACGGCACGGTCGCCGCAGCGCTGCGGGACAGCGTCAAGGGCTTCCATTCGTGGCCGGTGTCGTCGCCACGGTTGTGGGGCGTCAGCCTCGCTGCCCATTAACGAGGCCTGAGCATGTTGCGTTTTATCCTGCAAAAACTCGGGATGGCGATCCCGACGCTGTTGCTGATTTCGGTGATGGTCTTCGCCTTGATTCGCCTGATCCCGGGCGACCCGGCGCTGCTGATGCTCGGCGATATGGCCGACCCCCAGAGCCTGGCCGAGATGCGCCACACTCTGGGCCTGGATCACTCGTTGGTGACGCAGTTCCTGATCTGGTTCAAGGCGGTGTTGAGCTTTGACCTGGGCTTTTCCATCAGCACCAAGCAGGCGGTGTTGCCGCTGATCCTGGACCGCTTCAGCGTCAGCGCGACCATCGTGCTGGTGGCGGTGTTGTTCGCCACGCTGATCGCGGTGCCCATCGGCCTGATAGCCGCCTGGAAACAGAACACTGCGCTTGACCTCGGCCTGGTGTCGGTGGCGACCTTGCTGCTGTCGATCCCCAGCTTCTGGCTCGGCCTGCTGCTGCTGCATGCCTTTGGCATCCAGCTCGGCTGGCTGCCAGTGGTGGGCTACGTCAGTTTCGCCCAGGCGCCGTGGCAGGCGATCAGCTACATGGTGCTGCCGGTGGTGACCCTGACGCTGGTGGAAGTCGGCGCGATCACCCGCATGGCGCGGGCCAGCACCATTGAAGTATTGCGCCTGGAGTACATCGCCCATGCCCGCGCCAAGGGCTTGTCGGAGCGCGCGGTGCTGTGGAAACACGCATTGCCCAACGCCTTCGCCCCGACCTGGACCCTGGTGGGGCTGATCCTCGGCAACCTGCTGGGCGGCATCGCGGTGCTGGAAACCGTGTTCACCCTGCCAGGCATAGGCCGCTTGATGGTGGATGCGATTTTCGCCCGCGACTACCCGGTGCTGCAGGGCTGCCTGTTGCTGATCACCTTTATCTACGTGCTGGTCAACCTGTGTGTGGATCTGCTCTATCCGCTGTTCGATCCAAGGGTGAAGTTATGAGTTCGAGTATTGCCGTGCCCGTGCAGGCCAGGCGTCGACGCGTGTGGGCGCCGGCCAATGCCCTGATCGGCGGCGGGCTGCTGGTGGCCTTGATTGCGCTGGCGTTGATGGGCCTGGTGTGGTCACCGTTCGACCCGCTGAAAATCGACCTGATGTCGCGCTTCCAGGCGCCCTCGGCCACGCACTGGCTGGGCACCGACGAGTTCGGTCGCGACGTGTTCAGCCGCCTGTTGATCGGCGCGCGCACCAGCCTGTGGGTGAGCCTGCTGACGGTCAGCGTGGCCGTGCTGGCCGGCACCCTGATCGGCATGCTCGCCGGTTACCTACGCGGCTGGACCGACCGCGTGCTGATGATGTTCAACGATGCCTTGCTGGCGTTTCCGGGCATTCTCATGGCCCTGGGCATCATGGCGATCATCGGTGCGAGCAAATACGGGATCGTGCTCGCCTTGGGCATCGCCTACACGCCGTCGGTGGTGCGCGTGGTGCGCGGCACCGTGCTGTCCCTGCGCGAGCTGGAGTACATCGAAGCTTCGCGGGTGATCGGCAACTCCGAGCTGTACACCATGCTGCGGCACATCGCGCCGAACTGCCTGGCGCCGTTGTGTGTACTGGCCACCAGCATGTTCGGCTGGGCGCTGCTGTCGGAAAGCGCCTTGAGCTTCCTCGGCCTGGGCGTGCCGCCCCCGGCAGCGACCTGGGGCAACATGCTCGCGAGCAGCCGGCCGTATATCGCCTCGGCGCCGTGGCTGGGCGTGTTCCCCGGGCTGTTTATCTGCCTGACGCTGCTGGCGATCAACCTGTTTGGCGATGCCCTGCGCGATCGTCTCGACCCCCGGATGAGGAAGTGAAGATGTCCGCCAATCCTGTTTTGCTGAACGTCGAACACTTGCAGATCCGCGTGGGCGAACACGGCCCGCTGGCAGTCGACGACCTGAGTTTCAGCATCGCGCCCGGTGAAATCGTCGCGTTGGTGGGCGAGTCCGGCAGCGGCAAGACCATGGCCGCGCGCGCCGCCATCGGCCTGCTGCCGTTGCCCATGCAAGTCTGCGGCGGGCGCCTGGATTTCCAGGGCCGTGACCTGGCCAGCGTCAGCCCCGAGGAGCTGCGCGCGATTCGTGGCGCGAGCATCGGCATGGTGTTCCAGGAACCAATGGTGTCGCTCAATCCGGCGCTGAAGATCGGCCAGCAGATGAGCGAAGCGCTGAGGCTGCACACCGACCTCGACCCGCCGCAGATCCGCGAGCGTTGCCTGACCATGCTGCGGCGCATCGGCATCAAGGCCGCCGAGCGCTGCCTGGAATCCTATCCGCACCAGTTTTCCGGCGGCATGCGCCAACGCATCATGCTGGCCTCGGTGATGCTGCTGCGTCCGGCGCTGTTGATTGCCGACGAGCCCACCACCGCACTGGACTGCCTGGCGCAGCTGGACGTGATCGAGCTGATGCTGGAACTGACCCGCGAGCAGGGCACGGCCATTCTGTTTATCAGCCATGACCTGTCCCTGGTCGCCCGTTATGCGCACAAGGTGGTGGTAATGCGTCACGGCCAGGCGGTGGAGCAGGGCACGATTGAAGATATCCTGCTGGCGCCCAAGGCCGAGTACACCCGCCAGTTGCTGGAGGCGTTGCCGCGGCGCGGCGTGCTGGCGCCATTGCCGGCCAGCAACGGGCCGTTGGTGGAAGTGGACCAGGTGTGCATCGAGCACCCGGGGCCGACCTCGTTCTGGGGCAAGCGCCAGCACACCCGTGTGGTGCACTCCGCGAGCCTGGTGATTGCCCCCGGCGAAACCCTGGCGCTGGTGGGCGGCAGCGGCTCGGGCAAGACCACCCTCGGGCGCTCGCTGGTCGGCCTGATCAAACCTTGCGCCGGTGCGATCCGCTTCAAGGGCGTGGACATCCTCAAGGCCGCCAACCGCACGCACCGCCTGCAATGCCAGATGATCTTCCAGGACCCGTATTCGTCCCTGAACCCGCGGATGAAAATCGGCGACATCCTCGCCGAACCGCTGCGTCACGAACCCGGCCTGAACGCCGCCCAGCGACGTGAGCGGGTGGCGCAGACCCTCCAGGACATCGGCCTGGGCGAGCAGTTTGTCGAGCGTTTCCCCCATCAGCTCTCCGGCGGCCAGCGCCAGCGCGTCGCCATCGGCCGCGCCCTGGTGCGCCACCCGCAACTGGTGATCGCCGACGAGCCGATTTCGGCGCTGGACATGACTATCCAGAAGCAGATTCTCGAGCTGTTCGAACGCCTGCAGGCGCAGTACGGCTTTGCCTGCCTGTTCATTTCCCATGACCTCGCGGCGGTGGAGCGCATTGCCCATCGGGTGGCGGTGATGCACCAGGGCACTGTGGTGGAAGTGGGGGCGCGCGAACAGATTTTCGACCATCCGCAGCACCCGTACACCCGGCAATTGCTGGCCGCCGCCAGCCCGCTGGAGAAACTGCCGGACGGCGGCTACCGAATACGACCGGCGATTTAACCCCCTGATTTCACCCGGCGTGCAGGCCTTCAAACCCTGCGCGATGGGGAATGTCGTGCCCAGAAAAACAATAAGACCTACTCACCGATAACGACTGCCAGGAGCCAAGAACATGCATAACAACAACCTCAACCTGATCCTGAAGGGCGTCGGCCTCATGAGCGGGGGCCTGCTGTGCGTCCCGGCCCAGGCGGACTTCATCAAGGACAGCAAGGCTGATCTGGAACTGAAGAACTACTACTTCAACCGTGATTATCGCGAGGACGCCGGGCAATCCAAGCGCGAGGAATGGGCTCAGGGTTTTATCCTCAACCTGAAGTCGGGCTTCACCGAAGGCACCGTGGGCTTTGGGGTGGACGTGGTCGGCATGCTCGGCCTGAAACTCGATTCCAGCCCGGACCGCTCGGGCTCCGGCCTGTTGTCGCGGGACAACGACGCGACGCCGGGCAAGCCGAGTTATGCCAAGCGTGCCCACGATGAATATTCCAAGTATGGCGTGACCGGCAAGGTGCGCTTTGCCCAGAGCGAACTGCGCAGCGGCTACCTGCTGCCGGACCTGCCGACCTTGCAACCGAACACCAGCCGGCTGTTCCCGCAGACTTTTCGTGGCACCCAGGTGACCTCGACGGACATCGCCGGGCTGGCGTTGATCGGTGGGCAGATCGACCAGACCAAACAGCGCGAGTCCACCGACTACGAAGACATGGCGCTGACCAGCCAGAGCGGCGCCTACAAAAGCTCCGGCAAGAGTGACCGCTTCCGCTTTGCCGGCGGCGACTACAAGCTTACGCCGGGCATGACCCTCACCTATCACTTTGCGCAACTGGAGGACATCTACCAGCAGCATTTCGTCGGGATGAAAAACAGTTTCGCCCTGGGCGGCGGCACCCTCAAGACCGACATCCGCTACTTCGATGCGGACAAGTCCGGTGCGGGGCTTGCAGGCAAGGTCGACAACCGCGCGCTGAGTACGCGGGCGATGTTCAGCTACAAGGGCCACAGCGTTGGCGGGGGGTATCAGGAGCAGTATGGCGAGACGCCGTTTACCTATGTGGACGGGACCAATACCTACCTGTTTTCCGAGTACCAGTTGAGCAACTTCTCGCAGACCAACGAGCGCGTCTGGCATGCGCGGTATGACTTCGACTTTGCCGCGTTGGGCGTGCCGGGGCTGACGTTTTCGACGCGTTGGGCCAAGGGCGACCAGGCCGAGGTGAAGGGGTTTGTGGGGGAGGGCCGTGAGTGGGAGCGCGATATTGACCTGGGCTATGTGTTTCAGTCCGGGGCGCTCAAAGGGGTGTCGTTGCGCTGGCGCAATGGGTTGAGCAAGGCTAACTATCTCCGGGATATGAATGAGAACCGGGTGATTGTTGGCTATACCGTGGCGCTCTGGTGATGCGAGTGGGGGCGACTCGGTCTGAATGTGGGAGCCGGCTTGCCTGCGATGGCGGTATGTCGGCGTACCGCTCCATTCCTGCGTCTGGGTTTGCGGTCTGGGACCGTGCGCCTAGGCGAAACAGGGATGCCCACCGGGGCAACCCGTCATCCCTTGTTCCGCGCCACCCGCAACTTGCTGGCCACATCCAGGTGTCGATGCAGCAGCGTCGACGCCCACTCGTTATCGCCTTGCTCCAGCGCATCGAGGATTGCCAGGTGTTCCTGGCACGAGACTTTCACGCGTTCCACGTTGTTCACCGTGTGGAACTCGGTCAGCCGCCGCAAGCGGTTCTGTTGCTGGATCGCCTGCAGGATGTAGCCGTTGCCGGAGGCGGCTGCGAGCAGTTCGTGGAATTCGGCGTTGCATTCGATAAAGCGCTGCCCGTCGACCTTGCCTTCGAGCAGTTCCATCTGGCGCTCGCGGCAGCGGCGGAAGTGTTCCGGGTGGATCTTGAAGGTCGGTTCCAGCAGCCCGGCCGGCTCCAGCAGCATGCGGAAGCGGTAGCTCTCGAAGCGCGTCTGCGGGCTGTTCAGCGTCGGCAGGAATTGCCAGCCATGCCCGTGCTTGCGCTGCATCACGCCTTCATCCGAGAGCCGCAGCAGGCAGCGGCGCAACACACTTTTGCCAACGCCGTAGCGGCGCAGCAAATCACTTTCGGAAATCTGGTCGGGCAGCACCTGGTTCAGCCGGTCGTCGATCAGCCGCGTGTACAGCTGGTCCTCTTCGTTGTGCAACTCACTGAATTGCTGCGCCAGGCCATCGGTTGCCTGCAGCGGGACGCGATAGCCCTGCTGCGGCAGCGGCTCGATGGCCTGCTGTTCGGCCAGGTAGGAAAGCGCACTGCGGATCGGCGAGCGCGATACGCCCAGGCGCTGCGCCAGTTCCACTTCCTTGAGGTGCATACCGGGTTGCAGGTCGCCGCTGGCGATGGCGGCAAGGATCTGCCCGGCGACTTTGGTCTGCAGCGAAGTGAGTGGGGCCATGGTGCGAAGTCTTTCCTGTGACAGGGGAGGCAAGGATACCCGGAAAAGCTGAATTATAGGCGGCTCAAATACATCAGCGCCGCGTCGATCAAATCTTTATCTGCATTATTTGAAATATAAAAACATCCAGAGGACCCATCATGACTTACATCCCGCTGCCCCGGGCCCTGCCCACCGAACGCGGCGTCGACCCGGCCGGCATTCTCGATTTCCTCCGGGCCGTGGCCGAGGCCGGCCTGGAGCTGCACAGTTTCATGCTGTATCGCCAGGGCGCAGTGGTGGCCGAGGCCTTCTGGCGGCCTTATTCGGCGCACCGCCCCCACGTGCAGCATTCGGCAACCAAGAGCTGGACCGCCACCGCCGTCGGCCTGTTGATCGATGACGGGCGCCTGAGCCTAGACGCCAAGGTCGTGAGCTTCTTCCCCGAGCTGTGCCCGCAACCTGTCAGTGCGAACCTTGCGGCGATGACGGTCGAGGATCTGCTGACCATGCGCACCGGCCACACCCGCGGTATTTCCGGCGGTGACTGGCGCAACCTGCAAAGCAGTTGGGTCGAGGCGTTTCTGAAGGAGCCGGTGGACGAGCCGCCGGGCCAGTCGTTCATCTACAGCAGTGCCTCGAGTTTCATGCTCTCGGCTATCGTCACCCAGGTCACCGGGCAGACCCTGCACGCGTTGTTGCAGGCGCGCGTCCTCGATCACCTGGGCCTCGACCGCCTGGAGTGGGACCTGGCGCCAGGCGGGTTCAACGCCGGTGGCAACGGCTTGAGCTGCACCAGCGAAGACTCGCTGAAGTTCGGCGTGCTGCACCTCAACCGTGGCCAATGGCAGGGCCGCCAGTTGCTCTCGCCACAGTGGGTCGACGACGCCACGCGCAACCAGGTGCAGGATGTGTGGATGGGCGAATTCGACGGCAAGCAGTACCTGCCGCGCGACAAGAACAAAGCCAACGAAGCCCAGCGCGAAGGCTATGGCTACCAGTGGTGGATGACCGAGCACGGTGGCTACTACGCCTCTGGCGTGTTCGGCCAGCAGTGCATCGTGCTGCCGGCACAGGACACGGTCATCGTGTTCACCTGCGGCCTGCGCCTGGGTGAAAAGCGCTTGCACCAGGCGCTGTGGCAACACCTGTTCCCGGCGCTGGGCCGCGCGAGTGCGGATGCCCAGGGCAGCCAGGCGCAATTGGACGCGCTGATTGACGAGCTGCACCTGCCGACGTTGCAAGGCCTGAAAAGCTCGCCCGCCAGTACCACCCTGCAAGGCCGTTTCAGCATCGAGCCCAATGAAGACGGCGTGCGCGAACTGGCTTTTGATTTCCATCCCGATCACTGCGACTTCACCCTCGTCGACCACCGTGGCACCCATCACCTGCGCGCGGGTTTCCAGCAGCCGCTGGAGTCGATCACCAGCCTCACCGGCAATTACCTGCACCACCAATACCAGCCGGAGCAGACCCCGGTGGTCGCCCAGGCCTGCTGGACTGCCGAGGGCGAGTTGCGCATGGACTGGCGCTTTGTTGAAACCGCCTTCGGCGACCACGTCAGTTGCCGCTTGCATCACGGCCGCCTGCACTTCGCGCGCGGCGTCAATACCAATGCCGGCGCCTTGCAGCGCCCGACCCTGATCGGCACGCGCATCGCGTCTTAAGGAGTACACCCATGACCTCTTCCTTGTGGGCGCCATTTACCGCCATGCGCCCGTTCAACCGCGCGCCGATGCTGTTTGATCGCGCCGCCGGCATGCATTACACCACCACTGATGGGCGCCAGGTGCTCGACGCCATGGCCGGGCTCTGGTGCGTCAACGCCGGTCACGGCCAGGCGCGGATTGTCGAGGCGATTCGCGAAGCGGCGGGGCGCCTGGACTTTGTGTCCTCGTTCAAGATGAGCCATCCCGCCGCACTGACCCTGGCCGATCGGCTGGTGGCCAGCGCCCCGGACGGCCTGGATAAAGTGTTCTTTACCAACTCCGGCTCGGAAGCGGTGGACACCGCGCTGAAGATCGCCCGTGCCTACCATCAGGCCCGCGGCGATTGCCGCCGCACCAAACTGATCGGCCGCGCCAAGGGTTACCACGGCATGGGCTTTGGCGGGCTGTCGGTGTCCGGCATTGGCCGGCAGAAACGCGACTTCGGGCCGCTGCTCGGCGACGTCGCGCACCTGCCGCTGCCCTATGATGCCGGCTCGCGTTTCAGCCACGGCCAACCGGAGCAAGGCGTGCAGTATGCGGACGCCTTGCTGCACCTGCTGGAGATTCACGACCCGGCCACGGTGGCGGCGGTGATTGTCGAGCCGGTGACCGGTTCCGGCGGGGTGTATGCGCCGCCACTCGGCTACCTGCAACGCCTGCGCGAGCTGTGTGATCGGCATGGCGTGCTGCTGATTTTCGACGAGGTGATCACCGGTTTCGGCCGTGTCGGCCACAGCTTCGCTGCCCAGGCGTTTGGCGTGACCCCGGACCTGATGACCCTGGCCAAGGGCCTCACCAACGGTGCGGTGCCGATGGGCGGCGTGCTGGTCAGTGGCGCTGTGTATGAGGCCTTCATGCAAGGCCCGGAGCAGGCGATTGAATTGATGCACGGCTACACCTATTCCGCCCATCCGCTGGCGTGCGCCGCAGGTCTCGCGACCCTTGAAGTGCATCAAGAGTTGGGCATCAACGCCCATGTGCAGCAGATCGCCCCGCTGTGGCAAACCACTGCGCTGGCGCTGCGCGAACAGCCGCTGGTGCTTGATGTGCGTGCGATTGGCCTGCTGTGTGCCGTCGAACTCAAGCCCCGCGACGGGGCGCCGGGGGCACGCGCGGCCGAGGTGGCCCAGCGCTGTTTCGATGCAGGCGTGCTGGTGCGCGCGTCCGGAGAAAATATCGTGTTGTCGCCGCCGCTGATCCTCGACCAGGAACAACTTGCGCTGATCTTCCACACCCTGGCGCAGGCCCTTGAGGCGACGCGATGAACCACCGGGATTTCTATATCGACGGGCAGTGGGTCAAGCCCTTGGGCACCGAGACCCTGGCAGTGATCGACCCGTCCACCGAGTGCGCGGTCGCGACCATCAGCCTGGGCACGCTTGGCGACCTCGACCGGGCAGTGGCTGCCGCCCGGCGCGCCTTCGATCACTACAGCCAGTGGACGCGGGAGCAGCGCCTGGCGCTGCTGGCGGCGATCATCGAGGGCTATCGCGAACACAGCGAGGCCCTGGCGCAGTGCGTGCACCAGGAGATGGGCGCGCCCTTGTCACTGGCGCGCAGTGCCCACGTGCCGGCCGGGCTGGGCCACTTGCAGCGGGCCTATGCGGTGCTCGAAGACTACGCGTTCGACCGCACCCACGGCAGCACGCTGATCAGTCGCGAGCCGATCGGCGTGTGCGGCCTGATCACGCCCTGGAACTGGCCGCTCAACCAGCTCACCTGCAAGCTCGCCCCGGCCTTGGCGGCGGGCTGCACGATGGTGCTCAAGCCCAGTGAAAAGGCGCCGCTGTCGGCCATGCTGCTGGCCGATATCCTGCACCGCGCCGGGGTGCCCAAGGGCGTGTTCAACCTGGTCAACGGTTACGGGCCGACGGTCGGCGACGGCATGGCGCGGCATGCCGGTATCGACATGCTGTCCTTCACCGGCTCCACCGGCGCGGGCATCGCGGTGGCCAAGGCGGCGGCGGACACGGTCAAGCGCGTGTCGCAGGAACTGGGCGGCAAGTCGGCCAACCTGATCCTGGCCGATGCCGACCTGGAGGCGGCGGTGCGCCATGGTGTCAGCAGCTGTTTTCGCAACAGCGGGCAGTCGTGCAATGCGCCGACGCGAATGTTGGTGCCACGGGCGTTGCAGGCGAGGGCGGTGGCGATTGCACAGGCAGTCGCCGCGCAGGTCTGCTTCGACGACAGCCACCCCGCCACGGCCATGGGACCCTTGGCCAATCAGGCGCAGTTCGAGCGGGTGCAGGCGTTGCTCGCGGCCGTCGATAGCCCGCCCGTCTGCGGCGGCGTGGGACGCCCGCACGGGGTGACGACGGGTTTCTACGCCAGGCCCACGATCTTCGCCGATGTCGATCCAGACACACCGATTGCCCGCGAGGAAGTGTTCGGCCCGGTGCTGGTGATCATCCCCTACGACAGCGAAGACCAGGCGATTGCCATTGCCAATGACAGCCCTTACGGGCTCTCGGGCTATGTCACCGCCGGCAGCCTGGAGCGTGCACGTGCCGTGGCCCGGCGCCTGCGCACCGGCATGGTCCATCTCAACGGCAGCAAGGCCGACAACGGCGCACCGTTCGGCGGCTACAAGCAGTCGGGCAATGGCCGCGAATGGGGCGTGTTCGGGCTGGAGGACTATCTGGAAGTGAAGTCACTGTTCGGCTACCAGCCTAGCCCGGATTGAACAACGCCTGTTGCATCGCCTGCGGCGGCTGGCCGAAGGCGCGCAGGAAGGCCTGGCGCATGCGCTCGCGGTCGCCGAAGCCGGTTTCGCGGGCGACGACTTCCACCGGGTGGCGGCTGGTCTCCATCATTGCCCGCGCGGCTTCCACGCGCAGCGACTCGATGGCCTTGGCCGGCGTCTGCCCGGTTTCCTCGCGAAACACGCGGCTGAACTGGCGCGGGCTGAGCCGGGCGACCTCGGCCAGGGCTTCCACCGACAGGTCGTGGGTGAGGTTTTCGCGGGCGTAGGCCAGGGCCAATTGCACGCGGTCGGACTTGGGGTCCAGTTCCAGCAAGGCCGACAGCTGCGACTGCTCGCTGCCCCGGCGCTGGGCAATCACCAGCTTGCGTGCGATGCGCCGCGCAAGATCGCTGCCCAGGTCGTTCTCGACCATCGCCAGCGCGAGGTCGACCCCGGCACTCATGCCGGCGCCGGTCCAGATCTGGCCGTCGACCACGAACAGCTTGTCTTCTTCCAGGTGGATAGCCGGGTAACGCTTGCGAAAGGCCGGTGCGTGAATCCAGTGGGTGGTGGTGCGCTTGCCCTCCAGCAGGCCGGCTTCGGCCAGTACAAAGATGCCCATGCACAACGAGGCGATCCGCCGCGATTGCGCAGAGGCGGCCTTGACCAGTTCCAGCAGGCTCAGCTCCGGCAGGCGAAACTCCATGTAGCCGCTGACAATCAGCGTGTCATAGCCTTCGGCGCGCACTTGGGTGGTGTTCACCGAGAAACCCTGGGACGCCATCACCGCACCGCCATTCTCCGACACCAGGTGAAACTCATAAGCCGGTTCGCCGCGCAGCAGGTTCGCGCACTCGAACACCGACCCGACGCTGAGACTCAGGCATTCGAAGTTCGGGTAAACCATCAGCGCAACGCTGTGCATCGCATCTCTCCAGGAGCGTGGGAGAGGCGATTGTCGGCGGCTGCCGGGAAAACGGCAACCGCCTTTGCGGCGTGTCCGGAATCCTTGCGGATATGACATTGTGAGCGGCTGGCCCCATCCCTAACATTCACCCAACGACGAGACGACTGGTCTAATCGGACGGGATGAAGACATGAGCAACGAAACCAGAAGTGCACGGCAGATCATTCTTGACAGTGCACGGCCGATTGTCGGCGCCAAGGGATTTTCTGCGGTCGGCCTGAACGAAATACTGCAAGCCGCCGAAGTGCCTAAAGGCTCGTTCTATCACTACTTCACGTCCAAGGACGCGTTTGGCGTGGTCCTGCTCGACACCTACTTCGACCAGTACGTGCAGGGCATGGAACAGCTGTTCAACCAGACGGGTTTGTCCCAGCACGCCAAATTGATGCGCTACTGGCAGTGCTGGATCGACAACCAGACGGGCTGCACCGATGCCGGCAAATGCCTTGCCGTCAAACTCGGCGCGGAGGTGTCAGACCTATCAGAGCCCATGCGCCTGGCATTGCAGCGGGGCACCTCACGCACCATCGATTTACTCGCCGTAGCCATGCAGCGCGGCGTGCAGGACGGCTCGCTGTTGCTCGAACACAGCCCGCAGGTCCTGGCCCGGCAGCTGTACGCGTTATGGCTGGGCGCCAGCGTCATGAGCAAGATCACCCGCACACCCGCGCCTTTTGACGAGGCGTTGTTGCTGACCCGACAGCTGTTGGGTCGCCCTGAAAACCCTGACATTCACATCGATCGAGGCACTGGAAAATGAAAGTATTAATGGTACTGACCTCTCACGACCAGCTTGGCGACACCGGCCGCAAGACCGGCTTCTGGCTCGAAGAATTTGCTGCACCGTATTACGTGTTCAAGGACGCCGGTGCCGAACTGGTGCTGGCTTCCCCGGCCGGCGGCCAGCCGCCGCTCGACCCGGTGAGTGATCAGCCGGATGCGCAAACCGAGCAGACCCGCCGCTTCGCCGCCGACCCGGCTGCACAGCAGGCGCTGGCTACTACCGTCAAGCTGGACACGGTCAACGCGGACGACTTCGACACGGTGTTCTACCCAGGTGGGCACGGCCCGCTGTGGGACCTGGCGGAATCGCCGACCTCCATCGCGCTGATCGAAGCGTTCGAACGTGCCGGCAAGCCCATCGGCTTTGTCTGCCATGCACCGGGGGCCTTGCGTCACGTCAAGGCGGTGAATGGCGAGCCGCTGGTCAAGGGCCGTCGCGTCACCGGCTTCTCCAACTCGGAAGAAGCGGCGGTGGGCCTCACCGATGTGGTGCCGTTCCTGATCGAAGATGATTTCAAGAAACTCGGCGGCCACTATGAGAAGGGCGCTGATTGGGCTTCTTTTGTCCTCGAAGATGGTTTGTTGATCACCGGGCAGAACCCTGCCAGTTCCAGCGATGTGGCCAAGGCCCTGCTGAAACTCACCGCCTGAGCTAACTAACTGCAGTCACTCCTTGGCGACGCGCAAGCGTCGCCAACGCTTTTGTTCGTCCTGAATTTGGAAAATTTCACATGACCCAGCCTGTTTTAAGTACGCCGGTCACCCTCGGCCACCACACATTGAACAACCGGGTCGTACTGCCGCCCCTGACCCGCCAGCGCAGTGCCCAACCTGGCGATATCGCCACCGCGCTGATGGCCGAGTACTACCGCCAGCGTGCCGGTGCCGGTTTCATGGTCAGCGAGGGCACGCAGATCGAGCCCCGTGGCCAGGGCTACGCGTGGACGCCGGGGATTTATTCGGCGGCGCAGATTGATGGCTGGCGCACGGTCACTGATGCCGTGCATGCCGACGGCGGGGTGATCTTTGCCCAGCTTTGGCACGTCGGCCGTGTGTCGCACAACGCGTTGCAGCCTGAGGGCGCGGCGCCGGTCGCACCCTCGGCGATTGCCGCGCTGCAGGCCAAGGCCTTTATCGAAACCGGGCCTGGCGTCGGCGAGCTGAAGCAACCGCCGGTGCCGCGCGCCTTGACCACGCTTGAGGTCAAGGCATTGGTCGCGCAGTACGCCCAGGCTGCCCGCAATGCGCTGGACGCCGGCTTTGACGGGGTGGAAATCCACTCGGCGAACGGTTACCTGGTCAACCAGTTCATCTCGGCGCATGCCAACCAGCGTGATGATGAATACGGTGGCTCGCTGGATAACCGCCTGCGGTTCCTGCGCGAGATTGTTGAAGCGGTGTGCCAAGTGGTCGGCCCGGAACGCCTGGGCGTGCGGTTTTCTCCGTTGTTCAGCGGCACCGACCAGGACCGCGTGTACATCGGCCTGGTCGAGGAAGACCCGCATCACACCTATATCGAGGCGATCAAGGTGCTGGAGGCGTCGGGTATTGCTTACCTGTCCATCGCCGAAGCCGACTGGGACAACGCGCCCGACCTGCCCGACAGCTTCCGCCAGGCTGTGCGCGAGACGTTCAGCGGGCGGATCATTTACGCCGGGCGCTACACCGCCGAACGCGGCGCGCGCCTGGTCGAGGCGGGGCTGGCGGACCTGATCGCATTCGGGCGGCCGTTCATTGCCAACCCGGACCTGCCGCAGCGGATCTTCAAGGGCTGGCCGTTGAATCCGCTGCGCGAAGAGGGGATGTACGGTGGGGGAGAAGCAGGTTATATCGACTACCCCACCTACCTCGGGTAATCACGCCGCCAATCCGGGAGGGGTTGCCCGCTGATTACGCCACCCGCAACACGATCTTGCCGATGTGGTCCCCACCTTCCATGCGCGCATGGGCCTGGGCCGCATCGGTGTATTCGTAGACTTTATCGATGATCGGCAGGCAGCGCCCGGCGGCCAGTACCGGCCACACGTGCTCACGCAACTGCGCGGCAATCGCGGCCTTTTCGTCCTTGGTTCGCGAGCGCAGCAGCGAGCCGGTGATGATCGCGCGCTTGGCCATGATGGTCAGCAGGTCGACGTCATTGCCCTTGCCGCCACCGAGGAAGCCCAGCATCACCAGGCGACCTTCCATGGCCAGGGCCTTGAGGTTATTGCTCAGGTACGAGCCGCCCATGATATCCAGCACCACGTTGACGCCCTTGTCGGCGGTTTTTTCGGCGATGACCTGGGCAAAGTCCTGCTCGCGGTAATTGATCGGCTCGCCGCCCAGTTTGGCAATCGCGGCGCACTTGTCGGCACTGCCGGCCGTGGCAAACGCCTGGAGGCCAAACTCGCGGCAGAGCATCAGCGCGGTGGTGCCGATGCCGCTGGTGCCGCCGTGGATCAGCGCACGCTGGCCTTCGTGGGCGCCGCCCAGGCCGAACAGGTTGGCCCACACGGTGAAGAACGTTTCCGGCACGGCGGCGGCTTGAATCCAGTCCATGCCTTGCGGGATCGGCAGCGCCTGGGTGGCCGGCACGCTGCAAAACTGTGCATAGCCGCCGCCATTGGTCAGGGCGCAGACCTTGTCGCCCACGGCGTATTCGCTGACACCGTCACCCAGCGCCACCACTTCACCGGCGATTTCCAGGCCGGGGATCGGGCTCATGCCGGGTTTCATCGGGTACTTGCCGGCGCGTTGCAACGCATCCGGGCGATTGACGCCGGCGGCATGCACGCGGACCAGGATCTCGCCGGGGCCTGCGACCGGCACATCGGCGCGGCGCGGTTGCAGCACTTCAGGGCCGCCGGGGGCGGTGATTTCGATCAGGGTCATTTCTTTGGGAAGTGTCATTTGAGCCTACCTGCAGCGATGAACGTATGGGTTGGGACCGTGGCGAGGGGGCGGCGGTTCAGCACGATCGTGCCCGGCGACCGCGCGAGATTCGAGCGCGTAAAAAAAGGCCGGGCAAGCCCGGCCGATAAAGGCAGACATTAACTCAGCGTTTTAGGAACGCCAACAGATCTTCGTTCAACTGCTGGGCGTGGGTCACCGCGAACCCGTGGGGCGCGTCCTTGTACACCTTCAGTTGGGCGCCCTTGATCAACTCCGCCGCCACTTTGCCGGTGGTCTCGAACGGCACGATCTGGTCGCCATCGCCATGGATCACCAGGGTGGGTACGTCGATCTTCGCCATGTCCGGGCGGAAGTCGGTTTCGGCGAACGCGGTGACGCAATCCACCGTGGCCTTGAGCGAGGCCAGCAGGGCGATTTGCAGGGTCTGGGTCTGCACGCCTTGGGAGACGACCTGGCCCTTGTTGATGCCATAGAACGGTGCGTTGAAATCGCTGATGAACTGCGCGCGATCCTTCAGCAGCTCGGTCTTGAACCCTGCGAACACATCGAGCGGGACACCCTGCGGATAGTCGGGCTTCTGGCCGAACAACGGGGTGACGGCGCCCAGCAGCACCAGGCCGGCCACCCGTGCGCTGCCGTGGCGGGCGATGTAGCGGGCCACATCGCCGCCGCCCATGGAGAAGCCCACCAGGGTCACGTCCTCGAGGTCCAGGTGTTCGATCAACTGGGCGATGTCGTCGGCGAAGGTGTCGTAGTCGTTGCCGGTCCAGGGTTGGTCCGAGCGACCAAAGCCACGACGGTCAAAGGCGATGGTGCGATAGCCGCGGCTGCTGAGGTATTCCATCTGGTATTCCCACATGTCGGCGTCCAGTGGCCAACCGTGGCTGAACAACACCGGTTTACCGCTGCCCCAGTCCTTGAAATAGATCTGGGTACCGTCTTTTGCAACAAATGTGCTCATGCAAAAACTCCTGGTTGAGGGGGCTGAAAGACTCTAGCGCACTATTGCGTGAAACCGGACGAAGGGCTTGTACCGGTGTGCTCGGTTGAACGGTCCAGCGTCTATGCTGGTCCACTGACCTCTACCGTCAGATCACACAGGTGAACGAAATGGCCAAGACTTACAGCTACGCCGCCCAGAACGCCAAGGATGCCCTCAAGCCCTTCACCTTCGAGCGCCGCGCGCCGGGGGCCGAGGACGTCCAGATCGACATTCTGTATTGCGGCGTCTGCCACTCCGACCTGCACACAGCGCGCAATGAGTGGAACAACACCCTGTATCCCTCGGTGCCCGGCCACGAAATCGTCGGCCGTGTGACAGCGGTGGGCGCCAACGTGAAAAAATTCAAGGTCGGCGACCTCGCCGGCGTCGGCTGCATGGTCGACAGCTGCCAGCACTGTGCGTCCTGCGCCGAGGGCGAGGAGCAATACTGCGAGAACGGGTTTACCGGCACCTACAACGGCCCGGTGTTCGGCGGTGAAAACACCTTTGGCGGTTATTCGGACAGCATCGTGGTCAAGGAGAAGTTCGTGCTGCGCATCTCCCACGATGATTCGAACCTGGCAGCGGTGGCGCCGCTGCTGTGCGCGGGCATCACCACCTACTCGCCGCTGCACCACTGGAAAGTCGGCCCCGGCAAGAAAGTCGGCGTGGTCGGCCTGGGTGGCCTGGGGCATATGGCGGTGAAGATCGCCCATGCGATGGGCGCACACGTCACACTGTTCACCACCTCACCCAACAAGCGCGAAGACGGCCTGCGCCTGGGGGCCGATCAGGTGGTGGTGTCGAAGAACGCGGATGAAATGGCCAAGGTCGCCAACAGCCTGGACTTCATCCTCAACACCGTCGCTGCACCGCATAACCTGGATGTGTTTCTCAACCTGCTCAAGCGTGACGGCACCATGACCCTGGTCGGCGCGCCCGACAGTCCGCACCCGTCGCCGGCGGTATTCGGCCTGATCTTCAAGCGCCGCAGCCTGGCTGGCTCGTTGATCGGCGGGATCCAGGAGACCCAGGACATGCTCGACTTCTGCGCCAAGCACGGGATTGTCTCGGACATCGAGATGATCGATATCCAGGGGATCAACGAGGCGTATGAGCGGATGCTCAAGGGCGATGTGAAGTATCGATTCGTGATCGATATGGACAGCCTGAAGAAAGCAAGCCACGCGGCCTGAGGCTCGTCCCTGCAGGAGCCGGCTTGCCGGCTCCTGCAGTTTTATTCAGGCTGAGAGGTGTTCGTACAGGATTGTCGCACCCACCAGCATCAGCACCACGCCGCCGACGATCTCGGCACGTTTGCCCACCACGGTGCCCAGCACCCGGCCCAGCATCATGCCGATGGTCACCATGGTCATGGTCGCGAGGCCGATCGCGGCGGAGGCCACCAGGATATTCACGTCGACAAACGCCAGGCCCACGCCCACCGCCAGCGCGTCGATGCTGGTCGCAAACGCCGTGACCGCCAGGATCATGAACGAATGCTGGGTTGGTTTCTCGGCCTCCTCATCGTCGGCCTTGAGCCCGTTGTAGATCATGTGCAGGCCCAGCACCGCGAGCAGGGTGAAGGCGATCCAGTGGTCCCAGTTCTCCACCCAACGCGTCGCAGCATGGCCGATGGCCCAGCCGATCATCGGGGTAATGGCTTCGATCACGCCGAAGATCAGGCCGGCGCGCAGGGCTTGGGTCAGGCGTGGCTTGTGCAGGCTGGAGCCTTTGCCGATGGCCGCCGCGAAGGCGTCCGTGGACATGGCAAGGGCGAGAAGGATCAGGGAAATGGGGTTCACGGTCAGGCTTCCAGTCGGGCTATATGAGACAACGACACACCCACACGCCCGACTTTAGGCATGGATGTGTCGCTGGTCTCACCAACCGAAAAGACGGTGTTCGCACCACGGCAGGTTGCCGAATATGTTGATACGAACGCTTCCGACAGGATCAGAAGCAGGTTACTCCCCAACGAGGTGGGCGATCTTAGGCGAGCGTAGATGAAAAATTTGTCAAAAGGCCTTATTGCAGTTCACGGATGATCCGGCAGAACACCGGGTCATCCAGGTAAGCCACGTTCAGGCGCGTCCACGGCACTGTGTTCTTCGGTTGCGTGGAAAAGATCGCCCCCGGCGCGAGCATCACGCCCTGGGCCAGGCACAGGCGGGTGAGGGCGTTGGCATCCTCGACAGTCGGGAAGCGGGCCCACAGGTACAGGCTCTGCTCGGGCCGGCAGAACACCTCGGCGCCGAGTTCGTCGAGCAGCGCCAGGCCTCGGGCGGTGGCGTGGCGCAGGCGATCCTGCAGGCGCGAAAGGTGGCGCAGGAAGTGCCCTTCGCCGAGGATCACGTCGATGGTGCGCTCGCTGTACTCGGCGCCGCTGTTGTGCAGGATCATCTTGATGTCCGCCAGTTCCTCGACGCGCTGCTTGCTACCAGCGATAAAACCCACGCGCAGGGCTGCCGACACCGATTTGGAAAAGCTGCCGACGTACAAGGTGCGGTTGAGTTGGTCGAGGGCCGACAGCTTGATCGCCGAACTGGGCTTGAAGTCAGCCATCGCATCGTTTTCCACCAGCAGCAGGTCGTAGGTCTCGGCGATGCGCAGCAACTGGTGCGCCTTGGCCGGGGACAGGTCCGAGCCGGTGGGGTTGTGGCCGATCGACTGCAGGAAAAACAGGCGCGGGCGATGGGCCTTGATCAACTGCTCCAGCGCCTGCAGGTTCGGCCCGTCGGGTTCGCGCGGCACGCCGAACATGCGCGCGCCCTGCAACTGCAGTTTGCCGAACAGCGGGTAGTAGCCGGGATCTTCGACCAGCACCGGGTCGCCGGGGTTGAGGTAGCGCCGGATGATCAAGTCCATCGCATGGTTGGCACCCAAGGTGGTCACCAGTTGGCGCGGCGACACCGGCAGCGCGTAGTCCGCCAGCTTTTGCACCAGGCGTGCGCGCAGCCCGGCGTTGCCCAGGCGTGTGCCGTAGCGAAACAGCGTGGTCACCCCGGCGCGCACCACCTGGCGGTGGAACTTGTCCAGGCGCATGTCCATCAGCCATTCCACCGGCGGGAAGCCTTCGCCCAGGTGCGAGTGGCCCGGGTCGCGCACAAATTGCTGGCGCATCATCCAGATGGTGTCGAGGGCTCGGTTGTAGGGTTGGCTCTCTTCGTCTTCGCTGGTGTGGGCCACGCGCTTGATCACGAAAAAGCCCTGGCCATGGCGCGCCTCCACCAGCCCGTCGGCGGCCAGGTGCTCGTAGGCGGTGATCACTGTGTTCTTGGAATGCCCATGCAGGCGCATGTATTCGCGCAGCGATGGCAGCTTCTCGCCGGCCTTGAGGGCGCCGTCGGTGATTTGCTGGGCGATGGCGCTGGCCACCTGTTGCGCGAGGGTCGGGCGCGACATGCTGCAATTCCTCGTGGGTTCTTGTTATGGGTACAGTGGCTGAACTGTCCGGCAAAACTGTACCTTCTTTCAAGGCTACAGATGGGGCAATTTGGCGGCATCCAATAACAAATGACTCCTTGAGGAGCCCCTGAATGCCCATCGATTCCCGCTTGCCCAACTTCCGCAGCCTGTCCCCGCGCCAGCGTCTTGAACACCTGCAACCCTTGCTCGGCTTGAGCAATGACGATGTGGCGCTGCTGCGTGACGCCGGTGCGCTGCCCTTGGAAATCGCCGACGGCATGATCGAAAACGTCATCGGCAAATTCGAATTGCCGTATGCCGTGGCCAGCAATTTCCGCATCAACGGTCGCGACGTGGTGATCCCGCTGGTGGTGGAAGAGCCGTCGGTGGTGGCTGCCGCTTCGTTCATGGCCAAGCTGACGCGCCCGGCCGGCGGTTTCCAGACTTCCAGCAGCGCGCCACTGATGCGCGCGCAGGTGCAGATCATCGGCATCAGCGACCCGTTCAATGCGCGGCTGAGCCTGCTGCGCAACAAAGATGAAATCATCGCCCTGGCCAACAGCAAGGATCAGTTGCTCAACACTCTGGGCGGCGGCTGCCGCGATATCGAGGTGCACACCTTCGCCGACAGCCCGCGCGGGCCGATGCTGGTGGCGCACCTGATCGTCGACGTGCGCGACGCCATGGGCGCCAACACGGTCAACACCATGGCCGAGGCCGTGGCGCCGCTGATGGAGCGTCTCACCGGCGGCAAGGTGCGCCTGCGCATCCTGTCGAACCTGGCCGATTTGCGTTTGTGCCGTGCCCAGTTGCGCATTGCCCCGCAGCACCTGGCCACCGCCGAGTACAGCGGTGAAGAGGTGATCGAAGGGGTGATCGACGCCTACACCTTCGCCGCCATCGACCCGTACCGCGCCGCCACCCATAACAAGGGCATCATGAATGGCATCGACCCGCTGGTAGTCGCCACCGGCAATGACTGGCGCGCGGTAGAGGCGGGGGCGCACGCGTACGCCTGCCGCAGCGGGCACTATGGGTCGCTGACCACGTGGGAGAAAGACCGCGAGGGCCACCTGGTCGGCACCCTGGAGATGCCCATGCCGCTCGGCCTGGTCGGCGGCGCCACCAAGACCCATCCACTGGCGCAGTTGTCCCTGCGCATCCTTGGGGTGAAAAGCGCCCAGGAACTCGGTGAAATCGCCGTGGCGGTTGGCCTGGCGCAGAACCTCGGCGCGTTGCGCGCGCTGGCCACCGAAGGCATCCAGCGCGGGCACATGGCATTGCATGCGCGCAATGTGGCGCTGTCCGCTGGTGCCCGTGGGGACGAAGTGCAGTGGCTGGTCGAGCGCATGGTCGCCACCCATGACGTGCGCGCCGACAGTGCCCGGGCGCTGTTGCTCGACAAGCGCGGGCAGTGAGCATGAACAGCGTTCGGCTGGTGGAAGTGGGCGCGCGCGACGGCTTGCAGAATGAAGCGCGCAGCCTGTCGGTGGACACCCGCATCGCGCTGGTGGAACGCCTCGCCGATGCTGGCTTGCGCACCATTGAGGCGGGGGCCTTCGTGTCGCCGCGCTGGGTGCCGCAGATGGCCGATTCCGCTGCCGTGCTGCGTGGCCTGGGCGAGCGCCATGGCGTGACCTACACCGCGCTGGTACCCAACCTGCAAGGCCTGGACATGGCCCTGGCCGCCGGTTGCCGCGAGGTGGCAGTGTTTGCGGCGGCGTCCGAAGCGTTTTCGCAGAAGAACATCAACTGTTCGATTGCCCAGAGCCTGAAGCGCTTCGAACCGGTGCTGGCCAAGGCCCTGGAAGCCGGCGTGGCGGTGCGTGGCTACGTCTCCTGCGTGCTCGGCTGCCCGTTCAGCGGCGCAGTGCCGGTGCCGCAGGTGGTCGCGGTGACCCAGGCGCTGTACGCCATGGGCTGCTACGAAGTCAGCCTCGGCGACACTATCGGTACCGGCACGCCGGGCGCGACCACGCGGTTGATCCAGGCCTGTGCCGACGCGGTGCCGCTGAGTGCCCTGGCCGGGCATTTCCATGACACCTACGGCATGGCCGTGGCCAATGTGCAGGCGGCGTGGCAGGCCGGGGTGCGGGTGTTCGACAGCTCGGTCTCGGGGCTGGGTGGCTGCCCTTATTCTCCAGGGGCCACCGGCAACGTCGCGACCGAGGAACTGGTGTATCTATTTGAGGGGCAGGGCATCGCCACCGGCGTCGACCTTGCAAAACTGCTGGAGGTAGCCGTCTTTATTGATAACCGGCTGCAACGCACCGGCGAATCGCGGGTGGCCAAGGCGCTGCGTGCACGTCCCCAATAACAATAACTGGAGAACCCATGAACCCTCTTACCGACACCCTGGCCGGCTTCGGCCCGCTCAAGGGCGTGACTATCCTCGATCTCACCCGTGTAGTGGCGGGGCCGTACTGCGCCATGCTGCTGGCGGACATGGGCGCCACGGTGATCAAGATCGAGCACCCCACCGACCCCGACCTGACCCGTGAATTCCCGCCCATGAGTCGCAGCAGCCAGGCGCCGGTCAGCGGTTTCTTCGCCCAGTTCAACCGCAACAAACAGGCGGTGTGCCTGGACCTCAAGCACGCCGACGGCAAGGCGACGTTCCTCGACATGGTGCGCAAGGCCGATATCGTCATCGAGAACTTCCGCCCCGGTACGATGGACAAGCTGGGCCTGGGCTACAAGGTGCTCAAGGCGGTCAACCCGGCACTGGTGTTCACCGCCATCAGCGGCTTCGGCCAGCATGGGCCGAACTCGTCGCGCCCGGCGTTCGACAGCAGCGCCCAGGCCGCCGGCGGGCTGTGGTCGATGAATGGCACCGTGGAAGAGCCGATGCGCGTCGGCACCGTGCTGGGGGATCTGTCCGCTGCCCTGTATGCCGCGATTGGCACCCTCGGTGCCTTGCGTGAAGCCGAGCGCAGCGGCCAGGGGCAACTGGTGGACGTGTCCCAGCAGGACTCGATTATCTCGCTGACCGAAAACGCCCTGGTCACCTACACCGAGACCGGCGCAGTGGTCGGCCCGACCGGCAACGGCCATCCGTTCGTCAAACCCTACGGGCGCTATGCGTGCAAGGACGGCTTTGTGTTTTTCGGCGCCTACACGGACAAGTTCTGGCGCGAGGCCTGCCATGCCTTCGGTGATGCGGCGTTGGCCAGCGATCAGGAAATCGACACCATGGCCAAGCGTTTCGAGCAGGCCACTTACCTGCGGCGGGTCAAGCCCATCGTCGAAGGCTGGTGCGCGGCGCACACCAAGGCCGAGCTGGAAGCTTTGACCGGCGACCGCTTCCCGTTGTCGCCGATCAAGAGCATGGATGAAGTGGTCGCCGACCCGCACGTGCGCGAGCGTGACATGGTGGTCAGCGTCGAATGCCAGGGCGCGCATTTCGAGGTGTTCGGTAACCCGGTGAAGCTCTCCGGCGGCACCTTGGAGAAGGGCGCCAGCGCGCCGGGTGTCGGCCAGCATAACCAGCAGGTCTACCGCGATTGGCTGGGCCTGGACGCAGCGCAGTACGAGGACCTGGTCCGGCGAGGTGTGATTTGAGCCTGCTTACCGCCGAAATCACAGGCTGCATCGGCCAGGCATTGGCGCCGGTGCGTTTTCAAGTCAACCGCCAGGATATCCGTAAATACGCGGTCGCCACCGGGCAGCGCCAGGCGCGGTTCCTCGCCGGTGATGAAGCACCGCTGATGTTTTTGTTCAGCGTGCTGATGCCGGTGCTGCCCCTCGACCACCTGCGTGAAGACGGCCATTGCCCGGACAGCCCGTTGCTGCCCGAGCTGCCGCTCAAGCGCATCCTCGCCGGCGGCAGCCGCTATGAAGTGAATCGGCGCATTTACCCCGGCGATGTGCTGGTGTGCCGCCAGACCCTGGTGGACATCCACGAAAAACAGGGCGCCGAAGGGCCGCTGATTTTCCTGGTGTTCGAAAACCGTTTCGAGAACGAGGCGGGCGAGCCGCTCGTGACCGAATACCTGACCCGGATAGCGAGATAATCATGCCCACCCTCGACATCGGCCAGGCCTTGCCGTCACGGCAATACACGCCGGGCACCGTGCAACTGTTCCTGTACAACGCGGCGATCTGGAATGCCCACCGCATCCACTATGACCTGCTATACGCGCAGCACCAGGAAGGCCATCCGGCGCTGCTGGTCGATGGCCCGTTGCAGGGCGATTGGCTGACGCAGTTGCTCTACGACTGGATGGAGGACAGCGACGAACTGCTGGCCTTCGAGTACAGCAATCGGCGCGCCGCCTACGTCGGTGACGTGTTGACCGCCCACGGTGAAATCCAGGCCGTGGAGGGCGAACGCATCACGCTGGCGTTGCAGATCGTCAATCAACAGGGCCAGGCCACCACCGTGGGGCGCGCCACGCTGCGCCGACCCTGAACGCTTCACCCCCCTATAAAAACAACAAGCCCGAAAGGGCCGGAGGGCACCATGCAGCAACGTTTACCGCCGAAAAGGCAAAACCTCTACGAGGTCTGGGGCGACACCATTGATGGCCGTGACCTGGCGATGTCCATCGGCATTGGCGCGGTGGTCAGCCTGGGCGCCTACTTCGCCGCGCAGCAAGTGCTGCACCACCTGGTGGAGTCGGCGCAGATGGCGCGAGCCTACGCCATGCTGATCGGCATTCTCGGCTGCCTGGCCGGTGGCGCCATCAGTGCCAGGCTGTTTGCACCCAAGCGCGACGTGCAGGAAAACGTCGCCGACCAGAGCTTTCGCGAACAAGTGGTGGCTGACCTGCTCAAGGAATACGGCAGCCTCGGGCGCCTTGAGGACTTGTCCGCCGAGGTGATCGCCGAACTGCGCGAGCTGGAGTTGTATGAGCTGTTCCGGGAAGCCCAGGCCCGCGAAGAAAACGTGTCGGTCGCCCAGGCACCGGCACTGACCCCCAGCCTCAGCGGAGGGCGCGGGTGATGGAAGTCTTGTTGCATGAAATCATGATGGCCTTCGCCCTCGGGCTGCTCGGCGCGGTGGTGTTCGCAGCCATCGGCCTGGTCTCCGGCACGGATGAGACCACCACCCTCGCACCGTTGACCATGCTGGTGGTGCTGCTGGGCGCGCCGCCGGCCGGGGTGTTGACGTTCTTCCTGGCCGGCGCCGTGGCCAAGCACATGACGCATGCCGTGCCGACCGCGCTGCTGGGGATTCCCGGCGACACCTCGGCCACGGCCCTGCTGGCGGATGCCAATTACCTGCGCAAACTCGGCGTGCCGCATATTGCCCTGCGCAAGATGATCTCCGGTGGCGCGGTGGCGGCGTTGATCGCAGTGCCGTTGTCGGTGCTGTTCGCGGTGCTGCTGGCGCCGTTCGGTGCGGTGATCAAGCAGTTCGCGCCGTGGGTGTTCCTGTGCGCGGCGTTCACCATTGCCTATTTCTCTGCCGGGCGTTGGGCCGCCGTGCTGGCGCTGGTGCCGTTTGTGGTGGTGATCGTCGCGTTGCAGGCGCTGACCGGGCAATACGGGGTCAAGCTGTCGGTGAGTTACTTCCTCGGCATCGCCGTGGCGCCGTTGATTGCCTCGCTGTTCTCGCTGTTGGCACCGAGTGAGCGCCAGCGCATGCGTCGGGACCACTACCGGGTGTTTTCCCTGGCCCCGGACGTGAAGGGCTGGAGCGGCTACTTTCCCAACCCGTTCAAGGTCATCAACCCGCGCCAGGTGCGCGTCACGGCCATGGCTGCCAGCGTTTCCAGCGCCACCTTCGTGTTCAGCCCGGTGGCGATGACGGTGATCATGGGCGAAGTGATCGGCTCGCGGATCAAGCAGGCCTATGACCGCCTGACCACGGTGATCACCGCGCGTAACGGCGTCACCGAGTCGACCTACATCGCCGAAACCCTGATCCCGCTGATGGCCTTCGGGCTGCCGCTGAGTCCGGTGGCCGCCGGCCCGGCCGCGCCGCTGTTCAACGCGCCGCCGCGCTTCTTCGTCGACAACGCCACCGGCGAGATCAACAACCTGCACAACCTGCTCAACACCTGGGAATTCCTCGGCTACGGCATGCTCGCGGTGATCGTGGCGATCCTGGTCGCGTACCCCTTCACGATGAACTTTGCCCACGGCGCCGCCGCCTTTGTGGTGCGCAAGATCAGCCATGAAGCGGTGATCGCGACCTTTATCGGCCTGGTGCTGGTGATCGGTATCTGGGAAGGCGGGCTGCTGGGGTTGATGGTGATTGTCACCGTGGGTCTGCTCGGCGGCTTCCTCGCACGCTTCCTGGGTTTCAACATCGGTGTGCAGTTCATGGGCTATTACACCGCCGTGCTGACGGTGCCGGCGATCATTGCGTTGACCGGCAACTAAACCGCTCCACCTCACCTTATCTCTCAAGCCAGCAGATACCCGTTATCTGCGAGGGGAGGCGTTCGCCTCCCGAAAAGGAATAATAACAATGAAGATCCTTTTACGTGCCAACCCTGTGGTGCTCACCTGCCTGGTCTTCACGGCCGGCAGCAGCTACGCCGACGGCTTTATCGACGACAGCAAGGCCTCGCTGAACCTGCGCAATTTTTACCTCAACCGCAACTTCGTCAACGGCAACTACCCGCAGGCCAAGGCCGAGGAGTGGACCCAGAGCTTTATCCTCGATGCGCGCTCGGGATACACCGCCGGCGTGGTCGGCTTGGGTGTCGACGTGCTGGGCCTGTACTCGGTAAAGCTCGACGGCGGCAAGGGCACGGCCAATACCCAGCTGTTGCCGGTGCACGATGACGGGCGGCCGGCGGATGATTTCGGACGGCTCGGCGTGGCGCTCAAGGCCAAGCTGTCGAACACCGAACTCAAGGCCGGTGAGTGGGCGCCGGCCTTGCCGGTGCTGCGGTCCGACGACGGTCGTTCGCTGACCCAGACCTTCCGTGGCGCGCAACTGACATCCAGGGAGATCAGCGGCCTGAGCCTGTACGGCGGCCAGTTTCGCGCCAACAGCCCGCGCAACGACGCGAGCATGGACGACATGTTCATGGCCGGGCGCCCCGATGCCACCTCCGACCGCTTCAACTTCGGCGGTGCCGAATACCAGTTCAACGACAAGAAAACCCAGCTCGGCGTGTGGTACTCGGAACTGGCGGACATCTACCAGCAGCGCTACTTCAACCTGACCCACAGCCAACCGGTGGGCAGCTGGGTACTGGGCGCCAACCTCGGCTATTTCTCCGGTGAAGAAAACGCCAAGGCCCTGGCCGGCAACCTGGACAACCGCGCGATGTCGGCGATGCTCTCGGCGCGTACTGGCGCGCACACCTTTTACCTGGGCGCCCAGCGCATGTCCGGCGACAACGGCTGGATGCGCGTCAACGGCACGGCCGGCACCAGCCTGGCCAACGACAGCTACAACTCCAGCTACGACGCGGCCAAGGAGCGCTCGTGGCAGGTACGCTACGACTATGATTTCGCCGCCCAGGGCCTGCCGGGCCTGACCTTGATGACCCGCTATATCCGTGGCGACAACGCGCATGTCGGCGCGATCACCGATGGCAAGGAATGGGGGCGCGAGTCCGAACTGGCCTATGTGGTGCAGAGCGGGCCGGCTCGCAACCTCAACGTGCGCTGGCGCAATTCGACCCTGCGCCGGGACTTCAGCACCAATGAGTTCGATGAGAACCGGTTGATCATCAGCTACCCGCTTTCGTTGCTTTAGGCCACTGATCGGCAGGCACGCCGCCCGGCGTGCCTGCAGATACCTGCCCCAGACAATCCGAGCCCGGTGCTAACTGTCTGCGCGCGCCGGATCGACGCGGATATCGAGGAAGACGAAGCGCTTTTTCGGGTCCGCAGCGGCCATCTCCAGTTGCTCATCGATCAGTTCGCGCGCCTTGTCTACCGACAGTTCATGCTCGTTGCCCAGGGCGTCGGCGCAGCGCAAGGGCACGTGGCAGATCTGTGCGATGTCACACGCCGCATAGCCGTCGACACGCTTCGCGCCGGGTGCCGGGGCCGCGAGGGCACTCCAGGCGGCTTGGGTATCGACATATTCCTGCAGCACGCGAAATCGGTGCTGGCGCTGTTGCAGGCGCTGGAATCCATGCAGCACGGTGGGCAGATACTCATCGTTGAACGCTGTGGTCAGGTCCGGTCGGCCGGGGAACTGCCAGCGGCCATCGAAACGGATCCAGTCGCGCTCGTCCAGCGGTCGCCCGCGTCGGTTTGGCACCAGCTCGGCCAATAGCGTACCGGTGCAACTGGCGAGGATGTCGTTGCGCGGCCACTGCTCCCACTCGACGCTGAAATGGCCCAAGCCCTGGCGCGCAAAGTCGCGAATGGCGGTGGCCAGAAAGAACGCGGCCTGACGGTGATGCAGCACATTCCAAGGCTGTACCCCTAAATGCGCATAGACATCGCCGTAGGGTCCGTGCGCTTTGTAGAACACCAGCAAGGGCACCTCCCATTCCCCCGGCGACGTTTCGTGGAAGCAGTCGAAGGGGGTGTCGATGTCGTCGGCAATCACGATATGGAAGTGCGCGCTGCGGTAGCGTTCGGCGATCGTTGCCAGCAGCCCCATGACATCGCCCGAGGTGCGCCAGGGTGAGCTGTCGTAATAATCGCCCGTGCGCTCGTCGGCGCCGTCCAGCCAGCTCGGCGGCACATTGAATTGCTCGGCGATGGTCGCGCAATTGGCCGGTGTCAGCCAGGGTTGCAGGGCATCGGGAGTGGTCAGGCGGGGCGGCGCGACCCAGGGGGCAATGTCGAGCAGCTCATTGAACGCCGGTCCTCGCACCCCGTGAGCCAGGAGCACCTGCAGGACACGGTCGGCATTTTTGTTGAAACTGCCCAGCAGGCTCAGCGCGCGGTGGCCCATTTCTTTTTCGAGTCGCTGTATGGCTTTGTCTATGTGCGCCTGACTGTTGTGCCTGGCCATGTCAAACAACCCCCCCAGATCGAGAATGTCGGTCTTGGGGTCGAAGCAGATGCCGGCAGCATGAGCGTGTTGAGCGATCGAAGCCGCCCGGTAGTTTTTCTGCCGGCCACAGACCATCACGAGGTAGAGCTTTTGAAGCGTGGCGGGCAGGGACGGGACGTGGTCGAGGGTTTCTTTGACTTTGCGCGGAGTGCGCGTCACGGTGACTTGCACCCCCACAGTGCCATCGTCGGACAACAGGTCTATGCCAGGGTGGTTGGGGTAGTCCTTGTTCAGATCGATGAAGCCGCCCATGCCGCACAAGTGCGACATCAGCTCAGCGATCACCGATTCGGCCAGCCGGACGGTGTCCAGGAGGTGGGCATTTTTTTTCATCTCGACGTAGTGCTTGAACACCACCAGCATCAGGGCCAGTTGATCAAGTTGTGCATTGCGAGAAACCAGTGTGTCGTTCATGGCGGGCCGTGCTGCTGCAAGTGGAACGTGGAGTGTGCCAGCAGTGGTGGCTCAGGGCCATGATCTCGGTTATTGTCCCGCCTTCGTCTGGCGGCCACGGGCACTGCGCGGGGTGCGCCAGGAAAGAGATGGACGGTATTGGCCGGTGCCCGGAGAGGACGGCCCGATAGGAGATCAGATGATTGGCGAGACGTTTACAGCTTCCTGGCCGGATTATTTCGACGTCAATGTCGACATTGCCTGGACACCTCCCGCGCCCCACGACCTGCTGTTTTCCAACGGCATCCCGGAAAATGACTACGCCTATTTCTATGCCATCGTCGCGAGGGTCGACCGAGAGTGGTGGCCTTACTACATCGGGATGACCTACAAGCAAACTGCCGCCGTGCGTCATCGGCAGGCCGACCACGTGCAGCGCCTGGCCAGGCTGCGCGCCAACCATCCAGGCGTCACGTTCAGCCTGTGCCTGGGTGTGCCGACTTTTCAGGTGGGCCGGGATGACCCGGGCACCATCCGAGATATCGAAAGCTTGCTGATCTATGCGAATTGGCACGAGGACATGGTTAATGATTCCGGCATCAACAACTGTCGACCAGGCCGGCAGATCTACGTGCACAACTCAGGGTGGACCGACCACCTGTACAAGGAAGTTTCCTGCGGCGTGTTCTATCGAAGGTGATCCCTCACGGTCGCTGCGGCTTCACCGACGTACCGAAGGTGTTGCCCATGCGCACGCTGGTCGCCGCCGGAGTGGCCAGGCCGACCTTGTTCGGCTGGCGCCGCTCTACCGGGATGTTCTGCGCCTCGCGATTCTTCTGCGCGGCCTTGGTTGCATTCGTCTCGCTGCCCATCTGCTGGCTCAGGCACCCGTAGTCCGGCGCCTTGTAGCCATCCACCGCGACTTCGGCGCAGCCACCCAGGGCATTGTCGGCCTGGGCGAGCAAGGGCAGGGCGGCGCACAGCAACAGGCTGGCGAGGGTCGGTAAATGCTTCATCAGGCCTCCTGGCGGGCCCGGGGTGTGGGCCGTTGTACCTGGCAAGTCTAGTGCAGCGGGCCTCTCGTCACCGTGATGTTTTTTTTGCTATCACCGTAACATCAGGTTCATAAACTGGCCTCAGGATGACGGTTTTCTAGGGCGCGTCGGCCGTGCAGCGATGCAGAGCAGGGGGTGAACAGGGAGCCTGGAGGCGCGCCGGATGCGTCCTGGTCTTGCTGTTGCTGCTGGCGGGAGGCGGCGCGGCGCGGGCCGAGACACCGCCGCTGGCGCTGAACCTGCCGGCACAAGACCTCGAGCACGCCCTGCAAGCCTACAGCCGCGCCACGGGCATGGCGGTGCTGGTCGACCGCGAGTTGACCCGAGGCCGGCGTTCCATCGGCGTGCGCGGGCGCTTCACGGCGCCTGAGGCGCTGGCGATGTTGCTGACAGGGAGCGGGCTGATGGCGCGTTACGCACGCAGCGATGCGTTTACCTTGCAGGTGCCGCAGGTCAGCCAGCCGCCGGCAGCGCGTGGCGCGGCGGCCCGTCAGGCGGCGCGCATCAACAGCAGTTATGCCACCGCCGTGCAGCAGGCCATCGAAGCCAGCCTGTGCCGGTCGCCGGTGACCCGTCCCGGCAGTTTTCGCGCGCTGGTGCAGGTCTGGGTCAATCCTGACGGGGTCATCGAACACAGCCGGCTGGTCAGCTCCACCGGCGATGAACAACGCGATGAAGCACTGGTCCGCAGCCTGGGCACGGCGCGGGTGGAACGCCCGGCGCCAAGCTCGCTGCGCCAGCCGGTGACTTTACTTTTGATGCCCGACACAACAGGAATGCGCATGGAATGCACAGCAGTCAAAGGAGCCTCGGGCGGATGAAAAATACCGGGCACAGCACGATGGTCAGCTTGTTCCTGGCCTCCTACGAAGACTTCAAGGTGCGTTTGCGCAAGCGCCTGGGGTCGGAGGACCTGGCCAATGACGTGCTGCACGAAACCTATCTGCGGGTCGACCGCATGGACGTGCCGCCGAACCTGCAACAACCCAACGCCTACCTCTACCGCATGGCCTTGAACATCGCCGCCGACCGCCGCCAGGCCGATGCGCGCCTGCTCACCGGCAGTGAAGTGGAAGAGCTGCTGCAAAGCGCCGACGAAGCCCAGGACCCCTCGCGCGTGGTCGGCGGCCAGAAAGAAATCCAGTCCCTGGTCAAGGCGCTCTACGAGCTGCCGGCGCGCCGCCGCAAGATCCTCATCGCCGCGCGCCTGGAAGAGGCGCCGCACCTGGAAATCTCCCAGCGTTTCGGCATTTCTACGCGCATGGTCGAGAAGGAAATCAAGGCCGCCCTCGGCCACTGCGCCAAGCGCCTGGAAAGAAAAGTGATCCAGCGGTTCGGTCCCGGGGCCGGAAAACCGTCTTAGTGTCGAGTCCCTGATAAATCCGTGAGTATGTGCGCGCTTGAATATTTTTAGCCTCTCCACCGCCCGGGAAACCGCCGCCAGCCCCCTGCACGATGAAGCCCGCGACTGGCTGGTCCTGCTGACCTCGGGCCGTGCCACCGTGGCCGACGCCAAGGCGCTCAAGGCGTGGTGCGCGCAAAGCCCCGAGCACGCCCAGGCGTTCGAGCAGGCCAAGGTGGTATGGCAGCAACTGGCCCCGGCCGCCGCGCAAGTGGCGCAGCCGCGTCATTTCGGCCGGCGCGCTTTCCTCGGCGGCGCGATAGCCGCATCGGCAGCCGTGGTCATGGTGCATGTCGGCTCGCCCGGCGGCTTCGCTGGCCTGACGGCGGACTACCGCACCGAGGTCGGCGAGCAGCGACAAGTGCTGTTGAGCGACGGCATCAGCCTGGAACTCAACACCCAGACGCGCATCAGCCGAGTGGGGCAGGGCATCGAACTGCTCGAAGGCGAAGTCGAAGTGCTCGCCCATGCCGCGCAGCCGCTCCAGGTCCTGGCCGGCGCAGGCGCGGTGAGTGCGGCACAGGCACGCTTCAACCTGCGCAACACCGATCAGACCGTCTGCGTGACCTGTATCGAAGGCTGGCTCTCGGTGGACGTCGCCGGCCGCAGCGTGCGCCTGGAAGGTGGACGGCAACTCACCTACAGCGCCGCCGGCATGGGCGAACCCGTGGTGGTGGATACCCAGGCGGTGGTGGCCTGGCGCGAACAGGTGCTGGTGTTCAACAACGCCACACTGGCGACGGTGGTGGACGAGATCAACCGCTACCGCCCCGGCATGCTGGTGCTGCTCAACAAGCAACTCGGCCAACGCCGCGTGCAGGCACGGTTCAGCCTGCAGCAGTTGGCGGGGGTGGCGTTGTTGATTCGGGATGCGTATGGGGCCAAGTGCACGGAGTTGCCGGGTGGGGTGGTGTTGTTGAGTTAATCACTTCAACGGCCCCACCACCTGCCGATAGCGCTCCGCACCTTGGGGCGTCTCCCGGACCAGACTGATCTCCAGCCCCAACGGATCCTCACGCCGATTCCCGCTCAGCTGCCGCCAGCCCTTATCCGCCTCCCACACGCGCACCTGCAGATCACTGACCCCTGTCAGCACCACCACCGCGTCCTTCGCCGCCGGCAACGGATAGCGGTCCCGTGCAGGCGCCGCAGCGCGATACAAACGGTCGCCCTTGAGCCACCAACGTACCCGTTGCAGGCCATCCCCGGCGACGGGGGCGCTGCGAATGATGTCCAGCCGAAAGCCTTTGCTGTCGGAACTGCGCACTGTCACGGCCGCCAGTCCATCAACCTTTTCTTCGTTGTTCCTGGAGGGATCCAGGGTGTTCAGTTCGACGCTGGCGCGCAGGCTGATGTCGCGTTGCATCTGGTTCAGTGCGCGCAGCAGCACTTCGGTCTGTTCGCTGCTGGCCTGCAGGTGCTGGTCGGCGCGGGTGACGCTGTCCAGCCCGCGCCAGGCGATGACGCTGACCAGCGCCATGAGCATGATCGCGACCATTACTTCGATCAGGGTGAAGCCCTGTTGGGAGGTGTTCATGGCTGGCTCACCACGCGCATCAAGCCTTGGGCGTCGCGTTGCAGGCTGAGGCGGTGTTGACCGTCGGACAGCACCACGCGCAGCGCTGGGCTGATCCATTCGGCATCGAGTACCAGGCGCTGTCGCGGTTCGACGGTGATTTGCATCGGTGTGCTTTCCCATAGGCGCGGGCGCAGTGGGTCGTCGCCCTGGAAGGTTTCGATGCCGCTGCCGTCGTCGCTGCGGCGGTTGAAGCGAAAGCCCTCGGCATCCCCGCGCCAGGTGATCGGGCGGCCGTCCGTGCGGGCTTCGGCCTGGGCGATTTGCAGCAGTTGGCTGAGGCGCTCGGCGTCCTTGCGCAGCAGGTGCAGTGGGTCGGGCTTGATGGTCAGGCTAATGGCGGCGCTGGCAATGCCGATGATCACCAATACCACCATCAACTCGATCAGGGTGAAGCCGTGTTGTTTCATCGCAGGGCACCTGGAGAACTGGAGAGGAGCTGAAATAAAAACGTGCGAATTGAGCTGTAGGCTGGTGCCACGGACAAACAGGAGGTCCCACTCATGGCATTTGCCCTTGGTTTTTCACCGGCCCACGGGGTGCAGGCACTGGCGGTGCTGGCGGCGTTGGCCGGTGTGGCGGTCTGGACGCCGCTGCTGCTCACGTCGGCCGAATCCCACACACCGGCGGTCACGCCCCAGGCCCTTGCGGCGCGCAGTGATAACCCGGCGCTGCAATGGTTCTCGACTGCGCCGTCGGCAGTGCAGGTCAAGGTCTCTGGTGTGCTGGCCGGGGCACGCGGTGCCGTGGCGATCCTCAGCCTCAACGACGGCCCGCCCCGCAGCTTTTTGTTGGGTGAACGCCTCAGCCCCGGCGTGCGCCTGACGGCCATTGAAGGCGACGGCGTGGAGATCGAGCGCGGCGGCGAGAAGCTGCGCGTGAAGCTCGACAAGTTGCCGGACGGGCCTGCGCTGCCGCTGCTCACTCGACCCTGACCTGTGTGTCCAGGCGCGCCAGCGGTGGCGCTTCGCGGCGGGCGTCGAGCACCTGCACATGCACTTGAAACAGCGCACCATCGGCGCTGATGGTTTGTTCGCAGCGCAGCTGCAAGCGGCCCTGGTCGCAGTCGAAGGTCTTTTTGCCGCTGCGCAAATGGCCTTCCAGGCGCAACTCGGCCAGGCGGCTCTGCGCTGCCAGCAAGGCGATGGACTTGTCGCGCAGCAGGCCATTGCTCTGGGTCATCAACCCGGCCACGCGCACGGCTGCGGCCATGGCCACGGCGATGATCGCCAGCGCCACCAGCACCTCGATCAGGGTAAAGCCTTGCGCCTTGCGACGGCTGTCCATGGGGGTCTCGAAAGCCTGGAAACAGGCCCGCAGACTAGCGCCGGGAGTTGACCGATTGGCGACCGAAACTCCCGAGGATTTTCAATACGACTGACATGTGTTCTTGCAACACTGCGCCACGAAATGCACTCAAGCCAAGGAATGTCGAGATGGATATCGCGCGCCTAACATCCCCATTGCCAGGGCCTCGCGGCCAGCGTGGCTTCACCTTGATCGAGATCATGGTGGTGGTGGTCATCCTCGGGATCCTGGCGGCGATGGTGGTACCCAAGGTCCTGGATCGCCCGGACCAGGCGCGGGCCACGGCGGCGAAACAGGACATCGGCGGCTTGATGCAAGCCCTCAAGTTGTATCGGCTGGACCACGGCACCTACCCGAGCATGAACCAGGGCCTGAAGGTGCTGGTGGAGCGCCCGGCGGATGCGAAGAACAGCAACTGGCGCGCCTACCTCGAGCGCCTGCCCAACGACCCGTGGGGCAACCCTTATCACTACCTCAACCCGGGCGCCAATGGTGAGGTCGATGTGTTCTCGCTGGGGGCCGACGGCCAACCGGATGGCGACGGCGTGAATGCCGATATCGGCTCCTGGCAGTTGTAAGGCGCGCCATGAAACGGTATTCGCCCACAGCGGCGAAGCAGCGCGGCATGGCGATTATCAGCGCCTTGCTGATCGCGGCGGTGGTGGCCGTGCTCGCCGGGGCGATGCTCACGCGTCAGAGTGTGTTCACTCGCAGTCTGGAAGCCGAGCAATTGCGCGTACAGGGCCAGTGGCTGTTGCAAGGCGGCCTGGAGCGCAGCCGGCAGATGCTCTGGGAGGCGCGCCAGAAGGAGGTGCTGACGCGCCTCGACCAGCCGTGGGCGCAGGCCCAGGGCGGCGCGTTCGAGGGGCAGATCGAGGACGAGCAGGGCAAGTTCAACCTGCGCAACCTGGTCAACCGCCAGCAGCCGGATGCCGAGCAATTGCAGTCCTTCGAGCGCCTGTGCCGCCTGATCGGGGTCGACCCGGCCGTGAGTCGGCGCATCAGCCAGCGGGTCATCGCCTCCTACGAGCAGAACGGTGTGCCGGCCAAATACCCGATGCTGCGCAACCTCGACGACTTGAGCGGCATTGACGGCCTGGACCCGGCGCTGTTGCGGCGGCTGCGCACCTATATCAGCGTGCTTCCCAGCAATACCTGGGTCAACGGCAACACCGCCAGCGCCGAAGTGCTCAGCGCGGTGGTGCCGCAGCTCAGCCTGGCCCAGGCCCGGGGGTTGCTGGCCGAACGTGACAGCGGCCGTTGGTTTATCAACCGCGGGGATTTCGTCAACCGCCTGCACTTGCCCCAGGTGGCGGTGGATTCGGTGCAGGTGGGCATTACCAGCGAGTGGTTTCGCCTGCAGGGCCAGGCACGGCGCGAGCAGCGTCGGGTGACCCTCGACGCGCTGCTGCATCGCCCCGAAGACCGCCCGCCACGGGTGATCTGGTCGCGGGTGGGGGTATGAAACGCTTGCGTATTGGCCTGCCGCCGCTCGATGAGTTAAGCGTGGACAGCCAGGTGACGTTTGCCTGGCTGGAGCGCGGCGTGGTGGTGGATGAAGGGCACGCCAGCCTGGCGCAATTGGGCAAGACCCGCCAGGCGCTGGATTGCTTCCTGCATCCGCGCGACAGCCTGCTGACCAGCCTTGAGTTGCCGCCGTTGCCCGCGGCGAAAACCGCTGCGGCGGTGGCTTGTGCCGCCCAGGCGCTGATCCTCGGTCCGGTGGAGCAGATGCAGGTGGCCCACGGCCCGCGTGAAAGCGATGGGCGCGTGCAGGTCGGCTGGGTGTCGAAGGCCGGCCTGGAGCGGCTCGCCGCGGTCGTCGCACAGACCCCGCTCAAGCTGCGCGGGCTCTACCCGGCGCCGTATGCCTTGCCGGTCGGCGCGGCAGCGTTGGACGACGGCTATCTGTTGACCCGTGACAGCCTGCAACAAGGCGCCGTGCACCCGTTGGGCTTGCAGACCCTCGATGTGCCGCTGGTGGAGGCGCAGCAGCGTTGGAGCGGTGCCGTGCCGGCCTGGGGCTTGCACGCGCGCCTCAGCCAGGCACCCCGTGGCGGATGGGGCAGGGCGCTCGCCGGTGTAGCGCTGGCGACGGCGATCTGGACAGTCGGCCTCAACCTGTATGCCGCCCGCCAGGTGGATGAGGGCCAACGGCTCAAGGCGCTGATGAGCCAGCAGGTCCGCCAGGCATTTCCTGAATTGCCGGTGGTGCTCAACCCATTGCAGCAGGCCCGCCAACAGTTGGCTGCGCGCCAGAGCGGTGCGGCTGCCGATCCGGGCCAGCGCTTTACCCGCCTGTTGCAGCTGGCGGGCAGCAACCTGCCCTTCATGGTCGGCAGCGTCGACAGCCTCGACTTCGAACAGGGCCGCTTGCACCTGGCGCTGCTCGCCGACAGTCGCAGCCCCACGGCCGTGGGCGATTGGCAAGCCGCGCTGGCCCAGGCCGGCTTTGTCGCCGAGCGCGATGAGCATGGCTGGAGCATCGGCCCGGCCCAGGCCGCCGAGAAACCGGAGGCCGGTGATGAATAAGTGGCGGCAGCTGCGCAGCCAGGCGCAGGTGTTCTGGAGCGGCCTGGCGTTGCGCGAGAAACGCCTGCTGATCGGCGCTGCGCTGGTCCTGGCGAGTCTGTTGACCTGGCTGGTGCTGGTGCAACCCGCGCTGAAGAAGATCGAGTACTGGCAGGCCGAGACGCCCAAGCTGCGCGCCCAGGCGGCGGCCTTGCAGGTGCTGTTGCAGGACGTCGCGGCGCCGCGCCACGGCGATGAAACCGCGTTGCGCCAGGCCCTCGATGGCGCCGGCCTGCAAGGGCATTACCAGTTGCAGGCACTGGACGCGGGCGGCTGGCGCCTCACGCTGGAGAATGCCCCGGCAGACGCCGTGGTGAGCTGGTTGCTGGGCAATCCCCATTCGTTTTCCCTGGAGGTGTCCGAGGCGCGCTTGCAGCGCGCGCCGGATGCTGTCGATAACTCGGCCGGCACTGTGTCCGGGACCGTTCGCATGGATCAGGCGCTTGGCGCTAAGGAAGCTTCATGAAGTGGTCAGTCCCCCATCACGCGCCTTTTCGCAAGGTCGCGCCGCTGCTGTTGCTGGCCTTGAGCGCGTGCAGCAGCCCGCAGCCAAACACGCCCTTGCTGGTGGACAGCGAACTCGGCCAGCCTCTGGCCGACATCCGTCGCAGCGGCGAAACCCCGCTCGATCGCCAGCGCGAAGTCCCGCCCAAACCCCGCGTACAACACCCGGTCACCCACAGTGCGCGCGGCCAGGCCCCGGCGCCGGTCAAGGCGCGCAACCCGCTGGGCGACCAGCCGGTGCAGCTCAATTTCGTCGACGCGGATATCCAGGCGGTGGTGCGCGCCTTGTCCCGCGCCACCGGCCAGCAATTTTTGGTAGACCCGCGTGTGAAGGGCAACCTCACGCTGGTCAGTGAGGGCCAGGTGCCCGCGCACCAGGCCTACGACATGCTGCTGGCGGCGCTGCGCATGCAGGGCTTCAGCGTGGTCGATGTGGGCGGCGTGGCCCAGGTGGTGCCGGAGGCCGATGCGAAGTTGCTTGGCGGGCCGATCTACAGCGCCGGCAGCAGCGGCATGCAGACGCGCACTTTCCGCCTGCAGTATGAAAACGCGGTGAACCTGATCCCGGTGCTGCGCCCCATCGTGTCGCCGAACAACCCGATCAATGCCTACCCCGGCAACAACAGCATCGTCATCACCGACTATGCGGAAAACCTCGCGCGCGTCGCGCAGATCATCAATGGTATCGACACCCCGAGCGCCATCGACACCGACGTGGTGATGGTGCAGAACGGCATCGCCGTGGACATCGCCGCGATGGTCGGCGAGTTGCTGGAAACCCAGGGCGCCGACCAGACCCAGAAGATCAACGTGATCGGCGACCCGCGCTCCAATTCGATCATCATCCGCTCCGGCAGCCCGGAGCGTACGGAGCTGGCGCGCAACCTGATCTACAAGCTCGACAATGCCCAGAGCAACCCGAGCAATATGCACGTGGTGTACCTGCGCAATGCCCAGGCCGGCAAGCTCGCGCAGTCGCTGCGCGGGCTGCTTACCGGCGAAAGCGATACCGGGGTGAGCGACGATGCCCGTGGCAAGCTCAGCAGCATGGGCGGCAATGGCAAGAACAGCCCGGCCACCGGCACCGCGCAAAACAGCAGCGGCACGCCCACCGGCAGCGGCGTGCAGTCGGGTTACGGGCAAGCCAGCGGCTCCACCCCTGGCACCGGCAGCACTCCCAGCGACCAGGACACCGCATTCAGCGCCGGCGGCGTGACCATCCAGGCCGACGCCACCACCAACACCTTGCTGATTTCCGCCCCGGACCCGTTGTACCGCAACCTGCGCGAAGTGATCGACATGCTCGACCAGCGCCGCGCCCAGGTGGTGATCGAAAGTCTGATCGTGGAAGTCGGCGAGGACGACGCCACCGAGTTTGGCGTGCAATGGCAGGCCGGCAACCTCGGTGGCAAGGGCGGCTTCGGCGGCGTCAACCTGGGCGGCAGCGGTGTGAATGGCAAGCCCGCCAGCCCCACCAGCATTGATGTGCTGCCCAAGGGCCTCAACGTCGGCCTGGTCAACGGCACCGTAGACATCCCCGGGATCGGCAAGGTGCTCGACCTCAAGGTGCTGGCCCGCGCCCTGAAGAGCAAGGGTGGCACCAACGTGCTGTCGACGCCGAACCTGCTGACGCTGGACAACGAAGCGGCGAGTATTTTCGTCGGGCAGACCATCCCGTTTGTCACCGGCAGCTACGTGACCGGCGGCGGGGGCACCAGCAACAATCCGTTCCAGACCGTGCAGCGTGAGGAGGTGGGGCTCAAGCTCAACGTGCGCCCGCAGATTTCCGAAGGCGGCACGGTGAAGCTGGATATCTACCAGGAGGTCAGCACCGTGGATGCGCGGGCGTCGGTGGAGGCCGGCACGGTGACCAACAAGCGCGCGATCGACACCAGCATCCTGCTGGATGACGGGCAGATCATGGTGCTCGGCGGGCTGCTGCAGGACGGCTACAGCCAGAGCAATGATGCGGTGCCGTGGCTGTCGGATATTCCCGGCCTGGGCGCATTGTTTCGCAATGAGAAGCGCAGCGTGAACAAGACCAACCTGATGGTGTTCCTGCGCCCCTACATCATCCGCGACAGCGGGGCAGGGCGCAGCATCACCCTGAACCGCTACGAGTTCATGCGCCGCGCCCAGGGCGGGCTGCAACCGGAGCACAGCTGGGCGATGCCGGATGTGCAGGCGCCGCAGTTGCCTTCGGTGGAGAAGGCGATCCCGGGTGGTCAACAACAGGGGCCGCGGGCAGTGATCCGCGCGGTACCGGTTTCGGGGGGGGCGCGGCCGTGACTTATGGTTGCACTCTTGGTGGGCGCTGGCTTGCCTGCGCTGCAGATACTTCGGTACGGCATGCACACCGAGTGGATGCCATCGCAGGCAAGCCAGCTCCCACAGAAAAGCTAACCAGCTTTCGCATTGTTTTTGATCTTGATCTTGACCTTGATCCTAGGCGCCCCATCAAACACGCTGGCCGCCATTCGGCAGGGATTTGGGGGGTAAACCGGCAGGGATGCCGGTTTAGCAGCCCCGCGCCATGGATGGCGCGTGGCGGCGGCCGCCCAAATCCCTGTCGAATGGCGGGCACACCGAGCCTGGGCGAGGTGCCGAGTGTTGGGGCAAGAGCGTTTTGCTTACTTTTGCGCTCTTCAAAAGTGAGCCGCTGTAAGAGCGGAACCCCAAGTAGCCGTTACCCCAACAACGGATATGTACTCGGTCCCTCTAAATCCAGTGCAAGCGAGCCAAAACCATGAGCCTGCTCCCCTACGCCTGGGCCAAATCCCAACGCATCCTCTTGCGTCCCTGCGAGGAAGGCAGGCTACTCACCGTATGCCCCTCGACCCCCGGCTGGTCCATCAGCGAGGTACACCGTCAGTTCGGCCACAGCCGCCTTGAACAGGTGCGCGACGACGAACTCGACGGCCTGCTCGCCAGTGCCTACGCCGACACCGGCAGCGCCGCCGCCGTGGTCGGCGCCGCCGAAAACGAAGTCGACCTCGACCGCCTGATGCAAGACATGCCCGAAATCACTGACCTGCTGGACACCCAGGACGGCGCGCCGGTGATTCGCATGATCAACGCCTTGCTCACCCAGGCGGCGCGGGATGAGGCCAGTGACATTCACATCGAACCCTATGAAACCCATTCGGTGGTGCGCTACCGCGTCGACGGCACCCTGCGTGACGTGGTGTCGCCGCGCAAGGCGCTGCATGGCGCGCTGGTGTCGCGGATCAAGATCATGGCCCAGCTCGATATCGCCGAAAAGCGCCTGCCCCAGGACGGCCGTATCGCCCTGCGCGTGGCCGGCCGGCCGATTGATATTCGCGTATCGACCGTGCCGACCGGGCATGGCGAGCGCGTGGTGATGCGTTTGCTCGACAAACAGGCCGGGCGCCTGCAATTGGAAACCCTGGGCATGGAGCCGCAGTTGCTCGCGCGCCTCGATACGCTGATCCGCCAGCCCCACGGCATCGTGCTGGTCACCGGGCCCACGGGCAGCGGCAAGACCACCAGCCTGTACGCGGCCCTGGCGCGGCTGGATGCCAGCACCAGCAATATCCTCACCGTGGAAGACCCGGTGGAATATGATTTGCCGGGCATCAGCCAGATCCAGGTCAACGCCAAGATCGACATGACCTTCGGCCTGGCCTTGCGCGCGATTCTGCGCCAGGACCCGGACATCATCATGATCGGTGAAATCCGTGACCTGGAGACCGCGCAAATCGCCGTGCAAGCCTCGCTCACCGGCCACCTGGTACTGGCGACCCTGCACACCAACGACGCGGTGTCGGCGGTCAACCGCCTGATCGACATGGGGGTCGAGCCGTTCCTGCTGGCGTCGTCGCTGTTGGGCGTATTGGCCCAGCGCCTGGTGCGGCGCCTGTGCCCGCATTGCAAGCAACAGGACCCGGCCGCGCCCGGCACCTGGCGCCCGGTGGGCTGCGCGCAATGCAACCAGGTCGGCTACAGCGGGCGTACCGGGATCCATGAATTGTTCTGCGTCGACGACGACGTGCGCAGCCTGATCCACCAGGGCGCCGGCGAGCAGGACCTGCGCGTGGCCGCGCGCCGCGCCGGGATGTTGAGCATGCGCGAAGACGGCGAGCGCTGGGTGCGCAGCGGCGCCACTGCGCCCGAAGAAATCCTGCGCGTGACGCGGGACGCCTGATGAATCGCTATCGCTATGAAGCCGCCGACGCCAGCGGCAAAGTCGAGGCCGGGCACCTGGAGGCGGACAGCCAGAGCGGCGCGTTTGCCGCGTTGCGCAGCCGTGGCCTGACCGCGCTGTTGGTACAGGTTGAAGGCAATCAGTCGAATGCCGCCGGCAGCAGCCTGTTCACTGCCAAGCTGTCGGACAATGACCTGGCCTGGGCCACGCGACAACTGGCGAGCCTGCTCGGCGCCAGCCTGCCGCTGGAGGCCGCACTGAGTGCGACAGTGGAGCAGGCCGAGAAAAAGCACATCGCCCAGACCCTCGCCGCCGTACGTGCCGATGTGCGCGGCGGCATGCGCTTGGCTGATGCATTGGCGGCACGGCCACGGGATTTTCCGTCGATCTATCGCGCGTTGATCGCGGCGGGGGAGGAGTCCGGCGACCTCGCCCAAGTGATGGAGCGCCTGGCCGACTACATCGAGGAGCGCAACAACCTGCGCGGCAAGATCCTCACGGCCTTTATCTACCCCGGCGTGGTTGGGCTGGTGTCCATCGGCATCGTGATTTTCCTGTTGAGCTACGTGGTGCCGCAGGTGGTCAGCGCGTTTTCCCAGGCGCGCCAGGACCTGCCGGGCCTGACCCTGGCAATGCTCAACGCCAGCGACTTCATTCGCGCCTGGGGCTGGTTGTGTTTCGGTGCGCTTGTCGGCGGTTTCTGGAGCTGGCGCCTGTACCTGCGCAATCCCGTGGCGCGCCTGAACTGGCACAGTCGCGTGCTGCGCCTGCCGCTGATCGGGCGCTTTGTGCTGGGCCTGAACACCGCGCGGTTTGCCTCGACCCTGGCGATCCTCGGCGGGGCCGGCGTGCCGCTGCTACGCGCGCTGGAGGCGGCGCGCCAGACCCTCTCCAACGACCGCCTGAGCCAATGCGTCAACGACGCTACCGCCAAGGTTCGCGAGGGCGTCAACCTGGCCCCGGCGCTGGCGGTGGAAAAAGTCTTCCCGCCGGTGCTGATCCACCTGATTGCCAGCGGCGAAAAAACCGGCGCGCTGCCGCCGATGCTCGAGCGTGCCGCGCAGACGCTGTCGCGGGATATCGAACGGCGCGCCATGGGCATGACCGCGTTGCTCGAGCCCCTGATGATCGTGGTGATGGGCGCGGTGGTGCTGGTGATCGTGATGGCGGTGCTGTTGCCGATCATCGAGATCAACCAACTCGTGACCTGAATACGATCAAGAAAGCCGGGAAGGGGCTGCTCAGTTGATTTCGGCGCGGGCCGACATCGCCAGGCCCAACCTCGGGTTCCTCATTCCGTCACATCCAACCGCCCTTGCCACAGCCCGTACCGCCTCCACCTATTGCGGGCTGAAACCTCGCTGTCACCTGCGCCCAAAGCGTTCAGAACGATGACCAAAACACCCGAGAATCTTTTAAAAATCAAGGTGTTCCTCCCGAGGTTTTTTCCTATTGCTGTCATCGGAAACTGCGAAATTTCCTACCCATGGCCTCACCCCTCGCCACCCCCGCATCACGGCTTGGGACCGAAGCCATGGCGTCATGCAAGAGCCATCTACCCCAAACGTACAAACACGACGAAAGGAGCTTCTTCATGTTTAAGCGCAACGTTCTCGCGGTATCCATGACCCTCGCTGCACTGTGCTCGGCACAGGCTGCATTCGCTGACGTAAACGGCGGCGGCGCGACCTTGCCACAGCCGCTGTACCAGACTGCCGGCGTACTCACCACTGGCTTCGCCCCCTACATCGGCGTCGGCAGCGGCAATGGCAAGGCTGCCTTCCTGACCAACGACTACACCAAGTTCGTGGCCGGCGTTACCAATAAGAACGTGCACTGGGCTGGTAGCGATTCCAAACTGACTGCGACTGAATTGTCGACCTACGCGTCTACCAAACAACCGGCCTGGGGCAAGCTGATCCAGGTGCCGTCGGTTGCAACGTCGGTGGCCATTCCGTTCAACAAAACCGGCAGCGCGAATGTTGACCTGAGCGTTCAAGAGCTGTGCGGTGTGTTCTCCGGTCGCATCAAGAACTGGAGCGGGATTTCCGGTGCTGGGCGTACCGGTCCGATCGTGATCGTGTATCGCAGCGAGAGCAGCGGCACCACCGAGCTGTTCACCCGTTTCCTCAACGCCAAGTGCAACGCTGAAACCGGCTCCTTCGCCGTTACCACCACGTTCGCCAACAGCTTCTCCGGTGGCCTGCCTGCCGGCGCCGTTGCTGCCACCGGCAGCCAGGGTGTAATGACTGCCCTGGGCGCCGCCCAAGGCCGCATCACCTACATGAGCCCTGACTACGCGGCCTCCACCCTGGAAGGCCTGGACGACGCCACCAAGGTTGCTCGCGTGGGTAAAGACGAAGCCAACGGCGTCGAAGGTGTGTCGCCAGCACCGGGCAACGTTTCCGACGCCATCGCCCAGGTGCTGCCACCTAACGACCCAAGCGCTCCGCTGGACATCAACAACCCTGACAACTGGGTGCCAGTGTTCGGTCCAGTGGGCGCTGCCGGCGTTCAACCGTACCCTGATTCGGGCTACCCGATCCTTGGCTTCACCAACCTGATCTTCAGCCAGTGCTATGCCAACGCTGATCAGACCTCCCAGGTACGTGGCTTCTTCACCAAGCACTTCGGCGCCACTGCCAACAACGACGCCGCGATTTCGGCCAACCGTTTCGTGCCACTGCCGGCTAACTGGAAAGCTGCCATCACCGACACTTTCCTGACGGCAACCAGCGGTCTGAGCATCGGTAAAACCAACGTCTGCAACGGCATCGGTCGTCCGCTGTAACCCACGCCTTCACCGACCTGCAACACCCGATCAGCAACGGCCTGTGCCGTTGCTGATTTTTTTGCGTTACCAGCCCCATGTGAACTTTCCATGACAGAAGTTCAGTCCGGCCCCTCGCCAACCGCCTAACCCTCATACGCGGGCGTGTCTTGCCCCTGGCGAATTACAAACAAGGAAGATCTCCGATGGTCCGCTGCAAATCACCGGTAAACCGCACTGCCCAAGGCCAGAGCGCCCAGACGATCCTGCGCCTCAAACCGTTGGCCCAGGCCATTGCCCTGTTGATGGTGGCGGGCAACGCCCAGGCGGCCACGGCCTTCAGTTCCGGCTGGTTCGCCGACAAGGGCGCGTCCCAGGCGGCGACGGCGGCGCGCACCGGGGCGGGCCAGGTGCCGGGGATTCCATCGCTGAACCAGCAGGCGCGGGTCAAGCAGCAGTTGTCGCGCTCGATCAGCACGCTCAACACCAGCGTCGCGGCGATTGCGGCGCAACAAGCGGCGCAGGCGGCAGGGCGCCAGGCTGCCTTCGGCCAGGTCTCGACCGTTCCCGATGGCCTGGGCAAGGGCGGCCTGCAGGTCGACAACAGCCTCACCCAGGGCTGGACCAACGCCAAGGGCCCGGTGCAGAACCAGGCCGGCGGCAAGACCACGGTGACCATCGAGCAGACCGCCGACAAGGCGATCCTCAACTGGGAGACCTTCAACGTCGGGCGCAATACCACGGTGGATTTCCAGCAGCAGGCCAGTTGGGCCGTGCTCAACCGCGTCAACGACCCCAACGCGCGCCCCAGCGAGATCCAGGGCCAGATCACCGGCGCCGGCACGGTGATGATCATGAACCGCAACGGCGTGGTCTTCAGCGGTACCAGCCAGGTCAACGTGCGCAACCTGGTGGCCGCCGCCGCGAACATCACCGATGAGCAGTTCACTCAACGTGGCATTTACGTGGACGCCACCGGCACCCAACCGACCTTCACCGATGCGGCGGGCAAGGTCGAGGTCCAGCGCGGCGCGCTGATCCAGACCCACAGCCCGGCCACCTCCACCGATGCCGGCGGCTATGCCTTGCTGCTTGGCACAGAAGTGGAAAACGCCGGCACTATCAACACCGCCAAGGGCCAGGCGACCCTGGCAGCCGGCGACAGTTTTTACATCCGCAAGGGCGTTGGCACTACCGGCAATGACCGCTCGACCACCCGTGGCAATGAAGTGGCGACCAGCCTCAACGCCGGCAGCAGCGCCGGCAAGGTCACCAACAGCGGATTGATCATGGCCTCCACCGGCGACATCACGCTGACCGGGCACCAGGTGCAGCAAAATGGCGTGGTCCTGGCCAGCACCTCGGTGGACACCCGCGGCACGGTCCATTTGCTCAACGCCGCCACCGACACCACCGGCAGCGTGACCCTGGGCGAGGGCAGCACCACTGCGATCCTGCTGGACAGCAGCGGCAGCACCGCGCTCAACAGCCAGAAAGGCAATGGCCTGGTCAACCTTGATGGCACGCCCGCCAACCTGGTCACCGGCGCGTTCAACAATCTCAGCGCGGTGGCCGACCGCACCGACCAGTCACGGATCGAGATCGTCAGTGGCGGCACCGTGGACTTCCAGAAAGGCTCGATCACCCTCGCCACCGGCGGCCAGGTCGCGGTCAGCGCCGCTGGGCGCAGCCTGGTGCGCGACGGCGCGATGATCGATGTGTCGGGTGCCGTCGGCGTCAAGGTGTCGATGGAATCCAACAACATTAAGATCAACGTGCAGGGTAACGAGCAGCGCGATGCGCCGGTCAACCGCGATGGCGGCCAGTTGATCAACAACGATGTGTGGGTCGACCTGCGTGAGCTGGTGTTTGTGCCGGCGGGCACCAACGGCTATGCCACAGACCGCTGGTATACCGCTGGCGGCTTGCTGGAAGTCGGCGGCTACCTCGGCACCCAGGGCCACTCGGTGGGTGAGTGGATGGCCCAGGGCGGCACGGTGACCTTTACCGGCAAGGAGGTGGTGACCCAGCAGGGCGCGCAGATCAACCTGTCCGGCGGCACCGTGGATGTGCAGGCCGGTTATATCCAGCAGACCTGGCTCAAGGGCCCTAATGGCCGCCTGTATGAAGTCTCCAGGGCGCCGGGCGACATTCTTTATTCGGGTTTCTACAAAGGCTATGAAGACACCAGCGCACGCTGGGGCCAGACCGAGTACTACTACAACCCGCTGATCGCGCCACAGCGCCGCTACGAGGCCGGTTATACCGTGGGACGCGACGCCGGCAAGCTGGTGGTCGGCACCACCAGCGCGGTGCTCGAAGGCCAGTTGATCAGCGACGTGTTCCAGGGCGACCGCCAGACCCAGGCGCCGAACATCAACCTCGATGGCTACCAGCAATCGCAGAAGGCCCGGGCCCAGCGCGCGCAACTGATCATTGGCCAATACATCCCGATCTATAACAAGACCACCGGCACTTTGCGCTATGCCCTCAGCGGCAGCACCGACCAGGTCCTGATCGACAGCAATACGCAGAAGATTGCCGATGGCCTCGACCTCAGCACCGCCTTGCCGGCGGATCGCCAAGGCACGCTGGTGCTCGACAGTGACCAGCTCAATGGCTACCAGTTGGGCGCGGTCAAGGTTGGCGCCACCCGGCAGATCACCGTGAATGGCGCGCTGAAGGTGGTGGACGGGGGCGACATCACCCTGTTCGGGCCGGGCGTAGCCATCAATGCCAACCTCACGGCCCATGGTGGCAGTCTCAATGCAGGCAATATCCTCAGCCAGGTCGACCCGCTCAAGGCGGGGGCGGTCGGCGATACGATCCTGGCGGGCAACGGCCGCCTCGACGTGGCCGCCGGCGTCAGGCTCGACACCAGTGGACGCTGGAATAACCTGCTGCTGGACCCTGCCGACGTGGGCGGCGTGGCCTCGGTGAACGGCGGCAAGGTGTCGTTGCGCAGCACCGGCAATGTGCACCTGGCGGCCGGCAGCGTGGTGGATGCATCCTCCGGTGGCAGCCTTGGCCTCGACGGCAAGCTCGTCGGCGGCAAGGGCGGTGACGTGACCGTAGGCGCCCTCGGCAACCTGGCGCTGGACGGTGAACTCCGTAGCTATGGCGTCAACGGCGGCGGCACCCTGGGGTTGCAGGCACGCAAGGTGCAGATCGGCGACAGCGCCACCGCACCGACCGCCGACACACTGAAACTGGCGGGCGATTTCTTCAACAAGGGCTTCTCGGCCTATGACATCACCGGCAACGAAGGTTTGCTGGTCACCGACGGCACGCGCGTGGATGTGACCACGCCGGTCTATCGCCTGGGCGAGCAGACCTCCGCCAGCCCCACGGGCAGCGACCCGGCCACGGCCCTGGAGCGCTGGACACCGGCGCTGTATCAGGAAGACGCCACCAAGGGCGTGCTGACGCAACGGCGCGGCGCCAGCCTGACCTTGACGGCAGGGCATCAGGAATCCACGGCGGCCGAACTGGCGACGACCACGCTGAATGTGGGCAAGGGGGCGGTGATCAACGTCGACCCTGGCGAGGGCATCAACCTGCGCAGCGTCGGCCAGTTGACCCTCGACGGCACCCTGAACGCCTGGGGCGGCAGTGTCAGCCTGGGCGGCTTGACGGTTCCGGCTTCCGAACTGGTCAATGCTGGCGGCCACGGTCGTTCGATCTGGGTCGGCGAAAACGCGCTGATCGACGTCGCCTCGCGGGCCGTCACGGCAGTGAGCAATCGCGGCAGTGTCTACGGCCAGGTCCGCAATGGCGGCACAATCAGCATTGGCGGCGACATCGACCTGGCCACCGGGATTGCCAAGGCCAGCGACCTGTTTGTGGTGGTGCGTGACGGCGCCCGCCTGGACGCCTCTGGTACGCAGGCGGCCCTGGATATCCCGGGCCAGGGCCGGGTGCAGGTGGCAAGCAATGGCGGCCGCATCAGCTTTGCGTCCAACAACGGTCTGTACCTGGATGGCAGCTTTGTAGCGCGTGCCGGTGGTGCAGGGGCGGCGGGCGGCAGCTTGTCGCTGGCGCTGGAAACTCCGTACTACGCCATGAGCGCCGTGACCGACCGTGTGCTTAACGTCCGTGAACTGGTGCTCAGCCAAGCCCACCAGGGCAGCGCATTGCCGGGCAGCGCCGACGCGGCCGCCGCCAGCCTGGAGTACGGCCATGGCGCGCTGGGCGTGGACCAGGTGCGTGCCGGCGGTTTTGACAACCTGGCCTTGCTCAGCAATGGCCTGCTGAGTTTTGACGGTGATGTGTCGCTGAACATGGGCCAAAGCCTGCGCCTGTACAGCGGTGCCATGGGGCTGACTGAAACGGCGGCGGCCAATTCCCGTATCAACCTGTCGGCGCCTTACCTGCTGCTGGCGGGCATCCTCGCGCCGCTGGACCCCAACAAACAACAATACCTGCATCCGGTGTTGACCAGCGGCATGTCTCAACGTGACAGCCAGGCGCTGTTCAATGCCTCCGGCAACCTGGTCGATGTGCGTGGCAATGTGCTGTTCAGCAACAAGAGTGACCTGACCCTGAGCGATAGCAGTCAGGTGAGTATCGACCGTCGCGGCTTCGATGATGTGCAACTGACCAGCCAGGGCGACCTGCGGTTTCTGGTGGGGGCGGGTGCGGATGTGATCGCTACCGGCATCAGCACGCAACTGATGACGCGCGGAGATATGACCTTGCGCGCGGCCCAGCTGTACCCGGCGACTGAGGTCGGCGCGAGGGTGATGGCGGGCTATCTGGACGCTAACAATGACACCACGGGATACAACTACGACCCGACACGCACCCTCACGATTGCCCGTACCGGCAACAGCACCGCTGCCGTGCCGTACTCGGCGTTCGGTCGCCTGCAACTGGGTGGCCCGACCATCAAGCAGGGCGGGGTGGTGCGTGCGCCGCTGGGGCTGATTGAGATCGGCAGCCTGGGCTCCAGCAAAGTTGAACTGCTGCCGGGCAGCCTGACCTCGGTGAGCGGCAGGGGCCTGGTGCTGCCTTACGGCGGTACAGTGGACGGCCAGATCTATCAATACAACGGCAAGACCGTGACGTTCCTCGGGCAGGGCGGGATACCGACGTTGAACGGTGGCCTGCAGGTCGGCGTGGTCCTCGGCGGTGAGTCGGTGGCGGTGCTGCCTGAGGCCACTGTGGACCTGTCCGGCGGCGGCGAATTACTCGGCGCCGGGTTTATTTCCGGGCGCGGCGGTTCTACCGACGCCCGCTACAACCCGTTGATGCAGATCGGGGCCAACGGCGGTTTTGTGCTGCCGGGCCTGGGCACCAACCCGGTCTACGCGATTGTGCCCGGCGTGCAGCCCGGCTACGCACCCGTGGCGCCGGAGGGCGGCGCGGTCGATCCGTTGATCGGCCAGCAAATCACGATCGGCGCAGGGGTGCCGGGGCTCGCGGCGGGCACCTATACCCTGATGCCGTCGACGTATGCCTTGATGCCGGGTGCGTTCCGAGTCGAAATCAACGGCTTGGCCGGGGCCGCAGGCGTGGGGCCGACCCAGCAGATGCGCAACGGCTCGTGGTCGACTGCGGGGCGGCTGTTCATCGCCAATACCGGGATCAGCAACAGCATTGCCAGCCAGTTGATCCTCACGTCGGCCGATACCTTGCGCCGTTATTCCCAGTACAACGAAACCAGTTATGCGCAGTTCGCGGTGGCCGACGCCGCCAGGCTCGGCGTGCCTCGGGCGATGCTCGAGCGGGACGCCAAGACCCTGGAGCTGGCCTTGCGGCCGGGGGCCGGTGCGGATGCCTTCTCGTTCCAGGGGATCGGCCGTTTCGATGCGGCTGCCGGCGGTTACGCCGGTACCGTGGCGGTGCTCAACATGGACAACAGCGAAATCGAAGTGGTGGCGGCAGGCAATGCGGCCACAGCGGATTTCGCTGGTGTCACCGTGGATGCGGCGAGCCTCAATGCCCTGGGTGCCGCACGCCTGATGATCGGCGGCATGACCCAGGTCTCGTATGGCCAGAACGGTGGCTACATCAACCTGGCGAATATGCCCAGCGGTTCGGTCACCCTGCGTACGGGGGCGACGTTGGCCGCGCCGGAAGTATTCCTCTTGAGTGCTGACGGGGAAATCGTGGTGGAGCAGGGCGCGTCGATCAATACGATCGGGCGCGGCAAGGCCAGCTATGACGCACGTGATGGTTTTGTCTACAGCGTGGGCAATATGCTCGCGGTCTCCAATGGATTGCTCAATGTGGTCAGTGCGCCCGCGGGCAGCAGCAGCGGCGGGATCAAGCTGGGCACGTGTGCCAGCGCCCCTTGCAGCGGGCAAACCGCTCTCTACTCCGAGGGCAGCATCGTCGCCTTGACTGACAAGACCCTGCTGATGGGCGACGAGGTGCGTTACGGCACCCGGCACCTCAACCTCGGCGTCGCCAGCATCAACGTCGGCAGCCCGCAGGCCCTGGCTGACGCTGCCGCGGCCAATCGCCTGCCGGCGGGCCTGACCCTCACCCAGCAAGTGCTCGACCGCTTGCTGCGCGGCGACACCCAGTTCGGCGCCCCGGCCCTGGAGACCCTGCAACTGTCGGCACGCGACAGCTTCAACTTTTACGGATCGACCACCCTCGACACCTACGACGCGGTCACGGGCAAGTCCCTGTTGAACAACCTGATGCTCTCCACCCCGGCGATCTATGGCGCTGGAGGCGCGAATGATGTGGCGACCATCCACACCGCCAATCTGATCTGGCAGGGCGCCGAGGCAGCCCCCGGCACTGTGGTGGCTGGCGGTGCCGGCACCGGCAGCGGGCGCCTGGACATCAACGCCGAGCGCATTACGTTCGGCTATGGCGAGTTCGCCCAGGCCAGCACCACCGCCACCTTGAACCGCCTGGCGCTGGGCTTTGCCAACGTCAACCTGAATGCCAGCGAGCGCATCACCGCCAACCACAAGGGCAGCCTCTCGGTGTACCAGAGCCAGGGCGCCTACGACGCGATCAAGGGCTTTGCCTACAGTGGCGGTAACCTCAATATCCTCACGCCACTGATGACCGGCGAAGCCGGCTCGGTGAACAAGATCACCGCCGGTGGCGCCATTGATGTCAGCGCCTCGTCGGGGCCGATGGGCAAGGTGGAGGGGCTTGGCGGCGAGTTGTCGCTGCAGGGCGACAGCTTGCGCCTGGCCAGCGCGGTGGTACTGCCCAGCGGCAAGGTGACCCTGGGCGCCCGTGGTGATGTGGTGCTGACCGACAACGCCTCGATTGATGTGTCCGGTCGCGCCATCGTGTTCGACGACCTGACCAAATACAGCGCGGGCGGCGACGTGGTGCTGCAAAGCAGCGCGGGCAATGTGCGGCAGGCCACGGGCTCGACCATCGACCTCTCGGCCACCTTCAACCAGGCGGGCAAGCTGCGCGCCGTGGCGGTGAGCGACGCGGCGGGCACCGTCGACCTGGCGGGCAAGATCCTCGCCGGCAGCAGCGGCTACTACGATGCCGGCGGCACGCTGGTGCCGTATCTGGCCGGCGCGGTGGAGATCCAGGCCCAGCACCTGGGCGGCAGCGGCAGCCTGAGCGAGCGGTTCGCGGCCCTCAACCAGCGCCTCAACCAGGGCCAGGTGTTTGGTGCGCGCAGCTTCCAGCTCAAGCAGGGCGACCTGACGATTGGCGATGGTCTCAAGGCCAATACCGTCAACGTCTCGGTGGACAATGGCAGCCTGCTGGTCACCGGCCGAGTGGACGCCAGCGGCGAACGCGTCGGCAACATCAACCTGGCCGGCAAGAACGGCCTGACGCTGGCCGGCACGGCGGTGCTCGACGCCCATGGCAAGCAATTGCGCGTCGACAGCTACGGCAAGATCATCGATTCGCCGAACCGCGCCAGCGTGGTCCTGGGGTCGGGCACTGGCCCGCTGACCCTGGCCGACGGGATGCGCATCGACCTGCGCCATGGCACCGAAACCGCCACCGGCAATGACGGACGCAACCGGGGCACCCTGGAACTGAATGCGCCCCGCGTGGGCGCCAATGACATCGCCATCGACGCCAGTGGGCGCCTGACGATCCAGGGGGCACGTTCGATTGCCCTCAACGGCATGGCCACCTACACCGATGCGCCGGTCGGCACCGACACCACGGCCACCGGCCGGCCGTATCAAGTCGTCACCCAGCAATACCTGGATGACCTGCATGCGTTAAGCACCACCTACATCAATGCGGCGCTGAGCAATACCAACCTGACGCAGACCAAGCTGGCCGGCCTGAACAACGCGACCTACGGCGATACCTTCCACTTGCGCCCCGGTGTGGAAATCGTCAGCAACACCGCTGACGGCGACCTGGTCGTGCAGGGCGATCTGAACCTGTCCGGCTATCGCTACGCCAGCCTCAAGTCGACCCAGCCAACCGAGGCCGGCAGCCTGACCCTGCGCGCCGGTGGCGACCTGAATATCTACGGCAGTATCAACGATGGCTTTGCAGCGCCAGCCGCGACTGCGGATGACAACGGCTGGGTACTGCGCGCTGGTGTCGACTTCACCGGTGGCACGGTGGTGGTGCCTGGCAACGGCGTGACGCTGGCGGACGGCACTACGTTCCCCGGCGGCGTGGCCCTCAACTTCGACATCTCGATCAAGGCCCGCAGCCTGCCGGCCGGCACCCGCTTGCCGGCGGCGGCAACCCTCAATGCGACCCTGGCACTGCCGGCCGGTACCGTGTTGGCGGGCGCGGTGCGTAATGCCGCGGGGACCGTGCTGTACCCGGCGGGAACGATATTGACCCAGCGCGTGAGCTTGCCGGCGGGCAGCATCCTGGACGCCGGCACCGTGCTGGTCAGCCTCACCAGTGTGCGCATCATGACCTGGCCTGCGGGAGTGCCGTTGCCGGGGGTATTGGGCAGCACCGCGACGGTGATCCTCAATGGCACCAAGCCGCTGCCCCGTGGCGCGTTGTTGCCGGTGGGCACCAACGTCAAGTTGCCGGGCAATGCCACCTCGGTGCAACTGCGTGTGCCAGGGGCGGATGGGCAAGGCAAGTTGTGGGCGGCGGCGCCGATGCTGCCCGCGAGCTCCGAGGCCTGGTCGATGCGCCTGGTGGCCGGTGCCGACACCCAGGCAGCCGATAGCCGAGCGCTGCAACCGCAGCCGCAGGCCGGTAACCTGCGCCTGGCCGACAGCCATTACGGCGTGTTTGGCCCGAGCAAGATCGTCGGCGGCAGCACGCGTTTCAGCGTGATCCGCACCGGTGCGGCGGACCTGGAGTTGCTGGCCGGCGGGGATTTGAGCATGGAATCGCTGTTCGGCGTCTACACCGCCGGCAGTGCCACGACCGCCACAGCCGGCAGCCCGGCGGGCGCCTGGTTCCCGGAGGGGGGCGGCAACCTGTTGTTGAAGGTCGGCGGCAACCTGACCGGCAACATAACCAGCAAGGCGCGCTCCACGGGCGGGCGTCCGGTGACGACCGATGGCGAGGTGGATTCGGCCAACGTCGGCAATTGGCTGTGGCGCCAGGGCAACGGCTTGAGCGGCAGCCAGGCGCAATCCACTGCGTGGTGGATCAACTTTGGCGCGATGGTGCCCGTCGCGGGCCTCGCGGACCGGATGGTGGGCTTCACCGGGTTCGGCACCCTGGGCGGCGGCAACCTGAATGTCGAGGTCGGTGGCGATGCGGGGATGCTCAAACCGCTGACGGGCTACGTGGCCGCCAACGTCAGCCCGCGCAGCACGGGCCTGGTGCTGGCGGTAGGCAGCACCGGGCGGGTCGCGGCCGATGGCAGCCTGCAACTCACCGGGGGCGGTGACTTGAACGTGCGGGTGGGCGGGGCGGTCAACCCCGGCAGCCAGATCGCGCTGGAGCATCTCAATGGTGCAGTGGTCGACCTGCGCGGGCATGTACAGATGACGGGCGGCGCCCTGGGTAGCCTGACGTTGCGCTACGGCAGCCAACCCAAGGATCAAAGCCCGAGCGAAATCCGCGCCTACGATCCGAGCCGTTCGACGTCTGCGGCCGCGACCGGGGGCTGGAGCCTGCTGCCGGGGGATGCGACCTTCAATTTGTCTACGCGTGGGGACCTGGTGCTGCAGGACGTGGCCGATCCGGGGCGCGCGCCGCAGATGAATGTCCTGGCGTATGAGAACAATGGCGTCAGTGGCGTTGGGCAGAGTTGGTTCAGCCTGTGGACCGACCGCACGGCCATCGACCTGTTCTCCGCCGGGGGCAATCTCACGCCGTTGACCGATACCGCCGAGTCGGATCTGGCGGCGGTGTATCCGGCGACGCTGCGTGCAGTCGCGGCCAACGGCAGCCTGTACTACGGCCGCGCTTCGACGTTGAACACGAACGTATTGCCGCCGCTCAAGGCGCTGGTATTGGCGCCGTCGACCAACGGCCAATTGCAGCTGCTGGCGGGGGATTCGATCTATGGCGGCGACCTGACCATCAGCCGTTCCAGTGCGGCGCCGGACACCTTGGCGAGCATCCTGCACCCGGCCTTCCAGGGCTTTATCGGCGGGCGAGCAGACGCGGGCAGCGGCAACGTTTCCACCGACGCCAACGTTGCCAGGCTGGGCATTTCGTTCCCACTGTTTGCCTTTGGTCCAAATACCGCCAGCACCCAATGGGGGAATGCCCTGGAGCCCGCGCGTTTCTATGCAATGACGGGGGATCTGCTGGGGGTCAACAGTGGGCGTACGCTGACGATGACCACCGCCGACGATCCGCGTCTTGGGCAAACCTATTTTGAAGGCGCAGGCCCGGTCTGGATGCGGGCCGGGCGCGATATCGTCAGCAGCGGTACCGGCCTGGCAGGGGCCAGCGGTGGCGACGACAGTACCGGTAGCTACACCTTTGCCGGCAACCTGTTCGTGCACAACAGCCCCACCGATATCTCCATCGTCAGCGCCGGTCGCGACATCCTCTACAGCAGCTTCAACGTCGCCGGCCCCGGCAATCTGGAAGTGAGCGCCGGGCGCAATATCCTGATGGACGACAAGGTCGGTGTCACCAGCCTGGGCGCTGTGGCGGCGGGCGACACACGCCCCGGCGCGAGCATCGTGATGCAAGCCGGCGTCGGCGCCAACGGCCCGGATTACCGCCGCTTCGTCGAACCGTACCTGAACCCCGCCAACCTGGCGCAACCGGGCGAGTCGTTGCAGGGCGCCAAGGTGGCCAAGACCTACGAAAACGAACTGGTCGGCTGGCTGGCCGAGCGCTTCGGGTTTGTCGGCAACAGCGAGCAGGCCCGCGCCTACTACGCCAGCCTGCCGGCCGAGCAACAACGGGTGTTTGCCCGCGACGTGTACTTCGCCGAACTCAAGGCCGCCGGCCGCGAGTACAACCAGGACGGCAGCGTGCGCCAGGGCAGCTACCTGCGTGGCCGCGCGGCGATTGCGGCACTGTTCCCGGACAAGGACGTGGCCGGCAACCCGCTCACCTACAAGGGCGATATCACCCTGTTCGGCGGCGCGGGCGTGCACACCAACTTCGGTGGTTCGATCCAGATGCTCACGCCGGGCGGCAGCCAGACCTTCGGCATCGAAGGCGCCGCACCGCCGTCCACCGCCGGTGTGATCACCCAGGGGGCCGGCGATATCCAGCTGTATTCCCTGGGCAGCATCCTGCTGGGCCAGAGCCGCATCATGACCACCTTCGGCGGCTCGATCATGGGCTGGACCAGCGAAGGCGACATCAACGCCGGTCGGGGCTCCAAGACCACCGTGGTGTACACGCCGCCCAAGCGTGTCTATGACAACTGGGGCAACGTCGGCCTGTCGCCATCGGTGCCGAGTACCGGTGCGGGGATCGCCACGCTCAACCCGATCCCGGAAGTGCCGGCGGGGGATATCGACCTGATTGCGCCGATGGGCACCATCGATGCGGGCGAGGCGGGCATTCGGGTGTCGGGCAACGTCAACATCGCTGCCTTGCACGTGGTGAACGCGGCCAACATCCAGACCCAGGGCAAGTCGTCCGGAGTGCCGGTGTCGGCCACCGTCTACACCGGGGCCATGAGTTCGGCCAGCGCGGCAGGGGCGGCGGCGTCCCAGGCGGCGGAAGACGCGGCGCGCAGCCAGCAGACAGCGGCCAAGCAGGGCCGGCCGTCGATCATGACCGTGGAAGTGTTGAGCCTGGGCAGCGAGCCCTTGCCGCAAGAACCGGCGCCCGCGCAGAAGACCTCGGGCTACAACCCCAATAGCCCGGTGCAGGTCCTGGGCGCGGGGCCGCTGAGTGACCAGGCGCGGGCCCGCTTGACCGACGAGGAGCGCAAGCAGATCAGTTTGTAGATTTACAGAAGGACCTCTCGATGTACCTTTGGGGCGATCAATGATCGCCCCGTTTTTTTGGCTGCTGCCCGGACCTGTGTAGGGTGCTGGCTTGCCTGAGATGGCATCACCTGGGTGTGCCTGATGTACCGAGGTGCCTGCATCGCCGGCAAGCCGGCGCCTGCCGAGGCACCTGCGTCGCCTATGGATTGTCCTTGAGGGTCTTGAATGCCTCCACGCGCTTGATCAGCCGGGTGTTCTTCGCCGAGTCGGCATTGCCGAACAGAAACGAAAAATCCGAGGCCAGCCCCGAGGTGCCGGCAATCGCCGCGTACTGGTGACAGGCATTGCAGTTGTCGTTCTGCACGTAGGTCTCCAGGGTCGTGTTGGCCACCACCCCATTCTGATCGCTGACATACGGCCCGTAGGACAGCGGCGTCTTCACGTTCGGCCCCGGCCCCGGGTCGTTGGGGGCATTGGGCGTCTTCGACCACAGCACATTCACCAGTTTGTAGTACTGGAACACCGATTGGCCCTGGGTTTTCTCGGCAAAGGTCTGCTGCACCGCCGTGTTCAGCGCCTGCAAATCCTGGGGCGTGGCGTTCACCCGCGTGGCCTGCACCGGCTGCTCCAGTGGCGTGCAGTTGGGCGGGGTATGGCTGGCGTCGCATTGCACGCGCGCCACATTGGGTGTGCAGGCCGCGCCGGTGCAGGCCGGGTTGTTGAAGCTGTAGCCATCCGGCGGTGCGGCGCCGCCATCGGGCACATTGTCGACCTGCTCGAACGTGCTCCAGATGAAGTTCGGCTGGGTCTGGGTCTTGTTGATGATATGCAGGCCCACCAGCCCCACCACTTCCTGGGTGCACTGCAGGGTGTCGGGGCGTTGCAGCCAGGCCACGGTGGTGAGGTAGCGCCCGTACAGCTCGGGCTTGTTGGTGAGCACGCGCCAGGCGGCCTTGAGTTCCAGGGCGCCGAGTTCTTCCTGGGGCAGGGCCTTGGCCGGCAGTTCGCGCACCAGCTTGCCTGCCGGCAATGACAGGCCGGCGGGGTGCCGGTTGTCGCTGTTCTGCGCCACGATCAGCTGGTTGGCTGCATCGTACAGGCCGTTATTGACGATGTAGTCGAACTCGGCCTTGCCGACCTTGCGCTCGAAAAACACCAGGTTGCCCGCCTGGTCCGTCAGCCAGCCGCCGGAGGCTTCCATGATCGAATCCGGCAGGGTCACCTGGGTGCCGCTGGACAGGTGAAAGCGATGCTTGCGGTTAATGGCGCTTTCCGAGGTGGCGGTGATGAATTTGCGCGCGCCGCTGGCAAACGCCTTGAGGTTGCCGGAGGCGCTGCAATTGGACGGCACCAGGGTTTCGACACCCCAGCCGGACGGCTTGGCCGCGCCGGGCAGGAAGATATCGCTGGCATCCTTGTAGCTGGCCCACACCGGGGCGTTGCTCATTGGCTGGCCGGGCGTGGGCGGCACGCCGAACTGGGCAGCGCTGCTTTGCGTGTCCGGCTCGCCGGCCAGGCTCGGGTTGGCGGGCCAGCCGGGGTTGACCGACCAGTTCATGGCGATAAATAGCTGCCAGCCGAAACAATTGAGAAAGTCCTGCTCGGTGCCGAAATTGTTCACCGGCAGGAAACCGCCACTGGTGGGATCGAACACCAGTTGGCTGACGCAGCTCTGGGCGTCTGTTGCGGCACTGGCCGCGGGTGGGGCCAGCAGCAGGGCGCAGGTTATCCAGCAGAACACACTCAAGCGTGCCCGGCGCAGCGGGCGAGGCCATCCGTTCATGATCGCATTCCTTGCTCAAGTCTCAGGGGGGCGGCCACCCCTGCCAGGCAGCGGCGGCCGCAGGCAGTCAGGCGCCGGGCACCAGGGCCAGGCCGCTTTCCCACGGGTGCTGGGTGGCACTGGGGTTGGCGGCTTCGCTCGGGTTCAGCGCACGCACGCTGACCAGTCCCGGCGCGGCGCTGCTGCTGACCGTGACGGTCATGATGTAGCCCTGGGTGCCGCCGCTGTCGGTTTGCCCCGGGATAGCCGAGGCGTCCGGCAGGAACTGCGTGACCTGGGCGGTGATCCCTGGGTTGGAGAACTGCACCCGCGCGTCGGCGACCGTGGTCTGCGGGTCGGCGCCTTGCACCACCAGCACGAACTGCGCCGAGGTGCCGGGGGCAAAACTGGCCGGCAAGTCGCTGGGGGACTGGCCGTAGAACAGGTCCAGCGGCAGCAACTGCACGGGCCAGGGTTGCGTATCGGTGTTGTTCGCCGCGACACATTCGCAGGTTTCGGGCGTGGCGGTGAGGGGCGCCGGCGTCACGCTGAGGGCCACATCCAGTTGATCGGCGATAACCCACACGTAATTGATCGGCGTGCCATTGATGGTGATGTCGTTGATCGAGAACCCGGCGCTTTGCGGCACCTCGAACACCGCTTGCAGGATCTGGTCGGAGTTGTTCGGGCCGGTGCCGGCGGTGCCACGGGTGACGCGCCAGTAGCTGCTCACATCCTGGCCTTGAGGGCCTTTCCAGCCGCTGAAGGACTTGGGTTGTTGCAGGTACAGGCCGATCGGATTGGTCAACGAGATGAGGTTGTTCACCGCCGCCTGGTTGGCCGAGAAACCGATGTGCGGGTCGGAGTTGCGGTAGTTCTGCCCGTACTGGGCGCAGCAGATCAGGCTCTGCTGGTTGGCGCTGCTGCGGATCGGCCGCAGGATGGTAGCCGCGGCTGCCAGGTAGATCTCGGCACTCAGGGTGTTGGGCCCGGAGGTCAGGTGCATCGCACCGCCCGACACGCCGGGAATGCGCACGGTGCCGCTGTTCCATTTGTTCACGGTGTCGTAGGCGGGGCGGCCGGTGGTTTCATCGATCACCGGGTCGCCGGCGTTGCCGGTCGGACCGTTGGCGGTGTAGCGCAGGTACAGGTCTTCGAGTTTCACCTGCGGGTCGACATACGCCTGGTACAGCCCCAGCACGGCATTCGGATCGATGTTCCACATGGTCAGGAAGTAAGCCGGGTTTTCGCTGGTGAACATGATGCTGCGCATATTGCCGTCGGGGTCGCGGGTGATCGACCACTCGCAGTATTCATCGAGCCAGCCCCGTGGGCCCGAAGGCGAAAAGTCGGCGTAGGGACCGTTCCAGTTGATCGATTTGCACAGCACGCTGGGGATCTGCAGCTGGGTGGCGGTCGGGTCCGGGTACAATGAAAACAGTGTGCCGTCGAGGGTAATCTGGCCGTGGTCGGTGAGTTCCATCACTTGGTCCAGGGTCATGGCCTTGCCGTTCAACTGCGGCACCACGGCGGCGCCGTTGTTGTAGAAGAAGGTCCACAGGCGGTTGGGGAACGGCTGCCAGGTAATGGTGATCGGCGTCTGCGTGCCGTAGCCGCTTTCGATCGGGTTGTAGTAGCCCGAGCGCGGCGCGTCGTTGAGGTTGGACCAGGGGTTGCCGATGACCGACATCTGGGTCCAGCCGGTGACGTTGTTGTTCCAGTTGGTCTCGAAGGTCGACAGTTGGTCTTCCAGGCCCAGCTTGTTGTAGTCCTTGGGCGCCTGCTCGGCGGGGGAGGTGAATTGGGTGAAGGGTGTGCTCATGTCGGTTCTCCAGCAGGTGTGTGGTGGGACGTGGAGCAGCAACCGGCGCCCGTAGCGGGGCCGGCGGTGGTTTGGCGTGGGTCGTCCCACACCAGTTGCGCGATAAAGCCAGGCAGCGGCGCGTACGCATCGGGCGTCAGTACCTGGCCACTCTCGAGATGGGTCACGATCAGCGATAACTGCGCGGCATCCGTCGGCGCCAGGTGCAGCGCCTTGACGCTGCGCGCAGCATTCAGCGCGCGGGACACGCCCTGGGTGATGCAGCGGCCCTTGTCGTCCACCAGGCCCATGCCGATCCGGCTGAAACGCCCGACGTAATGCGGGTTGTCTGCGTTCACGTGCTGCGCGGTGGCGTCTGGCTGATTGAGAAAGACGTCGATCAGGAAGGTGTCGTGGGTGCAGCGCACATGGTCGAACACCACCCACGGGCCGGTCCCTGCCGGCTGTGCCTCGCAGCAGGCTTTGGATGCACCGAACTGCGGCGCCACCGGGGTGCCATAGTCGTAGCCGATGTGGCGGCTGTCCTGGGCCATGTCGCCCAGGGTGGTGTAGCGCCAGGCATCCGCGCTGGTGAAGCTGACCTCGTCGGCCTGGTGCCCGGCGAATGGCTGCAACAGGCACTGGGTGGTGTACTGCGCGGCCGGATTGGCGCGAATCCACACTTCGAGCATGCGGTCGATATTGGCGTGGTAGGAACAGAACACCGGGTCGAAGGCGGTGTAGGCGTTGTCGGCCATGTCGCCGCCGATCCAGCCGTGATAGTTGTCGTGGGGCTGTTCGTAGAGCCCGTCAAAATTCAACGCGCGATTGGGGTACAGGTTGTCCGGCTGTGGCGGGTCAAACGTGGTGATGTTGGCCCAGGGATAGCCCGGCACGCCCTGGGGCTGGCTGAAGGTGGTGAAGGTGAGCGCATCCAGCACTTGCTGCTGGAAGATCCGGCTCATGCCATACAGGCGCGTGCGCTCGACACGAAACGCCTCGCCCTGGGTGTAGAACATCGGGTTGCGCTGCACATAGCGGCAGTCCACGCCCTCGACGCTGGCGCTGGCGCAGACTTTTGAGCAGCCGTCCTTGGCCGCCGCATAGCGCAAAGGGTTGCGCCGCACTTCGCCGGTGTGCGGGTGCACGTAGGTCTCGTCGAGGAAGGCCTGGGGCAGCCCGGCCTGCGGGCTGCCATCGACACTGGCGTCGGCGGCCATCCAGTCCCAATAGGGAATCGCGCAGTCGATCAGCGCTTCCAGGTGCAGCAGGTAGGCGCGATGCCACAGGGCAAACGCTTCCTGGTAATGCAGGCACCAGTTGGTGTGGATGTAGGCGTAGCGCTGCCAGGGCGAGCCGCTGTCCGGGTCGCCGATGTGCATCACGTCATCCAGGCGGGCGCGGTACAGGTTCAACTGCTCCGGGCTCAGGGCGCGGATGTCCTGGCGTACGCGCTTGACCGGCTGCGGCAGGGCCGGTGGGGGGATGCGCTCGGCGGGGTCAAAGGCCGAGCTGGCGTCCAGTCGCCAGCCCTGGTTGACCCACAGGCGGAAGGTTTCCAGCGCATCGATCGGCCAGAATTGCTGGGGGTCGGTGGTCAGCGGCATGTTGCGCGAGGCGAGGTGCTGGTAAATGGTCTGCGACCAGGCCTTGACCGAGTCCGGGTCTTCCAGGAACACGTCGTAGGCGTTCATGCAGCCCGCCCAGGTGGCGGCGACGGCGGCGCGCGAGGCGGACGGTATCCAGTAGGGGGCGCTGAAAAGGCCGTGGATATCAGCGGTCCATGTCGGTTTCGCGACTATCATAAGATCCCTCTCATGCCGCCCCGGGCCAGGTGTTGGCTGGGCTGCTAAGCTGGATTGATGTTAACGAGCCGCTGCGCAGGATTTGTGCAAATTGGCCCGTCTTCGCGACGGATTCATTGCAATTTTCAAGGACGATTTACAACCGATGACAGACGCCATGGATTTGAAGATCCTGGGCAAGTTGCAAAAGGATTGCGACCAGAGCCTGGAGTTGTTGAGCGACAGCGTGGGGCTGTCGTCCACCAGTTGTTACCGGCGGATTCGCCGCATGGAAAGCGTGGGGATTATCAAGGCAAAAGTCGCGGTGCTCGACGAGCGCAAGCTGGGCATCCAGGTGACCGCGTTTTTCCTGATCAAATTGGACAAGGACAGCCACGATATCGACCGCAAGATGCAGCACATCCTCACCCGCCACCCGGAGATTCAGGATTGTTACCTGCTGACCGGCGAGTTTGATTTTGTGATGGTTGCCAAGTTTCGCGATGCGACGGAATACACCGAGTATATCTATCGGTTTCTGGAGACTTACCGGGATATTCCGATTCGGACTTATTCGTCGACGTTGGTGGTACGCACGGTTAAAAAATCCTACGAACTGCCCCTGCAAGGGGTGGGCTTCCCCGCGGGTTAGCGGCCTTGAAGACAACTGATCTACCGTGTGCAGGAGCCGGCTTGCCAGCGATGGGATCGCCGACAAGCCGGCTGCTACAGAAAAGCGCGTCAGTGATCGAGCCTTCCCAGTAACCCACTCAAGCAAAAATGAAGCTTTCATGACAAAAGTTCGGTAGCCCTTGGCCACTCCCGTCTCTCCTGTGTAACGCGCTTGAGGACGCCAGACAGGCGTTCTTTTCAGCCGCAAGCAGGATGCCAGGAGTGGGGCGATGGGAACTATGGAACGTTACTCGAAAGTGGGCATGCAGGAGCTCGACCAGCGCCTGTCGAAGATCGTCGAAGCGGCGCGCAAGAAGCCGGTTTCGGTGTATCGCTACGGCGCGCCATGGGTGTGGATCGTCTCTCAGGACGATTGGCAGGGCGCCTTGAAGGAAGTCGCGAGCTTCATCCCGGCGGGCCATTCCCTGGTGTTGCTGCGCCCGCAGATCGATGAAATCCTCGACCAGCATCGCGACTGGCTGGTGGCCGAAGCCCCGATGTCGATCGCCCCGCACACGGTGCTGCAGATCCTCCTGCTGCAACTGTTGTATTCGGTACCCAGCGAGCAGCAATTGCATGAACAGCTCAACTACAACCTGCTGTTCCGCTGGTTCGTCGGCCTGGACCTGAACCAGAAGGTCTGGAGCATCCACGCGCTGACCCGCGACATCGCCACGCTGCTGAACAACCCGCGGGCGGTGCAACTCATCCAGAAAATCATCGGTGACGTGTTTTGTGGCGCCTTGCTGCACACGCCGGAGTTCTCCTTGAACTTCGCGCTGTTGCACACCTGGCTGGCACGCCACGGCAGTACCTCGATCGCCAGTAATTGAGCTGGCCATACGTCGCGCCATCGGCGGCGGCGCACATAATCAGAATGTCAGGGGGCGGTGTGGAGCATCTGTTCAAATCAACGCTGGCGCTGTGCTGCATGGCGCTGGGCACCTTGGCGCAGCCGGCGTGGGCCGAGGAGGGGGAGCAAGCCCCGGCGCGCAAGGTCGACGTCAACGAGTACTTCGTGCGCGGCAATACCGTGCTCGACGCGGCGACGATCGAGGAGGCGGTGTACCCGTTTCTCGGCCCGCAAAAGACCCTGGACGATATCGAAGGCGCCCGTGACGCGTTGCAGAAAATCTACCAGGCGCGCGGCTATCAATCGGTATTCGTCGAGTTGCCGGGGCAGAAGGTCGATGACGGCATCGTCTACCTGCAGGTCAGCGAAACCAAGGTCGGCCGGGTCCGTGTGGTCGGCGCCAAACATTACTCGCCGGTGGAAATCCGCGAGCAGGTGCCGGCCCTGGAAGAGGGCGCGGTGCCGGACTTCGCCACCGTGCAAACCCAGTTGGCCGGGCTCAATCGTGGCGCCGGGCGCCAGGTCACGCCGCTGGTGCGCGAAGGCCAGCGCCCGGGCACCATGGACGTGGATTTGCAGGTCGAAGACCAGAACCCCTGGCACGCCAGTATTGGCCTGAACAACGACTACAGCGCCGACACCGAGAAGCTGCGCTCGGTGGCGACCGTCGGCTACGACAACCTGTGGCAACTGGGCCACAGCATTTCCCTGACCTACTTCACTGCGCCCCAGGACACCGACAACGCCAAGGTCTGGTCGGGCTCCTACACCGCGCCGCTGGATGAGCGCTGGGCCTTGCAGTTCTCCGGTTACCAGTCCGACAGCAACATCGCCACCATCGGCGGCAGCAACGTGCTGGGCAAGGGGCATTCCTATGGCGTGTCGGCGATCTACAGCCTGCCGGCCATGGGCAACTGGGCCAACTCGTTCTCGTTCGGGGTCGACTTCAAGGACTTCGATGAGCAGATGAAATTCGGCGCCAGCAGCGACCAGGTACCCCTCAAATACGCACCGATGACCTTTGGCTACAACGGCTATCGCTACACCGAGCAATCCCAATTGGGCCTCGGCCTGAGCCTGGTGGTGGGCACGCGCGCATTTTTCGGCTACGGCAGCGACGCCGAGGAGTTCGAGTACAAGCGCTACAAGGCCAGCGCGAGTTTCGCGGTGCTCAAGGGCGACCTGAATTACACCTACACCTTCGCCAACGACTGGCAGTCGGCGACCAAGGGCGGCTTCCAGCTGGCCTCGGGGCCGCTGGTGTCCAACGAGCAATATTCCGCCGGCGGCGCCACCTCGGTGCGCGGCTACCTGGCGGCCGAGCGCACCGGGGATGAGGGCTATCTGCTCTCCCAGGAATTGCGCACCCCATCCCTGGCCAAGTTCCTTGGCAGTTACGTGCAGGAGTGGCGCTTCTATGCGTTCGCCGAAGGCGCGCGCATGCGCCTGCACGACCCGCTGCCCGAGCAGGAAGACGAATACAGCCTGGCCAGTGTCGGCCTCGGCACCCGCGCCAGTTTGAGCAAGTGGTTGTCCGGCAGCCTGGATTGGGGCTACCCGCTGCTCGATGGACCGAACACCCAGAAACAGGACGCGCGACTGCACTTCAGTGTGCAGGCGACTTTCTGACTTTTTCTTCCGGAGACTTCACCCATGCAACGCCTATTTCTGAGCCTGTTGATCTGCCTGGGCTTCGCGCTCCCGGCCACCGCCCATGCCTGGTGGCAGGACGACTGGCACTACCGCAAGCAGATCTCGGTGGACACCACCGCCCAGGGCGCCGCCATCAGCCAGGCCCTGGGCCGCACCGCGCTGCTGGTGCGCCTGCACACCGGCAACTTCACCTTTGACGGGGTCAAGGACGACGGCGCCGACCTGCGCTTTGTGAGTGCCGACGACAAGACCGTGTTCAATCACCAGGTCGAAAGCTTCGACCCGCTGATGGGCATGGCGCTGATCTGGGTCGACGTGCCCAAGGTCGAAGGGGGTCAACGCCAGGACCTGTGGATGTACTACGGCAACCAGAAAGCCCCGGCCACCGCCAATGGGCAGCTGACGTTCGACCCCAATTACACCGCGCTCTACCACTTTGACGGTGCCAACGGCACACCGGCCCGCGACACCACCGCTTATGCCAACACGTCGGTAAACGCCACCGGCGCGAGCATCGACGGTGTGATCGGCCGCGCCCTGCAGTTCAGTGGCCAGCCATTGCTGCTGCCGGCCAGCCCGTCGCTGCAACACGCCGCCGGCGCCGCGTTCACCTTCAGCGCCTGGCTGCGCCTGGACCAGGCCAGTGGCGAGCAAGTGGTGCTGGCCCGCCGTGACGGCCCGCACAGCTTGCTGCTGGGGCTGAACCAGGGCATGCCGTTCGTGGACATCGACGGCCAGCGCGCCGTGTCGACCCAGCCGCTGAACCCTGGCCAATGGCAACACCTGGCATTCACCGCCGAGGGCGACAAGCTCAGCTTATATGTGAACGGCCGCGAAACCGCGACCCTGGCCGTGGCGATGCCGGCCTTCAACTCGCAACTGGCGATCGGTGCCGACGTGCCGGAAGCGGCCAGCACGCACCTGCCATTCGCCGGCGCCATCGATGAGTTGCGCCTGTCCAAAGTGGCGCGTCCGGCTGCGCTGTTGCTGGCCGATGCGAGTGCCCAGGGCGCCGAGTCGAAACTGGTGGCCTACGGGGTGGATGAAGAACAGTCCGGCTTCGGTTTCGGCAGCCTGGGTTTCCTGCTCAACGCCGTGCCGGTGGACGCCTGGGTGATCATCCTGGTGCTGGTGGCGATGATGGTGCAGTCGTGGGTGATCATGCTGCGCAAGAACCGCCAGGTCAGCCGGGTCAGCAGTGCCAACGAAATTTTCCGCGAGCACTTCGCACAGATCGGCACGCGCCTGGAGATGTACGCCGACGACGCGCAATTGGGTGAGCGCCTCAGCCATTCCTCGCTGTGGCGCCTGTACCTGGTGGCGGTCAAGGAGATCCGCACCCGCCGCGCGCAGGGGGCCGACACCTCGTCGGTCTCGGCGGCGACGATCGAGGCGATTCGCTGCTCCATGGACGGCGTGCGCACCCGCGAAAACCAGCAACTGAGTGCCAAGCTCTCGACCCTCTCCAACGCCATCGCCGGCGGGCCGTATATCGGCCTGCTCGGCACGGTGCTGGGGATCATGGTGGTGTTCCTCGGCACGGCCATGGCCGGTGACGTGAACATCAACGCTATCGCCCCAGGCATGGCGGCGGCCTTGCTGGCCACGGCCCTGGGGCTGTTCGTCGCGATCCCTGCGCTGTTTGGCTACAACCGCCTGATCACGCGCAACAAGGAAGTCAGCGCCGACATGCGCGTGTTTGTCGACGAGTTCATCACGCGCCTGGCCGAGATGCACGGCGAGAGCCAGCACAGTGAAGCGGCGCACCGTCGCGAACACCACGCATCGGTTCCGGCCTGAGGAGAATCGCCATGGCTTCCGTAAATGCCTCCCACGACGATGACGATGATGCCGCCGTCGACAGCATCAACATCACGCCCCTGGTGGACGTGCTGATGGTGGTGCTGGTGATGTTTATCCTCACCGCCACCGCCCAGGTCTCGGGCATCCAGATCCACCTGCCCAAGGCCAGCGCCTCGGTGTCGCTGTCGGAGGCCAAGACCAAGGCGATTTCCGTGAATGACGGCGGCCAGGTGTTCCTCGACGCCTACCCGGTGACCCTCGGTGAGTTGGAAGAGCGCCTGCGCATCGAAAAAGCACTGAATCCGGACTTCCCGGTGATCGTGCGCGGCGATGCGCTGGTGCAGTACCAGAAGGTTATCGAAGTGCTCGACCTGTTGCGCCGGCTGGAGCTGTCCCAGGTCGGGCTGGTCACCGGCAAACCGAGCCAGGGCTGAGCCATGACTGCACAGATCCCGATTGCGCCGTTGCCGGTGAAGAAGTCGCCCCTGCGCCCGTTGAAGTGGGGCGCCGGGTTGTTGCTGGGCGCCGTGGCTGCCTGGTTCCTGTGGCAGTGGGCCAATGACATGAGTGGCGTACGCCGCGAAGCACCGAAGGTGCCGACGATTATCCCGCTGCCGCCACCACCGCCGCCGCCACCGGAAAAGCCCAAGGAGCCCGAGCCCAAGGTCGAGGAAAAAGTCCCGGAGCCGGTGCCCAGCCCGGAACCCGAAGAGGTCAAGCCGGCCGAGGAAGCGCCGCCGTCACCCAACGAAGACCTGGCCAACCCGATGCAGATCGATGGCGACGCGCAGTCCGGCACTGATGGTTTCAACATCGGTGCCGGCAAGGGCGGCGGCATGGCCGGCAGCGGTGGCGGCGGGCTGGGGACCGGCACTTACAAACAGTATCTGGCCGGCACCTACCAGCGCTTGATGCGCGAAGACCCGGCGCTGCGCAAGAAGGCCTTCTCGATACAGATAAACCTGTGGCTGGGCGCCGATGGACAGGTCACCAAAGCGCTGGTGGCCAAGTCCAGCGGCGATGCCGAGACCGACGCGCAGATGCTCGCCTTGATCCAGGCACCGCGTGCCACCCAGAAACCGCCGGCGTCGTTGACGCTGCCCCTGCGCCTGTCCCTCAAGGGCCGGCGTCCGGATTGATCGACACCTTTTATCTACGGATTTTTACAGGAGTAGCGTACACATGATTTCCCCCGTGAATCGACTGACCCTGGCGGTCGGCATGGTCATCGCGACCCTGGTCGGCCAGGCGGCGGCAGCCCCGGTCGCCCCCTCGGAAAACGTCACCATCAACCTGATCCGCCTGCTGGTGCAGCAAGGCGTGCTGACCCAGGACACCGCCAATGGGCTGATCGCCCAGGCCGAAAAGGAAGCCCAGCAGGCCCGTCAGGCGAATGCCGCGCCGGTGGTGGCCGCCGGCCCCACGGCAGCACCGGGTGATGTGCGGGTGCAGTACGTGCCGCAGGCGGTAAAAGATCAGATTCGTGATCAGGTCAAGGCCGAGGTCATGGCCACTGCCAAGCAGGAAAACTGGGCCCAGCCCAATACGTTCCCGGACTGGGTCTCGCGTATCACCTTTGACGGCGACATACGCCTGCGCGATGAATCGCGGTATTTCTCGGGCAACAACAGCAATGAAATCGTCGACTACGCCAAGCTCAACGACAGCGGCCCGTACGACACCAACAAAGACACCAACACCAAGTTGCCGCCGCTGCTCAACACCACCAAGGACCGCGAAAACCTGTTCCGCCTGCGCGCCCGCCTGGGCATGAAGGCGGTGATTTCGCCGGAATGGACTGCCGGTATCCGCATCGGCACCGGCTCCGACAATAACCCGGTGTCCACCACGCAGACCCTCGGCGGTGGCTTCGGCAAGAAGGATATCTGGCTCGACCAGGGCTACCTGAGCTGGAAGGCCACCCAAGACGTGACCCTCACGGCCGGGCGCTTCGCCAACCCGTTCTATTCCACCGACATGATGTATTCGGGCGACCTCAACTTCGATGGTATCGCCGCCAATTTCAACCATGCCCTGAACAGCGAATGGGGGCTGTTCGGCACCCTCGGCGCGTTCCCGGTGGAGTACACCTCCGACTCGGCCAGCAGCAACGGCTTCGACAAGGAGGACAGCGAAACCAAATGGCTGTTTGGCGGGCAGATCGGCGCCAACTGGAAGCTCAACCGCGGCAACAGCCTCAAGGGCGCGGTGGCGTACTACCACTTCGACGACATCGAAGGTAAACGCTCCGGCGCCTGCGAACCCTGGGCCGGGCAGCCGGCGTGTGACAGCGACGGCTCGCGCCTGGCCTTCATGCAAAAGGGCAACAGCGTGTTCCTGCTGCGCGATATCACCCCCAACCCGGCCACGCCCGGCCTGACCCCGCAACCGCAGTTTGTCGGCCTGGCGTCCAAGTTCGACGTGCTCGACCTCAACCTGGCGTGGGATGCCGAGTTGCCCAGCGACTTCAAGCTGCGCACCCAGGGCAACTTCATCCACAACCTGGCCTACGACAAGGGCGAGATGCTCAAGCGCAGCGAAGGCGAGATCGTCAACAACATCAACAGCAAGGGCCAGTTCGAAAGCGGTGGCAACGCGCTGATGGTGCAGATGACCCTCGGCAGCGCGCTGGAGATGCGCAAGCGCGGCGACTGGAACGTGCTGGCTGGCTACAAGTACATCCAGCCCGACGCCTTGCCTGACGGTTTCAACGATTCCTCGTTCCACTTGGGCGGCACCAATGCCAAGGGCTATTTCATCGGCGGCAACTACGGCATCGACAAGAACATCTACGCCAGTGCGCGTTGGTTGAGCGCGTCCGAAGTGTATGGCGCGCCGTTCGAAGTCGATGTGATGCAACTGGAACTCAACACGCGCTTTTGATGCGCAGGGAGATGCCACATGAACACGCGAATCTGCGGGCTGTTGTTGCTGCTGGTGGCCAGCGGCGCCTGCGCCGAAGGCATGGAGGAACGCCTGCGTACGCAACTGCGCAGCACCACCCAGCAATTACAGGCGCTGCAAAGCGAGCAGGCCCAGGCCAGTGCGGCGCGTGTCGCCGCTGAGGCCCAGGCCAAGCAGGCCCAGGCGCAAATCAAGCAACTGACGGCCGAGCTGGAAAAGGCCCGTGGCACGGCCGAGCAACTGGCCGGCCAGCAACAGAACCTGCACAGCCAGGCGCAAGCCCAGGTCGCGGCCAGCCATGAGCAGATCGGCAAGTTCAAGAAGGCGTATGAGGAACTGCTGGTCCTGGCCAAAGGCAAGGAAGCCGAGCGCGCCCGCTTGCAGGCACAGTTGAGCGAACGTGACACACAAGTGCAGCAATGTTCAGTCAAGAATCAACAGATGTACGGCGTGGCGCAGCAACTGCTCACGGCCTACGAAAAGATTGACGTGGCTGAGGTGATGAGTATTCGCCAGCCCTTCGCCAGCAGCGCGCGGGTCAAGTTCGAGGAACTGGCCCAGGGCTTTGGCGACGATCTCTACAAGAGCCGTTTCGATGCGCCCCAGGCGGGCGTCAACCATTGATCACAAGGAAGAACCGCACATGAACGAATTGATCACCAGCGTCACCCCCCAGAGCCTCACCGAGTTGCTGCAGGAAGCCGGCTACCGGGTCAACCAGAGCGAACAGAACGGCATCGTGCAATTGCTCAGCGCCAGCCAGGGCATCGGCTTTGCCGTGCGCTTCGGCAACCCGGCGGCGGAGCAGGGCGGCTACGTGGACTTCACCTACAGCTGCGCACTGCGCGTGCAGGGCGAGTTGCCCGAAGGCCTGGCCCAGGTGTGGAACGCCTCGCGGCGCTTTGCGCGGTTGTCGCTGCAGGGCGAGTTCTTGCTGATGGAAATGGACGTGGTGGTGGCCGGCGTCGGCGCCACGCACCTGCGCAGCCAGCTGGAATTGTGGGACCGCTTGCTGCAGGAATTCATCGTCTACCTGCGTGAATACAGCCAGCAGGCCGCGCAGTTGCAGGCCCAGGCTGCGGCGGTCGGCGAAGAGGCGCCCGTCCTGTGAAGAAGCCAACCCTGATGGTCGGCGCCGGCGCGCTGGCGGTGCTGGTGGTGGCCGTGGCGCTGTGCCTGCGTCCGGGCAGCGACCCGGTGGCTGCCCAGCAACCGGCACCGCTGCTCGATCCGGCGCCGGCCGGGCCCGCGGTGGCGCGCCTGGGCAATCAGCAGATCGACCTGGTCGAACTCAAGAGCGTGCTGGCGAGCCTGCCAGCCGAGTCTCGCGAGCAACTGCGTGGCAACCGTGGCGCGTTGGAAACCTGGATTCGCTCACGGCTGGCGCAAAAGGCCGTGCTCGAACAGGCCGACGCCCAAGGCTGGCGCCAGCGCCCGCAGGTGGAGCAGCAGACCCGCGCCGCCACCGAGCAGATCGTGTTCCGCGACTACATGCTCTCGGTCAGCCAGGTGCCGGCGGACTACCCCAGCGCGGCTGAATTGCAGCAGGCCTACGACAGCGGCAAGGCGCAATGGGTGACGCCGCCGCTGTACCGGGTGAGCCAGATTTTCCTCGCGGTGAATGACCCGCAAAACCTCGACACGGTGCGCCGCCAGGCCCAGGAACTGAGCCGCCGGGCACAGGCCGCACCGGGGGATTTCGCCACCCTGGCCAACCAGTTTTCCCAGGACCCGGAGACCGCTGCGCGCGGCGGTGATTCGGGCCTGCAGCCGCTGCAGCAACTGGTGCCCGAGGTGCGCGGCGCGGTGTCGCGGCTCAAGGTCGGCGCGGTATCGGACGCGGTGCAGAGTGCGGCGGGCTTTCATGTGCTCAAGCTCACCGGCCAACAGCCGGCGCGCACCGCCAGCCTCGACGAACTGCGCGAACGCCTGACCCAGGCCCTGCGTGCCCAACGTCAGGAACAGATCGCCAAGGCCTACCTGGAAGGCATGCTCAACACCGCGACCTTGAGTATCGACGGTGCCGAGTTGAACAAAGTGCTGGAGTAACCCGCGACCACCCGCATTGGATGCACCGACCGACAGACAGGGAGTCTCACATGGCATTACTGGAACCGTCCGGCCAACAAGGGCCTTCAACCTATCGCGCGCCATCCGAGTCACGTGGCGCCTGGCTGGCCCTGGCCGCCGAGATCGACCCGGAGGTGGCGCGCTACTTCCTGGTCAGTGCGCGCTGCGGCTGTTTCATGCAGGCCGCGCGCAGCTTGAATATCAAGGCGACGCTGCTGCGCAAGCGCCTGGCGCAGCTGGAGGAGCACCTGCGCCATGCGTTGTTCAGTTATCAGGGCAACGGCCTGGTGCTCAGCCGCGACGGCTTGCAGTTGCAGGCCCAGTTGGTAGCCCTGGCCCACGAGCGGCGCCTGCCGGTGCTGGAACAGCCGCTGATTCGCCTGGCGGTGGCCGAGCCGATCCTGCACGACATCCTCGGCCGTGACCTGATTGCCTTGCTGCGCCGCAACGCCAGCGTGCGCCTGGAGATCATCTCCCTCGACAGCCAATTGTCCCTGCAAGCGGTGGACGTCGATGTGGTGGTGTGGCTCTCCGACACCGACGGCCCGGTGCCCGGCCCGAGCTTCGCCACCGAAGCGCCACGGGCCCTGGCCCGCCTGGAATATTTGCCGCATATCGCCAAGCGCTATTCGCGCCAGACCACGCGCCCGGACAGCGTCGACGACCTGAATGACTACATGCTGGTGCAATGGCAACCCGATGCACAGGTCGACGCCCTGCAGCCGTGGAACCAAGTGGTGGAGCAACGCCTGGCGGCGGTGGTGCAGGTGCAGGCCTATTCGCTGATGCTGGAGATGATCCGCTGCGGCGCCTGCATCGGTTTGCTGCCGCACTACATGAGCAGTTTCGACCGTGGGCTGGTGGCACTGCCGGGGTTGCTGGCCGACAGCATGCAACGCCAGGTGTGGCTGGCGGTGAATGCGCAGGTGCAGCATGCGCAGGCGGTGCAGATGATTGTCGAGTTGATCGTCAGCACGTTTGAGGGGCGGCGGGAGTGGTTTGGCTGAGTGCCTATCCGTGTCCAGGTAGCGGCTGCTGGCGGTCGCGCGCTCAGAGCGGGTGTGCCTGATGGATCGAGGTGCCTGCATCGCAGGCAAGCCAGCGCCCACAGAAAGGCTGATCAGCGTTGCAACACGCCACGAAAGGTCGCACTCAGGGCCCGCAAGGTTTCCCGCGAACGCGTGTCGCTGATGCGGCTATGGAGCACCACCTCACTCACGGCCAAGGCCGGCAAGCCGTATTGCTCGCTCACCTCTACCGCTCCGGCCGGGGCCACGCGGTGGGCGAGGGCAGCGACGCCCAATCCGGCGGTGACTGCCGCACCCACGGCCATCACCCCGCCACCGACAAATACCTCGGTCCAGTCGATACACGCCGCATCCAGTGCGCGCGTCGCCACGTGCCGCACGCCGCAGGGCGCGGCCATGGTTGCCATGCGCAGCGGCGTGCCGGGGCGGTGTTGCCAGGTGGGCGCGGCGAACCAGCCAAAGCGTTCCACCGCCAGTACTTCGCCGTCCTGGCGCTCGCCCTCATTGCGCACGATCACCGCGTCCAGCTCATTGCGGTCGAAGGCGGCCACCAGGTCGCGGGAGGACGCGATACGTACTTCAAGGATCACCAAAGGGTCATAGGCAGCCAGGCGGCTGAGCCAGGTTGGCAGGTCGGGGCCGGCCACATGGTCGCTGATGCCGATCACCAGGCGCCGGGGCGCTTGGTTGCCCATATCGCCCAGTGCGCGTTCGTGGGCATTGAGCAGGGCGCGCGCGGCGACGATAAAGTGCTCGCCCTGGGGTGACAGCCGCACATGGCGCGGCGTGCGCTCCAGCAAGCGATAGCCCAGGCGTTCCTCCAGGCGCTTGAGCTTGAGGCTGATGGCGGCCTGGGAGGTGTCGAGGGCTGCGGCGGCGCGGGTGAAACTGGCGAAGTCGGCGACCAGCACAAAGGCCTGCACGGTGTCGATATCCAGCGGTTTGGGCGTGTCAGTCATATCCAATCCTTATCGCACATATATCGGCTGATATCTTGTTGAAATCATCGGCGCTGCGCAAGCTGAACCCTCAACTTGCACGGGAGCTTCTTCATGTTTGCCAAACAGTATTCACACCGCTTGCCTGCCGACTACGACATGGCCGTGATCCGCCGCCGCGCCGCGCAATTGGGGCCGTTGTGGGATCACGCCGAAGGGTTGCTGTTCAAGGCGTTTATCGCCCAGGAGCACGCAGGCAAAGTGTATGCCTCGGTGTATCTATGGTCCGACCCGCTGCAGGCCGCCGATTTTCTGCTCGGAGAGCGCTTTCAGAAGGTGCTCGACAGCTTCGGCCGTCCGTATATCGAGAGCTGGTTGCCGCTGGATGTGCAACGTGGGCCGGCGCAGACCGCGCTGAGTCTGTACCGCGAGGAATGGGCGTTGGAGCCGGGGGCGGACAGGGCGGCGATCCTGGCCGAGGAGAAAAGTCGCAACCAGCAGTTGGCGGATAGCGGCGACACCTTTGCGGTGTTCCTCGCGCTGGATGTGCAGGCCTGGCGGCTGGTACGGATCACCTTGTCGGCCAAGGCGTTGCAGGCGGACCATCCCGGGACGGGCTACCAGGTGTTTTACCTGGCCCATCCCGGGATTTGACTCAGGAGTTGAATCGGGCTTTTGGCTGGCTGAGCTTGCGCTCGGCCACCGCCCCGAACACCAGGCCCAGGGTGGTCCACAGCACCAACTGGATGCCCAACGAGGCCACGCGAAATTTCCACAGCAGCACGGCCGAGAATTGCTCCGGCACTTCGTTGATCACCGGGAACAGGCTGCCGGCCACTGCGACGATCACGATGTACAGCGCCACGCCGAGGATCGCGCCGCTCCACACGCCACGGCGGGCAATCAGCTTGCGCGCGGCGTTGATCGCGATCACCGCCGCCGCCACCGACACCAGCAGCATCAGGAAGAACAGCCTGGTGCGCTGTGCAATGGTCTGCGGGTCCCCCACCGAAGGCGGGTTGGCCGGGTATTTGAGCCCGGGCACCAGGATCAGCGTCACAAAGGCCGCCAATGCCAGCAGCGCCGCCAGGCCGCGCGGGCCGACCTTGCCGATGCGGCCCAGGGCGTAGGCGAACACCAGGGCGAAGAGGCCACCCAGGGACACGCTGTAGACCACCACGCCGGTGAACAGGCCGAAGGTACTTTGCACCTCGCGGCTCACCAGTTCTTCTTCCGGCGCATCGCCGTGCATCTGTGCCATCTGGTCTTCAAAGGCGATGGCCTTGTCGATCTGCGGCTCGCCGAAGGTCTTGGCGAAACCGAAGGCCAACACGCCGGCGAGCAGGCCCACCAGCATCCCGCGTACGAGTAATTGCCCTGTCATGGTGTGTCTCCCTTATGAATTAATGGCAGGGGAAACCCAGCAGGTGGCGACCGTCGTGCACAAACTCGTGCACGTACATGCCCTTGAACACCGCAGTGGCGCCTTGCTCGGCACCGACGAAGTAAATCGCCAGCATCAGCAGCAGGCCGCCGAAGATCGCCCAGGGCAGGATTTCGCCCAGCGGGATCGTCGGCACATAAACATCAGGATGGGTTGCAGCAGTGTTAGCCATGAGAACCTCCAGGGATGACGCGTCCCGAAATGGATAGCGAAGGGGCTGAAACAGGGTCTGGCTTACGGCTATTGGGCCGAATACAGTGGCGCGACCGCGCCGGAATCGAACCGGCTTCCTCTTTCATGTTCGTTGTAACATGTTGAAACAACTTCGCCAGTCTACGCTGACTGCGCGCTGAAACAGAGTGAAATTGTGATGCAGGCCACCCGTCTGACCCTTATCTGCCATGCCATCACGCCCCTGCAAAAGCAGGGGCGCTTTCCCGATGACGAATCGGTGGCGATGGACTGGCAAGCTGCCGCGTCATCGCTGGCCGGGCGCTACCCGAAAAACCTGCGCCTGCTCTGCGCACCCGAGGCTCGCGCCCGGCAGACGGCGGGTTTGTTCGGCAGCGCGCCGGTGATTGAAGAAGCCCTGCGCGATGGCAACTTCGGCGATTGGAAGGGCCAGGCCATCAGCCAGTTGGATCATGGCCAGTTGCAGGACTGGATGACCAACAGTGCCAGTGCGCCCCACGGTGGCGAGTCGGTCGAGCAGATTTGCGCACGCGTGGCACAGTGGATGAAAACCCTCGAAACACAGCCCGGGCACGTAGTGGCTATCACCCATCCCTTTGTCATCCGCGCCGCGATGCTGTACGTGTTGCAGTTGCCCGTCGCGATGTTCTACCGGATCGACGTCGAGCCACTCTGCGCCACCGAACTGCGCTTCAACACTGTCTGGCGCCTGCGCCTGGAAACTCACGCCTGGCCGCATGAACATGGCAAAATCCACGCCCCGCACTGAGAGCAACCCATGAAACGCATCCTGATCATCGGCATTGGCGCCGGCAACCCTGACTACATCACGATGCAGGCCGTGAAAGCGCTGAACCGCACCGACGTGTTTTTCCTGATGGACAAGGGCCAGAGCAAGGACAAGCTGATCGACCTGCGCCGCGAGATCTGCGAGACCTACATCAACGAGCCTGGTTACCGCTTCGTCGAGGCCGACTGCCCCGAGCGTGTGCGCGGGGATATCGACTACACCACGGCCGTGCAGGACCTCAACCGCGACAAGCAGGCGACGTTCGAACGCATGATCAATGAGGAAATGGCTGACGGTGAAGTCGGCGCTTTCCTGGCCTGGGGAGACCCGGCGCTGTACGACAGCACCATTCGTATCCTGCAGGCGATCCTGGCCAGTGGCCGTTGCCACTTTGAGTTTGAAGTCATCCCCGGCATCACCAGCGTGCAAGCCCTGGCGGCCCAGCACAAGGTGGCGCTGAACCGCATCGGCAAGTCCGTCGAAATCACCACCGGGCGCCGTTTGGCCGCAGGGCAGGCGAGTGATGCCGATACCCTGGTGGTAATGCTCGACGCCGAAGATTCCTACCGCAGCGTGGCGGATCAAGGCCTGGATATTTATTGGGGCGCCTACCTGGGCACGCCGGATGAAATCCTGATCAGCGGCAAGGTCAGCGAAGTGGCTGGAGAAATTGAACGGGTGCGCAAGGCGGCGCGCCTGGAGAATGGCTGGATCATGGACACTTATTTGTTGCGCAAACCCTGAGGTAACGTCCCATGCTCAAACTGTTTGCCCTGGCGCTGGCCCTGGTGGCCGGTGCCGCCCAGGCCGATACCAGCCTGCACACCGATTTGCCGCTTTCATACCTGGAACAGACCCAGGGCGATGCGCGCAACCAGCCACTGGTGATTTTCCTGCACGGGTTCGGCAGCAACGAGGAGGACCTGTTTGGCATCAAGGACGCGCTGCCCTCCACTTGGACCTACCTGTCGGCCCGTGCGCCGATGCCGGTCGACCCGCATGGTTTTCGCTGGTTTACCAAGACCCCGGGCGACGGCGAGTACAACGGCGAAACGGCTGATTTGCAGCGCAGCGCCACACTGCTCGAAGACTTCGTGACCCAGGCCACCGCCAAATACCACACCCAGAGTGACCGGGTGTTCCTGGTCGGTTTCAGCCAGGGTGCGATCATGTCCTACGAGGTGGGCTTGCGTAAGCCTGCGTTGGTGCGTGGGATTGCGGCGTTGAGTGGCAGCGTGTTGCCGGTGCTCAAGGCCGAGCTGAAGCCGGATGAGCGCCTGAAACAGCTGGCGATCTTTATCGGCCACGGCACCCTGGACCAGGCGCTGCCGTATACGTCGGCGACGCGCGCGAATGAGGTGCTGACGGGGTTGGGGCTGACGCCGGAGTTTCATGGCTATCCGGGCATGCCGCATACCATCAGCGAGGCGGAGGTGCAGGACCTGAAGGTTTGGCTGGAAAAAAGCCTGAACTGACGTTGGCTAAGTGTGGGAGCTGGCTGGCCAGCTCGCACATTTGTTGGTGGCGTCAGGAAGATCGGTTCACTTGCCGCCGGTGATCTGCTTCACCAACTCCGCATGCCCCTTCACATCATCGGCCCGCGAGATGGCCTGGATCACCAGCAAATGGTTGCCCGAACCGCCGAGGAAAGTGGAGTTCAAGGTCTTGCCGCCGCCCTGGGTGGCGGTGCTGTCCACCTGGCGCAACCCCAGGCCCTTGAACGTGAGTTTCTTCTCGCTGAGTTTCTTGAAGTCGGGCAGTGCAGCGGTCTGGTCCTTGACGAAGCCGGCCACGGCGCCGTCGAGGAACTGCGTGTCGTTGTCCTGGATGGTAACCCCGTCGTTACGCACGGTTTCGGCGACGATCACCACGCTTTTCGTGGTCTGGTTGGCGTACATCGTGCCTTGGGTGTCGGCGGTGCCATCTTCGGCCTTGCCGGCCGGCAGGGTGTCGGCGACGTAGGCCTTGGGCAGGCTGAAAGTGAACTTACCGCCCAGGGTGGAGAGGGTTTGCGTGGCAGGCTTGGCAGCAGCGAAGGCGCTGCCGGCGGTTAGCGCAAGGGCCAGCAGGACGGCGGTCTTGGTGAAAGTGGCCATGAAGCGCTCCAGGGATGAACGAAATTGCGGCATATTCTGTCAGAAATTTCGCAATATCGTTCATCCGAAGCCTTACACCTTGTCGGACTCCTCCTCGAGCCGATCCATCTCAAACAGTCGCGCCAGTTCTGCACGGGCTTCCTGGGCGGTCTGCATGACCTTGGCCGCATCGTCGTACACCGCGTGTTGGGCGGCGAGGACTTGCAAGTCGTGGTTTTTGAAACGGGTGATGCGCGCATCGGCCTGGGCCTGGCTCAAGCCCAGGCCCACCAGGGTACGGCGGCTCATTTCCAGGCTGGAGTAGAAGGTCTCGCGCACCGGTGAGGCATCCAGGTCCACCAGGCGGTGCACGTGCTGGCGGTTACGCGCGCGGGCGATGATCTTCATGTGCGGGTAGAGGCTGCGCACCAGCTCGGCGGTCTTGATGTTGATCTCCGGGTCGTCCATGGCGATCACGAAGAATTCCGCCTGGTCGACCTTGGCGGCATGCAGGATTTCCGGGCGTTGCGGGTCGCCATAGAACACCGGCATGCCGCCGAAACTGCGGGTCAGCTCGATGGTTTCCACCGAAGTGTCGAGGGCGATGAACGAGATGTTCTGCGCACGCAGGATCCGCGCCACGATCTGCCCCATGCGGCCCATGCCGGCGATCACCACGCGCGGTGCATCGCTTTCGATGGTGCGGTATTCCTCGGGCACTTCCACCGGCTTGACCTTGGGCTTGAACAGCTTCGGGCACACCAACAGCAGCAGCGGCGTCACGGCCATGGACAGGGTAATGGTCAGCACCAGGATGTCGTACAGGTGCGGTTCGAACAGGCCCTGGTCGCGACCGATCTTGAACACCACGAAGGCGAATTCCCCGCCTGCCGCCAGCACCACGCCCAGGCGCAGCGCGCTTTCGCGGTTGAGATCACCGACCATGCGGCCCACGGCGTAGAGCAGCGGCAGCTTCAGACCGATCAGCAGCAGCGTCAGGCCGATCACCACCAGCGGCGAGCTGAGCAACAGGCTGAGGTTGGCGCCCATGCCCACGCTGATGAAAAACAGCCCGAGCAGCAGGCCCTTGAACGGCTCGATCTGCGATTCGAGTTCGTGACGGTACTCCGAGTCCGCCAGCAGCAGGCCGGCGAGGAAGGCGCCGAGGGCCATGGACACGCCCACCAGTTCCATCAACCAGGCGGTGCCGATCACCACCAGCAACGCGGTGGCGGTGGAGACTTCACGCAGGCCGGTCTTGGCGACGATGCGAAACACCGGCCGCAACAGGTAGCGGCCGCCGATGATGACCACGGCGATGCTGCCGAGGATCTGCAGCACATGTTGCAGGCCCTGGGCCTCGGTGGTCGGATGATCGCTGCCGGCCAGCAGCGGCACCATGGCGATCAGCGGGATTGCGGCAATGTCCTGGAACAACAGGATGGCAAACGCCAGGCGCCCGTGGGGCTGGTTCAGCTCCTTGCGCTCGGCCAGGCTCTGCAGGCCAAACGCGGTGGACGACAGCGCGAGGCCCAGGCCCAGCACGATCGCGCTGTTCCAGGGCTGGCCAAACAGCCACAACGCCACGGCCCCCATCACCAGGCCGGTCAACAGCACCTGGGCCAGGCCAACCCCGAACACCGCCTTGCGCATCACCCACAAACGCTTGGGCGACAATTCCAGGCCAATGATAAACAGCAGCAGTACCACGCCCAGCTCCGAGAACTGCGCCACGCTTTGCGGATTGCCGACCAAACCCAGCACGGAGGGGCCGATGATCACACCGGCAAACAGATAGCCCAGGACCGCACCCAGTTGCAGGCGTTTGGCCAGGGGCACGGTCAGCACGGCGGCGAGCAGGAACACCACGGCTGCTTGTAACAGGTTGCCTTCATGGGGCATTGCGAACTCCAGGATCTTCAAAACCAGTCAACAGGCGGGTATTAGAGCGCTTTTTACATTTCGATAATTGTGTTTTTGCAGCGAGCTACCGTGCATGGGGCGCCATTTCTATTGCGTAAGCACTATTCCGCCGCCACGCAGGAAGGATGTACAAACAATTTCCCGAGGTTGGCGGGTGGCAGCTCATCCGGTTTATCTACTAGTTTTCAGGCTCTTGAGTTTATATTCCTTGGATGGCATATTTGCATGAGCTGGGAAATTGAATACACGGATGAATTCGGAGCCTGGTGGGAACATCTGGGTGAAAAAGAGCAGGTTTCGGTGTCGGCCAGCGTTGATCTGCTGGGCCTCTTCGGGCCGGGTTTGAGTTTTCCCCACAGCAGCGACATCAGGGGCTCTCGGCACGGCAACTTGCGAGAACTGCGCATCCAGCACGCGGGGCGGCTTATAGGGTGTTGTACGCGTTTGATCCGCGACGATGTGCGTTGTTACTGATGGGCGGTGATAAGACCGGGCAACATCGATGGTATGAAACGCACGTCGCCGTGGCAGAAAAGCTGTACGACGTGCATGTAGAAATATTGCGTAAAGAGGGCCGTAACCGTGGCTAAGAAATTCGCCGAACTCCAAGCTCGCATGACGCCGCAGGCGCGTGCCGAAGCCGAGCAGTTGCTTGAGCAACACCTCAAGGAAATGCCGCTGCACGAATTGCGCAAGGCTCAGCAGTTGAGCCAGGAAAGCCTGGCGAAAATATTGAATATCAACCAGGCCGCCGTCTCCAAAATGGAAAGGCGTACCGACATGTACATCAGTACGTTGCGTGACTACATCCGCGCGATGGGCGGCGAGTTGGAAATTATCGCGACGTTTCCCGACGGCCAGGTCAAGATCGAAAACTTCGCGTGCTGAAGTCCAGCAGGGTGTTTGGCAATCGCCAGGCCATGCGCCGGGTAGTCGTTAAAGGGCCGCTCTCGTGAATCAGCTTCTCGCCATGCGCGCCTTCGTCCGTGTGGTCGAAACCGGCTCATTCAGCCGTGCGTCCGACCAGTTGGGATTGCCGCGCTCTACCGCCAGCAAGTTGATCAACGACCTGGAAATGCACCTGGGCATCAAGTTGATGCACCGCACCACGCGCGCGCTGGCGCCGACGTCCGAAGGGCTGGAGTATTACCGCCATGCCCGGCGCCTGGTGGCAGAGCTGGATGAAGTCGACAGCGCCGTGCGCGGGCAAACCCTCAAGCCCAGCGGCCATTTACGGGTAGACGCACCGGCGTCGTTCGCCAATTGCCTGTTGATTCCGGCGCTGGTGGATTTTCACCGCGAGTATCCCGATATCACGGTCGCCCTGGGCATCAGTGATCGCTCAGTGAATATCGTGGGGGAGGGGGTTGATTGCGTGATCCGCGCCGGCAAGCTGGAGGACATGGCGATGATCGGTCGCAAGGTCACGGACCTTGAGTACCTCACCTGCGCTGCGCCGGCTTATCTGGAGCGCCGAGGTGTACCGGTGTCCCCGCAGGACCTGGTGCAACATCACCATAACGTCGGCTATTTCTTCGCCGGCTCGGGCAAGCCGGAGCCGTTGATTTTCGAGCAGGGCGACACGCGCATCGAGGTGGAAAACTGCGCGTTTTCCACCAACGAGGGCAACGGCCTCAAGGAAATGCTGCTCGCCGGCCTGGGCGTCGGGCAGCATTTCAAGGCAATCGTGCAGCACTACGTAGAAACCGGCCAACTGGTCAGCGTGTTGCCACACTGGTCACGCCCGGCCACACCGCTGCATATTCTTTACCCGCCCAACCGGCACCAGAGCGCGCGGCTCAAGGTATTCGCCGATTGGGTGATGGGTACGTTCGGGGTCAGGGAATGATCGCGGTCACGCGGATTTCCACGCGCATGGTCGGCAAGCCCAGCGCTTCGACGCCCAGTTGCGTCCAGATCGGCGCATGGTTGGGCATGTACTGGCGGTAGTGCTTGACCATAGCCTCGTTGACTTCGGGCGGGAAACCGCCGACGTGGTAGGAGTTGACGTGGATCACGTGCTCCCAACTGGCGCCGGCGGTGGCCAGGGTGCGCTCCAGGTTATGAAACGCCTGGGCGATTTCCTCGCCCAGGTCGGCGGGGATCTGCAATTCATCGTCCCAGCCGCCCTGGCCGGAGGTTTCCACGCGATTGCCGACCTTTACCGCTTGCGAGTAGTGCAGGTGCTCGCGCAGGTAGTCGCCATAGCCTGGGGTGACAAAGAATTCGGGCGTGCTCATGGTGTTTCCTTGGGTTCAGTACAAGACCGGACCCAGGCTAGAGCACTGGATGGGCGAACAAAATCCCGAATTCATGCCATGACTATCTATCCATATGCACAATCGGCTGCGGCTCTACAGGTGCCAGGTTCGCCGGCTTGCGATACAGCCCCACGGCCAGCCCGGCGATGATGATGCCGATCGAAATCAGGTTCGGCGTGGAAATACGCTCGCCGATGATCAGCATCGAACTGGTGATCCCGAACACCGGAATCAGCAACGACAGCGGCGCCACGGTGGACACCGGGTACAGCTTGAGCAGCGAGTTCCAGCCCCAATAGGCGAAGTGCGTGGCCAGGTACACCTGGAACAGGATGGACAGGATCGCCGTCAGGTCGAGGCTCGCCTGCAGGCTTTCGAACGGCGCACTGCCGTGCATCAGCCAGGCCGTGAGAAACAGCGGGATCGGTGGGATCAGGCTGGCCCACACCATGAACGAGAAGATCTCCTTGACCCCGGATTTCTTGATGATCACGTTGCCCACGCTCCAGGCCACCGCGCTGAGCACGATCAGCATGACCCCGAGTACCGCGTGGTTGCCTTCCTGGGTGGAGATGATCCCCGCCAGGCCGATCAGGGCCAGGAGTGCACCGAGCATCTGCGCGCCACGGATTTTTTCCTTGAACAACACAAAGCCCCAACCCATGGTGAAAAACACGCTGAGCTGAATGATCAATGAGGCAATGCCGGGGCTCACGCCCACTTGGATCCCGTAGTTGATCACGCCCCACATGCCCAGCCCGAAGATAAAGCCGTAGGCGGCGACATAGCTGAACTTCACGGCCGGGCGCTTGATGAAGAACACCAGCGGCAAGGCGGCGAGGGCGAAGCGGATACCCGTGAGCACAAACGGATCGATCGAGCGCAGGCCCAGTTTAGTGATAGGGAAGTTCACCCCCCAGACCAGGGTGACGAGAACGGCGAGTGACAAATGTTTTTTCAGCATGGACCCTCCTTGGGTCAGGCGACGCACCGCAATCGCGGTGCGCCGCGTGCAAATCAGTTCAGGGCGAAGCGTTGTTGCATCAGGCACAGCCCGGCCATTTCCATCAGCAGGTTGTCGGCCGAAGCACGTTGGGCCGGCGACAGGCTGGGCAGTGTAGCCAGCAAGGCGCGCACTTTACGCGGATCGAAGAACGGTACGTTGCTCAAGGCCGGGCCGCTCAGTACGTCGTGGATCATTTCGAACAGCTTCGACTGCGGGCTTTCGGACGCCGGCGGCGCGCGGAAGTACTGTTTCTTGCGATCCAGCACCGCCTGCGGCACATACGGGCGCATGGCTTCGCGCAGCGCGTATTTCTCGGTGGCGCCGCGCACTTTCATGTTCACCGGCAGGCGGCAGGCGGCTTCGATCACCTGGTGGTCCAGCAGCGGCGGGCGGCCTTCGAGGCTGCCGGCCATTTCCATGCGGTCGCCCAGCGAGGTAAGAACCACGTTTGGCAGGCTGGATTTGGCGACCATGTACAGCGAGCGGTTGACCGGCTCCCAGCCTTCGAGCGTGCGGGGGCTCAGGCGGTCGTAGAACTGGCGATAGACATCCACGTCGCAGAAGCGCTCGCGGAACTCATCGGTGTACAGCTGTGCCAGCGGGCCGAACAACGCGGACTGGGTCTGCAGCCACGACACGCCGTGGCCGAGTTCGTCCTGCACCCACTTCACGTCATTCTTGCCGCCGGGCAGGTAGCGATCTTCGCTGCTATGCAGGCGTCGGGTGAGTTCGGCGATCACCGCCGGGTCCTGGTGTTCGTGGTTGTACAGCAGCATGTCGCGGCGGTAGTGCGGATAGCCGCCGAAGACTTCGTCGGCGCCTTCGCCGGTCAGCACCGCGCGCATACCCTGGCCCTGCACGAACTTGCACAGCAGGTACTTGGCCACGCTGTGGGCGTTGGCGAACGGCATCTCGGCGTGCCACAGCGCGTTTTCGAAGTTGTCCGCCATGTCGGAGGAGTTCACGGACAACACGTTGAGGTGGGCGCGGTTATGCCGGGCGGCCACTTCGGCGTACTGGCGTTCGTCGTAGGCCTGCTCGCCCTCGAAGGACAAGTGGAAGGCCTGCAGGGGCTGGCCGGTCAGCTCGGTGGCGATGCCCAGCATTGCCGAGGAGTCCAGCCCGCCGCTCAGGCAGACGCCGACCGGTACGTCGGCATGCAGGCGCAGGCGTACGGACTCCTCGATGGTGCTGCGCAGCGTGTCGATGATCTCGGCTTCACTGCGCTGCTCGGTGGCCTGCGCGTCGGGGAAGTCCCAGTCCCAGTACTGCTCGGTCTGCAGGCCGCTTTCGTCGGCGATGATCCAGCAACCCGGCTTGACGCTGCGAATATTGTTGAACAGCGTACGGTCGCGCAGGATAAAGCCACGGCTGGCGTAGGCTTCGTGGTCCCACTGCGCCGGCACACCGGCTGCCAGCAGCGCCTTGATTTCGGAGGCGAAGTACCAGGCGCCTTCATGCTCGGTATAGTACAGCGGCTTGACGCCGACCCGGTCACGCACGGCAAACAGTTTTCTGCGCAGGCGATCGAAGATCAGGATGGTGAACTCGCCGCGCAGTTGCTTGAGCCCGCGCACGCCGTGGCGGCGGTACAGGTGCATGGCGATTTCGCTGTCGGAGGAGGTCTTGAAGCGGCAACCGTAGCCCTCCAGTTCTGCACGAATGCGCTGATAGTCATAGAACTCGCCGTTGACCATCATCACCAGGTCGCCTTCATCGGCGACGATCGGCTGGGTGCCATTGCCCAGCCCGACCAGGCCCAGGCGTACATACCCGAAAGCGGCCTGGCCCTTGGGGTCGAACCATTGGCTGGAGCTGTCCGGGCCACGATGATGGATGGCGCGCAGGGCTGCATCGAACATGTTCGGGTTGAACGCACGAGGGTGTTTGGCAAAGACGCCAATGTATCCACACATAAGATTTACTCTATTGAATTTGTATTGGTCAGCGGCACGCTGGTGTTCAAACGGTGGTTGCCGGTTCCGGCATCAACTGCAACTCAGGCAGCACCGAGGCTGGGTGTATGCCAATCGAGTTGAGGATCTCGGGCATGGCCGAGTAGTCCGCTTCACCGGTCTCGATGAATTGGGTGGGCAGCAGCAGCGAGCGATCGCCGAACACTTCAAGCAGTTGCGGCAGGATGATTCGCCACGCGGAAATCTCGCGCATCGGGAAAATCCGGATCGAGTTGGCGATGCCCCGGGTAAACAAGGTGGTTTGTTGCGCGGTGAAGTCGCCGACCACCTGCTGCACGAACAGCGGGAAGATGTGCTTGTGCACCAGCTCGTCTTTTTTGTGCAGGGCCACGACGTGACGGAACACCGGCTGGATCTCGGGTGCGTCGCTGAGGTCGGCCAGGTAGTCGCTGATGAAGGTCTCCGACACCAGCGAGAAGGCCAGGCGGTAGATCTTGAAGTCCGCCTCGGACATCGTCGCCTGGGCCTGGCTCAAGTGGCGGGTCAATTCCAGCTCCGGCCATTTGATGCGCATGCCGCGCTGGGTAATCGCCAATTCACACATGTTGATCGAGAACAGCGTGTGGTAGGCCTCATCCGCCAGGGTTTCGGAAATGGTCGCGGCGCTGGCTGAGCTCAGGCGCGAGCCCAGTTGCAGCAGGTCGATGCAGGACGGGCAGATGATCTCGGTTTCGATGGCGATGGTTTTCTGGTTGTAGATCACCCAGCCCGCCGACAGGATCAGCAGTTTCAGCGCGTGGGGGTAGTGCTGGTAGTGCGGGTCATGGGCGAAAGGTAACAGGGCCTCGAGAAAGTCCGGGGCCTGCAGGTCGAGCTGGATATCCGGGCGTTGGGAATCGAGCTTGATCTGTGCGCGTTTGTGCCAGCTGCGTTCGATTTTGATCAATCGTTCATCGGCTGCGTCATTGCTGCGATAAAGATCGTCTTGAGTGCTGTGCTGAAACATGGTTTCACCGGGTTGATAGTGAGTTGTGAAGGCCATCCATGGTTTGCCGAGGAAGCTCGGCAACATTCACGACCGCGAGTTACACCGCCGGGGCGGTCTGGATCTTGTCCTTCTTGCGATCCAGGAAATCCGCCAGGCGATCCTGTGTGCGGGTGTCGGAGGACACCACTGCAGCAATCAAGGCTTCTGTCATCAGGCCGTCCTGCTGGCTTTGATCCACGATGCGTGGCAGCACGTGGGTGACCGCGTAGTTGGTCATGGGCAGGTTGCCGGCGATCTTGTGCGCCAGTTCGGTCGCCTTGAGCACCGCTTGGCCGACCGGGACCAGGTACTGCGCCACGCCGCGCTCGTAGCTTTCCTTGGCGTAGAGCGTGCGGCCGGTGAGCATCATGTCGGTCATCAGGGCGATGCCGGCGATGCGCGGGAAGCGCACCGAGGCGCCGACGCCCACATACAGGCCGCGCATGGCTTCGGGCAGCGAGAAGAACGCGCTGTCATCGACCACGCGAATACTGCAGGCCGTGGCGATTTCCAGGCCGCCGCCGATGGCCGCACCGGTAATGGCGGCCACAACCGGCACCTTGCCGAACTGGATCAGTTCAAAGGTTTTATGCCACTCACGGAAGGCCTGGACATTGTCGATCACCGATTGGTCGCGGATTTCCGACAGGTCCAGCCCCGTGCAGAAATGCTGGCTGGTGCTGTAGAGCACGGCGGCACCAATGCCTTCAGGCAGGTTGCTGAAGGTCTCGCGCAGTTCATGCATGACCTCGAGAGACATGGCGTTGCGCTTCTGCGGGCGGTTGAGGCCCACCATCAACACCGCGCCATCTACTCGTACGTCCAAGTAGTTTTTGATCGTCATTTTCCGAGTATCCCTTCGATATGAACCCAACTTGGGGAGCAACGATTCTAGGTGGCAGAGTAATGGCCCGCTTGCTATGTCAGGTCATACTTTGACAAAATCGGGCCATGCCGCCGACCTTCACTTTTTCTCCTTACGAACTCGACAGCCCCGAAGCGGTGGTGACGCTGCGGGAGTACCCGTCCGGCACGGTGTTTCCACGCCACACCCATCGTCGGGGACAGTTCGCCTATGCCTCGACGGGGGCGCTGAAGATGTTCACCGACCTGGGTAACTGGGTGGTCCCGCCGCAACGGGCGATCTGGGTGCCGGGCGGGGTGGCGCATGAGATGCACATGCGCGGCGATGTGGTGATGCTCAACACCTACCTGGACGACGATGCGGCCGAGCGTGCCGGTTTGCAGGATTACTGCCAGGTGTTCGGGGTGTCGCCGCTGCTGCGGCATTTGCTGGAAGCGGCGTTGGCCATCGGGCCGTCGGCGTCGCCGAGTGTCAGGGACCGCTGCGTGCTGACCCTGTTGATCGACGAGATCGGCGCCATGCCCGAGCTGCCGCTCAGCGCGCCATTGCCCTCCGAGTCGCGCCTGGCCCGTTCTTGTCAGCGGTTTCTCGAAGCGCCGACGCAGAAAATCTCCATCGGCGAAATGGCCGATTGGTCGAGCATGAGCCGGCGCACCTTTACGCGTAACTTCCGGGAGTGCACCGGCATGACCTTTGTATCGTGGCGCCAGCAGGTCTGCCTGCTGGAGGCCACGGCGCGGCTCAGTCACGGCTCGTCGATCACCGATGTGGCCTTCGAGCTGGGGTTCAGCAGTTCCAGCGCATTCACCTCGGTGTTTCGCCGCAACCTGGGGGATTCACCGGCGCGCTACCTGGCCAAATCCAAGGCGGCGTCGATGTTCTGAAAGGAGGAGGGTGCCAACCTGGCGCCTTTCTCCCCAGCGGTACGGCGTTGAGTCTCACCCTTTGTTACTATCGCCGTCCCTTGTCACCAGGAGTCACCGCCCCATGCAGCACCAGTGGGATGAAATGCACCGCACTCGCAAGCCCACGTTCGTGTTGTGTGGCGAGCCGCAGGGGGAGGTGCTCAATCTCTATGTCCACGGTTATTCGGCGTTCTTCAATCAGCAACAACTGGGCAATTTCAAGCAACAGTTGGCGGCGATCGAAGGCTCGACCAACCTGATGCTGTTCTGGCCGGCGGGGCATTTCCTGGAAAACCTGTTTGCGCCGTTCAAGGACGTGATCACCGCGATGCTTGGCGGTGGTAGCCTCGGCGCGGCGACCGTGGGGGTGGGCAAGGCGATTGCCTATTTCCTCGACCATTACAAAAGTGTCGAGGCCCGGGTCGACGAAGTGGCCAGGAGCCTGCTGCCGGAACTCGCCGGTTACCTGCACGGGGAAGCGCTGCAAGTGCGGCGTATCAACCTGATCGGCCACTCCCTGGGCGCGCGCATTCTGGTCAAGAGTCTGTTGGCCAACCCCGAAACCGCTCGCGAGCTGCCGTTGGACAACCTGCTGCTGATGGGCGGCGCGATCTGTACGTCGAGCCCGTGGGACGAGGTCTCGGCGCTGCTCAAGGGGCGGGTGATCAACTGTCACTCGAGCAAGGACTGGGCCCTGGCGATGAAGCCCGACACCGAGCGCTGCATTGGTCGTTACGCGATCCCGGTGACTCCGGCGCTCAAGGCCAAGGTCACCAATGTGCACCTGGCCAGCTTCGATCACGCCGCCTACTGGCCGCAGTTGCAGACCGTGGTGCAGTACACCGACCTGTTGCAGGAGCGGCGCGGCATGATCCGCGCCGACCAGCGCAGCAGCGAGGTGCGCTTTGCCGAGGAGGACGCAGACCTGTTCCCGGCCCTGGTGCAGGCGCGGCCGGAAGAAGTGAAGTTCCTCGCCGAGTTGATGGCACAAAAACGCAGTGCCTCGATCGATGCCACGGTACGCGAGCCGCTGAAGCTGGCCATCGAGTTGCAGCGCATGGGCGGCGACAGCTTCATGAATCTGGCCCGTGGCCATGGCGTGAATTACCGCCAGATCGCCGAAGATGTCGCGCAGCGCCTGGGGATCAAGTTCGATGAGCCACTGGAGACGGTGGCTTTGGCTGATGTCGAAGCACGGGTCGCGGAAAAACTGATCGAGCAGTACAAAGCCAAGCTGAGCACGGCCGACCGCCAAGTGTTCGACGCTGAACTCAAGGCGGCGGCGCAGAAAGAGCAGGGCGTGTTCAGCCGTTTCGATGTCGGCCGCTCGGCCACGGCGGCGTTGAGCGGGACGGCACTGGCCGGATTGACCGGGTTTATCCTGCGCCGTGGGGCGGCCACGGCGATCCCGGTGGTGGGCCAGGCCTTGGCCGCCGCCATGCTGTTGGTGAGTGGGGTGCGTGCGTTTTCCGGCCCGGCGTATTCGATCACCACCCTGGCGGTGCTGGTGGTCGGGCTGATTCGCCAACGCATGGAGCGTGAAGCGCTGAACCAGGAGATCGACCTGGTGGTGCAGGTGGTCGAGACGTTTGACCTGCCTCGGGACACGGTGATGCGCACGGTCGCATCCGACTGATAAGCTGCGCCCTTGTCTTGTGTGTTTACCTGGGATACCGCGTGAAATTCAGCCTGCCGAAAATCGCTACCGCTCCATTCTGCCCACCGGAAGTGGCCGGCTCCGTCGCCGTTGATCCCAACGCTTCGTTCTTCAAGCGCATCCTCATGTTTGCCGGCCCCGGGCTGCTGATCTCCATCGGCTACATGGACCCGGGCAACTGGGCCACGGCCATCGAGGCCGGGTCGCGCTATGGCTACAACTTGTTGTTCGTGGTGCTGCTGGCCAGCCTCGCCGGGATGGCGGTGCAGTGCCTGTGCTCGCGGCTGGGCATCGCCACCGGCAAGGACCTGGCGCAACTGTGTCGCGAGCGCTACAGCCCGCGTTCGGCACGCACCCAGTGGCTGCTGGCGGAAGTCTCGATCATCGCCACCGACCTCGCCGAAGTGCTTGGCTGTGCCCTGGCGTTTCACTTGCTGCTGGGGGTTTCACTGACAACCGGCATCGTCATCACTGCCTTTGACACGTTGCTGATCCTCGCCCTGCAAAACCGGGGCTTTCGCCGCCTGGAAGCGATCATGCTGGCGCTGGTGGCGACCATCGGCGTGTGTTTCTTCATCGAGCTGGTGCTGATCAAGCCTTACTGGCCCGACGTGTTCAGCGGCTTCACGCCCTCATTGTCGGCCATCAGCGACGCCGCGCCGTTGTACCTGGCCATCGGCATCCTCGGGGCCACGGTGATGCCGCATAACCTGTACCTGCACAGCTCGATCGTACAAACCCGGCTGATCGGCAAAGACCTCGCCAGCAAACAGGACGCGGTGAAGCTGGCCCGAATCGACACCATCGGCTCGCTGGCCCTGGCGTTGCTGGTCAATGCGGCGATCCTGATCCTCGCCGCCGCGGCCTTCCACAAAACCGGGCACACCGATGTGGTCGAGATCCAGGACGCCTATCACCTGCTGGACCCACTGGTGGGCGGCGCCTTCGCCAGCATCCTGTTCGGCGTCGCCTTGCTGGCGTCCGGGCAAAGCTCGACCTTCACCGGCACCATCGCCGGGCAAGTGATCATGGAGGGCTATCTCAACCTGCGCATCCCTTGCTGGCAACGTCGCTTGATCACCCGCGGGCTGGCGCTGATCCCGGCGTTCCTGGGCGTATGGCTGATGGGCGACGACGCCATCGGCAAACTGCTGATCCTCAGCCAGGTGGTGCTCAGCCTGCAGCTGCCGTTCGCGCTGTACCCGCTGATTCGCATGACCGGCGACAAGCAACTGATGGGACCGTTCGTCAATCGGCTGCCGACCAGAATGCTGGCGTGGTTCCTGTTTGCGGTGATCAGTGGGGCGAATGCGTGGTTGATTGGCCAGTGGGTGTTTTGATCAAGCCTGCGGGGCCATTGGGATGATTTAAACCAGGATTGCCAGGGACGTGTATTGGGCAACCTGTGGATCCGCAGTCAGCAGTAGGCCGATCTTGATCGCCATTTCCCAGAATGTTGCAGCGCTGATGTAGATCTCCGCTGCATGTTCAATCAGCTTCCTGGCTTTGCTGGACAGCCTGGGGTCATCCGTCAGGGCCATAGCACGATGTGCGTATCCAGCAGCACTCTGATCGATGGCTGCCTTCGAAGGTATCCAATAGATCGTCGGGTAACGGTGCGTCAAAGTCCTGCGCAATCACGAGCTTGCCTTTCATGGCCCCGATTCTCTGGCCCTTGGATTTACCCACCGGGACCAGCTGTGCCATCGCACGGCCGTGCTTGGCGATGGTGATGACTTTGCCGGAAGCGACTTCATCTACCAGTTTCGAGAGATTATTTTTCGCTTCACCCAAGGGCACGGTAATCATGGCGTCACCCGCATGTTTTGGCCAAAAATAGCCAAAATTTCGTGAGCTATCAAAAACGGTCCGACCGCTGGCTGCAATGGCCCGTTCAGACCGCACTTTCTTGTAATGCACGACTTCCATGGCGTTTCCCCAAAAAAAAGATCTGCTGGGAGTCTGCCCGAGCCTGCCGTGCTGGAAAATGCTGGCCCGGAAAAACAGAACGGGCCTACCTCATTGGGTGGGAAAAATCCGCAGCAGCGATGTCCTGCACACTCAACCCGCCTCACCGATCCCAATACGGCACGCTGCCAAAACACTCCACGAAGTAATCGATCACCGTGCGCACCTTCAGCGACAACCGTCGGCTCCCCGGCCACAACGCGGCGATCTGCTGGGGCTCCAGGGTGGTCGCCACCTCATAGTCCGTCAGTACCGCCTGCAACGTGCCGGCGCGCAGGCCTTCGCCGATCAACCAGGAGGGAAACACCACCAGCCCCAGGCCTTGCTCGGCGGCGTGGGTGAGGGTGTCGGCGTGGTTACCGGTGATCGGGCCCTTGACGCTGTAGGGCTTCCAGTCGCCCTGGCCCTTGCGGAAGAACCAGCGTTGCTGGCCGGTGATGCCCTTGTAGGCCAGGCACTGGTGGTCGATCAGTTCGTCAGGGTGGGTGGGTGTGCCATGCAGGGCCAGATAGGCGGGGCTGGCGGCAAGGCGAAAACGCTGCGGGGCAAAGATGCGAGCCTGCATGCTGGAGTCGTTGAGCACGCCGATGCGAAACATCAGGTCGGTACCGTCTTGCAGCGGGTCGACGTAGGTGTCGGTCTGCTGGATATCCAGTTGCAGCTTCGGGTAGCGCCGGCACAACTCGCCCAGCCACGGTGCCAGGTGGCGCTGGCCAAAGACCATCGGCGCGTTGATGCGCACCAGGCCGCTGGGTTCGCTTTCCTGCTCCTGCAGTGCTTGGCCGGCGGCTTCGAGTTGTTCCAGCATCAAGCGCGCGTGGCGTCCCAGCAAACGCCCGGCCTCGGTGGGGCTGACCGCGCGGGTGTGGCGATAGAGCAATTGCTGGCCGAGGGCCTGTTCCATCAGTTGGATCTGCCGGGAAATCGAGGAGGGTGCCAGGCTCTCGCGGCGTGCCACTTCCGAAAAGCTGCCATGGTCCAGCACCGCCACGAACAGGCGTAGCGCCTTGAAACTCAATTCATTCAAGCCCTGCATCATGCCTCCAGGTTGTGCGTAATGCGCAAAGGTGTTGTCCGTATGCTCCCATTTATCGCACAGGACGACCACCGGATAATGCGCGTCATCCAATCCTTTGTTGATGTGCAGGTGATGTATGCAAGCAAGTTCTATCGAGGGCGTGGCGCAAGCCAAGCCGAAAAAAAACCTCCTGCGGCTGCTGCTGTTGCCGTTGGTGATCCTGGCCGGTATGGGGCTGTCGGTCGAAGCCGGCCTGCTCGGGCCGCTGGGCGTGCAAGTCGGGCATTTGTGGGCGACCTTGAGCATCTTCGGCGTCGGCTCGGCGATCCTGTATTTGCTGCTGTTGTTCAGCGGCCCGCAAAAGGGCCCGGCCCTGTCCGAGCTGCCGCGCTGGCAATTGATCGGCGGCTTCCTGGGGCCGATGTACGTGGTGGTGCTGACCCTGGCCACGCCGCATATCGGGATTGCCATGACCATGATCGCGATTCTGTCGGGCCAGGTCGGCAAGAGCGTGCTGATCGACCATTTCGGCTGGTTCGGCACGGCGCGCAAGCGCGTGAATGGCGAGCGCTGGATTGCCCTGGCGTTGATTGTGGTGGCACTTGTTTTGATTGCACGAGGTTAAGGCGATGAATCTGATTCTGTTATTGGTACTGGTGATAGCCGCAGGGGCGGTGTTGAGTGTGCAGGCGGCGATCAATGGTCGCCTGGGCCAGGCGGTGGGTGTATTGCGCGGCAGCCTGGTGACCTTTGTGGTCGGGGCGATTGTTACCGCGCTGATGATTCTGTTCTTCGAACCGGCCTATCCCGTGACCCTGTTGGACGTGCCCAAATGGCAACTGACCGGCGCGCTGTTTGGTGTGGTGTACATGATGGTGATGGTCGGCGCGGTGCCGGTGGTCGGTACGGCGGTCGCCACCGTAGCGGTGATCCTCGGCCAACTGGGCATGGGCATGCTGATCGACAACTTCGGCTGGCTGGGCAACCCGGCGATCGAATTGTCGGGCGCCCGGATCGTTGCAATGGCGTGTCTGGCCCTGGCTTTGGTGTTCATGTACCGCAGCAATACGCGCACCGACTGATGGTTTGAACCATCGACGGCGGGCGGCAGTCACTGCTTAAGGTGCCGGCGCTCGCCGCACCGGGACGACCATGAAGAAGGAGTCTGACCATGCCCGATAAAACCTGTGCCTGCCCACACTGCAAGTGTGTGCTGGGAGCTGATGCGGTAATGAAGGACGGCAAGGGCTATTGCTGCCAGGGCTGTGCCGAGCATCATGCTCATGGCGAGCCGTGTGCGGCGGCTACTGGCTGCGAATGCGCCAAGTCGGCTAAAGGCTAACCCCCGTAGGAGCCGGCTTGCTGGCGATGCGCCCCCAAGGACTGCACGAATCTTGAGGTCGCCATCGCCGGCAAGCCGGCTCCTACGCAGTTTCTGCGGTCACTGGCGTTCGAGTTCGAGCCGCAGGCTATGATCGGGCAGGCGTTGACGGTCTTTCACCACGCCGCTGGTACGGCGGCCCTCCAGCGCAAATACCACGGTTTGCGCGTCATGCAGATCATCCGGCAGTGGCTGGAAAACCTTCAGCACCAGCCAGCCTGGCGCGTGTTGCAGGCTCACCTGGCACTCGGCCTGTTTGGCCAGCGGCCCGAACAAAGTGTCGCGGGTGTAATCAATGCGCGCCCTGCCATTGATTGAATCCATGGTTTTCTCCCTGATCAAGCCTGAGCGCGCGCATCCGAGCGGCGCCATTGCACGTTGGTAATGCCGAACTTCTCGGCCTGCTCCCGGCTGGTCTTCTTGACCTGCTCACGGGCGAAACGGCCGATACGGCCCACGCCGGCGTCACAGCTTGCCCAATGCCAAGCTTCCAGGGTGTCAAGCTTTTCCAGGCGGATGATGAATGACTTCGGCTCGCCATGGAGGCTGTAGTCGATCACGAACAGTTTTGCGTTATTCATTGGCCCATCAACCCTGGTGGTGTAAAGCAAGTGATCCTCGCGGGCGCTAAAAATTCACTCGGATTGTCGAGCGGTGGTCATTACCATGGCGGCTCACCCTTGATTGATGTGCCCCCCATGGCCCTGGCTGCGCCCCCCGACCTCAGTGATCACGCCGTCCCCGTGCAGCCGTTGGCGCGTACTTACCCGCGTGGGTTGTACGTGGAGCCGCACAGTCACGACTGGGGACAATTGCTCTACGCCATGAGCGGCGTGATGTGGGTCGAGACCCCCCGCGAAGCCTTGGTGGTGCCGCCCCAGCGTGCCGTGTGGTTGCCGCCTGGGGTGGAGCACGGGATCCGGGTGGTGTCGGACCTGCAGATGCGCAATATCTACCTGCGCCCATCATTGGCGGCGACGCTGGACAGCCAGGTGCAGGTGATTGAGGTCGGCGGGCTGCTGCGTGAGCTGATCGTCGCGCTGGTGGAGCAGGGCGACAGCGCTGACGCGGCGTATTACGACGCGGTGGTCGGCCTGGCCCTGCTGGAGCTGCAACGGGCGCGTCGCTCGCAGATCCGCATCGCCATGCCGGTCGAGGCCGACCGACGCCTGATCAACGCGTGCCAATCGGTGATGGCCGAGCCGTCCCTGGAAATCCCCTTCGAGCAGCACGCGGACACGGCCGGTGCCAGCGTGCGCACCTTGGCGCGGCTGTTCCAGCACAACCTGGGCATGGGCTTTGCCGAGTGGCGCCGCCAGGTGCAACTGGCCACGGCGGTGGCGGAGTTGATCCAGGGCCAGTCTGTGAGTGCGATCGCACGGTCGCTTGGGTACTCGCCGAGCAGTTTCAGCGACATGTTTCGCCGCGAACTCGGTGTGGCGCCTTCGCAATACGTCGGCTGAGGGGTTGGCCGAAATCCTGAAGCACTTGGCCGATGCTTCAGAAATGGGCTCTCTACACTGAGCCCATCAACCCCCTGAGGCGCAGCCCCCATGAACTACCTGATCTCCCTCGCCATCGGCCTGTTTGTCGGCGTGATTTACGGCGCGCTGGATTTTCGCTCGCCCGCGCCGCCGGCCATCGCCCTGGTGGGCCTGATGGGCATGCTGCTCGGCGAGCAACTGTGGCCCATGGGGCGGCAGCTGGTCAGCGGTTGGTTGTCCTGATTTTCTTTCCCTCCTGAGGATTGCGTCATGAAAGCACTGCAGTTTTCCGCTACCGGCGACCTTAACGCCCTGGGTTTCGTCGACGTCGCCACCCCGGTGCCGGCGGCCGGTGAAGTTCTGGTCCAGATCAAGGCCGCGGGCCTGAACCCCAGCGATGTAAAAAACGTGCTCGGCCGCTTCCCCTACACCACCTTGCCGCGCATTCCGGGCCGCGATTTTGCCGGTGTGGTGGTGCAGGGGCCGCAGGCGCTGGTCGGTCAGGCCGTGTGGGGCACCGGACGCGACCTGGGCTTTTTCGCCGATGGTTCCCACGCCGAGTACCTCACCGTGTCCGCCAAGGGCGTGGCGCATAAACCCAGCCACTTGAGTTTTGCCCAGGCCGCAAGCCTTGGCGTGCCGTACACCACCGCCTGGGATGCCCTGGAACGCAGCGGTGTCGGCAAAGGCACGCGGCTGCTGGTGATCGGCGCCAATGGTGCGGTCGGCAGCGCGGCGCTGGCCTTGGCGAAAATTCGCGGGGCCCAGGTGCTGGCGGCGGTGCGCAAGGTCGAGCAGGTCGAGGTGTTGCAGGCGCAGGGTGTCGACGCGATTGCCCTGGGCACGCCGGACGAGCTGGGCGCGCAGGTGAACGCAGTGTTCAAGGGCGGTGCCGATGTGATCCTCGACAACACCGGTTTCTGGTTGCCGGCGGCCGTGGCGGGCCTGGCGCCATTCGGTCGCATCGCGATCATCGCCGCGCCGGTGGACGGCCACGTGCAATTGCCGGCCCTGGCCCTGTACCGCAAGGGTGGCTCGGTGGTGGGGATCAATTCGTTGCTCTACAACTGCGAGCAATGCGCGGTGATGCTCGAGCAGTTCGGACGCTTCTTCGATGAAGGCCTGCTGCCGCTGCCCACCGGCCTGCGCGAAGTGGCACTGGCCGACGGTGTGCAGTGCTATGAAGATGTGAACCAGGGCAGTGCAGACAAGATCATCCTCCTGCCCTGACACGCTCAAAAAAGGGGGAGCGGGCTTGATTCCCGTGTCTGGCGCAGTTCCACTGTGGGAGCGGGCTTGCCCGCGAAGGCGGAGTGTCAGTAGCGGCGAAGCTGGCTGACCCAGCCCAATCGCAGGCAAGCCAGCTCCCACAGTGATCGAGTGCAGGCCTGAGTCCCGTGCCTGGCGCAGCTCCCACACTGATCGGGTGCAGGCTTGAGTCCCGTGTCTGGCGCAGCTCCACTGTGGGAGCTGGCTTGCCCGCGAAAGCGGTGGATCAGTAGCGGTGAAGTTGGCTGACCCACCGCCATCGCAGGCAAGCCAGCTCCCACAGTGATCCAGTGCAGGCTTGAGTCCCGTGTCTGGCGCAGCTCCCCTGTAGGAGCGGGCTTGCTCGCGAAGGCGGAGTGTGAGTAGCGGCGAAGCTGACTGACCAACCGCCATCGCAGGCAAGCCAGCTCCCACACTGATCGAGTGAAGGCCTGAGTCCCGTCTCTAGCGCAGCTCCATTGTGGGAGCGGGCTTGCCCGCGAAGGCGTTGGATCAGTAGCGGCGAAGTTGGCTGACCCACCGTCATCGCAGGCAAGCCAGCCAGCCCCCACAAGTCAACGCTCGTCAGGCTTCGGGGACGCCTTTTTCCCACGCCGACCAGTTCTTCAGGATCGCTTGCACCAGCGGGTTGCCCGTGCGGTACAGGTTTTCCAGCGCCGGTACAAAACCGCCTTGATCGGCGTACTTCAGCAGGTTGTCCACTTCGCTGTAGCCCGGATAAGGGCGGTCGAAATCGGAACCGGCACGCACCACCGCCAGGCGCTGGATATCCACCAACCCTTCGCGACTGGCGCGCAGCAGGGCCTCGTAGGTGGAGTTGTCCTCCTGCTGGGTGGTGCAGTACTCGCCTTTATTGTCCGTGAGCAGCTGGGTCCAGACTTCGGCGCGCTCGCTCAGGCGCGTGCCGGAGAACCAGGTGTTACCCGCCAGGGTGTCGCAGCGGGTGACCTGCGGCGGCTGGTTGGCTGGCGCGGCGGGGTAGTGTTTGCGCCAGGCGCTGGATTCCTTGCTTTCCGTGAGCTCGACTTTTTGCGACAGCGCAAACGCCTTGGCTTGCAGCTTCGGGTTCAGCTCAAACACTTCGGTCTTGTAGTCCAACGGTGGTTTCTCGTTGGGCCCCTTGGTGTTGATGCCGATATAGCCGGTTGGCCACTCCTTGGGCGCATCCCGCGAGTCCAGCTCCCACTGGGTGCCGAATTCCACCAGGTAATGCGCCCACGCCGCCGTGCCGAGGGTGCCGTGCTTGGGGCTGATGCCGGCAATCCCGGCGATCAGGAAATAGCTCTGGCGCAGGTCGAACTTGGGCGACAGGGCCAGTGCCAGGGTGGACGCGGCGGCGTTGGTCTGGCCCATGCCGGTGACCAGCAGGCAGACGTCCTCGGTGTTGCAGCGGATCACCGGGTATTCGGCCGACAGGCCCGGCACGCGCACTTCCTGCTTGAGTGCCAGGCGGTCGATCCAGGTTTGCGCCTCGGGGGCGAACATGGTGATCAGCATCACTTTGGGCTTGATCGGCGCCGGTGTATCAGCCAGCACCACGTGGGGCAGCAGCGCCAGGCCGATGGCCAGTGACAGACGGGTAAACGCTTTCATCGAATGCTCCTTGATCAGAATTGATAGCCCACGCCGGCGTAGTAACCCCAACCGTCGGAGCGGGCGCGGAAGTTGCCCTCGCCAAAGTTCAGCTCGCTGCCATCCTCCCAGTTGCCGCCGTTATGAAAGTAACGACCGACCAGGGTGAAGCGCAGGTGCGTGAACGAGTACAGCAGCACGTTGGTTGCCACCAGGGAATTGGCGGTGCGCGCCGGGTTGTCCTTGTGCAGGTCCGAGCCGAAATCGTAGTTGGTGAAGCCGATGTAGGTCAGCGAGGCACCGTTGTCGAAACTGCTGATGGGCACGATGTACTTCATCTGCGCGCGGTAGCCATCCCAGGAATATTCATTGCTGGCGCCGTAGTTTTCCCACTGGTAACGCCCGTAGAAGTTCGCCGACAGGTTGACCCGCGAGTGGGTGTCGATATCGGTGCCGAGGCCGCTGTACAGGGTGTTGGCACGGTTGTCCTTGTTGCTGCCGTGGTCGTAGATCCAGTCGAACGCCACGTACCATTCCTTGAACGGGCCGATGGCCAGGCTGCGCCCCGCCAGGTAGTCGATGGAAATACGCGGCTCGTGCTCCATGAACACCGGCGAGCCATGGTCCCACACGCCTTTGTCATTACTGTTACCGATGGTGAGGATCTTCGGCACGTCGATGTAGCCGTACAGCTCGAAAGGCCCCTTGCGGCCGAAGTACTCGTATTCCAGGTACACGTCGTCCTGCGGCTTGGGGCCGAAGCTGATGTCTTTGCTGCCGATCAAGGTCAGGTCCTGGTTGAACCAGTCCGACCAATACACGCCTTTTTTAGCCGGGCTGGCTTCGGGGCTGAGGGTTTCGCCCTGTGCCGAGTCATCCACGGGTTTTTGCTGCGCCAAAATGGGTGCACTGAGTACTCCCGTAACGGCAGCCAGTAGCAAGGAAACACCAAAGCAAGCACGAGGCCTTGAGGTGGGGTGCATTGAAAATCCCTATTCGTACGCGGTTGGAACCCGATTCTGCGGGTAGTGGTGAACTTGGCTGGCAAGTTCGTTCCGCAAACGTTTGCACGTGGCGTACCAACTTTGTTCAAGGGATTGAGCTGAATGGAAAAAAGCGCGATTAATCGACCTTTTGGTCAAAATTGACTGGGTGTCATTTTCTCGATGCGATTGAACAGGTGCATCGCGGTTTCGCGCCGATACTCACTCGGCGTCTGGTTCATCTCGATGCGAAAATGCCGGTTGAAGTTGGACAGGTTGGCGTAGCCCACTTCAAAGCAGATATCTGCCACCGACATCTCACTCTGCAGCAGCCGACAGGCGCGTTGCACGCGGAATTTACGCATCAGGTCGATAAAGCCATGGCCGGTGTTGCGTTTGAAGAAGCGCGAGAAACCCGGTTCGCTCATCTCCAGTTGTTGCGCGATGACCGACAGGCGCACGTCGCCGGTCAGCTCCGTCATCAAGTAGTCGAAGGCCTTGTTGATGCGTTCGGCGCTGCGTGCGTCCAGGGTCGGCGCGTAGCAGGGGCTGGCCAGCGCCTTTACCTGAGGGAGCGGGGCATTTTTCAGGGTGTCGAGCAGTTGCAGGAACAGGATCAACCGCTGCAGGCCGTGGGCGCTGCCGATGGCTTCCATCAGGCGGGCAGCCTGCAGCGCCGTGGCGCCGGTGAACTCCAGGCCACGCCGGGCTTGCTCGAACAGCGGCTGCAAGTCGCCGAGTTCGGGCAGGGTCTTGCGCAAGGCGAGGAGGGCGGCGCCGTCGAATTGCAGCACCACGTCGCGGCCGCTCAGGTATTCACCGGGAGCCAGCTCGCCGATCCAGTCGTGCGGCAGGTCCGGGCCGATCAGCGCGACATGCCCGGCACCGAACGCGCCGATATAGTCGCCCGCCACCAGCTTGCCGCTGCCCTGGCGGATCAGGTGGATTTCAAATTCGGGGTGGTGATTCCAGCGCGCCAGGTCATAGGGGTAGTCATGTTCGAACCAGCGAAAGCAGTGGTCCGGCTCAGGCAGGATCACTTCAAGCTCGGCAGGGCGGTGTTCGAACAGTTGGGCGCGGCTGATGGGCATGGTGATGCCTCTTTTACTTGTCGGATCGCCTCAAAATACGCGGGTTGGCAAGCCGTGCGCTACCCTTGGTTTCGCCCGGCACTGATACTTTTTTGATCCTGGAACGGCGGTTAAAAAAGTATCAGTCGAGCATTCGCCCTGCGTTTGTGGGGGACTGGCCAAGCTGCTGTAATCGGCGCTCAACAACAAAAACAACAGGTGGAAACCGCCATGTTCAAGCTCCCGCACGCGTTGTTCCTGCTTTCCGGCCTGGCAGTGGCAATGCCCGGTCAGGCCGCCGACACCGTCACCATCGCCACCGTCAACAACAGCGACATGATCCGCATGCAGCGCCTGTCCAAGGTGTTCGAGCAGCAGCATCCGGACATCCAGCTGAACTGGGTAGTACTGGAAGAAAACGTGCTGCGCCAGCGCCTTACCACCGATATCGCCACCCAGGGCGGGCAGTTTGATGTGCTCACCATTGGCACCTATGAGACCCCGCTGTGGGGCGCCAAGCACTGGCTGGAGCCGCTGACCCAGTTGCCGGCCGATTACGATGCCGACGACATCTTCCCGTCGGTGCGCCAGGGCCTGTCGGTCAACGACACCCTGTATGCGTTGCCGTTCTACGGCGAAAGCACCGTGACCTACTACCGCACCGACCTGTTCAAGCAGGCTGGCCTGAGCATGCCCGCGCACCCGACCTGGACGCAGCTCGGCGAGTTCGCCGCCAAGCTCACTGCCAAGGACCAAGGCCAATACGGCATGTGCCTGCGCGGCAAGGCCGGCTGGGGTGAAAACATCGCACTGCTGAGCACCATGGCCAATGCCTTTGGCGCGCGCTGGTTCGATGAGCAGTGGAAGCCCGAGCTGACCAGCCCTGAGTGGACCGCCGCCGCCAACTTCTACGTCAACACTCTCAAGCAATACGGCCCCCCGGGCGTGTCCAGCAACGGCTTCAACGAAACCCTGGCGCTGTTCAATAGCGGCAAATGTGCGATCTGGGTCGATGCCAGCGTCGCCGGCTCCTTCACCACCGACAAGAGCCAGAGCAAGGTCGCCGACAGCGTCGGCTTCGCGGCTGCCCCCACTGAAGTCACCGACAAAGGCTCCTCGTGGCTCTACGCCTGGTCGCTGGCGATCCCGGCCACCTCCCAGCACAAGGACGCCGCCAAGGCATTTATCGCCTGGGCGACCTCGAAGGAGTACATCCAGCTGGTCGCGGATAAAGAAGGCATCACCAACGTACCGCCGGGCACCCGCCAATCCACCTACAACGCGGCGTACCTCAAGGCCGCACCGTTCGCCCAGGTGACCCTGGAGATGATGAAGCACGCCGACCCCGCGCACCCCTCGGCCAAACCCGTGCCGTACGTGGGCATCCAGTACGTGACCATCCCCGAGTTCCAGGCCATCGGCACCTCCGTCGGCAAGCTGTTCTCGGCGGCGCTCACCGGCGGCATGTCGGTTGACCAGGCGTTGCAGCAGGCGCAGTCCACCACCGAGCGCGAGATGAAACGCGCCGGCTACCCGAAATAGTTTTGACAGGACACCTCAATGAAACGACTCGAAGGTAAGAGCGCGCTGATCACCGGATCGGCGCGCGGGATCGGCCGCGCGTTTGCCCAGGCCTACATTGCCGAAGGCGCCACCGTTGCCATCGCCGATATCGACCTGCAACGCGCCCAGGCTACTGCAGCCGAACTGGGCCCCCAGGCCTACGCGGTGGCGATGGACGTCACCGACCAGGCCTCCATCGACAGCGCGATTGCCGCCGTGGTCGCCCAGGCCGGCAAGCTCGATATCCTGATCAACAACGCCGCGCTGTTCGACCTGGCGCCCATCGTCGACATCACCCGCGACAGCTACGCGCGGTTGTTCTCGATCAATGTCGCCGGCACGCTGTTCACCCTGCAGGCTGCCGCGCGACAGATGATCAGCCAGGGCCACGGCGGCAAGATCATTAACATGGCCAGCCAGGCCGGGCGGCGCGGTGAGCCGCTGGTGGCGGTCTACTGCGCAACCAAGGCGGCGGTGATCAGCCTTACACAATCGGCGGGGTTGAACCTGATCAAGCAGGGCATCAACGTCAACGCCATCGCCCCCGGTGTGGTGGATGGCGAGCACTGGGATGGGGTGGATGCGCTGTTCGCCAGGCATGAAGGTTTGCCGCCTGGCGAGAAGAAGAGGCGGGTAGGGGGTGAGGTGCCGTTCGGGCGGATGGGTACGGCAGAGGATTTGACCGGGATGGCAATCTTCCTGGCGTCCAAAGAGGCCGACTATGTGGTGGCCCAGACCTACAACGTCGACGGTGGCAACTGGATGAACTGATCCTGGTAGGCGCCCGGCAAGCCGGGCGCCTGCAGGGGTGGTTTACTCGGCGAAACTGCGATCAAAAAAATACACCGCCCCGGGCTTCAGGTTCTCCACCGTCGCCTGGGGCCGGCCGCCTTCACCGTGCTTCTTGCGCCCCGTCTCACGCAGATACCCCGCCTCTGTCAGCTTCAATAGCCGCTGGCGAATACTGGTCTTCAATACCGGCCGCTCCAGCACCAGGGAAAAGATCGTGGTCGCTTCCGGTGCGCTGAATTCATTGCCCAGGAACATCAGCGGCAAGCTGCTGTACAGCGACTTGGAGAGCAACCGTTCCTGCACGGCCGCGACGATACTGTTGTGATCGAACGGCAGCTTGATGCTGCCATCGGCCACTGCCTTCAGTGCAAACCAGCCCTGATGCTCACCCAGGCTGACTTCATCCGCGACGATCGCCAGGTAAAAGGTCGACGACGACCAGCAACGCGGATCGCGAAACGCGTCACCCACCGTGCCCACTTGTTCACTCCAGGCCAACGCCAGGCCGACCTTGTCGCTGGTGCGCAAACGCTCCACGGCAGCCTGGAGGCTCAGATCTTGCACGTCGCCATTCACCACCACGCCGGGCAGCGCCCAGTGCCCGGCAAACGGCTCGGCCTCGCGTTTGTTTAGCAGCAGTTTCAGTTCGCCGGCCGTGCGGCAATAGCACAGCACGCACAGGTCGACGGTATGGAGGTAGGGGCTAAGGGGCATGTGACGTCCTTCTGAACAACGATGAGGCACAGTCTAGCGGATCGAACAGATATGTCATGTACTGGGCCAGGGATAGATATATAAATGTTTCTTGCAATGAAAGTACATGACGTGTACTTTTGATTCCAGGCCACAGGAGATCCGCCATGACCCTCGCGAAAACCGCCATTGCTTCATTCGACGTCGATGCCCAGAAGAGCTTCACGCCGCTGTGCCCCAACGAATTGCCGGTGGTCGGTGGTGATCAGATCGGTGCCGAACTCAACTTCATGGCCAGCCTCTCCGGCCACCGCGTCGGCAGCAAGGACGCGCACACCCCGCATGCACCCTGGGTGGTCACGCAGCACAGCGAGATGCTGCAGCCCACCGGCCTGGTCCACGCCGATGTCACCTGGGTCAGCCACTGCGTGCCGGGTACCGAGGGCTTTACCTTGCTCGACGAACTGCCCACGCCCTATGACTACGACTACTTCATCTGGAAAGGCGTCGAACCCGACCTGCACCCCTACGGCGCCTGCTACCACGACCTGCACGACAAGCTCTCCACCGGCGTGATCGAGTACCTCAAGGCCCAAAGTGTCAGCCGCGTGATCGTCGGCGGCCTGGCCCTCGACTACTGCGTCAAGACCACCGCCCTGCAACTGCTCAAGGCCGGGCTGGAGGTGGTCCTGCACGTGCCGGCGTGCCGCAGTATCAGCGAGGAGGGCGGTGTGCAGGCCGTCAACGAGTTGCTCAAGGCCGGTGCCTGCATCAGCAGCACCCGCGAAGAACTGGCCGCGATGGCCACGCGTTAAGGAGATACACCATGGAAAGTGCCTACGACTACGAATCCCCGGTGATCCAGGGCTTGCTCGACACCGACTACTACACCTTCACCATGATGCAGGCGGTGTTGCACCAGCACCCGAATGTCGATGTGGAATACAACTTCATCGTCCGCTCCAGGGAAAAGCTCGGCCACCTGATCCCCGCGTTGCGCGCCGAGCTGGAGAACATGGCCGGCCTGCAGATGCGAGAAGGCGAGCTGCGCTTTTTGTTCAACCCGCGTTTTCGCGAATACCTGACCCCGGACTACGAGCGCTTTCTCGGCTTGTTCCGCTTCAATCTGCGTTATATCCACGTCAGTGAGATCGACGGCCAGTTGAACATCCGCGTGGTCGGCCCGATGCTGCACTGCATCATGTTCGAGCAGCCGGTTCTGGCGATGGTCAGCGAGTTGCGCAACCGCGACACATACCCCGACGTGAGCCTGGAAGACGTCACCCGCAAGCTCTATCAGAAGTTCGACTGGCTGGAGAAAAACCTCAGCCGCGAGGAGCTGGCCGACTTGCGTGTGTCGGACTTCTCGACCCGCCGGCGCCTTTCGTTCAAGGCCCAGCGCGAAGTGGTGGACATCATGCGCCGCGACTTCCCCGGCCAGTTCGTCGGCACCAGCAATGCGCACCTGGCCTATGAGTTCGACCTGCCGCTGATCGGCACCATGGCCCACCAATGGCTGATGGTGCACCAGCAACTGGGCCGCCTGCGTGAAAGCCAGAACGCGGCGCTGGAAAACTGGGTGCGCGAGTACCGGGGCCGCCTCGGCATCGCCTTGACCGACTGCATCAGCACCGACTTTTTCCTCAAGGATTTCGACCTGTACTTCGCCAAGCTCTACGACGGCCTGCGCCAGGACTCCGGCGACCCTATCGCCTGGGCCGACAAGGTGCTGGCCCGCTACAAACAGTTGGGCATCGACCCGATGACCAAGGACCTGATGTTTTCCGACGGCCTGAACTTCGAAAAATGCCTGCCGATCCTGCGGCACATCCGTGGCAAGGCCAAGTTCGGCTTCGGCATGGGCACCAGCCTGGCCTGCGATGTGGAGGGCGTCGAGCCGCTGAGCATCGTGATGAAGCTGGTGCGGGTGCACGGCGAGCCGGTGGTGAAATTCTCCGATGATCCGATCAAGAACGTCTGCGAAGACCCGTCGTTCTTGCAGTACGCGGCCCAGGTGTTTTCTGTGGGAGGGGGCGTGCTCCCGAATGCGCTGGATCAGCGCTGACGGTGTCGACTGACATGTCGTCTTCGCGAGCGAGCCCGCTCCCACAGGTCAATCCCGGCAATACAGAGGTGTGATATGCAAACCCAAGAACGTATCGCGCAGGAACTGAATATCGATCGGCAACTGGGCAAGGGCGATGAAGCCAAAGAGGTCCAGCGGCGCATCGATTTCATCAAGACCACCTTGCGCCAGTCCGGCTGCAAGGCCCTGGTACTGGGCATCAGTGGCGGTGTCGACTCGCTGACCGCCGGCCGCCTGTGCCAGTTGGCGGTAGAGCAACTGCGAAATGAGGACTACGCCGCGCGCTTTATCGCCATGCGCCTGCCCTATAAAACCCAGGCCGATGAAAGCGATGCCCAGGCCTCGCTGGATTTCATCGCCCCGGACCACATCGAGACCCTGAACATCGCCGCCAGCGTCGACGGCCTGATGGCCAGCCTCGACGCCAACCAAGCCAGCGCCAGCCACGTGGATTTCATCAAGGGCAACGTCAAGGCCCGCACCCGCATGATCGCCCAGTACGCGGTGGCCAACCTGCACAACGGCCTGGTGGTCGGCACCGACCATGGCGCCGAAGCGCTGATGGGTTTCTTCACCAAATTCGGCGACGGCGCCTGCGACCTGGCGCCGCTCTCGGGGCTGACCAAGACCCAGGTCCGCCTGCTGGCCAGCGCCCTCGGCGCCCCGGCGACGCTGGTGCACAAACTGCCGACCGCCGACCTGGAAGAGCTGGTGCCGGGCAAACCGGACGAACACGCCTACGGCTGTACTTATGCAGAGATCGACGCCTACCTGATGGGCGAGCCGGTGAGCGAACGAGTGAGGAGCCTTATCGAGCAGGCCTACCTCAAGACCGCCCACAAACGCGCACTGCCCATCACCCCCTCGTAGGCGCGGGCTCGCCAGCGAAAAACCAATCGGCACCACGTACTTCCAGCATGCCCGCGTTATCGTTGTGGTTTTTCGCTAGGGCAAGGTAAGCGTAATTCCCACGTCCACTACGTGGGGGTCGGCCTATCGCTCGATTGACCGACTCCACCGTGCATTCCACTCCGGCCGCGCCTGGTTCACCTGGTCCCAGTCGATCGAAATCGCCGTCTGCAAGTAACCCTGCATCGCCTCCACCCGTGCGCGGGTCTTGTCGGTGGTCGGTGTGGTCGGGTTCGACGGGATCTGGTCGCCTTCTTCCAGCGCCGGTGCCTGGGCCTCGGCGGTCAGCAAAAATGCTGCGAGCTTCTGCGCCAGTTCCGGCTGGTCATTGCGTGCAATCACGCATTCAGCCACGTTCAGCACCACCGCGCCTTCCTTCGGTTGCGCATATTCCATCGGCACGCCGAGCAACTTCTGGGTGGTGACCTGGGTCGGGGTGAGGGGGAAGATCGCCGCTTCGTCGGTCTGCACCATCTCGGAGATTTTCGCCGAGCTGGCGATGTATTCCAGTACGTTGGGGCCAACGGTTTTCGGCCAGGCCTTGAATCCCGGGTCGACGTTGGTTTCATCGCCGCCCTGGATGCGGTTGAACATCAAGAAGCCGTGCAGGCCGAAGGTCGACGAGGCCAGGGACTGGAACACCACTTTGTCCTTGAAGCGCGGGTCGGCCAGGTCCATCCACGAGGTGGGCGCGGCCCAGCCTTTTTCCTTGAACATCTTGGCGTTGTAGCCCAGGCCGGTGACGCCCAGGGTCACGGCCACGGCCTGCTGCTTGATTTTCGCCTTGGCCGGGATCTGCTCCAGGGTCAGGCTCGGCGCCAACGTGTCGCACAGGCCCATGGAGATGGCGCGGTACATGATGCCGTCGTCGAGGAACATCACGTGCATCTGCGGGTTGTCTTTGTTGGCCTGGACCTTGGCGAGGATGTCCGACGAGGTGCCAGGCACGATCACCACCTTGACGTTATTGGCCTTCTCGAACGCGGGCAGCACCTTGTCGGCGTACACCCGTTCCATGGTGCCGCCATTCATGCCCAGGTACAGCGTCGGCGCGGCGTTTGCGGTGGTGGTGAGCAAGGCGAGGGACAAGCAGGACAGCGCAATACGGAGGTTCATGGAGGTTTTTCCTCTCAGGCTTGGAAACGACGGATGGAAAACGCTTCGATGGGTTGGCGGCTGGCCCCGTCGCAGACAATCTCTGCCAGGGCTTCACCGACCGCGGGGCCGAGCTGGAACCCGGCGCCGGCAAAGCCGAAACCGTGGAGCAAGCCCGGTTGGGTACTGCTGGGCCCGATCACCGGTTCGTGATCGGGTAGGTAACCTTCGGTGCCGCTCCAGGTGCGAATCGCCTGGGCACCCTTGAGGAACGGGTACAACTCGCCGGCATTGCGCAGAATCTCCAGCACCGCGGCCTGGCCAGGGCGCGCCGTCAGCGGGCCGAGGGCAAAACCGCGCCCGCCACCGAGGATGCAATTGCCCCGGGCAACCTGCCGCGCATAAATCCCGCCGCCTTCGACGCCGGTGCTCACGTTCATCACCATCGGCAATGGCTCGGTGACCAGCATCGCCGGATGCGCCGAGGTAATCGGCACCGGCTCGCCGAAGTGCGCGGCCACGGTGCCGGCCCAGGCGCCGGCGCAATTGAGTAACCACAGCGCCTGTAAGTGCAGGCCGTTGGCGCAGCGCACCTGAAAGCGCTGGCCGTCATGTTCGACCTGAAGCACTTCGGCCTGCTCGTGGACCGCCGCGCCAAGGCGTTGCGCGGCACGGGCGAAAGCCGGAGACACCAGTCGCGGGTTGGCATGCCCGTCTTCCGGACACAACGAAGCGCCCACGGCGATATCGCCGACCCAGGGAAAGCGTGCACGTAGCTCGGTGTAGTCCAGCAATTGCAAGCCCAGGCCAAAGCCTCGGGTGTGCTCGGCATAGGCTTGCAGCGCAGCAAAATCCGCCGCGCTGCGCGCGAGTTTCAGATGCCCGGAACGCACGTACTCGCCGTCGATGCCGATCAACCCCGGCAGGTCGGACCACAGCGCATGGGCGCGTTGCGACAGCGGTAACTGATGCAGCGGCCGGCCTTGTCGGCGCACGCCGCCGTAATTCACACCACTGGAATGCGAGCCGCAAAAATCCCGTTCCACCAGGGCCACGCGCTGGCCCTTCTGCGCCAGCATCAAGGCTGCCGAAGCGCCGACAATGCCGCCGCCAAGTACGATGACGTCGATCATGGCTGCACCTCCACGCCGAACGGCAACGGCTTGATCGGAGCCTGGCCACGCAGGCGGCCGACGTTTTCAACTGCGCGACCGCTGCGCTCGGCGACGATTTCCGCCGCCGCCAGCCCGCACATGCGGCCCTGGCAGCGACCCATGCCGACGCGGCAATACGCCTTGACCCGATTGATTTCCCAATGGCCTTCATCGACCACGGCGCGCACATCACCGACGCTGACTTCCTCGCAACGGCACAGGATCAACGCATCCGGCGCCTGCGCAGCCCAGTTTTCAGGGAACGGGAACGCAGTTTCCAGACCATGGCGAAAGCGCTGGATAGCCGCCAGTTGCTGCTCCAGCTCAGCCGGGCGGCGATGATCGATGGCAATGCCTGAATCTTCCAGCACCGCCAAGGCTGCGCGTTCGCCGGCCATTGCTGCCGCGTCTGCCCCCATGATTCCAGCGCCATCGCCGGCCAGGTACACGTCGCTCACACTGCTGCGTCCGGCGCCGTCGCGTTGCGGCAACCAGGCGCGATTCAACGCGCTCCAGGCAAACTCACAGCCGAGCAAGTCCGCCAGCTGTGTCTCGCTGCGCAAGGCATGGGCGAAGCCCACGGCGTCACATTCCAGCACTTGCTGGTCCCAGCGGATGCCACGCACGCGCTGCTCGCCGTCGATCTGTTGAAGCGTCGCGCCCTGATGCACGGGCACGCCGTGAGCGGTCAGCCAGGCGCGGTAATACAAGCCCTTGGCCAAGGTCAGCGGTTGCCGGAGCAGGGCCGGCACTGCACGGCATTGCGCGCTGAACGGCGCGCTGTCGAGCACTGCCACCACCTGGGCGCCGGCCTTGGCGTACTGGTACGCGACCAAATACAGCAACGGTCCGCTGCCACAAAACGCCACCCGTTCACCAATCGCGCAGCCCTGATACTTCAAGGCGATTTGCGCCGCGCCCAGGCTGTACACCCCCGGCAAGGTCCAGCCCGGGACTGGCAGGATGCGGTCGGTGGCGCCGGTGGCGACGATGATCCGCGCATACTCGACGCTCTCGGCACGCCCGTTATTGAGCATGTCCAGGCGCCCATCCTCGGCGTTCCACACCAGCGTTTGCGGGCGGTAGTCGATCAGCGGCGCGAGTTCATCCAGCGTACGGTGCACGGCCTCGGCCTTGCGCGCCTCGAACCCGTAGATCTGCTTGGCCGTACGCTGGAAGTTTGCCGGCTGGCGCCGATAGATCTGCCCGCCGCCGCGCAGGCTTTCATCCACCAGGCAGGCTTTGATGCCATGGTCGAGCAGGGTGCGCGCAGCGCTGATCCCTGCCGGGCCGGCACCGACAATCACCACCGGCTTCATAGCTGGCGCCCCGGCTCGCGGCTGATCGCCTGGCCTTCTTCCAGCAGCGTCGAGCAGGCCCGCACGCGGCGCCCATCCTCAAGCCGTACCCAGCAATCCTGGCAGGCGCCCATCAGGCAAAACCCGGCGCGGCGTTCGGCGCTGAAATCACTGCCGCGCAGGTGCTCGGCGCAGGTCAGAACGGCGGTCAGCAACGTGTCGCCGAGCAAGCCGGTGGCGGGTTGCCCGTCCAGGGTAAAGGCCAGGGCAGGGCGCGTGGTTTCGGCCAATCGTTTGAACAAGGCCATCAATGTTTCCCCACCAGCACGCGGTCCAGGCCGTAGACCCGGTCGAGCAGAATCATGGTCGCCGCCGTCAGCGCAATCACCAACGCCGACACCGCCGCCATCATCGGGTCGATGGACTCGGTGGCGTACACGTACATGCGCACCGGCAGCGTCTGCGTGGCCGGCGAACTGACGAAGATCGACAACGTCACCTCATCGAAACTGTTGATGAAGGCCAGCAGCCAACCCCCGGCGACGCCGGGCAAAATCATCGGCAAGGTGATCTGGCGAAACAGCGTGAAGCGCCCGGCGCCCAGGGACTCCGCCGCCTGTTCGGCACTGCGGTCAATACCGATCGCCGCTGCCAGCACCAGGCGCAGCACATACGGGGTGATGATCACCACGTGCGCGAGCATCAGCCAGGTGAAGCTGCCGTTCACGCCCATCAGCGCGAACAGGCGCAGCATCGCCACGCCCAGGACCAGGTGCGGAATGATGATCGGCGACAGGAACAACGCGCTGAAAAAGTTGCGCCCCGGGAACGAGTATCGGCTGATCGCCAAGGCCGCCGGCACAGCAATCAAGGTGGCCAGGGTCGCGGCGGTAAACGCCAGGATCAGGCTGTTGTAGAACGCCTGGATAAAGTCGGCACGCTCGAACACTGCGCGAAACCAGCGCAGGGAGAAGCCCGAGGTGGGCAGGCTCAAGGTGTTTTCCGGGGTGAAGGCCACCAGGCAGACCACCACCAGCGGCGCCATCATGAACAGCACCACCAGGCCGTGAAAGCCGAGGGCCAAAGGACCGTTTCTGGACATGCGCTTAAACCCCCAGGGACTTTTTATAGCGGCCTTCGACCATGCGGTTCCAGCTCAGCATGATCAGCAGATTGACCAACAGCAGCACCACCGCGATGGTGGCGCCCATGGGCCAGTTGAGTTCCGAGAGGTACTGGTCGTACACCACGGTGGCGACCATTTTCAGGCGTCGTCCGCCAAGCAGGCCGGGAATCGCAAACGAACTGGCGGCCAGGCCGAACACGATCAGGGTGCCGGACAGCACGCCGGGCATCACCTGGGGCAACACGATCCTGCGCATCACCGTGGCCTGGCTTGCACCCAGCGACAGCGCGGCCTGTTCAGCCGACGGATCGAGCTTTTGCAGCGAGGTCCACACCGGAATGATCATGAACGGCAGCATCACGTGCACCAGCGCGATGATCACTGCGAATGGCGTGTACAGCAGCTTCACCGGGCGCCCGCCGAGGGCCTGGATCACCTGGTTGACCAGCCCGTCGGCACCCAGCAGCAGGCTCCAGCCGAAGGCGCGCACCACCACCGAAATCAGCAGCGGCGTGAGGATCAGGATCAGGAAGATCGAGCGCCATGGCGTGCCCATGCGACTGAGGATGTAAGCCTCGGGGACGCCGATCACCACGCACAGCAGGGTCACCAGCGCGCTGATCCAGAAGGTGCGCCAGAAGATCTCGTAGAAGTACGAGTCACTGAACAGCGCCAGGTAGTGGGCCAGGGTCCATTCATCACCCTTGACGCCGACCTGGTAGTCGAACACGTTGAACGACAGCACCAGTGTCAGCCCGAGCGGCAGGATCAGCAGCCCGGTAAACAGCAGCAGGGCCGGCAGTGAAAGCAAATAGCCGCGACTCATGCGTGCACCTCATCCGCCGCCAGTACCCGCAGCAGTTCGGCCTGCCACTCCAGGCCGACCGCCGCGCCGCAGCCCAGCGGCGCGCTGCCGTCATTGCTGCGCACCACGGTGATTTCGCCGAGAGGGGTGTGGATGCGGTACAGCCATTGGCTGCCGAAGAAGTAGCGGTCGAGCACCTTGCCCTGCAGGCGCCCGGCACCGGCTTGCACCAGGCTGATCTTTTCCGGGCGCAGGCTCAGGACCAGTTCGCCGTCGCCGCTTTCGTGGCGCACTTGCGGGATACCCAGTTGATCGTAATCACCGGCGAGCAAGTTGGCCTTGCCGACGAAGTCCGAGATAAAGCGCGTACGCGGGTGTTCGTAGAGCTTGTACGGCGCATCGATCTGGGTCACGCGGCCGGCCTGCATCACCACCACGCGGTCGCTGATCGACAGGGCTTCGGCCTGGTCGTGGGTCACCATCAACGTGGTGATACCGACGGCGCACTGGATGCGACGGATCTCGAACTGCATCTCTTCGCGCAGGTTGGCGTCGAGGTTGGACAGCGGTTCATCGAGCAGCAATACCGGTGGTTCGATCACCAGGGCGCGGGCCAGGGCCACGCGTTGGCGCTGGCCGCCGGACAGCTCCCGTGGGTAACGCTCGGCGTGGGGTGCCAGGCGCACCAGTTCGAGCACGGTCTTGACCTTGCTGGCGATCTCGGCGGACGGCACTTTGCGCATCTTCAGTCCGAAGGCGACGTTGTCGCGCACGGTCATGTGCGGGAACAGCGCATAGCTCTGGAATACCACGCCCAGGCCACGGCTGGCGGGCTTGGCGTGGGTAATGTCGCGCCCGTCGAGCAGGATCTGCCCGGCGCTGACATCGACGAAACCGGCGATCATTTGCAGAGTGGTGGTCTTGCCGCAGCCGGAAGGGCCGAGCAGCGAAACGAACTCGCCTTTTTCCACCGCCAGGTCAGTGGCGACCACCGCGTCGACGGCGCCGTAGCGTTTGCTCAAGGCGTTGAGTTGGAGAAATGCCATGTCTGCGTTCCACCTTTTTTGAGTCGCGTCGAAACGCGCTTTTTTGTTTTGGGCAGATGCGAATGAGGTGTTGCCGGTGCGTTGGCGCTCGATCTTGAGTCGGCTGCCGTTAGTTGTTCATTTCGCCCCTGTGGACGCAGATTAGGACGAAGACTAGGATGGGCGGAAGATGGAATTTCACTCAATGAACTACTTTTTTCGTTTTTATTCACTCACCAGAATTTTCTAAGAGATCACGTGATATGGATTCCACTGAGCGGAATAAAAATGCCCGGGAAGTCGGCGCCGGCGGAGTCCCCCGACTGTTTGCGCTGCTGCGCACCCTGGGCGAGGTGCCGGAAGGTGGCGAACGCGTGACCCAACTTGCGCAACAGGTTGGCCTGTCCCAGCCCACCACTCACCGCCTGTTGCGCAGCCTGATGGATGAGGGCATGGTCGAGCAGGATGCGCGCAGCAAGCGCTATCGCTTGAGCCTGGAGTTCTTCGCGCTGGCGGCGAACGCGGGCAAGACCGGCAACCTGCGCGACCTGGTGCGGCCGAGCATGCTGCGCCTGAGTGCGTCATTGGGTGATTCGCTGTTCCTGCTGGCGCGCAGTGGCTTCGATGCGATTTGCCTCGACCGCAGCGAAGGGCCGTACCCGATCCGTACCTTCACCGGCGATATCGGCGGGCGGGTGGCGCTGGGCGTGGGCCAGGGCAGCCTGGCGATCCTGGCGTTCCTGCCGGAAGAAGAGCGCGAGACGGTGATCCGCTACAACCTGCCACGGCTCAAGGACTTTCACCTGTACGACGAGGTGCTGCTGCGCTCGGAGGTCGAGAACGTGCGCAACCTGGGTTATGCGGCGCGCAATACCGGGGTGCTGGAAGGCATGGCGGGCCTGGCGGTGCCGATCCTCAATCGCGACGGCCACGCGGTAGCGGCGCTGAGTGTGGCAACCATCAGTGATCGGTTGGGGCCGAGCCGCTTGCCAATGGTGGTTGAGTTGCTCAAGCGCGAAGCGGCGGCGATCGGGCCGAGGATCAACCCGTTCGATCCGACCCTGCGCAGGCCGTCGCAGACCTTCGGTGGGTAACCCCTCTCCGCCACGATGAAGAACCAGTGTGGGAGCGGGCTTGCTCGCGAGTGCGATAGATCAGTCATGGATATGTCCACTGACACACCGCTTTCGCGAGCAAGCCCGCCCCCCCCATTGTTCAGATCGCGGCCAGGGCCACGGATGTCGCCGCCGTCCGGGTCTCCACCCCCAACTTCACATACACATGCTCCAGATGCTTGTTCACCGTCCTGGGGCTCAACCCCAGGATGTCACCGATATCCCGATTGGTCTTGCCGCACGCGACCCAGCGCAAGACCTCCACCTCACGCTCGGTCAACTGGAACCTGGCCGACAGCAGCCGCTGTGCCGGCTCATCCTCCAGCGTCAGCACATTCGGCTGCGTCGCCTCCCGCGCCGACAGCAAGATGCGTGACGTGCGCAGGTGCGCCGCCACCCGTGCCAGTACCTCATCGGTCTGGATCGGTTTGGTCACGTAGTCACTGCCACCCACCTCGAAGCCTTGCACCACGTGCTTGCTGTCGGTCAGCCCGGTCATGAACACCACCGGCACATCCGCGCTGGCCGGCATTGCCTTGAGCCGGCGACAGGTTTCGAAACCGTCCAGGCCGGGCATCATCGCGTCCAGCAGGATCAGGTCCGGACGCCGGCGTTGCACGCGGTTCAACGCGCTGAGGCCGTCCAGGGCCACCAGCACCATGTAGCCGGCGTCGTCGAGCGCGTCACAGAGCAATGCCAGGTTGTCCGGGGTGTCGTCGACGATCAGCACCACGCCGGGTTCAGTGCTGTGGGTGAGTGCATTCATCTGCGGCCTCCTTGAGGGTTCGGTTGAGTTCATCCAGGCGAAAGCCCTTGAGCAGCCCGCGCAGCTTGGTGATGAACGGTTCGGCATCGGGGCGGTGTGCAAGGATCGTGTCGAGTTTGGCGTGCAGGCCGCGCACATAGCCGATGGCGCTGAGTTCCGCCAGGGCGGCAAGGTCTTCAGGGCTGGGCAATACGCTGGGCGGCGGCGGTGCGGTGAAGGTCTTGGTGCGCCGCAGCCACTGCAGGTCCAGGTGCTGTTGCAGGCGCCCGAGCAGTTCCGGGGTGCGCACCGGCTTGGCCAGGTAGTCGTTGCAGGCCGCGGCGATGCTGCGCTCGCGGTCGTCGGTAAAGGCGTTGGCGGAGATCACGATGATCGGCGCGGTGCACAGCGCATTGCGCCGGATCAGGCGGCTGGTTTCGTAGCCGTCCAGGGTCGGCATCGACAGGTCCATCAGGATCAGGTCCGGGGCCAGCAGCGCCACCTGGCGAATCGCATCCTGGCCGTTGCTGGCCTGCACCACCTCAAAGCCCAACGGCGTGAGCATGCCACTGAGCACCTTGCGATGGTCCACATGGTCGTCCACCACCAGGATGCGCCGACGCGCGCCCTGGTAGCCGATGATGTCGTGTTCCACATGCACCACCGCCTGCGGCGCGCGCACCTGGGACAGAAACAGTCGCACCTGGAAGCAGGTGCCTTTGTCCAGTTCGCTGGTCACGCGCAGCTCGCCGCCCATCAAGGAGGTGAGCATGCGCGTGATGGTCAGCCCGAGGCCGACGCCCTTGTCCTGGCGCATCAGGTCGCCGCGTTCGAACGGCTGGAAAATCCGCTCGATCTGCCCCGGATCAATGCCGATGCCGGTGTCGATGATTTCGAAATTGGCAGTCTCGCGCCTGTAGCTGACCCGCAGGCACACCTCGCCGCTGTCGGTGAAATTCACCGCATTGCCGAGCAGGTTGATGAGGATCTGGCGCACGCGCTTTTCGTCGCCGCGCACCACCGCCGGGATCTTGCCCACGCAGTCCAGGCGAAAGCGCAGGCCCTTGTCCTGGGCTTGCGGCGTGAACATCTGCTCCAGGTCATGGATCAGTTCGGGGAAGGGGATTTCGGTGAGTTCCAGGCGCAGCTTGCCGGCCTCGATCTTGGCCACATCCAGCAGGCCGTCGATCAGCGACAACAGGTGCGAGCCGCTGCGCAGGATGGTCGCGAGTGCGTCCTGGTGCTGCTCGGGCATGGCGCCGTCACGCTGCAGGATTTGGGTAAAGCCGAGAATGCTGTTCAGCGGCGTGCGCAGCTCATGGGACAGCCCGGTGACATAGCGGCTCTTGGCGGCGTTGGCGGCTTCGGAGGCTTCCTTGGCGTGTTGCAGGGCCTGGTCGGTGAGGCTGTGGGCGTCGATTTCGTGCATCAGCAGCAAGGTCTGGCGGTCGGACTCTTCCTGGGCCACGCGCCGGCTTTCGCGGGTCAGCACCACCCACCAGGCGAGCACGGCGGCCAGTACCGAGAGGGTCAGGAAGGCCTTGAAGAACGCTTGGTACAGGGTCTCGGAGTGCGGCAAACCCTGGGCCGCCTGCACGTAAATCAACGCCAGGGCGCTGGCGAGCAACAGCTCCAGTACCAGCAGCAACCCCAGGTAATGGGCCAGCCGTGTGTGCAGGCGCGGCATCAGGGTAGTCGGCAGCAGCCAGCGCAACACGCCTTCGAACTGGGTGACCAGGCGCGCGTGGGGTTTGCAGCGATCGCCGCAACGTGCGTCCAGTGAACAACACAGCGAGCAGATGGGCGTGCTGTAGGCCGGGCAGAACGCCATGTCGGCGGTTTCGAACGGGTTGCTGCACAGCCCGCACACCGCGTGGGTGGCGGGCGCCACCGGGTGGATCAGTTGCAGGTCGCTAGTGCGTGCGATGTAGTACTTGCCTTTCGTCAGCCAGGCCAACAGCGGCGCCATGATCAAGGCCGTGCCCAGCGCCACGAACGGCGGCGCGGCCTGGGCCAGGCTGCCGAACAGCCCGAAGTGCGCGAGGATCGACAGTAACGAGGCGACCAGCATCGAGCCGACACCCACCGGGTTGATGTCGTAGAGGTGCGCGCGCTTGAACTCGATGTGCCTGGGCGACAGCCCCAGCGGTTTGTTGATCACCAGGTCAGCGACCAGCGTGCCGATCCAGGCAATCGCAATATTGGCGTAGAGCCCCAGCACCTGGTCGATCACATCGAACACGCCCAGCTCCATCAGCATCAGCGCGATGGCCACGTTGAACACCAGCCACACCACGCGGCCCGGGTGGCTGTGGGTCACGCGGGCAAAGAAGTTCGACCAGGCCAGGGAGCCGGCGTAGGCATTGGTCAGGTTGATCTTCATCTGCGAGATGAACACGAAGAGCACCATCGCGCCCAGCGCCCATTCCGGCGAGCTGAACACGTACCGGAACGCGACCAGGTACATCTGGGTCGGCTCGGCGGCGCGTTCCATGGGGATTTCATGTTGCAAGGCGAGAAACGCGAGGAACGCGCCGGCGAACATTTTCAACGCGCCGGGGATGATCCAGCCAGGGCCGGCGCAGAGCAGGGCGGCCCACCAGCGCTTACGGTTGGCGGCGGTTTTTTCCGGCAGGAAGCGCAGGTAGTCCACTTGCTCGCCGATCTGCGTCACCAGTGACAGCGCCACCGTGCAGGCGGCGCAGAACGCCAGCAGGTTGAAGCCGCCGCCATCGCCGCTGCGTCCGACGAAGCTGGTCCAGTCGCTGAAGGCGTCGGGGTTTTTCCACCACACAAAGCCATAGGGCAGCACCAGCAACAGCAGCCACACCGGTTGCGTCCACAGCTGCAGGCGGCTGATCAACGTCACGCCGTAGGCCACCAGCGGGATCACCAGCAGCGAGCAGATCACGTAGGCGATCGCCAGCGGGATATGAAAATACAGCTCCAGCGCCAGGGCCATGATCGCCGCTTCCAGGGCGAAGAACAGGAAGGTGAAGCTGGCGTAGATCAGCGAGGTGATGGTCGAGCCGATATAGCCGAAGCCGGCGCCACGGGTCAGCAGGTCCATGTCCACGCCATAGCGCGCCGCGTAGTAACTGATGGGCAGGCCGGTGAGGAAGATCACCAGGCTGATGGCGAGAATCGCCCAGAACGTATTGGTGAAGCCGTAACTCAGGGCCAGCACGCCGCCGATGGCTTCCAGAGCCAGGAAGGACACCGCGCCCAGGGCCGTGTTGGCGATGCGCAGCTCCGACCATTTGCGAAAGGACTTGGGGGTGTAGCGCAGGGCGTAGTCTTCCATGGTCTCGTCGGCGACCCAGGTGTTGTAGTCGCGGCGGATCTTGACGATGCGCTGGGTGCCGGGGAGGGGGTGCACGGTGGGATGGCTCCGGGGAGTGGGCAAGGTGGATGAGCAAGTTCCGTGCCCCGATTCAAAATGTGCGAGCTGGCCTGCCTGCGATGGCGGTAGGTCAGGCATGGGAAGTCGATGGATACACCGCCATCGCAGGCCAGCCAGCTCCCGCATTGATCGGTGCTGTCAGGGCGGGCGGGATCCTGCTCGAAAATGGTGCGCAGTGGCATACGTCAAATGACGTATGCCGTTACGTCAGGCTGCGTATACCCGTGCTGGCCGGCCGCCGCCATGCTGGACCCCTCATTGCAGAGGAGTCGCCCCATGGCACCACGATTGATCCGCTCCAAACCCCTGTTGGCCTTGTCCTTGCTGGCGGCCGCACTGTTCAGCCAGGGCGTGCTGGCCGATAACGAAGGCCTGGCCGTGACCCCGACTGAAGTCACCGTCGGCCAGTTGCACTCGGCCACCGGCACCATGGCGATTTCCGAAACCGGTTCGATCCAGGCCGAACGCCTGGCCATCGAGCAGATCAACGCTTCGGGCGGGATCCTGGGACGGCAGATCAAGGTGATCCAGGAAGACGGCGCCTCCGACTGGCCGACCTTCGCCGAAAAGGCCAAGAAGCTGCTGGTCAACGACAAGGTTGCCGCCGTGTTCGGCTGCTGGACCTCGGCCTCGCGCAAGGCTGTGCTGCCGATCTTCGAGAAAGAAAACGGCCTGCTCTACTACCCGACCTTCTATGAGGGCCTGGAACAGTCGAAAAACGTGATCTACACCGGGCAGGAAGCCACCCAGCAGATCCTCGCCAGCCTCGACTGGATCGCCAAGACCAAGGGCGCCAAGACGTTCTACCTGGTCGGCTCCGACTACATCTGGCCGCGCACCTCAATGAAGATCGCGCGCAAGCACATTGAAAACGTGCTGCACGGCACCGTGGTCGGCGAAGACTACTACCCACTCGGCAACACTCAGTTCGGTTCGCTGATCAACAAGGTCAAGCTGAAGAAACCGGACGTGGTCTTCGCGGCAGTGGTCGGTGGCTCCAACGTGGCGTTCTACAAACAGCTCAACGCGGCAGGTGTGAATTCGTCCAAGCAAACCTTGCTGACCCTGTCGGTGACCGAAGACGAACTGCTCGGCATCGGCGGCGAAAACATGGCCGGTTTCTATGCCTCGATGAAGTACTTCCAGAGCCTGGACAACCCCAACAACAAAGCCTTCGTCGAAGCCTTCAAGGCCAAGTACGGCAAGGACGCGGTGATCGGCGACGTGACCCAGGCGGCCTACCTCGGCCCATGGCTGTGGAAAGCAGCGGTCGAGAAGGCCGGCAGTTTCGACGTGGATAAAGTCGTCGCCGCCTCGCCGGGCATCGAGCTGAAAACCGCGCCGGAAGGCTACGTGAAGATCCACGAGAACCATCATTTGTGGAGCAAGTCGCGCATCGGTGAAGTGCAGCCCAACGGCCAGTTCAAGGTGATCTACGAGTCGGATCTGATCGAGCCGAACCCGTTTCCCAAAGGCTACCAATAAGCCTGGATCTGGCGCTGATCTAAAGGTGGGAGCGGGCTTGCTCGCGAAAGCGCAGTGTCATTCACAGATGGTTTGACTGATGCACCGCATTCGCGAGCAAGCCCGCTCCCACATAAATCAAAAGCAGACCTTGGTTTTCATCATTACCTCCCGCTCAGGAGACCATCATCATGGAATGGCTATCGGAATTTGGAGCCATCGCGGCGATGCAGGGGTTCAACGGCTTGTCCGTGTTCTGCGTGCTGTTGCTGATGGCATTGGGGCTGGCGATCATCTTCGGACAGATGGGCGTGATCAACATGGCCCACGGCGAGTTCCTGACCATCGGCGCCTACACCACCTACGTGTGCTCCAGCCTCACCGCGCACTTTGCGCCAAGCTTCCAACCCTATTACTTCTTCTTCGCCATCGGCCTGTCATTCCTGGTGGCCGGGGCCATCGGCTGGCTGGTGGAATGGGCGATGATCAGCCGCTTGTACAAGCGCCCGCTGGACACCTTGCTCGCCACCTGGGGCCTGTCGCTGGTGATGCAGCAAACCTTTCGCTCGGTGTTCGGCGCCCGCGAAGTCAGCGCCGAACCACCGGCCTGGCTGATGGGCTCGGTGAATTTCACCGATGCCATCGAGATCCCGCGCAACGGCCTGTTCATGATGGGCCTGACCCTGCTGCTGACCGGTGCGATCTTCATCATGCTCTACCGCTCGCGCTGGGGCCTGCAGGTGCGCGCCACGGTGCAGAACCGCCTGATGAGCCGCGCGGTGGGCATCAACACGCGCAAGGTCGACCGCATGACCTTCGCCCTCGGTTGTGGCGTCGCCGGTGTGGCGGGCGCGGCGTTCACCACCATCGGCTCCACCGGGCCCACGGCGGGATCGCAGTACATCGTCGACACCTTCCTGGTGGTGGTGTTCGGCGGCGCGCAAAGCCTGTTCGGCACCATCGCCTCGGCGTTCGTGATCGCCCAGACCCAATCGCTGTCGGAGTTTTTCCTCAGTGGCTCGATGGCCAAGGTACTCACCCTGTCCTCGGTGATTCTGATCCTGATGCTGCGCCCGCAAGGGTTGTTCTCCATCAAAGTGCGCAAGTAGAGGCGAGCAGATGAAGGCTTTAGACAAGCTGCTGGGCGGCCAGCAAAACCTGATCGGCATCGTGCTGCTGGCGCTGTTGATCCTTGTGGTATTCCCGCTGACCCTCGACGCGTTCCGGCTGAACATGGTCGGCAAATACCTGACTTACGCGTTCGTCGCCGTGGGCCTGGTGCTGTGCTGGGGCTATGGCGGCATTCTCAGCCTGGGGCAGGGCGTGTTCTTCGGCGTCGGCGGCTACTGCATGGCGATGTTCCTCAAGCTGGAAGCCTCGGACCCCGAGAGCACCAAGATCCAGTCAACCCCGGGCATTCCGGACTTCATGGACTGGAACCAGATCACCGAACTGCCCTGGCTGTGGCAGCCGTTCCACAGTTTCAGCTTTACCCTGGTGGCGGTGATCGCGGTGCCGGTGCTGCTCGCGTTCATCATCGGGATGGCGCTGTTCAAGCGGCGCGTGGGCGATGTGTACTTCTCCATCGTGACCCAGGCGATTGCGCTGATCCTCACCGTGTTGATCGTCGGCCAGCAAGGCCTGACCGGCGGCGTCAACGGCATCACCGACCTCAAGACCCTGCTCGGCTGGGACCTGCGCACCGACAGCGCGAAGCTGATCCTGTACTTCATCAACGCCGGCTTGCTGTTCGGCTGCATCTTTATTGGCCGTTTCATCCTCGCGTCCAAGCTCGGCCGGCTGCTGATGGCGATGCGCGACAAGGAAGAACGCGTGCGGTTTTCCGGGTACGACGTGGCCAGCTTCAAGATCTTCGTATTCTGCGTAGCCGCCGCGTTCTCGGCGATCGGCGGGGCGATGTTTGCCTTGCAGGTGGGCTTCATGTCGCCGTCGTTCGTGGGCATCGTGCCGTCGATCGAGATGGTGATTTTCGCCGCGGTGGGCGGGCGCATGTCGCTGCTCGGCGCGGTGTATGGCGCGCTGCTGGTGAACTACGGCAAGACCTACTTTTCCGAGTCTTTCCCCGAGTTGTGGCTGTACCTGATGGGCGGCCTGTTTATCGCCGTGGTCATGTACTTCCCCAACGGCCTGGCCGGCCTGTGGGACAGCCATGGGCGCCAGGCGCTGGCCAAAGTGCTGCGGCGCAAACCCGTAGCGGCGACTCCGGCGAGCCCGTCGGTTAAATCCAAGGCTAAAAGCAAGATCCTGGAGACCCAGCCATGACCGCCGTCGGCTTTGAAATGAAAAAACCGGTGCTGGCCATCGAAGGCCTCACCGTGTCGTTCGACGGCTTCAAGGCGGTCGACAACCTCAACCTGTATATCGATCGCAACGAAGTGCGCGTGGTGATCGGTCCCAACGGCGCCGGCAAGACCACGGTGCTCGACCTGATCTGCGGCAAGACCCGCGCCACCAGCGGCAGCATCCAGTTCGACGGCCAGGAACTGACCAAGATGCGCGAGTACAACATTGTGCGCGCCGGCGTCGGGCGCAAGTTCCAGAACCCGTCGATCTACGAGAACCTCACGGTGTTCGAGAACCTCGAGATGTCCTACCCGGCCGGGCGCAAGGTGTGGGGCGCGTTGTTCTTCAAGCGCAACGCCCAGGTGATCGCGCGGGTGGAAGAAGTCGCGCGGGAAATCTTCCTCGGTGACCTGCTGCAGCAACAGGCCGACCTGCTGTCCCACGGACAGAAGCAGTGGCTGGAAATCGGCATGCTGCTGATGCAGGACCCCGAGTTGCTGATGCTCGATGAGCCGGTGGCCGGGATGAGTGTCAACGAACGCGCGCAGACCGCCGAGCTGCTCAATCGCATCAGCCAGGGCCGATCGGTGCTGGTGATCGAGCACGACATGGAGTTCGTCAAGAGCATCGCCCACAAGGTTACCGTGCTGCACCAGGGCAAGGTGCTGGCCGAGGGCAGCATGGAGTCGGTGCAAAGCAACCCTAAAGTCATCGAAGTGTATTTGGGCCACTGAGGAAGCGGGCATGTTCAAGATCGACCAGTTGTCCTGCGGCTACGGGCAGAGCCAGATCCTCCACGACCTGGACCTGAACGTGGCCAAGCGTGAGATCGTCGCGGTGATGGGCCGCAACGGCATGGGCAAGACCACCTTGTTCAAGAGCCTGATGGGCATCCTGCCGCAGTGGAAAGGCCAGGTTAGCGTGGACGGGCACGATGTGTCGGCGCTGGAAACCCATGAGCGGGTGGAACGCGGCATCGCTTATGTGCCGCAGGGGCGCATGATTTTCCCGAGCATGACGGTGCTGGAAAACATCCAGACCGGCCTGCCGGCGTCAGCACGCGGCAAGGTGCCGGAGGATCTGTATGCGCTGTTCCCGGTGCTCTACGACATGCAGTCGCGCAAGGGTGGCAACCTGTCCGGTGGCCAGCAACAGCAGCTGGCGATTGCCCGCGCGCTGGCGACCAATCCCAAGGTGCTGCTGCTGGATGAACCGACCGAGGGCATCCAGCCGTCGATCATCAAGGACATCGCGCGCACGCTGAAGGAGATTCGCAACCTGCGCGACCTGACCATAGTGGTGTCGGAGCAAGTGCTGTCGTTTACCCTGGATATCGCCGACCGTTTCCTGGTGATCGAGAAGGGCCGGTTTGTAATTGAGGAGACGCGGGATAGGGTGGATGAAGCGACCATCAGCCGGTATTTGTCGGTGTGAACTGCGGCTGCAAAAGTGACCGTTGGGTTGCGAGGAAGCGTGTTTGTTCCAGGCGTTTTCCTACAGCCATGCCAGGTTTTATCGGCGTGCTGCTCGGGCCGTATGCTGAGCCTGTCCAAGTCCTTTTCCGGTGCTGAGTTGTCTGTTTGCCTCGGGTCTTTGGAACTGGCGTGTTGTCAGTGGCCACAGAGTGGGACGTTAATCCGTCGAGCAGCTTTATTGGATTGGCATCTATCGACTCCATGACCTGAGGTGTAACTATGGACCTGTGTTATCCCCAACAACCCCACTGTCGGGCGGTTTCCGGCATGGGCTTAATGTCAGTCCCCCCTGATGGTGGAATGAGGGGTTCTTATAACCCTTATGCGAATGCTCCGTGGTCCGGTATCGCGCAGAAATTTTCAGATAACTTTAATTATTTCAGCGTAGGTGGATCGGGTTTTGTCACGATAGATTCACTCAGTGAAAAGGCCAATCGTGCCCCGATGAGAAATCCTTGGGACAATGATATGACCCAGTTGGCTAAAGTGATTCTCGGCATTCCGGAAATAGCAACGTTATTCGATTCAGTTAATCATGGCGGCCAGGAAGATGGGTATATCAGTCAAGGCGACGTATCTGCTGCTATTGATGTTCTTGAGGCGCAGGAGGCACTGTCCATGCCGCCGGTGCGCGGGGGCCAATATAACGGCGCCATGCAACAACACAGGGTCAACCAGCAATGTCCCTCGCAATATTCCGGACCCGCGCCGCGTTATGAAGATCCAGGCTTCTCGTCGCAGCGACCTAGCTACCAGCGCGCGCCGGGTTACGGGATGCCGGATGATAAAAGCAACTCGTATAGCGACCTTAATAAGGAAGACTTCAGCAACCGAGTACTCACCCGCTTCAGTTCCCTGGAAGACCCGGGCAAACCGGGCTATATCACCGACAGGTCGCTGAATGCAGTGGCTGCAGGTCACCGCCTGGACGGTACCCCGGCGACTGAGGATGAGATGAATATTGCCAAGGCATTGCTGGATAATGGCAGTTGGTTTAGAGAATATGATGAAGGTAAAACCGGCGAACTGGATGGCAGTTTTACTCGGCAGGACCTGGCAAATGCCTCCAATCGATTCGAAAACATGAGTAACTCAGAGCTGCTTGAAACGATTAAAAAGCACTTTGTCGAGTACGGTGATGGTGATAACTATGTCAACTTCAAGGAACTGAAACAAGCCGCTGGGTTAGTGCCTTCGAATAAAACCTACACCCCAGCAGCGCGCCAGGCAGCGACTGAGTTTCTGCAGCGCAAAGAGCTTCTGGAAGACACCGATATCGGCGTGGATGACAAAGGTAATCCTGGGTACAAGGACCAGCGATTCGATTTGGACAACCTGAAGTACATGATCAAGAAAGAGCGGGACGACGAGCGCCCCCGTTGACCTGCGCAGGGTGCCGCCGATCACGTCGGTGGCACCTCGCGTCCTTCAGGCGTCGCGGCCCGCTAGGGTGTCGGGCGGATCATGGCTTCCGGCCGTACGTGCTGGGCGTATGCCTCGGCACTGATCAACCCCAACCGGACCGCCGCTTCCTTCGGTGTCAGCCCCTCGTCCGCAGCCTTGCGGGTGATCTGCGCCACACGGTCATAGCCCAGCACCGGGTTGAGTGCCGTGGCCAACAACAGCGAATGCTCGACGTTGTGCGCCAGTTGCGCGCGATTGACCTCCAGGCCACTGAGCAACCTGTGGCTGAACAGGCTGACGGCATCCGTCAGCACCTCGATCGATTGCAGCAGATTGTGGATCAGCACCGGCTTGGCCACATTCAACTCGAACGTGCTCGACGCGCCCGCCAGGGTGATGGTGGTGTGATTGCCCATGACCTGCATGGCCGCCTGCACCAGCACTTCAGCGATGGTCGGGTTGCGTTTGCCGGGCATGATCGAGGAGGTCAGGCCATCGTCCGGCACGATCAATTCCCCCAGGCCGCAACGCGGACCCGAACCGAGCAGGCGAATATCGTTGGCGATCTTGGTCAGTGACACGGCCAGCACGTTCAGTGCGCCGGAGGCTTCCACCAGCGCATCGTGAGTGCCCATGCCTTCGAATTTGCACGGGTTGGTTGCAAAGGCGACGCCGGTGAGCTGACTGATTTCTTCGCAGAACGCCACATCGAATCCCACCGGCGTATTCAAGCCGGTGCCCACCGCCGTGCCGCCCTGGGGCAACAGGCACAGGCGCGGCATGCAACCTTCGAGGCGTGCAATGCCGTGCTGGATCTGCTGGGCAAACGCCCCAAATGCCTGGCCTTGGCTCATCGGCACGGCATCCATGAGGTGCGTGCGGCCAATTTTCAGCACGTCCTGCCAGGCGTCGGCCTTGGCTTTCAGTTCGTTGTGCAGCTGGCCCAGCGCGGGCAGCAGGCGCCCGCGCAGTTCCAGCACGGTGGTCAGGTGCATCACCGTCGGAAAGCTGTCGTTGGACGACTGCGAGCGGTTCACGTGGTCGTTGGGGTGCACCGGTGACTTGCTGCCCAGTTCACCTCCCAGCATCAGGTTGGCGCGGTTGGCGATCACCTCGTTGGCGTTCATGTTGGTCTGGGTGCCGGAGCCGGTCTGCCAGATCGACAGCGGGAAGTGCTGGTCGAAAGCGCCGTCGGCCAAGGCCTCGGCCGCCTGTTCGATGGCGTCCGCCAGGGCCGGGGCCAGTGTGCCGAGCCGCGCATTGGCGCGGGCACAGGCGCGCTTTTGCTGGCCGAAGGCGCGGATCAGGCTGGCGGGAAACGGCTGCTTGCTGCCGAAGACCTGCAGGGCCCGCTGGGTTTGTGCGCCCCACAGGCGGTCGGCCGGGATTTCGACGGGGCCGAACGCATCGTGTTCGATTCGTGTACTGGACATCCCTATGCTCCGTTAAAGCGCCGCGCCGGCGGGGCGGCCGAGGACACGTTGATATTCATCCTGGGCGGTCTGTTGGGAAAACTCGCCGGACCATTTCGACACCACCACCGTGGCCACGCTGTTGCCGATGGTGTTGCAGGTGGCGATGGCCATGGACATGAAGCGGTACACCCCGAACAACAGCGCCAGGCCTTCGGCCGGCAGCACGCCGATGGCCGTGACGGTGGCGGCGAACACCACGAAGCTGCCACCCGACACTGCCGCCGCGCCCTTGGAGGTCACCAGCATGATCGCGATGATGCCCAGCTGTTGTTCCCAGCTCAGCGGCACGCCGTAGGCGTTGGCGATAAACAGCACGCACAGCGACATGTAGATCGAGGTGCCGTCGAGGTTGAACGCATAGCCGGTGGGCAGCACCAGGCCGACGCTCTGTTTGGAACAGCCGAACTTCTCGAGCTTCTGCAGCAGGCGTGGCAGCGCGCTTTCCGACGACGCGGTACCGAGCACGATGAAGATTTCATCCTTGATATACGTGAGGAAGCGCCACAGGCTGAAGCCGCTCAGGCGGCACACCGCGCCGAGTACCACAAAGATAAAGAACGCGATGCCGACGTAGAACATCAACACCAGGTTGGCCAGGGACATCAGCACCGCCGTGCCGTTGCTGCCGACCGCATAGGCCACCGAGCCGAAGGCGCCGAGCGGCGCGAACTTCATGATCAGGTTGATGAACTCGAAGAAGCACTCGGAGATGCGGTTCAGGCCATCTTCGATGACTTCGCGGCGCTCGGGCTTGAGGGCCAGCAGGGCGAAGCCGAACAACACCGAGATCACCAGCACCTGCAACAGCTGGCCACCGGCGAAGGCGCCGACGAAATTGTCGGGGAAAATGCCGTAGATAAAGTCCATGGTCGAGGCCGGTGCGTGCCCCTTGGCCACCGCGGCGGTGGTGGCGGCAGCGGCAGCGGCGCTCGGGTGGGCGTCATGCATGCCGGAGCCGATCTGCAGCAGGTTGCCCCACAACAGGCCGATGGCCAGGGCGATGGTCGACACCACTTCGAAGTAGATCAATGCACGCAGGCCTACTTTGCCGACGCGCTTGATATCGCCGGCCGAGGCAATGCCGTGGACCACGGTGAAAAACACCAGCGGCGCGACGGCGGTCTTGATCAGCTTGAGGAAGATATCGCCAAGGATCTTGAAACTGGCAGCCAGTTCCGGGGCGAGAAAGCCGAAGGCGATCCCCAGGAACATCGCGGCGACGACCTGGAAGGTCAGGTCCTTGTAGAGCGGTTTTTTTGCGGGGGTGGATGACATGTCTGTGATCTCATTGTTGTTATGGTTCGGCGACGTAAAGCGCAGGTAACCCCCTGCGGGAGCCGGCAAGCCGGCCCCTGCAAGGTCAGCGTTTTACCGCACCCTGGCGCGCGAGCGCGATATCGACCATCTGCGGTGCCAGCCCCAGGTAATTGGCCGGGTCGGTCAGGCGTTGCAGTTCGGCGAGGTCCAGTTGCGCAGTGGCTTCACCCTGGGCGAGCAGGGCGTCGAGCAGGCTGGTGCCCTGGTCGTTGGCCATGCGGCAGGCGGCGTACACCACGTCGTGGGCCACCTGGCGGCCGAGCGCCGGGGCGAGTCCCATCATCACGGCTTCGGCGACGATCAGGCCCTGGGTCATGTCGAGGTTCTTGCGCATGCGCTCGGGGCGCACTTCCAGGCCGGCGAGCATGAAGGTTGCCTGCCCCAGGGACGCGGCGCTGAGGGCAAAGGCTTCCGGAATGGCGATCCATTCGGCCTGCCACGGGCCGGTGGAGCGTTCGAAATCCTGGATCATCGCATCGAGCATCAGCCCGGCGTGTTGACGCACACCCTTGGCGGCGGCGTACATCAGTTCGCAGGAAATCGGGTTGCGCTTCTGCGGCATGGTGCTGCTGGCGCCACGGCCCTTGACGAAGGGCTCGTACACCTCACCCAGTTCGCTGGTCATCATCATCATGATGTCGAGGGCGATCTTGCCCAGGGAACCGGTGACCAGGCCAAGGAAGTTCAGGGTTTCTGCCAGCCCATCGCGGGCCACGTGCCAGGTGGCTTGTGGCACGCCCAGGCCGAGTTCGGCCATCAGCGCTGCCTGCACATCCAGGCCTTTGTCGCCGAGGGAGGCGAGGGTGCCGGCGGCCCCGGCGAACTGGCCGATTTCGACGCGTGGGCGCAGTTCCACCAGGCGCTCGGCGTGGCGGTCGAACATGCTCAGCCAGACCGCGCATTTGTAGCCGAAGGTGATCGGCAGCGCGTGCTGCAAGTGGGTACGGCCGGCCATCGGCGTGTCGCGGTAGCGCTGCGCGAGGCCGGCGAGCAGGCCGCGTACCGCCTGGATGTCACGCTCGACGATGGCCAGCGCAGCGCGCACCTGCAGGACCACGGCAGTGTCCATGATGTCCTGGGTGGTGGCGCCCCAATGCACGTAGCGGCCGGCTTCGCCGCAAATCTTCGAGAGTTGCTCCACCAGCGGCAGGATCGGGTACCCGACGATCTCGGTCTCGTGCTGCATCAGCGCCAGGTCCAGCGCCTGGTACTGCGACAGCGCAGCGATCTGCTCGGCCGCCTCGGCAGGGATCACCCCGCAACGCGCCTCGGCGCGGGCCAGGGCCACTTCCACTTCGATGTAACGCTCGATCAGCGCTTTATCGGAAAACACACCGCGCATTTCGGCGGTGCCGAACATGTCACGGAACAGGGCGGAATCAAAAACGGTACTCGACATGGGAAAACCCTATTTGTTATTTTTAAACCATACATATTTAATATGTCCGTACATTATGATTGCGCCTGGACTGATACACTGTCAACTCGACAGCGAGGGTAAGAATGGAAAGCGTGAGCCAGAGGCGTTATGCGGCAGTTGCCAAGGACTTGATCGAGCAGATCGGCAGCGGCCATTACCCGGTAGGGTCGTTGTTGCCGACTGAATTCGAACTGTGCTCGCTGTACGCGGTCAGCCGCCACACGGTGCGCGCGGCTATTGACCAGTTGCAGGGGCAGGGCATGGTCTCGCGCCGCAAGCGTGTGGGCACGCGGGTCGAAGCCGCCTCGCCGCAGGGCGGCTACTCCCAGGCAATGGCCTCGGTGGCCGACCTGGTGCAGGTGGCCGAGACGCATATCCGCGATATCCAGGGCGTGCGGGAGTTTGTCGCCGATATCGCCCTGGCCCGGCGCCTGGGGCTGGAACCGGGCGGGCATTATTTCTGTGTGTCGAGCATCAAGGTCGATGCCAGCGCCGGCAATGCGCCGTTGTGCTGGACCGACGTGTACGCCGAACAGGCTTTTGCCGAGGTGATCCCCGACGCGCGCAAGCACCCCGACGAACTCATTGCCGCGCTGATCGGCAAGGCCTTCTCGCGGCCTATCGAGGTGGTTGACCAACAGGTGCGCCCGGTGCAGTTGCCCGCCGAGCTGGCTGCCAGCCTCAAGGCGCAGGGCGGCGCGCTGGGGTTGAACATCATCCGCCAATACCGCGATGAAGCCGGGGCGCTGATTGCGGTGTCGGAAACGGTCTATCCCGCCGACCGTTTCACCCTGACCATGCAGATGAAACGCGACAAGCTCTGAGCCCATACGTCATCCAACGTATTTCCCGATTGGGCTGGCCCGATGAGACTGGATTGAACGCAATGTCATCCGTCCAGGAGCCAGCCCATGACCGAAACGCTGATCAAAGTCGACCTCAACCAACCCGTTACCGAGAACGAGCAGATCCACAACCGCTGGCACCCGGATATCCCGATGGCGTGCTGGGTGAAGCCGGGCGACGACTTTATCCTGGAAACCTACGACTGGACCGCCGGCGCCATCAAGAACAACGACGACGCCAGCGATGTGCGCGACGTCGACCTGTCCACCGTGCATTACCTCTCCGGCCCGGTGGGCGTGCACGGCGCCGAGCCGGGTGACCTGCTGGTGGTGGACCTGCTCGATATCGGCGCCAAGGCCGATTCCCAGTGGGGCTTCAACGGCTTTTTCTCGCGCCAGAACGGCGGCGGTTTCCTCACCGATCACTTCCCCAGCGCACAAAAAGCTATCTGGGATTTCAAGGGCATGTTCACCAGCTCGCGGCACATTCCGGGGGTGAATTTCGCCGGCCTGATCCACCCCGGCCTGATCGGCTGCCTGCCTGACCCGGTGATGCTCGCCGACTGGAACCGCCGCGAGCAGGAACTGATCGACACCAACCCGACCCGCGTGCCTCCGCTGGCCAACGCACCGCTGGCCGCCACCGCCCATATGGGCAAGCTCAAGGGCCAGGCCCGTGACGATGCCGCCGCCACCGGTGCTCGCACGGTGCCGCCGCGCGAGCATGGCGGTAACTGCGATATCAAGGATCTGTCACGCGGCTCGAAGATCTTCTTCCCGGTCTACGTCAACGGCGCCGGGCTGTCGGTGGGGGACTTGCACTTCAGCCAGGGCGACGGCGAAATCACCTTCTGCGGCGCCATCGAAATGGCCGGCTGGGTGCACATGAAAGTCGAGCTGATCAAGGGCGGCATGGCCAAGTACGGCATCAAGAACCCGGTCTTCAGGCCGAGCCCGATCACGCCGAACTACAAGAACTACCTGATCTTCGAAGGCATCTCGGTCGACGAGCAGGGCCAGCAGCACTACCTGGACGTCAACGTCGCCTACCGCCAGGCGTGCCTGAATGCGATCAACTACCTGACCAAGTTCGGCTACTCGCCGGCCCAGGGCTATGCGCTGCTCGGTTCGGCGCCGGTGCAGGGACACATCAGCGGCGTGGTCGACATCCCGAATGCCTGCGCGACCTTGTGGTTGCCCACGGAGATCTTCGAGTTCGATATCAACCCCAACGCCAATGGCCCGACGCGCTTCCTCGACGGCAGCATCGACCTGCCCATTGCCCCGGACCTGTAGCCATGCCGACCTACGAATACGCCTGCGACACGTGCGGCACCTTCACCCAGCTACGGCCGATTGCCCAGCGCCACGCGCCCAGCCAGTGCCCGTACTGTGCCGGGCCCGGCGGGCAGCTGTTGGTGTCGGCGCCAGCCCTGCAAACGCTGTCGGCCAACCAACGCAAGGCCATCGCCGGCAACGAGCGCAGCGCCCACGCGCCGCAGACTGTCGGCGAATACCAGGAAAGTCGCCGGCACCCGGCGGGTTGCAGTTGCTGCGGCACCAGTAAGGCGGTGCTGCCGAGCAAGGCCAACCCGCTGGGCCTCAAGACCAAGACCGGCCCCCGGCCGTGGATGATCAGTCACTAGGAGAGTTGCAATGCGCCATGGCGACATTTCCAGCAGCCCGGACACCGTCGGTGTAGCGGTGGTGAACTACAAGATGCCGCGCCTGCACAGCAAGGCCGACGTCATCGACAACGCCAGGAAGATCGCCGACATCATTGTCGGCATGAAACAGGGCCTGCCGGGCATGGACCTGGTGGTGTTCCCGGAATACAGCACCATGGGCATCATGTACGACCACGACGAGATGATGGCCACCGCCGCAAGCATCCCCGGTGAGGAGACTGCGATTTTCTCGGCGGCGTGCCGCCAGGCCAACACCTGGGGCGTGTTCTCCCTGACCGGCGAGCGCCACGAGGAGCATCCGCACAAGGCGCCCTACAACACCCTCGTGCTGATCAATAATCTCGGCGAGATCGTGCAGCGCTATCGCAAGTGCATTCCCTGGTGCCCCATCGAGGGCTGGTATCCGGGCGATCGCACTTATGTGTGCGAAGGCCCCAAGGGCATGAAGATCAGCCTGATCATCTGCGACGACGGCAACTACCCGGAGATCTGGCGCGATTGTGCAATGAAGGGCGCGGAGTTGATCGTGCGTTGCCAGGGCTATATGTACCCGGCCAAGGAGCAACAGGTGCAGATGTCCAAGAGCATGGCCTGGGCCAACAACTGCTATGTGGCCGTAGCGAATGCGGCAGGGTTCGACGGGGTGTATTCGTACTTCGGCCACTCGGCGATCATCGGTTTCGACGGGCGCACCCTGGGCGAGTGCGGCGAGGAGGAGATGGGCATCCAGTACGCCCAGCTGTCGGTTTCGCAGATCCGCGATGCGCGGGCCAATGACCAGTCGCAGAACCACCTGTTCAAGCTGTTGCACCGTGGCTACACCGGCATGCACGCCTCGGGCGATGGCGACAAGGGCGTGGCCGACTGCCCGTTCGAGTTCTACCGCACCTGGGTGCTGGATGCGCAAAAGGCCCAGGAGAACGTGGAGAAAATCACCCGCGGCACGGTGGGTGTCGCCGAATGCCCGGTGGGGCAATTGCCCCATGGCGGTAAAGAACAGACGCAGGGGTAGGGCATGCGTTTTACCTTCGAACCGGCCCAGGTCATGGCGTTGCTGCGCAGCCGGATCGTCGGCCAGCAGGCGGCGCTGGCCCAGGTGGAAAGCTTGCTCAAGGTGGTCAAGGCCGACATCGGCGAGCGTGACCGGCCGCTCAGCGTCAACCTGTTCATGGGGCCGACCGGGGTCGGCAAGACCGAAATCGTGCGCCTGCTGGCCCAGGCGCTGCACGGGCGCGCCGACGGTTTTTGCCGCATCGACATGCACACCCTGGCCCAGGAGCATTACGCCGCCGCGCTGACTGGCGCACCGCCGGGCTATGTGGGCAGCAAGGAAGGCATCAGCCTGTTCAACAGTGAATTGATCCAGGGCACCTACAGTCGACCCGGTATCGTACTGTTCGACGAATTGGAAAAGGCCAGCCAGGAAGTCGTGCGCAGCCTGCTCGGCATTCTCGAAAACGGCCAGCTGACCCTGGCCGGTGGCACGCGCACCCTGGACTTTCGCAACAGCCTGATCTTCATGACCAGCAACATCGGCGCGCAACAGGCGCGCCGGCACCGCCAGCGCTTTGCCCAGGGCTGGCGGCGGGTGCTGCGGGTGTTTGCGCGTGGCGAGGCGGCGGTGCTCGAAGAGGCACTGCACGGGCATTTCGAGCCGGAGTTTCTCAATCGCATCGACCGCATCCTGGTGTTCGAGCCCATCGACGCCCAGTGGTTGGAGGCTTTGCTGGACGTGGAGTTGAACAAACTCAATCAACGCCTCGCGGCGCAGCAGCGCTCATTGAGCGTGGATGCGCAGGCGCGGGCGTGGTTGTGTCGCGAGCATGATGTGCGTTTTGGCGCGCGGGCATTGGCGCGCAGGCTGCGTGTCGAATTGGAGCCGGCGATTGCCGAGTGTGTATTGCGCGGCGAAGCCCGGCACCTGCATGCGACGCTTCACCAGGGTTGCCTGGTGGTTGCGTGCAGCGGCGGATAAACCACGGGAAGCTGGGATCCAATTACGGTATAACCCTCGGACGCTTTCGCTTTTCGAGGCCCCGTTTTTCATGCAAAGCCCCATGCAACGCCCGCTGTGGCAGGTCTACCTGATCTTTCTGGCACCGATGGTGCTGTCCAACTTCCTGCAGAGTTTTTCCGGCACGCTCAATGGTATCTATGTCGGGCAAATGCTCGGCACCCAGGCGCTGGCGGCGGTGTCGGGGATGTTCCCCATCGTGTTCTTCTTCATTGCCCTGGTGATTGGCCTGGGGGCGGGCGCCTCCGTATTGATCGGCCAGGCCTGGGGCGCCCAGGAAACCGGCATGGTCAAGGCGATCACCGGTGCCACCCTGACGCTGGGCGCGTTGGTGGGGCTGGTCGCGGCGGTGCTTGGCAGCCTGTTTACCCGCCCGGCGCTGCAAGCCTTGGGCACCCCGGTGGATGTGCTCGACGACGCGGTGGGCTACGCCCAGATGATGATGTTGATCATGCCGCTGTTGCTGGTGTTCATCCTTTACACCCAGTTGTTGCGCGGCGTCAGCGACACGATCTCGCCGTTGTTGGCGCTGATGGTCTCGACCCTGGTCGGCCTGCTGCTGACCCCGGCGCTGATTCGCGGCTGGATCGGCCTGCCGCCCCTCGGCATCCAGAGTGCGGTGTACGCCGGCCTGGTGGGCAACGCCGCGGCGATGCTGTTCCTGATCCTGCGCCTGCGGCATAAACATCACGTGATGGCGCCGGACCGTGAACTGCTGGCGGCCTTGCGCCTGGACCGTGCGATTTTGGCCAAGGTCCTGCGCATCGGCCTGCCTACCGGCCTGCAGATGGTGGTGTTATCGCTGTCGGAGTTGGTCATTCTTGCCCTGGTCAACAGCCATGGTTCGCAGGCGACGGCGGCCTATGGCGCGGTGACGCAAATCGTCAACTACGTGCAGTTCCCGGCGCTGTCGATTGCCATCACTGCCTCGATCCTCGGTGCCCAGGCGATTGGCGCCGGTCGCCTGGAGCGTATCGGGCCGATCTTGCGCACCGGGCTGCTGATCAACACCTGCCTCACCGGTGGCCTGATTGTGCTGGGGTATGTCCTGTCGCACTGGTTGCTCGGCTTGTTCATCACCGACGACGCGGCGCGGGTCAACGCCGAACACCTGCTGCACATCATGTTGTGGAGCATCCTGGTATTCGGTTTCCAGGCGGTGATCGGCGGGATCATGCGCGCCAGCGGCGTGGTGCTGATGCCGGTGGTCATCTCGATTTTCTGCGTGCTGTGCGTCGAGTTGCCGATGGCCTACCTGCTCAACGCGCACTTCGGGCTGGAAGGCGTGTGGATGGCGTTTCCAGTGACCTACCTGGCGATGCTGGGCTTGCAGACCGCGTATTACCGGTTGGTGTGGCGGCATAAGCAGATCAAGCGGCTGGTCTAGCGCGGTTTATTGCTTCAAGCCGCGCAACAGCAGTTCCAGGCTCTGCAGGCCTTCTTCAAGGCGTTCGCCCGGGTGTGCATCCCGGGCGATCCACAGCGCGGTGTTGACCAGGCTGCCATTGATCAACTGCGCAAGCGCGGCGCTCGGTGCCTGCGGGATCACACCGTTGTGCATCAAGGCATCGAGCCGTTGACGCAGGGATTCCACACAGTGCTGCTGGGAGCCGGTGTCACCCAATACGGCCGGCGCATCCTGCAGTACGATGCGCTGGATCTCCGCGTCCTGGGCCATGCGCAAATACGCGCGGCAGCGTTCGCAAAAGCCCGACCAGGGGTCCGAAGCTTCGTCACTGAGGCGCTGCAAGTGGGCGTCCATCTCGCCGTCGAGCTGGGCTACGACCGCCGCCAACAGGCCTTTTTTATCGCCAAAGTGGTGATACAACGCCCCGCGCGTCAGGCCCGCGCGGGCGGTAAAGTCGTCCATCGAGGTATTCGCGTAGCCTTGGGTGGCGAAGGCCAGGCGCGCGCTGGCGATCAGCCGGGCGCGGGTGTCTTCGATTATTTCAGCACGGGCTCGGCTCATGGATTGGGCTCGCAATCGGCAAGTGAAGGATTGACATACGCTGCGTATGTTACGCATGCTTTGTCACATACGCACCGTATGTATTTTGCCTTGATCATTGCAGATAGCAAGTTGCAGGGCATTCAGGAAGAGGTAGAGCAGGATGGCAAACCCCTACGCCGAGTTGTTCCAGGTCCCCGGCGCCCGGGCTTTTGTACTCGCGGGCATGTTGGCGCGCATGCCGGTGTCAATGGCGGGCATCGGCCTGATCACCATGCTCTCGCAGGTGCACGGCGGCTACGGCCTGGCCGGTTCGGTGGCGGCGGTATTTGCCCTGGCGACGGCGTTTTGCGCGCCGCAGGTGTCGCGCCTGGTCGACCGCTACAGCCAGGGTCGGGTGCTGCCGATCGCCGCGTTGATCGGTGGCGGGGCGTTGCTGCTGTTGTTGCTGTGCACCCGCTTGCAGGCGCCGAACTGGACGCTGTTCGTGTTCGCGGCCCTGGCCGGCTGCATGCCGAATATGTCGGCGATGGTGCGGGCACGCTGGACCGAGTTGTACCGCGGCCAGCCCCAGTTGCAAACCGCGTTTGCCCTGGAGTCGGTGCTTGACGAGGTGTGCTTTATCATCGGCCCGCCGATTTCGGTGGGCCTCAGTGTGGTGCTGTTCCCGGAAGCCGGGCCGTTGGTCGCGGCGCTCTTGCTGGCCGTAGGCGTCACCACGTTCGTGCTGCAGCGCGAGACCGAACCGCCGGTACACGAACACCACGATCATCACGGCCGTTGGCTGATCGCGTCGCCTTCGGTATTGATCCTGATGATCCTGCTGCTGGCCATGGGCGTGATTGTCGGCGTGGTCGATGTGGTCAGCGTGGCCTTTGCCCAACAGCAGGGCCAGCCGGCGGCGGCGAGTATCGTGCTGTCGGTGTATGCCATCGGCTCGTGCCTGGCCGGGCTGGCGTTCGGTACCCTCAAGCTCAAGGCGCCGTTGCCCCGCCAGTTCCTGTACTGCGGCGTAGCCACGGCGCTGACCACCTTGCCGTTGCTGCTGGTGACCAACATCCCCGGCCTTGCCGTGGCAATCTTCATCTCCGGTCTGTTCTTCGCCCCGACGCTGATTGTGTCCATGGCGCTGGTAGAACAAATCGTCCCCCCCAGCCGCCTCACCGAAGGCATGACCTGGCTGATCACCGGCCTGAGCATCGGCGTGGCCATCGGCGCCGCCAGTTCCGGCTGGATGATCGACCACTCCGGCGCGGCCAGTGGGTTCTGGGTGGCACTGGCGGCGGGGGCGGTGGTGCTGGGCTCCGCGGTGTTGGGGTTTCGGCGGCTAGACGTTCACGCAATTCGATAAGACGTGGATAACGGCCCGCATCAATCAATAAAACGGTGAGTGCTCAACGTTACCCATCCATTGTTTGTCGACTATTCTCAGTGGATAGGAAGTAGTAACCGACAGGAAGCGCGGTTAAACGTTTTTAAGTGAGGATGAGTGATGAAACAGCTTCCTGAGAGTACTGAGTCTTTCGCGAGTCAACTTTATTCCGAAACCCGAACGGCGTGGAAACGTCCCTTTGATTACCAGGAAAACCAGCCGGGCAAGAAAGTTCGCATTGAAATGACCGAGGCATTGGCAGAGTTATATGGGGTCAGTGGCGATATTGTCGCTATCGTATGGACGGTGGCGGAAAACTTTAATGACTCCTGCCTGATGCATGACGATATTATCGATGAGGATGAGGTCAGAAGAGGGGCTCCTGCGGCGTGGGTAAAGTATGGCATCCCGGTTGCGCTGATCTCGGGCATGTACGGATACCTGGCAGGCCTGCAGGCTTTGGCGGGAACCCGTAATGTCGATCTGGTCCGCGTTGGCCTTGAAAGTCTGGAACGGATGCATATCGGCCAATGCCTGGACGTGAAAATCAATTCAGGCAAACGCTTGCCGACGCGGGAGGAATACCGGCTTATTTCCGAAGCCAATACCGGCTGTTTGTTTTTATTGATCCTGGATGCATTCCAGGTTCTGCAGCCCCTGCCGATGGCCGTGTATCAGCCACTGCGCTCGCTGTTGTTGACGCTGTCGCTGTATTACCGATTCCAAAACGACTACTGCGACATGAACCATATACCCTGGTTCGAAAAAAAAGGCTTTGCGCCGGATCTCGACAGTGGCCCCAAATCCTATCTGATGCTGCTGGCGGGCAAGACCCTGGCCAAACGCATTCGTTCTGACGAAGAAAAGCGCGAAATCATCCGTGCCTATGGTCAGCAGGGGGTATTTGACCAGGCGTTGCAGGAGATGGACGACACGTTCAAGAAAATGCTGAGCGATATGGACGAGGTGGACAATCAAATCGCGCGTTATCAAGCCGCGCAGGGCGAAACCTTGGGGCAGGCCCGCCGGTTCAAGGCATTGTTGCAGCGCCTTGAATTCAAGCAAGACCTCAAGGACAACTATTATCTGACCCTGGTTGCGTAGGGCGATGGCCATCGACTCTCATACCTGATAGCGGCCGCTGCGTTGATGCCATTCCCGACTCCCTGCCATCCACGCCTTGAGCCCGCGCAAAAAACGCTTCAGCGCGGGCGAGGCGTCTTTGAGCAGCTTGTACTCTTGAGCCTCGTAGGTTCGCACGAGGTCATCATGGATCATCGCGGCCATGCACATGGCGTCCTGAAGAGAGCAGTGGTGCTCGTCCGCCAACAAGGTCGGCAGATTGAACGCTTCGCCGGTTGCTTGTTCCCTGGCCGTTGAATACAGGTCGTTGACCAGAGTCGCCGCGCAAGACACCAAGGTGATGATTTGGCGCACCGGTGCGCTGGCATAGATATTGGCGTTCAATTCATAGCCCGCCACCACATCTATCAGTGCCGTGAACGGCATAAAGCTGTTGCCCTGGCGCTGCACGAGATACTCCCAGGTAAGCGTGGGTACCTGTGCGGTGCGCCACGTGGCTTCAGCATTCATCGCCACGAACAGGACTGCCAGTTCATACCGGACACGGGCTGCCTGGGAGGGGCTCGCCAGTGACACCAGATGAACCATGCAATCTTGCAGCGCTCGCGTGACGGCGTCCGACGCCAGGGCGTGTGCCAGCGTCGCACTGTAGGGGGCAGTCAAGCGGACAGGCTCTACTGCCGCCAGGGCCAATAACAGGCGCGGCCCCAGCGGCTGCGGGACGGTGCCGCTCAATTCGTCGTAACAGTACTGATCGTCCAGCGAGATCAGCGCGGCGAAGGCTTGGGCGACCAGCAGTAATCGCTCGGGGGCGTCCGTATCGGGATGGCAAAGCATGGCGAAGCGTCCGAAACCGGTTGCGTGGACCTTTGCCGTCTGGCCTGTAAAAACACCCATCCGGTCTATCCAGGGCAGCAGCAAGTCGTCGACCTGTCGCGCGAGCTGTTCATCGACGCGTGTGGGCTCAGGGCAATGCAGCTTCGGGACGATCAGGGGCGAGTCCGGCATTGCGGTGTCCTCAGGTTCAGGGTTTACGGAAGGGTCAGGCACTGTACCTGTGCCGGATCGCCGTCTATCAGCGCGCTGAGCGTGAGCTGCGCCTCTGGTTGGTGGCCGTAGCGTGCCGCGACGTAGGCGTCCAGCAGGCGGATAAAGTCTTCGGCGATGGTCTGTCCTTTGAGTGTCATCACCCGTTTGCCGTCCATATACACGGGCGCCGAAGGATGCTCTCCGGCGCCGGGTAATGAGATGCCGATGTCCGCCAACTGGCTTTCCCCGGGACCGTTCACCACACAGCCCATGACCGCGACCTGCATTTGCTCGACGCCGGGGTAGCTTGCGCGCCAGTGCGGCGTTTGCTCCCTCAGGAAGCCTTCGATTCGCTGCGCCAGTGTCTGGAAGAACACGCTGGTGGTACGCCCGCAGCCCGGGCACGCCACCACCTGCGGAGTAAAGGCGCGCAAGCCCATGGTTTGCAGGATCTGCTGGGCCACCTGGACTTCTTTGGCGCGCTCGCCGCCGGGATCCGGGGTGAGGGAAATTCGCAGGGTGTCGCCGATGCCTTCCTGCAGCAGCACGGCCAGGGCAGCCGTTGACGCGACGATGCCTTTGGAACCCATCCCGGCTTCGGTCAGCCCCAGGTGCAGGGGGAAATCGCAGCGCGCTGCCAGGTTGCGGTAAACCGCTATCAGGTCCTGCACATAGCTGACCTTGGCCGATAACACGATATGGTCCGTCGGTAACCCGACCTCGATGGCCCGTTGGGCATTGTCCAGCGCCGAGACCACCAGCGCCTCGCGCATCACCGCATCGGCCGCCAGTGGCGCGGGGAGGACAGCATTGGCATCCATCATGCGCGCCAGCAGGTCAGGGTCGAGGCTGCCCCAGTTGACCCCGATGCGCACCGGTTTGTTGTAGCGACAGGCGACCTCGATCATCTGGCAGAACTGTTCATCGCGTCGTGCGCCCTTGCCGACATTGCCGGGGTTGATCCGGTATTTGGCCAGCGCCTGGGCACATTCGGGGTAAGTGGCGAGCAGGCGATGGCCATTGAAATGAAAGTCGCCCACCAAGGGCACGTCGATCATGCGTCGGTCCAGTCGTTCGCGGATGTTCGCCACCTGTGCGGCGGCTTCGTGGCTGTTGACGGTGATACGTACGAGTTCCGCGCCGGCCCGCGCCAGGCTCTCCACTTGGGTCGCCGTCGCCTCGGCGTCGGCAGTATCCGTATTGGTCATGGCTTGGATCACAATCGGCGCGTCGCCGCCCAGGCGCACAGTCCCGACGTGTACCTGGCGCGTGACGCGCCGCGCAATGGGGGTGTTCATGGCGCAGGCTCCTTTGGCTTATTGCCGGGCAATCAACCCGAGGGGCGGTTGAAACTGCACACGTTCCTCGCGGCCCGCCAGCGTCTGAATGTGCAGCGGGGCGATTCGTGCCAGGGCTGCAATAACGTCCTGTACCGAAGCCTCTGGCGTTGACGCGCCGGCGCTGATTCCGACGGTCATGTGTGGCGTAAACCAGCGAATATCCACTTCACTGCCGTCGGCCACCAGGTAGCTGGGCGTACCACTGTCGCTGGCCAGTTTGCGCAAGGTCACGGCGTTTGCGCTGTTGGCGCTGCCCACCACCAGCAACCTATCTACCTGGGTACACAGCTCACGCACCGCCTGCTGTCGGTTCTGTACGGCATAGCAGATGTCGCGGCTGGAGGGACCGATAATGTGAGGATAGCGCTGCGTCAGGGCTGCGATCACGTGACGGGTGTCATCGACACTCAAGGTGGTTTGGGTGAGATAGGCCAGGGGAGTGTCGGTCGCAAACGTCAGGGCCTGGACCTGTTCAACGGTCTGGATCAGCGTGATCGGTGTATCAACCTGGCCCAGGATGCCGATGACTTCCGGGTGCCCGGGCTCGCCGATGAGGATCAGTTGATGGCCTTTCGCGGCGTAATGGCGCCCATGGTGATGGACTTTGCTCACCAACGGGCAAGTCGCGTCGAGCACACGAAGGTGACGGTCTGAAGCCTGGTCTTCCACTTCACGCGTCACCCCGTGTGCGCTGAAAATGGTCACGGCGCCGAGCGGCACCTGGTCCAGTTCGTCGACAAAGATTGCACCCTGATCGCGCAGTGTCTGTACCACATGGCGGTTATGCACGATTTCATGACGCACGTAGACCGGTACGCCGAATTGCGCCAAGGCTTGCTCGACCGTGTCGATGGCCCGCACGACGCCGGCACAGAAACCCCTTGATTGAGCCAGGATGATGTTCATGTTTACGCACTCGCCTGGTAGGCCGTGGCCGCGCTGGGGGATGGGCAGCCCAGTTGTCGCTCGTCGGCGAATTGGTGGATTGAACGGACGATGCCCGCAGCGTCGAGGCCGCATTGGCTCAGTAGCTGCTCGGGCGTGCCGTGTTCGACAAATTGGTCGGGCAAGCCCAGTTGCAGCAGCGCAGGGTGCAGATTTTGGCTGGCCAGGTATTCCAGGCAGGCCGAGCCTGCACCGCCCATGATGCAGCCTTCTTCAACCGTCACCAACCAGTCATGTTCAAGTGCAAGCGTCTGGATCAGGTGGCGATCCAGGGGTTTGATAAAGCGCATGTTCGCCACTGTGACGTCGAGCAGTTCTGCGGCTTCCATCGCCCTTTGCGTCATTGAGCCGAAAGCCAGGATGGCGACGCGTGTCCCGCAGGGTTGCCTGCAGACGCGGCGGATCTCGCCTTTACCCACTGCGAGTTCGGTCAGCTCGGATGAAGGAACGATACCGCTGCCCGAGCCTCGTGGATAACGCACCGCGCACGGACCTGGCTGCTGTATGGCGGTGTGCAGCATCTGCCGACATTCCTGCTCGTCAGCCGGCGCCATTACGATGAGATGAGGGATGCAGCGCAAATAGGCGATATCGAAGGCGCCCATGTGGGTCGCCCCATCGGCCCCGACAATTCCGGCGCGGTCGATGGCGAATACCACTGGCAGTTGCTGCAGGGCAATGTCATGGATCAGTTGGTCGTAACCGCGTTGCAGGAAGGTCGAGTAGATGGCCACCACCGGCTTCATGCCTCCGGCTGCGAGGCCGGCAGCAAAGGTCAGGGCGTGCTGCTCGGCGATCCCGACATCGAAATAACGCTCGGCAAACCGCTGCTCGAACGCGACGAGTCCAGAGCCTTCGCGCATGGCTGGCGTGATCGCAATCACCCGTGGGTCGCGCTCGGCTTCGTCCGCCAGCCATTGCCCGAACACCTGGGTATAAGTGAGCGCACCGGCAGGGGCGGCGCGAATACCTTCGATAGGATCAAATTTGCCCGGCCCGTGGTACAGCACCGGGTTGGCGGCGGCGGGTGAGTAGCCGTGGCCTTTTTCGGTGACGATATGCAGCAGCTGCGGCCCGCGTCGGTCCTTGACGATATTCAGTGCCCGCACCAACTCACCCAGGTCATGCCCGTCGATTGGCCCGCTGTAGGCCAGGCCCATCGCCTTGAACAGGCTGGCATCGCGACTGACCTGGTGTGACGTCAAGGCACCCAGATGCTCACGTAACATACCCACCGAGGGAGAGATCGACATGTCGTTGTCGTTGAGAATCACCAGGAACGGCAAGTCGCCGTACAGGCCCGCATTGTTCAGCGCCTCGAAGGCCATGCCGCCGCTGAGTGCACCGTCGCCGATCACTGCGATGCAGTGGCGTCGCTGTGCCAGGTTGCGAGCGGCCAATGCCATGCCCAGGGCGGCCGAGATCGAAGTACTCGAGTGCGCGGTGCCGAAACAGTCATAGGTCGACTCACAGCGGCGCGGAAATCCCGAAATGCCGCCTAGCTGGCGAATTCCGCCCATCTCCTCGCGGCGCCCGGTGAGAATCTTGTGTGCATAGGCCTGGTGGCCGACGTCCCAGATGATGCGGTCATGTGGCGTGTTGAACACATAGTGCAGGGCGATGGTCAGTTCGACGGTGCCAAGGTTGGCTGAAAGATGGCCGCCCGTCGTGCTTACGCTGTGCAGGATGAACGCCCGCAGTTCGTCCGCTAATGGCCCCAAGGCAGCGGAATGTAAAGTGCGCAGGCGGGCCGGGCTGTCGAGGGAGCCGAGGAGTTCGAACATAATGGAGCCCCGCTATAAGTTGCTGACGTTTACGAGGGGCGGAGGATGGTGTTCAAAATCCACCGCATAGTGTTCCCACGCATTGTTGGTCAATGTCGTCAAGTAACGCGCGGTATCATCTTGCATCCAGAGTTGATGGCCCACGATCCAGGTTTGCAGGTCCCTTATATAGGCGTCCAACGGTGCGCTATTGCGTTGGGAGAGTAACGTGCACAGGGCGCTGAAGTGGGCAAACTCATTGCGCATTCGATCGGACACACGCGAGATCGCCTCTTGCAATGTGCAACCTTGGCTGGCATAGGCGATAACGATATTTTCATAACGTCCTCGTTGTTCCAGTTCGTCACCCAGGCTGTACCTAACATTACTCCAACTAATGATGTTGTTGGCATGGGCGGTCAGTTGCTGCACGGCGGGCGAATAGCGATCGCGATCGCGATCGCGAAGCTGTAGATCGGCACAAATGCCTGATAACTCAAAGCTTGGAATAAGGCCGATACGGTAGCGGCGCAGCGTTTCATAGTGCGAAACACTCAGCGGCAACGCATGTAAATACCCAACTAACAACAAGGCGGTACTGCCATACATCATGCGGATGCCATGGGAAAAATGCTGCAGGCGCTTGACCCCAAGGAACTGTTTGAATTGGCGGCAGAGGTCGCGCCAGGCAGGCTCGGCAAAAAACGTGGTAGTGCTCGCCGCCGCCTGTTCCAGGACATCAAAGATCGCAGCCACGGCAGCGAGCGTTTGCGGGGCAGGCGGATGTGGCTGATCAAATACTACGTCGTCAACCCAGCCGGTCACAGGCTGGTCCAATAACCGCGCATAGGGTGAGCAGCGGGCTGGCCACGGCCAGTGGAAAATAGGGATCTGCAGTCGTCTCGGCGCGTTCATGGCAAGATTCCATCAGGTCTATGCCATTGGACAAGTACGACGGACCAAACAGCTTGGCAGCAGTAAAGAGTGCGAGAGATTAATGTATGAGTTTTACGCTGGCGTGCAACCTATATGAATAGTTTTATTTGGAATGGCCAAGCTAGAGAAAAATCATATTCGCGCTATTTATAAGTAAATGCTTGGCATTTTATCGCCAGTCAATATGGACGCATGACGAATAAGTACATTTTCAGTTGCTACGCTTGTTTCCATCAGGTTTTTGCGAAGAGGATACCGTCATCATGAGGCAGCGCCTGCTCGTTCTCGGTTCTACCGGGTCGGTCGGCGACAGTGTTCTGGATGTAGTCGCGCGTCACCCCGAGGCATTCAAGGTACAAGGTCTTACGGCGCATAGGCGCATCGAAAAATTGTACCGACAGTGCCTGCAATTTCGGCCCGCGATAGCGGTGGTCAGCGAACCGCAGCACGCCATCGAACTGCAGGCTCATTTGTTGGCGGCCAATGTGCCCACGGAAGTGCTGTGTGGTGAGGACGCGCTGTGTGCCGCAGCTCGGGAATCTACCTGTGAGACGGTCGTCGCGGCCATTGTCGGAGGCGCGGGTTTATTGCCGACCTTGAGCGCCGCGCGGGCGGGCAAGAAAATCCTCCTGGCCAACAAGGAAGCTTTGGTCATGTCGGGCGCCCTGTTTATCGAAACGGCTGCCAGCGCCGGGGCCACCGTGATTCCGTTGGACAGTGAGCACAATGCGATCTTTCAATGCCTGCAGGGTTGCCAGGGAGCATTTGACGGCGTTGACCGCTTGATACTCACGGCTTCCGGCGGGCCATTCAGGGATCGGCCGGTCGATAGCTTGCACGAAGTGACCCCCGACCAGGCCTGCGCCCATCCTAACTGGTCCATGGGGCGCAAGATTTCCGTGGATTGCGCGACCATGATGAACAAGGGCCTGGAGATCATTGAGGCCCATTGGTTGTTCAACCTGCCTGCCGATCGCATTGAAGCCTTGATTCATCCACAAAGCGTGGTGCATTCCATGGTGGTCTTTCGCGATCAATCAGTGATGGCGCAACTCGGCAACCCCGACATGCGAATGCCGGTCGCGCATGCCCTGGCCTACCCGCTGCGGATCGAGTCTGGCGTCCTGCCTCTGGACTTGACCAAGGTTGGCGGGCTGACATTCGAACACCCAGACGTGCAACGCTTTCCCTGTCTTGGCCTGGCCTTGCAAGCCTTGGCTGCAGGCACTCAGGCCAGTGCCGCGCTGAACGCGGCGAATGAAGTGGCGGTCGAGGCATTTTTAGGAAAACGGATACGCTACACGCATATTCCGTCAGTCATCGAGCAGACCTTGCAGCGTATAGAGCTGCCGGGAGGCTGTAGCCTGGACGATATTCTTGCGTTGGATCAACAGGCACGCCGGTTGGCACGTGAGGCGGTGCACCTGCGCCGCCTCAATACCTAGAGGCCCGGTCAGCCCACCGGGTCGCCTCCCATCCCCTCGCTAATTTTTCCCTCTGCGGTTCGTTTTATAGGGACGACGTGCCTTTGTGCTTCCTGCCTATTGCTCCGGACTCCAAGAAATGAATGCTGAAGACTCCTTGAAACTTGCTCGCCGGTTTATCGGGTTGCCCCTGGAAAAACGCCAGCTATTCCTGCAGGCACTGCAGAAAGAAGGAGTGGATTTTTCGCGGTTTCCGATTCCGGCCGGGGTCGAGGTAGAGGATCGCGATGCGCTGTCCTACGCGCAGCAACGCATGTGGTTCCTGTGGCAATTGGACCCGGCCAGCGGCGCCTACAACCTGCCGGGCGCGGTGCGGCTCAAGGGTGCGTTGAACCTGGACGCGATGCAGCAGGCGTTTGCCAGCCTGGTCGCGCGCCATGAAACCCTGCGCACGGTGTTCCAGCGCCAGGCCGATGAGCGCCTGTTGCAGGTGGCGGTGCAGCCGTCACTGGCCATCGAACAGCTGGACCTGAGCACGCTGGCCGTCGTCGAACGCGAGCAGGCCGTCAATGAGGCGGCGACCCGCCAGTCGCTGCTGCCGTTCGACCTGGAGCACGGCCCGCTGCTGCGTGTGCAGTTGCTCAAGCTTGATGCGCAGGAACACGTGCTGCTGCTGACCCTGCACCACATCGTCTCCGACGGCTGGTCGATGAACGTGCTGATCGACGAGTTCATCCGCTGCTACGACGCCCATGAGCGCAACGAGGTGCCGCAACTGCCGGCACTGCCGATCCAGTACAGCGACTATGCCCTGTGGCAACGCCGCTGGCTGGAAGCCGGGGAGCAGGCCCGCCAGCTGGAGTACTGGCAGGCGCGCCTGGGCGATGAGCACCCGGTGCTGGAACTGCCGACCGACCACGCCCGCCCGGCCATGCCCAGCTACCAGGGCACGCGGCATAACTTCGCGATTGACCCGGCGCTCGCCGCGCAGTTGCGCAGTTGTGCGCAAAAACACAACGTCACCTTGTTCATGTTGTTGCTCGGCGCGTTCAATGTGCTCCTGCATCGCTACACCGGTCAGGGTGATATCCGCGTCGGCGTGCCGATTGCCAACCGTAACCGCACCGAAGTCGAAGGGCTGATCGGCTTCTTCGTCAACACCCAGGTCCTGCGCACCGAACTCACCGGGCAAACCCGCGTCACCGAGCTGCTGCAAGGCATCAAGGAGCATGCCCTGGGCGCCCAGGCGCATCAGGAGTTGCCTTTCGAACGCCTGGTGGAAGCCCTCAAGATCGAGCGCAGCCTGAGCCATACCCCTTTGTTTCAGGTGATGTACAACCACCAGCCGGTGGTGGCCGACATCGCCTCGGTCAGCACCGCCTCCGGCCTGGAACTGGCCTTGGTGGAGTGGCAGGGGCGCACCACCCAGTTCGACCTGACCCTCGACACCTATGAAAAGTCCGGCACCCTGCATGCCGCCTTGACCTACGCCAACGACCTGTTCGACGCGCCGTCCATCGAGCGCATGGCCCGCCACTGGACCCGCCTGTTGCAGGCGATGGTCACCGATGGCGAGCAGCGCATCGGCGAATTGCCGATGCTGGCTGCCGATGAGCAACAGGTCCTGGTGCACGCCTGGAATAACACCGCCGCAACCTACCCGACCGAGCGCGGCATCCATCAGCTGATCGAAGACCAGGTGCAGGCCACCCCCGACGCACCGGCGCTGGTGTTCGGTACGACCACGCTGACCTACGCCGAACTCGACGCCCGCGCCAACCGGCTCGCGCATGCTTTGCGCGAGCAGGGCGTCGGCCCCGATGTGTTGGTGGGGATCTGCGTCGAGCGTTCGATCGAGATGGTGGTCGGCCTGCTGGCGATTCTCAAGGCCGGCGGCGCCTACGTGCCGCTCGACCCCGAATACCCGCAGGAACGCCTGGCCTACATGATCGAAGACAGCGGCATTCAGCTGCTTCTCAGCCAGCAGCGCCTGCTGGCATCGCTGCCCGCCGCCGGTATCCGCGTGATTGCCCTGGACCAACCTGCGCTGTGGCTCGACGGCTACAGCAGCGAATCGCCAGGCGTGGCCATCCACGCCTTGAACCTGGCCTACGTGATCTACACCTCCGGTTCCACCGGCAGGCCCAAGGGAGCCGGCAACAGCCATCGCGCGCTGGTCAACCGCCTGGGCTGGATGCAGCAGGCCTACGGGCTGGAGGCCACTGATGCGGTGCTGCAGAAAACCCCGTTCAGCTTTGACGTGTCGGTCTGGGAATTTTTCTGGCCGCTGATGACCGGTGCGCGCCTGGTGGTGGCGGCCCCGGGTGAGCACCGCGAGCCCGCACGCTTGATCGAGACCATCGGCCGGCACGCGATCACCACCTTGCACTTCGTGCCGTCGATGCTCCAGGCATTCATCCATGAACCGGGCGTGCAGGCCTGCACCGGCCTCAAACGCATCGTCTGCAGCGGTGAAGCCTTACCGCTGGACGCACAGGTCCAGGTGTTCGCCAAGCTGCCGCATGCCGGGCTGTTCAACCTGTATGGCCCCACCGAAGCGGCCATCGACGTGACCCACTGGACCTGCGTCGACGAAGGTGCCGACAGCGTGCCCATCGGCCGCCCGATTGCCAACCTCGGCACCTACGTACTCGACGCCCAGCTCAACCCGGTCCCTGCCGGTGTGTGCGGCGAGTTGTACCTGGGCGGCACCGGGCTGGCGCGCAGTTATCACCGGCGTCCGGCGTTGACCGCCGAGCGTTTTGTGCCGAGTCCATTTGGCGATGGCGCACGCCTGTACCGCACCGGCGACCGCGTGCGTCAACGGGCCGACGGCGTGATTGAATACCTCGGTCGCCTCGACCATCAGGTCAAGCTGCGCGGCCTGCGCATCGAGCTGGGTGAAATCGAGACACGCCTGCTGCAACACCCTGGCGTGCGTGAGGCCGTCGTGCTGGTGCAGGGCGGCAAGCAACTGGTGGCTTACCTGGTGCTGGAAGGCGAGGCGCCCAGCGACCTCAAGGCCTGGCTGCTCGGCAGTCTGCCGGAGTACATGGTGCCGACGCATATGGTCTACCTGGCCCAGTTGCCGGTGACCGCCAACGGCAAGCTGGACCGCAAGGCGCTGCCGGTGCCGGATGCTGCCGCGCAGCAGGCTTATGTCGCCCCGGAAAACCCTGTGCAGCAAGCCCTGGCTGCCGTCTGGAGCGATGTGCTCGGGGTCGAGCATGTCGGTCTGGATGACAACTTTTTCGAGCTGGGTGGCGATTCGATCATCTCCATCCAGGTGGTCAGCCGAGCGCGCCAGGCCGGGATTCGTCTCAGCCCGCGCGACCTGTTCCAGTACCAGAGCGTGCGCAGCCTGGCGCTGGTGGCGAGCGTCGAGCACGCGACGGTCATCGACCAGGGGCCCGTCAGTGGCGAGGTAATCCTCACGCCCGTGCAGCACAGCTTTTTCGAGCAGGCGATCCCGGCGCGCCAGCATTGGAACCAGTCGCTGCTGCTGACCCCGCGCGAAACCCTGGAGCCGGCGCGCGTTGAGGCGGCGTTGACCCAGGTGATCAACCATCACGATGCGCTGCGCCTGCGCTTTGTGCAGCAGGCCGATGGCTGGCAGCAAGCCCATGCCGCGCCGATCACCGACCCGGCGCTGTGGCGATCCCGCGCTGGCGATGAAACCGAACTGGCTGCCCTCTGTGACGAGGCCCAACGCAGCCTCGACCTTGAACACGGCCCGCTGCTGCGCGCCGTGCTGGTCAGCATGGGCGACGGCACCCAGCGCCTGCTGCTGGTGATCCATCACCTGGTAGTGGACGGCGTGTCCTGGCGCATCCTGCTGGAAGACCTGCAACACGCCTATGGCGCCGCGCCGCTGCCGGCCAAGACCAGCGCCTACCAAGTGTGGGGGCAGCAGTTGCAGGCCCATGCACAGACCCTCGATCACCAGCTGTCTTACTGGCAGGCACAGACCTCGGACGCCGACTTGCCCTGCGACAACCCGCAGGGCGGCCTGCAAAACCGCGTGGGCAGCAAACTCGAAATCCGCCTCAGTGCCGAACAGACGCGCCAACTCCTGCAGGACGCCCCGGCGGCCTATCGCACCCAGGTCAACGATCTGCTGCTGACAACATTGGCGCGGGTGATCAGCCGTTGGAGCAAGCAGCCCGCTGCGCTGATCCAGCTCGAAGGGCATGGCCGTGAAGACCTCTTCGACAGCGTCGACCTGAGCCGCACCGTCGGCTGGTTCACCAGCCTGTTCCCGGTGCGCCTGCAGGCGGGTGGTGAGTTGTCGAGTGCAATCAAATCGGTCAAGGAGCAACTGCGTGCGGTGCCGGATAAAGGCATTGGCTACGGCCTGTTGCGCTACCTGGGCACGCCTGCTGCGCGCGACGCCTTGTCGGCACTCGCCGTGCCGCGCATCACCTTCAACTACCTCGGCCAGTTCGACCGCCAGTTCAATGAGTCGGCGCTGTTGGTGCCGGCGCCCGAGGGCAGCGGCCAGGCCCAGGACCCTGAAGCACCATTGGCCAACTGGCTGACCGTGGAAGGGCAGGTGTATGGCGGGGAGCTGTCGCTGCAATGGGGCTTCAGCCGCGAGATGTTCGAAGTGGCCACTGTCCAGCGCCTGGCGGAGGATTTCCAGCAGGAACTGCTGGCGCTGATCGCGCATTGCGTCGATCCGAAACAGGGCGGCCTGACACCGGCCGATGTGGGCCTGGCGCAGCTGACCCAGGCGCAACTCGACGCGTTGGCACTGCCTGCGCGTGCGGTTCAGGACCTGTACCCGTTGTCGCCGATGCAACAGGGCATGCTGTTTCACAGCCTCTATCAACAGGGCGAAGACGATGTCTACGTCAGCCAGTTGCGCGCCGACGTGCAGGGGCTCGATGTGGCGCAATTCCAGCGCGCCTGGGCGCAGGTGCTGGCACGACACGACATGCTGCGCACCGGCTTTGTCTGGCAGGACGACCAGGGCCAGGCGCTGCAGGTGGTGTATCGCCAGGTCGACATGCCGTTCGCCGAGTACGACTGGCGCGAGCGCCAGGACCTCGCCACGGCGCTGGATGAATTGGCCGCCGATCACCATCGCCAGGGCTTCGAGTTGGCGCGTCCGCCGTTGCTGCGCGTGGCATTGGTGCGCAGCGCCGAGGACCGTTGGCACTTGATCTACACCAGCCATCACATCCTGATGGATGGCTGGAGCAACGCCCTGGTGCTCAACGAAGTGCTGCAAGCCTGCAAGGGCCAGGCACTGCCGCCGGTGGGCGCGGCGTTTTCCCAGCATATCGCCTGGCTGCAACAACAGGACCCGGCCATCGGCGAGGCCTTCTGGCGCGAACGCCTGGCGCAGCTCGACGAACCTACGCACCTGGCGCGCAGCGTGGCCAAGACCGCAGCACCCCACGGCAGTGAATACGCTGAAATCCTCTGTGAACTGGATGAGGCCCAGACCCGGCGCCTGGCTGATTTCGCGCGTGCCCACCAAGTGACCCTCAACACCCTGGTGCAGTCGGCGTGGCTGTTGCTGCTGCAACGCTACACCGGTCAATCCAGCGTCGCCTGCGGTGTCACGGTATCCGGGCGTCCGGCGCAGTTGGCGAATGTCGAGCAGCAAGTCGGCCTGTTCATCAATACCTTGCCGCTGATCGCAGCGGCCAATCCGGCGCAATCCGTCAGCGACTGGGTGCGAACGGTCCAGGCGCTCAACCTGGAAATGCGCGAGCACGAGCACACGCCGCTGTTCGATATCCAGCGCTGGGCCGGGTTGGCCGGCGAAGCGCTGTTCGACACCCTGGTGGTGTTCGAGAACTTCCCCGTCGCCAAGAGCCTGGAGCAAGCGGGCGAGGGCGGCCTGCGTTTCAGTCACGTGCGTCATCAGGAACGCACCAACTACCCGCTGACCCTCACCGTGCACGGGGGGCAGCGTTTGAGCCTGCACCTGGAGTACCTGTGCGCGGACCTTGCCACCGACGCCGTGCAACACATCGCGGCGTATCTGCAAGGGCTGTTGCAGCAGTTTGTCGATGCGCCCGGGCAGGCGCTGGGCGCGATCCCGCTGCTGTTGGCCGCTGAACACCAGCGCGTACTCACCGAGTGGAACCCGCCTCACGCGGCCCAACCGGCCCAGGCGAGCGTGTTGCAGCGCTTTGAACAGCAGGCGGCGACTCAGCCGCATGCCATCGCGCTGATCCTTGATCAACAGCGCATGAGCTATGCCGAGCTGAATGCGCGCGCCAACCGCCTGGCCCATCGCCTGGTGGAACTGGGCGTGACCGCCGACACCCTGGTGGGGGTAGCGGTGGACCGCTCCCTGGACATGATCGTCGGCCTGCTGGCGGTGCTCAAGGCGGGCGGTGCCTATGTGCCGCTGGACCCCAAGTATCCGGCCGAGCGCCTGCAATGCATGATCGAGGACAGCGGCCTGCAGTTGCTGCTGACCCAACAACCGCTGCTGGACCAATTGCCGATCACAGCCAGCCTGAGCCTGGTCTGCCTGGAAGACCGGCACGATTGGTTGAGCGACTACAGCGCGCAAAACCTGTTGCCACGGGCACAGCCGGCGAACCTTGCCTACGTGATGTTCACCTCTGGCTCCACGGGCCGGCCGAAAGGCGTGGGCATCGACCTGGCGTCCCTGGCGCGGCATGTGGAGGTGTTCAGCGAACTGTTTGCGCTGCAGCCGCATGACCGTGTGCTGCAGTTCGGCACCTTCAACTTCGACGGTTTCGTCGAGCAGCTGTACCCGGCGCTGTGCTGCGGCGCAGCGGTAGTGGTACGCGGTGGCGACCTGTGGGACAGCGACACCTTCTACCAACAACTGCTCGACCACGATATCTCCGTGGTCGACCTGACCACCGCCTACTGGCTGCTGTTGGTGCGTGATTTTGCCGATCGTGGCCCTCGCGACTACGGCCGTCTGCGCCAACTGCACATCGGTGGCGAAGCCATGCCGCCGGAAGGCCTCAGCGCCTGGCGCGAAGCCGGCCTGCAGCCTGTACGCCTGCTCAACACCTACGGCCCGACCGAGGCCACGGTGACCGCCACGGCACTGGACTGTGCCGCCTACGTCGATGGCCGCGAAGCCCTGCCATCGATGATGCCGATCGGGCGGGTGCTCGATGGCCGCGCCATTTACCTGCTGGACGCCAACCTCAACCCGGTGCCGGTGGGTGTCGCGGGCGAACTGGTGATCGGTGGGCCATTGCTGGCGCGCGGTTACTTCAACCGTCCCGACCTGACGGCGCATCGCTTCATTCCCGATCCGTTCTGCACCGACGGTGGCGGGCGCCTGTACCGCACCGGGGACCTGGCGCGCTATCGCGCCGACGGCATGATCGAGTACGTGGGCCGTATCGACCACCAGGTCAAGGTGCGCGGTTTCCGTATCGAATTGAACGAAATCGAAGCGCGCCTGCTGGCCCAACCCAGCGTGCGCGAAGCATTGGTGGTTGCCGCCGATAACCAGTTGGTGGGCTACATCGTCGCCAGCCACGCACTGGAGGAGGCCCAGCAAGCCGAGTTGCTCACTCAGCTCAAGGCCACGCTGCGCGCGGAGCTGCCGGACTACATGGTGCCGGCGCACCTGCTGTTGCTCGCGCACCTGCCGCTGAGCCCCAACGGCAAGCTGGACCGCGCCGCGCTGCCCAAGCCGGATGCCAACCAGGCGCGGGTCGATTGGTTGGCACCGGTTACCGAGGTGCAGCAACAGGTCGCGGCGATCTGGGCCCAGGTGCTGGGCGCCGAGCGGGTAGGGCTCAACGATCACTTCTTCGAGAGGGGTGGGCACTCGTTGCTCGCCACACAGATGGTGTCCCGCGTGCGGCATGGCCTGGGCATCGAGGTGACACTCAAGAGCGTGTTCGAGCAGCCGGTGCTGGCAGATTTCGTCGCGGCACTGGGCACCCGTGCTGCCACGGCGCCCGCGATGCTGGCGGTCGGGCGTGAGCAGCCGCTGGCGCTGTCCTTCGCCCAGGAGCGCCAATGGTTCCTCTGGCAACTGGACCCGTGCAGCGCTGCCTACCACGTGCCCGCCGCCTTGCACTTGCGCGGTCGACTGGACAGTGCCGCGCTGGAAAACGCCTTCCAGGCGCTGGTGCAACGTCATGAGCCGTTGCGCACCACGTTTGTGGAGAGGGGCGAGCACACCTGGCAGGTGATTCACCCCGACCTGGCGATTGTCATCGAGCGCCAGCGCGTCGAGGCGCCGGATATCGAACACGCCGTGGCGCAGGAAATCCAGCGCCCGTTCGACCTGGTCAACGGCCCGCTGATGCGCGTCGCACTGCTGCAGATCGACACCGAGCACCATGTGCTGGTCATCACCCAGCACCACATCATCTCCGATGGCTGGTCGATGCAAGTGATGGTCGACGAACTGGTCGCGCTGTATCAGGACCACGCCCGGTTGCCGGCCCTGGCGCTGCAGTACGCCGACTATGCCGTGTGGCAGCGCGACTGGATGGCGGGCGGGGAAACCCAGCGTCAACTCGATTACTGGTGCACGCACCTGGGTACCGAGCATCCGCTGCTGGAATTGCCCCTGGACCACCCGCGCCCAGCGGTGCAAAGCCACCGCGGTGCGCGCCAGCAGATCCAGCTCGACACCCACCTGGTCGCCGAACTGAAGGCACTCGCCCAGCGTCAGGACGTGACCCTGTTCATGTTGCTGCTCGCCTCGTTCCAGACCCTGCTGCACCGCTACAGCGGCCAGTCCGAGATCCGTGTCGGCGTGCCGATTGCCAACCGCAACCGCCTTGAAACCGAACGCCTGATCGGATTTTTCGTCAACACCCAGGTGCTCAAGGCCGACCTGCACGGGCAGATGCGCTTTGACCAGTTGCTGGCCCAGGTCAAGCAACGCGCCCTGGACGCCCAGGCCCATCAGGACTTGCCGTTCGAACAACTGGTGGAAGCCCTGCAGCCGGAGCGCAGCCTCAGCCACAACCCGCTGTTCCAGGTGATGTTCAACCATCAGGACAACCTGCGCCAAGGTGCGGTGCAACTGCCCGGCCTGGACCTGCAACCGGTGGACTGGGCCGGCCACACCACTCAGTTCGACCTCAACCTGGAGACTGAAGAGTCCGCCGACGGCCTGTGGGCCTCCCTGACTTACGCCACCGACCTGTTCGACGCCGCGACCCTGCAGCGCATGGCCGGTCACTGGCAGAACCTGCTGCACGCCGTGGTACGCGATGCCGCTCAGGCCCTGGATGAGCTGGCGATGCTCAGTGTGCCGCAATCCCGGCAACTGCTCGAAACGTGGAACCACACCGCCGTCGAATTTGCGCGCGAGCGCTGTGTGCAGCAATTGTTCGAAGCGCAGGCGCTGGCGCATCCGCAGGCCATCGCGCTGCATTTCAACGACCAAGCCCTGAGCTACGCCGCGCTCAATCGCCGCGCCAACCGCCTGGCTCATCGCCTGATCGCGGCGGGTGTCGGCCCGGACGTGTTGGTTGCCGTGCATGTGGAGCGCTCCCTGGACATGGTGGTCGGCCTGTTGGCGACCCTCAAGGCCGGTGGCGCCTATGTGCCGCTCGACCCACAGTTCCCGGCGGATCGCCTGGCCTTCATGCTTGAGGACAGCCGCGCACGGGTGCTGCTGACCCAGTCGCACCTGATCGGGCGCCTGGCGCAACCGCAGGGCCTGCAGGTGCTGCTGGTCGACGATGTCGATGCCGACGACCACAACCCGCAGGTCAGCGTCACGCCGGAACACTTGGCGTACGTGATCTACACCTCCGGTTCCACCGGCAAACCCAAGGGAGTGATGGTGCGGCACCAGGCGCTGTGCAGCTTTACCTGCGGCATGGCTACGACGTTGGACATGGGTGCGCAGGCGCGGGTGCTGTCGCTGACCACGTTCTCGTTCGACATCTTCGCCCTGGAGCTGTACGTACCACTGACGATCGGTGCCACAGTGCTGTTGAGCGATCAGGCGATGGCCCTCGACCCGGAGGCCATTCTCGACCTGGCGCACAGCCAGTCCGCCAACGTGCTGCAAGCCACGCCGTCGACCTGGCGCATGCTGCTGGAAAGCCCGCGTGCCGATCAGTTGCGCGGCATCAAGGCCCTGTGCGGCGGCGAAGCCCTGCCGGCCGATCTGGCCCAACGCATGCTCGACCTGCAAGGTCCGGTGTGGAACCTGTATGGCCCCACCGAAACCACGATCTGGTCGGCGGCCCATCGTTTGTCGCAGGCGCAGCCTTTTGTCGGGCGTCCCATCGCCAATACCACCTTGTTCATCCTCAACGCCGGGCTCACGCCATGCCCGTTGGGTGCATCCGGCGAACTGCTGATCGGCGGTGTCGGCCTGGCACGCGGTTACCACGCGCGGCCAGCGCTGACGGCCGAGCGCTTCGTGCCCAACCCCTACGGTGCACCGGGCGAACGCCTGTACCGTACCGGCGACCTGGCGCGCTACCGTGACGACGGCGTGGTCGAATACATCGGCCGGGTCGACCACCAGGTCAAGGTGCGCGGTTTCCGTATCGAACTCGGCGAAATCGAAGCCTGCCTGCGCGAGCAGCCTGGCGTGCGCGAAGCCGTGGTGCTGGCCGACGACGACCGCTTGATCGCTTACCTGGTCAGCTCGGCGGCGCAGGCCCCGCAGGCGTACCAAGCCGCCTTGCGCGAGCGCCTGCCGGACTACATGGTGCCGGCACACCTGATGTTCCTCGACAGCCTGCCCCTGACCCCCAACGGCAAGCTCGACCGCAAGGCGTTGCCGAAGGTCGATGCCAGCCTGTGGCGCAAAGGCCATGTGGCCCCGGTCTCCGAGCGCGAAAAACAGGTCGCGGCGATCTGGGCCGACGTGCTGGATGTGCCACAGGTCGGCCTCGACGACCACTTCTTCGAGCTGGGCGGGCACTCGCTGCTGGCCACGCGGGTGGTGTCGCGGGTCCGCCAGGCGCTGGCGCTGGAAGTCCCGCTCAAGTGCCTGTTCGAACACCCCTTGCTGGGCGACTTTGTCGCGTCCCTGGGCGAAGAGCGCGTGGCTGCGCCGGCGTTGCTCAAGGCCGGTCGCGACCAACCGCTGCCGCTGTCCTATGCCCAGGAGCGTCAATGGTTCCTCTGGCAACTGGACCCGCACAGCGCCGCGTACCATATCCCCAGCGCCTTGCGGTTGAAGGGCACGCTGGACCAGGCGGCACTGCAACGCAGTTTCGACACCTTGCTCGCCCGCCATGAAAGCCTGCGCACCCATCTGCGTCAGGACGCGGCGGCCACGGTGCAGGTCATCGAAGACTCGGGCCTGATCGACATCGAGCTGGCCGACACCGATGAAGCCGGGCTCAAGGCGCAGGTCGCCGCCGAGGTCGCACAGCCGTTCGACCTGCTGCGCGGGCCGTTGCTGCGGGTCAAACTGTTGCGCCTGGCCACGGACGACCACGTGCTGGTGCTGGTGCAGCACCATATCGTCTCCGATGGCTGGTCGATGCAACTGATGGTCGAAGAGCTGGTGCAGCTCTACGCGGCCTTCAGCCAGGGGCAGACGCCGGACCTGCCGGCGTTGCCGATCCAGTACGCCGACTACGCCGTGTGGCAGCGCCACTGGATGGAGGCCGGAGAAAATACGCGTCAGCTGGCGTACTGGCAAGGTTTGCTGGGCGGCGTGCAGCCGGTGCTGGAATTACCGTTCGACTACCAGCGCCCGGCCGTGCAAAGCCATCGCGGGGCGCGCCTGGGGATTGAGCTGCCGGCCGCGCTGCTGGGCGGTTTGCGCAACCTGGCGCGCGACGCCGGGGTGACCTTGCCGATGGTGTTGCTGGCGTCCTACCAGGCCTTGCTGCACCGCTACAGTGGCCAGGAAGATGTGCGCGTCGGCGTGCCGATTGCCAACCGCAACCGTTTGGAAACCGAAGGGCTGATCGGCTTCTTCGTCAACACCCAGGTGCTCAAGGCCGACATCCATGGGCAAATGAGCGTCGAGCAGTTGTTGCAGCAGGCGCGTCAGCGTTCCCTTGAGGCCCAGGCCCATCAGGACCTGCCGTTCGAGCAATTGGTGGAGGCGCTGCAACCGGAGCGCAGCATGAGCCTGAGCCCGTTGTTCCAGGTGCTCTTCAACCACCGTGTGACCTCTGCCGGCCTGCATCTGCAGGGCTTGACCGACCTCGACGTCGAAGTACTCGGTTGGGATGAAGGCGTGGCCCAGTTCGACCTGGCGCTGGACGTAGAAGAAAGCCAGGCCGCGCTGCGTGCGTCCCTGAGTTACGCCACCGACCTGTTCGCCCCGGCAACCATCGAACGCATGGCTGGCCACTGGCAGAACCTGTTGCAGGCGATGGTTGCCGATCAGCAGCAGACTGTAGGCCAACTCAACCTGCTGGGTGCGGATGAGCAACGGCACATCCTGCAGCTGTGGGACCAGACCGACGCCAGCTTCTCGGCCCAGCGCCTGGTGCACGAGTTGGTTGCCGACCGTGCGCGGGAAAATCCTGCGGCGGTGGCGGTCAAGTTCGATGCACAAACCCTGAGCTATGGCGAGCTGGATCGCCAGGCCAACCGCCTCGCTCATGCGCTGATCGCCCGTGGTGTCGGCCCGGAAGTGCGCGTGGCCATCGCCATGCCGCGCAGTGCCGAGATCATGGTGGCGTTCCTTGCGGTGATGAAAGCCGGCGGCGTGTATGTGCCGCTGGATATCGAATACCCCCGCGACCGCCTGCTGTACATGATGCAGGACAGCCGCGCGCAACTGCTGCTCACCGACAGCCGAGCGTTGCAGCAACTGCCGATCCCGGCAGGATTGACCAGCCTGGCGATTGATCGCACTGAGGAGTGGGCGGGGTTCAGCGACACGGCACCCGATGTGAAGCTGGACGGCGACAACCTCGCCTACGTGATCTACACCTCCGGCTCCACCGGCATGCCCAAGGGCGTGGCGGTGTCCCACGGCCCGTTGGTGGCGCACATCATCGCCACCGGCGAGCGTTATGAAACCTCGCCGGCCGATTGCGAATTGCACTTCATGTCGTTCGCCTTCGACGGCTCCCACGAAGGCTGGATGCACCCGTTGATCAACGGCGCGAGCGTGCTGATCCGCGATGACAGCCTGTGGCTGCCCGAGTACACCTACGAACAGATGCACCGTCACAACGTGACCATGGCCGTGTTCCCGCCGGTGTACCTGCAACAGCTGGCCGAACATGCCGAGCGCGACGGTAATCCTCCGAAAGTCCGTGTGTACTGCTTCGGCGGTGACGCCGTGGCGCAGGCGAGCTATGACCTAGCCTGGCGCGCACTCAAGCCGACCTACCTGTTCAACGGCTACGGCCCGACGGAAACGGTGGTTACGCCACTGCTGTGGAAAGCACGCAAGGG
>NZ_MAUE01000027.1 GCF_001702265.1 Pseudomonas aylmerensis
AGCAGCCTTGAGTCACACGCCATAATCCGCCACCCAGAAGGTCAAATGTGGGAGCCGTCGAGCCCCAGCGAGGCCGCGAAGGCGGCGGCATTGCCAATGAATTTCGCGCCTGACACACCGCTTTCGCGGCCTCGCCGGGGCTCGACGGCTCCCACAAGGGATCGGCAGTGTCGGCCTCGATACCGGCCTGGCGTAAACAAACACAACCCACGATGCGAAGCGAGCCGCTTTTGATCTTGATCTTGATCTAGGCGCCCCATCAAACACGCTGGCCGAACGCAGGCTTGAATCCGTGGGTAACCCGGCAGGACGCCGGGTTAGCCGCACTGGGCCAAGGATGGCCCATTGCGGCGGCCCACGGATTCAAGCCGGAGTGAGGGCACACCGAGCCTAGGCGAGGTGCCGAGTGTTGGGGCAAGAGCCCTTTTGGTTACTTTTGGGGCTCTTTTCCAAAAGTGACCCGCTGTAAGAGCGGAACCATACGCGGCCATTACCCAAATAACGGATATACACTCAATCTCAACCCAAACCTCAACTTGCCCCCACCAAACAGCACGTACATCCAATTTTCCCCACCCCCCATCCCCCCAAACTCCTCTCACCGCCAAACCATCAAGGCAGAGGGGCACCCATGCACCCAGCACCCAAAACCGGACCCGACGAAGTCGTCACCCTGGTCGTCAAACACCTGATCAAACCCGGCCAGGAAGCCAACTACGAAACCTGGCTACGCCACATCGTACGAATCGCCGGCGCGCGCCCCGGGCACCTCGGTGTCGACGTCGTGCGCAGCAAACAGAACGGCCTGGCGCTGTTCACCTGCGTATTACGCTACCGGTCCACCGATGACCTGCAAACCTGGCTCGATTCCGCCGAGCGCAAAACCCTGATCGCCGAAGCCACACCCATGCTGGCGGACGGCGACAACACCGAAATCGGCGCGGTCAACGAGTTCTGGTTCACGCCCCTGGCCGACAGCGCCGCCAAGCCGCCGCGCTGGAAACAGGCGGTGGTCACCCTGTGCGTGATCCTGCCGCTGACCCTGCTAGTGCCCATCGTGTGGGGCCCGGTCCTGCGCCTGCACCCGTTTTTATCCAACTACGTGGTCGCGACCTTCTTGGTGACGCTGACCATCGTGCTGCTGGTGGTCTACCTGCTGATGCCGGCCGCCACCCGCCTGTTCGCTCCCTGGCTTGAAGCCTCAGTAAAGGAAACCCTATGAACGCCGATCTGATTCTGTTCAATGGCCAGTTCCACACCGTGGACCGTGAAAACCCGCGCGCCACCGCCGTCGCTATCCATGAAGGCCGCTTTGTCGTCGTCGGCACCGACGGTGAAGCCCTGGCCCTGCGCGGCAGTGGCACCCAGGTCATCGACCTCAAGGGCCGCACCGTGATCCCCGGCCTCAACGACTCGCACCTGCACCTGATCCGTGGCGGGCTCAACTACAACCTCGAACTGCGCTGGGAAGGCGTGCCGTCGCTGGCCGATGCCTTGCGCATGCTCAAGGACCAGGCTGATCGCACCCCGACGCCGCAATGGGTACGCGTGGTCGGCGGCTGGAACGAATTCCAGTTCGCCGAAAAACGCATGCCCACCCTCGACGAACTCAACCAGGCCGCGCCCGACACGCCGGTGTTCGTGCTGCACCTGTATGACCGTGCCTTGCTCAACCGCGCTGCACTGCGCGTGGCCGGCTATACCAAGGACACGCCGAACCCGCCGGGCGGTGAGATCGTGCGCGACAGTCACGGCAACCCCACCGGCATGCTGGTGGCGCGTCCCAACGCGATGATCCTCTACTCGACCTTGGCCAAAGGCCCGAAACTGCCGCTGGAATATCAGGTCAACTCCACCCGTCAGTTCATGCGCGAACTTAATCGCCTCGGCCTGACCAGCGCCATCGATGCCGGTGGCGGCTTCCAGAATTACCCCGATGACTACGCGGTGATCGAACAACTGGCCAAGGATCAACAGTTGACGGTGCGCATCGCCTACAACCTGTTCACCCAGAAGCCCAAGGAAGAACTCAGCGACTTCAGGAACTGGACCGGCAGCGTCACCCTGCACCAGGGCGATGACTACCTGCGCCACAACGGCGCCGGCGAGATGCTGGTGTTCTCTGCCGCCGACTTCGAAGACTTCCTCGAGCCGCGTCCCGACTTGCCGCAGAGCATGGAGCAGGAGTTGGAACCGGTGGTGCGCCATCTTGTTGAGCAGCGCTGGCCGTTCCGCCTGCATGCCACCTACGACGAGTCCATTTCGCGCATGCTCGACGTGTTCGAGAAGGTCAATCGCGACATTCCGTTCAATGGCCTGCCGTGGTTCTTCGACCATGCCGAAACCATCACGCCGAAAAATATCGAGCGCGTGCGCGCCCTCGGCGGCGGTATTGCGATCCAGGACCGCATGGCGTTCCAGGGTGAGTACTTTGTCGAGCGCTACGGCGCCAAGGCGGCCGAAGCCACGCCGCCGATCAAGCGCATGCTCGCCGAAGGCGTGCCGGTAGGCGCCGGTACCGATGCCACGCGGGTCTCCAGCTACAACCCGTGGACCTCGCTGTACTGGATGGTCAGCGGCCGCACCGTGGGCGGCCTGGAGCTGCACGCCGAAGGCCTGCCGCGCCTGACTGCGCTGGAACTGTTCACCCATGGCAGCGCCTGGTTCTCGTCCGAGCAAGGCAAGAAGGGCCAGATCAAGGTCGGCCAGTTGGCGGACGTGGCGGCGCTGTCGGCGGATTTTTTCAGCGTCGATGAAGAGGCCATCAAGTGGATCGAATCGGTGCTGACCGTGGTCGGCGGCAAGGTGGTGTACGGCGCCGGCGACTTCGACGATGTCGCGCCACCGCGTGTGCCGGTGCTGCCGGACTGGTCGCCGGTGGTCAAGGTGCCGGGGCACTGGCGCCCGACTTCACCGGTGCAGGCTCAGGTTCACCAGTGCAGCGGCCCGTGCGGCGTGCATTCCCACAGCCATGAAAAGGCCCGCCTCAGCAGCGTGCCGGTCAGCGACTTCCAGGGTTTCTGGGGCGCGTTTGGCTGCTCGTGTTTTGCTTTTTAAACCCCCGAAGGAGTTAACCCATGACTTACAAGCGCTTGAACAAAGATGACGCGGTGGTGCTGTTGGTGGATCACCAGACCGGCCTGATCTCGCTGGTGCAGGATTTCTCCCCCAACGAATTCAAGAACAACGTGCTGGCCCTGGCCGATGTGGCGAAGTTCTTCAACCTGCCGACCATCCTGACCACCAGTTTTGAAGGCGGTCCTAACGGCCCACTGGTGCCAGAGCTCAAGGCACTGTTCCCGGACGCGCCGTACATCGCCCGCCCTGGCCAGATCAACGCCTGGGACAACGAAGATTTCGTCAAGGCGGTCAAGGCTACCGGTCGCAAGCAGATCATCATTGCCGGCGTGGTGACGGACGTGTGCGTAGCGTTCCCGACCCTGTGCGCCCTCGACGAAGGCTTCGAGGTGTTCGTGGTTACCGACGCCTCCGGTACTTTCAACGAAACTGTGCAACAAGCCGCCTGGGCCCGTATGACCGCCGCCGGTGCGCAACTGGTGAACTGGTTCGCCGTGGCTTGTGAGCTGCAAGTGGACTGGCGCAACGACATGGAAGGCCTGGCCAACCTGCTGTCGCCGCGCATCCCCAACTACCGCAACCTGATGAACAGCTACTCGGCGTTTACTGCCAAGTAACCGGTTTTCAAGCCTGTAGGTGATCAATGTGGGAGGGGGCTTGCCCCCGATAGCGGTGTATCAGTCAAAGCTATTGAGACTGACACACCGCTATCGGGGGCAAGCCGCCTCCCACATTTGATTTGTGATAAGGCGACCGACCCGCTATAAATCAGCAAACTGTCCACCGAGAAGCGACAATGAACCCCTTCGAAGACATGCGCCTGTTCTGCCAGGTCATGGAATCCGGCAGCTTCACCGCCGCCGCCGAACAGCTCGGCCTGTCCAAGCAGTTCGTCAGCCGCCGCCTGATCCAGCTGGAAGATCGCCTCGGCGTGCGCCTGCTCAACCGTTCCACCCGCCGCCTGGACGTCACGCCCCTGGGGCAGAGTTACTACGAATCCGCCTTGCGCCTGCTCACCGAAGTCGAGCAAGTGGAGCAGGGCATCGCCGGCCAGAACAGCGAACCGCGCGGCACCCTGCGCCTCAGCGCGCCGTTGTCGTTTGCGATGGCGCACCTGGGCTGCCTGTTGCCGCAGTTTTTGCAGCGCTATCCCCAGGTGTCGGTGGAAGTCGACCTCAGCGACCGCCCGGTGGATTTGATCGGCGAAGGCTACGACCTGGTGCTGCGCATCGGCACCCTGGAAGATTCCACCCTGATTGCCCGCCGTATCGCCAGCATCCCGCGCGTCTACTGCGCCAGCCCGGATTACCTGGCCCTGCGCGGCACCCCGCAGAAACCCGACGATCTCGCCGACCACGACTGCCTGCCCTACGGCCATGGCCGCCAGGTGCAGTGGCGCTTCAAGGGCAAGCTGCAGGCGCTGAACGTCAGCGGGCGCATGCGCGTCAACAATGGCGAGCTGCTGCGCGACACCGCGATTGCCGGGCTGGGCGTCACCTACTTGCCGACCTTTATCGTCGGCGAGGCTTTGAAGGACGGGCGCCTGGTGAGCGTACTGGACGACTTCGCCCCCGAAGCCCTGACCCTGTCGGCGGTGTATCCGCAGCACCGGCAAAGCTCACGGCCCGTCCAGGCGCTGGTGGAGTTCTTGCGCGAACGCCTGGCTAGTGGCTGTTAAACAACTGGCGGATCAGGTTCGGCGTGCTGCCGGTCCAGCGCTTGAATGAGCGTCGGAAGTTGGCTGCGTCGTTGAAATTCAGGTACGCAGCCACTTCCTCATTGCTGTAGCCCTTGACCTGGTACAGGTGCAACGCCACCTGCTTGCGCACGCGGTCCACCTGCTGCTGAAAACCGGTGTCGTGCTTGTGCAGTTTGCGCTTGAGGGTCGCCGGGCTCATCGCAAACGCCTGGGCCGCCTGTTCCAGGCTCGGCGGCTGGCGTACCTGATCGCGCAGGTAGTCGTAGAGGCAGTCGAGAAAGCTGCCGGCAAAGCCCAAGTGTTCGATCTGCTCACAGGCCTGGCGACGTGCGACCTGGCCGGCAGTGGCCGAGGCACCCGGCCACGGGTGGGTGAGGTATTCGCGCGGAATGCTGAGCATGTCCAGCGGGCGCGCAAAGCGCGTGCCTTCGCCCAGGTTCACCCAGTACTGCTCGACATAACGCGGCTCGGCGTGGCTGAAACTGCACGCCCACGGCAGCCGCTGGCCGCTGAGCCAATGGCTCATGGCAACCAGTGAGGTCACGCTGGCCTCCAGCAGGAAACGCCAGTGCTCGCCGGCGCCGCAACTATCGAGCCAATACAGGTAGGCGTGGTGCTCATCCAGCTCCAGTTGCAGGGTGACCAATGGGCTGAGCAGCACTTGCTGCTGGATGAGGAGTTCGAGTGCCTGGTGCAGGTTCTGCGCGTGGCCCAGGGCGTGACTGGCGGCGCCGTAGTAGCCGGGCAGCAGGCGTTGGCCAAACAGGAAGCTGCTGTCGTCGGCATCCAGCAGTTTGCGACTGTTGCCGATCAGGGCCAGGAACTGCTGCGGGCTCAACCGCGCGTTGCCGGCCAGGATGTCCTCGTGGAACAACCCGGTGCCGCGCAGCAGGCGATGGCTGTCGATGTCGCGGGACAAGGCCAGGTCGATCAAGGTAGCGGGTTGGTAATGCCCGGGGATAAAGCGCGTGTCGCTTTCATACCAGCTGGTCTTGACGGCCATCTCAGGCACTTTTCGCCAGCGGTTGCTTGGTCCGTGCCAGCGCCAGGTTGAGGCGCTTGAGCAGGTCGTGGGGCGACTCGTCCAGGGCCATCACCACCGCCGTAGTCGCGGCCAATTGCAGGCGTTCGCCCTGTTGGCGGGTCTTGTGGGCCAGGCCACGCACGGCCTGTTGCAACTCCAGCGCCAGCACCTGGGCCTGGCGTTCGCCGGTGTTGGGCAACAGCACCACAAAACGGTCGCCGGCCAGGCGGCACAGCAAGTCCTGGCGGCGCAGGTTGAGCAACAGCAAATGGCTCAGGGCCTGCAACACCGCGTCGCCCTCGACGTGCCCGAAAGCCTGGTTGATGGCGGCAAAGTTATCCAGGTCCAGGGCCAGCAGTGACAGCGGTTGTTGTTGCTCGCGGCTGTCCTGCAGGCTGTCGGCCAACTGGCGCTTGAGGTAGTCGGCGCCGGCCAGCGGCGTGAGTTTGTCGAACAGCCGATGCTCGCGAAACAGCCGCTCGCGCTTCTCCATCTGCGCGCTGATCGCCAGTTGTTCGCGGTGCCAGTGGTAGATGCCGATGGTCAGCAGGATCATGCCCACCGGCATCGGCCCGGACTCCAGCCAGTGGTCCCAGGTGATGCTGTCGGGCAGGCGGATAAATTCGTCGAGGCTGTCGATCCACCAGGAAAAGAAGATGCACGACAGCCCCAGCGCGAGGTAATTGGTGACGCGCCCGGCGGGTCGGCTTTTCAGCACCAGGCCCAGCCACACCAGCGCCAACAGGGCCGAGCCGCCTTCGCCGAAGATGTCCAGCCAGGCCCATTCACTGACGTATTTCAACTCGCCGCAGGCCAGGTGCAGGATCAGCCCGAGGTTGGCGGCAACCAGCAGCAGCGCGAGTTTCCAGCGATGGGGTTTGAGCACGGAGAACATGGCCGCGAGTCCTTGGGCAAATGAGCGATGGGCGCCAGCACAGCAGATGCATGTGACGGTTGGATGACGGTGGGGGAGGGTCGAATCAGCTCATGGGATAAATAAAATTTCCCGCCAAACGCCGAACAAATGTGGGCGCGGGCTTGCTCGCGAAAGCGTTACGTCAGTTGGCCCATCTGTTCCTGAACGGCCGCTTTCGCGAGCAAGCCCGCTCCCACACTTAATCGAGGTCATATCAGCTCATTTGCCCCGGCATAGGGCCTCAAAAGCCCGGTTTACGGGCCTTCGTGCCGATCCCTGTCACAGAACCGTCATCCCCCACCCCTAGCTTGCCCTCCCAGTTGCCGGGCCTCTTGCCTGGCGCCAATGGATTCTTGGGGAGGATTGCATGTACAAGCGCACCGGGCTCGTCAGCTTCACGCTCACTGCCTTGGCCCTGGCGATGGCCAGCGAGCGGCTCAACGCTGCCGAGGCGGCCACCACCGAGCACGTCGAAGTGGTCGGCCAGGCTGCCGCCATGGACCAGGCGCTCAAGGAGCAGCGCCGCTCCGACAGCATCAAGAGCGTGGTGCATGCCGACGGCGTGGCCCAGTTGCCGGATGAAAACGTCGCCGAAGCGGTGCAGCGCCTGCCGGGCATCAGCGTCGAGCGCGACCAGGGTGAAGGGCGCTTTGTCAGCGTGCGCGGCCTGGGCCCGGACCTCAACAGCGTGACCATCAATGGCACCCTGGTGCCCGCGCCGGAAAGCGCGCGCCGCGCGGTGGCGCTCGATGTGCTGCCCTCGGAACTGGTGCAATCGCTGTCGGTGATCAAGACCCTCACGCCGGACATGGACGCCAACTCCCTCGGCGGCACCGTCGACGTGCAAAGCCTGTCGGCCTTCGACCACAAGGGCCTGTTCTACACCGGCAGCAGCGAAGCCAGCTACGACAAGAACACCCGCCAGACCAGCCCCAAGTTCTCCGGCGCCGCCAGTAACCGTTTCAGCCTTGGCGACGGCATCGACAACTTTGGCGTGGCCGCCGCCCTCAGCTGGCAGAAGCGCGACTTCGGCTCGGACAACGTCGAGACCGGCGGCGCCTGGGACTTCACCGATGGCGCCAGACTCAACGAGTTCGAACAGCGCGACTATGACATCAGCCGCGAACGCGCCGGGGGTGGCCTGAACTTCGACTACAAGCCCGATGACCTCAGCAGCTACTACCTGCGCACTCTCTACAGCCGCTACAAGGACAGCGAGACCCGCAACTCCACCAGCATCGAGTTTGCCGACCCCCAGGCGCCCGGCGAACTGGGCGATGCCGAGGGCAAGCGCAAGCTGAAGAACCGCGAGGAAACCCAGGAGATCCAGTCCTACGTGTTCGGCGGCGAACGCATGCTCGCCCTCTGGACCTTGAGCGGCCAGGCCGGCTACAGCCAGTCCAGCGAAGACAGCCCGGCGCACATTGCCGGCGCCACTTTTGACGGCGGCGACTTCGCCAACAGCGGCTTCTATGACAAGGACAAGCCACGCCCGATCATCGGCGCCGGTTTCTACGACGCGAACAACTTCACCCTCGACAAGGTCGACTGGGAGAAGCAGAACACCAAGGACACCGAGAAAAACCTGCGCCTGGACCTGGCCCGCGACTATGACCTCGGCGGCTACGCGTCCCAGGTCAAGTTCGGCGGCAAGGTCAGCCGTCGCAACAAGGACAACGACCTGGAGGCCTGGGTCTACCAAGACTTCGACACCCTGGGCTTCACCGCCGACCAGCTCAACCTCACTCAATTTCAGAAAGGCTCTGTCGACTATCGCCTCGGCAACTACGGCCCCGGCATCAGCCCTGGCGCGATCAAGCAGTTGATCGGCAGTCTCAACCCGGCGGATTTCTATGACGAGACCGAATCGCGGGTCAACGACTTCACCATCCGCGAGGACATCAATGCCGGCTACCTGATGAACACAGTCGATATCGACGACTGGCGCTTTATCGCCGGCCTGCGCTACGAGGGCACCGAGTTCGAAGCCAAGGGCACCGGCGCGACCGATGGGGTGTTCACGCCCACCGAAACCAAGCGCCGCTATCACCACTGGCTGCCCGGCCTGCATGCGCGCTACCAGATCGACAAGAACACCCAATTGCGCGCCGCGTGGACCAAATCCGTGGTGCGCCCGACCTTCGGCCAACTGGCGCCGGGGTTTGTCATCGACGATGACGAAGCCACCTTCGGCAACCCGGACCTCAAGCCCCTGGAGTCGAGCAACCTGGACCTGGGCATCGAGCACTTCATGGGCCGCGCCGGGACCGTGTCCGCGTTCGTGTTCTACAAGGACATCAAGAACTTCGTCTACAACACCGACCTGGCCGGCACAGGCGCCTGGACCAACTTCGCCGAGGCCCATACCTACGCCAACGGCGACAGCGCCAAGCTCTACGGCCTGGAACTGGCCTACTCGCAGAAATTCGACTGGCTGCCCGCGCCGTGGAACGGCTTGCTGATCGGTGCCAACAGCACGTTCAGCCGCTCCAGCGCCGATATCGAAGGCTTCGACAGTGCCAGCGGCCGTAACCGCAAGCGCAACATCAGCCTGCCGAACCAGTCGGACACCGTCGGCAACCTGATGCTCGGTTGGGAAAACGACAGGCTCAGCCTGCGTGTGTCGGCCAACTATAAGTCGGCGTACCTGTATGAACTCGCCTCGATCAACGACAAGGCCCACGACCTGCACGTCGACGCGCAGACCTTCGTGGACTTCAGCGCGCGCTACTCGCTGAGCAAAAACCTGCAGGTCAGCTTCGAGGCGCAGAACCTCACCGATGAGTCGTACTTCGTCTACACCGGCCATCGCAGCTACAACGGCCAATACGAAGAGTACGGCCCGACCTACAAGCTGGGCCTGACCTTCACCCATTTCTGAACTCAACACATTCCAGCTGCCGGCGCTGGCTTGCCTGGAGTTGATCTCCAACGTATTCGAAGGATTTGCACGTTAATGAGAATGTCCAAGCTGTACCTGTTGATTGCCCTGGCCACCTGCGGCCACGCCCTGGCCGGCGACCTGGCGCTGACCCCGTGGGCGCCTGGCCTCAAGGCTGAAGCCGTGGCCTTCCTGCCCAACAGCCCCGAGCGCCTGGCCGCTGGCGCCCGCGACGGCCTGCAATTGCTCGATCGCCAAGGCGCGGAGCTGGCGCGTTTCAAGGGCAATTTCAGCAGCCTCGACACCCGCGCCGCCGGCGCCCAGGTGGTGGCCGCCAGTCTCGACAACGACCGTCAGCAAGCGCTGTTGATCAACCTGGATGTCGCCGGCAGGCGCTTTGGCAAGCCGCTGTACTTGCCGACCCGCGACTTTGCGGTAAATGGCCTGTGCCTTTACCGCGATGCAGCAGCCAACCTGTTTGTGTTCCTGGTCGGTGAAGAGGGCAAGGGCGAGCAATGGCTGGTGGGCAATGGCGCCACGTTATTGAGTGAGGCCCAGCGCGTGCGCGGGGTGCCGCTGCCGCCGTCGGCGCAGTTCTGCCAGGTCGATGACGCCACCCAGCAGTTGCTGGTGAATGAAGAAAACATCGGTTGGTGGGCCTATCCGGCGCACCCGGAAGCCGAGGTCAAGCGCACGCCGGTGGCGCTGTTCGACACGCCCAGGCGCGAAGCCGGGGCCATGGCGTCGGTGCCCGGCGGGATGGTCGCACTCGATCCCAAGACCTCCGAGCTGCACCTGTTCCAGCACACCGGCGAGCGTTGGGTCGAGCAATCGAGCCTGAGCCTGCCAGGCCTCAAAGAGCCGGAGCAACTGACGGTCAACGGCCGGCAACTGCTGGTGCGTGACGACGACACCGGCGCGCTCTACCAGGCCACCCTCGACTGGCAGGCCCAGCCGGTGGCGGCGGTGCCGGTGCTGCCGGAAGTCGCCGCCGTGCGCCAGACCGACCCGGTCGGCCGCCAGGGCGATGCAGCGGATGATCCGGCGATCTGGATTCACCCCGGGCAACCGGCGAAAAGCCGCGTGCTCGGCACCAACAAGAAACAGGGCCTGCTCGCCTATGACCTCGACGGCAAGCTGCTGCAGGAGCTGGCCGTCGGGCGCCTCAACAATGTCGATGTACGCCCCAACTTCAAACTCGGCCAGCGCACGGTCGACCTGGCCGTGGCGAGCAATCGTGATCACAACAGCCTGAGTCTGTTCAGCATCGACCGCCAGAGTGGCGAGTTGCGCGAAGCCGGTGAGGTGCCCACGCCGCTCAAGGAAATCTACGGCATCTGCCTGTTCCAGCCGGCCAGTGGGGAGATCTACGCGATCGCCAACGGCAAGGACGGCACCTTCCTGCAATACCGCCTCAGCGCGCCGGATGGCCGTGCGCAGGGTGAGCTGGTGCGCCAGTTCAAGGTCGACAGCCAACCCGAAGGCTGCGTGGCCGACGACCAGCGCCAGCGCCTGTTTATCGGCGAGGAAGATGTCGGCGTGTGGGCGGTGGACGCCCGCGCCGATCAACCGGCGACCCTGGCCAACGTGATCAAGGTCGGCCCGCAACTGCACGCGGACGTCGAAGGCCTGGCGCTGTACCAGAGCGACAAGCGCGACTACCTGGTGATCTCCAGCCAAGGCAATGACAGCTACCTGGTGGTGGATGCCGAACCGCCGTTTGCCGTGCACGGCGCTTTCCGCGTGGGCCTGAATGCGGCCGCCGGCATCGATGGCGCCTCGGAAACCGATGGCCTGGAAGTTACCGCCATCAACCTCGGCGGGCCATGGAGCCAGGGCATGCTGGTGGTGCAGGACGGGCGCAAGCGCATGCCCGAGCAGACCCAGAACTTCAAGTTCGTGCCCTGGGCCGACGTGACCCGCGCACTGAAATTGCCCTGAACCGTCATCACCCGGTCATCACTTTTTAATCGAATAGGACATCACCATGCACGCGACGATGGAACATATGACGATCTGGGGTTTGATCAGCGACGCCAGCCTGTTGGTCAAGGCCGTAATGCTCACCTTGCTGTTGGCCTCGTTGCTCAGCTGGTACCTGATAATCCAGCGCGCCAGTGTGCTGCGGCGCCTGGAGCGCCAGTTGAATGGCTTCGTGCAGCGCTTTCGCGCGGCGCCGGACTTGCAGGCGTTGTGCCGTGAAACCGTGCAGGCAGGTGAGGGCGGCGTGGCGCCGATCTTTATCGCCGGGGTCCACGAATACCAGCACCTGCACAGCCATGACCCGGCGGTGCTGGAAGGTGTGGAGCGCGCCTTGCAGGTGGCGATCACCGAGCAGGAAGTCGAGCTGGAAAAGGGCTTGCAGTTCCTCGCGACCGTGGGCTCGGTCAGTCCCTATATCGGTCTGTTCGGCACAGTGTGGGGGATCATGAACTCGTTCATCGGCCTGTCCCAGGTGCAACAGGCGACCTTGTCCACGGTGGCGCCGGGCATTGCCGAAGCCTTGATCGCCACGGCCATCGGCCTGTTTGCGGCGATCCCCGCAGTGATCGCCTACAACCGCTTTGCCGCGCGCAGCCAGACGCTGCTCACGCGCTACTACGCCTTCGGCAACGAGCTGCAAGTGCGCCTGCACCGCACCCTGCGCGGTACGCCGATCAACCTGGCCGTGGCCGCCTGAACAAGGAGCAAGCCGATGTTAACCAGGCCGCAACGCAAGCACGGGCCCAAGGCCGAGATGAACGTGGTGCCGTATATCGACGTGATGCTGGTGCTGTTGGTGATCTTCATGGTCACCGCGCCGATGCTGACCCAGGGCGTGAAGATCGATCTGCCCAAGGTCGCCGCCGAGGCGCTGGCCACCGACACGCGCCAGCAGATCCTCACGCTGTCGGTGAAGGCTGACGGCGGCTATTACTGGAACCTTGGCGGCGAACTCGACACCCAGCACCAGACCGACAGCGCCGTGACCCTCGACGAAATGGGCGCCAAGGTCATGCAAGTGGTGGCGGCGCGCAGCGACACCCAGGTGTACATCCGCGCCGACGACAACGCCGGCTACGGGCGTGTGGTCGCGGCCATGGCGGTGTTGCAGAAAGGCGGGGTGAGCAACCTGGGGTTGGTGACCGAGGCCCCGCAATGACGGCGATGATCATGCACAGTGAGACGCTGGCGCTGGCGCCCCGGGAGCCGTCCGGGTTGTGGAGAAACAGCGTCGCGGCGAGCCTGGCGGTAGCCCTGCACGCAGGGGTGCTGGCAGCGCTGATGCTGGGTTGGTCGGCGGAAAAAGCGCCGGTGGACACACCCAGGGTCATGCATACCCAATTGGTGATGCTGCCACCTGCGCCCGTGCCTGCTCCCGCACCTGAGCCGGTGGCCTTCACGCCACCGGAACCTGTGCCCGTGCCCGTGCCGGTCAAACCCACGGTCGATCCACAGGTCCAGGCGCAGAAACTCGAGAAGGCCGCGTTGGCACGCAAGCGCGTCGAAGAGCAGAAAATCGAGGCACAACAGCAGCGCCTGGCTACCGAGCAGCGCAACCGTGAACAGGCGCAACAGCGCCTCGACCAGCAGCGCCTCGCCGCCGAAACAGCCCGTGTCGCTGCCCCCGCAGCAGCGCCGGCACCGGCCTTCGACAGCCGCCAATACCAGCCCTTGAGCAAGGAAGCGCCGGACTACCCCGAGCGTGCCCTCGACAAGAACATCGAAGGTGACTGCTCGGTGGAATACACAGTGAACACCCAGGGCCGCGTGGAAAACCCCAAAGTGCTCGATGGCTGTCACCCCCTGTTTATCCGGCCGTCACTGGCAGCGGCGAACACCTTCCGCTACCAGCCCAGGATCGTTGACGGCAAAGCCGTTCCCGTGCCGGCGGTGCGCAACACCTTCCACTACCGCATCAAATGATATCCCGTAGCCAACACCGGCCCCCCTGTGGGAGCGGGCTTGCTCGCGAAAGCGGTGGGTCAGTCGATGAGTTTGTTGACTGACAGTCCGCCTTCGCGGGCAAGCCCGCTCCCACCTTTGTACTCGGTGCAGTCTGCAGACCCTCGCAATCTCCACTACCGCATCAAGTGATATCCCGCAGTCAACACCGGGCCCCCTGTGGGAGCGGGCTTGCTCGCGAAAGCGGTGGGTCAGTCGATGAATGTGTTGACTGACAGTCCGCCTTCGCGGGCAAGCCCGCTCCCACATTTGTAATCGGTGCAGTCTGCATGTCCTTGCAATCTCCACTACCGCATCAAGTGATATCCCGCAGTCAACACCGGGCCCCCTGTGGGAGCGGGCTTGCTCGCGAAAGCGGTGGGTCAGTCGATGAGTTTGTTGACTGACAGTCCGCCTTCGCGGGCAAGCCCGCTCCCACATTTTTAGACGGTGTAAGTCAGCAGATCCTTGCAATGTGGCTGTGTCAGGTGTTGACCAGGTTGGCCAGTTCAGCCCCCGCGACATACTTCTCCAGATTCGCCAGGAACGTGTCCGCAATTTCGTTGCGGCTATTGGTGGAAATGGCCGAAGTGTGCGGCGACAACCTGACTCTCGGGTGGGTATACAACGGGTGCCCATCCGGCAGTGGTTCCGGTTCGGTCACGTCCAGCGATGCCAGCCCGATCTGTCCGTTGTCGAGTGCTTCGAGCAGCGCCTCCTGATCCAGCAGGCCACCGCGCGCGATGTTGATCAGGTGCAGCCCGGGCTTGGCGCTGCCGAGTACATCGCGATTGATGATATGCCGCGTGGATTCGGTCAGCGGGGCTGCCACCACCAGGTGGTCCGCGCGGGCGAACAGGTCGTGGATGTCCTTGGCCGCTTCCACACCGGCAACACCAAACGGCGCCTGGCTTTGGCGCAGTGCCACGACTTGGATGCCCAGGGCCAGTGCCTTGTGCGCCAGGCTCGCGCCAATTGCGCCGAAGCCGAGGATGCCCAGCGTGGTGCCTTTGAGCGGGCGCAACGGGGTGAAATTCCACTGGGCGTCCTTCACCCAGATGTCCGGCAAATGCTTGGACGCGGCAAAGATCGCCGCCAACGCGAACTCGGCGAGGTTGTCGGCCGCGCTGCCTCGGGAGGTGGTCACCGGTGGCCCGTTGAACAGCCATTGCGGGTAGAAATCGATGCCCGATGACACCAGGTGCACCCACTGTGCGCCGTAGGGCCAGCCCGGTGGCGGGGTGTCCGGGGCGGTGTAGCCACGCACGTTGATCGGACGCAGCAACAGGATATTCGCCTGCGGCGGCAGGTCGCTCGGCACCCCTGGCGGCACGCCGATCACTTCGGCGTCGGCGTGCAGCACGCGCAGGCGCTCGCGGATCACGTCGTTGTAATCCTCGTCGAGCTGGCTGGCAATAATCACCTGACTCATGTGCGTTCCTTCTGGCGTTGGGCGAAGACCGCTTTGCCGACGCCTTGCAGCACAGCGTCATTCTGCGGGGTATGCACGCGACTGCAGAGCACGTCGCGGTAGTGTCGTTGCAGCGGGCTGTGACGCGACAGGCCGGGGTTGCCCGAGGCCTCGATGGCGAGTTCCACCGCGCGGATGGCATTGTTGGTGACCAGGTACTTCAACTGGGCCGCGTTGGCTGCCGGGGTATGACCTTCGGCGGCGGCGTCCAGCAGGCTGCGGTTGGCGAATAGCAGGGTGTCGATATGCCCGACGGTTTCCTGAAAACGCGACAGCGTCGACAACGCTGCACCGAGGTTGGACGGCTTGCGTTCTTCCAGCCAGTTCACCAGCCAGTCCCGCGCGGCCTGGGCCACCGCGTCGTACACCGATGACAGCAGCACCGACATCCACAGGAAGCCATCGCCATCCAACTCCGGCTGCGGGGCACTCCAGGGGCTGACGCTGACGGCGTGGTCCAACGGCACCAGCACATTGTCGAGCACCACTTCATGGCTGCAGGTGGCGCGCATGCCCAGGTGGTCCCAGGTGTCGATAATGCTCACGCCAGGGCTGTCCTTGGGCACCAGCCAGGCGCCCACCAGCGGGTCGGCGTCATCGCTGCGGCCCCACACGCTGAACCAGCTCAGGCCATGGCTGCCGGTGGAGTAGATCTTGCGCCCGCTGATGCGCCAGCCCTCGGCGGTGCGCACTGCGGTGGTTGCCGGCAGGCCGCCACGGGCCGGGGTGCCGAGGTCGGGTTCGACGCGCAACGCATTGATCAAGGCACCGTCGCGCACCGCGTCCTCGGCCACTTGCGTACGCAGGTGGACCGGCCAGCTCTTGCTGTCTTGCAGGCGGGTGTGTTGCAGGTATTGCATCACCAGGATCAGCGCAGTGGACGGCTCGCCCCTGGCAATCGCACTGATCGCCTTGCGCGCCTGCGGCAGACTGGCGCCGCCGCCGCCCAGGGCCTTGGGCACGGTGAGGGCGACCAGGCCGTGTTCATGCAACAACTTGAAGTTGGCATGCGGGAACGCGCCGCTCTCGTCATACAGGTGCGCGGTGCTCGCCAGCTCGGCGCTGAGGCGTTCGAGCAGGGCTTCGAAGTTGGCGACTTCCACGGAGCGCAGAGACGGTTGGGTCATAACAATATACTCGGTCAAAAATGTGGGCGCCGGCAAGCCGGCGCCTACAGGGGGTTGTGGGCTTAGATAGCGATGCGTACGGGCTGTTGGCCCAGCAGTCGCTCCACCACCTGCAGCACCGGCTCGGCCTCGGTGCGCACCAGCCAATCCGGGCTCACTTCGACGAAGGCCACTGTGCCGTCCCTGGCGATCACCACCACCGTCGGTTGCGGCAGTTCCCAGGTCCCGGTGCCGGTGGTGTCGCCGATGTGGTTGCCCTTGGCCAATGCGGCGTTGCGCGAGGCTTCGTCGAAACTGTAGAGAATGCCCAGGCGCCGGCCGAGGTTGTTGTCGGTGTCGCTGGCCACCAGCAATTGCAGGTTATGGCGGGTCTTGATCTCTACCAGCCGCTCAGGCACCTGCGGGCTGACCGCCACCAGCGGCACCCCCAGTTCGCGCAGGCGTGGGTAGAGTTGGCGTTCGTAATAGGGCAGGGCGAGATTGCACGCCGGGCAGCCGGCAAAGCGGAAGAAGATCAGCACCGCCGGCCCATCGGCCAGCAACAGATCGCGGTTGAGTTCGCCGCCTTCCACGTTGAACAGGGTGAATGGGTCCAGTTCATCGCCGACCTGCACGTAGTCGTCGGGCCGTGCTTCATCGACCAGGCGCTGGCGCTGGTCGATGTTGACCTGCAACGCCGCCGGTGCCCAGGAAGCCACGCGTTCGGCGTGCAGATCCGCTAATTGACGATTGAGGGATTCGCTCATGCCAGCGCCTCCTGTTGCGCTTCGACCTCGGCGGCGACGCTGTAGCGGTTGGCCGGCACGTCCAGGCCAAGGTTGTCGCGCAGCGTGTGGCCGCTGTACTCGGTGCGGAACAGGCCGCGCTGTTGCAACACGGGCACCACCAGTTCGGTGAAGTACTGCAAGCCGTCCGGCAGCACCGAGTTGATGATGAAACCGTCGCTGGCACCGCGCTCGAACCAGGTCTGGATGGCATCGGCGACTTGCTCGGGGGTGCCGACAAAATCACGCTTGGGCCGCGAGAACCGCAGCGCCACTTCGCGCAGGGTCAGGCCTTCGTCCCTGGCCAGTTGCTTGATCCGGTCGGAGCCGCCTTTCTGGCTGTTGGCGCCGAGGTCGCCAAGTTCCGGGAAGGGCGCGTCCAGGGGGTACTTGCTGAAGTCATGGTCATTGAACGGGCGGCCGAGGGCGACAATCGCGTCTTCGACGGTGACCAGGTCCACGGCCTGCTGATAGCGGCGTTCCACTTCGGCTTCATCGCGGCCGACAATCGGCCGGATACCCGGCAGGATCGACAGGCTGTCGGCGTCACGCCCAAAGCCTGTGGCGCGGCGTTTGAGGTCCTGGGAATAGGCCAGGCCTTCCTCGATGCTCTCCACGTGCACAAAGATCGCGTCGGAGTTTTCGGCGGCGAAGTTGCGCCCATCCTCCGAGGTACCGGCCTGGAAAATCACCGGTTGACCCTGGCGCGAGCGTGCGATGTTGAGCGGGCCCTTGACCGCGAAGAACTCGCCCTTGTGATTCAGTGCATGCAGCTTGTCCGGGGTGAAGAATTCGCCGCTTTGCTTGTTGTAGGCAAAGGCGTCGTCTTCCCAGGAATCCCACAGGCCCTTGACCACGTTCACGTGTTCCTTGGCGATGCGGTAGCGCACGGCGTGGGGCGGGTGCTCGGCCTTGCCGAAGTTGTCGGCGGTGCCGCTGAGCCATGAGGTCACCACGTTCCAGCCGGCGCGGCCGCCGCTGATATGGTCCAGCGACGAGAACTGGCGCGCCACTTGGTAGGGCTCGGTGTAGCTGACCGTCACTGTGGCAACGAGACCGATGTTCGTGGTGATGGCGGCGAGGGCCGAGAGGATCGTCAGCGGCTCGAAGCGGTTGAGGTAGTGCGGGCTGGATTTGGCATGGATATGCAGGCTGTCGGCGATGAACACGAAGTCGAACTTGGCAGCTTCGGCCAATTCAGTCTGCTGCTTGTAGAACCCGAAGTGGGTGCTGGCATTCGGTTGGGCGTTCGGGTGGCGCCATTCGCCCCAACCGTGGCCGACACCGTGGACCATGGCACCCAGTTTCAAATGGCGTGGCTTGGAGGGATGTGGCTTGCTCATGTTCTGCTCCTGTTAGCGCGATGCTTGGGAAAAGGGGACACGCTTGGCGTTAAAGCTCTTGTCGAAGCCTTGCGACACGTCGATGTGCTTGGTCAACAGGCCTTCTTTTTGATAAGTGTCGGCGGTCGCTTGCAGGCCGCTGATCACAGAGTCGTCGATGGTTACCGGGCTCAGGCGGGTGTCCTTGGCCACTTCCACGTGGACTGCCAGCGGCAGGCCGGTGATCTTGGCCTGGGCGGCTGCGTATTCATTGGGGTGGGTGTTGGCCCATGCATAGGCGCGGTCGAGGCGCGCGACAAAGTCGTCGAGTTGCGGGCGCTTGTCGGCGATGGCCTGGCTGGTGGCGGCGAGGTACAGGTGGTTGCTCAGCAGGTTGCTGCCACTGATCAGCACGCGGGCCTGGCTTTGCGAGGTGACCACGGTGGTGTATGGGTCCCAGGTGGCCCAGGCGTCGGCGGTGCCGTTATCCAGCACCAGGCGTGATTCGCTGGGCAGCAGGAAAATGAACTGCACATCCTTGGTGGTCAGCCCGGCAGTGGCCAGGGCCTTGATCGCCAGGTAATGACCGATTGAGCCGCGCCCGGTGACGATCTTCTTGCCCTTGAGGTCGGCGACAGTCTTGATCGGCGAGTCCTTGGGCACCAGCAGCGCGGTGGTATTGCGCCCTTCGGCGTGGATGATGCTGACCACCTTGAGCGAGTCACCGGCACCCAGTGCGAACACGTAGGGCGCATCACCGAGGGCGCCGATGTCCACGGCGCCAGCATTCAAGGCTTCGCCCAGGGGCGAGGCGGAGGGGAATTCCGACCACTGGATTTCATACGGGACGTTCTTGGTTTCGCCGGAGACTTCCAGGAGTGCCTTGATGGTGGATTTCTGGTTGGCCACCCGCAGTGGTTGCAGGTCGGCGGCGTGGGCGCCGCCGCTCAGGCCGAGGGCAAGGGCGGCGCCCAGGAGCAAGCGTTTGAAGGGGGTGGTAAAGACCATGGGATGCAGGCTCCAGGCAGATCAAGAAGGGGTTCGGTTACCTCCGCCTGGAGAAGGGGTCGGTGAGTGGGTTAACGTTATGCCCATAAAAACTCGCTGTGAAGTTCTTTTTGGTTATATGTTAATTATTAAAATATTTGATTATGTGTGAGTTGATTATTCTCTAATTGCATTTGGCGGCGCGCTGCGGGCCAGGGCGAAGATGCCATCCATGCGCCAGTGCTCGTTGCGGTGGGCAGGGTCATCGGCCCATTCGTCCCAGCCCGAGTCGCGGCGGTATTGGCCGAGCAGCCCGGCCTCGCGGACTGCCACGGGATCGGGGTGGCGCAGCTGTTCGCAGTCGGGGTCGACGTACAGCGCATCGCTGCTGCAATACAGTTCGCACATGAAGCAGGTCTGGCAGGCCAGTTGGTCGGCAATCACGGGTTTGCCCAGGGCGTCGGCGGCAAGCACGTTGGTGGGGCAGACGGCGACACATTGGCCACAGCCGTTGCACAGGTCGGAGTAGATCAGTTCAATCATTGTGGTTGGCCTTGATGGATGGGGTCGAAACGCGCCTGCACCTGGCCCACTCCAGCCAACCGCAAATGTGCGTCAAACTGCGAATGCTGCCGCGGTGTGTCGCTGCGCTGGTGCATGCCGCGGCTTTCCTTGCGCAACGCGGCGGCGGTGTAGCACCAACGCGCGGTGGCGGCCATGGCCACGGTTTCGCGGGCGCGCAATGGGTTGTCGGCGCAGGGTGGGCCGTCGCTGATCTGGTCCCAGATGTTGTCCAGTTCACGCAGCGAGCGCGCCAGTTGGGCGCCGCTGCGGAACAGGTTCTTGTCCAGCGGATGGACTTCGGCCTGGATGCGCTGGATCAGTTCGGCACTGCCGCCTGCCGCGCCGTCAAAGCCCCGCAGGGCGCCGTGATACAGCGCTTTTTGGCGGGCCAGCCGCGCGGCGCCGCGACCGGCCCATTGCCCGGTGGAGAGCGCCCAGGCCGAATTCTGCGCGCCGCCGCCGGAGGTGGCGCCGGCAATCGGCTCGCGGCTGGCGGCATCCCCGGCAGCGAAGACGCCGGGCACGGTGGTCTGGCAATCGTCATCGACCAGGCGTAAACCGCCGACGCCGCGAATGGTGCCTTCGGGATGCAGGGTCACGGCGAATCGCTGGCGATAAGGGTCGACCCCGCGCCGGTCGAACGGCAGCATCAGGTTGGGCTGGATACTCGGCAGTTGTGCGCGGATATCCGGCGGCACGCGGTTCAGGCGGCAATACACCGGGCCGTTGAGCAGCGCCCTGGCCAGGTCTTCGGTGAAACCAGGACCGGTGGCAATCCCCAGCGGCCGATCCGCGGCATCGAAATACTCGCCAAAGCTGTACACCATCGAGCGGGTCATGCTGCTGCCTGCGGCGGCGATGCAGTAGTAGTTGGAAAACTCCATGCCCGACAGTTCGGCGCCGGCTTCGGCGGCCATCAGGTAGCCGTCGCCAGTGTTGGTGTGGTTGCCCAGCAGGCGCGACAGGAACGCGCAGCCGCCCGTGGCCAGCACCACCGCGCCGGCGCGAATCAGCCAGTCACCGCCGGCCTGGCGGCGCCAGCCGCGTGCGCCGACCACTGCGCCGTGATCGTCACGCAGCAGTTCCAGCGCAGGGTGGTGGTCGAGAATCGTCACGCCACTGTCCAGCACGCGCCGCCTGAGGCCGCGCAGGTATTCGGGGCCGCGCAGCCCGCGATACTGGGTCACGCCATGTGCGTCCTGCGGGAAGTCGTAGTAGCCGCTCAGCCCCGGCAGGCTGGTCCAGGTGGTGTCGATGGCGCGGGCCATCCAGCGTGCATCGGCAAGGCCATAGGCGGTGCCCAGGCGTTTGTCGATCGCCGCTTCACGGGCGTCGGGCGGCACCCACCAGTGACCGGGACCGGCGGTGGCGGTCACGCCGCTGGTGCCGCAGTAGCCCTTGTCGACGAGGATCACCCTGGCCCCTTCGCGCGCCGCCGCGATGGCGGCCCAGGTGCCCGCCAACCCGCCGCCGATGATCAATACATCGCTATTCAATTCAGTCATTACCCGCGCCTCAGAAGTTGTACGCCAGGCGCGTGTAGTAATACGCGCCGCCAAAGCCGAAGGGCGAGAACTGCCCATACTCGTACCCGCCGGCCCAGTCCTTGATGCCTTTTTTATCCGGATAGACGTTGAACAGGTTGTTGGCCCCCAGGGCCACGGTGAAATGCTTGGTGATGTCGTAGGCGGCGTCGACATCGCTGATCCATTTGGCGCTGAACTTGCGATCGTTGATCGGGTTGTTGTCACCTTCGATGTAGCTGCCGAAGCGGGTCAGGGCGAGGTTGAGGGTGTAGGCGCTGACCTTCCAGTTGGCCGCCAGGATCAACTTGGATTGCGGGGTGGCGACGGTCAGGTCCTTTTGCAGGCGGCGGTCGAAGATCTGGTAGTTGGAGCCCAGGCTGGCCAGCGCGGGTGGGGTGGCCTGGAGTTTTTCGATCTTGGTCTGGTTCCAGTTGTAGGCCAGGCTCCAGCGCACCTGGCCGTACTGGTCGAGCTGCTGGCGGTATTCGTTGATGATGTCGATGCCACGGGTGCGGGTGTCGACGGCGTTGGTGTAGTACTGCGCGTACAGGCCCGGCGACAGGCCGTTGGCGACCAGGATCTGCGACACCGCCGGCCCGCCCAGCAGACTGGTGGAAACGATGCGGTCGCGAATGCCGATCTGGTACAGGTCGGTGGTCAGCCGGTAGTTCGCGGTCGGCTCGTAGGTAAAGCCCAGGCTGTAGTTCAGCGACTTCTCGGGCTTGAGTTTTTCCGCGCCCAGGGCCTGGGCCTCGGGGGTGTCCACCGGCAGCACCTTGACAGGTACCGAGACCTGCTGGCCGTTGACCACGCCGCCGGAGGTGAAGGTCGACGAGGCGTAGATCGTCTGTGCCAGCGACGGCGCCCGGAACCCGTTGTTGATCGTGCCGCGCAGGGCAAACTCGGGCGTGAGCTTGAAGCGCGTCGACAGCTTGCCGCTCCACGTGCTGCCGATGTCCTGGGTATAGCGCTCATAGCGGGCGGCGGCGCCGATGTACCAGCGGTCCGTCACATCCAGGCCCAGGTCGACATAGCTGGCGACGTTGCTGCGACTGATCTCGCCGGCATCCGCGGTGCTGGTGCCGTTATACGACGCCAGGCCCGGCAACGGTGTTTGGCCGGCGAAGGGACCACTGGGCAGCACGTAGTTGCCGGGCGTATAGGACGCGTAGTCGCCGGCCTCGATCTGGTATTTCTCCCAGCGGTACTCGAAGCCGAATGCGGTTTGCAGCGGGTGGCTCAGGCCGATATCGAAGGTGCGGCTGAGGTCGAGGTTGTTGGTCCACTGGTCGAAGATCTGCGAGGCCAGGTTGAACGAGGTCGGGCTGGTCGGCCCCAGGGATGGGTTGAGGGTGTTGTTGGCGTTGAGGGTCGAATCGTCTTCACCCCAGGTGGAACTGATGTCGTAGTCCCAACCACCGACCAGGCCCTTGAAGCCGCCCGCCACCTGGAAGTCCTTGGTGCGGTTGCGCCGTTGCGCGTGGATGCCGTCGGGGTAGGGCGTGTTCGGGTCGCCGGCCAGGGAGGTGATCTCATTGGGGCGATAATTGCCGGTGACCTTGGTGGTTTCCATGTAGCTGGCGGTGGAGAACGAGTAGAACTTGAGGTCGTCCTGCAGCGGCAGTTCAAGGTTGTAGCTGGCGTTGGTGACCTTCTCGCGACCCAGGCCGTAGCTGGGGTTCCAGCCGTGGCGGTTGACCGTCTGGTCGCGGCTGTCGGGGGCGGCGGCGGTGCCGTAGAGGCGGCCGGTGGCACTGCCGGTGCGGTTGAAGGGTTCCTGTTCCTTGCTGTCCAGCGCCAGGTTGGCGAAGCCGTCGTTGGGCAGTGCCAGGCCGTAGTTGACGGTCTGGTGCACGGTGTCGCCGTCGCCCGCACCGTAGCGGCCGAAGGAGGTTTCGGCGCTGCCGCCGCTGTCGTTTTCCTTGAGGATGATATTGATCACCCCGGCGATTGCGTCCGAACCGTACTGCGCGGAAGCGCCGTCGCGCAGTACTTCGATATGGTCGATGGCCGACACCGGGATCAGGTCGAGGTTGACCGGTACCGCCGCCGTGCCGATGCGCGCCAGGTTGTTGATCAGCGCGGTGTTGTGGCGGCGCTTGCCGTTGACCAGGACCAGCACCTGGTCGCCGGACAGCCCGCGCATGGTCACTCCGCGCACCGACCACGACGTCCCACCGCCATTGATCGCCGGCAGGTTGAACGACGGCAGCAGGCGCGCCAGGAGTTCCTTGAGGCCGACCTTGCCACTGGCCTGCAGCTGTTCGGCACTGATCACGTCGATGGGCGAGGGGCTGTCGGCGATGGTCCGCGCCTGATTGCCACGGTTGCCGGTGACCACCACGGTACCGAGGGTTTTGTCCGGGTCTTCGGCTTGGGCCGGGACATTTATGGCGAGCAGGGTCAGCGCGACTGCGCCGTATTGAAAGCGGGATGGAGGCATGGGGGCTGATTCCAGGAGACCAAAGAACACCGCAGATCCCGTGTGGGCGCGGGCTGGCTCGCGAAGGTGGTGTCAGCTACCCATGAGCTGGCTGAACCGCCGCCTTCGCGAGCAAGCCCGCTGCCACAGTGAATCTGTGTGGGACTTTTAAAGGGTGATCAGGCCGCGTCAGCGGCTCTGACCCGATGCGGAATGTCGTCATAGGCAATCAGCACCCGCTCCATGCGACGCGGGTAGTCGCCGTAGTTGTAGACCGGGTAGTGCAGGGTCGAGCGGTTGTCCCAGAACGCCACCGAGCCCGGACGCCACTTGAAGCGCACCTGGTGCTCCGGCTTGTTGAATTCCTGCAGCAGGCGGTCGATCAGTTGCTTGCTTTGCTGGGGCGTCCAGCCGATCACCGAAGGGTTCTGCGAGAAGTTGATGAACAGCCCGTCTTCGCCGGTTTCCGGGTGGGTGCGCACCAGCGGGTGGGCGAGGATCGGGTAGTCGTAGCCGACCTTGTCGAGGGCTTTCTTGAAGTCGTGGACCACATGCAGGTTGTCGATTTCAGCGCGCAGGTCATCCGGCAAAGCGCGGTACACCGCCCCGGTGTCGGCCCACAGGGTGTCGCCGCCGACTTCCGGCAAGTCCACCGCGCGCAGCACGGCGCCGAGCGTGGGTTGCAGCAACCAGCTGGTGTCGGTGTGCCAACGGCCGCTGGTGCGCGGGCCGTAGAGCTTGCGCTCGTCCTGGGCTTCGATCAGGTGGGCCTGGGGGCGCGACGGGTCGTTTTGCTGGGTGGTGGGGTGCACGTACAGCTCGCCGAATTCCTTGGCGAAGGCGATCTGCTGTTCGGTGTTGATAGCCTGGTCGCGGAAGAACAGCACCTTGTGCGTGAGCAGCAGGTGACGCAGTTCGTCGCGCAGCGCCGAGGTCAGCGGCTGGCGCAGGTCGATACCGCCGATTTCGGCGCCGAGGGTGGGTTCCAGGCGGGTGATATGTAGGGTCATGCGGGTGTCCTCTCGTGTGTGGGTTCAGCCTCCGCCTGGAGAGGGGTCGGATGTGGGGGCCTGCACCCGGGGTGGGTGCAGGCGGGTCAGGTCAATCAGATCACATAGAAACCGTGGGTGCCGTCGCGGCCCAGTTGCTCGACCAGGCCGAATTCCCAGTCCAGGTAAGCCTGCATGGCTTCCTTGGGGTTGTCGGTGCCTTCGTATGGACGGCGATAGCGGTCGATGCGCGGCGAGGCCAGGTGGGTCTCGCCTTCCTCCAGCGGCAGTTGCGCGTTGATCCAGCCGGCGGTGCCGTCCTGCAGCAGGAACACCTGCTTGCCGGTGATGGCCTCGACCTCGGCCACCGCCAGGCGCGCCAGTTGGCTGCTGCCGCAGGTGAGTACATAGCGCTGGGCGGCCGGCACCTTGGCCAGGGCTTCGGGCAACTGCGCGCGCAGGGCCCACCAGGCACCGGGGATATGGCGCTTCACGTAGTTGGCGCTGGCAGTGAAGTCCAGCACCACGGTATCGCCGTGGGCCTGCCATTCGGCGAGGGTCTGCGGGCTGATCAATTCGGCCTGGGGCGGCGCGGGCACCGGCGCGACCCAGGCGCCTTTTTCGCTGAAGTGCGCCGCTTGCAGGTCATCCAGCACGTGCACTTCCCAGCCCAGTTGCGCGAGCCAGGAGGCGGACATGTTGGCACGCACGCCGTCGTCATCCGCCAGCACCAGGCGCGCACCGCGCACACTGGCGACGTGGTCGGTTTCCTGCACCAACTGGCCGCCGGGGGTGGAGCGGGCGCCCGGCAGGTGGCCGGCTTCGAATTCTTCCGGGGTGCGCACATCGAACAGGTAGGTGGTGCGCGCGGTTTGCTGCTGCCAGGCGTGCAGATCGGCGAGGGTGGCCCGGCCAACGCGGGCCTTGTCGGCGACGCGGCGCGCATCGACGGCGGCGACCTGGCGGTGTTCTTCCGAGGTCGGTGCAAAGCGGCGTGATTGGCCGTGGGCGAGTTTCTGCCCGGCCAATGTCCAGCCGATGGTGCCGTTGCGCAGTGCGGAGACGGGGTTGGCCACGCCGGCGTTGATCAGCGACTGCGTGCCGATAATGCTGCGGGTCCGCCCGGCGCAGTTGACGATGATGCGGGTGGCCGGGTCGGGCGCCAGTTCACGGGCGCGCAGTACCAGTTCGGCACCGGGCACGCTGATGCCGGTGGGGATGCTCATGGTCTGGTATTCGTCGAAGCGGCGGGCGTCGAGCACCACCACATCGGCCTGGTTATCGAGCAGCGCCTGCACTTCTTCAGCGGCTAGCGAGGGTGTGTGGCGCTCGCTTTCGACCAGCTCGCCGAATGCCTTGCTGGGCACGTTGACGTCGATAAACAGCTCGCCACCGGCCTGGCGCCAACCTTCCAGCCCGCCTTCAAGCAGGCTCACCTGGGTGTAGCCCAGCGCAACCAGGCGCTCGGCGGCGCGGGCGGCCAGGCCTTCACCGTTGTCGTAGACGGTGACCTGGGTGTCACGGCGCGGGATGCGCGAATACACCTCCAGCTCCAGCTTGGACAGCGGGATGTTCGCGGCGAACAGCGGGTGGGACTCGGCAAATGGCGCTTCTTCGCGCACGTCTACCAGGGCGACTTCTTCACGGTCCAACAGGGCCTGGCGAATCCGGGCGAAGCTACGGGTCGATACGGTACTCATAGGGCAGGGCTCTTTTCTTTGGACAAATCCCAGATATTCGGGAGGAAGGCGTTGGAATAACCGGAGATAAACAGTTTCTCGCTGCCGTCGGGCTGGTACACCGCGCGGCGCACGGCACCGATATTGGCGCCGTACACATGAATGCTGATGGACACCTGGTCGCTGTGGGCATTGCTGACCTGATGGATATCGCCGACCTTGGGCGACACCGCCTCGACCTGGCCCGGCACCAGCTGGATCGGCTTGCCTTCGGCGACCAGGCGACCGTCAGGCGCGCGCTCGAAGCCTTGGGAAAATTCCGCGCCGCGCAACATGCCGATCAGGCCCCACACTCGGTGGTCATGGATCGGCGTGCTTTGCCCCGGCCCCCAGACAAAACTGACGATACTGAAGCGCTGGCGCGAATCGGCATGCAGCAAAAATTGCTGGTAGCGCTCGGGGTCGGGTTGGGCAAATTCATCGGGGAGCCAGTCATCATGGCTGACCAGTTGCGCGAGCAGTTTGCCGCCACGGTGCAACAGGTCGCCTTCGCGTGGATTGCCGTCGATCAATTCCGCCAGGGCGCCTATGAAGGCTCTGAGTCTCTCGGGGTGTCGGGCCTGGGTCATGACAATTCCATCGGTGGGTGTTGATGGGTTTATCTAAGCATAATGTTTATAGTTAATATGCTATTTTTTAATGATTAGCTTATAGCTGCAGGTAATTTAGAACCGGTCTGAATAGCGTTAGACGTTATCGATTGCAGCGCGGGCTATCCAGACAGCGTTCCTGCAACTATGCTTCGCACACATCTTAATGACTGTTCTCTATGTGCGGCCCAAATGAAAATTGACGATATCGATGCCTTTGTCGAAGTGATTCGTTGCCAGTCCATCAGCCATGCCGCCGAGTCGTTGCAACTGACCCAGCCGGCCATAACTCGCCGTGTGCAGAACTTCGAGCAGGCACTGGGTGTGGAGTTGTTCGACCGCAACACCAAGCCCCTCAAGCCTACGCTGATCGGCACCCGCGTCTATGAGCAATGCCGGCTGATCCTGCGCGAGATGGATGCCCTGCGCGAGCTGGTCGCCACCGACGCACCGCCCACCGGCCTGCTGCGCCTGGGCGTGCCGCAGACCATCGGCGACGTGGTGCTGCTCGACGCACTCAAGCACCTGCGCACCGAATACCCCGACCTGCGCGCCCAGGTCGCCACCGGCTGGGGCAGCCAGCTGGTGGGCAAGATCGAGCGCGGTGAGCTGGACGCCGCGGCGGCGCTGTTCCCGGCCGGCAAGATTTTCCCGGACAACGTAGTGGGCGAGTCGATCGGCAAGATGGAATTGGTGGTGGTGTGTGCCAAGGCACAACTGCCGAAGAAACCCTGCAAGCTGGCGGACGTGTACCAGAGCGGCTGGATCCTCAACCCGGACGGTTGCGGCTTCCGCGCGGGGTTGCAGCGCACTTTGTCGGACCAGGGCCTGGCCTTGCGGGTCAACCTGGAAACCTTCGGCACCGAGCTGCAACTGGGCCTGGTGGCGGACGGCCTCGGCCTGGGCCTGGTGCCACGGCCCCTGCTGGAGCGCAGCGCGCACCGCGAGCAACTGGCGGTGATGCCGCTCAAGGACTTCAAGCCGGTGATGGACCTGTGGCTGATCTACCCGCACTTCCTCGGCAACCTGCAGGGGCCGGTGGATGCGTTCGGCAAGCTGGTGGCAAATTCCCTGCACAAGATCCGCAACGCCGCCTGACCCGCCCGGTGCAGGAGCCCGGCTGGCCGGCGATGAGACCCTCGAGACCAGGGCATTGCTCAAGGACGCCATCGCCGGCAAGCCGGGCTCCGGCAGGGGGAGATGGTGTTGGTTGGGTTATAAAAAAATATGATAATTAGCTTAGATTAAAATGTGCTTTTTATTATTTTTTTGCATCCCCTAGGCTTGCCTGGAAGTCCTTAAGGCCATCCAGGAAGTTTTGCCATGAGCAGCGTCACCTCGATCTCCAGCGTTTCCAACAATGTTCGCCAGCGCGTCACTCCGGAAGAATGGGAAGTGCGCGTCAAACTGGCCGCCGCTTATCGCCTGGCGGCCCTGTACAAGTGGACCGACCACATCTACACGCACTTCTCCGCCCGCGTACCGGGACCGGAGGAGCATTTCCTGATCAACGCCTTCGGCCTGTTGTTCGATGAAATCAGCGCCTCCAACCTGGTCAAGGTCGACCTCGACGGCACCATCGTCGACGACCCTACCGGCCTGGGCATCAACTACGCCGGCTACGTGATCCACAGCGCCATCCACGGCGCACGCCACGACTTGCAAGCAGTGCTGCACACGCATACACGCGACGGCATCGCAGTGTCGGCGCAGAAAGACGGCCTGCTGCCGATCTCCCAGCATTCCATCGGTTTCTCCGGGCGCGTGGCTTACCACGGCTACGAAGGCGTGGCGCTGGACCTCGACGAGCGCGAGCGCCTGGTCGCCGACCTGGGTGACAAGAGTGTGATGATCCTGCGCAACCACGGCCTGTTGACCGCCGGGATCAGCGTCGAACACGCCTTCCAGCAACTGCAGGGGCTGGAGCGTGCGTGCAATATCCAGATCGCGGCGCAGGCGGCGGGCAACGCAGAGTTGATCTTCCCGCCGGCCGAGGTGGTGGCCAAGGTCGAGAAGCAGGCTGAGGCATTCAAGGCGGGGGATGGACCGGGGGTGGCGCGGCATTGGAATGCGCTGATCCGGCAGTTGGAACGCACCGATACCGACTACAAGAACTGATCTGCATATAAGCGCCAGCCCCCCGGCAGGGGCTGGCTTGCCTGCGCCTGCAGGGCGTGTGTTTATGCCACTTGTTGTGCTTGCTCGCGCTCGGCGATCAGCTGGCGGGTGAGCGGGATCAACCGCTTGCCGTAATCGATCGCATCGTTGAGCGGATCGAACCCACGGATCAGGAAGGTGGTGATCCCCAAGTCGTAGTAATCCACCAGCGCCTCGGCGACTTGCTCGGCGGTCCCGACCAGTGAGGTCGAATTTCCCTGGGCCCCGAGCAAGCCCGCAATCCCGGTCCACAGACGCTTGTCCAGGCGCGAGCCTTGTGCCGCCGCTGCCAGCAAGCGGCGCGAGCCCTCGTTCGGTGGTTCGCGGCGCACAAAGCCATTCTTCTCGGCCAGCGCGGTAGCCTGCTGCAGGATGGTCTCGGCACGTGCCCATGCCAGTTCCTCGGTCTCGGCCAGGATCGGCCGCAACGACAGGCTGAAGCGGATGGTGCGCCCGTGCTTGGCCGCCTCGGCGCGTACCTGGGTCACGATCTCGCGCACTTGCTCATAGGTTTCGCCCCACAGCGCGTACACGTCGGCATGCTTGCCCGCCACTTCAATCGCGGCCTGGGAGGAACCGCCGAAGTACAGCGGGATATGCGGCTGTTGCGGCGACTTCACCGTGGAATACGCGCCTTCGACCTGGTAGTAGGTGCCCGTGAAGTCGAACGGTTGCTCGCTGGTCCATTCCTGGCGCACCACGCTCAAGTATTCGTCAGTGCGCGCGTAGCGTTCGTCCTTGCCGATATGGCTGCCATCGGCGCGCAGTTCGCGGTCGTCGCCGCCGGTGATGATATGCACGGCGGTGCGCCCGCCGTTGAATACGTCGAGGGTGGTGAACTGGCGGGCGGCCAGGGTCGGCTGGGCAAAGCCTGGGCGATGCGCGATCAGAAATTGCAGCTTCTTGGTCACGCTGGCGGCATGCGAGGCGATCAGCGTGCTGTCCGGGCTATTGGAATGGAAGGCCACCAGGGCGCGGTCGAAGCCGGCCTCTTCGTGGGCGCGGGCCACGGTTTCCACGTAGTCCGGTTGCAGGGTCGGGCCGCTGCGCGGGTGGATCTCGGAAGCGTGGTGGCCGCCGATGTAGCCGATGAATTCAATGCTCATGGTCTGTCCTTGTCGAGTTCGCGGGTTGCACCTCCGCCGGGCAGGGGGTCGGTTATTCGCGTCCAAAGTAGGGGCAGGGAAGGGGCCTGTAAAATGCCGATTGGTTCTAACCTAATTATTAAAAAACAGAATCATAAATTATTTGATGTATCAGTAATTTGCATGTTGATTGCATTAGGTTATTCCCAGAAAGACTTTCACCAGGTTTTTTTATGCGCTTAGCATGGACCCGCAACGGCGCTCCCGGCCGTGACGTTTTGAACAGGAAGGCCAATGACCGAGACGATTTCCCTCAATAAAGCCGAGGGTCAGCTGAAAGCGACCCGTGGCTGGCGCACGCCCGACGCGGTGCTGCGGCTGGTCAGCCCGATCGTGCTGTTGCTGCTCTGGGAGCTGGCCTCGCAGCTGGGCTGGATCCCCACGCGCGTGATCGCCGCGCCTTCGCAGATCGGCGGCACGCTGTGGGCGATGATCGTCTCCGGCGAACTCGGCAAGCACCTGCTGGTGTCGCTGCAACGCGCGTTGTTCGGCTTGAGTATCGGCGTCAGCATCGGCGTGGTGGCGGCCTTGATCACCGGCTTGTCCAAGCGCGGCGAGGTGATCCTCGATTCGCCCATGCAGATGCTGCGCACCATTCCTTCGCTGGCCCTGGTGCCGCTGTTCATCCTGTGGTTCGGCATTGGTGAGTTCACCAAGATCGCGCTGATCGTCACCGGCACCACTTTCCCGGTGTACCTCAACCTGTTCGCCGGCATCCGCAACATCGACCCCAAGTTGATCGAGGCTGCCAACACTCTGGGCCTGAACCGTCGCGAGCTGATCTGGCATGTGATCTTGCCCGGCTCGTTGCCCTCGTTTTTTGTCGGCTTGCGCTATGCCCTGGGCATCTCGTGGCTGGCACTGGTGTTTGTCGAGCAGATCAACACCACCGCCGGCATCGGCTTCCTCGCCAGTGATGCCCGCGATTTCATGCGCACCGATGTCATCGTGATCTGCCTGCTGATCTACAGCGTGCTCGGCCTGTTGATCGACGGCCTGATCCGCACCCTCGAACGTTTCGCCCTGGCCTGGCGCCCATCCTTTGTGAGGAACTGATATGTCGACGATTGAAGCTGCGGTGCAGTTGCGCAATGTGGTGCGCCAATTCGGCCAGCAACGGGTCATCGATGGGCTTGACCTGGACATCGCCCCCGGCGAATTCGTCGCCTTGCTCGGCGCCAGCGGCTCGGGCAAGACCACCTTGCTGCGCAGCCTGGCCGGGCTCGACAGTATCGACAGCGGCCAATTGCGGGTGCCCAAGGCGCGGGCGGCGGTGTTCCAGGAGCCGCGCCTGATGCCTTGGAAGCGCGCCTGGAAAAACGTGATCCTCGGCCTGCGCATTCCCGAAGCCAAGGCGCGGGCGGTGCAAGCCTTGACGGAAGTCGGCCTGGCCCATCGCCTTGAGGCCTACCCGGCGACCCTCTCCGGCGGCGAAGCCCAGCGCGTGGCCCTGGCCCGTGGACTGGTGCGCGAACCCAAGCTGTTGCTGCTGGACGAACCCTTCGCCGCCCTCGACGCACTGACCCGAATCAAGATGCACCGCCTGATCATCGAACTGTGGCGCAAGCACACACCGGCGGTGCTGCTGGTGACCCACGATGTGGACGAAGCAATCCTGCTGGCCGACCGGGTGATCGTGCTGGCCGACGGCAAGATCGCCGAGCAACTGCGCATCGATCTGCCGCGTTCGCGGGACACCGGCCAGGACGGTTTCCAGGCGATCCGGGCGCGCTTGCTGAACCTGCTCGGCGTGGAAGTCGATGCACCGGCGGCGCGTCCGCCGGCGATCAACCTGCGGCGCGTGGCGCATGGGTAAAGGCTGACCGAGCCTAACGTTGTAATTTCGCCTGGCCTGAGGTCTGATGGGCGCCGAAACGGGCACGTCAACGGTTGGGCAATGATGCGAGCAGAACTAGCGCAGTTTGGCGGGATTACCGTGATGATTCCGGCTGCCCTCATCATTGCTGTGTGGCTGCGGTATTCCAGCCCGTGGGCACTGCGAGGCTGGATCGTGACGGTGGGTGTCACGTATTCGATCGTGGCGTTCAGCAAGTTGCTGTTCAAAGGCTGGGGCTTGTCCTTTCAACACGTGGACATTGCCGTACTCAGTGGCCACGCCATGAACACCTGCCTGATGCTGACCGTGGGCTCAAGCCTGCTGGCACGTCAGTTCAGCGCGGCCCTGCGCTGGCCGGCGGCGCTGGTGGGCCTGCTGCTGGGGATCTGGTTCAGTGCCTACTGCGTCGCCCCCTTTATCCATCCGCTCAATGAAGCCCTGGCCGGTGCGGTGCTGGGTGGCGTCGCGGCGATTGCCTTTCTGTGGCGGATTGAACCCACCGAGGTCAAGGTGTCCCCGGCGTTCATCGGTGCCGGCCTGGCGGTGCTGCTGGTCTGCGCCCTGATGCCCAAATACAACGCCGAACTGTTGCTCAACCGCGTCGCGGTGACGCTGTCAGGGGCCGAGCGTGCTTATCAGGAGCCTGCCTGGCGCCTGGACGCAGCGCCCAGGCAGGCTGAGTAGGCCGCCAGGTCCAGCGCCAGGTTGCTGTCCACCATCAACGCCAGCAATTGCGTCTGTGCCTGAAAGCGTCGTGCATCACGTCGACGGCGCGCGCCCTTCATTTGCCCGAACAACGCCTGGGTGATCTGCTGCGGGGAGCTGCCGTGCAGCTGGTCCAGCCAGTGCCCGATGGCCTGGGTGTTGCGCTGGTACTGTTCTGGCGAGGCCGGCTCCGCAAACCCTTCGAACATTCCCGTGAGCTTTCGCAGCGCATACCCGCGTTTCACATCCCCCCACAGGCTCATGGCCGTTCCTCGGTGCCGGAGATATTCGCCAGCAATTCGGCGGTTTTTACCTGCATGAACTGGCTGTCACCGCGACTTTCCACGCACAGGCACACCGACAACGCGTCGCTGACCTGCAATTTGAAGCGCCAGTCGGCGAACACCATCGACAGCCCGGCGCCGGTTTCGTCGGTGTCCAGGGAGTTGCTGGCATAGAGCACCTGCATGCGCGCGACAACGCTGGTCGAATTATTCACATCAATATGGATGTTTCCCGAAGAGGGGAATAAGCCAATACGTTCTACCAATAACTTTGACGTGTTCATGGCCGCTCCTCGCCGTTCTGTTCAGGTGGCACTTTATTATGATGTTGCGAGGAAGTAAGTGAATGTTAGATTTTGTCGGATGATTAATGCTTGTTATTTTTCGTCTGCCTCAAGAGATGGTCGAATAATAAAGCCTGTGTTCATAATTGCCTGGCTGCTGTGTTGAGGTTGTGTTGCTGTTTTATTCAGGGCGCAGGCACTTACCTTTAACTATTCATCTTCTGCGGCGCGTGAGAGGTTGCCTTGTTCAATAGGATTTTGATCGTGTGTGTCGGCAATATCTGTCGCAGTCCCACGGCGGAAAAACTGCTCCGCACGGCGCTGGCGTCTTCCGCTATTGAAGTGAGTTCGGCGGGGCTGGCGGCATTGTCCGATCACCCGCTGGAACCCACGGCTTCACAGGTTTTGCAAGAACATGGGCATGGCCCGTGCCTGCACAAGGCGCGCCAGCTGACCAGCGATGCGGTGAGTGATGCGGACTTGATCCTGGTCATGGAGCAACGGCACATCGACGGGGTGCTGAGCCTTGCGCCCGAAGCGCGGGGCAAGGTGTTCCTGCTGGGCAAGTGGCAGCAGAACCGTGAGATCAAAGACCCTTATCGCCAGGGCAAACCGGCATTTGTGCATGCCTATGCGTTGATCGAACAAGCCGCCCAGGCTTGGGCGCAGCGGTTAGTCGGCTGAACACGGTCACTGCAATAAAACGCTATTGATCACCGTTAAAAAGAGTAGCGCCTAGTTAAATAAGCCTGGGTTGTTTTATCCGGCACTAGTGAGCGTTTGTGTATTGAGTGAAGTCGTTAAACGTGCAGGGAGCCGGGCGTCTTGCACCCTGTGCCATGCCTTGACTATTTGCAGGAAAAAAGAACTGACTTATGCAATCAGCACCCACTGTAACGTCACATAACACTGAAGAAACTGATCTGGATTTTATGATGCTGGTGGGGACACTGCTGGATCATAAATGGCTGATTGGTGTCATCAGTGCCGCCTTCATGGCCCTTGGCGTGGCCTATGCCGTGTTGTCGACACCTGTCTACCAAGCCACGGCACTGGTGCAGGTCGAGCCGAAAAAGAGCGACATGTTGGGGTTTTCGGATGTCGGCAGTCTGTTGGGCAAGGAGTCGCCCACCGTGACCGAAATCGAGCTGATCCGTTCGCGAATCACCATCGGTACCGCCGTCGATAACCTGAACCTGGACCTTGAGGTCAAGCCCCGGCGCTTTCCGTTGGTGGGGGATTTTATCGCCCGGCGTTTCAAACCTGCCGAGCCGCGTGCCGTGGCCAGCCCCTGGTTCGGCCTGGACCGCTTCGGCTGGGGCGGTGAGCTGTTGACGTTTTCGCGGTTGCAGCTGCCCGCTGAACTGCTTGGCCAGGAGCTGACCTTGACGGCCGGCGAGGGCGCGAGTTTTACCCTGACGGACCCGGATGACCAGGTGTTGCTGGCAGGCCAGGTCGGGCGCTTCTATGAGAGCAATGGCATCAGGCTGCAGGTCGATGCGCTTCAGGCCAACCCGGGGACGCAGTTCAGCGTGGTCCGTTCGCCGCGCCTGACCACTATCCTGCGCTATCAGAAACTGCTGGATGTGGCGGAGCGGGGCAAGGAGTCAGGCATCATCGGCCTGGCGCTGGAAAGCACGCGCCCGGCGGCCGCGATCCAGGTGCTCAATGAAGTGGCGCGGATCTACGTGCGACAGAACATTGATCGCACTTCGGCCGAAGCAGCCCAGAGCCTGGCGTTCCTCAAGGATCAGTTGCCGCAGGTGCGCAAGGACGTCGAGCAGGCGGAAACCGCGCTGAACCAGTTTCAGATCCGCAATAAAACCATCGACATCAGCCTGGAAGCCAAGGCGATTCTGGACCAGATCGTCGCGCTGGACGCGAGCATCTCCGAACTCAAGATGCAGCAGGCGGAAATAGAACGAAAGTTCACCCCCCAGCACCCGGTGTATCGAGCGTTGCTGACCCAATTGGCCGAGCTGACCGCACGTCAGGATGAGTTGGCCAAGAAGGTCGAGAGCCTGCCCACCACGCAGCAGGAGCTGCTGAGCCTGACCCGCGACCTCAAGGTCAGCACCGAGATCTACACCCAACTGCTGAACAAGTATCAGGAGCTGGATGTGATGCGCGCCGGCACCGTGGGCAATGTGCGCCTGATCGACAGCGCCGATGTCGACTTGCGCAATCCCGTCCGGCCGCAGAAAGCGCTGATTGTGGTGATCGCCACGTTGCTGGGTGCCTTCGTCGCGATTGCCCTGGTGCTGTTTCGCAAGGCGCTCAACCGCGGAGTCACCAACCCCAACGATCTGGAAAAGCTCGGCCTGCCGGTGTACGCGGCCATCCCGTTCAGCGCGATCCAGAAGGATTTCGACCAGACGCTCCTGCGCACCCGCAAGGCCGATGCGCCGCAGCTGCTTGCCGTCAGCAACCCGACCGACCTTGCCATCGAGGGGTTGCGCAGCCTACGCACCAGCCTGCATTTCGCCATGCTGGAAGCCGGCAACAATCGCCTGATGATTTCCGGGCCCAGCCCACAGGTGGGCAAGACGTTCGTCTCGGCGAACCTGGCGGCCGTGGTCGCGCATTCGGGGCAGCGCGTGCTGCTGGTCGATGTGGACATGCGCAAGGGCTACTTGCACAAGGTCTTTGGCGTGACGGCGGAGCATGGTTTGTCTGACGTCTTGGCCAGGCGCTGTGAGCTGAGCACGGCCATCCACCCCACGGCGGTGGAAAACCTCCACCTCATCAGCCGTGGGCAGATACCGCCGAACCCTTCGGAACTGTTGATGCACGCCAATTTCACCGCGTTCCTTGAACAGGTCAGTGGTCTGTATGACCTGGTGATCCTGGACACGCCGCCGTTTCTGGCGGTGACCGACGCAACCATCGTCGGTCGCCAGTCCGGCACCAACCTGATCGTGGCCCGTTTCGAACTCAACTCGGTGCGCGAGGTGGAGTTGACGATGCGCCGCTACCAGCAAAACGGCATCGAGCTCAAAGGCGCGATTTTCAACGGTATCGAGAAGCGCTCATCGGCCAAATACGGCTACGGCGCCTACAGCTACTACCACTACGAATACAAGTCAGACAGCGTTTGAGCCTGGGCCACCGGCACTTGAAGCCCTGCGCGCAGCACCTTTACCACTGGCCGTACGTTCAACGAGAAACGCTATGAAAGTAACAGTATTTGGCATCGGTTATGTGGGCCTGGTCCAGGGGGCGGTACTCGCTGAAGTCGGTCACGACGTGCTGTGTGTCGATATCGACGCCCAGCGGGTCGAGCGCCTGAACCAGGGCCACATCCCGATCTATGAGCCTGGCCTGGAGACCCTGGTCAGGGAAAACCACGCGGCGGGCCGCTTGAATTTCACCACCGATGCCGTCGCCGGGGTCAAGCATGGTGAAGTGCAATTTATCGCGGTGGGCACGCCGCCGGATGAAGACGGCTCCGCCGACTTGAAATACGTGCTGACGGTGGCCGAGACCATCGGCCAGCACATGCAGGCCCCGTTGACCATCATCGACAAGTCCACCGTGCCGGTGGGCACCGCCGACAAGGTCAGCGCGCGCGTGGCCGCCATGCTGGCCTTGCGTGACCGTACCGACTTGACCTTCGACGTGGTCTCCAACCCCGAGTTTCTCAAGGAAGGTTGCGCGGTGGCCGACTGCATACGTCCGGACCGTATTGTCATCGGCACCGCCAGCCGGCATGCCGAAGCAGTGATGCGCGAACTGTATGCGCCGTTCAACCGCAACCACGAAAAGATCATTGTGATGGATGTGCGCAGCGCCGAACTCACCAAGTACGCCGCCAATTGCCTGCTCGCCACCAAGATCAGTTTCATGAACGAAATGGCCAACCTGGCGGAAAGGCTGGGGGCCGATATCGAGATGGTGCGCCAGGGCATCGGATCCGATCCGCGCATCGGCTACCACTTTCTGTATGCCGGCGTCGGGTATGGCGGGTCGTG
>NZ_MAUE01000028.1 GCF_001702265.1 Pseudomonas aylmerensis
TTTTCCCAAGGATGTCCAGGCGTTGATCCAGACCGCCGATGGCATCGACTTCGACGCCACGCTGCTCAAGGCGGTGGAACGGCGCAACGCCGAACAGAAAAATACCCTGTTCAACAAACTGTCCAGTCACTTCAAGGGTGAACTGGCGGGCAAGACCTTCGCGCTGTGGGGGCTGAGTTTCAAACCCAATACCGATGACATGCGCGAGGCGCCCAGCCGTGTGCTGATGGAAGCGCTCTGGCGTGCGGGCGCCAAGGTGCAGGCGTTTGACCCGCAGGCCATGGAAGAAACCCAGCGGCTCTACGGCGACCGCGACGACCTGCGCCTGTGCGGGACCAAGGAGGCCGCCCTCAAGGGCGCCGACGCCTTGATGATTGTCACCGAGTGGCAGGTGTTCAAGGCACCGGACTTCACGGTGATCCAGCAGCAGCTCAAACAGCCGTTGATTTTTGACGGGCGCAACCTGTACGACCCCGCGAGTGTGCTGAAGAAAGGCATTCACTACATTTCCATCGGGCGACCTCTCGACACCGTATAGGTCATCCCATGAGCGTAGTTAAAAGAATCGTCAATGGCATTGGTGCCAACTCGTTCGGCCAGGTGGTCAACCTGCTGATCCAGTTGGTGAGTGTGCCGGTACTGATCGCCAGTTGGGGCTTTGGCGCCTACAGCGAGTGGGTGGTGCTGTCGGCGATCCCCACCTACCTGGCGCTGTCTGACCTGGGCGTGACCACGGCGGCGTCGAGCAAGGTGGTGATCTGGCATGAACGCGGGCGGGTCAGGGTGGCCCGTGCGGTCTACAGCACCAGCTTTGCGTTTTTAGTCCTGGCGGGGCTCAGCGTGCTGGTGCTGGCCCTCGGGGCCATGGCGTTTTTCGACCTGTTCGGCGTGCTCAATCTCCACGCCATCAGGAGCCACGATGGGGTGTTGATCCTGTCGGCACTCACCGGCTATTCGCTGCTGTGCCTGTTCACGAACATGATCTCGATCCGCTACCGGGCCAGCAAGGCGTTGCCGTTGTCGGCCTTCATCATGAACGTCATCAGGATGCTCGAATGGACGGCCGCATTGGTGTGCGCCTCGCTCACCCACAGCCTGGTCGCTACCAGCCTGACGTTGCTGGGCGTGCGCCTGATCGGCCTCCTCAGCAAAAACCTGATTGCCAATCGGCTGGGCATCACCTTGCGTTTCGATCCGGCGGCGATCGGCAAGCGTGCGTTCACCACCTTGATCAAACCCTCGATTGCCTCGCTGGCGTTTCCTATCGGCCTGGCGCTGAACGTGCAGGGCTTGATCATCCTGCTGTCGGTGCTGCTGTCGCCGGCCCATGCGGCGATCTTCGGCTTGTACCGCACCATTTCGAGGGTGCTGGTGCAGTTCTCGACGGTGGTCAACCAGTCCCTGTGGCCGGAGATCTCCTATGCATTTTCGGTCGGAGACAACCAATTGGTCAGGAAGATGATTCGCTACGCCTTGAAGTTTTCACTGCCCATCGCCTGTGTGATGGGGGTGCTGGTGGTGGTGTTTGGCGGCACCATATTCGATGTGTGGTCGGGCCGAAAGGACGATTACTCCAGCACCATCATGCTGGTGCTGACCCTCGGCGCACTGACCCATGTGGCCTGGCAGGTGTACTGGGTCGCGTTGATGGCGACGGCGTCCTACTCGCGCTTCGCACTGGTGTTCATGCTGGTGTCGATAGCCAGTGTGCTGGCGGTTTTCGGCCTGGCACAACCCTTCGGCCTGCTTGGCGTCTGCTATGTGCTGGTGGCCACGGAAGTCGTGTTGTTCTGCTTTGCCAGGCACGGTTTTCATCGTCTTGAAGTGAGGATGGCCCGTGTTGATCAATGACTTGATTCGGCAGCGATTGAAAGTCAACCCGCTGACGCTGGAGGGCCTCAAGTACCTGGCCAAGCGTTTGCTGTTGCTGGGCCGGCTGCTCAAGGCCAGTCGCCGCCAGCGTGCATTGCGTCGCCAGGGCGCCACGCTGGGCTCGCTGGTGATGATCAACGCTTGCGAGTTCGAAGGGGCGCTGGAGCGCTTCAGCATTGGTACCGGCAGCTTTATCGGCCAGCGCAGCTTCATTCAATTGCACGCCCCCGTGCGCATCGGCGCCCACGTCGCGATCAATGAGGGCGTGAGGATCCTGACCGGTACCCATGCCATCGATGACCCCGCCTGGCGCCTGAAGGTTGCAGCGGTGGTGATCGGTGATTACGCCTGGATAGCCACCGGCGCGATGATCCTGCCGGGCGTCACGATCGGCGAGGGCGCCGTGGTGGGGGCGGGCAGTGTGGTCAACCGCGATGTGGAACCCTTCACGGTCGTGGCGGGCAACCCGGCGCGGGTCGTCAGGCAGCGTGCCACGCGCACGTTCACCTACAGTCCGGCGCGTTCAAGTGCCATCGTCGAAGCCTGGATGGGGAAATAAAATGATTCTCGTCGCCCATCCCGTCGGTAACCAGAATGTCCGTGCGTTGCTGCGTGCGTTGAATCAACGACAGCTGCTGCATTCCTTTCATACCTCGCTGGCGCTGCACAAGGATTCGCTGTTGTGCCGCCTGCCTATCGTGGGCAAGGAGTGCCTGCGCCGCACCTTTGACCAGGTCGATGGCGCGCTGCTGCACAGCTACCCGCGCTACGACGTGCCGCGCGTGCTCTGCGACAAGCTCAAGTGGTTTCGCCTCACGCAGCGCAACAGCGGAATGTTCTGCCCGGAAAATGTGTACCAGCACATTGACCAGTCCAGCGCGCAGTTCTTGTACCGCTCCGCGCGCAAACCCCGGCACGTGTACGGCTACGACGGCAAGTGCCTGGCCTTGTTCCGCGCGGCTCGCGACATCGGCGGGATCACCCTCAATTATGAGGCGGCCTTTGGCTCGGTCGCCTACGCGTGCAAAGTCCTCGAGCATGAGCGCGAGGCCAACCCCGCGTGGCGCGCCAGCATCCCCAACATCAGTGACGACACCGTGCGCAAGCAGACCACCGAGTTGGCGCTGGCGGACAGGATCATCGTCGCGAGCACGTTTGCCAAGCGAACCCTGGGTGACTTTGGCATCGCCCCGGGCAAGGTCTCGATCACACCCTACGGTGCACCTGCGCCGCTGGTACATCCGCCGGCAGCGGTGCGCCCCGGTGCGCGGTTGAAGGTGATGTTTATCGGCGCGCTGACCCAGCAGAAAGGCCTCTCGTACTTCTTCGAGGCGCTGAACCTGGCCGCCAGCAGTGTTGCCCTCGACGTCACGGTGATCGGTGGGGACTACGCCAACGGCCGTAACCCGACGCTCAACGCCGAGCTGAAAAAGGTCCAGTGGTTCAGCTCGGCCTCCCACGACCAGGTGATTCGCCACCTGCAGGAGGCCGACGTGCTGGTCCTGCCGTCACTCGCCGAGGCGTTCGGCCTGGTGGTGGGTGAAGCGCTGTCCACGGGGACGGCGGTGATCGTCTCGCAGAACTGTGGCGCGGCCGACCTGGTCGTCGAAGGGGTCAATGGCTACGTGGTGCCGATCAGGTCTGCCGAAGCCATTGCCAGCCGCCTGGTGGAACTGGCCAGTGATCGGCAAAAACTCGCGACGTTGAAGCACAACGCGCTGCTGTCTGCCGGCGGCACGACCTGGGACAGCTACGCCAGGGAGGTGCTGGATGCAATCCTTTGCCAGCCCTGAACGGCTCAGCCTGCACGAGCGCTACCGGACCCGCGTGGTCAGTGCGTTCGTGCTCATCTACCTGCTCATCCTGTTCGAAGGGATCTTGCGCAAGTGGGTGGTGCCCGGCCTCAGCTCGGTGATCTATTTCATCAAGGACCCGATTGTCCTTTACATCTACTGGTGTGCCTTCAGGTTCGGGTTCTTTTCGAAAAACCTGGTGTCGGCTTACTTCGTGGTGCTGGTCATGGTGTTCTTCGTGCTGGTGTCGGCGTTTTTATTGAGCAGCCCTGAAGGGTTCGTCATCTACGGCTACGGCGTGCGCAACTACCTGCTGTATTTCCCGTTGATCTTCGTGGCCGGCAAGACCCTCAGGCTGACGGATGTCTATCGGTTCGCGCGCATCACACTGTTTGCCGCGATCCCGATCAGCGTGCTGGTGGTGCTGCAATATTCGTCCGGGCCCCAGGCGTACGTAAACAAAGGCATCGGCGATGACGACTTCATCTTCATGATCGCCGACGGTGTCGTCAGGCCGTATGGGACCTTTACCTTTACCGCCGGGCACGTGGTGTATGTCTCCGCCTGCTTTGCGTTCCTGGTCGCGTCGATCTTCGACAAGGCGCTGTTCCAGGCGGTGTTTGCGCGGCGCTATGGACTCTTTGCGGTGTCTGCGGCCTCGGTGGCGGTGATGTGTTTTCTCACCGGCTCAAGGGCTATCTATGCCTATGCGGCGATCGTATTGCTCGCTGCGCTGGTGGTGGCCTTGATCAAGAAGTCGCAGCGCAACCTGCTGGCGCTGTTCCTGCTGGCGGCCGCGTTGTTTGTCAGCCTGTTGATCTTCATGTCGACCGACAGCTACCAGGTCCTGGTCGAGCGCAACCGCAGCGCGGTGGCCAGTGAAGGCTCACCGGTGACCCGCGCATTTTCCAGCCTGTATGCATTTACCCGGGTGGTCGACGACGCGCCGCTGTGGGGGCACGGCATCGGGTCGGGCACCAATGCCGCCTCGACCCTGCTGCGCGCCGGGCGCGAGCAGGGCGCAGGCTTCTTGCTGGCCGAGGACGAGTGGTCGCGAATTGTCCTGGAGATGGGCCTTCCTGCCGGGGCGATGTTCATCCTGTTCAGGATCTTTGTCCTGCTTTGGTTGCTGCTCAAATCCTATAAGGCGCTGGTGCGCCAGGGCACGGGGGTGCCGTTGCTGCTGTGCGGGTTCCTCGCGCCGATTTTGTTCAACGGGGTGATGACCATGCAGGGCACGTTCCTGGCGTTTGGCGTGCTCTACGCCTGCCTGATTCTCGCGGCCTGCAAGAAATCCTGAATCCACTCAACGCATCAGCGGACGACAGCACTTGAAGTTACTAAGAATCATCTCTTCGGTTAAACCGGAAAATGGCGGCCCGATCAACGCCGCTCGGGAAATTGACAAAGTGCTGGTCCAGGACGGGCATCGGGTGGATGTCTTGACGCTGGATGCGCACTTCGCGGTCGACTACCCGGGCGCTGTGCACTTCATGGGGCCGAGTCGGTTTGGCTATGGGCTGAACGGCAATATCCGCCAATGGCTGGAGCAGCACGCGCGCGAGTACGACTTCTTCATCATCAACGGGTTGTGGCAGTACCACGGTTTTGTCGCCCGCCAGGTGCTGAACGCGCAGGATAGGCCGTACATTGTGTATACCCACGGCATGCTCGACCCCTGGTTCAAGCACGAATACCCGCTCAAGCATTTGAAGAAATGGTTGTACTGGCCGTGGGGTGAGTACCGGGTGCTGAGGGATGCCAAGCGCGTGGTGTTTACCAGCGAGGAAGAGAAAATCCGCGCGCGTGAGTCGTTCTGGCTGTATCGCGCCAACGAAACGATCACCGCCTACGGCACCGCCAGCCCACCGGCTGACGGCGCGCGCCTGGCGCAGGCCTTTATCGGGGATCACCCCGAGTTGCAGGGCAAGCGGCTGATCCTGTTCCTGAGCCGCATCCACGTCAAAAAAGGCTGCGATCACCTGCTGCAGGCGTTTGCCCAGGTTGCCGGCCAGGACGCGCGTTTGCACCTGGTGATGGCCGGCCCCGATCAAGGCGGCTGGGGCCAGGCGCTGCGGGCGCAGGCGGAGCAGTTGGGGATCGCCCACCGCGTGAGCTGGCCTGGCATGTTGCAAGGCGCCGCCAAGTGGGGGGCGTTCTATGCGGCCGAGGTGTTTTGCCTGCCTTCCCATCAGGAGAATTTTGGCGTGGTCGTGGCTGAAGCCCTGGCCTGCGGCAAGCCGGTGCTGATCAGCAACAAGGTGAATATCTGGCGTGAAATCGACCAGGACGCCGTCGGGTTTGTCAGTGAAGACACCGCCGCCGGAACCGTGCTTAACCTGCAACGCTGGCTGCAGCTCGATGTGCCGGGCTACGCGCAGATGTCGGCACGCGCCAAGGTGTGTTTCAGCCAACGCTTTCATATCCGCCGCGGCGCCCAGCGTCTTTTGGAAATCGTGCGGGAGTGTTGCCCATGATTCTCCAAGGCAATGACCCGCATCGCTCGGCGTCATTTTCACTCGGCCATCGGATCCGCCGTCAGCTGTGGAACATGGTGTACGTGGTGCTGTTTCGCACCAGCCCACGCCCGTTTCATGCCTGGCGGGCGTTCTTGCTGCGCCTGTTCGGGGCGCGACTGGGCAAGGGCGTGCACGTGTACCCACGGGCGAAAGTCTGGGCACCGTGGAACCTGGAGCTGGGTGACCACGTCGGGATTGCCGATGGCACCACCCTCTACAACATGGCGTTGATCCGGATCGGGCGCTACAGCGTGATTTCCCAGGGCGCGCATTTGTGCGGCGGCTCCCACGACTACAACAGTCGCAATTTCCAGCTGTATGCCAAGCCCATCGTGCTGGGCGAGCACGTGTGGGTGTGTGCCGAGGCCTTTATCACCCTTGGCGTGTGTATTGCCGATGGCGTGGTGGTGGGCGCGCGCACCCTGGTGATCAAGAGCATCGCGCAGCCATGGACCGTGCATGCCGGGCATCCGTCGCGGCAGATCAGCCAGCGCACCCAACACGTGCAGGAGTCGAGGCCATGACCCGCGAAACCGTCAGCGTCATTATCCTGACCTACAACGAAAGCCTGCACATCGCCCGTGCCATCGACTCGGCACGCGCTTTCAGCGACGAGGTGCTGGTGGTCGACTCGTTCTCCACCGACGACACCTGCGACATCGCCCGCCGTCACGGCGCGCTGGTGGTGCAGCACCCCTTCGTCAACCAGGCCAAGCAGTTCCAGTGGGCGTTGGACCACCTGCCGATTACCGGTAACTGGACGATGCGCCTGGACGCCGACGAGATCATCGAGGCTGACCTCGCCGCCGCGATCAATACCCGCTTGCCGACATTGGCCGGCGATATCACCGGCATCAACTTCAAGCGCAAGCATATTTTCATGGGGCGCTGGGTGCGCCACGGCGGGCGTTACCCGCTCAAGATGCTGCGCCTGTGGCGCAGCGGGCTGGGGCGCGTGGAAGACCGCTGGATGGATGAGCACATCTCGGTGGCCGAGGGCCGCACCATCACCCTCGACGGCGGATTTGCCGACCATAACCTGCATGACCTGACCTTCTTCACCCACAAGCACAACCAGTACGCCACCCGCGAGGCGATCGAAGTGCTGAACGCACGGCTGGGGTTGTTTGCGATCCGCGATGAACTGCACACCGGGCAGAGTTCCTTGCAGGCCCGCACCAAGCGCCTGGTGAAGAACCGCCTGTACAACCGCGTGCCGTTCACCCTGAGTTCCACCGCGTATTTCCTGTGGCGCTACATCATCCAGCTGGGGTTTCTCGATGGCCGCAGTGGCCTGGTCTATCACCTGCTGCAGGGCTACTGGTACCGCTTCCTGGTGGGCGCAAAAGTGCTCGAACTGGAAACCGCGATTGCTCACTTAACCGACAAGGAAGCCATTGTCCGGGAACTTTCGAAGTTGACCGGCCATAACTTGAACCTGCCCACACCGAAGTAACTGACCGTTTTTAACAAACACCCAAGTTTGGGTGAAGGCCTTCGCTCGCCTATCAATCGGGAGACAGACATGAACAAAGTTGCGCTTATTACCGGGATTACCGGTCAGGACGGCTCGTACCTGGCGGAGCTGCTGCTGGAAAAAGGCTATACCGTGCACGGTCTCAAGCGGCGTTCATCGTCGTTCAATACCCAGCGCATCGATCATATTTACCAGGACCCCCAAGCCCTGCACAAAAACCTGATCCTGCACTATGGCGACCTGGCGGATTCGTCGAACCTGACGCGCATCATCCAGCAGATCCAACCGGACGAAATCTACAACCTCGGCGCGCAATCCCACGTCGCCGTGAGCTTCGATTCACCGGAGTACACCGCCGACGTGGATGCCCTCGGCACGTTGCGCATCCTTGAGGCAATCCGCCTGCTGGGCCTGGAAAAGAAGACCCGCTTCTACCAGGCCTCGACCTCCGAGTTGTACGGGCTGGTGCAGGAAACCCCGCAGAAGGAAACCACGCCGTTCTACCCGCGCTCGCCCTATGCGGTGGCCAAGCTGTATGCCTACTGGATCACCGTGAACTTTCGCGAGGCCTACGGGCTATACGCGTGCAACGGCATCCTGTTCAACCACGAGTCGCCGCGTCGCGGCGAAACCTTTGTGACGCGCAAGATCACCCGCGCCCTGACCAACATCGCGCTGGGCCTGGAGCAGTGCCTGTACATGGGCAACATGGACGCGCTGCGCGACTGGGGCCATGCCAAGGACTACGTGCGCATGCAGTGGATGATGCTGCAGCAGGACAGCCCCGAGGACTTTGTGATCGCCACCGGCGTGCAGTATTCGGTGCGTGACTTCATTCGCTGGTCGGCGGCGGAACTGGGCGTGCGCCTGCGCTTTGTCGGCAAAGGCGTGGAGGAAGTGGCGGTGGTGGAACACATCGACGGTGACCTGGCACCGGGCGTCCTGGTCGGCGATGTGATTGTGCGGGTGGACCCGCGTTACTTCCGCCCGGCGGAGGTCGAGACGCTGCTGGGCGACCCGTCCAAGGCCAAGCACAAACTAGGCTGGACCCCGGAGATCAGCGCCCAGGAAATGTGTGCGGAGATGGTGCGCGAAGACCTCAAGGTCGCCCAGCGCCATGCCTTGTTGCGCCTGCATGGGCATGATGCACCGATTGCCGTGGAGAACTGAGCATGGCACGTGATCTGGATGCGCGGATTTTTGTCGCCGGCCATCGCGGCATGGTCGGCTCGGCCATTGTGCGGCGCCTGTGGGCCTTGGGCTATACCCGAATCCTCACGGCCAGCCGTGATCAACTCGACCTGCTCGACCCGACGGCGGTGCAGGCGTACTTCGCCGAGCAGCAGGTGGAGCAGGTGTACCTGGCGGCTGCCAAGGTCGGCGGGATTCATGCGAATGCCACGTACCCGGCCGATTTCATCTACCAGAACCTGATGATCCAGGCCAACGTGATCCACGCCGCCCACAGCCATGGCGTGGCAAAACTGTTGTTCCTCGGCTCCTCCTGCATCTACCCGGTGCATGCACCGCAGCCGATGATCGAAGCGGTGTTGCTCGACGGCGCGCTGGAGCCCACCAACGAACCCTACGCGGTGGCCAAGATCGCCGGCATCAAGCTGTGCGAAAGCTACAACCGCCAGCACGGCCGCGACTACCGCAGCGTGATGCCGACCAACCTGTATGGCCCTGGCGACAATTACCACCCCGAAAACAGCCATGTGATCGCGGCGCTGTTGCGGCGCTTCCATGAGGCAACCCAGCGTGGCGATGACGAAGTGGTGATCTGGGGCAGCGGCCGGCCCCGGCGTGAGTTCCTTCATGTGGACGACATGGCCGCCGCCAGCGTGCATGTCATGGAGCTGAGCCCCGAGCGCTATCGCGAGCAGACCCAGCCGACGCGCTCGCATTTGAATGTCGGCACCGGCGTGGACTGCACCATCGCCGAGTTGGCCCAGGCGCTGGTGCGGGTCACCGGCTTCAAGGGGCGCTTGCGCTTTGACGCGAGCAAGCCCGACGGCGCCCCGCGTAAATTGCTCGATGTGAGCCGCATCAATGCCTTGGGCTGGGAGGCCTATGTGCCGTTGGAGGAGGGCCTGCGCGATGCCTACAACGCCTATCTCGCCGCCCTTGAACAGCCACGGGGCCAGTGATGAAAATCCTTCTGTACGGCATCAATTACAGCCCGGAACTCACCGGTATCGGCAAGTACAGCGGTGAACAGGCGCGCTGGTTGGCCAGCCAGGGGCATGACGTGCGCGTGGTGACGGCGCCGCCGTATTACCCGCACTGGCAGGTGGGCGCGGGCTATTCGCCGTGGCGCTATCGCACTGAACAAGACCATGGCGTGACGGTGATTCGCTGCCCGCTGTATGTGCCACACCAGCCCACCGCGCTGACGCGGTTGCTGCACCTGATCAGCTTTTGCGCCAGCTCGTCGTTGGCGGTGCTGGGGCAGCTGCGCTGGAAGCCGGACCTGGTAATGCTGGTAGTGCCGACATTGTTTTGTGCGCCCCAGGCGTTGCTGCTGGCCAAGCTCAGCGGCGCGCGCTCGGTGCTGCATATTCAGGACTACGAAGTCGATGCAATGTTCGGCCTCGGCCTCGGTGGCGGATCACTGTTGCGGCGCGTGGCGTTTGGCATTGAACGCTGGTTGCTGCGGCGGTTCGACCGGGTGTCGACGATTTCCACCGGTATGCTCGACAAGGCCCGTGGCAAAGGCGTGCACAGCCAGCGGTTGCTGTTTTTTCCCAACTGGTCGGAGACCGCGCGTTTTCGCCAGGTGCCGCGCAACTGCGCATTGCTGCAACGTCTGGGGGTACCGGTGGGTGCGCGGGTGCTGTTGTACTCGGGCAACATCGGCGAGAAGCAGGGGCTGGAACTGATCCTCGAGGCTGCCAAGGCCCATGCCCAGCGTGCGGAATTGGTCTTTCTGATTGTCGGCGAGGGTACGGGCAAGGCGCGGTTGCTGGAGCGCGTCGAACGCGATGACTTGCGCAATGTGCTGTTTGCACCGTTGCAGGCGTATGCCGACCTGCCGGCCCTGTTGGCGTCGGCAGACGCGCACCTGGTGATTCAGAAGCGCGGGGTGGCGGACGCGGTGCTGCCGTCCAAGCTCACCAACATTCTGGCGGTGGGGGGCAACGCGATCATCACCGCCGATCCAGGCACTACCCTCGGCCGCCTGTGCGAGGAGCACCAGGGCATTGCCGTGCTGATCGAACCGGAGTCGGTCGCCGCGCTGAACGCCGGGATCGAGCGCGTGCTGGCACTGCCCGCGCGCAATGAGGTGGCGTTGAACTACGCCAAGGAGTTCCTCGACAAGGAACGCATTCTGCAACGTTTCCTGGCACAGGTTTGACGTGTATGTGGCTTGATTTACCGACCTTCCAGACGGTCGTGGCATCGACGCCGCTGGTGGCGATTGACCTGGTGGTGCGCAACAGCCGAGGCGATGCGCTGCTGGGCCTGCGCGTCAATCGCCCGGCCTATGGGTACTGGTTCGTGCCCGGCGGGCGTATCTACAAGAACGAAAGCCTCGACAGCGCGTTTCGGCGCATCAGCCGCGACGAACTGGGACACCCGTTCGAGCGCGCCCATGCACGGCTGCTGGGCGTGTTCGAACACTTCTACGATGACAGCGTATTTGCCAACGCCGGAGCCGGGCCGGACACCCACTACGTGGTGCTCAGCTATTGCCTGGAGCTGGCTGACCACCAGACGCTGCAGCCGCCCACGGAGCAACACCGGCAGTATCGCTGGTGGCCCCAGGACGAACTGCGTTTCAGCCCACGGGTGCACGAAAACACCCGCGCCTATTTCTGATTCTCCCGAGGATGCTCTGATGTTATTACCGGTGATCATGGCGGGAGGGTCGGGGTCGCGCCTGTGGCCGCTCTCGCGGCAGTTGAACCCCAAACAGTTCCTGCGCCTGACCGACGCGCACCTGTCGATGCTGCAGCAGACCATCGCCCGGCTGGAAGGCGCCAATGTCGCCGTGCCGCAGTTGATCTGCAACGAACAGCACCGTTTCCTGGTGGCCGAGCAATTGCGCCAGCTGGGCCTGGAGCACGCGAGCATCCTGCTTGAACCGGTGGGGCGCAACACCGCGCCGGCGATTGCGCTGGCGGCGTGCAAGGCGCTGGCCGAGGCCGAGGACCCGATCCTGCTGGTGCTGGCCGCTGACCACTTGATCGAGGATATCCCGGCGTTCCATGCCAGCCTCGAGGTGGCGCTGCCGCTGGCCCGCGCTGGCAAGCTGGTGACGTTCGGCATCACACCCACCCGTGCGCACACCGGCTATGGCTATATCGAGCGGGGGGACGAGGTAGGCGAGGGCGGTTACCAGGTCCGGCGCTTTGTCGAGAAACCGGACGCGGCCACCGCGGCAACGTATGTGGCCAGTGGCGGTTATTTCTGGAACAGCGGCATGTTCATGTTCCGCGCCAGCCGTTACCTGCAGGAGCTGGAGCGCTTTCAACCGGCGATCCTCGAAGCCTGCCGCGTGGCACTCGAGGGCGGCAGCCAGGACCAGCCGTTTACCCGGGTTCACGCAGCCACCTTCGCGGCCTGCCCGGATGACTCCATCGACTACGCCGTGATGGAGAAAACCGCCGACGCGGTGATGGTGCCGCTGCAGGCGGGCTGGAGTGATATCGGCTCCTGGTCGGCGTTGTGGGAGGCCAGTGAAAAAGATGCCCGTGGCAACGTCATACGCGGCGACGGGTTGACCCTGGATACGCGCGACAGCTACGTGCACGCCGACAGTCGGCTGGTGGCCACGGTGGGCGTGCAGGACCTGATCATTATCGAGACCAAGGACGCGGTGCTGGTGGCCCACAAGGACCAGGTGCAGCAGGTCAAGGCTATCGTCGACCAGCTCAAGCAGGCCGGCCGCCATGAGCACCTCAACCACCGCGAGGTGTACCGGCCCTGGGGCATGTACGACTCGGTCGACGCTGGCCCGCGCTATCAGGTCAAGCGCATCACCGTGAAGCCGGGGGCAAAGTTGTCGGTGCAAATGCACCACCACCGCGCCGAGCATTGGATCGTGGTCAGCGGTACGGCACGGGTGACCAATGGCGAGCAGACCTACCTGGTCTCGGAAAACCAGTCGACGTATATCCCCATCGGCCAGGTGCATGCGCTGGAAAATCCCGGGGTGATCCCACTCGAGTTAATTGAAGTGCAGTCGGGCGCTTATTTGGGCGAGGACGATATTGTGCGCTTTGAAGACAAGTACGGCAGGGCCTGAAGTTTTCGACAATTAATAACATTCGCCCTGACGCCCATTGCTACCAATGCACGCACTGCCGGGCGCTTCATCGCTAAAACGTTATTTTCAACTGAGTGAGCACGTTTTTATCCATCTGGTGTGCGGTTTAGTTGAATGGCACTATCGGCCGGACTACTCACTGACGATAAGGAGTCTGTTATGAGAAAACCACTGGCTATTATGTTGCTCAGTCTCTTGAGTACGTCGGCGCTGGCTGCCGAGTTGCCGTTGGGCCTCGACACGACCGTGGTGGGTTCGGTGACGGTCGGCGAAACCCTGCTGATCGGCAGCGCGATTGTCGCCGGCGTGGCGGCTGCGTCCAACAGCGGCGGCAGTTCCAACGGTGGCACGACCACGGGCACCACCGGCACGACCGGTACCACGGGCACCGGCAACTAAGTTGTAGACCTTCCTTTTACAGGCCGCTTGGAATCCCCGTCCAAGTGGTCTTTTTTTCTTGTCGAATATCGCGAGTGTCCGAGCACTATGAGGCGTCTTTTTCCTGTTGCGGCCGTGGCCGCTGCATTGTTGCAAGGTTGCATGTTTGCCCCGGGCCAATATATGAATACCGAGGCAATGACCCAGGAGGGTAGCGCTGAAAGTAGCCGCGTGGAGTTAATTCCGATCACCCCAAAGTTATTGGCCATGGACGCCGCCACGCGCGAGCCTTATTCATTACCCAAAGAACTACTGGATTATAAACCGGCGCCTTATTTGATCGGTCCCAATGACGCGTTGTATATCACGGTCTGGGACCACCCCGAACTGACCGCGCCGTCCGGCCCGCAACAGCAGATCGATGCCAACGGCCGGCTGGTCAATCCGGATGGCAACCTGTTCTACCCGTATGTCGGTGAAGTGGTTGCCAAGGGCCGGACCCTGGCCGCGCTGCGCAGTGAGATCACCGAGAAGCTGCGCCAATACATCGACAGCCCGCAAGTGGATGTCAGCGTCCTGCGCTTTGCCAGCCAGCGCGTGGTCGTGACCGGCGCGGTCGCCAAGGCCGGGCCGGTGCCGATCACCACGATCCCGATGAGCGTGATGGAGGCGGTGGCCACCTCGGGTATCGACCCGCAGAATGCCGACCTCTCCAACCTGACCCTGACCCGTGGCGGCAAGCGCTACACCCTCGACCTGGACACGTTGAACAAGGACCCGTCGCGCCTCAACGATATCTACGTCAAGGACGGCGACCAGCTGTACCTGCCCTACAACGACCGCAAGCGTATCTATGTGATGGGCGAGGTCATGCAGCCCCGCGCCCTGAGCTTCAAGACCCGCAGCATGAACCTCTCCGATGTGCTGGGCTCGGCAGGCGGGGTCAACCAGAACACCTCGAATGCCGACGCCATCTACGTGATCCGTGGCGCACAGAACATCGAGGTGGAGCCGGCCAAGGTGTTCCAGCTGGAAGCCGCGTCGCCCTCCGCCATGGCCCTGGCCACGCGCTTTGATGTGCAGCCCCAGGACGTGGTGTTTGTCGGCCCCGCCAATATCACGCGCTGGAACCGTTTTATCAGCCAGTTGCTGCCGTCCGCTTCGATCATTGGCATCGGCGCTTCCACTCAAAACAACCTGAGCGAAGCCAGCAGCCGATAAGGTGGACCTTGCGTGAACAGTCTGAAGCGTACGATTTACGCGTCTACGGCGTGGTTACTGTGTGCCTGCAATCCACTGATGCAGGCCTCGCTCGATACCTTCAAGGCGGCGGCTGGCGGGCCTTCGCCGCTGGTGGTGAGCCAGGCCCAGGTGGACGCCGTGCCCTTTCCCCAGATCAAGGTCACCACGGTGTCCAGCGAAGGCGTGATGGCGCTGATTCGCCAGCGCGGCGACCTGCAGTTCTGGGTCGCTTCCGGCAAGCAGGTGCTGCTGATACGCGATGGCCTGGTGGTGCGTACGGTCGGCCTGGGCGCCGATCTGGATGGCACGCGCTGGCAAGGCCGGTCGCCGTTCCAGCAGGGCTTGCACCGCGTGCCCGACGGCTATCGCAGCACACGCCAGATCGATGTGGTCGAGGGCTATCAGCTGGGGATCACGATCACCAGCCGCTTTCAACGCCGGGGCATCGAGACCCTGGAGATCCTCGACAAACCCTACGCCTTGCTGCGCATCGATGAGGACATCGAGGCCCAGGCCCTGGGTTTTCATGCGCGCAACCGTTATTGGGTCGACCCGGTTGACGGCACGATCGTGCAGAGCGAGCAGCACCTCACCCCCCGTTTGAGCCTGACCATCACCCAACTCAAACCCGCCCGCAAGGAGGCGCCATGACGCTGCGCAGAAGATGGGCCCTGGCGTTGCTGTGGAGCTGTGCCACGGCCTGCCAGGCAGCGGTGACCGTCAGCGGCGACACGCAGCCCATCAGCTGGCGACCGGGTATGCGCCTGCTCGACGTGATGACCGCCGCGCAACCGGATGCCCAGGGCTATTGGCTGGCGGCGGCCTGGCTGCACCAACCCTTGCTGGAGCGCCAGGCACGGCTCAAGGCCGGCGTGCTGTTTGACCTGGACACCCTGCGCCGTGCCGCGTGGGCGGCCGGGCGTGAGAGCCGGGCGCGGGCAGCGGCGCAGCTGTATCGACAGGTACTGGCGCTGCCGGTCACCGGTCGCCAGATCGCCAAGCTCGACCCGGTGGCAGTGGAGGTCGGCTTTGCGCCCAACCTGCCGGTCAGTGAGGGTGATCGCCTGATCTACCCGTCACGACCCGACACCGTGCGCGTGTTCGGCGCCGTCGTCGCCACCTGCACCTTGGCATTCCAGCCGATGCAACTGGCGCGCGCTTACCTGCGCGCCTGTCCGGCCCTGGCAGAGGCGGATGCCGACCAGGTGTGGCTGATCCAGCCCGATGGGCATGTCACGCGCCTGGGCGTTGCCCCCTGGAATCGCGCAGACGGCCTGCCGCTCGCGCCCGGCAGCACGCTGCTGGTGCCGATCCGCAGCGATGACCTGGACACTCCCACGCCCGAGCTGAACCCGCAACTGGCCGAGTTTATTGGCACCCAACCCCTGGCCGAGGTCTCGCCTTGAAATTATGTATTGCAGCCGTGCTGCTGGTGCCGTGTGGCGTCGTGCATGGCGATCCCCGTTATACCCAAAGCGATTTCGGCGGCGTCGGGCTGCTGCAAACGCCCACCGCCCGCATGGCGCCCGCCGGCGAACTCAGCGTGAACGCCAACCGGACCGAGCCCTACAGTCGCTACAGTTTTTCCGCGCAGCCGCTGGACTGGCTGGAAGGCACCTTTCGCTACACCGCGATTACCAACCGCCCGTATGGCGCCGAGTCGTTCAGTGGTGGCCAGAGTTACAAGGACAAGGCGGTCGATGCCAAGGTGCGCCTCTATCAGGAAAGCCACTGGTTGCCCGAGGTGGCGCTGGGGCTGATGGACCTGGGCGGCACCGGCCTGTTCTCCAGCGAATACCTGGTGGCCAACAAGCGCTACGGCGACCTGGATTTCAGCGCCGGCATCGCCTGGGGCTACCTGGGCAGTCGCGGCGATTTCGGCAACCCGCTGGGCGCGGTGGACGACAGTTTCAACACGCGGCCCACCGCCGAAGGCTCCGGCAGTTTTTCCAACGGCTACTTTCGCGGCCGCCCCGCAGTGTTTGGCGGTGTCGCCTACCAGACACCCTGGGCGCCGCTGAGCCTCAAGCTCGAAGTGGAGGGCAACGACTACAAGCACGAGCCCCGCGACAACCACTTTCGCCAGGACTCGCCGATCAACCTGGGCATGGTCTACAAGCTCGCTGACTCCATCGACGTGAGCGCCGCCTGGGAGCGTGGCAACACCGCCATGTTCGGCATCACCTTGCACACCAATTTCGTCAGCCGCAAAGCGCCGGTCAAGACCTACGATCCACCGCCGCCCAAGCTGCCGACGATGCCGCCCACCACGCCGATGGACCAGGTCGATTGGGCCGCCGTGTCCCAGCGCCTGCACGACAACGCCGGCTACAACGTGCAACGTATCGCCCAGCGCGGGCCGGAGTTGCTGGTGTATGGCGAGCAGCAGCGCTACTTCTACAGTGCCAAGGCAGTGGGTCGCGCCAGTCGGATCCTCGACAACAGCGTCAATGACCAGATCGATTGGTTCACCCTGGTCAGCGAGCGCTACGCCATGCCGATCGAGGAAACCAGTGTGCCGCGCAAGACCTTCCGCGAGGTGGTCGACAACCGTGAGCCCCTGGAGAACCTGCACCGCCAGGCCGAAGTCAATCGGCCCAGCGCCACTCCACCGACCGTACTCTATACCCAGCCACCCAAGCCCTTGAGCTATGGCTTGGGCCTGGGCTACAAGCAGAATGTCGGCGGGCCGGATGGCTTGCTCTACCAGGTCTCCGCCGACCTCGACGCCGAGTACCGCTTCACCCGCAATACGTGGTGGAGTGGCCTGCTCAGTGTCAACCTGCTGAACAACTACGACGGTTTCACCTACGACGCCCCCACTGGCCTGCCCAGGGTGCGCACCGACCTGCGCCGCTACATGACCAGCTCCGATGTGACCCTGCCGACCTTCCAGCTCAACCATGCGCAGCGACTCGACCAGGACCTGTACGGCATGGTCTACGGCGGCCTGCTGGAGTCGATGTATGCCGGGGTCGGCAGTGAAGTGCTGTACCGCCCGATGGGCCAGCGCTGGGCATTGGGAGCGGACCTCAACTACGTGCGCCAACGCGGTTTCGAGCAGGATTTCAGCCTGCGTGACTACCGCACCGTCACCGGCCATATCACCGGCTACAGCGAGTTGCCGTTCAACCTGCAGGGCGCATTGAGCGTAGGCCGCTACCTGGCCAGGGACTGGGGGGCCACCCTGGACCTGTCGCGCGAATTCAACAATGGCGTGCGGATTGGGGCCTGGGTCACGCGCACCAACGTGTCCAAGGAAGACTTTGGCGAAGGCAGCTTCGATAAGGGCCTCTACCTGTCCGTTCCCTTCGATGAGTTGATGAGCCTGTCGACGATGCGCCGCGCCAACCTGGTGTGGGCGCCGCTGACCCGTGATGGCGGGGCCAGGTTGAACCGCGCGTATTCACTGCATTCGATGACTGATGGACGCGACAGTGACCTGTTCTACAAGAACATCGACAAGATCACTGAGTGAGGCGGGAAGGGGGGCAGGATGCCCCCCTTTTTTGGGTCAGTAGATGTCCTTGGACAGCAGCGTGAACGGCGTCTTGATCAGGATCTTGATGTCCAGCCATAGCGACCAGGTATTGATATAGCGCAGGTCGATGTCCACGCGCCGTTGCATCTTTTCCAAGGTCTCGGTCTCGCCCCGGCAACCGCTGACCTGGGCCAGGCCGGTGATGCCGGGCTTGATGCGATGGCGGGCCATGTAGGCGTGGATCTTCCCCGAGTAGTAGTCATTGTGCGCAATCGCGTGGGGGCGCGGCCCGACCAGGGCCATATTGCCTTGCAGCACGTTGAAGAACTGCGGCAATTCATCGATTGAGGTTCGGCGGATAAACCGGCCCACCGGGGTAATGCGCGAGTCGTTGCGGCTGGCCTGGCGTACCTCATGGTCGTCATGCACACGCATCGAGCGGAATTTCCACACCTTGATCACTTCGCCATTCCAGCCGTGGCGGTCCTGTTTGAAAATCACCGGGCCTGGGGATGTGAGCTTGATCAACAGGGCGAACACCAACAACACCGGGCTGAGCAGCAGGATCGCCAGCAGGGCGATGCTCTTGTCCAGCAATGACTTGCTCAAGGCGGCGGTGGGGCGGCTGGTCAGCGGGCTTTCATTGAGGAAAATCGCCGGCAGCCCGTCCACTTCGGCCACGCAGTGATTGAGCAGCAGCATGTTGTTCAGGTCGGGCACCCAGATCACGTCCACGCTGATGTCCAGCAGGTTGAGGTACAGCGCCTCGATGTGCGTGGCGTCCTGCAGTGAGTGGGTGATATAGAGCCGGCGGATACCGTGCTGTCGGATCAGCTGGGGCAATTGCGGCAGGTCGCCGAGGATCTGCGCGGGTGCGTCAGCGGCGATCTCGCTGTCGCTACCGACGAGGCCCACCAGCGGCGAGCGTTTCTGCCGCGAGAGGGTCTTGGCCAGGTCCACGGCGAGCTTGCCGGTGCCGACAATCAGTGACTTGTGCCGTTCATGAAGTTGGCGGTGGTAATACCGGGAGGCACTGTGCAGCGGGATATAACACAGGGCAAGTAACGGGTAACTGACCGCCGCCCACAGTAATAACGTTTCCAGCGGAAACAGTTCGCTGGCATTGCAAACAATGCCGACAATAAACACGATGCCCACGGTCAACAGCCACCCCATGAACAGTCGTCCCAGGCCTACGCCGTAATCATCTTTTTTACTGTAGACATCACACACACTGTACGCCGGGAGCGAGGCCAGAATGGTGAAGGCGGCGAGCACGCGGTAGTTATATTCAAGTTGTCCCGTCTTGAGGAAAACCAGCATAAACAACAGCGCAACGACCAGGCTGGATGCAAGCATCCACTGGCCCCAGAAGGTTAAACCCTTGGGGGTCAGGTTGCGATGCATTCTAGTGTTATTCAGCATACTTCTGCTCCCGGTGGTGACCACGCACGTGGTGGCAGGGTTTAATGAAAAAACAACAGGCACGCGCAAGCGCGTACCCATGAATGGTAATGAACGGCCGGGGGCAATGGCTGACGACTTATAACAAGGTCAGGTGCGTATTTATTAGAAGTGGGTGTTATAAAATGGCAGCTGAGAGAGGCAGTAAATGGCAGGGTTTTTAATAGAGTCCGGGTGTTTTTTTTATTTTAGCGACGCGCGGGAGTCAGCTCTAACGGCTTCTTGATTTTTTGCGTGAGGCAATAACCACGGTTCCTGACGGCGCGAAACAGGCGCTCGCCATCGTTGACCCGTTTGAACTTTTCCTGCAGTCGGCTTAAGCACATTTCGAGTCCCCGGTATAACTCGGGTTCACGCCCTATATTACGGATCAACTCTTCTTTGCTGACCACGCGTTCTTCATGGTGCAGCATCTTCTTAATTAAAGCCGACTCAATGGTGGTCAATGAAATCCGCAGGCCACCTTTGACCAGGGTGCGGTCGTGCTGGGTCAGCAGCCAGAAATCCTGCGGGTGCAGTTGGGGTCTTTCGCTATTGATCTCCGTCGTTCGAGTGTGGGGTGTTGGCGGACTGTCCGGCGCCTCGGGCGCTGGCATTCTTGAAGCCTGCCGCGCAGCGTTAACCGGCTGCGCGTGCAAACCGAGGGAGTGGGTAATCACATAAGTATTGAACCGCGCGCGGGTCGGTTGTGGGTCGAGGAAGGATGACGTTTTAGGCGCAGTGAGTTCGTAATGGAATAACTCTGCATTGGGCGTGAAGTCCTGCAGCGCTATCGCAGGAAGTGTCGCAGTGAAGGCATGTTTCTTGAGGGAGCTCATAGTGTCCACCGATATCAGGAAGGGGCAGTTTTACAGGCAGTCAGCAGGGGAGTAATAACCGCCCTGAAAGTATTCGAACGGCAGGTTTTTAGCCAGCATCGCACTGTCGGCGAACTCGACCGTGTCGGCGATGAAGCGCACCCCGCTGGCACTGATCAGCGCCAGCATGCGGTCGTAGAGCCTGTCGAACAGGTCCGAGCGCGTATTCAGACTGAGCCTGAGAGCGGAATCCGGAAAAGGCATTTTTATATAGTCGTACAACTTGAGGTCGATCAGCAGGTCCCCAGGCTTTGTGTCGAGTCTGTAGTTGTTGTAGGCCAACGTAATACCACTGTGATCTTTCAACTTATATAACTGGCGCACCATGGCCCGGCGTTCGACCGGGCCGGGCAGGGCATCCAGACGGTTGTCGAGCGTGAGGGTGAGGGGCTGGCGATGTTTTTCCAATGACTGCGCGGTCTGGATAATTGCCTTGAACGTGTCTTCGTTCATCAAGGCCGCTTGCCCGATACGCAGGAACGCGTGACGAACCCCTTGGCCTGTGACCTGGAGTGTCTTGCGTCGCGGGTTGATGCGCAGCATTGCCTCGCGCCAGGCACTTTCCGGCAGCGCGTCCTCACCGTGATGTTCCGCCCTGATTTCACTGCCCCATAAGGCATGACGACGGTCGACGATGGCTTGCCGGATGAGCGTGTAGCCCGTGGTAGTGGCACAGGGTTGGTGTTCGTTATTCACCGTGCGAACTCCCCTTGGCGGGCGGGAAGTCGCTGACGCAAATTAGACCCCGGCTTAGTTTGTAACCGTAACCGCGAATATTCTGGATAATGTTTTCACCGTAGTGCGCCTTGATTTTACTGCGCAGGCGACTGATGGATTTTTCCAGTGCGCGGGAGTCGTAGTACTTGGTATTAAGGCCCATGACGGCGGCGATCTCATTATGACTGAGCAGTCGGTTATGAATGAGCGCTTCGAGTACTTTCATTTCGACGAAGGATATTTCCAGCTTCTTGCCATCGCCGTAGATGCACATGCGGTCCTGGTCCAATACCAGTCCGCGATGAAGTCGCTCGCTCTCGTTGAGAAAGGTATCAAACAGGCTTATCTTTTTTTCCGCAGAAGTTTCCACGGCCTTGACGCAGTAATCCGCACCGGCCAGATAATATTTTGTTTTGCTCAAGGTCGAGGCAAACGTAACGACCACAAATATGGTCGAGCCCGGGTGCTCTTCGCGGGTTTTTCTTATTATGTCCAGGGTTTGCTGGCTGGCGGAGGGTGTATCGATTTCTATAATGATGGCACGGTAATGTCCGTGGTGTTGCTGAGGGTCAATTAGTTGTCCGTAGCAACGTGTATCGACTTTTAAATTATTCGCTACAGTGCGAACTAAAAACGCCCGAAAGTCCTCCGATTTCGATTGAGTCCGGGCAATAGCGAGGACGTTGGAAAAATGCATTACCCTACTCCCTTTTCCGGCATGCAGGCCGTCAGTTCAATCGCTGCTAGCGTTTAGATACTAATCGAATTGAATACGCTAAAACGTGACAAATTTTAACATTCGCCACTTTGTTTTTACGAGCGGGGAGGGCTAATAGGCACAGTTTGCGAAGGGGTTGTGCGGACTTACACATATGCTAGTGCAAATTTTTAATCGCCTATAAGTATTTTAGCCCAAACGATTTTTTTGATTGCACGCGAGGTTGGCCATTGCCTTTCCCAGGCGCCGACGCCACCAGGCCAGGCGAGCACCAGGGGTGAGAAGGGTTCCCATCGCGCCCTGGTGTTTGACCGCCGACAGTACCGTCGGTGCCTCACCGTCTTAGCTGTATTTCGCCCTCGATGCACCCCACCAGAAACTCCATCACCACCTTCACCAGCGGCGAGCGGCGCATATCGGGGTACACCGTCAGCCAGATATCGCGCTGCGGACCCTCGGTCGCCGTCGGCAGCCTGACCAATTGCGGGTCGTGATCGCCCACCAGCGTCGGCAGCACCACCACACCCACTGCGGCCCTGGCTGCCATTTGCTGGGTGATCAGCTCGCTGGCGGCAAAGGCAATCGCGCGCGGGCCGCGCAGTTGGTGCATCCATGCCTGTTGGGGCAGGTGGTCGCGGCTGCTGTCGTAGGCGATGAAGGTCCATTGTTCGGTGGGCAGTTGCTGCAACGCCGGCGGGCCGTACAGCCCGAAGCGCACCACGCCGACCTTCCTGCGCACCAGCGCGTCTTCATCGGGACGCAGCGTGCGCAGGGCGATATCTGCTTCACCTTTGTCCAGCGCGGCCAAGTGGGTGGAGGGCATCAGCACCAGGTTCAGTTGGGGATACTCGGCACGCAAGCGCGCCACATGCGGGGCGATGCAGTAATTGGCAATGGACGGCGGGCAACTGACCCGCACCGTGCCAGCCATTTCGATGGACGCCACCCGCGACAGGCGCAGCACCTGGGTCGCCATCTCGTCCATGCCGGCGGCCAGTTCGGCCAGCGCCAGGCCCTGGGCGGTGAGAGGGCGGCTGCGCGGCAAGCGGTCGACCAGTTTCACGCCCAGGGCTTTTTCCAGGGCGTCGACCCGGCGGCCCACCGTGGCGTGCTCCACCTGCAACTCGCGGGCAGCGGCCGACAGCGACTGGCTGCGGGCCAATACGGTGAAGTAATACAGATCCTGCCAATCGAACATCGGGTAATTTCCGCACAGAGGCTGGGACGGTTTGGGGAATATTCCACCGGATTGCGTCCTTTTACCATGGCCGCTTCCCCGTGCACATGGAGTTATTCCTGTATGAAAGCCATCACCTTGCAAACCTACGGCGGCCCGGATGTCGCGCAACTGCAGCTGGATGTGGCCAAACCGCTGATACGCGCGGGCCACGTGTTGATCAAGGTGGCCTGCGCCGGGATCAATTTCATGGACATTCACACGCGCCAGGGCAAGTACGCCCAATCAGTCACGTACCCGGTGCGCCTGCCCTGTACGTTGGGCATGGAAGGCGCCGGTGTCGTGGTGGAGGTCGGCGCGGACGTGCATCATTTGGCCGTGGGCGACCGCGTGGCCTGGTGCATCGCCTGGGGCGCGTATGCCGAATACGCGCTGGTGCCGGTCGACAAGGTTGCGCAGATACCCAGCGCGATCACCTTCGATCAGGCTGCTGCGGCGATGTTCCAGGGGTGCACGGCTCACTACTTGATTGAGGATGTGGCCCGTTTGCAGGCGGGCGACACCTGCCTGGTACACGCGGCGTCAGGCAGCATCGGCCAGTTGCTGGTGCAGATGGCCCGGCACGTGGGGGCGACCGTGTTCACCACGGGCAGCACCGCACAAAAATGCGCGATTGCCCTGCAGCGCGGCGCCCACCAGGCCTGGACCTATGATGACGGCGGCTTTGTCGAGCGTGTCCTGGCAGCCACCGACGGGCAGGGCGTGGACGTGGTGTTCGATTCCCTGGGCAAAAGTACCCTGCGTGACAGCTTCCGCGCCTGCCGCACACGCGGACTGATCGTCAATTACGGCAATGTCTCGGGCTCGTTGACCGACCTCGATCCGATTGAGCTGGGCGAGGCCGGTTCGCTGTTCCTGACCCGTCCACGGCTGGCCGACCATATGGCCGACGGTGCGACGGTGCAGCGCCGCGCCAATGCGGTGTTCGCGGCAATGCTCGAAGGGTGGTTGAGCGTGGAGATCGAAGGCTACTACCGCCTGGAAACCGTGCAGCAGGTGCATGCGCGTATCGAGGCTCGGCAACAGATCGGCAAGGCGGTGCTGTGGGTGGACCGCGACTTGGATTAATGACAGGCAAAAAAAAACCGGCTGATCAGGCCGGTTTGGGGTTCCCGCCAACAGCGCGGGATTATGCGTTGTTGCCTTGCAGACGATCCGCACCGCCTTCAGCCAGGCCACGTTCCTGCAAGCGATCCGCACCGCCTTCCGCCAGGCCACGTTCCTGCAGGCGATCCGCACCGCCTTCAGCCAGGCCACGTTCCTGCAGGCGATCCGCACCGCCTTCAGCCAGGCCACGTTCCTGCAGACGATCCGCACCGCCTTCAGCCAGGCCACGTTCCTGCAGGCGATCAGCGCCACCTTCAGCGAAACGGTTGCCTTGCAGGCGGTCCGAGCCACCCTCTGCAACACGGCTTTCGATCAGGCGATCCGCACCGCCTTCAGCGACGACAGGGTGGGCAAATGCGTTTGCAGCGAGTACCGAGAAAGCGAGGCTAAGCAAGATTTGGCGTTTCATGTGAGTGTGCTCCGAGTGTTTTAGTTGGGTTGTTGCCGGTATGGGTTTGATGTTACGCGTTGGATTTTTTAAGAGAACTTCATTGGGCTGATGGTGACTATCGACGCCAGCGATGGCCCGCTTGCGCGGACCTTCGCCGAGCCGGTCATGGCATCTGCGGCAGCTCATTGGGGCGCAGGTCGAACACCAGCACCTCGGCATCCTCGCCGTGGCCCAGGCGGATCTGCCGCTCATCCCGCACGCGGGCGCCGTCGCCTTCCTGCAAGCGCTGGCCGTTGACCTCAACGCTGCCTCGGGCCACATGCACGTACACATGGCGATCTGGCGGCAAGTCCAGGGTGGCGCTTTCGTCAGCGTTGAACAGCCCGGCATACACCCGTGCGTCCTGGCGCACGCTGAGGGAGCCGTCGGCGCCGTCCGGCGAAATGATCAACTGCAGGCGTCCGCGTTTCTGCGCTGCGCTGAAATGCTCTTGTTGATAGCGCGGCTCGGCACCGGCCACGGCGGGCACGATCCAGATCTGCAGGAAGTGCACGCCACGGCTCTGGCTGTGGTTGAACTCGCTGTGGGCCACACCGCTGCCGGCGCTCATCAGTTGCACATCACCGGGGCGGATCACCGAGCCGGTACCCAGGGTGTCCTTGTGTTCCAGGGCGCCTTCGAGCACGTAGGAGAAAATCTCCATGTCGCGGTGCGGGTGCTGGCCGAAGCCCTTGCCGGCGGCGACGCGGTCATCGTTGATCACCAGCAGGTCGGAAAAACCTTGCTCGGCGGGGTTCCAGTAGTTGGCGAACGAAAAGGTGTGGAACGACTTCAACCAACCGTGATTGGCGGCGCCGCGTTCCGAAGCTTTGCGAAGGGTCAGCATGGTGGTGTCCTCAAGTGAGCGCGGGCTGCGAGATGCAGGGCGCTGGCGTTGAGAAGAAGGTTACTGGTTACCGTTGGATTCATTAAGGAGATGAAATCTGAATAACTGTCTCCTTGAGGTTGACAGTAATCGACGTGCCATAATGGCTGACGCTTTCCCTTCCTTATAGGTCTCCCGCTTGATGAAAACCGTGGCCATGGCGCTGTTTCCGGACTTCCTCCTGCTCGACATGGCGGGGCCGCTCGAGGTGTTTTCCATCGCCAACCGCTACCTGCCTGCGGCCGACCACTACCAGATACTCACCATCGGCACCGAGCCTGGCCCGTTGCGCGCCTCCAATGGGGTGGTGGTGCAGGCCGACCTCCTGCTGGGCCAGGCGCACGCGGCCTACGACCTGCTGCTGGTGCCCGGCGGGCCCGGCGCCTATAACGAATGCCATCCCGCGCTGTTGCCCTGGCTGCAAGAGGCCGCGCCGCGTGCCCGGCGCTTTGGGTCGATCTGCACCGGAGCGTTTGTGCTGGGGCATGCCGGCCTGCTCGATCATCACCGCGTGACCACCCATTGGCACTACACCGAGCGCCTGATCAAGGCCTTCCCCAAGGCCATCGTCGAGACGGACCGCATCTACCTGCAGGACGGGCGATTGATTACCTCTGGTGGGGTCACGGCCGGTATCGACCTGGCGCTGTCGATTGTCGCCCAGGACCACGGCAAGCAGGTCGCGGTGGACGTAGCCAAGGTGCTGCTGGTGGTAATGAAGCGCCAGGGCGGCCAGGCCCAGTTCAGCCCGATGACAGCCGCCGTCGCGCCGCAGGAAACCGCGATCACCCGCGTGCAGCAGCACGTCCTCGACCACCTGGACCAGCCCTTCAGCATCGAGTCGATGGCCACGCTGGCGGGCATGAGTGCGCGCCACTTCGCGCGGCTGTTTGCCAAGGAGGTGCAGATGACGCCCATGGCCTTCCTGCAGGGCGCGCGTATCGACCGCGCCCGCCAGCTGCTGGAGGCCACCGACCTGCCGCTGAAGACCGTGGCCTTCCACGCAGGTTTTGGCAGCGTGCGGCATATGCGTTTTCTGTTCAGTGAAAAGCTCGGTCTCAACCCGACCCAATACCGGCAGCAGTTCAGTTAGCGCCAGGATGTCCGTCTCGCGCACTCGAATGTCCGTGTCGCTCCCCGTGCCAGCATTGTCCTGTCATCGCCAAGTGGCAAGATAGCCACAGGCCCATGGAACAGGACGCGCAAACGCCCAAGGCCGGGTGTTCCAGCGCGATGACAGCGATGAACAACCTTCAGGCGATGGATGCGAACGGCACGGTGCGTTTCGGTGCCTATGCCTTTCACCGGCAACAGCGGCTGCTCAGCAAGGCCGGGTGGCCGGTGCCCTTGGGCGGCCGCGCGCTGGATATCCTCGCGGTGCTGCTCGAGGCGCCCGGGCAGTTCATCAACAAGGCCACGCTGATCGAGCGCGTCTGGCCGTGCAGTGTTGTCGAGGAAAGCAACCTGCGCGTGCACATCGCCGCCTTGCGCCGTGCCCTCGACGGGCAACGCTGCATCCTCAACGATCCCCAGCGCGGCTACTGTTTCATTGCGCCGGTGCACGGCGAGCTATCGTCGCAGTTGCCCCGGCACAATTTGGCCACGCGGCTCAGCCCGGTGATGGGGCGCGATGAATTGCTTGGCGTGCTGGTGCGGCGCCTTTCCGGGCAGCGTCTGATGACCCTCACCGGCTGTGCCGGCGTCGGCAAGAGCACCCTGGCCCTGGCGCTGGCCGAGCGCGTATTGCCACGCTATCGCGCCGGCGTGTGGTGGGTGGACCTCGCCACCGTGCAGGCGCCGACAATGCTGCTACAGCACCTGGCCACAGTGCTGCACCTGGTACCCACCCGTAGCCCCGTCAAACTATGCCGCCAACTGGCCGGCCGGCAGTTATTGCTGGTGCTCGACGGCGTTGACCCGCTGCTGGGTGCCTGCCGGCATCTCGTGCGCGCGCTGCACGAGCAGGCGCCGCAGGTCAGCGTGCTGATCAGCAGTCGCGAAGCCTTGCAAGTGCCTGGCGAATGGGTGCTGCGCGTGCCGCCGCTGGCGGTGCCTGCACCGGCGGTATTGGGCAGCGTCGACCACGCGATGGCTTGCCCGGCGGTGCAACTGTTCGTCGCCCGCGTACGTGCCAGTCAGCAGGACTATGATTTGCGCCCCCAGGACCTGGCACCCCTGCGCGACATCTGCCGACGCCTCGACGGCCTTCCCCTGGCCCTGGAACTGGCGGCCGCCCAGGTCGACGCCCTGGGCGTGCGCGGTTTACAGGCGCAGCTGCGCAGCGGCATACAGACGCTGAGCCGCGGTCGACGCACGGCCGTGGAGCGCCACCAATCGCTGGCCGCTGCCCTGGACTGGAGCTACGAACGCCTGAGCCTGCCGGAGCGCTGGCTGTTCCTGCAATTGGGCTTGTTCAAAATGGCCGTGACCTTGCCGTCCTTGAGCGTGCTGGTCGCCGGCACCGAGCTGGAACACGCCGACCTTGCCTACCTGCTGGCGCGACTGGTGAGTACCTCGTTGCTGAACGTCGAGCCGGGCCCGGGGCCCGCGCGTTATCGTTTGCTCAACAGCACCCGCAGCTACGCCCTCGCGCAGTTGCGCGATCCGGCGCAGGTGGCACGGTTGCAGCAGGGGTATGGGCATTATCTGGGGGCGTTTTCAGGCCGGACGTTTGTCCTGCAACTCGTCGAGCAGGCGGCGTACGCGCAGTAGGTCGCGGGTGGCAAAGCCTTCGGTAAAGCGCCCGTAGACTGAACCGAGCAGATCGCGCGCAGGCTGCAGGCGACCTTGCTGCTGCCAGCGTTGTGCCAATGAGGTTGCGCAACGCAGTTCCCAGGCCAGCGCGCCTTGCTGGTTAGCCAGGCCGAGGGATTCGAGCAGCAGCGCTTCGGCGGTGCGGGTGTCGGCCATGCCCTCGGCGTGCACGCGGATCACTTCGGCGGCGCACCAGCCGGCTGCCCCCGTGCGGGCGCGCTCGAAGGCTTGCTCATCGACGACACGCGCGCCGAACGTGATCAGGATGTCGTCTATCAGCCCCAGGCCCTGCAGGTCCTGGTGGCCGGGAATCCCGGCGTAGTGCCCCGCCCAGGTCTGGAACAACTGCACCGAATGCTTGTGGGACTGCTCCAGCAGCAGCGTCTGCAGGCGCTGCGCCGCCTCGTCATCGCCGTTGTAGCGGGCGATGACCACGCCGGCCAGGGCCAGGGTGTAGCAGATCGACGTGCCGTGATTGATCTGCAGCGCCAACTCCAGCGCCTGGCTGGCCACGGCCCAGGCGCGCTCGGGAAAGCCCTGCAACCACAGGATGCGCGCCAATACCGTCAGTGAGGCGACGCTCTGGTCATATTGCACGCCCAAGCGATAGGCAAAGCGATTCAGCGAGCCGCTGTGCGCCATGCGCTGGATGACCTGTTCGGCCGTGTGCCGGGCGAGTGCCTGGTTGCCGGTGTAATGCTGCGCCAGCACGTGCAGGCGCTGGGTACTCAGCTCCAGCAGCGGCTCGGTGCGCGGGTCGAGGTGGTCGAATTGCACGCTCAGTGCCTGTGCATGGCGATAATGGCCTGCGCACAGGTTGACCGCCATGTGGCCGGAGACCGCGCGCAATTGGCCGGCGAGGTCCTGGCGTTCCTCGGCCAGTTGCCTGGCGCTGGCAAACGCGGCGATGGTCCGCGGTGCGCCGCCCAACGCGTGATAGGACAGGCTGCCCAGGGCCAATTGCAGCTGCATCGTCAATTGCGTGCAGGGCGCACTGGCCTCGGCCATCAGCGCCAGCGCCTTGTCGACATACACCGCATGCTCCCTGACCAGCGACAATTCTTGCCACAGCGGCATGGCGCTGACCGTCAGGCGGATCGCCAGCAGGTGTTCGCCGCCCTCGGCAAGGCCCCAGTCGAGCGCGGCACGCACGTCTTCGCGCAGTGGCGCGTAGCGGTCGAGCCACGGTTGGGTCGCGATCAACTCCCAGTCGTCCTGCGCTTGCTCCATCAGCGTCAGGCAGCGCACCGCATGGCGCTCGCGCGTGGCGTGCAGCTCGTTGGCAAGGTTGAGCTTTTCCAGGGCGTAGGTACGGGTGATGTCCAGCAGGCGATAGACCATCTCGTCATCGCCCGGCTCCACATTGAGCAAGGATTTGGCCACCAGCTGGGTGATCGAGCCCAGCACCTCGGCCGGTGCAATCTGCTCGCCGGCAATCACCGCCGCCGCGCTGGCCAGGCTGAAACCGCCACGGAACACCGCGAGGCGACGCAGGCACACCTGCTCGCACGCGGTCAGCAGGTCGAAGCTCCAATCCAGCGTGGCGCGCAAGGTCTGATGACGGGGCAGGGCGCTCCGCCGGCCACGGGTCAGCAGGCGGAAGTTGTCTTCCATCTGCACCAGCAGGCGCGGCAGGCCGAAGCGTTCGATCTGCGCCGCCACCAACTCGATTGCCAGCGGGATGCCGTCGAGGCGCTGGCAAATATCAATCGCCAACGGCAGTTCGGCTTCGCTCAGCTCAAAGCGGTCCTGGTGCGACATGGCCCGCTCGATCAGCAATTGCAGGGCCGGGTAGCCCATGGCCTGGGCGCGATTGCCGGTGGCAGGCGGGCAGGCCAGGGGGTCGAGGCGTTGCACCGACTCGCCCTCGGCGCGCAGGGCCTCGCGGCTGGTGGCCAGGATATGCAGCCGGGGCGCATGGCGCAGCAGGCTTTCGCTGATCAGCGCGATGTCGTCCAGCAGGTGCTCGCAATTGTCGATCACCAGCAGCCACTGGCGTTCCTGCAGGCGGCGCGCGAAGGTGTCCAGGGGTTCATGCTCGACGTGTGTGAGGCCGAGCAGGGCGGCGAGGTTGGGCAGGATCAGCGCCGGTGCGCTGAGGGGCGCCAGGTCCAGCAGGTGGATGCCGTCGCGGTAATGTCCGATCAGAAGTTCGGCCACGCGCAACGCGACGGTGGTCTTGCCGATGCCGCCGGCGCCGGTCAGGGTGATAAAGCGCTGTTGCGGCAGCTGTTGCACCAGGCGGTCGATCAAGGCCTGGCGGCCGATCACGCGGGTGCGCCGCAGTGGCAGGTTATGGCCCTGGGCTTGCGGGGTGCCATCAGCCGGAAAGGTCATCGGTTCGATGCTCAGTGGCGCAACAAAACTGTAGCCACGCTGGGCCACCGTGACGATATAGCGCTGCCCGGCCTGGCCGTCGCCCAATGCCTTGCGCAACGCGGCCATATGCACCCGCAGGTTGCCGTCTTCCACCACGCTGTGCGGCCAGACCCGGGCGATCAAGGCCTGCTTGCTCACTACGTTGCCGGCCTGCTCCAGCAGGATCAGCAGGATATCCAGCGCGCGCCGGCCCAGGCGCAATGGCTGGCCGGCCTCCAGCACCAGGCGTTGGCGCGGATAGACGCGGTAGGGGCCGAAATGTACGGCCTGGTCGCTGAGGTCGCTCATGGCGCGCCATGCTCGGAAAAAGGAGTGCGGCCAGCATAGGCCAGGTGCGCCGCCACCACTAGGCCGCGATCACGTCGGGCTTGTGACGCAATTGGTGATTTCGCCAGGTCATCGGGTTGACGCCTTCGCTGCGGGTGAACATATGGCAGAAATGCGCCTGGTCGCAGAAGCCGCATTCGAGGCTGATCTGCGTCAGGCTCAGGGCGGAACCGGTGATCAGTTCCTTGGCCCGCTGGATGCGCTGCTGGCGAATCCATTCCTGCGGCGACAGCCCGGTGGTGCACTTGAACGCGCGGGAGAAATGACTGCGTGACAGCGCGCAGGCTTGGGCCAGGTCGGCAATCGCCAGGCTTTCGCCGAGGTTGGCGAGGATCAATTGCTTGGCAATGCGTTCGCGCCGGGGGCAGAGGCCGCCGGTCGCGGGCAAGCGGGGAGCACAGTACTCAAGTCGGGCCATGACAGATATCCGCAGTCGATGGGAGCGTTCCCGGTGAATGGATGCAGTGTAGACCGCTGCATTCTTGGCGCCGGACCGTCTGGCTGACGAGTTAATCGTTGTTAATTTTGCCAGCTCAGGCGGCAAAAACCGGCGGAAAAGACAGCACAGCCATGCAATACCACGGGTGGCTCGCGTGCTTATCTGTGGGCCTTTCAGCCGTTTGGATTGCCCCATGAACCGCAACGACCTGCGCCGCGTCGACATGAACCTCTTGGTGATTTTCGAAGCGCTGATGTTCGAGAAGAACCTGACCCGCGTCGCCGAAAAGCTCTTCATGGGCCAACCGGCGGTCAGTGCGGCACTCGGGCGCCTGCGCGACCTGTTCGACGACCCGTTGCTGCTGCGCAACGGCCGGGGCATGGAACCCACGCCACGGGCGCTGGCGATACTCAAGGAGCTGCAACCGGCCATGGACACTATTTCCGGCGCGGTCAGCCGCGCCAAGGATTTCGACCCTTCCACCAGCTGCGCGGTGTTTCGCATCGGCCTCTCCGACGACGCCGAGTTCGGCCTGTTCCCGCCTTTGCTCAGCCAACTGCGCGAAGAGGCGCCGGGCATCATCGTGGTGGTGCGTCGCGCCAACTACCTGTTGATGTCGTCGCTGCTGGCCAGTGGCGAGATCACGGTGGGGGTGAGCTACACCACTGAATTGCCGGCGAATGCCAAGCGCAAGAAGCTGCGCGAAATTCCCTGCAAGGTGCTGCGCGGCGACGCCGGCGTGGCACCGCTGACCCTCGACGACTACTGCGAGCGGCCCCACGCGATGGTGTCGTTTTCGGGGGATTTGAGCGGCAACATTGACCTGGACCTGGCGCGTATCGGCCGGGCCCGCCGGGTGGTGCTGGCGGTGCCGCAGTTCAGTGGGTTGCGCGCGCTGTTGGCGGGCACGCAGATCATCGCCACAGTGCCGGATTACGCGGCCTGCGCGTTGACCGAGGGCACGTCGCTGCGAGCCGAGGACCCGCCGTTTGCGATAGAGGCAGCGGAGCTGTCGATGGTGTGGAGCGGGGTGCATGACAATGACCCGGCGGAGCGGTGGTTGCGGGCGAGGATTTCGGAGCACATGGCGGGGGCTTGATTGAGGAGGTGGGCACAGCCCACCAGGAATTGGTCACCCATTCTTCCCCGGAATTGGATATTCCTCCCACCACCTCCGGTCACTAACCTAGCCATCAACCCCCACCGTTCCGGAGAACCACCATGCAAGCGCGTACCGATTTCTACACCGCCTCCCCAGACGCCATGAAAGCCATGCTCGCCCTGGAAGCCGCTGTCGGCAAACTGTCCATCGAGTTGCCCCTGCTGGAACTGATCCGCCTGCGTGTTTCGCAGATCAATGGCTGTGCCTTCTGTCTCGACATGCACACCGCCGATGCCCGCAAGGGCGGTGAGACCGAGCGTCGCCTGTACACCGTGTCGGCCTGGCGTGAAACGCCGTTCTTCACCCCGCGTGAGCGCGCCGCACTGGCCTGGGCCGAAAGCCTGACCCTGCTCAGCCAGACCCACGCGCCGGATGAAGACTTCAATGCACTCGCCGCTGAGTTCAGCGCTCAGGAGCAGGTCGACCTGAGCGTGGCCATCGCCACCATCAACAGCTGGAACCGCCTCGCGGTGGGTTTTCGCAAGATGCCCAAGTAAGCCTTAGAAATTCACCGAAGCACTCAGGCGCGCCGTCAGTGGCGCGCCCTGGAACAGATAGTCATCGCCCATGTACTCGCCCGCGTCGCGCCAGTAGCGCTTGTCGAACAGGTTGTCGACGCTCAGGCGAAACACCGTCTCGTAGCCGTCGACCTTGGTGGTGTAGCGGCTGCCGACATTGACCACCGCATAATCCCCGACCTCCACATTCCCGGTACGGTTCGCGTACTTCTTGGCGCTGTACTGCACGCCGCCGAGCACGGCCAATCCATTCACCCACGGCAACGCATAGTCGGCGTACACACTGGCGCGCAGCTTGGGTACGTTGATCGCCTGGTGGTCTTCGTATTCCGGCGTACCGCTGCCGGTCACCCGCGCGCGAATCGCCGCCACACTGGTCGCGATCTGCAAACGGTCGGTGGCCCAGCCGTTGGCCGACAACTCCAGCCCGGTGTTCTTCTGCTCGCCCTGTTGCACATAGATGAACTGATCGGCGCCTTCCGGCTTGGCGTACTGGTAGGCCTGGCGCGTCTGGAATACGGCAGCGGCGAAGCTGATGCGGCGCCAGTCGTATTTCACCCCGGCTTCGATCTGGCGCGAAACGGTCGGCGCGAGGGTTTCACCGTCGTTGGTGGTTGTCCACGGCGCCTGGCCGCCCAGGGACAGGCCTTTGCTGTAACTGGTGTAGAGCGAGATGTTTTCGACCGGCTTGTAGATCAACGAAGCCTGCGGCAGGAACACGTATTGCTGGGTGTGGCGAACCTGGTTGCCAGTGGTCCCGTCGAAGGCTTTTTCGTCCAGGCGCACTTCACGGCCGCCGAGGATGGTTTGCCATTGCTCGTTGAAGCGGATGCGGTCGGTGACGAACAGGCCGTACTGGCGGCTGTCGAGGTTGCGATGGCTGTCGTTGAGCGGCTTGTCGGTGGGGGTGAACGTCGGAGCATCGACGTTGATATTGGTGCTGCCGATGTATTCGTTGACCGACTTGCGTTTGTCGACCACCCGGCGAAAGGCGCTGGTGCCGAAGGTCAGTTCATGGCCCAGGCTGCCCGTGTCGAACAGCCCGGTCATGGCCGCCTGCACTTCGTCGTCGCGGCGGGTGTCGTCGGGGCTGCGGTAGTCGTAGACGTCGTAGTCGCCAGTGGGGCTGAAGAAGGCGGTGCCGCAATCGGTCACGTAGAAGCAGCCATAGGCAAACGAACTGTAGTCGTCGATCACCACTTTGCTGCGCGCCGCGCTGAGGTTGCCTTTCCACTGGTCGCTGAAGCGGTATTCGAACTTGCCGTTGAGGTTCAGTGAATCGATGCCCACCTGCTTGGAACCGCTCTGGTGCCCGAGCAATTTTTTCGGTGATGCGCCGTGTGGCACTTCAGTGCCGCCCAGCAACTGGTAGCCGGGCACCGAGCGTTGCTGCTTGTCCTGGTATTCCGCATCCAGCTGCAGCACGGCGTCGGGGCTGATGTTCCAGTCAAAGGCCAGGGACACGAAATCGCGCTGGCCATTGGCGTGTTCCACGTAGGAATTGAGGTCTTCATGGGCGACGTTGGCACGCAGGCCGAATTGCTGCTCGCTGCCGAACCAGCCGCCGACATCGGTAGCGATATAACCGCTGCCGCGATCATCGGTGGACACCGTCACCTGGCGCACATCCTCCGGGCGCTTGGTCACGTAGTTGATCACGCCGCTGGGCTCGGAGATGCCGCTTTGCAGGCCCGCCAGGCCCTTGAGCACTTCCACCTGCTGCTTGTTTTCCAGGGCGACGTTCTGCTCGCCGGTGATGGTGCGCCCGTTGATCTTGTAGCTGCTGGCAGCATTCAGCGAGAAGCCGCGCACCACAAAGTTTTCGTAGTAACCGATGGGCGCATAGCTGTCGCCCACCGAGGCATCGTTGCGCAGCACTTCACTGAGCAGGCGCGCCTGCTGGTCCTTGATCATCGCGGCGTTGATCACCGTGATCGAGGCCGGCGTGTCCAGCAGCGGCACCTCGTCGAAGCCCCCGACCGAGGCGGTTTCAGCGCGATAGCCGGACTCATCCTGGCCCTGGACCTGCACCGCTGGCAGCTCCAGCTCCGCCGCCAGACTGTGACCGATGCCGCCACTGAGCAGCAGGCCGAGGGCAAAACGTGAAGTGACGACGGGACGAAAACGCAAAACCATGGGGGCAGGGCCTTAAAGCGCAGGGCGGGGGGCGCATAAGCTAGGCATAAGTGCGTGCTTTTACAAGTTTTCGAGAATGATTCGCACGCTGAGACATCCCGTCTCAGCCCCCACGCCAATTGCTGCGCGCCTCGACAGCCGCCCCGGCGACCTGCGATAGACAAAGGCTTCTCTCATCATTGCAGGAGATCGTCATGGGGATTGCTGGAAAAATCGCGCTGGTCACCGGCGCCGGGCAGGGCATTGGCCGGGCCATCGCCCTGCGCCTGGCACAGGACGGTGCCGACATCGCCCTGGTGGACATCAATGGCGCCAAGCTCGAAGCCGTAGCTGCTGAAGTGGTCGCACTGGGACGCAAGGCCTCGGTGTTTGTCGCCGACGTGTCCAAGCGCGAACAGGTGGTGGCCGCCGTCGAACATGCGCACCAGACCCTGGGTGGCTTCGACATCATCGTCAACAACGCCGGGGTGGCGCAGATCGATTCGCTGCTGGACGTCAGCCCGGAACAGGTCGAACGCACGCTGGGCATCAACGTGCAGGGCGTATTGTGGGGAATCCAGGCCGCCGGCAAGAAATTCATGGCGCTTGAGCAGAAAGGCAAGATCATCAACGCGTGCTCCATCGCCGGCCATGAAGGCTTCGCGCTGCTCGGGGTGTACTCGGCGACCAAGTTTGCCGTGCGCGCCTTGACCCAGGCGGCGGCCAAGGAATTGGCCAGCGCCGGTATCACGGTCAATGCGTACTGCCCGGGCGTGGTGGGCACCGATATGTGGGTCGAGATCGACAAGCGCATGGCCGAGATTACCGGCGCTGACGTCGGCGCGACATACAAGAAGTACGTGGAGGGCATTGCCCTGGGCCGCGCGGAAACGCCGGAAGACGTTGCCGGGCTGGTGGCCTTCCTGGCCGGGCCGGATTCGGACTACATGACCGGCCAAGCCCCGTTGATTGACGGCGGGCTTGTCTACCGCTGACGTGCTTGGCTGACGCGTTCAAAAATGTGGGAGCGGGCTTGCTCGCGAAGGCGCAGTGTCAGTCAACCATGATGCAGCTGATCCACCGCCTTCGCGAGCAAGCCCGCTCCCACACTGATTTGTGGCTGGACTGAATCCTATGCCTGGCTCAGTTCCCAGAGTTTTTGGAAGGGCTGGCCTGAATCCTGTGCCTGGCTCAGTTCCCATTGTTTTTGAAAGGGCTGGACTGATTCCGGTGCCTGACACAGTTCCACTGTGGGAGCGGGCTTGCTCGCGAAAGCGGTGTGTCAGTCAACCATGATGCAGCTGACCCACCGCCTTCGCAGGCAAGCCAGCTCCCACACTGATGTGTGGCTGGACTGAATCTTGTGCCTGGCTCAGTTCCCACAGTTTTGGAGGGACTGGACTGAATCTTGTGCCTGGCGCAGTTCCCACAGATTTTGGAGGGGGTAGCCTGATTCCTGTGTCTGACACAGTTCCACTGTGGGAGCGGGCTTGCTCGCGAAAGCGGTGTATCAGTCAACCATGATGCAGCTGACCCACCGCCTTCGCAGGCAAGCCAGCTCCCACACTGATTTGCGGTTGGACTGAATCCTGTGCCTGGCTCAGTTCCCCCAGTTTTTAGAGGGGCTGGACTGAATCTTGTGCCTGGCTCAGTTCCCACAGTTTTGGAGGGACTGGCCTAATTCTTGTGCCTGACACAGTTCCACTGTGGGAGCTGGCTTGCCCGCGAAGGCGCAGTTTCAGTCAACCATGATGCAGCTGATCCACCGCCATCGCAGGCAAGCCAGCTCCCACACTGATTTGTGGCTGGACTGATTCTTGTGCCTGCCACAATTCCATTGTGCGGGCTCGCTCCCACAGGTTCACTGTTTACCAGGCATATCGATGCCCAGTTGGTTGACGCGACGGTACAGCGTCGCCCGTGAGATCCCCAGCGCCTGCGCCGTCGGCGATGGCTTCCAGCGATGTCGGATCAGCGCATCCAGCACCACCTGGCGCTCCGGGCTCAGTTGAACCTGCGCCTGCAGCGCAACCTGTTCCCCACGCACTTCCACCGGCAAATCCGCCAGTTGCAGGATGCCGCCTTCGCACACCGCACAGGCATACGCCAGCACGTGCCGCAGTTGCCGCACATTGCCCGGCCAGGCGTAGCCCAACAGCACTTCCAGCGCCGCCTGGCTGATGCCAGCCGCGATGCCACTGTGGCGGGCCTCCTGTTCCAGCAGCCGATTGATCAGGGCCAGTTTGTCGGTGCGTTCGCGCAGCGGCGGCAGGCAGAAACGCGCGCAGCCGAGGCGAAAGTACAGGTCTTCGCGAAAACGTCCTTCACTCACCAGTGCCGCCAGGTCGCGGTGGCTGGCGCAGATCACCTGGATATCCACTGCACGGGTTTTCGCCGCACCCAGGGGCGCCACTTCACCTTCGGCCATCACCCGCAGCAGGCGCGTCTGCAGGGCCAGCGGCATGTCGCCGATTTCATCGAGGAACAGCGTGCCGCCATCGGCCTGCACCAACAGCCCCGGCATGCCCTTGCTGGATGCGCCGGTAAACGCCCCGGCGACATAGCCGAACAGCTCGCTTTCGATCAGGTTTTCCGGGATCGCCGCGCAGTTAACCGCCACGAACGGCCCCTCGCGCCGGGCGCTGCGCTCATGCAATTGGCGCGCGAAGACTTCCTTGCCGGCACCGGTCTCACCTTGCACCAGCACCGGCAGGTTACGGTCCTTGACCCGCACTGCCAGGCGCAGGTGTTCATCCACACGCGGGTCGACCTGGGTGATCGCAACCGCGCGCGCGGGCCTGCGACGCGGCGTGTTGACGCGCACGTGCAGCACGCCGGGTTCGCCCAGCCATTGCAGGTGCTGGGCCGATTGATCGGTGACTGCGCGCAGGGCATCCAGGTCGAATACCTCGCCGATATGCTCCGGCACCTGGCCAAAGCGCCGACGCAGCGCCAGGCGTGCCTTGCTGTTGAGGGCCTGCAGGCGACCGTCCTGGTCCCAGGCCAGCAGCAGGTCGGGCTGGCTGTCGACATAGCCCGGCGTGCTGTGGGCCTGCAGCACCCAGTGCTGGCGAGCGCTGTGCATGAAGAAGGCGTTTTCGATGGCCTGCGCGCTCTGCGCCACCATCTGCCGCACCAGGTGCTGGCTGCGTCGGTCATCCGGGGACTTGAGCGCCGAGGCATCCAGCACCCCCAGCAGGTTGCCCTGCGGGTCGAACATCGGTGCGGCCGAGCAGGTCAGGTCGATGAAGGCCGCGCGAAAGTGATCGCGCTTGTGCACCGTGACCGGCGCCTTGCTGGTCAGCACCGTGGCCACGCCGCAGGTGCCTTCTTCGGCTTCCGACCAGCACGTGCCCAGGTACAGGCCGGCCTTGCGGCAGTCGCTGCGAATGGCGGTGTCCACGCGGTGGTCGATGGTCTGGCCCTGGGCGTCGGTGAGCATCACGCAGTAGTCGGCGTGGCGCACGCGGTGGTGCAGTTGCCCGACGGCTTCGCCGGCGATGCGCATGAACAGTTCGGCGCGCTCACGGCATTCCTTGAGCAGGGGTTCGCTGAGGATGCGCGGCCCCTGCAGGGAGCCGGGGTCCAGGTGATGTTGCTCCATGGAGCGGCGCCAGGAGTCGAAAATCAGCGACGGCACCGGCGCCTGGGGCAGGCGATCGGCATTGCGGACCACGCGACTGACGCAGTCGACGTGCTCTCTGGAGTTCGCGGCGAGCATAAGGCCTCCGGTTCTCGATCTTTGTTGTTATGCCGGCCATTAAGCGCCTATGGGCGCAGGCGGACAAGGGCGGCCTGACCAACAGCCGGGCGTGAGACGCAGCGTCTCACCAGGCCTGAGACGCAGCCTGCAGGCTGCAATGGCGCGTCTCATTCTGCGCAGGCATCGCGCCCCGGTACAACCGCACGGCACTGCTCTGGATCAAGGCTTAGCCAGGTTTTTTCGCGCCTTGGCACAGGCTGTGCTGAACCGCTTGCAGCTGGCCGACGCCAGCCTTTTGTGTGTCGAGACAACCTGGAGAACAACAAGATGTCCACTCACCTGTCCACCGATCAATTGCTGCATGCCTACACCGTGATGCGCACCATCCGTGATTTCGAAGAGCGCTTGCACGTGGAATTCGCCACCGGCGAGATCCCCGGTTTCGTGCACCTGTACGCCGGCCAGGAAGCCAGCGCTGCCGGGGTCATGGCCCACCTCAACGATGAAGATTGCATCGCCTCCAACCACCGTGGCCACGGCCATTGCATCGCCAAGGGCGTGGATGTGTTCGGCATGATGGCCGAGATTTACGGCAAGAAAACCGGCGTGTGCGGCGGCAAGGGCGGCTCCATGCACATCGCCGACCAGGAGAAGGGCATGCTCGGCGCCAACGGCATTGTCGGCGCCGGTGCACCGCTGGCCGCAGGCGCGGCGCTGGCCTCCAAGCTCAAGGGCAGCCAAGGCGTGGCCGTGGCGTTTTTTGGCGATGGTGGCTCCAACGAAGGCGCGGTCTTCGAGGCCATGAACCTGGCCGCGATCATGAAACTGCCGTGCCTGTTCGTCGCCGAGAACAACGGCTATGCCGAGGCCACCGGGTCCGGCTGGTCGGTGGCGTGCAAGGACATTGCCGAGCGCGCCGTGGGCTTTGGCATGCCGGGGGTGATTGTCGATGGCAATGATTTCTTCGCCGTGCATGCGGCGCTTGGCGTCGCGGTGGAGCGGGCACGCAAGGGCGAGGGGCCGACGCTGGTGGAGGTCAAGCTGAGCCGTTTCTACGGCCACTTCGAGGGCGATGCGCAAACCTATCGCGGCCCGGATGAAGTGAAGAACCTGCGCGAATCCCACGATTGCCTGGCGTTGTTCCGCCAGCGGTGCAGCGCCGAAGGCTGGCTCGATGCCGCGCAGTTCGAGCGTATCGACGGCGAGGTCGCACAGTTGATCGAAGACGCCGTGCGCCTGGCCAAGTCCGATCCCAAGCCCCTGGCCGCCGATCTGTTGAGTGACGTGTACGTCGCCTACCGCTAATAACAACAATACTCGGAGAGAATTTCATGGCTCGCAAAATCAGCTATCAGCAGGCAATCAACGAAGCCCTGGCCCAGGAAATGCGCCGCGACCAGAGCGTGTTCATCATCGGCCAGGACGTCTCCGGCGGTACCGGCTCACCGGGCGAGCAGGACGCCTGGGGCGGTGTGCTGGGGGTCACCAAGGGCCTGTACCCCGAATTTCCCGAGCGGGTCCTCGATGCGCCGTTGTCCGAAGTCGGCTACGTGGGCATGGCCGTCGGCGCCGCGACCCGAGGGATGCGCCCGGTGTGCGAGTTGATGTTCGTCGACTTTATCGGCTGCTGCCTCGATCAGTTGCTCAACCAGGCCGCCAAGTTCCGCTACATGTTTGGCGGCAAGACCACCACGCCGCTGGTGGTGCGCGCCATGTACGGCGCCGGCCTGCGCGCTGCGGCCCAGCACTCGCAGATGCTCACCTCGATGTGGACGCACATCCCCGGCCTCAAGGTGGTGTGCCCGGCCACGCCGTATGACGCCAAGGGCATGCTGATCCAGGCTATCCGCGACAACGACCCGGTGATCTTCCTCGAGCACAAACTGCTCTACAGCCTGCAGGGCGAGGTGCCGGAAGAGCTGTACACGGTGCCGTTCGGCGAGGCGAACTTTGTCCGCGAAGGCCGCGACGTGACCCTGGTGACTTACGGGCGCATGGTGCATGTCGCCCTCGAAGCCGCCGCCAACCTTGCCCGCCAGGGGATTGACTGCGAAGTGCTGGACCTGCGCACCACCAGCCCGCTGGACGAAGACAGCATCCTTGAAAGCGTGGAGAAAACCGGGCGCCTGGTGGTGATCGACGAGTCCAACCCACGTTGCTCCATCGCCACCGACATCAGCGCACTGGTGGCCCAGCAGGGGTTCTCGTTCCTGCGCGCGCCGATCGAGATGGTCACCGCGCCGCACACGCCGGTGCCGTTTTCCGATGCACTGGAAGACCTGTACATCCCCAACGCGGCGAAAATCGAGGCTGCCGTGCTGAAGATCGCCGACAAGAGGAATGCCGCATGATCCATACCTTGACCATGCCCAAATGGGGCCTGTCGATGACTGAAGGCCGCCTCGATGTCTGGCTCAAACAACCGGGCGACCGGGTGGAGAAGGGCGAGGAGGTGCTGGATGTGGAGACCGACAAAATCTCCAGCAGTGTCGAAGCGCCATTCAGTGGTGTGCTGCGCCGGGTGCTGGCGCTGAGTGACGAGACCCTGCCGGTGGGCGCGCTGCTGGCCATTGTGGTGGAGGGCGAAGCCACCGAAGAAGAGATCGATGCGGTGGTGGCGCGTTTCAATGCAGGGTTCGTCTCAAGCAACGCTGAAGCCGAAGCGTCGGGACCGAGTGCGCAGAAGGTCGAGGTCGGCGGGCGTTTGCTGCGTTACCTCGACCTGGGTGAGGGCGGCACGCCGCTGGTGCTGGTGCATGGCTTTGGCGGCGACTTGAACAACTGGCTGTTCAACCAACCGGCCTTGGCGGCCGAGCGGCGCGTGATCGCGTTGGATTTGCCGGGGCATGGCGAGTCGGGCAAACACCTGCACAACGGCGATGCCGAAGAGTTGAGCCAGGCCGTGTTGGCCTTGCTCGATCACCTCGGGCTCGACCGCGTGCACCTGGCCGGCCACTCCATGGGCGGGCTGGTTGCGCTGACGATTGCCGACCAGGCCCCCGCGCATGTTGCCTCACTCAGCCTGATCGCCAGCGCCGGCCTGGGGGCGGACATCAACGGCGATTACCTGCAAGGGTTCACCGAAGCCAACAACCGCAACGCGCTCAAGCCGCAGTTGGTGCAACTGTTCAGCGACCCCGCGCTGGTGACGCGGCAAATGCTCGAGGACATGCTCAAGTTCAAGCGACTGGAAGGCGTGGACCGGGCCCTGCGGCAACTGAATGCGCAGCTGTTTGATGGGGGGCGGCAGACGCGGGATTTGCGCAGCGTGGTGGGTCGCCAGCCGAGCCTGGTGATCTGGGGCAGTGACGATGCAATCATCCCGGCCAGCCATGCCGAGGGGTTGCAGGCCCAGGTGGAGATTGTGCCGGGGCAGGGGCATATGGTGCAGTTGGAGGCGGCGGAGCAGGTGAATCAGTTGCTGAGTCTGTTCCTCAAATCTCAAGCCTGATAGCAATCAAATGGGGGGGCGGGCTTGCTCGCGAATACGGTGGGTCAGTCAGACATTCATTGCCTGACACAGCGCTTTCGCGAGCAAGCCCGCTCCCACGGGGTTAATCGTGTATCAACCATGACGCTTGAGGGTTTCGCTGGGCAGTTCCTTGAACAACGCCCGATAACTGTTGGAAAACCGCCCCAGGTGCCAGAACGACCAGTTCATCGCTACCTCCGCGACGGTGGAACCCTCTGAGCTCAACAGTTCACGCCGCGCACCATTCAACCGACGCAACCGCAACCACTGCGCCGGACTCATCCCGGTGTAGGTCTTGAAGCCCTGCTGCAACTGACGCAGTGGCACGCCGGCAATCTGGGCCAGCTCCAGCAGGTTGATGGTCTCATCCGGCGCATCTGCCACCCACTCGCCAATGCGTGCCATCAACCGGCGTTCTTCGCTGCGCCGCTGCAACGAGCTGCGGTCCAGGCACACGCAGGCGTTGTCGAGAATGAACAGGCAATCGTCGAGCAACTGCTGGGTCAGGGCATCGCGGCTGATCGGATCGATCACCGTGGCCAGGCGCGTGAGCGTGCCACTGAGCCAGCGGGTGAACAGCGCATTCTGCTGGCAGGTCAGCGGCGCCATGAACAAGCCTTCGAGTTTCGCCACGTCCAGGCCATGGCGCTGCACGAACTGCGGGCCGAACACCACCGCCACTTCACGGTAGTTTTCCGGGGTGATCCAGGTGTTACGGCTCTCGCCATTGAGCATGTACAGCGCGTTGTCGCTGCCATCGAAACAGAACGCCAGCGAGCCCGGTGGCGCGTTGAAGTGCTGCTCCACGCGGGTGTTCATGCACTCTTCGTAGACCTCGACGCCCTGCAGGTCGAGGTAGCGGATCTGCCCGGCAAAATGCCCCGGGGACATCTGCTGGTACTGCTGCACCCAGCCGGGTGTCGCACTGCATTGAGCGGCCACATCACCGGTGGTGAAGGCCTGTACGCGCAAAGCTGTTGCCTGTGTCATGGGTGATCCGTGCGCACTCTATTGGTGCGTTGTGGTTCGTGCAAAGTGGATAGATGGCCTGTGAAGGCTGGCCCAAGATAGACCTCAATGCGCCAGGAGTACAAGCCGGCGCATGCACCCAACCCATGACGAGGTCCTTATGAACGCCCCCTTCGATCAGCTGTCCGCCTGGCTGAAAGAACACAAGATTACCGAAGTCGAATGCGTGATCAGTGATTTGACTGGCATCGCCCGCGGCAAGATTGCACCCACCAACAAGTTCCTGCATGAGCGAGGCATGCGCCTGCCGGAAAGTGTGTTGCTGCAAACGGTAACCGGGGACTTTGTCGACGACGATATCTACTACGACCTGCTCGACCCGGCCGACATCGACATGATCTGCCGCCCGGTATCCAACGCTACTTACGTGGTGCCCTGGGCCATCGAACCCACCGCGATCGTGATCCACGACACCTTCGACAAGCAGGGCAATCCTATCGAGCTGTCGCCGCGCAACGTGCTGAAAAAGGTCCTGCAGCTCTACACCGACCAGGGCTGGCAGCCGATCGTGGCGCCGGAAATGGAGTTCTACCTGACCCAGCGCTGCGAGGACCCGGACCTGCCATTGAAGACCCCGATTGGCCGTTCCGGTCGCGCCGAAACCGGACGCCAGTCATTTTCCATCGACGCCGCCAACGAGTTCGACCCGCTGTTCGAAGACGTCTATGACTGGTGCGAAGCGCAGGGCCTGGACCTCGATACGCTGATCCACGAAGACGGCCCGGCGCAGATGGAAATCAACTTCCGCCACGGCGACGCCCTCGACCTCGCCGACCAGATCACCGTGTTCAAGCGCACCCTGCGCGAAGCCGCACTCAAGCACAACGTGGCCGCGACCTTCATGGCCAAGCCAGTGGCCGACGAGCCGGGCAGCGCCATGCACCTGCACCAGAGCGTGGTCGACATCGCCACCGGCAAGCCGGTGTTTGTCGACGCCGACGGCAGCATGAGCCAACTGTTCCTGCACCATATCGGCGGCCTGCAGAAATACATCCCCAAGCTGTTGCCGATGTTCGCGCCGAACGTCAATTCGTTCCGCCGCTTCCTGCCGGACACCTCGGCGCCGGTCAACGTGGAATGGGGTGAAGAGAACCGCACCGTCGGCCTGCGCGTGCCGACCTCGAGCCCCGACGCGATGCGCGTGGAAAACCGCCTGCCGGGCGCCGATGCCAATCCTTACCTGGCGATTGCGGCTAGTCTGCTGTGTGGCTACCTGGGCATGATCGAGCAGATCGAACCCAGTGCGCCGGTCGAAGGCCGTGCCTATGAGCGCCGCAACCTGCGCTTGCCGTTCACCCTCGAAGACGCCCTGGCGCGCATGGAGGATTGCGACACAGTCAAGCAGTACCTGGGCGAAAAGTTTGTGCGCGGCTACGTCGCGGTCAAGCGCGCCGAGCACGAGAATTTCAAGCGGGTGATCAGCTCCTGGGAACGTGAGTTCCTGTTGCTGAGCGTCTAAAAAAACCAAAAAAGGGGTGTCGATATGCGTCTCGTGAAAAAGCTTCTCCCGCTGGCCCTGGTGGCCGCGTTCAGCAGTGCCAGCCAGGCCGCGCCGACAGTGAGCGTCTACAACTGGACCGACTACATCGGCGAGACCACCTTGGCCGATTTCCAGGCCAAGACCGGGATCAAGGTGATCTACGACGTGTTCGACTCCAACGAAACCCTGGAGGGCAAGTTGCTCGCGGGGCGCACCGGCTATGACGTGGTGGTGCCGTCCAACCACTTCCTGGCACGCCAGGTGAAGGCCGGCGCGTTCCTCAAGCTCGACCGTGCGCAGCTGCCCAACTTCAAGAACCTCGACCCCAAGCTGCTCAAGCTGCTGGAGAAAAACGACCCGGGCAATGCGCACTCGGTGCCGTACCTGTGGGGCACCAATGGCATCGGCTACAACGTCGACAAGGTCAAGCAAGTGCTGGGCATCGACCATATCGATTCGTGGGCGGTGCTGTTCGAGCCAGAGAACATCAAGAAGCTCAACCAGTGCGGCGTGGCGTTCCTCGACTCGGCAGATGAGCTGTTCCCGGCGATCCTCAACTACATGGGCAAGGACCCACGCAGCGAGAATCCCAAGGACTATCAGGAAGCTGAAGCCAAGCTGCTGACGCTGCGTCCCTACATCACCTACTTCCATTCCTCCAAGTACATCTCGGATCTGGCCAACGGCGATATCTGCGTGGCCTTCGGTTACTCCGGCGACGTCTTCCAGGCCGCCAACCGCGCCAAGGAAGCCAAGAACGGCGTGAACATTGCCTACTCGATTCCCAAGGAAGGTTCCAACCTGTGGTTCGACCTGCTGGCGATTCCCGCCGATGCCAGCAACCCGAAGGAAGCCCATGCCTTCATCAACTATCTGCTCGACCCCGAAGTGATCGCCAAAGTCAGTGCCTCGGTCGGCTATGCCAACGCCAACCCCGCGGCCAAGGCGTTCATGGACCCGGAACTGGTGAACAACCCTGAGGTGTACCCGTCCCAGGAAGTGCTCGACAAACTCTACATATCCACCACGCCGACCCCGGCGACCATGCGCCTGATGACCCGCGCCTGGAGCAAAGTGAAGACCAATAAATGATCCCATCCAGTGACCACGCCCGTTCCTACTACCGCGCCTCGGCCAACGCCATGCCGGCGCGCCCGTCGCTGGGCGCCGACCTGACGGCCGATGTGTGTGTGATCGGCGGCGGTTTCACCGGCGTCAACACCGCCATCGAGTTGGCCCAGCGCGGGCTCTCGGTGATCCTGCTGGAGGCCCGGCGCATTGGCTGGGGCGCCAGCGGGCGTAACGGCGGGCAGTTGATTCGCGGGATTGGTCATGACGTCTCGGGGTTTGCCAAGTACGTGGGCGAGGAGGGCGTGCGTTACCTGGAGCGCGCGGGCATCGAGTCGGTGGCGTTGGTGGGCGAGCGGATTCGCGCGCACGGCATCGACTGCGACCTGCGCTGGGGCTTTTGTGAGTTGGCGAATACGCCGGCACAGTTCGCCGCGTTCAAGGGCGAGCAGGCGCACCTGGCAGCGCTGGGATATACCCATGAAACGCGCCTGGTCGGCCCTGGGGATATTCAGCAAGTGGTCGGCTCAACGCTGTATGCCGGGGGCCTGGTGGACATGGGCTCCGGGCATTTGCACCCGTTGAACCTGGTGCTGGGCGAGGCGCATGTGGCCGAGTCCCTCGGCGTGCGGATTTTCGAGCACACTGAAGTGCTGGAACTGCTCCACGGCGACACGGTGCAGGTGCGCTGTGCCGGCGGCACCGTGCGCGCCGCCAACCTGGTGCTGGCGTGCAATGCGCACCTGGACGAATTGGAGCCGCGCCTGAGCGGCAAGGTGCTGCCGGCGGGCAGCTACATCATCGCCACCGAGCCGTTGTCGGAGGAGATGGCCAACCAGTTGATCCCGCACAACCTGGCGCTGTGCGACCAGAAAGTCGGCCTGGATTACTACCGGTTGTCCGCCGACCGCCGCCTGCTGTTCGGCGGCGCCTGTCACTACTCCGGACGCGATCCAGCGGACATTGCCGCCTATATGCAGCCGAAAATGCTCAAGGTATTCCCGCAACTGGCCAACACGGCCATCGAGTTCCAGTGGGGCGGCAAGATCGGCATCACGGCCAATCGTTTTCCCCAGGTCGGGCGCTTGCAGCAGTACCCGAATGTGTTCTATGCCCAGGGCTATTCCGGGCATGGGCTCAACGTCACTCACTGGTGCGCACGGCTGCTGGCCGAAGGTATCCACGCCGGCCACAGCAAGGGGCTGGATATCTTCAGCCAGGTGCCGCACATGACCTTCCCCGGCGGCAAGGCCTTGCGTTCGCCACTGCTGGCGTTGGGGATGCTGTGGTATCGCCTGAAGGAATGGATCTAGCCGACGCCGCCCTCCAAATGTGGGAGCGGGCTTGCTCGCGAATACGGTCTGTCAGTCACCGCATGTATTGGCTGGACCAACGCCTTCGCGAGCAAGCCCGCTCCCACATTTTGGATGTATGCAGGGCTCAGGATTGGCGTCGTGGCTGAAGGTGTTGACGGTTGGAGTCCTATTCGCCCGTGGGTTCGGTGAGTACCTTGCGGAACGTTTCCACCAGCGGGCGCAGGTTGATCCGGTGCCACGCCGCCCACAGTGGCGTGGTGTAGGTCAGCCAGGGCAGTTCGCGCAGCACCACGCCCGGCGGTGCATTGCGGCTCAGGCCTTTTTGCACCATCGCCACCCCCAAGCCGGAGGCGACCAGGCCCAAGGCGGTGAACGGCTCGCTGGCTTCCATGGGAATCTGCGGGGTGAAACCGGCGCGGATGCAGGCGGCGACAAAGTCATCGGCGGGGTTGGCGCCGGGTTTGCGCTGCACGCCAATCCACTCCTGATCGGCCAGGTGCTCGGGCAGCAGTTCAGTCTGCCTGGCCAGCGGGTGATGCTCGGGCAGGGCCAGGAGCATCGGGTCGTCCAGCACTTGCAGGGCAGTCAGGTCCGGGTCATCGGCGGCCGGTGGTTCCGCCACCAGGGCGATGTCCAGGCTGCGCTGGCGCAGGCCTTCGAGTTGTTCGAGGGAGGGCAGGTTGTACAGCTTGATGTGCACGGTGGGCCGGTCGTCGCGCAGGATGCGCAAGGCATTCGGCAGCACGCCGGCGTGCATGGCGTTCTCGATGTAGCCGATGCACAGGCCACCTTCTTCACCACGGCCGAGGCGCTTGCCCAGGGATTCGAGGCGATTGGCGTGGGTCAGCAGGGCCTTGGTCTCGGCGAGAAAAGTCTGCCCGTCGCGGGTCAGGCGGATGCGTTGCTGGCTGCGCTCGAACAGGGTCAGGCCCAGGCGTTCTTCGAGCTGGGCAATCTGCCGGCTCAACGGCGACTGCGAGATATGCAGGCGCTCGGCGGCGCGGCCGACGTGTTCTTCTTCAGCGACCACTTCGAAGTAGCGCAACTGGCGTAGATCAATCATGTAAGACCTCTTGGGACTCAAGTTGGTCGCAGTATGTCTTGGACGGTCCGATCTAGGCAATCTACGATCTGCTCAACGGTCACAGCGACCCTGAACCCGATTGAGGATCCACCATGAGCTTGAAAGACAAATTGCCCGGCCAACTGGGCTTTGGCACGGCCCCGCTGGGCAACATGTTCCGCGCCATCCCTGAGGAAGAAGCCCAGGCCACTGTCGAGGCCGCCTGGAACCAGGGCGTGCGCTACTTCGATACCGCGCCGTTCTACGGTTCGGGCCTGTCGGAAATCCGCCTCGGCCAGGCCCTGTCGCAATACCGTCGCGACGACTTCGTGCTCAGCACCAAGGTCGGCCGCCTGATCCTCGACGAAGTCGAAGAAAGCGCGCGTGATCTCGGTGAAAAAAGCGGCGTGTTCGAACACGGTCGCCCGAACAAGATGGTCAACGACTACAGCGCCGATGCCACCTTGCGCTCCATCGAAGACAGCCTGAACCGCCTGCAGACCGATCGCCTGGATATCGTCTGGATTCACGACATCGCCCAGGACTTCTACGGCGACCAGTGGCTGGACTACTTCAACCAGGCCCGTACCGGCGCCTTCAAGGTGCTGACCCGCCTGCGTGAAGAGGGCGTGATCAAGGCCTGGGGCCTGGGCGTGAATCGCGTCGAGCCCTGCGAGCTGACCCTGGACCTTGCCGAAGCCCAACCCGACGGTTTCCTGCTGGCCGGCCGCTACACCTTGCTGGACCACGACCGCGCCCTGCAGCGCTTGATGGACGCCGCCCTGGCGCAGCAGGTCGAAATCGTCGTCGGTGGCCCGTACAGCTCGGGGATCCTCGCCGGGGGCGCGCACTTCGAATACCAGCCAGCGAGCCCGGCGATCATCCACAAGGTCGAGCAGATCAAGGCGATTGCCCAGGCCTTTGGCGTGAGTGTGAAGGCGGCGGCGCTGCAGTTCTCCCTGGCGCATCCTGCCGTGGCGGCGGTCATTCCGGGTGCCAGTCGTCCGGGGCGGATTGCCGAAGACGTCGCGGCGTTGTCAGAGAAGATTCCGGCAGCCTTCTGGCAGGCCCTGCGCGATGCCCACTTGGTCTCGGACCGCGCACCACTGCCGCTCTAATACGAGGATTCAAGCATGAAGATTGATGTAAGCGGCAAAGTAGCCATCGTCAGCGGCAGCACGGCAGGCATCGGCCTGGGTATCAGCCAGGCCCTGGCAGCGTCCGGCGCCACCGTGGTGGTGATCGGGCGCGAAGCGGGCAAGGTCGATGACGCACTGGCGAGCATTCGCCAGGCGGTGCCCGGCGCCAACCTGCGCGGGCTGGTGGCGGACCTGGGCACCGTTGAGGGCGCCGACACACTGTTCGCCGCCGAACCGCGTGCCGACATCCTGGTCAACAACCTGGGCATCTTCAACGATGTGGATTTCTTCGAAGCGCCGGACAGCGAATGGACACGCTTCTACGAGGTCAACGTGATCTCCGGTGTGCGCCTGGCGCGGCACTACGTGCCAGGCATGGTCGAGCAGGCCTGGGGGCGGGTGATTTTCCTGTCCTCGGAATCCGGGGTGGCAACGCCGGCGGACATGATCAACTACGGCGTGACCAAGAGCGCCAACCTGGCCGTGTCCCATGGCTTGGCCAAGCGCCTGGCCGGCACTGGGGTGACCGTCAACGCGGTGCTGCCGGGCCCGACTTTCACCGACGGCCTGGAGCAGATGCTCAAGGACGCCACCGCGAAGTCCGGGCGCAGCGCACGGGACGAGGCCGATGTGTTTGTGCGAAACGCGCGACCCACCTCGATCATCCAGCGCGCAGCGAATGTGGATGAAGTGGCGAACCTGGTGGCGTACATTGCTTCACCCCTGTCCTCCGCGACCACCGGTGCCGCGTTGCGGGTCGATGGTGGTGTCGTCGATAGCATGGCGATCTGAATTTTTTACCTTCTGGAGTATTTATCGTGGCAACAGCGTCTTCTGTGATTGAAATTCCGGTGTCGGCCGATCAGGTCTGGCAATTGGTGGGCGGCTTCAACAGCCTGCCGGACTGGCTGCCGTTCATCGTCAAGAGCGAGCCCAGCGATGGCGGCCGCGTGCGGCACCTGCAGACTGCCGACGGCGGCGTGGTGGTCGAGCGCCTGCAGGCCTTCGATAACGTCGGGCGCACTTACAGCTACACCATTGAGCAATCGCCGTTTCCGGTGAGTGCTTACCTCGCGACCTTGCAGGTCGAGGCCCTTGGCGAATCGTCGGCGAAAGTGACCTGGTCCGGCGTGTTCACGCCGGCGGCGGGAACCACGGACGCGGCGGTGGAAGAGTTGTTTGCCGGGGTGTACAGCGGCGGGCTTGAGGCGCTGCGGGCCAATTTCCCGGCCTGACTCGATCAGCCAGGCAACACCATTCCAATGTGGGAGCGGGCTTGCTCGCGAATGCGGTGGATCAGCCGATACTGTTGGTGACTGACAGACCGCTTTCGCGAGCAAGCCCGCTCCCACATTTATTGACCCGGGGGAGACCTCAGGCTTCCGGCATCAGTTGCTGGCGGCACTCGAGAATCAGGCGGGCGCCACCTTGCTCGCTGCTGCCGACTTCGAGCTTGAACCCGTGCAGGTTGATGATCGCCGCGACAATCGACAAGCCCAAGCCAAACCCGCCTTGCTGGTCGCCTTCATCCACGCGGTAGAAGCGCTGGAACACCGCATCACGTTCGGCGGCCGGGATGCCCGGGCCGGAGTCGTGGACTTCGATGCGCGTGCTGCCGGCATCGTTGAGACCCCGCAGGATCACCTCGCCACCCGGTGGGGAGAACTTGATCGAGTTGCTCAGCAGGTTGGCCAACGCTTCGAACAACAGTGCGCGGTCGCCGGTGATCCACGGCAAGGACTCGGGGACTTCAAGGCGCAGCTGCAACTCGCCTTCTTCCGCCAGGGGCAGGTAGAAGTCATGCAGTTCGCGCAGCAGTGGCAGCGGGTCCATCACCAGGAAGCCTGAGCGGCGCTGATGGTCCTCCAATTCCGAGATCCGCAGCAGCCCGCGAAAGCGTGCCATCAGGGTGTCGGTCTCGGTAATTGCATCGTCGAGTTTTACCGCGTAGTGCGAGTCGGCCTCCGCTTCCTGGCGGATGCGGTAGAGCTGCGCCCGCAGGCGGGTCAGCGGCGTGCGCAAGTCGTGGGCGATGTTGTCGCACACGCCCTTGACCTCGTTCATCAGCTTCTCGATGCGGTCGAGCATGGCGTTGACGATGGCCGCGAGCATGTCCAGTTCGTCACGCCGGTTGGACAGCGGCAGGCGGTGAGTGAGGTCGCCGGCGACGATGGCTTCGGCGCTGGCCTGGATCCCACGGATCCGGCGCAACGGGCGGCGGCGCAGCAAATGCCAGCCAGCGGCGCCGGGAATGATCGTCAGCGACAGCGCCCACAACAGCGCGTGCCAGATGATCCGTGTCACGCCAAACAACGAGCCGTTGGCCCGCACCAGCACCAGCCAGCGGCCGTCGTCGGTGTGGGTGGCCACGGCGTCGCAGCTGTCCTTGGGCAGTTTGGGGTCGTCGGAATCGACGCAGTTGGCCAGCGCGTGGATCTTGCCGTCCAGCGGCAAGTCGGGAGGAATCGCGCGGATCGGCCCGCTCAAGGGGCGAAACTGCTCGTCGAACAGGCCGTAGGCGTCCACGCCCTTCATGTCGAAGGTCATGCTGGTGGTCAGGGCTTCCACCAGTTCCTCGCCGTCGAAACGCTGGAACAAATGTTGGCGCTGCATCAGCGAATGGCGCGACAGATCACCCAGGTAACCCGACACTTCGTAGTACAGCACCCCCATGAGGATGCAGCTCCAGGCCACGAACAACGAGCTGTACAGCGCCAGCAGGCGGCTGCTGGAGGAACGCCAGCCCTTAGAGGGGTTCAGCAATGACATAACCGGAACCTCGTACCGTGCGGATCAGCGGCGTGAGGCCCGGTGGATCGATTTTCTTGCGCAGGCGACCGATGTGCACATCGATCAGGTTGGTGCCCGGGTCGAAGTGATACCCCCAGACTTCCTCGAAGATCATCATCCGCGACAGGATCTGCCCGGTGTTGCGCATCAGGAATTCGAGCAGTTTGTATTCGGTCGGCAGCAGGCTCAGCGGCTGTTCGGCACGGCTGGCTTCGCGGCTGATCAGGTTGAGTTCCAGGTCGGCCACGCGCAGGGCGGTCTCGAATTCCTTGACCGTGCTTTTACGCCGCAGCAGCACTTCGACGCGGGCGGCCATTTCATCCGAGGCGAAAGGCTTGGTCAGGTAGTCATCGCCGCCGGCGCGCAGGCCGCGCACGCGCTCGTCGACGTCGGAGAGGGCGCTGATCATCAGGATCGGCGTGGAGACGCCGATGGTGCGCAGGGTGGTGACGATGGCCAGGCCATCGAGTTCGGGCAGCATGCGGTCGAGGGTGATCAGATCGTAATCACCGCTCACGGCACGGACCAGGCCTTCGCGGCCGTTGTCCACCCAATCTACGTCCAGTCCATGGCTACTCAGCTCGGCGACGATCTCGCGGGCCGTTACGGCGTCATCCTCGATGGTCAAAATACGGGTCATGGGATTACCTTTCACACAGGAAAACCGCAATCGCCGGCAAGCCGGCGCGTACAGAAGTGGGAGCATTTTGCCAATAAATGGCTGAACGCTTCCTAAATAAAACGTCATGTTGGCAAAACTGACAAAAATTTCATCACTTGGCACGCGATCCCGCTGGCGCCGTCTTGCTGGCGATAGGGGTGTGTCCGTCAGCGCTTTGGGCGCCGGGAATCGCGCTATCGCCGACACGCCGGCGCCTACAGGTGAGTGTTCAGCCTGGGATTGCATAACGCCCGCCTTGTTCGGTCATTTCTTGCAAGTTGCATGGTTCAAATTAGTTCAATTTAGTTAACTTGTTGAAATATAAGGATTTTAAATTTTCGAGCGACTGGCACGCTGCCTGCACTGTCCCTTTTGAGAGTTGTAACACTATTTTTCCTGCCGGGAGCAAAACAACAATGATCACATCCTCATCCACGCTGCAAGAGTCGAGCGCGCTCTCCGGGGTTTCCTGGGGGGCGATTTTTGCCGGGGCCGCAGCCGCGGCTGCACTGTCACTGATTCTGGTACTGCTGGGTTTCGGCCTGGGCTTTTCGGCGGTGTCGCCGTGGGCCGATAGCGGCATCAGCGCCAAGGGGCTTGGCATTTCCACCATTATCTGGCTGGCGTTTACCCAGATCGTCGCCTCCGGCCTGGGCGGTTACATCGCCGGCCGGTTGCGCGTGAAATGGGCCAATATGCACGGCGATGAGGTGTATTTTCGCGACACCGCCCATGGCTTCCTGGCCTGGGCCGTGGCCACGTTGATTACCGCGACCCTGGTGGTCGGCTCGGTCAGCAGCGTGGTCAGCGGTGGCGTGCAAGCAGGTGCCAGCGTGGCGTCCGGTGCTGCCAGCGGTGTCACCCAGGCCGCCGGCAGTGCGGCCAAAGGTGCCAACGGCCAGGACTTCGGCTACTACGTCGACAGCCTGTTCCGGGACGACCGCCCAGCCGCCGTCAGTGATGACGCGGTCCACGGCGTGGTTGCGCGCATCTTTGCCCGCACCCTGAGCAACGACGGCCAACTGGCCCCTGAAGACCGTGCCTACCTGGCCCAGTTGATCAGCCAGCGCACCAACCTCAGCCAGGCTGACGCCGAGGCGCGTATCGACAAGGTCTACGGTGACGCCCGTAAAGCCCTCGAAGACGCCAAGCTCAAAGCCAAGCAAGCCGCTGATACCGCCGCCAAAGTTGCTGCCTGGACGTCCCTGTGGATGTTCGTGGCCCTGCTGATCGGTGCGTTTTTCGCCAGCTTCGCTGCAACCTTCGGCGGTCGTCGCCGGGATGCGGTGGTGTATGTCGAAACTGAACACTTCGTTCGTTAATTCAAGGAGAACAACATGCGCTCATTACTGCTTTGGTTCCTCGGTGTGCCTATTCCGGTGATCATCCTGATCGCGATCTTTATGCACTGATTGCCGTCTTAATCGGTAAATACGTGGGAGCGGGCTTGTTGGCGAATGCGCGGTGTCAGTGACTCATGAGTTGACTGACACAACGTTTTCGCCGGCAAGCCCGCTCCCACGTTTGTTTGTGCGCAGGGCCAGCCAACTGGTCAGCAGCAAGCCGCTCGCCAGCGCGGTCATGATCACCAGGGGCCGCGAGGTGCCGTTGGACAGCAGGCCGGTAACCCAGCTGCTCAGCGCCGTCAGGAACATCTGGGTAAAGAAGAACAGGCCAGACGCCGTCCCGGCGATTGCGCCGTAGGGCTGCAGCACCGACAGCTGGCACGCCGGAATCACCATCCCCACCGACACCATGATCACCACCATCGGCAGCACAATCGCCAGCCATTGCTGCGGCAACGCCAGGGTGGCGAGTGCGAGCAGCAGGCTGCCCAGCACATTCAGGGCAATCGCCGCGTTGATCAGGCGATCCGGTTCGAATCGCTGCACCAGCCGACGGAACAGGTTGGCACCGAGCATGTAGCCACTGATGGTGGCGGCGAACACCAGCGCATAGGCGGTCGCCGTCAGGTGAAAACCACGCTGCAGCAGCGCCGACGACTCGCTGATGAAGGGGAAATAGGTGCTGTACACGCAGCCGATCGCCAGGGAATAGCGCAGGAAGTAGCGATCGCGCAGCAGTTGGGCATAAATCCGCAGCAGGTTGCTCGGCGGCGCGGCGGCCACCTCCGGCGGACGGGTTTCGGGCAGGCGGCGATACACCACCAGGTACAGCACCGCGCCGATGAGGCCGAGCAGCACGAATAGCCCGCGCCAATTCACCAGCGGCAACAGCAGGCTGCCCAGCACCGGCGCGGCCATTGGCGAGACGGCCATGGCTATGGAGATCAGGCCCAGCAGCCGCGCCTGTTCATGGCGGTCGAAGTAGTCGCGCACGATCACCCGGCCAATGACCGTGGTGCAGCACCCGCCCAGGGCCTGGAACAACCGGGCAATGATCAGCACGCCGAGGCTGTCGGCCAGCGCACACGCGACGGTGGCGACCACGTACGTGAACAAGCCCGCCAGCAACACCGGGCGGCGGCCGAAGCGATCCGTCAGCGGACCGCTGACCAGCAGGGAAATCGCCGAGCCAAGGGTGTACAGGGTGAGGATCAGCTGCAGCTGGCTGTCGCGGGTGTGGAAATAGTCGGCCATGGCGGGCAGGGCCGGCAGGTGCATGTCGAGGGTGATGCGGGGCAGGCCGATCAGCATGGTGAGCAGCACCAGCCAGAACCTGAAGGAGAGGGCGCGTTGGGTCATGGCACGCTTCTTTGCAATGAGTAGAGCCCGAACTCTAGCGGCTTTGTGGTTTAATCCTGTGGGCCATTTATGCCTGGAAAGAGTGGACCACTATGAGCCGAGGAAAAGCTGCTTCCGCCCTGGACCTGCCCCGTCCCGATGGCCTCGATGCCAGCAAGCAACAAGGTGCCTACGCGGCGTTGCGGGGTGCGATCCTCAATCGGCAGTTGCCGGCAGGCGGTCGCTTGCCGTCCACGCGCAGCCTGGCGGAGCGCTGGCAGGTATCGCGTGGCACCCTGGAAGCGGCATTCGAGCGCCTGCACAGCGAAGGCTATGTGCAGCGGGTGGCCGGCTCCGGCACGCGGGTCTGCGCGGTGATCCCCGAACAATTCATGGCCGCGCCGACGGTGGCGCAGGCGCCGCGTCGCGCCGTGGTGCCGGATCAGCCGGACGCTGGCGTGCAGAGCCACGTGCCTTTTGTCGCGCGGCGACCGGACGCGAGCCTGTTCGATCTGAAAACCTGGGCCCGCTGTATTTCCCGTGGGCTGCTGTCTGTGGGCCCCGGCGTGCTTGAGGCCGCGCACCCTGCGGGCCTGCCGCAGCTGCGCGCGCAGATCGCCGATTACCTGCGCAGCTACCGTGGCCTGCAGTGCGAGGCCGACGAGGTGATCGTCACCACCGGCATTCGCCATGCGCTCGACCTGATCGCCCGCACGCTGCTCAAATCCGGTGACACCGCCTGTGTCGAGGACCCTGGCTACCCGCCGGCGCGCCGCCTGTTCAGCCTGGCAGGTGCGCATATCCACGCGGTGCCGGTGACCGCCGAAGGCCTGGACACCGACCAACTCCCCGACACGGCGCGCCTGGCCTATGTGACCCCGGCGCACCAGGCCCCGCTGGGCATGACCCTGTCGGTGTCGCGCCGCCTGGCGCTGCTGGACTGGGCCGCCCGTGCCGAGGCGTGGGTGGTCGAAGACGATTACGACAGCGAGTACAACTACAACGCCGCGCCGCTGGCCGCGCTCAAGTCCCTGGACTCCAGCGACCGGGTGATCTACTGCGGCAGCTTCAACAAGAACCTGTTCCCCGGCCTGCGCGTGGGCTTCATGGTGGTGCCCAAGGCGCTGCGTCCAGCGCTGCTGCGCACGCTGCAACTCACCGGGCATTCGGTGGGGGCGGGTGATCAGTCGGGGTTGGTGGAGTTCCTCGGCAGCGGCGCGTTCGTGCGTCACCTGCGGGCGTCGCGCCAGGCTTACCAGGCGCGGCGCGATGCGCTGTTGGAATGCCTGGGCGGGCAGTTCAGGGTCAGCGGCCAGCAGGCGGGCCTGCACTTTGTACTGTGGTTGCCGGCGGGGGTCGAAGAGCCAGATTTCTGCACCCGTGCCGCCGCTGTCGGCCTGACCTTGCAGCCCCTGGGCACGTTCTGCCGGGACGCGCGCCTGCCGCCGGCGGTGATCATCGGCTACACCGCGTTGACCCTCGCGCAGATCCGCTTCCATGGTCGCGCGTTGGCGAAATTGTTAATGGCGGCTTAACGCCCGCTTGGCTAGACTCGCGCCCCATGAGCCGCCTTCTGCGTTTGATCCTGGTCCTGCTGTTAAGCCTCACGCTTCCCCTGACCGGGATGGCGGGCGTGCCGTCGAGCACCGAGCCTTGCCCGATGAAGATGGCGGACATGCCGATGATGACCGACATGACCCCTGACTGCTGCCAGGACGGCGTGGATCATGGCAAGGCCTGCAAGCCCGGCCAGGAATGCAAGACCGGCGGCCTGTTGCAACTGTCGGTGCCGCTGCTCAAGGCGCCTGTGACCCTGGCGTCGGCGCAGCTTTTCAGCACTACCTCGGACTTTATCCCCGACCGCACGCCGTCCGGCGTCTGGCGCCCACCCCGCTACTGATTCCTGTTGCACCTGAAGTCTCATCCCGCCTTCGGGATGGCCTTGCTGTGCGCCGCATAACCCGGCGCGCAGTGGAACAGAACAGGAATCTTCAGCATGAATTCCCTCTACATGCGCGCCCTGGCGGTGGGCGTGCTGGCGTGGCCGCTGCTGGCGTCCGCGCTGACCCTGGATGACGCCCTGCGCCTGGCGCAAACCACTGCGCCGTCGCTCGCGGCCGAGTCGGCCAAGCTGCAGGCGGCGACGCAGGCGGCGATTCCGGCCGGTGAATTGCCCGACCCGAAACTCGTCGTAGGCCTGCAAAACTTCCCCATCGGCGGGCCCGATCGCGGCACGTTGTATGGCGATGACATGACCGAGCAAATGGTCGGTATCCAGCAACAGGTGCCCAGCCGTGACAAGCGCAAGGCGCGGGTCGAACTGGCCGACGCGACCGTGGCGCGCACGGCGGCCGAAGGGCGCGTCGAGCGCCTCAATGTGCGCCAGGCCACTGCCCAGGCGTGGATTCGCGCTTATGCGGTGGAGCGCAAGGACGCCTTGTTCCAGGACTTCTACCGACAGAATCGTCTGCTGCAGGACAGCGTCCGCGCCCAGTTGGCCGGCGGCCGTGGCCAGCCCTCGGATGCTGTCATCCCGCGCCAGGAAGCGGCTGAACTGGCCGAGCGCGAGGACGCGTTGACCGAACAGCGCGCCCAGGCCCGCGCCGCCCTCAAGCGCTGGATCGGTGCGGCGGCGAGCGAAGCCCCCAGCGGGCAATGGCCGAATTGGCCACTCGCCCATCCCTACAACCTGCACCAGCACCCCGAACTGCAAGCCTTTGCGCCGCGCACCCGCGAGGCCGAGGCACGGCTGCGCGAAGCCAAGGCGCAAAAGACCTCGGACTGGAGTTGGGAGGTGGATTACCAGCATCGCGGTCGCGAGTACGGCGACATGGTCAGCCTGCAATTGAGCTTCGACCTGCCGATTTTCCCCGGCCGCCGGCAAAACCCCGGGATTGCCGCCCGGCAGGCCGAGCTGGACCAACTGGATGCCGAACGCGAAGCCGCCACCCGCGAACACACCCAGGTGCTCGACGACGACCTGGCCACCTATCAGCGCCTCGACCGCGCCGTGCAGCGTAGCCAGGACAGCCTGGTGCCGCTGGCCGAGGAAAAGGTCGCCTTGAGCCTGGCCGGCTATCGCGCCGGCAAGACCGAGTTGATGGCGCTGGTCAGTGCCCGTCGCGAACTGGTCGACGCGCGTTTCAAGCAGATTGATGTCATCGAACAGCGTGCCCTGGTGGGTGCGCAGTTGTATTTTGCCTATGGGGAACCCGCCAATGATTAATCGATTGCTCGCTGTGGTGCTGCTGGCCGCAGGCGTGGGGGCGGGCTATTGGCTGGCGCAGAAACCTGCCGCCGCCCTGCCGGATAAAGCCGCGCTGTACTGGTATGACCCGATGTACCCGCAGCAGAAATTCGACAAGCCCGGCAAGTCGCCCTTCATGGACATGCAACTGGTGCCGCGCTATGCCGAGAGCACCGCCGACAACCATGCCGTGCAGATCGATCCGCAGGTGGCACAGAACCTCGGTGTGCGCCTGGCGACGGTGAGCCGGGACGTGCTCACGCCGACGCTGGAGCTGTCCGCCATCCTCGCGTTCAACGAGCGTGACGTGGCCGTGGTGCAGGCGCGTGCGGCGGGTTTTGTCGAGCGCGTTTACGCCCGCGCGCCGGGTGATGTGCTCCAGGCCGGCGCGCCGTTGGCGGATCTGCTGATCCCCGAATGGGTGGCTGCCCAGGAGGAGTTCCTGGCCGTGCGCCGCAGCGGTGATGCCAGCTGGTTGGCCGCTGCGCGCCAGCGCCTGCGCCTGAGCGGCATGCCCGCCGACGTGATCACGCGCATGGAACGCAGCGGCCGGGTGCAATCGGTGTTGACCATCACCAGCCCGTTGGCCGGTGCGTTGCAGACCCTGGACGTGCGCGAAGGCATGACGGTCGCGGCCGGGCAGACCCTGGCACGCATCAACGGCGTGGACCCGGTCTGGCTGCAAGTCGCGGTGCCGCAGGCCCAGGCGGCGGGAGTGGCGGTGGGACAGACCGTGCAGAGTCGATTTGTCGGGTGGCCGGGCAAGACCTTCAACGGCAGCGTCAGCGCGATCCTGCCAGCCACCGCCGCAGACAGCCGTACCGTGCAGGTGCGCGTCGAGCTGCGCAACCCCGACGGCGCCTTGCGCCCAGGCATGACCGCGCAGGTGCGCCTGGCGCAATCTTCCACACAATCGGTATTGCGCGTGCCGAGCGAGGCGCTGATCCGCACCGGCAAGCGCGTGTTGGTGATGCTGGCCGAGGAGGGCGGGCACTATCGACCGGTCGAGGTCGAGGTCGGCACAGAAAGCCAGGACCAGAGCGTCATCATCAGCGGATTGCAGGAAGGCCAGCAGGTGGTCGCTTCCGGCCAATTCCTGCTGGATTCCGAGGCCAGCTTGCGCGGGATAAGCGCCCCCTCGTCCGGCCCTTCTGACATGAGCCTGCAACCGGGGAGGCAGCCATGATCGCGCGGTTGATTCGCTGGTCCGTGGCCAACCGTTTCCTGGTCCTGCTCGCCACGCTGTTTGTTACCGCGTGGGGCCTGTGGGCGGTGCAGAACACGCCGGTGGATGCACTGCCGGACCTCTCGGATGTGCAGGTGATCATCCGCACGCCGTACCCGGGCCAGGCGCCGCAGATCGTCGAAAACCAGGTCACCTACCCGATGACCACGACGATGCTTTCGGTGCCGGGTGCAAGGACCGTGCGCGGCTTTTCGTTTTTCGGCGACAGCTACGTGTATGTGTTGTTTGACGAAGGCACCGACCTGTACTGGGCGCGTTCGCGGGTGCTGGAATACCTCAGCCAATTGCAGGCACGCTTGCCGGCGTCGGCCAAGCCCGCGTTGGGCCCGGACGCCACCGGCGTGGGGTGGATCTACCAGTACGCGCTGGTGGATCGCAGCGGTCGGCACGACCTGGCACAACTGCGCGCGCTGCAGGACTGGTTCCTCAAGTTCGAACTCAAGACCCTGCCCAATGTGGCGGAAGTCGCAACCATCGGCGGCCAGGTCAAGCAATACCAGGTGCAGCTCGACCCGTTGGCCCTGGCCAATCGCGGCATCACCCAGGCACAGGTCACGGAGGCGATCGGCAAGGCCAACCAGGAAACCGGCGGCTCGGTGCTGAACATGGGCGAGTCCGAATACATGGTGCGCGCCTCCGGCTACCTGAAAAGCCTGGCGGATTTTCGCGCGATTCCGTTGCGCCTGGCCACCGACAACGTACCGGTGACCCTTGGCGACGTGGCGAGCATTCAACTCGGTCCGGACCTGCGCCGCGGCGTCAGTGAACTGGACGGCGAGGGCGAAGCGGTGGGCGGCGTGGTGATCCTGCGCAGCGGCAAGAATGCTCGCGAAGCCATCGCCCCCGTCAAGACCAAGCTGGAGCAACTGAAAAGCAGCCTGCCGCCCGGCGTGGAGATCGTCACCACGTACGACCGCAGCAAATTGATCGACCGCGCCGTGGACAACCTCAGCCACAAGCTGCTGGAGGAGTTCCTGGTGGTGGCGCTGGTGTGCGGGATATTCCTCTGGCACCTGCGCTCGTCGCTGGTGGCGATCATCTCGTTGCCGGTGGGGGTATTGATCGCTTTTATCGTCATGCAGGTGCAGGGAATCAACGCCAACATCATGTCCCTGGGCGGCATTGCGATTGCCATTGGTGCGATGGTGGATGCGGCGGTGGTGATGATCGAGAACGCCCACAAGAAGATCGAGGCCTGGCACCACGCCCATCCCGGACGGGTGCTCAAGGGCGAGGAGCATTGGCAGGTCATGACCGAGGCCGCCGTGGAGGTCGGGCCGGCGCTGTTTTTCTGCCTGCTGATCATCACGTTGTCGTTTATCCCGGTGTTCACCCTGCAAGCCCAGGAAGGTCGCCTGTTCGGCCCGCTGGCCTACACCAAGACCTACGCCATGGCGGCGGCGGCCGGGTTGTCGGTGACCTTGATCCCGGTGCTGATGGGCTACTGGATTCGCGGGCGCATTCCCGATGAACAGCGCAACCCGCTCAATCGCGGGCTGATCAAGCTCTACCAACCGGCCCTCGATGCAGTGCTGCACCGGCCGCGCCTGACCCTGCTGGTGGCCTTGCTGGTGGTGGCCAGTGCGTTGTGGCCGCTGTCGAGGCTTGGCGGCGAATTCCTGCCGCCGCTGGACGAAGGCGACCTGCTCTACATGCCCTCGGCCTTGCCGGGGTTGTCGACGCAAACCGCTGGCGAGCTGCTGCAACGCACCGACCGCCTGATCAAGAGTGTGCCTGAGGTCGCCCATGTGTTCGGCAAGGCCGGACGTGCCGAAACCGCCACCGACCCGGCACCCCTGGAGATGTTCGAGACCACCATCGAGTTCAAGCCCAGGGATCAATGGCGCGCCGGCATGACCCCGGACGCACTGGTCAAGGAGCTGGACCGCGTGGTGCAAGTGCCGGGGCTGACCAATATCTGGATTGCGCCGATCCGCAACCGCATCGACATGCTCGCCACCGGGGTCAAAAGCCCGATTGGCGTCAAGGTCGCGGGCACCAGCCTGATGCAGATCGATGCGGTGACCCAGGCGGTGGAGAAGGTCGCGAAAACGCTGCCCGGCGTCAGTTCGGCACTGGCTGAGCGCTTGACCGGCGGGCGTTATATCGACGTGGACATCGACCGCGTGGCCGCTGCGCAATATGGGCTGAATATTGCGGATGTGCAGGCGATCGTGTCCGGCGCGGTGGGCGGCGAGACCGTCGGCGAAACCGTGGAAGGCCTGGCGCGCTTCCCGATCAGCCTGCGCTATCCGAAGGCATGGCGTGACTCGCTGGAGGCGCTGCGCAACCTGCCGATCTACACGCCGTTGGGCAGCCAGATCACGCTCGGCACTGTCGCGCAGGTCAAGGTGAACGATGGCCCGCCGATGCTAAAGAGCGAGAACGCGCGGCCTTCGGGCTGGGTCTACATCGACGTGCGTGACCGCGACCTGGCGTCGGTGGTCAAGGACCTGCGTGCGGCAATCGACCAGCAGGTGCAACTGCAGCCGGGGATGAGCCTGAGCTACTCGGGGCAGTTCGAATTCCTCGAGCGCGCCAACCAACGCCTGAAACTGGTGGTGCCGGCTACGCTGCTGATCATCTTCGTGTTGCTGTACCTGACGTTCCGGCGGATCGACGAGGCGCTCCTGATCATCGCCACCTTGCCCTTCGCGCTGACCGGCGGCGTATGGTTGCTGTATGCGCTGGGCTACAACCTCTCGGTGGCTACCGGGGTGGGGTTTATCGCATTGGCGGGGGTGTCGGCGGAGTTTGGCGTGATCATGCTGCTGTACCTGAAAAACGCCTGGGCCGAGCGCCAGGACCATGACCTGCTGGCCGCGATCACCGAAGGCGCGGTCATGCGCGTGCGCCCCAAGGCCATGACTGTGGCGGTCATCATCGCCGGGCTATTGCCGATTCTGCTCGGCGGCGGCACCGGCAGCGAAGTCATGAGCCGCATCGCCGCGCCGATGATCGGCGGCATGCTCACTGCGCCGTTGCTCTCGCTGTTTGTCATTCCTGCGGCGTACCGCCTGATGCGCCGAAATCAGCGATAAGCACACCCACTATGGCTGTGGAGCGCTGGCCGGTTGTGGGAATCGGTTTTGTGGCGAGCGGGCTTGCCCCGCGTTGGGCTGCGTAGCAGCCCTTATCAAGCAGAATGCGGTGTGCCAGGTTATATCTTGGTGATCCGTTTTGGGGCTGCTACGCAGCCCAACGCGGGGCAAGCCCGCTCGCCACAACAGGCCCACTCACCACGACAAGCCCGGTTTCCAGCACAATCCCCGTGCCGTTGGGATCAGTCATCAAACCCGACCTGTTCGTGGATCTCATCGACCTTCAATTCCAACCGGTACGCCACCGCAATAAACAAGGCCTGGCACAGGCACAAGGTGGCGCTCAACGAGCGGAACGCAAACGACGACCCCTCATTCACCAACAGTACCGCGTTCGCTCGCTTGGCCAGCGGCGACAGGTTGCTGTCGGTGATGATCAGGGTCTTGGCCTGGTGATGCTGGGCAATGCGCAGGCAGTGCTGGGTCTCTTTGCCGTAGGGCGTGAAGCTGATCGCAATCACCAGGTCATTGGCGCGCACGCTGCGCATCTGCTCGCGGTAACTGCCGCCCAGCCCGGAGATCAAGTGGATGCGCTTGTTGGTGTGCTGCAGGTTGTAGACCAGGTAGTCGGCGACCGCGAAGGAGCGGCGCACGCCAACCACGTAGATATTGTCGGCGTTGACCACCAGGTCCACGGCTTTCTCGAAGGCCGTGTCATCCAGCTCCAGACCCAGGCGCTCGATGCCCGACAGCGTGGCATTCACGCATTCACGCGCCAGGTCGCCGCCGCTGGCCTTCTGCGACTTGTTGGCGATCATGCTGCGGATGCGCTGCTGGTAGTTCTGCACCGGCGTGGTCTTGTGGGTGTAGGCCTCGCGAAACAGCGCCTGCATTTCACTGAACCCGCTGAAGCCGAAACGCTGGGAAAACCGCACGATGGCCGACGGATGCACTTCGCATTCACGGGCGATATCACTGATGCGGTCGACCATGATCCGGTCGCTCTGCTGGCTCATGTAGCTGGCGATGCGCTTGAGCTGGCGCGGCAGGCTTTCGTATTCGTCGGTGATCAGCTGCAACAGGCGTTCGGCATTGATCGGAGGGCTGGCGATGGTTCCTTCCAGGGTGGTCTCGGGATCGGTGCGGGACATGGGCAATCCTTCTGGCGTGTTCTTCTGATGCGCTGATGGGTGGCGCAAGTCTACAGGGTAGGCGCAAAAAAATACCCCGGCATCACGGCCCCGGTGGCTTGCTGAAACGATGCACGGGGGCTGGCGTGCCCCTATGCTGGCGTATTGGAAAAAATATTCCACTAAAAATAATTATGGAATAAATATTGATTGCAGTCGCCGGACGTTCTAGTCTGCTCCCACCAAGAGCGTTTGCCGTCGCCACGGCGGCACAACGCAGGCTGATAAAAATAACAGGAGCCAGCATGGGCCAGACTCGTTTTGCCAGTGGGCGTCAATTGGATCTGATTTGCCTCGGGCGCCTGGGCGTCGACCTCTATGCACAGCAAGTCGGTGCACGGCTTGAGGACGTGTCCAGCTTTGCCAAATACCTCGGCGGTTCCTCCGCCAACATCGCCTTCGGCACTGCCAGGCTTGGGCTCAAGTCAGCGATGCTGAGCCGGGTCGGGGACGACCACATGGGCCGCTTCCTGGTGGAATCCCTGGCCCGCGAGGGCTGCGATGTCAGCGGCATCAAGGTCGACCCGGAGCGCCTCACCGCCCTGGTGCTGCTCGGCCTCAAGGACCGCGAAACCTTCCCCCTGGTGTTCTACCGCGAAAATTGCGCCGACATGGCGTTGCGTGCCGAAGACATCAACGAAGCCTTTATCGCCTCCAGCAAGGCCCTGCTGATTACCGGTACGCATTTCTCCACCGACGGCGTCTACAAGGCCAGCATCCAGGCCCTCGACTACGCGGCCAAGCACAACGTCAAGCGCGTGCTGGATATCGACTACCGCCCGGTGCTGTGGGGCCTGGCGGGCAAGGCCGATGGCGAGACCCGGTTTGTCGCCGACCAGAATGTCAGCCAGCACGTGCAGAAAATCCTGCCGCGTTTTGACCTGATCGTCGGCACCGAAGAAGAATTCCTCATCGCCGGCGGCAGTGAAGACCTGCTCACGGCATTGCGTACCGTACGTGAACTGACCCCGGCGACCCTGGTGGTCAAGCTCGGTCCGCAGGGTTGCACGGTGATCCACGGTGCCATCCCCGCGCGCCTGGAGGACGGTGAGATTTATCCCGGCGTGCGCGTTGAAGTGCTCAACGTGCTCGGCGCCGGCGATGCCTTTATGTCCGGCTTCCTCAGCGGTTGGCTGAAGGATGCCAGCGATGAACGCTGCAGCCAGTTGGCCAATGCCTGCGGTGGCCTGGTGGTGTCCCGGCACGCCTGCGCCCCGGCAATGCCGACCCCGGCGGAGCTGGAATACCTGTTCAACAGCCCGGTGCCGATTACCCGCCCGGACCAGGACGTGACCCTGCAACGCCTGCACCGTGTCAGCGTGCCGCGCAAGACCTGGAAGCAGCTGTTCGTGTTTGCCTTCGACCACCGCTGGCAACTGGTGGACCTGGCGCAACGCGGTGGCCAGGACCCGAGCCGGATCAGTGACATCAAGCAGCTGTTTATCCAGGCCATTGAACGCGTGGAACACAAGCTTGCCGAGCAAGGTATCGAGGCCGATGTGGGCCTGCTGGCCGACCAGCGTTTCGGCCAGGACGCGCTCAACGCCGCCAGCGGCCGGGGCTGGTGGATTGCACGCCCGGTGGAAGTGCAGAACTCGCGCCCGCTGGCGTTCGAGCATGGCCGTTCGGTCGGCAGCAACCTGATTGCCTGGCCGCAGGAACAGATCATCAAGTGCCTGGTGCAATTCCACCCCGACGACGAGCCGCTGCTGCGCCTGGAACAGGAGGCGCAACTCAAGGCGGTGTACGAGGCTTCGCTGGTCAGTGGGCATGAACTGCTGCTGGAAGTCATCCCGCCCAAGGATCACCCGTCCACGTACCCGGATGTGCTCTACCGCAGCCTCAAGCGCCTGTACAACCTGGGGATCTACCCGGCGTGGTGGAAGATCGAGGCGCAGTCGGCCGCGACCTGGAAAAAGCTCGACGAACTGATCCAGGAGCGCGACCCGTACTGCCGTGGTGTGGTGCTGCTGGGCCTGAACGCTTCGGCCGAGTTTCTCGCCGATGGCTTCCAGCAAGCCAGCCACAGCACCACCTGCCGGGGTTTCGCCGTGGGTCGCACGATCTTCCAGGAGCCAAGCCGCGCGTGGATGGCGGGGGAGATCGACGATGAAACGCTGATCCAACAAGTGCAGGCCACCTTCGAACAACTGATCAACGCCTGGCGCAGTGCCAGGGGCTGAACCCAGCCGCCCATTTGAAATGCAGTCCAGTGTGGGGGCTGGCTGGCCTGCGAAGGCATCACCTCGGTGTATTTGAAGGCCCGAGTTGCCTGTATCGCAGGCAAGCCAGCTCCCACATTAAGCAGATCTCAGTGATACCTGAAAATAATAAAGGTGCAGCCATGCCCGCAATCCGAATTGGCATCAACCCGATCTCCTGGAGTAACGACGACCTGCCGGCCCTGGGCGGAGAAACGCCCCTGAGCACCACCCTGAGCGAAGGCAAGGACATCGGCTACGAAGGTTTTGAACTCAACGGCAAATTCCCAAAGGATGCCAAGGGCGTCGGCGATGTGCTACGCCCCTACGACCTGGCGCTGGTCTCCGGCTGGTACTCCAGCCGCCTGGCCCGCCGCTCGGTGGCCGAGGAAATCGAAGCCATCGCCGGGCATGTCGAGTTGCTCAAACTCAATGGCGCCAAGGTGCTGGTGTACGGTGAAGTCGCCGACTCGATCCAGGGCTCACGCATCCGCCTGATCGAACGCCCGCGTTTTCACAGCGAGCAGGCCTGGCAGGACTATGCCGACAAACTCACCGAGCTGGCACGCTTTACCCTGTCCCAAGGCGTGCGCCTGGCCTACCACCATCATATGGGCGCCTACGTCGAGTCCCCGGAAGACATCGACCAATTGATGCAGCGCACCGGCCCGGAAGTCGGCCTGTTGTTCGATTCGGGGCACTGCTACATGGGCGGCGGCGAACCCCTCGAGGTGCTGCGCAAGCACATCGACCGCGTCTGCCACGTGCACTTCAAGGATGTGCGCAAACCCGTGGTGCAACTGGCACGCAACCAGATGTGGAGCTTCCCCGACTGCATCGTCAACGGCACCTTCACTGTGCCCGGCGACGGTGATATCAACTTCGCGCCGTTGCTCGATGAGCTGCTGGCCGCGAAGTACGAGGGCTGGCTGGTGGTGGAGGCCGAGCAGGACCCGGCCGTGGCGCCCAGCTATATCTATGCGAAAAAGGGTTACGACACCTTGCGCGCACTTCTGAGCGAGAGGACTGCACCATGAGCTTGCTGGTCAAAAGCAGTAAACGCGGACAAACCATGGTTGCCCTGGAAGAGGGCCGCCTGGAGTACGTGGGCTTTGCCGCCTACCGCCTGAGCCTGGGCGAAACCCTGCCGGTCACCGCCGGCGACCAGGAGTTGTGCCTGGTGCTGCTCAGCGGGCGGGTGAACATCGAAGGCGAGGGCTTCAGCTGGCAGAACCTCGGCGATCGCCAGTCGGTGTTCGAAGACAAGTCCCCGTTCGCCGCCTACCTGCCGCCGGGCACCGACGCCCAGGTCACCGCCTTGAGCGATGTGCAGATTGCGGTGTGCGCCGCGCCGGGTGCCAGCGGCTACACCCCGCGCCTGATCCGGCCTGAAGACTGCAAGCGCAGCGTGCGCGGCAAGGCTGCCAATACTCGCTATGTGTGCGACATCCTGCCCGACAGCGAGCCGGCCCATTCGCTGCTGGTGGTGGAAGTGCGCACGCCGTCCGGGCACTCGTCGAGCTACCCGCCGCACAAGCACGACACCGACGACCTGCCGCACCAGAGCTTCCTGGAAGAAACCTATTACCACCAGATCAACCCGCCCCAGGGCTTCGTGTTCCAGCGCGTGTACACCGACGATCGCAGCATCGACCAGGCCATGGCCGTGGAAAACAGCGACCTGGTGGTGGTGCCCAAGGGGTATCACCCGGTCAGCGTGCCGTACGGCTATGAATCCTATTACCTGAACGTGATGGCCGGCCCCAAGCGCGCCTGGCATTTCCATAACGACCCGCAGCACAGCTGGCTGCTGGATCTCTAATCGGTTTGAGCGGAGAACAACAATAATGAAGTCGCCTCTACGTTTTGCCCTCAATCGCATGGTTGCGCCCAACCTGTCCCTGCCGGATTTCATCCAGTTGGCGGCGTCCCTCAAGTGCGATGCCATCGAGATCCGCAACGACCTCAAGGGCCACGACATCGAATACGGCACCCCGGCCAGTCGCGTGCGTGAACTCTGCGCAGTGCAGGGTATCACCGTGCTGTCGATCAACGCGCTGTACCCCTTTGATGTGTGGAACGATGAGCGCCGCGCCCAGGCGATCACGCTCGCCACCTATGCCCGCGAATGCGGCGCCCAGGGCCTGGTAATGTGCCCATTGAATGAGCGCGGCGATAGCCGCAACGAGGCCCAGCGCGCTGCCGGGTTGCGCACCGCATTGAGCGAACTGGCGCCGATCCTGCGTGAGTACGGCATCCTCGGTTTTATCGAGCCGCTAGGTTTTGAAGAGTGTGCGCTGCGCCGCAAACGCGTGGCGGTGGACGCGATCCAGTCCATCGGCGGGCTGGATGTATTCCGCCTGGTGCACGACACCTTTCACCATCACCTGGCGAGCGAGCAGGAATTCTTCCCGCAGTTGACCGGCCTGGTGCATATCTCCGGGGTGGAGGATGCCGAGGCCCCGCTGAATTCGATCCGTGACGGCCACCGCGTGCTGGTGGGCGAGGGCGACATCCTCGGCAATGCGGCGCAGATCGACACCTTGCTCAGCAGCGGTTACAGCGGCTACCTGTCGTTCGAGCCGTTTGCCGAAAGCGTGCATGCATTGGCGGATATCCAACAGGCGCTGGGCGCGAGCATCGCGCACTTGCAAGGCACCCGGACCTGACGCGGACCGAACGGTGGGAGCGGGTTTGCTCGCGAAGGCGGTGTATCAGTCAAGGATTGTGTATCTGGCACACCGCATTCACGAGCAAGCCCGCTCCCACACTGGATCACTGTTGATCGACAGATTTGCATTCACACAAGGTGCGAACATGAGTACAACACGATTGACCATGGCCCAGGCCCTGGTGAAGTTTCTGGATAATCAATACATCGAAGTCGATGGCGTACAGAGCAAGTTCGTGGCCGGCGTTTTCACGATTTTCGGCCACGGCAATGTGCTGGGCCTCGGCCAGGCGCTGGAGCAGGACAGCGGTGACCTGGTGGTGCACCAGGGCCGCAACGAGCAGGGCATGGCCCACGCCGCCATCGGGTTTGCCAAGCAGCACCTGCGCCGCAAGATCTACGCGTGCACCGCGTCCGTCGGGCCGGGCGCGGCAAACATGCTGACCGCCGCCGCGACCGCCACGGCCAACCGCATCCCGCTGCTGCTGTTGCCCGGCGATGTCTACGCCAGCCGCCAGCCCGACCCGGTGCTGCAACAGATCGAGCAATTCCACGACCTGAGCATCAGCACCAACGATGCCTTCCGTTCGGTGAGCAAATACTGGGACCGCATCAACCGCCCCGAGCAGCTGATGACCGCGGCGATCCATGCCATGCGCGTGCTCACCGACCCGGCGGAAACCGGCGCGGTAACCCTGGCCTTGCCGCAGGATGTGCAGGCTGAAGCCTGGGATTATCCGGATTATTTCCTGCAAAAACGCGTGCACCGTATCGACCGCCGTCCGGCGACCACGGCGATGATCGGCGATGCGCTGGCGGCTTTCCGGGGCAAACGCAAACCGCTGATCATCTGCGGGGGCGGGGTCAAGTATTCCGGCGCGAATGCCGCGCTGCAGGCGTTTGCCGAACGCTTTGACATTCCCTTCGCCGAAACCCAGGCCGGCAAGAGCGCGGTGGTCTCCAGCCATCCGCTGAACGTCGGCGGCATCGGTGAAACCGGCTGCCTGGCCGCCAACCTGCTGGCTCCCGAGGCGGACCTGATCATCGGTATCGGCACCCGTTACACCGACTTCACCACCTCGTCGAAGTCGCTTTTCAAGCACGCCGACGTGAAGTTTCTCAACCTCAATATCAGCCCCTGCGACGCGGTAAAACTCGACGGCGTGCAAGTGCTGGCCGACGCCAAGGTCGGCCTCGAAGCCCTGGCCCAGGCCCTCGGTGATTACCGTTCCGGCTGGGGCGAGCAGGTACGCGACGCCAAGGCCCAGCTGGACGCCGAAGTCGAGCGTGTGCACCAGGTCGAATACCAGGGCGACGACTTCGTGCCCGAAGTGGATGACCACCTGGACCGCGCCGTGCTGCGCGAGTTTATCGAGCTGACCGGCTCATGCCTGACCCAGAGCCGCGTGCTCGGCGTGCTCAACCAGCACCTGGCCGACGACGCAATCATCGTCGCCGCCGCCGGCAGCCTGCCCGGTGACCTGCAGCGCGCCTGGCGCAGCAAGGGTGTGAACACCTATCACGTCGAATACGGCTACTCGTGCATGGGCTACGAGATCAACGCAGCCCTGGGGGTGAAACTGGCCGAGCCGAGCAAGGAGGTGTATGCGCTGGTCGGCGATGGCTCCTACATGATGCTGCACTCGGAGTTGGCCACCTCGATTCAGGAGCGGCGCAAGATCAATGTGGTGCTGCTCGACAACATGGCGTTCGGGTGCATCAACAACCTGCAGATCGGCAATGGCATGGACAGCTTCGGCACCGAATTCCGCTACCGCAACCCCGAGAGCGGCAAGCTCGATGGCGGCCTGGTGCCGGTGGATTTCGCCATGAGCGCGGCGGCCTATGGCTGCAAGACCTACAAGGTCAGCAGCGTCGAACAACTGGAAGCGGCCCTGGCCGATGCCCGCACGCAAAGCGTGTCGACACTGATCGATATCAAGGTCCTGCCCAAGACGATGGTCCACGGCTACCTGTCGTGGTGGCGCGTCGGCGTGGCGCAGGTGTCGACCAGCGAACGCACGAACGCGGCGGCGAAAAAACTCAATGAACACCTGGCGAAGGCCCGGCAGTACTAATAACAAGAGGAGTGTTTGCATGTCTTTGAAGCTTGGAGTGATCGGTACCGGCGCCATTGGCCGCGACCATATTCGCCGTTGCAGCCAGACCCTGCTCAATAGCCAGGTAGTGGCGGTGACCGACATCAACCTGGAGCAGGCCGCCAAGGTGGTCGCGGACCTGAAGCTTACCGCCGAGGTTTATCCCGACGGCCTTGCGTTGATCAACTCGCCGCAGGTCGAGGCGGTGCTGGTGACCTCCTGGGGCCCGAGCCACGAAGCGTTTGTGCTCGCCGCCATCGCCGCCGGCAAGCCGGTGTTCTGCGAAAAACCGCTGGCGGTGACTGCCGAAGGCTGCCGCAAGATCGTCGATGCCGAAGTCGCCTACGGCAAACGCCTGGTGCAAGTCGGCTTCATGCGCCCGTATGACGAAGGCTACCGCGCCCTTAAAGCCGTGATCGACAGCGGCCAGATCGGCGAGCCGTTGATGCTGCATTGCGCGCACCGCAACCCGACGGTGGGCGAGAACTACAAGACCGACATGGCGATTACCGACACCTTGATCCATGAGCTGGATGTGTTGCGCTGGTTGCTCAACGACGACTACGTGTCGGTCCAAGTGGTATTCCCACGCAAGACCAGCAAGGCCCTGGCCCACCTGCGCGACCCGCAGATCGTGTTGCTGGAGACGGTCAAGGGCACGCGCATCGACGTCGAAGTGTTTGTGAACTGCCAGTACGGCTACGACATCCAGTGTGAAGTGGTGGGGGAGACCGGCATCGCCAAATTGCCGGAGCCGTCCCAGGTGCAACTGCGCAGTGGCGCCAAGCTGTCGAATGCGATTCTGATGGATTGGAAGGACCGGTTTATCGGCGCGTATGACGTCGAGTTGCAGGCCTTTATCGACAGCGTGCGGGCGGGGCATGTCGGCGGGCCGTCGGCGTGGGATGGTTTTGCTGCCGCCGTGGCGGCGGATGCGTGTATCGAGGCCCAGGGCAGTGAGCAGATTGTGAAGGTCAGCCTGCCGGATCGCCCTGCGTTCTACGGCTAACACTCGGTCAATGTGGGAGGGGGCTTGCCCTCGATAGCGGTGGGTCAGATAACAACTGGTTGACTGACACTCCGCCATCGGGAGCAAGCCCCCTCCCACAGTTGATTGGGTTTGCACTTCAATCAAGGAGTTGATCATGCGAATCGGACTAGTCGGCTACGGCCACGGAGGGCGCTTCTTTCATGCGCCGCTGATTGCCACGCTGCCAGGCGCCACCTTTGTCGGCGTGGTGACGCGCTCACCCGAGCGCCGCCAGCAATTGAGCACTGACCATCCAGGTGTGAAGGCCTTCGACAGCATCGGCCAGATCGTCGAAGCCGGTGTCGACGCGCTGGTGATTTCCACCACTCTCAAAGGGCGCCCGGCGCTGGTGCTCGAAGCCATCGAGCACGGTGTCGCGGTGGTCAGCGACAAACCCTTTGCCAGCAATGCCGAACAGGCCCAGGCGCTGATCACCGCCGCCGAGCGCCAGGGCGTGCTGCTCAGCGTCTATCAGAACCGGCGTTGGGACTCGGACTACCTGACCTTGCGCAAGCTGATCGACGCCGGCGCCCTGGGCGCGATCACCCGCTTCGAATCCCGCGTCGAACGCTACAGCCCGCAGGCAGTCGGCAACGCCAGCGGGGGCGGCTGGCTGCGCGACCTCGGCAGCCATCTGGTGGACCAGGCCTTGCAGTTGTTCGGTCCGGTGGACCGGGTCTTCGCGCAATTGCAGTTCAGCCCGGAATATCCCAGCCTCGATCACGGTTTCTTCGTGTCCCTGACCCATGCCAATGGCGTGGTTTCACACCTGTGGGGCAACGCCCTGCAAAACAGCCAGGCCCCGCGCTTTCGCGTCAGCGGGACGTTGGGCTGCTACACCGTCGAAGGCCTGGACGGCCAGGAAGAAGCGCTGATGGCGGGCAAATCGCCGAAGACCGAAGGCGAGCACTGGGGCGCCGAGGAGCATCGGCGCTGGGGCTGGTTCGAGCAGGGTGAGGAGCGCGAGCGCGTGCCCTCGGAGAAGGGCTGCTGGACCCAGTTCTATCGCCAGTTGCAAGCCGCCGTGCAAGGGCAGGGGCCATTGCCGGTGGATGCCTATGACGCGTTGGAAACCACCCGTATATTGGACGCTGCACGCCTGAGCGCCGAGCGCCAGCAGGTGGTTTCAACAAAAATAGAATAAAATTCTAAAACAGGTTGATATGGAAATTATTTTCCAATAAAGTCTTTTGCAGGTTGCATAAAGTACGTCTCGAACCCGCTTCGGACGACTCGACAAAAACAAGATCAAAAACAACCAGGTACCGTCAGATGAAAATCTTCAACGCTGTACTGCGAGTTTTACGCCCTGCCCACACGCCACGCGGCCTGCCCCGCGCCCGGCCGTTTTACTTTTCCTTCCTGAATGTGCTGTGCGTCGAGAACAAAGGCGCGCTGGTCTGCTGCATTCCGGGTGCACCGATCGTTCGATTGCCGTCATCCTCGCTCTGATAAACGCAACGTCCAAAAAACCAACAAGAAAGTGGAGACAGACCGTTCATGAAGACCCCGATCCGTTATACCGCGCTGGCCTTGTCCATGCTGCTCGCCAGTGGTTTCGCCAGCGCTGCCGATATCAAGGTGGGCGTGAGCATGTCGGCGTTCGATGACACCTTCCTGACGTACCTGCGCGAGGACATGGACAAGCAAGCCAAGTCCTACCCCAAGGGTGACGGCGTGCAGCTGCAATTCGAAGACGCCCGTGCCGACGTGGTCAAGCAATTGAGCCAGGTCGAGAACTTTATCAGCCAGAAAGTCGACGCGATCATCGTCAACCCGGTCGACACCGCCTCGACCGGCAACATCATCAAGGCCGCCACGGCGGCGAAAATCCCGCTGGTGTTCGTCAACCGCCGCCCTGACAGCCCAACGTTGGCCCCAGGTGTCGCGGCAGTGACCTCCGACGACGTCGAGGCTGGCAAGCTGCAGATGCAGTACATCGCGGAAAAACTCGGCGGCAAGGGCAACATTGTGATCCTGCTGGGTGACCTGGCGAACAACTCCACCACCAACCGTACCAAGGGCGTGAAGGAGGTCCTGACCAAGTACCCAGGCATCAAGGTCGAACAGGAGCAGACCGGGATCTGGCTGCGTGACAAGGGCATGACCCTGGTCAACGACTGGCTGACCCAGGGTCGCGACTTCCAGGCGGTGCTGTCGAACAACGATGAGATGGCGATCGGCGCCGCCATGGCCTTGAAGTCGGCAGGTAAGAAGGGCGTGTTGATCGCCGGTGTCGACGGCACGCCGGACGGTTTGAATGCGATCACCAAGGGTGACATGACCGTGTCGGCCTTCCAGGATGCCAAGGGCCAGGCGGACAAGTCGGTGGAGACGGCGCGCAAGATGGCCAGGAACGAGCCGATCGAGCAGAACGTGGTGATCCCGTTCCAGCTGATCACCCCGGACAACGTCAAAGACTTCAAGTAGCCCTGACATAACAACAATAAGCCGGCAGGGCGGCGTTGGCCGCCCTGCAGATGGAGTACCTCCCTATGCTTGCTCAAGCCACTGTCGTGCAGCCGCCCGGTCTCCAGCCCCTGCTGCCGGAAGAACCCTACCTGCTGGAAATCCTCAATATCAGCAAAGGCTTTCCCGGCGTCGTGGCCCTGGCCGATGTGCAATTGCGCGTCCGCCCAGGTTCGGTGCTGGCGCTGATGGGCGAGAACGGTGCGGGCAAGTCGACGTTGATGAAGATCATCGCCGGCATCTACCAGCCCGACGCCGGGGAAATCCGCCTGCGTGGCAAGCCGATCGTGTTTGAAACACCGCTGGCGGCGCAGAAGGCGGGGATCGCGATGATCCACCAGGAACTCAACCTGATGCCGCACATGAGCATCGCCGAAAATATCTGGATCGGCCGCGAGCAGCTCAACAGCCTGCACATGGTCAACCACCGCGAAATGCACCGCTGCACCGCCGAGTTGCTGGCGCGTCTGCGCATCAACCTGGACCCTGAGGAACAGGTGGGCAACCTGAGCATCGCCGAACGGCAGATGGTCGAGATTGCCAAGGCCGTGTCCTATGACTCCGACATCCTGATCATGGATGAGCCGACTTCAGCCATTACCGAAAAGGAAGTGGCCCACCTGTTTTCGATCATTGCCGACCTCAAGTCGCAGGGCAAAGGCATCGTCTACATCACGCATAAAATGAATGAAGTGTTCGCCATCGCCGATGAAGTCGCGGTGTTCCGCGACGGCCAGTACATCGGCCTGCAACGCGCCGACAGCATGAACAGCGACAGCCTGATCTCGATGATGGTGGGGCGCGAGCTGAGCCAGCTGTTCCCGGTGCGCGAGACGCCCATCGGCGAGCTGCTGCTGTCGGTGCGCGACCTGCGCCTGGATGGCGTGTTCAAGGACGTGTCCTTCGACTTGCATGCCGGCGAGATTCTCGGCATCGCCGGGCTGATGGGCTCGGGCCGCACCAATGTGGCGGAAACCATTTTCGGCATCACCCCAAGCGACGGCGGGCAGATTGAACTCGACGGCAAGCCGGTGCGCATCAGCGACCCGCACATGGCCATCGAAAAAGGCTTCGCGCTGTTGACCGAGGACCGCAAGCTCAGTGGCCTGTTCCCGTGCCTGTCGGTGCTGGAGAACATGGAAATGGCCGTGCTGCCACATTATTCGGGCAACGGTTTTATCCAGCAGAAAGCCCTGCGTGCACTGTGCGAAGACATGTGCAAGAAGCTGCGGGTGAAGACGCCGTCCCTGGAGCAGTGCATCGACACGCTGTCGGGCGGCAACCAGCAGAAAGCCTTGCTGGCGCGCTGGCTGATGACCAACCCACGGCTGTTGATCCTCGACGAGCCGACCCGCGGCATCGACGTGGGTGCCAAGGCCGAGATTTATCGCTTGATCTCTTTCCTCGCCAGCGAAGGCATGGCGGTGATCATGATTTCCTCCGAGCTGCCTGAAGTGCTGGGCATGAGCGACCGTGTGATGGTGATGCACGAAGGTGAACTGATGGGCACCCTGGACCGCGCCGAGGCGACCCAGGAAAAAGTCATGCAGCTGGCCTCCGGTATGACGGCGGTCCACTGAAGCATAGCCAGCGCGGGCCTGCGGTTGGCCCGTGCCACAGAATAAGAAGGTGATGGGTGATGAACGCGATAACAGATAACAAGCCTGCGACGGTCCCGACCAAGCATCGTCGGCGGCTGCCGACCGAACTGAGCATCTTCCTGGTGCTGATTGGTATCGGCCTGGTGTTTGAACTGTTCGGCTGGATCGTGCGTGACCAAAGCTTCCTGATGAACTCCCAGCGCCTGGTGCTGATGATCCTGCAGGTATCGATCATCGGTCTGCTCGCGATTGGCGTGACCCAGGTGATCATCACCACGGGGATCGACTTGTCCTCGGGCTCGGTGCTGGCGCTGTCGGCGATGATTGCCGCCAGTTTGGCGCAGACTTCCGACTTTTCCCGCGCGGTGTTCCCTTCGCTAACCGATTTGCCGGTGTGGATTCCGGTGGCAATGGGCCTGGGCGTGGGGCTGCTGGCGGGTGCGATCAACGGCAGTATCATTGCCGTCACCGGTATCCCGCCCTTTATTGCCACCCTCGGCATGATGGTCTCGGCCCGTGGCCTGGCGCGTTACTACACCGAAGGCCAGCCGGTGAGCATGCTCTCGGATTCGTACACGGCCATTGGTCACGGGGCGATGCCGGTGATTATCTTCCTGGTGGTGGCAGTGATTTTCCATATCGCCCTGCGCTACACCAAGTACGGCAAGTACACCTACGCCATCGGCGGCAACATGCAGGCGGCGCGCACCTCGGGGATCAACGTCAAGCGCCACCTGATCATCGTCTACAGCATTGCCGGGTTGCTCGCAGGCCTGGCTGGCGTGGTCGCCTCGGCGCGCGCCGCCACCGGCCAGGCCGGCATGGGCATGTCCTATGAGCTGGATGCGATCGCCGCCGCGGTGATCGGCGGCACCAGCCTGGCGGGCGGGGTAGGGCGCATCACCGGCACCGTGATCGGCGCGCTGATCCTCGGGGTGATGGCCAGCGGGTTTACCTTTGTCGGGGTGGACGCGTACATCCAGGACATCATCAAGGGCCTGATCATCGTGGTCGCGGTGGTGATCGACCAGTACCGCAACAAGCGCAAACTCAAACGCTGAACGGCGCTTACCAGCGATAAGTCGCACGCTGCCAGTTGAATGAGCCTTACAGCTTGTCGCTTGTAGCTTGCGGCTTATAGCTGCTTTATGAAATTTCCTGCTATAAACGCACTCCGATAACCATTCGCCAAGCCCGTCCTGGTGCCTTTTGGGGTTATATCGGAAAAAATGCCTGTCATTTCAGTTGCTGAGCCCTCAAGTCGGCCTTAGACTGCCGCCCCTCGTAAATTGAGTGCCGGGTGGCGCTTGAAATGGACGGCGCCTTTCCGAGACCTGCACAGGCCTTCCGGAACGCTCCCTTATTCGCCTTAATGCACGTATTTTTTATAGAGAAATCAATGACAAAGGAAAAGTTGCTGGCCATGCCGGCGGATGACTACATGAATGCCGAACAGCACGCTTTTTTCGAGCAGCTGCTGCAAGACATGAAAGTGGAACACCACGAGCGCATTGAACAGAACCGTATCGCCATTGAAAGCCTGGACACCCCGGCCGACCCGGCTGACGCCGCTTCTGTAGAAGAAGAGCGTACCTGGCTGGTAAACGCCATTGACCGCGACCAGCGCATGCTGCCGCAGCTTGAGCGTGCCCTGGAACGCATCAAGGAAGATTCCTTCGGCTGGTGTGATGACAGCGGCGAGCCTATCGGCCTCAAGCGCCTGCTGATCAGCCCGACCACCAAGTACTGCATCGAAGCGCAAGAGCGCCACGAGCAGATCGACAAGCACCAGCGCCAAGCCTGATGCGTTGAAGCGGGGGATCGCCTGCGCGGTTCCCCGGAGAAAGACCCGTTACACCCCGTCTATTGATCTGCTGCAAGCCACCCCACTAAAGGCCCATGGATAATGGCCCGATAGTGGCGTTTAATGCAGCGACAATAACGACAAGCAGTGGGGTAACGAAGATGGCTGGAGACGGATCTCTGATGGGCGCAGCAGTGCCACCCCACACGGTGGTGCGCGGGTTGCCCGGCTGGCTGACGCCACTTTTGCAGAGCGCCGCCCTGGTGCTGGTACTGCTGGGCCTGACGTTCGCCAGCCTGCCGATCTACCTCTGCCTGGCATTGGCGCTGCTGGTGATCTGGCTGCCGAGCCTGAAAAAACGTACACCCCAGGTGGCAACGGCCGACGCCATCGATGCAATGGGCGAGCTGACGCGCGACCTGTCCTACACCACCAGCCATAACGCACTCTCCGCAGCCGGCGTGGCCTATTCGGTCAAGCAACTGGCGGCGCGCCTGCAGTCGCAACTGGGCGCGGCCAAGCAGATTGTCAGCAGTGCCGAAGTGATGATCGGCACCGAACAGCTCACTTCGCAACTCAGCCGCGAAGCCCTCGGGGCGGCCAGCCAGGCCCATCAACGCAGCACTGAAGGCCGGGAAGTATTGGCCGAGTCGATCACCCGCATGCACCAGCTCAGCCAGCGCGCGAATGCCAGCCGCGAGCTGATCGAAGCCTTGAGCCAGCGCAGCGAGGAAATCCAGCGGGTGACCCTGGTGATTCAGTCCATCGCCAGCCAGACCAACCTGCTGGCGCTCAACGCGGCCATCGAAGCCGCGCGGGCCGGTGAACATGGGCGCGGGTTCGCGGTTGTGGCCGATGAAGTGCGCGGGCTCGCCGGTCGCACGGCGACGGCGACTGATGAGGTCGGGGTGATGGTGGCCGATATCCAGCAACGCACGGCCCAGGTGGTAGAACAGATTCGCCAGCTGTCGGCGGATTTGCACACCGGCGTCGAGCAGGTGGAGCATGCTGGCGAGCACTTGCACACCATTGCCAGCCTGGCCGCCAGTGTCGAAGGCCAGGTCAATGAAATCGCCCAGGGCACCGACACCAACCGCACCCAGCTCGACAGCCTGTTCCATGCCGTGGAACAGATGCGCAGCGACCTGGCCGTGAGCGACCAGCAAACCCGTCAACTGGCCGAGGCTGCCGTGCAGATGGAAGGCCAGGCCGAAACCATCAGCGAACGCCTGGCGGAAGTCGGGCTGGATGACTATCACCAGCGCATCTACGACCTGGCGCGCGAAGGCGCCAGCCGGATTGCCGCGCAATTCGAGGCTGATGTGCAGCAGAACCGTATCAGCCTGGATGACCTGTTCGACCGCAGCTACACGCTGATTCCCAACACCCAGCCAAGCAAGTACCACAGCCGTTTCGATGGCTACACCGACCAAGTGTTGCCGGCAATCCAGGAGGCGTTGCTGCCAAGTCATGAAGGCCTGGTATTCGCCATTGCGTGTACGCCGCAAGGCTATGTGCCGACGCACAACAAGGCGTTTTCCCAGGCGCTGACCGGCGATGTCCAAGTGGATGCGGTGCAGAATCGCACCAAGCGCAAATTCGAGGACCGCACCGGGATTCGCTGCGGCAGCCATCAGCAGGCGGTCTTGCTGCAGACTTACACCCGCGATACCGGTGAGCTGATGCATGACCTGTCGGTGCCGATCATGGTCAAGGGCCGGCATTGGGGCGGCTTGCGCCTGGGTTATAAACCCGAGGGCGTGAAGGGCGGGCGTTGAGGATTATTGCGGTTTATGCAAGGGAGCTATTCCGGGGATAGCTTTTTCCTACTGGAAGAAAACCGTAGCATGGCCAACATTGTTAGCCAGCTAACTAATGTTGCGGAGAAACTCCATGCAAACCAAAGTCGATGTCGCCGTGATGATTGGCAGTGGCGTACCGCCGACCCTGCGGGCACTGGGTCAGAAAGCCTGCTGGGTCGTATTGCTCAACGGTGAGCAGCGCGGCACGGCGTTCGCCAGCCGTGATGAAGCCGAGGAATGCAGGGCGGCCTGGCAGGCGCTGTTGCGCCTGGAGCAGTCCGACAGCCTGCATTGATCTGCGCTTAGTGAGGTTGATGCAGGCGTTGATTCAGCTCATCCACCGCGATCGCCCATTCGGCGTCATCGCGCAGCTCTTCCTTCAGGAATGCCGCTTGCTGGGGCGTCCAGAAGGGAGCATCGATCAGTTTCACGTCCTCGGGCAACGGGTTGCTGGCAATGAACGTATCGATGGCTTCTGGGGATGAGTCCAGGCCCAGTTGATCAAACAGGGTTTCAAGTGTTGGGATTGGCGCGTCCATATCGTTCTCCATGCAGGGTGGTCGTTATGCATGGGAGGTTCGTGGCGCGGCGGAGTTCGAATTTGTTGCTCAGGAGTTGAGCGCACCGGCATCGACTGCGCTCTTGAGCGCCTTGGCGGCGTCCTTGGCAGCAATGGCGGCGGCGTCCACGGTTTTGAACCAGCGGTCTTTTTCCACCTGGTGGGTGGTGACAGTGGTCAGCGGTGGCTTGGCCCGCATCACGATCACCGCTTGAAACTCACCGTCTACCTCTCGTGCATCGCCATGGATGAAAAATTCGCCGATATCAAATTCCGTCACGTATAGCCTTCCCTTGGAGATAACTGCACTGGTGAAACCTGGCCCGGAGGGACAAAGTTCAGTGGACGGGCCAGTATGGCAGTTGTTGCGGGTCGGCGGCGCAGTAAAGTCATCAAGGTGACGAAACGATGCCTCCATGCGGCTGATGCAGGACGGCCTCGAGCTCTTTGGCCAGTTCGCACGCCTTGATATGGTTACTGCGAAAGCCTCGGATTCGACCGCTGAGCACTTCTCGGATATGAAAGAAGTTGCGGCCGGCCGGTACCACTTGGTAAAGAACTGAATCCGAGTACCCGTCGTAGCCGCGCAAGCGGTAGTATTGCGCCTCGTCCTGGCATGATGAACGAGTGTTCGAGGACAGAGTGTCGTAGGTTGGTCGTTGCATGGACTGTTCCTTTCGATCAATTCGGTTGACCCATCTGCAGCGTTTTGAGTAGTTTTGATCGGTGCAGCTGTTTTAGTATTGTCGTCGGCAGCTGGCGCGCGGTTCCATGCCAGGTATGTATTTTTGTGTTGGGTGTCGGAAAACTGCATTTTTAACTGGGTTATCTTCTGAAGTTGGTCGGTCCGTATTCTCGGACCGTGGAACCTGTGATCTCCTGTGGTGCCTGATGACCTTGCACAAGGTCCATCGCGTACGTCTGTACTAGTCTTATGGCGCGACAGCGGGATCTTCTTCAGTTTTTTCAATGTGAATGTGTTGTATGCACGCGCCGTGATGGCCGTTTTTTTGTGCTGCCCGCTCTGGCGGACAGCGCTCTTTTCGATGTGGGGGCGTTTCCTTGGCAGTCAGTAATCTGGATATGCACGCGTTATTTGTGCTGGGTGATTTGCGCGCAAAGTTGGTCAAGCAGTTTCAATCCCGTTTTGTCTACATCACTGAACAGACGCCGGAAGGCATCTACATCGCCGAAATCGATACCGAAGCGGCGATGGTGGTGGATGACAAACCCCGCCTGGAACTCAAAGTGGGTGATCATTTCCGCGCGGCAGTATTGCCCAGTCGTGAAGGCGGCAAGTTTGAGTTGAAGTTTCGCGACATCAAGTTGACGGTGTATGGCCTGGGCGACTATGCCTTTGTGTCTTCGGCCGACGGCCAGGGCATCGTCTTCAAGGAAGGCCACAGCGTGATGCTGGTGTTTGCCGCGAATGAGCAACTGCAGGAAGGCTTGACCAAAACCCTGAAGGCCGTGACCGGCAAGGCCGCCAAGTGGCGCAAGGGTGAACTGGTGACCTTCAAGGCCAGCGAGTAATCCGCCCATACCACGAACATCCGTTGTCTCCCGGAACCTCTACTACAGTTGAGTTGACTTAACTATTCAGAGGCTTCGCGCATAGTCAGCAAAGCCGCCCGCTGGTTGCTGCATTATCGCGAGGTGCGAAGGCATGAAAGGATTGAAAACGTTGTTGGCTGCATCCCTGACGACCCTCGGCCTGTCCGTGGCGGCGTTGCCGGTATCCGCAGCCGAGGCGCCGATACATTTCGCCGACCTGAACTGGGAAAGCGGCAGCCTGATTACCGAAGTACTGCGGGTAATTGTCGAAAAGGGCTACGACTTGCCTACCGACACCTTGCCCGGCACGACCATCACCCTGGAAACCGCGCTGGCCAAGAATGATATCCAGGTCATCGGCGAAGAGTGGGCCGGCCGGAGCCCGGTGTGGGTCAAGGCCGAGGCCGAAGGTAAAGTGGTGGGTCTGGGAGATACGGTCAAAGGAGCCACCGAAGGCTGGTGGGTGCCGGAATACGTGGTCAAGGGCGACCCGGCCAAGGGCATCAAGCCGCTGGCGCCGGGCCTCAAGAGCGTGAAGGACCTGGCGCAATACAAGGACGTGTTCAAGGACCCGGAATCCCCGGGCAAGGGACGCTTTCTCAACAGCCCCATCGGCTGGACCTCGGAAGTGGTCAACAAGCAGAAACTCAAGGCCTACGGCCTGGATGACAGCTATGTGAACTTCCGCAGCGGCTCCGGCGCAGCGCTGGATGCCGAGATTGCCTCGTCTATTCGGCGTGGCAAACCGGTGCTGTTTTACTACTGGTCACCGACGCCGTTGATGGGGCGCTACAAGCTGATCCAGTTGGAAGAGCCACCGTTTGACGCCGAGGCGTGGAAGACGCTGACGGATGCGGACAACCCTGATCCCAAACCGACTCGCTCGCTGGCTTCCAAATTGAGTATCGGCGTGTCCACGCCATTCCAGAAGGAACATCCGCAGATTGCCAGCTTTTTCGAGAAGGTCGAGTTCCCGATTGACCCGCTGAACAAAGCCCTGGCAACCATGAGCGAAAATCACACCGCGCCTCGAGAAGTTGCGCAGGTGTTCCTCAAGGAACACCCGGAAGTGTGGAAGGCGTGGCTGCCCGAGGATGTGGCACAGAAGGTCGAGGCTAGCCTCAAGTAGACCTTGGGCATCAAGTCCGGAGAATGATCGACAATGTGGGAGCGGGGTTGCTTGCGAAGGGGGTGTGTCAGGCGCTGAAGGTAGTGGCTGACCCACCGTCTTCGCAGGCAAGCCAGCTCCCACATTTTGCAATGTATTTCAAGGTTGGAACCGGGTTGTACCTGCAACTCAAATGCCAGTGCAGCACCGCGACTCCCAAGCCCGAACAACGATCAAAACTGTGGGAGCGGGCTTGCTCGCGAAAGCGGTGTGTCAGTTGATGAATATGCTAACTGGTCCACCGCCTTCGCGAGCAAGCCCGCTCCCACATTTGGGATGTATTCCAAGGTTGGAACCGGCTTGTGCCGTCGGTGAAAATGTCGGTGCAGCACCGTTAGCCCCAAGCCCAAACAACGATCAAAACTGTGGGAGCGGGCTTGCCCGCGAAAGCGGTGTGCCAGTCGCTGAAGGTAGTGGCTGACCCACCGCCTTCGCAGGCAAGCCAGCTCCCACATTTTGCAGGTATTCCAAGGTTGGAACCGGGTTGATCCGACCACTCAAATGCCGCTGCCGCGCCCCGAATCACAAGCCCGCTCCCACATTTGGGGTGTATTCCAAGGCTAGAACTTGGTCTGTACTGCCAGCTCAAACGTGCGCGGGGCGCCCAGGTAGTACGCCGGGGAGACATGGGCAAACTCGGCATAGACTTCATTCGTCAGGTTACGCACGCGACCGGTGATCGAGGTGTGTGCGTCGACCTTGTAGCGCAGGAACGTCCCGAACAGCGTGTAAGCCGGCACTGTCTGGGTATTGGCGTTATCCGCGTACACCTGCGCCACGTACCGTGCATCCACGCCGCCTTGCCAATCCTCGGCAAAATCATACGTCAGCCACACATTACCCACGCGCTTGGGCACGTTGGTGGGCGTATTGCCCTTGCGCGAGACCACCGCGCCGCTGGCGATTTTCTCGTTGAACTCGTCGTACTCGGCATCTACCCAGGCGAAGTTGCCTTCTGCCAGCAGCCTTGGCGTGATGCGCAAGGAGCTGGCCAGTTCGATGCCTCTGGACGACTGCGCGCCGACCGGAATGCTGCTGGTGGGGTCTTGCGGATCGGTAACCGCAAAATCCTTGCGCTCGATTGTGTAGGCCGCCACGGTGGCCGAGCCCCGGCCGTCCAGATAATCGAACTTGCTGCCCACTTCCCACTGTTTGCCCGTCGATACATCGAACACTTGCGTGGTGGTACTCGGTTGCTCGGCAGCGGTGCTGTATTGCACATAGACATTGGCCGAGGGGATGAACTGGTACGTCAAGCCCACACGGCCGGTCACCGGCTCCCAGCTGCGGGTGAAATGCCTTGGGTTGCTGGCGGTCACCGCGCGGTGGTTGGTGACATCCAGGTCGATGGCGTCATAACGCAGACCGGTCAGCAGCGACAATTTGTCAGTCAGACCCAGGCGATTCTCCACGAACAGCGCCTTGGTGGTGACTTCGCTGGTCTTGTCCTTGCCGAAGCTTTCCCGGGTGCGCGGGATGTCGTAGAAGTGCCCTGGATCGAAATTGTTCGGATCCACCGTGCTGTTGCCCGACACATTCAGCGGAGTGTTGGTGGTGCTGTTGACCTTGTACTCAAAGCCGCCGGACCAGGTGGTCGACAAGCCGAAGAGGCTGTCTTCGTGGCGCAGTTCGAACTGGTTGCCGTGCTGTTCACCCTGATGACGCACCTGATAGGCAGTAGAGCGGTTCACCGCGCTGTTGTCGGCGTTGTACTGGTAGGTTTCCAGGTTGCGGTAATCGCGCTGACTGTCCAGGTGGTAGAGCGTGTTCTTCAGGGTGGTGCTGTCGTTGATACGGTAGTCGATGATCGAGCGCGCCCAGATCGTGCGTTGCTCGTAACGGCCATCGGCGACGTTGTAGTTGTTGAAACGGTTGTGCTTGTCGATCTTCAGCTCGCCGGCCTTGGGGTTGAGCACCGGTGTGCCCCAATAGGGGCTGTCCTCGTGTTCATCCTGATATTCCAGGGCCAGCGTATGCGAAAGGTTGGGAGTGAGATCACTGAGCAGGGAAAACGCCAGGCTCCAGGCGTCGCGCTGGTCGCGATCGATGTAGCTGTGGTTGGTATTGCGGCTCACATCCAGGCGCGCGTAGTGCTGGACGTCGGCGCCAGGGTCGGTGAGCGCGTGGTTGACCCCCAAGGCCATGCCGACGGTGTCGTAGCTGCCGTAGGTCAGTTGGGCCTCGGCGGCCTGTTCCTCGCGGGTGGCCAACTTGGTCACGTAGTTGAGCGACCCCCCCACGGAGCCGGCGCCGTTGATCAGGGAGGAGGGGCCGCCGACCAATTCCACCCGGTCATAAATCCAGGCATCCACCGGTCGGGCCAGGCCCGTGGCGACGTTGATGCCATTGAACATCTGGGTGATCTGGTTGCTGGTGAAGCCACGATACGACACAAACCCGCCAAACCCCGGCGGCGCGCTGGCGTTGACGCCGGGCAGGGTGTTGGCCGCATCGCGGAAGGTCTTCGCCCCATGGCGCTCGATATCGTTGCGATTGGCAATCGCCACCGACGCCGGGGTTTCCCGCACGCTCAAGCCCAGCCGCGAAGCGACGCCGCTGGATTGGTCCAGGGCCAGGCCGGGCTCGGCGGTTTGTTCGCCATCAACGGTGGTAGGCGCCAGTTCAATGGCCCAGGTGCAGACAGGCAGACAGCCGAAAAGGCCCGCCAACAGAGGTAAATGTTTCATGTTCAATCCTGAAAAACTTGGCTCGAAAACAACGCACGGCCGCCCGTTCTTCCTTGCGGAAACGGTGGTCAGTGCAGATCGGAACGCGAAGGATCAGGCGAGGGCGGGTGGCGCACGCGGGTGGGCCGTGGGCCAGGTGAAACGGGCAGGGATGTCAGCGGCAGCAACGATCGCCGGTGGTGGCGCATGGGGTTGCGGCAACACCGCCACATTCAGGCTGGAATTGAGCGCCGGGCCCATGCCGCCGGTCGAGCACAACGGGCAACCAAACGCCTTGGACAGCGTCGGCAACTGCTCATCGGCGGAGTTGGACGGCTTGGGTGCCTGGGTACGCGGGTCGACGGTACAGAACTGCCCGCCGATGCCGTTGAGTTGCATCCCGACCATCTGCCCATGACCAATACTGCAGGCGAACACATTGAACAGGACGCAGCAATAAAGCATCCAGGCAATGAGCGAGCGGTCGGCACGGGCGATTTTCATGGGGCGGCACTTTACCATCAGCCGCCGACGAAATGCCTGCAAAAAATCTCAGGGCGACTATCCTGTCTCGCATCTTTTCAGGGAGAACCGTCATGAGCTTTGTCATCGCACGATGGATCGTCGGCGTATTCACCTGTATCAGCATGGTGCACCTGTACTGGGCCGCCGGTGGCAAACTCGGCAGTCTCGCCGCCATCCCCCAGCTACCCGGTGAATTCGCCAGCGGCCCACGCCCGGCGTTCAAACCCTCGGCGCTGGGGACCTTTCTGGTAGCGATGGGGCTGGTGGCAATCGCGCTGCTGGTGTGCCTGCGAGCGGGCTTGTACTTCTCGGCGGTGTCCCATGGGGCGTTGCAATGGGGAATCAGCGCGATTGCCGTGGTGATGTTTGCCAGGGCGATTGGGGATTCGGAGTTGGTAGGGTTCTTCAAGAAAGTCGGCGGGTCGAGGTTTGCCCGACTGGATACGTATTTTTATTCGCCGTTGTGTCTGGTGTTGGGGGTAGGGTTGTTGGTTGTGGCGTGGGGGTGAACTTGGCTTCGTTAGCCTAAGCCCAACTGACGCAGTCATGGTCGTCCATGTAAATCAAGAACGACAAGCTTATGTCCGTCATCCTAAATGGATATCCCGTCGTTTCAGATAAAATACGGTCAAGTTGTCGGGAGTTTTCAATCGGTCGGGAGAATCGCACCCAGCGGCGTAAAAAAGTTCGCAAAGAGATATTATTAATACCTTCAACTCATCGGTATTAAGTTTTCTGTTTTTGATCCATGGCTTTTCTAAAGCTTCATCAAGCTCTGTTTCTAAGTAAATCATTGATTAGTGCCAATGCTAGAGCGGCTTACGCGGAGTGGTTTAATCAAAAGTGGAACTGGGTGAGGGGGCGAATGGAGGCTGGCTATGGGGCATAGGAAGCCATTATGTATTTTTGAACTCAAAAAATAATCATCAGCTCCGTTTATATAAATATTTGGGTCGCAAGGCGATATGTATTTGGCCTTGAATTCAATTGATGCATTTTTGTTGATTGCTTGAAAGTAAAACTGATCCTCAGTGGGTGTGATGTTCAAGAAAAACACTTCTCGAATGTCTAGGTTTTGTATTTTCAAGTCGCGAATGCCATGGCAATCAATCCCCACTCTGCAAGTGTGATAGCCTTTGCCCTCCTATTCTATCTGCAAAGAAAATAATGCGATTTTTCCAATCTCTACAGGTTTGATGAATAACTTCTCGAAGACTATATTTCTCTCTAGTTCATTCCAGTATTTCATTCTTATCCTGAAATCGTAATGTTCCTTGGCTGTGCGTAGGGCGCGAAAACAAAGCGTCCAGCTGTTGCGCAGAACCATCGCCCTGCACCCGTACTTGATAGCGTCCGTGACGTCTCGGCAAAGGGCAAGGCGTCGGATTCTGCCGCAGGAAAAAAACGCTGGATGAGCGGTTCAAAAAATCAGAAAAGGCCCACCCATCGAGGGAAAAAGCCTCAAAAAAACACTCCCCGAAGCCACACAAAAAAGCGCCGCAGCTGATTGCAGCTGCGCTGGCAGAATGAATCTCAAATAAAAACTTATCTCATTACTACCCGATTTTCGGACATGGCCGTCATGGTTTATAGAACCTCTCCTACACAGGATTTCCCATGTCGCGCCTCGCTCGTCCTTTGCATCCACTGGCCCTTTCAGTGGCGATAGCCTTTGCCGCCGTGCCGTTGCTGACCGTCCAGACCACCTTCGCCGAAGAAAGCCGCGCGGTGCGTGGTTTTCAGATTCCGGCTGGCGACTTGAGCCAGGCTCTCAACAGCCTGGCCGAGCAGGCGGGCCTGGTGCTGGCATTCGACGCAAGCCTGACGCGGGGTAAGCACAGCAACGGCCTGAGCGGGCAATACGATATCGACGTGGCGCTGACCCAGTTGCTCGCCGGCAGCGGCCTGCAGGCCCTGAAGCTCTCCGCCGATCGCTACCGCCTGGAGGCCATCCCGCAGAGCGGCGGCTCCATGGAGTTGCAGGCCACCACCATCAGCGGCGCGTACCAGAGCGAAAGCCCTACCGGGCCGGTCTCCGGTTATGTCGCGACGCGCAGTTTGTCGGGGACCAAGACCGACACCGCGGTGATCGAGACCCCACAGTCGATCTCGATTGTCACCAAAGACCAGATGCGCGCGCAAAATGCCGAGAGCCTCAACCAGATCCTGCGCTACAGCGCCGCCGTGATCCCGGAAACCCGTGGCGCCACCGCGTCGCGCCTGGACCAACTGACCATTCGCGGCTTTGCCCCGGCCACCTACCTGGACGGCTTGCGGATGCCATCGAGCCGTGACGCCTTGCCACAAAAAGACGCGTTCGACCTGGAGCGCGTCGAAGTGCTGCGCGGCCCGGCCTCGGTGCTGTACGGGCAGGGCACGCCGAGCGGGGTGGTCAACATGGTCAGCAAGCGCCCGCTGGATACACCGTTCCACGAAGTGGGCGTTGAATACGGCACGTTCAACAAGAAACGCACCACCTTCGACCTGAGCGGCCCGATCGATGATCAAGGCGTGTATTCCTACCGCGTCGCCGGCCTTTTCGATGATGCGGACGGCCAGGTCGAACACACCGAGACTCGCCGCCAGTCGCTGTCCAGCGCATTCACCTGGCGCCCGGATGAGGACACCTCGCTGACCTTGCTCGGGCATTTCCAGAAGGACCCCAAGGGCGCGTCCTACGGTTCGGTCCCGGCGTGGGGCTCGGTGCTGCATAGCCCCACCGGGCGCAAGATCGATGTGGATTTCTACGACGGCGAGAAGAATTTCGAAAAAAGCGACCGCGAGTACTACTCCCTCGGTTATGCGTTCGAACATCACTTCAACGATGTGTGGACGGTGCGCCAGAACGCGCGTTACCTGCGCACCGAGGGCCAGTACCGCAGCCTCTACAGCAACTACTTGTTGACGGACTACCGCACCATCCGACGCTCGACCATCGCCAGTGACGTCGACATGGATGCCTACACCCTCGACAACCAGCTGCAGGCCAAGTTTGACACCGGGCCGTTGCAGCACACGCTGTTGATGGGCCTCGATTACCAGAACACCAGCACCGACACCAAGTCCGGTTCGGGCGTTTACACCGCCGGGCCGACCCTCGACATTTTCGACCCGGTCTATGGCGCGGCCGTCCCGGTACCGGCGTACACCACGGATGGCACCTCGCGCAGTGAACAGACCGGCGTTTATCTGCAAGAGCAGATGAAGTGGGACAAGTGGGTGCTGCTGCTGGGTGGTCGCTATGACTGGGCAAGCACCGACAACAGCACGCAGACCCTGAGTACCGGTGCCAAGACCAAGTCTTCCCTGGACAGCAAGGCGTTTACCGGCCGGGTCGGCCTGGTCTACCTGTTCGACAATGGCCTGGCGCCATATGCCAGCTATGCGGAGTCGTTCAACCCGCAGTCGGGCACCGGGTATGGCGGTTCGGTGTTCAAGCCGACGGAAGGCAAGCAATACGAAATCGGCATCAAGTACCAGCCTCCGGGCAGCAACAGCTTTATCACCGCGGCGATTTTCGACCTGCGCCAGACCAATGTACTCACGACCGACCCGGATCCGACTCACCTGTGCGGTTCCGGTCGCTGCCAGAGCCAGGACGGCGAAGTGCAGTCGCGAGGCTTTGAACTCGAAGGCAAGGCCAGCCTCAACGACAACCTGGATATCACCGCGGCCTATGCCTACCTGGATAACCGTATCAGTAAGTCCAACAGCACCGTGCGCTATGCACCGATCAGCGATATCGGCGTAGGCCCTGCCATCGACGCCGAAGGCACCACCACCTACGCGGTACCGCGCCACACCGCTTCGGCGTGGGCCGACTACACCTTCCACGACGGCCACCTCAAGGGCTTCGGCGTCGGCGCCGGCGCGCGCTATGTCGGTTCGTCCTGGGGCGATACCGCCAATACCCTGAAGGTGCCGGGCTACACGCTGTTCGACGCGGCGGTGCACTACGACATCCCGAACATCGCCAACCTCAAGGACAACCTGCGCCTGGCGCTCAACGCCACTAACCTGGCGGACAAAGAGTACGTCGCCTCCTGCTACTCGTACTCGTGGTGCTGGTATGGCTCGCAACGCACGGTGCAGGCGAGCGCGACCTACCAGTGGTGATCTGAACAAAGGCCTTGGCGAACACGTACGCGAGCAGCATCGCCAAGGCTTGTCAGGGCGCGCGTGAACGCTAGCCCGTAAGGCATTCGAGGAGACGTCGACCCAAGGCCTCGGCGCTGGCCTGGGAATCGATATTGGCAAAGCCCAGCAGCAGGCCGGGGCCGGTTTGCTGCACCATGCTCCAATCGCTCAAGGCCTCGGCAAAAATGCCGGCGTCGGCCAGCTTCTTCACCAGCAAACGGTCCGATAGTGGAGCCTTGAGCCGCAGGACCAGGTGCATCCCGCCCGGCTGCGCATCGATGCCAATATGCTCGCCCAACACCTTGCGCAGGCCGTTGGCGGTGGCGTCGCGGCGTTCGCCATAGAGCTTGCGCATGCGCTGGATATGGCGGGCGAAATGCCCCTCGGCGATAAAGCTGGCGACGATCGCCTGGGTCAGTTCCGGGCAATGGCCGAGAAAGCTCTGGCTCACCTGCACAAAGTGCGCAACCTGGGAGGAGGGCACCACCAGGTAGGCCAGGCGAATGCCGGGGAACAGCACTTTGCTGAACGTGCCGGCGTACAGCACGCGACCCTCGCGGTCCAGGCTCTTGAGGGCAGGCAGCGGGCGACTGACATAACGGTATTCGCCGTCATAATCGTCTTCGATGATCCACGCCTGCTGGCGCGTGGCCCACTCCAGCAACTCCAGGCGACGCGGCAGTGACAGCGACACGCACAGCGGGCTCTGGTGAGCGGGGGTGACGATCGCCGCGCGGGCGTCGCCGGCATGGCGCACGCACAGGCCATCGGCGTCTACCGGGAGCGGCACGGTGTTGATGTGCAGGTACTCGAGCAGGGAGCGCGTCGGCGGGTAGCCCGGGTCTTCCACCAGCACCCGGTCGCCGGGCTTGAGCAATGCGTGGGTGATCAAGCTCAAGGTGTTGCGATAGCCCGAGGTGACAAACACCTGCTCCGGCGTGCAGTGGATACCCCGGGCCACCTGCAAATAGCTGGCGATGGCGGTCCGCAGCGCGGGCAGGCCCTGGACCGGCGGGTTGGCCATGTCGGCCAGTTGCGTGGCGCGCACGCAGCGGGCGGCGATTTTCGACCAGATCTTGCGCGGGAAGGCATCCAGCGCGGGCAGGCCCATCTGGAAGGGCAGCACCGGCTGCTGACGGCGCACCGCGTGGTAGGGCGCGGCCACCACGCGCGTGGGCAGGGCGGCCTCGATACCCTGGGCCACCACCGTTCCGGCCTGGCCGCGCGACTCCAGGTAGCCCTCGGCGGTGAGCAATGAGTAGGTGCTGTCGATGGTGCCGCGCGCCAGCCCCAGCTCCTTGGCCAGGGCCCGCGCCGCCGGTACGCGCTCGCCCGGCTTGAGCAGCCCTTCGGCAATGGCACTGCGAAAACGCCAGTAAAGCTGGCGGTAGATCGGTTCGGCGTCGGTGAGATCCGGCGGGGGCAGGGTGTACATGGGGCCTGGCTCCAGGTCGTGGCTGATCTCACTCTACCGGGGCCATGACCCATTCCCAAGTGCCATAAATGCACTAAATGACCAGGCCATCATGGTCTATGCATCAGCGCCATTCTTGGCTCTTCAGAGGTGAGCCATGGCGCCGCAAGATGGCCCCTTCACTCAACCGCAACAGGATTTACCATGACCACTCGCCTCGATTACACCCAAGCATCCCCGGAAGGTTACAAGGCTTTCGGCGGCGTCTACGTCTACCTGCAGAACAGCGGCCTGCCCAAGGCGCTGATCGACCTGGTGTACCTGCGCGTTTCGCAGATCAACGGCTGCGCGTTCTGCATCGACATGCACTCGCGGGACCTGCTCAAGCAAGGCCTGGCCGTGGATAAACTGGTGCTGGTGCCGGTGTGGCACGATGCCCGCGACGTGTTTACCGCGCGGGAACGCATCGCCCTGGCCTTCGCTGAAGCCGTTACCCGCAGTGATGTGTCGGACGCGGACTACGCTGCCGCCGCCGCCGAATTCAATGCCAAGGAACTGGCTGACCTGACTTACGGCATCGCCCTGATGAACGCCTTTAACCGCCTTGGCGTCACCTTTCGCACCACGCCGGCAGCGGCGGCCTGAAACATTGCGCAAGAAGGCAATTTAATGGCCCCCCTGTAGGCAAATCCTCGCCAAAATCACTTTTATTTTCAGGTGGTTAGGTGAGGAAGCAAATGCGCACTGTTGGAATCATGCTGATCGCCTGCTCATTGGCCGGCGGCGCGGCTGCCGTGCAGGCACGGGAGCTGCGCGAGGGTGACAAGTACATGTGCAGTTGGGGCGCCGGCACTGCCGCCAGGGCCCAGGAACTCAAGCTGTCGGGCGTGTCGCTGTATGCCGCGCGGCAGAAGATCCAGACCATCAAGTTCAGCAAATCGTGGATGCGCATGATGGCCATGGGCATCACCGAACAGACCTATGACAGCCGTTCACGGCTCAAGCCCGAGGCGATTCGCCAGAGTTTCTACCAGGATTGCCTGCGCTATAAAGTGGCGCGCAAATAACCTCCGGCGGTTTAAAAAAGACTGCGGTGAGCCGGCATCTTCCTGGAAAAATACGTTCGCCGTGGCGATAAACCATCGGTTCGCCTGGGACAGGTATTCAGCGGCGCGCCAGCCCAGGTTGAAGTGCATGGACTGCACAGGCTCGAATGATGCCGGGCAGTGCGCCGCAGGAGCAAACACCGCCCAGTGCAAAATCTGCGTAAGCCTGTCCAACTTCGTCGCGGGCACCCTCGCCATACTGGTGCCAGGCAAACCAAGAGGCACAGACCATGACCGAGTATGTCTTCACCCCCGCGCAACCCCCCTCGTTGGCAGTCAAGGGCAGCGACGCGCGCTTCCCCTTGCGCCGGGTCTTTTGCGTCGGCCGCAACTACAGCGAACACGCCCGCGAAATGGGGCACGATCCGGACCGCGAACCGCCTTTTTTCTTCATGAAACCCGCAGACGCGGTGGTGCCGGCCGAGGGTGTGATCGCCTATCCGCCGCTGACCGCAGACCTGCATCACGAAGTCGAACTGGTGGTGGCGATCGGCAAGGGTGGGGTGGACATCAATCCTGAAGACGCCTTGTCCCACGTCTGGGGGTATGGCGTCGGCATCGACCTGACGCGCCGCGACCTGCAGGCCGAGGCGAAAAAGCTCTCGCGTCCGTGGGAATGGGCCAAGGCTTTTGACGAATCCGCACCGACCACCGCGTTGCAACCGGTGAGCGCCGTCGGGCATCCGTCCAGCGGCAAAATCTGGCTCAAGGTCAATGGTCAGCTCCGTCAGGTCGGCGACTTGGCGGACTTGATCTGGAACGTCAGCGAAGTGATCAGCCACGCCTCCAAATCCGCAGCCCTCAAGCCCGGCGACCTGATCTTCACCGGCACGCCCGCCGGTGTCGGCGCGGTGCAGCGCGGTGATGTGCTCAGCGCCGGCATCGACGGCCTTGGCGAGTTGCGTTTCACCCTCGGCCAGGGTTGAGGCTACAGTGGTGCCCAGGCCATCCGAGAGACCGTTATGCCAGGCACTCGCGTCACCACTTACGGCATGGAGCAGCGCAGCGACCGCCCCGACTTCTACATCCGCGACAAACGCGGCAGGGCGGCGCTGACCAGTCCTCATCGCCATGAGTATTTCCAGATCCAGATCAACCTTGGCGGCGACACCGTGCAGCATATCGGCGGCGCGGTGCGGCCGTTCCCGCGTAATGCCCTGGCATTCATCCTGCCGCATCGGCTGCATGTGATCCCGCATCCCGAGGATGGCGAGTTCATGTTGATCAACTTCAGCCAGGCGTTTTTCCTGCCGCAGTTGACGTGCGATCCCCTGGACCTGGAAGACATCCCCATCGGCCAGGCGCCGGAACTGTCGCCGTTTCGCTTCCAGGAACAGCTGGACTTCATCCTCGACGATGCCACGTTCGAGCAGGTCAAAACCTGGCTGGCGCATATGCGCGACCTGGATGCCCATCGCACTTTCGGCGCGCGCGAGCGCCTCAAGGGCTATCTGTTCCAGCTGATCGGCCTGGTCTGCGAGCAATATGCCGAGCCGTTACAGGCGTTCGCTGCCAACAACGCCACCCGACGCGGGCGCAAGGATGCCCTGGCGCGGGTGCAGGCGCATATCCGCGAGCACCTGCATGAACCGACCCTCAACCTGACCGATACGGCCGCCGCGGCCTTTTTGTCGCCGAACTACCTGACCCACCTGCTGCGCAAGGAAACCGGCAAGCCTTTCTCGCAACTGGTGCTCGACCGCCGCATGCAATTGGCGCGCACGCTGTTGCTCAACGGCACGCAGATGATTGGCGTGATTGCACATCGCTGTGGGTTTACCGATGAGGCGTACTTTTCCCGCTGTTTCCGCAAGGCTCACGGCATGGCGCCGGGGCAATTCAGGCGTCAATCCAGTGCATAGCGGCCGGCCTGCCGCTGCCTGTTAAGGCGTTTTACAAATCCACGACAATCGGTGTGTTTCTATTTGCATACAATTGCGCACTTCATCAGGGAGGCCAGTATGCAAACACGTATCCGCGTGGCGACGACGGATGACATCGACACGCTTTTTGCCATCCGCACCTCGGTGGTGCATAACCACTTGAGCCGCGAGCAGATGGCCGAACTGGGCATCACGCCGCAGGTGCTGGCCGACACTATCCAGGCAGCGCCCTGTGCCTGGATTGCCGAGGTGGAGGGCCAGCCGGTGGCGTTTGCCATGGTCGACCTGGCGCAGGGAGAGGTGTTTGCAATGTTCGTCTTGCCGTCGCACGAGCGCCTTGGCCTTGGACGCCAGTTGATGGCCGTGGCCGAGGCGGCGCTGTTCAAGCATCACCAGCGACTGTTCCTGATCACCGATGGTGGTGCCGACATTCGCGCCAACGGTTTCTACCAACGCCTGGGCTGGTCGGTAGTGGGCCGGGTCGAGGGTGACGACGTGCGTTATGAAAAGAGCAGGGTGGACTAAACCATGAGGCCCCTTGAGCCGCAGCCGTCCAACAGCCTGCGCTACTATGCGGTCGGGGTGCTGTGCGTGGCGGTGCTGCTCGGGGGGTATTTCATGCAGCTCAACGCCAAGGCGGATCGCCAGCGCGAGGAGGCCGCCGAGCGCCTGGCACTGTGTCGGCAAGTTGAGCGGGTTGCCAGTGTGGCAGTGTCCGGCAGCCTTGAACTTCGCGATAGCTGCAAACAGTTGAGCGAACAGTCGATCAGCAGAGGCGCACCGAATTAATCAATAACCCTTTCTTATACGTGGATATATAGCGGAAGTTGCACCAAAAAGTGGCATTAATACCGCTGACTCCCTTTAAAAAAGTGTGGTTATTGAATGACTTACAACACTTTTAATCCGACGAAAGGATTAAAATAATCTTGTTACGGCTTTTTACAATCGGTAATATTGCCGGGCGTTCACCTCCCACGGTTTATGCATTTTTAAATCCCAAGTTTCCATCAGCTACTTGGGATTTTTTTTGCCTGTGATTTGACCTCGGCGTCAAACTTCACCCTCGGCAAACTCTGCGCGCATGCGTCCATTACGTTTGGCTTGATACAGCAACTTGTCGACGTCTTCGACAAAACCCAGCATCGCACTCTCGGGTGTGACGATCCGCGTACCGACACCCAGGCTCAAGGTCAGTTGGTTGGCGACGGGCGAAAAGCCGTGTTCGATCTGCTGCTGGCGGATCAGATGCAGGCAGCGTTGTGCCACTTGCCGGGCCGACGCCGCGTCGGTTTCCGGCAGCAGCCACACAAACTCTTCACCGCCGATACGCGCAATGAAATCCCGTGGGCGATTGGCCGCCTGCGACAGTGTGCGTGCCACCTGGCGCAGGCATTCGTCACCCTTGATATGCCCGTAGTGGTCGTTGTACTGCTTGAAAAAATCGATATCCAGGATGATCAACGACAGCGGCAACTGGCTGCGCTGGGCGCTGGCCCATTCGCGCTCCAGCACGGTGTCGAACATGCGCCGGTTGGCGATGCCGGTGAGGCCGTCCTGGTAGGAATATTCCTCGAGTTGTTTCTGCAGGCGCACCAGGTGTTCTTCGGTCTTCTTGCGCTCGCTGATATCGAACATGAAGCCAAGCAGTGCCTCGACTTCACCCTCTTTGCGCACCACATGCACCACGTCGCGAATCCACACGTAGTCGCCATTCGCCGTCAGTGCGCGGTAATCAGCCTCGTGGTCGACGCCGGCGCGCGATTGCGACACGCAGAAATTCACCACGTATTCGCGGTCATCCGGGTGCATGCGTTCGACCCAGTCATCGACGCTGACCCAGCTTTGCGGGGTCCAGCCGAGCAATGCCTCGATCTGCGGGCCGATATAGCTGAAGGTCATGGTCTGCCAATCGATGCGCCAGGGGATGGCCTTGGTCGACTCCAATAGCGTCTTGTACACGTCACTGTCGGGCTGGCTCGGAGGGGCGATGCGCATGCTGGAATGCTCGAGATGATGGCCAAAAGCCAAGAGCGTCTTTTGATCCACGCCTGGAGTCAAGCCCGGGCTTTGGCAGTAGGCGAGAGGTCTGGTTGACCGCTTTTCTGACGCCAGCGAACCGGCGGTTCCGGGGCAAAATGAGTCAGGGTTGGCACTTTTGCGCGAATAGCCCCATCCCCTGCAAAACCTCATCTACTCTGTCTGCATCACAACTACCGGGTGAGGCCCAGGGAAGGGGACTTATCATGATTTCCATCGTCGAATTCAACCGCATCATGGCCTCCGGCTTCCTGCCGCTTGCGTGCGATTGCACGGTGAACAGCGACGGTTCGCTGCGCATCAGCGTGTTCGAGCCAGTGTCCGGACGCGTCGACCTGCTGCTGACGCGCGTGTCCCCCGAGGGTCTGGACAGCATCCGTTCCATCGCAAACCTGATCGGCGAACTGCGCACCGAGCTCAAGGCCGGGCGCCGTGGCTTTGCGGCGGTCAGTTAGCTGTCGACGGTGTGGCTGGGCGTGTCGAGCGCGCCGTAGTAGCGCCAGCAGCAATGGCGGTGCTCCGGCAGGATCACGCAACCGCTGAGGCTGACGATCAGCAGGGCGGCAACCAGCATGGTAAGGCGACGGTACATGGTGTTTCCTCTTGGTTTTACCTGCGTTAATCCTTCAACGCGGCCACCCGCGTAAATCCGTCGCGAAGCTTTCAGATATTTCATCAAGCCCTCTCATTCCCTGCGCAATACTGCTGGCGAGCACTGCCCGAAAATAAATCCGCGCGGCCCGCGACGGATTTTTTGCGCACCTGCCGTTCAACCCATCAGCAACCCGCACTTTCGCCGGTTGCATGAAGGAGTTGCCATGAGACCCCTGGCCAAATTGCGTTTTTCCTTGCTTGCTCCGCTGGCGCTCGCCGCGTTTGTGAGCACCCCGACTTTTGCCCAGACCGAAATCATCATCCAGCAGGCACCGCCGCCGCAGCGTGTGGAAGTGATTCCCGCCCAGCGCCCCGGCTACGCCTGGGACCGAGGCCACTGGCGCTGGGAAGGGCGCGGCTACGGTTGGGTGCCGGGTCACTGGCAGCCGGTGATGCGCAATGCGCGTTGGGAGCCCGGCCACTGGGAAGCCCATGGTCCGAACTGGTACTGGCGCGAAGGGCATTGGATCCGCTGAAACTTGACCCTTGGCCCCGAGAACTACCCGATTGAAAGACTCTGATCCGGACGTTGAACTGCTGGCGCGTATCGGCAATAACGAACCTGCCGCCGTCAACGAAATGGTGACGCGCAAGCTCCCGCGTTTGCTGGCGCTCGCCAGTCGGATCCTGGGCGATGCCGATGAGGCCAAGGACGTGGCCCAGGAAAGCTTCCTGCGTATCTGGCGCCAGGCGGCCAACTGGCGCAGTGGCGAGGCGCGTTTCGACACCTGGTTGCACCGGGTCGCGCTCAACCTGTGTCACGACCGCCTGCGCCGGCGCAAGGAGCGCCCGCTGAGCGACGAGGACACGGCAGAACTGGCGGACAGTGCGCCGCCACCGGATGAACAGCTGGAAACCCTGGACCGCAGTGCCCGCATGGCCGCCGCGTTGGCGGCCTTGCCCGAACGCCAGCGCGAAGCCATCGTGCTGCAGTACTACCAGGAGCTGTCGAATATCGACGCCGCGGCCCTGATGAATATCAGCGTCGAGGCACTGGAGAGCCTGCTGTCGCGGGCCCGACGCCAGTTGCGCAGTCAACTTGCCGACACACCCGGGCTTGCCCGCCCAGGAAGGGGAAAATCATGACACCCGAACGCTTTGCTTATCTGGCCGACGTGTACGGGGCGGACCTGCAGCGCTGGCCCGACACCGAACAGCGCGCCGCCCAGGCGTTGCTCGACAGCGGCAATCTGCATGCGCGCGACGCCCTGCAGCAGGCGCGCTGGCTCGACCATCAGTTGGACAGCCATCAACTCGCGTTGCCCGACCCGGCGCTGGTGCGGCAGATACGTCAATCCGCGCCACGCTCATTCTGGTCACGCTACGCCAGCTGGTTATCGCCCGCCGGCCTGGTCGGCGTGGGCATTGCCGGCATCGTCACCGGGATGCTGGTGGCGTCCATGAGCGTGCCGTTGCCCATGTTGTCATCCGAAGTGCTGCCCAGTGTCTTCGACCAGGGCGACGCCGAAGTCGTCTTTACCGTCAACGCTGAGGAAACCGAGCAATGACCGTCAGATCCCTTAAACCGTGGTTGTTCGTTTCGGTGTTGCTCAATGTGTTTTTGATCGGCGGGGTCGGCGGTGGCCTTTACCACTGGATGGCCAGCGCCAAACCGGCGCAAGTGCTGGTCAACCAGCACGGCCTGCGCCAGGCCATGATCAACCTGCCACCGGAGCGGCGCAGGGAACTGCGCCAGTTGCTGCGACGCAACAGTGCCGACAGCCAGCCGTTGATCATGGCCGGACGTGAGGCGCGCATGGGGGTGATCAAGCAACTGGAGGCACCCACGCTGGACCATGAAGTGTTGGTGGCCGAGTTGGCCAAGGCGCGCGAGGCGGATGCAGCGCTAAGGGCGCTGGTGGATGGCACCCTGGCGCAGTTTGCCGGGACCTTGCCGCAGGATGAACGGCAGAAACTGGTGGAGGCGTTGTACCTGCGCGGGCAGGAGCGGGGGAAGAAGCCTCGGTCTTGAGTCCATATTCGTTGCTGCGGTCGCGGTTGCCATGGGTTGCGCTTTTACAGCGGGTCACTTTGGAAAGGAGCCGGAATGCCGGCCCAGCCCAAAGTAACCCAAGGGTTCGCATGGCGACCACGGTCAACCTTTAGAAGCTGGCTTGTCGGCGATGCCGGCACCTGGGTGTTACGCCCAGCCAGGTTCTAAGATTTTATGTGGTGAGCGGGTTGACCTACAGACGTTTGCCTACCAGCACTTCCTGCTCTCGCTCTGCGCTGTTGACGTTCACCGTGCGGGCGAGGCTCACGGTGTTGCCTTCAAACACACATTTCACCCGATCCCTGAATGCGGTCTGCGGATAGATCCAGGTCATCTCCAGCGTCTTTTGATCCAACCAGCGGGCACCGGCCACGATCTGTGCGTGGTTGAATTCATAACCATGGTGCAACGCACGACCCGGCATGCTGGTGAGGCCTGTGAGCCAGTGGTCGATGCCGATCTGCAAGCGATGGGTGGCCTGGCTGTCGGTCAGTTCGAAGGTGAGTACATGACCTGTAAACGCGAACGACAGTTGGCGCACGCCAAGCCCGTTTTCGGCCACGACAAATACGCGTATCGAATCCTCGGGCGCCGGGCAGTCTGAAACCAATAGAGGCTGCTCAGCCATGCTCGCCAGCCGTTGCTCCAGCCGTGAATCGGCTTCGGGTTTCACGCTGCAATCCTCGCTGAAGGCTGCGGGAAAATAACGCTCGATAAACGGCACGATCTCTGCCGAGTTTTTCATCCCACCTACCAGCACCAAGGTTGCGTTGTGTTCGCGGTACACCGCGGCCATCTGCACGAACACCCCCAGCGCACTGAAGGCTGGGCGCGGTTTCATCATCCAGTGGTAGCCGTAGCGGCTGTCGGGGCCGCCCTGGGGTTGGGTAGCGGCCTGGACCCACGCCGCCGGCAATACCTGCCGGCCGTCCCAGACACCGTTCTGGGCATGCAATACCGCCAGTTTCAGCGCCGCCGACACGGGGGCGGTAAGGCCGTTGCCGCCGGGGTTCACGCCGTCCGGGCCGATGTCCCAGGTTTCATTGTAAATATCCAAGGGGATGAACAGGCGCGGCTTGAGGTAGTCGTGCAGGGTTTGGCCGGTGACGCGGTTGATCAGCGCCGAGAGCATGTAGCTGGCCGCGCTGGTGTACACGTATTCGCTGCCCGGCGCGTAGGCCAGGGGGATCTTGAAGAACTCGGCGATCCAGCTGGTGCTGATGCTGCGCCACACTGAGCCGGAGGTGTTGCTGGCGTGCCCGGTGCGCATGGTCAGCAGGTGTTCGACAGTCATGTCGGCCAGGCGCGGGTCGGCGTTCGCGGGGACTTCATCGGGGAAGAAACGCACCAGCCGATCATCGAGATTGAGCAAGCCTTCTTGGATGGCCAGGCCGATGGCGCAGCCGGTAAAACTCTTGGCCATGGAGTGCAGCACGCGTGGCTCATTGGGATCTACCGGCCACGTCCAGCCTTCGGCAACCACGTGGCCGTGGCGGTGCAGCATGAAGCCGTGCAGGTCGAGGTCGGCGGCCTTGACCTCATCCAGAAACGCGATCAAACGGTCGGGGTCAATACCAAGGCTGCTGGCGCTGGCGCGCGGCAGACCATCGTAGGAAGTCAGAGGCATGAAAAGGCTCGGCAAGGGTGGCGATCAACGGCTGCGGTGTACCAGCCGGGAATAGGAAATCAGCATGCTGGTGAGTTCCTGGCTGACCCCGGTGAGGGGCGCTGAACGGCGGCTGATCAGGCACACATCCCGGGGCGCCAGGGGTTCTTCGATGGCGATGGTGGTGAGTGCGCTGGAAAACAGCTTCATCCCCGGCAGCATGCGCGGTTCGATGGTCAGGTAGTCGGTTTCCGAGACGATGTGCAGGGTTTCCAGCAGCGAGTCGGTGGTAATCGCGATCTTCGGCGGCGCCAGGCCCTGGGTGCGGAACAGCTGGACCAGGCGGTTTTCCGCGCCACCGATGACACCGGTGGAGCGCACGCTGATCCATTGGCAGTCCACCAGTTCCCGCACCGATCTGGCCTGGCCCAACGGGTGGCCCTTGCGCGCGATAATGCCGGCGCTGGAGCTGTAGAGACGGTCGATGGACAGGTCGATATCGGTGACATTCGGTGCCAGCGGGCACAGCACGAAATCCAGGCGACCATCGCGGACCTTTTCGACCAGGCCCTTGGTGGTGCCGCTGGCCACGTGCACCTGGATGCGCGGGAAGCGTTGGGTGAAGTTGCTCAGCACCGGCACCAGCAGCTCGGCCAGGGGCTCGGAGGTCACGCCCAGGTCGATATGGCCTTCGGGCTCGCCTTTCCAGGGTTGCAGGTCGAGCAGCGCGCGTTCGCAATCGAGGGTGATGGAACGGGCGCGCACCAGGAACACTTCGCCAGCCGACGTCAGGTTGATGCCTTGGTTCGAGCGTTGCAGCAAGACCACGCCGAGTTCTTTTTCGAGGGTCTGGATCGATTGGGTCAGGGTGCTTTGTGCCACGTCCAACTGGCGCGCGGCAGAGCGGAAACTGCCTTTTTCGACCACGGCACAGAACGCACGAAGATGGGTGAGTGTCATGAAGGACGGCCTCGGGTTTGAGCATTTGAACCATTGAATACCCGCCAGCTTATCTGATGCCTCCAGGTGCGCACAGATCGGTTTGGCCGATCAGGTTCATTATTTCTGAACGCGCGCAAACGGCTCCGGGCCCCGATTTTTCGGTAGGCTGGGGGCAGGTTGTGAACGGCTCGGTAGGTGATCGGAAAAGCCGAGCCTGATCACCTGGAGCGTTCTTCTCAAGCTTGCCGCGTGAAGAATAAGATCGGTCCAGGAACATTCGCCGACCGTGAAGGCGACTAAAACAACAACAACTATCCAGGTGTTCGGCCGTGCCTCTTTTTGGGTCCTGCCAGCGTCCGAACCCCAAGCGTAAGGATCATTTAAGGTGCATTTATCATGAACAAGACTTTAATCCTGGCAGGCGCTTTGTCTGCGGCGCTGGCGGGTACTGCCCACGCCGAAAGTGTGTTGAAGGTGGCGCTCAACGCCGATATCCGCAGCACCGACCCCGGTGTCAACCGCGACACCAACTCCGACGCGGTGATCATGCACCTCACCGAAGGGCTGGTGGCCTTTCGTGAAGACGCCACCGTCGGCCCGCTGCTGGCCAAGGACGTGCAGGTGTCCGACGACGGCCTGCGCTACACCTTCCACCTGCGCGACGGGGTGAAGTTCCAGAATGGCAAGGCGCTGACCTCCGCTGACGTGCTGTGGACCTGGAAGCGCTTCCTCGACCCCAAGACCCAATGGCGCTGCGCGCCTGAATTCGATGGCCATGGTGGCGCCAAGATCGTCGACATGAGCGCCCCGGACCCACTCACCGTGGTGTTCACCCTCGACAAGCCCAATGGCCTGTTCCTTACCAGTACCGCACTGCCGGAGTGTGGCGGCAGCGGCATCCTCTCCTCGGACTCGCTCAACGCCGATGGCAGCTGGAAGGCCCCGGTCGGCACCGGCCCGTTCAAGCTGGGCGAGTGGAAGCCCGGTCAATACGTCGAACTGCTGCGTAACCCCAACTACAGCGCCCGCGATGAACAACAGCCCGATGGCTACACCGGCAACAAATCCACCACCCTCGACCGCGTGCGCCTGCTGGTGATCCCGGACCCGGCCGCCGCCAAAGCCGCCTTGCTGTCGAAAAACGTCGACTTGCTGATCGACGTCACCCCGCTGGACGCCACCGAACTGGCGGCCAACCCCGGCGTGCGCGTGACCTCCAGCGGCACCATGTCGGTCAACGCCTTGCTGTTCCAGACCCGCGACCCGCTGCTCAAGGATGTGCGCTTGCGCCAGGCCATCGCCCATGCGCTGGATTCGGCGCAAATCGTCGAAGCCCTCACCGGCGGGCGTTCCAAGGCCAACAACTCGATGGTCGCCAGCGGCAGCCATTACCACACGGCCGTCGAAGACCAGGGCTACACCTTCGACCCGGCCAAGACCGCGCAATTGTTGCGTGAGGCTGGCTACAAGGGCGAGCCGATCAAACTGATCGTCAACAAACGCTACGCCGCGATTTTCGACATGGGCGTATTCGTGCAGGCCATGGCCAAGGCCAGCGGCATCAACCTGGAGCTGGAGACCCTGGAGTGGGGCACGCAACTGGAGCGCTACCAGAGCGGCAACTACCAGATGATGGCGTTCCCGTACTCCGAGCGCCTCGACCCGGCCCTGAGCTTCGATTCGATGACCGGCGACAAAGACAAGGAAGCCCGCAAGGTCTGGGACAACCCCCAGGCCCGTGAATGGCTGCGTGAAGCCCAGCGCGAAGGCGACATTACCAAGCGCCAGGCATTGTTCGATCAACTGCACCAACAGATGATCAAGGATGTGCCGATGATCCCGATGTACAACGGCAACGCGATTGCCGCCAGCCGTGACTACGTCAAGGGCCTGCGCACTTGGCCGGTGTCCAAGCCGCGCCTGTGGACCGTCAGCGTCCCTGCTTCCGGGAGCAATTGAGGATGTTTCGTTTTATCTCCCAACGCCTGGCGATGTCTGTCCCGACCTTGCTGCTGATCTCGCTGATGGTGTTCGCGATCATCCGCCTGGTGCCTGGTGACCCGGCCCTGCTGATGCTTGGCGACATGGCCGACGCCCATAGCCTGGAGGTCGCGCGCGCGTCCCTGGGCCTGGACCAGCCGCTGCCAGTGCAGTTTGTAATCTGGTTGAAGGCGGTGCTCAGCGGCGACCTTGGGCATTCGATCACCACCAATGAGGCGGTGCTACCGCTGATCCTCGATCGCTTCCAGGTGAGTGCCGGGATTGTGTTGGTGTCGGTGTTGCTGGCTGCCTTGATTGCGGTGCCGGCCGGCTTGCTGTCGGCGTGGAAGCAGGACAGTGCACTGGACTTTGGCGTGGTGTCGACCGCCACGCTGCTGCTGTCGATCCCCAGTTTCTGGCTCGGCCTGCTGTTGCTGTATGCGTTTGGCATCAAGCTGGGCTGGTTGCCGGTGGTGGGCTACGTGTCGTTCGGCCAGTCACCGTGGCAGGCCTTGAGTTTCATCGTGTTGCCGATCGTCACCCTGACCCTGGTGGAGCTGGGTGCAATCACCCGCATGGCGCGGGCCAGTGCCATCGAGGTGTTGCGCCTGGAGTACATCACCCATGCCCGCGCCAAGGGCCTGTCGGAACGTGCGGTGCTGTGGCGCCATGCGTTGCGCAACTCGTTTGCACCGACCCTGACCCTTATCGGCCTGATCCTCGGCAACCTGCTCAGCGGCATTGCCGTGCTGGAAACCGTGTTCACCCTGCCGGGCATCGGCCGCCTGATGGTCGACGCCATCTACGCCCGTGACTACCCGGTGCTGCAGGGCTGCCTGCTGCTGGTGACCTTTGTCTATGTGCTGGTCAACCTGTTGGTGGACCTGCTGTACCCGCTCTTCGACCCCAGGGTTAAGTTATGAATAAGCCACTGCCTGTTGCACCCGAGGTGCTACTGCCTGCACCGGTGCGTGCCCCCAGGGCCTGGCGCGTGCCGCCGTTGAATGCGCTGATCGGTGCGTTCCTGTTGGGCTTGCTATTGATCATGGCCGCGCTCGGCCTGGTATGGACGCCCCATGATCCGCTGGCGCTGAACCTGCTGGCGCGGTTGCAGGCGCCGACCGCCGCGCACTGGCTGGGCACCGATGAATACGGCCGCGATGTCTTGAGCCGCTTGATGATCGGCGCGCACACCAGCCTGTGGGTGAGTGTGCTGACGGTGAGCATGGCGATTATCGCCGGCACCTTCCTCGGCTTGCTGGCCGGCTTTCTGCGCGGCTGGGTCGACCGTGGCCTGATGATGATCAACGACGCACTGCTGGCGTTCCCCGGCATCCTGCTGGCCCTGGGCTTGATGGCGATCATCGGTCCGAGCCTGTACGGCATCGTCTTCGCCTTGAGCCTGGCCTATACGCCGTCGGTGGTGCGGGTGGTGCGCGGCACGGTGTTGTCGCTGCGCGAGAAGGAGTTTGTCGAGGCCTCGCGGGTGATCGGCAATTCCGAGCTGTACACCATGCTGCGCCATATTGCGCCGAACTGCGTGGCGCCGGTGTGCGTGCTGGCCACCAGCATGTTCGGCTGGGCGATCCTCGCGGAAAGCTCCCTGAGCTTCCTCGGCCTGGGCGTGCCGCCACCGGCGGCGACCTGGGGCAACATGCTCGCGGCCAGCCGGCCGTATATCGCCACGGCCAGTTGGCTGGGGCTGTTTCCCGGTGTCTGCATCGCCATGGCGTTGCTGGCGTTCAACCTGTGTGGCGATGCCTTGCGTGACCGCCTTGATCCACGGATGAGTAAATGACCATGACTGATGTATTACTGGCAGTCGATCACCTGAAAATCCGCGTCGGCACCCACGGCCCGCTGGCGGTCAACGACCTGAGCTTCACCATCGCGCCGGGGGAAATCGTCGCGTTGGTGGGCGAGTCCGGCAGCGGCAAGACCATGGCCGCCCGCGCCGCCATCGGCCTGCTGCCGCCACCGCTGCAACACTGCGGCGGCCAGGTGCGGTTCCAGGGCCATGACCTCAACAGCCTCAAGCCCGAGCAACTGCGCCAACTGCGCGGGGCCAAGATCGGCATGGTGTTCCAGGAACCCATGGTGTCGTTGAACCCGTCCATGAGCATCGGCGAGCAAATGGCCGAGGGCCTGCGCCTGCACACCAAGCTCACGGATGCGCAGATCCGCGAACGCAGCCTGGAGATGCTCGGCCATATCGGCATCAAGGACGCCGAACGTTGCCTGGCGGCGTTCCCTCACGAGTTCTCCGGTGGCATGCGCCAACGCATCATGCTCGCTTCGGTGATGCTGCTGCGCCCGGCGCTGCTGATTGCCGACGAACCCACCACGGCCCTGGACTGCTTGGCGCAACTGGACGTGTTGAAGCTGATGCTCGACCTGACCCGCGAGCAGGGCACGGCGATTCTGTTTATCAGCCATGATCTGTCCCTGGTGGCGCGCTACGCCGACAAGGTGGTGGTGATGCGCGAAGGCCGCGCGGTGGAGCAGGGCACCATTGAGCAGATCCTGCTGGCGCCCAAGGCCGAGTACACCCGCCAGTTGCTCGAAGCCTTGCCACGCCGTGGCGTGTTGGCGGAATTGCCCCAGGCCGACGGCCCGCTGCTGACGGTCCGCGACGTGTGCATCGAACACCCTGGCCCGCGCAGCCTGTGGGGCCGCACGCCGTTCAAGCGCGTGGTGCATTCGGCCAACCTCAGCATCGCACCGGGCGAAACCCTGGCGCTGGTGGGCGGCAGCGGCTCCGGCAAGACCACCCTGGGCCGCGCGATTGTCGGCCTGAACAAAGCCTGTGCCGGCGCCATCGAGTTTGAGGGCGTGGACATCCTCAAGTCGGGCAACCGCGAACACCGTTTGCAATGCCAGATGATTTTCCAGGACCCGTATTCGTCTCTCGACCCGCGCATGAAGATCGGCGACATCCTCGCCGAACCGCTGCGCCATGTACCGGGCATGAGCGCCGAGCACAAGCGTGAACGCGTCACCAGGACGCTGCTGGATATCGGCCTGGCCGAGCAGTTTGTAGACCGCTTCCCGCATCAGTTGTCCGGTGGCCAGCGCCAGCGTGTCGCCATTGGCCGCGCGCTGGTGCGCCACCCACGGTTGGTGATTGCCGACGAGCCGATCTCGGCCCTGGACATGACCATCCAGAAGCAGATCCTGGAGCTGTTCGAACGCCTGCAGGCGCAGTACGGCTTCGCCTGCCTGTTCATCTCCCACGACCTGGCGGCGGTGGAACGCATCGCCCACCGGGTCGCGGTGATGAGCGAGGGCAGGGTGGTGGAAATGGGCACGCGCGATGAGATCTTCGACCGCCCGCAGCACCCCTATACCCGCAAGCTGCTGGCCGCTGCCAGCCCCTTGGAGAAACTTGAAAACGGTGGCTACCGCATTCGCCAGGGCCCTGTACCGCTAGCGCTGTAACCCAGGACTGACGTCACCCGCCGCGCAAATCGCCGATTTGCGCGAACGGCGAAGCCATGCCCGAAGAACAATAAAAACCCCCAACCATGACACTGCCAGGAGCTTAAAAAAATGAAAAAATCCCTGACTCAACTCATCACCGGCGTGGGCGTCGTGAGCAGCGGGTTGATCCCGTTCGCCGCCCATGCAGATTTCATCAAGGACAGCAGCGGTACGCTGGAATTGAAGAACTACTACTTCAACCGTGACTACCGCGAAGAAGCCAGCCAGTCGGTGCGCGCCGAATGGGCCCAGGGCTTTCTGCTGGGGATCAAGTCCGGCTTTACCGAGGGCACGGTAGGTTTTGGCCTGGACGCCATGGGCATGCTCGGCTTGAAGCTCGACTCCAGCCCGGACAAATCCGGCACCGGCTTGCTGCAGCGTGACAGCGACAAGCGCGCTTCCGACAGCTACTCCAAGCTCGGCGTGACCGCCAAGGCACGCTTCGCCAAGAGCGAACTGCGCGTGGGCTACCTGGTGCCGGATCTTCCGACCCTGCAACCCAATACCAGCCGCCTGTTCCCGCAGTCGTTCAGTGGCACGCAGCTGGTGTCCAACGACATCAGCAACCTCAAGCTCAGCCTCGGTCAGTTGGACCAGGCCAAGGACCGCGATTCCACCAACTACGAAGACATGAAGCTGACCACGGTCAGCAAGGTCTACAAAAGCACGGCCCTGAGCGATCAGTTCCGCTTTGCCGGCGGCGATTATTCGCTGACCCCCAACACGTTGCTCAGCTACCACTACGCCGCGCTCGACAGCATCTACCACCAGCAATACGGCGGCTTCAAGAACAGCTTTGGCCTGGGGCCGGGCAGCCTGAAGACCGACGTGCGCTACTTCAAGGCCGACAAGGACGGCGCTGGCCTCGCGGGTGATGTCGATAACCGCGCCTTGAGTACACGCCTGACCTACCAGTATGGCGGCCACAGCATCGGCGGCGGCTTCCAGCGGCAGTTCGGCACCACGCCGTTCACCTACCTGGATGGTTCGATCAGCTACCTGTTCACCGAGTACCAGTTCACCAACTTCACCCAGACCAAGGAGCGCGCCTGGCACGCTCGCTACGACTACAACTTCGCCGACCTGGGCCTGCCGGGCCTGCTGTTCGGGATCAAGTATGCCAAGGGTGATTCGGCCGAGGTGATCGGCTTCAACGGCGAAGGCCGCGAATGGGAACGCGATCTGGACATCAGCTACGTGGTGCAGACCGGCCCGTTCAAGGGGGTGTCGATGCGTTGGCGCAACGCCCTGGCCAAGGGCAACTTCTACAACGACGTCAACGAGAACCGCGTGCTGCTGGGTTACACCCTGGCGCTCTGGTAAGCGTGTGTCTGAGGCTTAGTTGTGATGAGCGGGGCAAGCCCGCTCATCACACTGTCCCCGATTGGCATCACAACTGATCGGTTTTGCAGATCAAGATAGCCCCGGCCGCCCTTACAGGCGATCACCCGGTCTCGATACTCTTTTCAACAGCATCTTTTCTCCAGAACCATCACTCGAATATCGAGACTCCTGCGTTATGAAACTTAATCAACACCCCTTGCTGCAAGCGACACAAGGTACCCACAGGCACGTGGAAAGCGAGCATTACGGTGCAGTGGGTGCGGGTCGAAAAATCTATATCCAGGCGGCGCTGCATGCCGATGAAACCCCAGCGATGCTGGTGGCTGCGCACCTGCGCCGGCAACTGGCCGCGCTGGAAAATGCCGGCCGCCTGAATGCGCAGATCGTGCTGGTGGCCGTGGCCAACCCGGCCGGTCTGGGCCAATACATCATGGGCGCACCTAGCGGACGCTTCGAGCTGGGCAGTGGGCGCAATTACAACCGTGGTTTCCCGGTGCCATACCCGGAAATCGCCAGCAGGATCGAACACCTGCTCAGCCAGGATATCGACGCCAACCGTGAACTGATCCGCCAAGCCTGGGGCGAATGCCTGCGCGCCGCCCAGCCGATGGACGAATACCAGTCGCTGCAGCAGACCCTGATGCTGCTGGCCCACGATGCCGACATCGTGCTGGACCTGCACTGCTCCCGCGAAGCGGCCATGCACCTCTACACCGGCGAATCGGTGTGGCCGACCATCGAGCCGTTGGCGCGCTACATCGGCGCCGAAGCGACCCTGCTGGCTACCGATTCCCAGGCCAATTCCTTTGATGAAGCGCTCTACCTGCTGTGGGTGAATCTGCGCGAGCGGTTTGGCGAGCGATTCCCGATTCCCGACAGCAGCATCGCCGTGACCGTGGAGCACCGTGGCCAGCGGGATGTGTCGTATGAACTGGCAGACCATGACGCCACGGCGATCATTGATTACCTGACCCACCTGGGCGCCATCGAAGGCACCCCACGACCGTTGCCTGCGTTGCGCAACCCGGCCACGCCGCTGGCGGGCAGCGAGCAGTTCTATGCGTCGAGCGCCGGGGTGCTGGTGCACCGCGCGGCGGTGGGCAGTCGTATTGAAGCGGGGCAGGCGTTGTTCGATATCGTCGATCCCCACAGTGGCAAGACCGTGACGATCAACAGCCACACCACCGGCGTGTTGTACATGCGCCGCGATGTGCGCTTTGTGAAGCCGGGCGACCCCTTGGGCCGTGTTTCCGGCGCCACGCCGATCCGCAGCGGCAAGCTGCTGAGTGCGTGAATTGAAAGGCGATCACTGTAGGCGCCGGCTTGCCGGCGATAGCGGCGTGTCAGACGTACCGCCATCGCCGGCCAGCCAGCGCCTGCAGTAGATCCTCACTATTTTAGATTTTTATCAGGCAGGACACTCCATGCACCCCAACCCGGCAATCGCCCTCGAAAACCAATTCTGCGCCCACAACTATTCGCCGCTGCCGGTGGTCATCGTCAAGGGCGAGGGCGTATGGGCCATTGGCGATGACGGCAAGCGCTACCTGGACATGATGTCGGCCTATTCAGCCGTCAGTCATGGCCATGTGCACCCGCGTATCCGCGCCGCCGCCGTGGCGCAGATCGACAAGATCAGCGTGGTGTCGCGCGCGTTCTACAGTGAGCCGCTGGGTAACTTCCTCAAGACGCTGTGCCGCATCAGCGGCTTCGATTCGGCATTGCCGATGAACAGCGGCGCCGAAGCCGTGGAGACCGCGATCAAGGCCGCCCGTCGCTGGGGCTATCGGGTCAAGGGCATCGCCGCGAACCAGGCGAAGATCGTGGTGGCCGACAACAACTTCCACGGGCGCACCTCGACCATCGTCGGCTTCTCGTCCGAGCCGGACTACAAGGCGGACTTCGGTCCGTTCTGCGACGGCTTCACCGAAGCGCGGTTTGGCGATATCGAGAGTTTTCGCCAGGCCATCACGGCTGATACCTGCGCGGTGCTGATCGAACCGATCCAGGGCGAAGCCGGTATTCGCGTGCCGCCGGCCGGGTTCCTGCGTGAGCTGCGTGCACTGTGCGACGCCACCAACACGTTGCTGATCCTTGATGAAATCCAGTCGGGCCTGGGCCGCACCGGCAAGTGGTTTGCCTTCCAGCACGAAGGCATTCGCCCGGATGCGCTGATCCTTGGCAAGGCGCTGGGCGGCGGGATCATGCCGGTGTCGGCGTTTGTCGCGGACCATTCGATCATGGACCTGTTCGATGCCGGCAGCCATGGTTCGACGTTTGGCGGTAATCCCTTGGCGGCGGCCGTTGGCCTGGAAGCCCTTAACGTGCTGGAAGATGAAGGCCTGATCGATAACAGCGCGCAATTGGGCCACTACCTGGTGGAGCGCCTGCGGGCGATGAATTCCCCGGCGATCCGTGAGGTGCGTGGTCGCGGTTTGTGGGTGGGGGTGGAGCTGGACCGTGATGCCCGGCCGATTTGCGAAGCGTTGCTTGCCGAAGGCCTGCTGACCAAGGAGACCCATGAAAACGTGCTGCGTATCGCGCCGCCGTTGTCCATCACCCGTGAGGAACTGGATTGGGGCCTGGCGCGTATCGAACGGGTGTTCGGCCAACTATGAGCGACGTTCTCAACCATCTGGACATCGGCGGGCAGCGTTACGCCTATATCGATCTGCATAAACTGCTGACCCCGGTGCAGCTGCATCGGCTGCCTTATTGCCTGCGCATCCTGCTGGAAAACATCGCCCGCTGTGCCCCGGCCTCATTGCCGTCGGTGCTGGCGCGAGCCACCGGCAGCGGGCCGGACTGCGAGGTGCCGTTCCAGCCCAACCGCCTGATGTTTCACGACACCACCTGCCTGCCGGCCCTGGCGGACTTTGCCGGCATGCGTGATGTGGTCGCGGAACTGGGTGGCGACCCGACGGCGGTGAACCCGGCGATCCCGGCCGTGTTGACCATCGACCACTCGGTGATTGTCGAGCACTACGCCGAAGCCGGCGCGGTGGACGCCAACCTCGACATCGACTTTCGCCGCAACAGCGAGCGCTACCGGTTTATCAAATAGGCCGAGGCCAGCCTGGACAACTTCAAGGTGATCCCGCCGGGGACGGGGATCATCCACCAGATGAACATGGAATCCATCGCCCAGGTGGTATGGGAAAGCCCGACCGCCGGGGGTGGCGTGCTGCTGCACCCGGACTGCATGGTTGCCACCGACAGCCATACGCCGATGATCAATGCCATCGGCGTGCTGGGCTGGGGCGTGGGCGGGCTCGAAGGGCAGGCGGCGATGCTCGGTGAGCCGGTGCCGATTGCCTTTCCCCAGGTCGTGGGGGTTCGCGTCAGCAATGCCTTGCGGGCCGGTGTGACGGCGACGGACCTGGCATTGAGCGTGACCGAGTTGCTACGCCAGCGCAGCATGGTAGGCAAGTTTGTCGAGTTCACCGGGCCGGGGCTGGCGTCGTTGAGTTGGGCGGCGCGGGGCACCGTGGCGAACATGGCGCCGGAGTATGGCGCGACGGTAGTGTTTTTCCCGTTTGATGACGAGACCCTTGCCTACCTGGAATTGAGTGCGCGGCCGGCGCCATTGTTGGCCAAGGTGTCGACCTATATGGCGGCACAGTCGCTGTGGCGCCAGGCCGGCGAGCCCGAGCCGCAGTTCGATGAACTGATCGAGCTGGACTTGGCCCGGATTGAACCCAGTGTGGCCGGGCCACACCAACCCCATCAGCGCCAGTCGCTGGCGCAGGCGGGCGCCTCGTTTCATCAGCATGTGCACGCTGAGGCCGGGCAGCAATTCTTCGAGCCGTCCTTTGAAGCACCGTTGACCCACGGCGCGGTGGTAATGGCGGCGATCACCAGTTGCACCAACACGGCCAACCCGGCGCAGATGATCCAGGCCGGATTGCTGGCACGTCGTGCACGGGCACGTGGCGTGGGGCGCAAGCCCTGGGTGAAGACTTCGCTGTCGCCGGGTTCGCGGGTGGTGGCGGACTATCTGGATGCGGCGGGTTTGTTGGAGGATTTTGCGGCGCTGGGCTTCGACCTGGCGGGCTTTGGCTGCATGACCTGTATCGGCAATTCCGGAAGCCTGGAGGCCCATGTGGAGGCCTTTGCCGAGCAAGGCCTCAAGGGGGTGGTGGTGCTGTCGGGCAATCGCAATTTCGAAGGACGGGTCAACCCCAAAGTCCCCGCCGGGTACCTGGCCTCGCCGGCGCTGTGCGTGGCCTATGCGATTGCCGGGAGCATTGATATCGACCTGTCCAGCAGTCCGCTGGCGTTGGATGCCCAAGGCACGCCGGTGTATCTGGAGGAGCTGATGCCCAGTGATGCCGAGGTGGCGGCGCACGTGGCGCAGGTGGTGCGCCCGGTGTTGTTCCAGCAACGCAGTGAACTGCTCTGGCAGGGCACGCCGCACTGGCAGGCGCTGGAGGCCGACGCCAGCGTGAGATTTGCCTGGAACCCGGATTCCACCTATTTGCGCCGCCCGCAGTACCTGGCGCAGGTGCCGCCCGTGCCGGCGGCGCGCCTGTCGGTGCGCAACGCGAGGGCGTTGGTGGTGCTTGGTGATAACGTCACCACGGACCATATTTCACCGGCGGGCACCATCCCTTCCGAGAGCCTGGCCGGTGCCTGGCTGCGCGAAAGGGGGGAGGCCGAGGCGGATTTAAACCAGTACTCGACACGGCGCAGCAACCACGAAGTGATGGTGCGCGGGGCCTTCACCAACCCGCGCTTGAACAACCTGCTGGATCCGACACAAACACCACGCCGAGGTGTGTGGGCGTGGAATGCCGACCACACGGACTACCAGCCGTTGTACCTGGCCGCGCAGAGCTACGCCGGCACGCCCACCGTGCTGTTTGCCGGGAGCAACTACGGCGCCGGTTCCAGCCGGGATTGGGCGGCGAAGGTGCTGAGCCTGTTGGGGATCAAGGCGGTGGTGGCGCGCAGTATCGAGCGCATTCATCGCAGTAACCTGATCGGCATGGGCGTGTTGCCGTTGGTGTTCAGCGCCGGGACGACGGTGCAGGACCTGGCGCTGGATGGCAGCGAGCGCTTGACGTTCCTGGGGCTGGAACACCTGCAGGTTGGCGAGAACCAGATCACCCTGCAGATCGATCGCGCCGATGGCCGTGTTGTCACGCACCGGCTGGTTTTGCGCCTCGACTCGTTGCAAGAGCTTGGGTACCTTGAGCACGGCGGTGTGCTGCCGTTTGTGATCCGCAAGACCGTGCAACGAACCCGCCCAGGAGCGCTCGATGATTGATCCCGCTGTACTGCAACAACTGGCCCCCGATGGCGTGCTGCGTGCCGCCATCAACTTCGGCAACCCGGTGCTGGCGCAACGCGGCGCGGGCGGTGAGCCACAGGGGGTGTCCGTGGCGTTGGCCAAGGCCTTGGCTGAAGAGCTGGGTGTCGAGTTGGCGCTGATCACCTTCGAGGCGGCGGGCAAGGTCTTTGCTGCGCTGGCCGAGGATGCCTGGCGCGTGGCGTTCCTGGCCATCGAGCCGGTACGTGAGCAGGAGATCGCGTTCAGCGCACCTTACGTGGCGATCAAGGGCACCTACCTCGTGGCGACGGATTCGCCCTTTACCCACATCGCCCAATTGGATGCAGCGGGTCGACGCATCGCCGTCGGCCAAGGCGCAGCCTACGACCTGTACCTGAGCCGTACGGTGGCGCATGCCGAGCTGGTACGGGCGCCTACGTCGGCAGCAGCGGTGGACTGGTTTATCGCGCAAGGTCTGGATGCGGCGGCGGGGGTGCGGGACTTTCTGCGCACCCGGGTGAGCGCGCAATGGCGCCTGGTCGAGGATGACTTCATGACCATCCGCCAAGCCATGGCGGTACCGGTGGCGCATGCAGCCGCTGCCGCGTTCGTCAGGTCCTTTGTCGAACGGCAGAAAGAGAAGGGTGTGGTAAAGCGAGGTCTCGAGGCCAGCGGGCAGAGCGCTGAATTACAGGCGACGTAGAAAGGATTTGACGATGTGCCGGGTGGCGTCGGTGGTGTCCAGTTCATCCACGGCGCCATAGGCGTACCACTGGCAATCGATGATTTCGTTGCACGGCCGCGCGTCGGCGATGTTCACCACCGAGGCCTCGAACACATGGTGTACGGTGTCGCGGGCCTTGAGCTCCTGCAGATACAGCAAGCCGTCCACATTCAACCCGGTTTCTTCTTCCAGCTCGCGTTCGGCCGCGCCGACCGGGCGCTCGTTCCGTTCGACCTTGCCGCCCGGCAATGCCCATTTTGACCTGGCCTTGCGCACGAAGAGGATATGTCCCTCGTGTTCGCAAATGACCGTTGCGCGTATTTTCATCGTCTGTGCCCCCGCAGTGGGATGAATGTCATAAAAGTGTAATGCAAATGTCATGCTAAGTGGTTATGGCGTACCGGGTTGGGGATGTGGATACTGCCTGATTGATGAAAACGGACGAGGACAACAGATGAACACCGTACGTTGGGGCATGATCGGCTGTGGCAGTGTCACTGAACTGAAGAGTGGACCCGCCTTCTATAAAGCGCCAGGTTCGGCGCTGGTCGCCGTGATGGGGCGCCGCGAGGCAGCCGTGCGCGATTATGCGGCGCGCCATGGCATTGCCCGTTTCTATACCGACGCCCAGGCACTGATCGACGACCCTGAAGTGGACGCGGTGTATATCGCCACACCGCCCGACAGCCACCTCGAGTACAGCCTGATGGTGGCGGCGGCCGGCAAGCATTGCTGTGTCGAGAAGCCCATGTCGCTGAATGCCGAGCAGAGCGCGTTGATGCAGCGCACGTTCGAACGGGCCGGGCTGCACCTGTTTGTCTCCTACTATCGTCGCTCGCTGCCGCGCTTCCAGCAGGTACGCGAGTGGCTGCAGGCGGGACGCATCGGCCAACTGCGCCACCTGACCTGGACCTTGTGCAAGCCTCCGGGGGCCGACGACGCCAGCGCCGCCAACTGGCGCACCGACCCACTGATTGCCGGTGGCGGTTACTTTGCCGACCTGGCCAGTCACGGCTTTGACTTGTTCCAGTACCTGGCCGGGGATATCGTCGAGGTCTCGGGCTTTACCGCGCGCCAGGCCGGGCGCTATGCGGCGGAAGATGCAGTGACGGCCTGCTGGACCTTTGGCTCGGGCGCCCTGGGCATGGGCTGCTGGAACTTCGTCGCGGACCGCAAGGAAGACCGCGTCGAGCTGATCGGCAGCCGTGGTCGCATTCAGTTCTCGGTGTTCGAAGACCAGCCGCTGCGCCTGGAAGCCGAGACCCAGGAAGTGCTCGAAGTACCGTGCCACGCGCATATCCAGTGGCACCACGTGCTGGCGATGAATGCACACATTCGCGGCGAGGCCGAGCATCCTTCGCTGGCCATCGAGGCGTTGAAGACTGATCGGATTCTGGACAAGGTGCTATTACGCAACCCCCACCATCCTGGGTAGTCGCGATAAAAAAGGTTTTTTTCAAGGAATAGGCCGATGAAATACTGGATGGTGGTGTGGCTGGTGCTGGCGACCGGCGCAGTGGCGGCCCCGCGTGAACAGGGCACGCCGGGGGAGTTTGATTTCTATGTGCTGTCGTTGTCGTGGTCGCCGACGTTTTGCCTGACGCACCCGGACAACGAACAGTGCTCGGGCAAGGGCTACGGGTTTGTGCTGCACGGCCTGTGGCCGCAATACGCGCGAGGAGGGTGGCCAGCGAGCTGTGCGCCGCAGTCGTACCTGAGCCGGGAAGCAATGGACAAGGGCGCGACGTTGTTCCCCACGCGTGCGCTGCTCAAGCACGAATGGGCCAAGCATGGCACCTGCAGCGGGCTTGAACCGCTGGCGTACCTGGAAAAAACCGACGCGGCGTTGGGCGTGGTTGCCATTCCACACCAATTGCAGCCGTTCAACACACCGCCGTCCTTGCCGGCTCGCGAGATCGAGGCGCTGTTTCGCCAGAGCAACCCGCGCATGGGCAATCACGGTGTGGCGGTCATCTGCAAAGGCAAGGTGCTGTCGGAGGTGCGGGTGTGCCTGACCAAGGACCTGGCCTTCGCCGGCTGTCCGCGCAGTGTCAAAAGCCAGTGCCGCGAGGGTGAAATCCGCATTCCGGCCCAGCGCTAGGGCTGCATCGCCACGCGATAACGCTCATCAAAATCCTCGGCCAACTGCGCCAGGGTGACCTTGCCGAGGCGCTTCAACAGCAGCGCCTGGGCTTGTTCGAAGGCGTCGGTGAGCGCCGCGTTCACGGCCTGTTCCACCAGGCATTCCGGGTGATCGGTGGACAGTCCGATGGCGAAGATCGACGGCGTGCCCAAGGCGTTGTGAATGTCCAGCAAGGTGATTTCACTCAAGGGCTTGCCCAGGCTCCAGCCGCCCTGATGGCCTTTTTCCGAGCGCACATACCCTTTTTCCTTGAGCAACCCGAGGGTGCGCCGTACCACCACCGGATTGGTGCCGAGCATCTGCGCGATGGTCTCCGAAGTCGCGCGTTCTTCATGGCGGCCCATATGGATCAGCACATGCAGCATGCGCGACAGGCGCGTGTCGTTTCTCATCAAAAAACCTCAAGTCGATGCGCGCCAAAGTATCGTTCGTAACCTAAAAAGTTGCGAGAGTCTTGACGCGCTAATTTTACGTAACTTATGGTGTGTCGTGAAAGCGCGCGGATAACCGCGTGCACTCACCATAGGGTCACTCTCATGATCTACGACGTGATTATTGTCGGCGGCAGCTACGCCGGTTTGTCAGCGGGCCTGCAATTGGCGCGGGCGCGGCGCCAGGTGCTGGTGATCGACGCGGGGCAGCGGCGCAACCGGTTTGCGGCCACGTCCCACGGGTTTCTTGGGCAGGACGGCCAGTCGCCGCAGGCCATTGCCGCCGAAGGGCGCAGCCAGTTAATGGAGTACCCGACGGTCACCTGGGTGCAGGGCAGTGTGGTTCAGGCGACGGTAGAACCGCAGGGCTTCAGCCTGGGCACTGAATTCAACGGTACGTTCCAGGGCAAGCGCCTGATCCTGGCCACCGGCGTGGTCGACGAATTGCCCGCCATTGAAGGCCTGCAGGAGCGTTGGGGCACGCGGGTGTTCCATTGCCCTTACTGCCACGGCTATGAGCTGGACCAAGGCCGTATCGGTGTTCTCGCCACTTCTTCGCTGGCGATGCACCACGCATTGATGCTGCCGGACTGGGGCGCCACGACCTTGTTCACCAACGGCGTATTCACCCCGGATGCCGAGCAGCAGGCGCAGTTGGCGCGACGTGGGGTCAGTGTGCAAAGCGCCGGCGTACGGCGAATCAGCGGCGAGCGTGCCGACCTCGAACTGGATGACGGCCAGGTGTTCAAGCTCGACGGTATCTTCACGATGTCGCGGACCCGGCTCAGCCCGTTGGCCGCGCAGTTGGGCTGTGCACTGGCCGATGGCCCCAGCGGCGCTTACCTGCACACCAACGACATGCGCCAGACCTCAGTGCCGGGCGTGTTTGCCTGTGGTGACGCGTCCCTCGCCGCCGGCTCCGTGGCGCTGGCCGTGGCCGAGGGTGTGCGCGCCGGGGTCGGCGCGCATTTTTCGCTGGTCAGCGGTTGAGGTAGACCGGGCTGTCGGTGGACAGCGACGCCTTCACCGCGTGGGTCATGTCGGTGATCAACACTTCTTCGCGGTCCTCGCCCAGGGCTTGCAGGGTGAGGGCGACCACTTCCTGGGGCGTGCTTTTAGGCGCATGCACATCAGCGACCATGTCGGTGTCGATGTAGGCCGGGTGCACGCCGATCACCAGGGTGTTCTGCTCGCGCAACTCGCCGCGCAGGCCGTTGGTCAGCCCCCACTGGGCGGATTTCGAAGTGCTGTAGCCACCGGCGCCCGGCGGGCTCAGCCAGCTCAGCACCGAGAGGATATTGATCAGCGCGCCGCCGCCCTGTTTGGCCAGGATCGGCGCAAAGGCACGGCTCAGGCGCAGGGTGCCGAAGGTGTTCACGTCAAAGTGCTGTTGCAGGTTTTCGACACTGTCTTCGGCCAGCAACGAACCGTACTTCAGGAAGCCCGCATTGTTGATCACCACACTGACGTCCGCGCACTGCTCGGCGGCGTGCTGCACGCTGGCCGCGTCGGTGATGTCGAGGGCAATCGGGGTGCTGCCGGGAATGTCCACACTGCGCGGATCCCGCGCACCGGCGTAGACCTTGGCGGCGCCGGCTGCCAGCAGGGCGGTGACGAAGGCTTTACCCAGGCCGCGATTGGCGCCGCTGACCAATACCACTTTTCCACGAATATCCATGATGAACTCCAGGCTGCGAATTAGGTTTAATGATGAAACCGTTTTTATCCTGAGGCTGTTGGTCCTATAATGCAACCAGATTTTTCAATGCCGGGAGGCCCGACGATGAAACGCAAATGCCTGGAAGGCGATGGCTGCCCCGTTGCCCGTGCCCTGGACGTGGTGGGCGACTGGTGGACGCTGTTGATCATCCGCGATGCATTCGCCGGCGTGACGCGCTTCGGTGATTTCCAGAAGCACCTGGGCGTGGCTAAAAACATCCTTGCCACGCGCCTCAAGGACATGGTCGAGCAGGGCCTGCTGCAAACCAGCGAAGTCGGTGCGCGCAGTGAATATCAGCTGACCGACAAGGGCCGCGCGCTGATGCCGGTGCTGGTGACGCTGGCGCAGTGGGGGGAGGCGCACACGCAACCCGAACAGGCCGGCGCGCGCGTGCTGGATGCGCGCTCGCTCAAGCCGCTGCGCAAGGTCGAGATCCTGGCCGAGGATGGCCGGGTGCTGGGCCTCGACGATATCGTCACGCAGGTCAGCTAGGCGCGATTGCGGTCTATGTGATCTGTGGGCGCGCAGTGAGTGCGCGCCGACAGGGGGCAGGGTCTATTTGCTATCGAGGAAGCCCAGCAGCGCTGCATTGAACAACGCCGGGTCCTGCAGGAAGGCAAAGTGGCTGGTGTTCGGCAGGATCAGCAGGCCGGCCCCTGGGATGGTGGCCGCCATGTACTCGGTGTGCTCGCGCTTGATCGCTTCGTCATGGTCGCCGTCGGCAATCAGGATTGGCGTCTTGATGCTCGCCAGCTGGGCGTCGGTCCAGTTCGGTTGGCTGGCCCACATATGGCTGATCTGCTCGACGAATGCATCGTACTCTTTAGGCGTCGGCGACAGCTTGGCGTACTCCTTGCCGGCGCGTTCGATGAAGGCGGCGAAGGTCGGGTTTTTCTCTACGCCGTCCTTGACCCCGGCGGTCTGGGTGTTGGCGGCGAACGCGAACACCTTGCCGATCCGGTCCGGGTGACGCAGGGCCAGGTCGATACCAATGATGGCGCCGTCGCTCCAGCCGACAATATCGGCACGCGGGATCTTCAGGCTGTCGAGCACGGCCACCACGTCATCGGCCATCAGGTCGTAGCCGTAGGGTTTATCGTCCCGCGAGCTGCGCCCGTGGCCACGGCTGTCGAGGCTGATCACCGTGTGCTTGGCCGCCAGTGCCTTGACCTGGTTGCCCCAATAATCGGAGTTGGACAGCCCACCGTGCAGCAGCACCACCGGCGATCCGTGCCCGGTGCGGGTGTAGTAGACCTTGATGCCGTTGACGGCGGCGTAGCCGGTTTTGGCGCCGGCCACCGGGGCCGGCGTCGGCGGCAGGGTTTCCCAGCGTTCAGCGGCCTGGACCGCAGAGAAAGACAGCAACAGGCAGGCAGTTGCCAGCAGGCGACGTGACATGGCGATTCCTTTGATTGCAGTGAGTAGGCGCTGAACTCTAGCACCGGCCCAGGCCTGGGAAATACGCATTTTTGCCTATTGAGATCGGCATTCTGAAAGAAAAAAATGCAGTTATATCAATGGAATAAAAGCGTCTAAAGCGCCCGGGCCAGAACGGTTTCGCCGCCGTTGTCTGTCTCGCGCCATGAGCGGTGCGAGGCCGACTCCAGGGGCGCACACAAAATACTTCGACAAGGGTCATTTTGTTCAATACCCCGCGTGCCTTGCCCTTTACCGTGGCTCCATCGTCATCTGCCCGAATAAAAAGGAACTGCAATGAGCTTGATCATTTCCATGGCCGCCTTCGCACTGGCCACCTCGATCACACCCGGACCGGTCAATGTGGTGGCCCTGAGTTCAGGCGCGCGCTTCGGTTTTGTCGCCAGCCAGAAACACGTGTTCGGCGCCGCCGTCGGCTTCACCTTGTTGCTGGTGTTGATTGGCCTGGGGCTGCATGAAGTGCTGGTGCGCTGGCCGCTCCTGACGCAGTTGATCCAGTGGGGCGGGGTGGCCTTCTTGCTCTACATGGCCTGGAAACTCGCGGTGGACGATGGCCGCCTGGACGCGGACAGCAGCGCGACGGCGCCGTCGATGCTCTACGGCGCGATCATGCAATGGCTCAACCCCAAGGCCTGGCTGGCCTGCGTGGCGGGCATGGGCCTGTTTGTGGCGGACGGCGATGCTCGGCAGGTCTGGCTGTTTGCCGGCCTTTACCTGGTGATCTGCTACCTGTCGGTGGCGTGCTGGGCCTATGCCGGCACGTTCCTGCGCCGCTACCTGGGCAACCCCCAGGGTGTGCGTGTATTCAACCGCTCGATGGCCGCGTTGCTGGTGGCCAGTGTGGGTTATTTGCTGATGGCTTGAGGACGTCGCGGTACTGCCCCGGCGTGGCCGCGAAATGCTGCTTGAAGGCGCGCTGGAAATGCGCCTGGTCGGCAAAGCCTGCGGCCAGGGCGACATCGGCGATCAGCTTGCCGTTGCGCAGTTGGGTGCGTGCAAACTGGATGCGCCGGTTGACCAGGAAGGCATGCGGGGTCAGCCCGTAATACTGTTTGAAGGCGCGGATCAGGTACGACGGCGACAGCTCGGCGGCCAGGCAGATGTCCTCCAGCTTCAGGGCCTGGGTGCAGTGTTCGCGGATGTAGTCGGCGGCCCGTTCCAGCTTGTGGTTGACCTCGCGCATCGGGGCGGGTGAAGGGTTCAGGCGTTGCTGCACTTCGCTGAAATAACTCACCAGCGCGCTTTGCTTTTGCAGGTGTTCGGCCTGCTCATCCACCAACGTCCGGTATAGCTCCAGCAAGCCCTCGTACAGCACCGGATCGCGCGTGTAGGGCGTACTGAATGGCCGGTAACCCTGGTCGGTGCTGAACCCCAGTTGGTACTGCAGGTCGGTCAGCCAGGGCGTGTCGATGTACAGCATCTTGTAGGACCATCGCTCGTTGTCGATGGGATTGCAGGCGTGCACATCGCCGGGGTTCATCAACACCACCGTGCCGGCGCTGATCTCGAACGTCTCTGCACCGTAGTGGTAATAACTGCGCCCCGTGGTGACCACCCCGATGGAGAAGTGCTCGTGGGCATGGCGCGTGTAGGTGACCTTGCGCCCATCGGCGATGGTGCGCGCTTCGATGAACGGCAAGCGCTCGTCGCGCCAGAAGCGCGGCGAGTGCGAAGGGTGAGCAAGGCTGTCCAGCGACATGGCGGCAGTTCCATCCCTTGAGCGAGTGAAGGGATGATTGCACAGACCGCCCGGGGCGTCAGCCTAGAAATCCCACTTGGTCGCCAGCTGCAGGCTGCGCGGTTCGCCGTAGAAGCCGGTGCCGAAGTTGCCCAGGCCCGTGTAGTACTTCTTGTCGAAGAGGTTCTTCACGTTCAGCGTGGTGCTCAGGTGGTCGTTGAAGCGATAGCGTACCATCAGGTCGACCAGGTAGTAGCTATCCTGGGTGATGCGCGAGTCGTGGCCGAAGTTGACCGTGTCATTCGGGTCCGGCTGGAACACCTTGCCGAAGAACTCACTCTGCCAGTTCACACCGCCGCCCACGGTGATGTTGTCCAGGGCGCCCGGCAGGCGATAGGCGCTGAACAGCCGTACGACTTGTTGCGGCGTGGTGGTCTGCAGCACCGAGCTGTAGACGTAGCCGTCATTGGCATCGCGGGTGTGCTGGTAGGTGTAGCCGGCGGAGATGTTCCAGCCGTCCAGCACTTCACCCGACAGCTCGGCCTCGAAGCCTTTGGTGGTGGCGCCGGCGATGGGGCGGTAGATCGAGTCGCTCTCGAAACCCGAGACGTACTCGGCCACGTTGTCCTGTTCGATGCGGAACGCGGCGAAGCTGGCATTCAGGCGGCCGCCGTAGAACGCTGCCTTGAGCCCCGCTTCATAGGTCTGGCCTTCGACCGGGTCGAGCAGCTTGCGGTCGGCATCCTTGCTGGTTTGCGGGCGATAGATCTGGGTATAGCTGGTGTAGACCGACCAGGTGTCGTTCAGGTCATAGACGACCCCGGCATAGGGCGTGACCACGCCACTCTGGTGGTAGGTGGCGCGGTTGTCGGCCTGGGCGGGGTCGAAGAAGTCGGTGGTGTCGGTGCCGCTGAAATTGCTCACGCGCGCGCCGAGAATCACTGCCAGGTCATCGGTCGGTTTCAGGCGAGTGGCCAGGTAGGCGCCGGTCTGGCGTTGCACGATATCGTTCTGGCCGCTGCGTGGGATGTCGGGCTTGGCGTATTCGCCGTGCCAGTCAAAGATGCTGCCGCCAACGGGTGGGTAGATCGAACCGTATACCGGCACGTCCTGTTTCGAGCGGGTGGCCATGAAGCCCATGATCAACTCGTGCTCGCGGCCGAACAGGCTGAACGGCCCGCTGAGGTTGACGTCCAGGGTGTTCTGCACCTGGTCGCCCTTGTACTTGCCCATGAACATGTACATGCCTTCGCCGCTGACCGGGTCGGGGTTGCCACCACTCGCGGAGGCGAGCAGGGTGTCGTGCTGGCTGCGCTTGCGGTCGAGGCTGACTTTGAGCGACCAGTCATTGGCGAGCTTCTGCTGCACCGAGGCGAAGATCGTCTGGTTCTGGAAGTCGCGACGGCTCCAGTCGGCGGCCGGGTTGAACGATCGCGAGAAGTTCGTGCGCGAGCCGTCGCTGAAGTACATCGGGAAACCGGTCCAGCTGGCGCCGCGCGAGCGGGTGTCCTGCTGGTCGATACCGAAGGTCAGCAGGGTGTCGGGGGTGAGATCCGCTTCGAGGATGCCGTAGGCGATGTCCTTGGTGTTCTGGTAGTGGTCCAGGTAGGACTGGCGATCCTGGTACACGCCGACAAAGCGCCCGCGCACATTGTCAGACTCGGTCAGGGGGCCGGAGATGTCGCCTTCGGTGCGGTAATTGTCCCAGGAGCCGAAGGTCTGGGTGACCGACGCCTTGAAGTCGCGGGTGGGTTTTTTGCGGATCAGGTTGACCGTGGCCGAGGGGTCGCCGGAACCGCTCAACAGGCCCGCCGACCCCTTGATGATTTCCAGGTGGTCGTACACCGCCATGTCGGTACTGGTGGTGCCGTAGTCGTACACGCCGTCATAGGTGGAGTAGACGCCGTCGTACTGGAAATTGGTGATCGGCAAGCCCCGGCTGGAGAACTCCCAGCGCTCGCTGTCGTAGTTCTGCACACTGACGCCCGGGGCGCGGCGCAGGGTGTCGGCGATGTTGTTGGAACCCTGGTCATCCATCTGCTGGCGGGTGATCACGGTGACCGACTGCGGGGTTTCGCGCATCGACAGCGGCAGGCCGGTGGCCGACGCCATGGAGCCTGTGGTGTAGGCGTGGGTGTCTTCGGTGGTGGCGCCCAGGTCCTGGCCGGAAATGGTGGTGGCGCCCAGCTCCAGGGCGCCCGTGTTGGCCGGGATCGGTTCGAGTACGTAGCCGTTGTTGCCTTGGGGCAGGGCTTGCAGGCCGCTGCCCTGCAACAGGCGCTGCAAGCCGCTGGCCGCGGTGTAGTTGCCATTCAGGCCTGGGCTGGTTTTACCTGCGGCGAGGCTGTTGTGCCCGGCGATGAAAATACCCGACTGCTCGGCAAAGCTGTTCAGCACATTGACCAGGGAGCCGGCGGCAATACGGTAGCTGCGCGCGGCTTCCTGGGTCGATGGTGTTTCGGCGGCGTGCAGCGTCGGTGCGCCGAGGCAAAACAGCGAGGTGGCCAACGCCAGTGGGCGCAGCGCGAAGCGAGCAGGTTGCGGCATGAATGTTTCCCTTTGGATCAAATCGATCGGCGAATTGAAAGCGTCTGCAGGGTTAACCGAACGAGTTTTGAAAAAGGGCACTGGCGGTTGAAGATTTTTTTACTGGGGGCTGACGGTGACCCACCACGGCAGCAACCGGTCGACGCGAATCGGCAACGCGGCTTGCAGCAGGCGCAGGGCGTGGTCGCTGTCCTTGAGCGGGAATGAACCCATCACCGGCAACTGCGCCACGGCCGGGTCGCAACCCAGGTGGCCGGGACGATAACGGTTGAGCTCGGCGACCAACTCGCCCAGCGCCAGGTTGTCGGCCAGCAGCACGCCACGGCTCCAGGCCTCACGGGCGGGAGAGGCCGGGGCGGTCGGATCGAAACCGTTGCGGGTGAACCTGACCTGCTGGCCTGCCTCGATGATGCGCACCTGCTGGTTGAGGGTGCTGACCTGCACCCGGCCTTCGAACACGTTGAGTTGGGTATGCTCGTCGCCCTGCAGCACGCTGAAGCGGGTGCCCAGCGCCTGCAGTCGGCCGTATTCGGTGTCCACCAGGAACGGGCGGCTGGCGTCCTTGGCCGTGTCGATCAGCACTTCCCCAAAGCGCAGGCGCAGCAAGCGTTGCGTTGTATCGAAGCGCACATCCAGCGCGCTCAGGGCGTTAAGCCATACATGGCTGCCATCGGCCAGCAAGGCGTCGCGGGTTTCGCCGCTGGCAGTGGCATAGTCGGCGCTCCAGCCGCCCACCAGCCGGGGCAGGGCGGTGTTGCGCCAGGTGCCCCAGGCCAGCGTCGAACCGGCGCACAGCACCAGCAAGGTCTTGAGGGTCTGGCGCCGTGAACTGCGCAGTGCACGGCCGGCGCCCTGGGAATGCTCCATCAACGGTGCGAAGCGCTGGCTGACGCGCTCCACATAGTGCCAGGCCGCCAGGTGCTCGGGGTTCTGCATCAACCAGGATTGCCAGCGTTGCTGCTCCTGGGCGCCGCTCGGGTCCTGCAGGCGCACGTACCACTGCGCGGCCTGTTCCAGGCTCGCGTGGCTGAGTTTGCCGGTGGGGCTCATTGCACCAGCATCCCGTCGAGCTCGGCTTCGAGGATCGCGCAATGCAGCAAGGCCTGGGCCATGTACTTCTTGACCATGCGCTCGCACACGCCCAACTGTTGCGCGATCTGTTTGTAGGTCAGGCCATGCAGTTGCGCGAGCAGGAAGGCTTGGCTGACCTTTTTCGGCAGGCGGGCGAGCATGGCATCCACTTCGTAGAGGGTCTCGACGATGATGGCGCGCTGTTCCGGCGATGGCTGCGTCGCCTCCGGGCACAGCGCCAGGCTGTCGAGCCAGGCTTTCTCCAGCTGGCGACGACGCCAATGGTCGATGCACAACCCGCGGGCAATGGTGGCCAGGTAAGAGCGCTGGCGCACGTGATCGGTCTCGGCGGGGGGCCGGCTGAGGATGCGGATAAAGGTGTCGTGAGCCAGGTCAGCGGCATCCCAGCGGTCGTTCAGGCGTCGGCGCAACAGGCCAAGCAACCAGCTGTGGTGGGAACCGTAGAGGTGGGTGAAAGAGGTCGACACAATATCCATCCAGCGCAAAAGAATTGGCGTAAATAAGAATTGGTCGCGATTAAAGCAAAGGGCGGGAAGGTGCGCAAATGATATTGGTTTGCTTCCAAGTGGGAGCGGGCTCCCACCTGGGAGTGCAGTGCGTCAGGCCGGTACCAGGAAGGCAGCCTCCAGCAACTGCCGGGTGTAGGCGTGCTGCGGGTCGGCGAAAATCGCCTGGGCGTCGCCTTGTTCCACCACCTGGCCCTGCTTGACCACCATCAACTGGTGGCTCAGCGCCTTCACCACCGCCAGGTCATGGCTGATGAACAGGTAAGTCAGGTTGTACTTGGCCTGCAGGCTGCGCAGCAATTCCACCACTTGGCGCTGTACGGTGCGGTCCAGCGCCGAGGTGGGTTCGTCGAGCAGGATCAGGCGTGGCTTGAGCACCAGCGCGCGGGCAATGGCGATGCGTTGACGCTGGCCCCCGGAAAACTCGTGGGGGTAGCGATTGCGCGACGCCGGGTCGAGGCCGACCTCTTTGAGCGCGGCGATAATCGCCGCTTCCTGTTCGGCCGGTGTGCCCATCTTGTGGATGCGCAGGCCTTCGCCGACGATCTCGCTCACGCACATGCGTGGGCTGAGGCTGCCGAACGGGTCCTGGAACACCACCTGCATTTCGCGGCGCAACGGGCGTACCTGTTGCTGGCTGAGCGTGTCCAGTTGCTGGCCTTCAAAGCGGATTCCGCCCTTGCTGGCGATCAAGCGCAAGATGGCCAGGCCCAGGGTGGATTTACCCGAGCCGCTTTCACCGACGATGCCCAGCGTCTGCCCCTGCGGCAGGCTGAAGTTGATGCCGTCCACCGCCTTGACGTAATCGACGGTAGTGCGCAAAAAGCCTTTCTTGATCGGGAACCACACCTTGAGGTCATCGACCTCCAGCAACGGCGGACCGATAGCGTTGCCGGCCGGCCCGCCGCTGGGCTCGGCTGCCAGCAGTTCCTGGGTGTAGGGGTGCTGCGGCGCCTGGAACAGCGTCTCGCAATCGGCCTGTTCAACGATGCAGCCCTGTTGCATCACACACACCCGATGGGCGATGCGCCGCACCAGGTTGAGGTCGTGGCTGATCAGCAGCAAGGCCATGCCCAGGCGTGCCTGCAGCTCCTTGAGCAACTCCAGGATCTTCAACTGCACGGTGACGTCGAGGGCGGTGGTCGGCTCGTCGGCGATCAACAACTCCGGCTCGTTGGCCAGTGCCATGGCGATCATCACCCGCTGGCGCTGGCCGCCGGAGAGTTCGTGGGGCAGGGCCTTGAGGCGCTTGTGCGGCTCGGGGATGCCCACCAGCTCCAGCAGTTCCAGGGTGCGCTGGGTGGCGACCTTGCCGGTGAGGCCTTTGTGCAGGCCGAGTACCTCGTTGATCTGCTTCTCGATGTTGTGCAGCGGGTTCAGCGAGGTCATCGGCTCCTGGAAGATCATCGCGATGCGGTTGCCGCGAATGTGCCGCAGGGTTTTTTCCTTGAGCGTCAACAGGTCTTGCCCGGCGTACTCGATGGTGCCCGACGGATGCCGAGCCAGCGGGTAGGGCAGCAGGCGCAGGATCGAGTGGGCGGTCACCGATTTGCCGGAGCCGCTTTCGCCGACCAGCGCCAGGGTTTCGCCGCGCTTGATGTCGAAGCTGACGTTGTTCACCACACGGTGGTGATGCTCGCCGGTGACGAACTCGACAGAGAGGTCGCGGATTTCGATCAGATTGTCCTGATTCATCTCATTTCCTCGGGTCGAAGGCATCGCGAGCGGACTCGCCGATAAACACCAGCAGACTCAACATGATCGCCAGCACGGCAAACGCGCTCATGCCCAGCCACGGCGCCTGCAGGTTGGATTTGCCCTGGGCCACCAGTTCACCCAGCGACGGTGAGCCCGCCGGCAAGCCGAAGCCGAGGAAGTCCAGGGCGGTGAGGGTGCCGATGGCGCCGGTGAGAATGAATGGCATGAAGGTCATGGTCGAGACCATGGCATTGGGCAGGATGTGGCGGAACATGATCGCGCCGTTCTGCATGCCCAGTGCCCGGGCCGCGCGTACGTATTCCAGGTTGCGCCCGCGCAGGAACTCGGCGCGCACCACGTCCACCAGGCTCATCCAGGAGAACAGCAGCATGATCCCCAGCAGCCACCAGAAGTTGGGCTGCACGAAGCTGGCGAGGATGATCAGCAGGTACAGCACCGGCAACCCGGACCAGATTTCCAGGAAGCGCTGCCCGGCCAGGTCGACCCAGCCGCCATAGAAGCCCTGCAGGGCGCCGGCGATCACGCCGATGATCGAGCTGAGCACGGTCAGCGTCAGGGCGAACAGTACCGACACACGAAAGCCATAGATCACCCGCGCGAGCACGTCACGGCCCTGGTCATCGGTACCCAGCAGGTTCACCGCGGACGGTGGCGCCGGCGCCGGTACTTTGAGGTCGTAGTTGATGCTCTGATAGCTGAACGGGATGGGCGCCCACAAGGTCCAGGCATCCTTGGCCTTGAGCAATTCCTGGATATACGGGCTCTTGTAGTTGGCTTCCAGCGGGAATTCGCCGCCGAAGGTGGTCTCCGGATAGCGCTTGAGCGCCGGGAAATACCAGTCGCCATCGAAGTGCACGGCCAGCGGCTTGTCGTTGGCGATCAACTCCGCGCCCAGGCTCAGCACAAACAGGATCAGGAACAGCCACAGCGACCACCAGCCGCGCTTGTTGGCCTTGAACCGCTCGAACCGGCGGCGATTGAGGGGGGATAGATTCATCTCAATGCTCCCGGCTGGCGAAGTCGATGCGTGGATCGACCAGGGTGTAGGTGAGGTCGCCGATCAGTTTCACGATCAGCCCCAGCAGGGTGAAGATGAACAGCGTGCCGAACACCACCGGGTAGTCGCGGTTGATGGCCGCTTCAAAGCTCATCAGGCCGAGGCCGTCGAGGGAGAAGATCACTTCGACCAGCAAGGAGCCGGTGAAGAAGATGCCGATGAACGCCGAGGGGAAGCCCGCGATCACCAGCAACATTGCATTGCGGAACACGTGGCCGTAGAGCACGCGGCGGTTGGTCAAGCCCTTGGCCTTGGCGGTGACCACGTACTGCTTGTTGATCTCGTCAAGAAAGCTGTTCTTGGTCAGCAGGGTCATGGTGGCGAAGTTACCGATCACCAGTGCGGTAATCGGCAGCGCCAGGTGCCAGAAGTAGTCGAGAATCTTGCCGCCCCAACTCAGTTCGTCGAAGTTGTTGGACGTCAGCCCGCGCAACGGGAACCAGTCGAAATAACTGCCGCCGGCAAACACCACGATCAACAGGATCGCAAACAGGAACGCCGGGATCGCGTACCCGACGATGATCGCCGAGCTGGTCCACACATCGAAATGGCTGCCGTGGCGCGTGGCCTTGGCGATCCCCAGCGGGATCGACACCAGGTACATGATCAGCGTGCTCCACAGCCCGAGGGAAATGGACACCGGCATCTTTTCCTTGATCAGGTCGATGACCTTGGCGTCGCGGAAGAAGCTGTCGCCGAAATCCAGCGTGGCGTAGTTCTTGACCATGATCCACAGGCGTTCCGGCGCCGACTTGTCGAAGCCGTACATCTTCTCGATTTCCTTGATCAGCGCCGGGTCCAGGCCCTGGGCGCCACGGTAGCTGGAGCCGGCCACCGCGACTTCGGCACCGCCGCCGGCAATGCGGCTGGTGGCGCCTTCAAAGCCTTCGAGCTTGGCGATCATCTGTTCGACCGGCCCACCGGGCGCGGCCTGGATGATGACAAAGTTGATCAGCAGGATGCCGAACAGCGTGGGGATGATCAGTAACAGGCGGCGAATAATATAGGCCAGCATTCAATCGCCTCCGCTCGCCGGATCGGCGGTCTGGGTGGTGTCCACGGTTACCGCCGGCTTGGCATCGGGCTTGGCCCACCAGGTGGCGGTGCCGACGTCATAGCGCGGTGAGACCTTCGGGTGGCCGAGGTGGTCCCAGTACGCTACGCGGTAGGTCTTGATGTGCCAGTTGGGGATCACGTAGTAACCGAACTGCAGCACACGGTCCAGGGCCTTGGCATGGGCCACCAGGCTTTGGCGCGAGTCGGCGTCGATCAGCTCTTCCACCAGTTGGTCGACGGCCGGGTCCTTGAGCCCCATGTAGTTGCGGCTGCCGGGCTTGTCGGCGCTGGACGACGACCAGAATTCGCGCTGCTCGTTACCCGGTGAGGTGGACTGCGGGAAACTGCCGACCAGCATGTCGAAGTCCCGCGAGCGAATACGGTTGACGAATTGCGAGACGTCGACCCGGCGGATCACCAGGTCGATGCCCAGGTCGGCGAGGTTGCGCTTGAACGGCAGCAGGATGCGTTCGAACTCGGTCTGGGCGAGCAGGAACTCGATGGTCACCGGTTTGCCGGTGGTGTCGACCATCTTGTCGTCGACGATGCGCCAGCCGGCTTCCTGGAGCAGTTGATAGGCCTCGCGCTGCTGGGTGCGGATCATGCCGCTGCCGTCGGTTTTGGCCGGTTCGAAGGCCTGGGTGAAGACCTCGGCGGGGATCTTGTCGCGCAGCGGCTCGAGGATCTTCAGCTCGTCCGGTCCGGGCAGGCCGGTGGCGGCCATTTCGGAGTTTTCGAAATAACTGCGGGTACGGGTGTAGGCGCCGTTGAACAGCTGTTTGTTGCTCCATTCGAAGTCCAGCAACAGGCTGATCGCCTTGCGCACGCGCACATCCTGGAACATCGGCTTGCGCGTATTGAACACAAAGCCCTGCATGCCGGTGGGGTTGCCGTTGGGGATTTCTTCCTTGATCAGCCGGCCCTGGGCCACTGCCGGAATGTTGTAGGCGTTGGCCCAGTTCTTGGCACTGAACTCCAGCCAGTAATCGAACTGCCCGGCCTTCAACGCTTCCAGGGAGACGGTGCTGTCGCGGTAGTAGTCGGTGATGCGGTTATCGAAATTGTAGAAACCTTTAGTGATCGGCAGGTCCTTGGCCCAGTAGTCCTTGACCCGCTCGTAGCGGATCATGCGCCCGGCCTTGACCTCGGCGACCTGGTACGGCCCGCTGCCCAGCGGCACTTCCAGGTTGCCCTTGGCAAAATCACGCGTGGCCCACCAGTGCTTGGGCAATACCGGCAGTTGCCCGAGGATCAGCGGCAATTCACGATTGTTGGTGCGCTTGAACTTGAACAGCACGCGCAGTGGGTCCTCGGCGACCACTTCGTCGACGTCGGCATAGTAGGTGCGATAGATCGGCGAGCCTTCCTTGAGCAGGGTCTGGAAGGTGAACACCACGTCTTCGGCACGGATCGGGTGGCCGTCGTGGAAGCGCGCTTCGGGGCGCAGGTAGAAGCGCACCCAACTGTTGTCCGGGGCCTTTTCGATCTTGCCGGCGACCAGCCCGTACTCCGTGATCGGTTCGTCCAGGCTCTGCATGGCCAGGGTGTCGTAGATCAGCCCCAGGTTGTCGGCGGGCACGCCCTTGCTGATGTACGGGTTGAGGCTGTCGAAGCCGCCCATGCTCGACTCGCGGAAGGTGCCGCCCTTGGGCGCGTCCGGGTTGACGTAGTCGAAGTGCTTGAAGTCGGCGGGGTATTTCGGCGGTTCGTTGTAGAGCGTCAACGCATGTTGCGGGGCGGCCTGGGCCGCGGTGCACAGCAACAGGCCGCCAAGCAGGGCAGTACGCAAATACATCATTGGGCTTTCTCCGAAGCTTTCAGCCACCACGCGCTCAGGCCCAGGCTATAGGGCGGCGTGGTGACAAAGGCGAACCGGTTGCGGTACGCCAAGCGATGATAGTTGAGGTACCAGTTGGGAATACTGTAGTGCTGCCACAGCAGCACCCGGTCCAGGGCGCGACCGGCCGCCAGTTGTTCTTCGCGGGTCTTGGCCGCCAGCAGTTGTTCCAGCAGGTGATCGACGATGGGGTTGTTGATGCCTGCGTAGTTCTTGCTGCCCTTGATGGCGGCCTGGCTGGAGTGGAAGTACTGCCACTGTTCGAGGCCGGGGCTCAAGGTCTGGTTGAGGGTGATGAGGATCATGTCGAAGTCGAACTGGTCCAGGCGCTGCTTGTACTGCGCGCGGTCAACCGTGCGCAGGCGCGCGTCGATGCCGATGCTGATCAGGTTCTCGACGTACGGCTGCAGGATGCGCTCCAGGTTCGGGTTGACCAGCAGGATCTCGAAGCGCAGCGGTTGCCCGTCCTTGTCGAGCAGGCGTTGCCCCGACAGCTTCCAGCCGGCGTCGCCGAGCAGGGCGAGGGCGCGGCGCATGGTTTCGCGGGGGATACCGCGTCCGTCGGTCTGGGGCAGGCTGAAGGCCTGCGTGAACAGGTTGGGCGGCAACTGGTCGCGGTAGGGCGAGAGCATCAGCCATTCATGGCCGGTGGGCACCCCGGTGGCGGCGAATTCACTGTTGGGGTAATAGCTGAGGGTACGTTTATAGGCGCCGCTGAACAGCGTGCGGTTGGTCCACTCGAAGTCGAACATCATGCCCAGGGCTTCGCGCACCTTGGTCTGGCTGAAGGTCGGCCGGCGCGTGTTCATGAACAGGCCCTGGCTCTGGGTCGGGATCTGGTGGGCGATCTGTGCCTTGATCACGTCGCCCCGGTTGACCGCCGGGAAGTTGTAGCCATTCGCCCAGTTCTTGGCCTGGTGCTCGATATAGATATCGAACTCACCGGCCTTGAATGCTTCGAAGGCCACGTCGCTGTCGCGGTAAAACTCCACTTCGACCTTGTCGTAGTTATAAAAACCCTGGTTGACCGGCAGGTCCTTGCCCCAGTAGTCCTTGACCCGCTCGAACACCAACTGCCGCCCTGGAGTGACCTTGCTGATGCGGTACGGCCCGCTGCCCAAAGGGGGTTCGAAGGTAGTGGCCTTGAAGTCGCGATTCTTCCAGTAGTGCTGGGGCAGCACCGGCAACTCGCCCAGGCGCAGGATCAGCAGCGGATTGCCGGCGCGCTTGAACACAAAACGGATGCGGTGCCGGTTGAGGATATCGACCCGCGCCACTTCCTGCAGGTTGGTGCGGTACTGCGGGTGGCCTTCGGTCAGCAGGGTGCGATAGGAAAACGCCACGTCATACGCGGTGATCGGCTTGCCATCGTGAAAGCGTGCTTCCGGGCGCAGGTTGAACACCACCCAGCTGCGGTCCTCGCTGTACTCCACCGACTGGGCAATCAGCCCATAGCTGGAAGTGGGTTCATCGCCGGACGGCGCGTACTGGCCAGTGCCGACCATCAACGGCTCGTTCAGCTCATTGACGCCGTACTGGAGGAAATTGGGCGTGGAAACCGGGCTGGAGCCCTTGAAGGTGTAGGGGTTGAGCGTATCGAACGTGCCAAATGCCATGACCCGCAAGGTCCCGCCTTTCGGCGCTGCAGGGTTTACCCAATCGAAGTGGGTGAATTTGGCCGGGTACTTGAGCGTGCCGAACTGCGTGTAACCGTGGCTCTCGGTAATCGTCGCGTTCGCACCAAAGCTCAAGGCCAGACTTATTAGTAAAAGGAGGGGACGCTTCAAGTCAGGAATCCGATCCAGGCAGCTTGGGCTTTATGATCGGTACAGTAACAGCTTGTTCCGGTTGGAAAAAGGCTGTTGCGGGGGGTGACTGAGGGCCGGCGAGGTCTTGAGCGGTATGACGGACAAATGTGGGAGCTGGCTTGCCTGCGATAGCATCGGCTCGGTATCACCGATACACCGAGGTGTCTGCATCGCAGGCAAGCCAGCTCCCACACTTGGGCTGCGTCGCTTCGGATATTGCGATCCCACAGGGGATTGAAATAACGGCGACACCGCAATCCCCTGTAGGAGTTGTCGAGCTTCAGCGAGGCTGCGAAAGCGCTGTCGCAGGCGAAGAGAATGCCAGCAATGCCGCCGCCTTCGCAGCCTCGCCGGGGCAAGCCAGCTCCCACACTTGGGCCGCGTCGCTTCGGATATTGCGATCCCACAGGGGATTGAAATAACGGCGACACCGCAATCCCCTGTGGGAGTTGTCGAGCTTCAGCGAGGCTGCGAAAGCGCTGTCTCAGGCGAAGAAAATGCGAGCAATGCCGCCGCCTTTGCCGCCTCGGCAAGCCAGCTCCCACCTGCGCCCGCTCGCGAGCCGGTTACCGGGGCCCGGAAACCACCAGCATCTGCCCCGGCTTCAACGCCTGGCCAGTGCGCGGGTTCCAGCGCTTGAGATGTTGCATCTCGACGTTGAAACGTTTGGCGACGATATACAGCGAATCGCCTTTCTTGACCTTGTATTGCACCGGCTTCTTGCTGTCAGCCTTGGCCACCAGCTTGCGCGTGTCCTGCATCACCAGGGTCTGGCCGACCTTGAGCGCCTGGCCGTTGAGCTTGTTCCAGCGCTGCAGGTCATGCACATCGACCTTGTTCGCCTTGGCGATCAGTGTGAGGTTGTCGCCACTGCGCACCTTGTAGCTGCGGGTACGCCCGGCCACCCGTGCCGTTTCAACTTCGTCGAACACCGGCTTCTTCGGACGCAGCGCCAGCAATTCCTCGGGCTTCATCGCCGAAAGGCTGCTGGTGAGCAGTTGTGCCTTGGAACTTGGCACCAACAGATGCTGCGGGCCGTCCAGGGTGGTGCGCTGCTTGAGTGCCGGGTTGAGCTGGAACAGTTCGTCTTCGTCGATCTCGGCCAGCGCGGCGACCCGGGACAGGTCCATGCTCTGCTTGACTTCCACCACTTCGAAGTACGGCGTGTTGGCGATCGGGTTCAGGTTGACGCCGTAGGCCTCAGGGGCCAGTACCACCTGGGACAGCGCCAGGAACTTGGGCACGTAGTCCTTGGTTTCCTGGGGCAGGGGCAGGTTCCAGTAATCGGTGGGCAGGCCGAGCTTCTCGTTGCGCTCGATGGCCCGGCTGACCGTGCCTTCGCCGGCGTTATAGGCGGCCAGCGCCAGCAGCCAATCACCGTTGAACATATCGTGCAGACGGGTCAGATAGTCCAGGGCGGCGGTGGTGGAGGCGGTGATATCGCGGCGGCCATCATAGGCGCGGGTCTGGCGCAGGTTGAAGTAGCGTCCGGTGGAGGGGATGAACTGCCACAGGCCGACCGCATCGCTGCGCGAATAGGCCATTGGGTTGTAGGCACTTTCGATCACTGGCAGCAGCGCCAGCTCCAGGGGCATGTTGCGCTCTTCAAGGCGTTCGACGATGTAATGAATGTAGAGACTGCCGCGTTCACCGGCGTTCTCCAGGAAGGACGGGTTGCTGGCGAACCACAGGCGCTGTTGCTCGATGCGTGGGTTGACGCCCAGGCCGTCCTGCAATTGAAAGCCCCGGCGCATGCGTTCCCAGACATCCTGGGGCACTTCGGGGCTGGGCTTCTCTGAAAGCCAAATAGGTTTTTGCTTGATCTTGGCGGCAAGATTGGGTTTGGGTTGCACGGTGGATTGTGCAGCGAAATTTGTCGATTGGCAGCCCGCCAGAGTCGCGGACACGGCCACCGCCACGGCTTGAGCCAGGCGGGTCAATGCGTCTGAATGGTTGGATTTACGAATAGATGACGACATTGGCTGGAAGTAAGTTCCGGGCAAAAATGTCGGGCGATTCTAGAAAGCACTTTGGTTCCGGTCAACCATTCAGAAATTGCGTATCAGATTGCATCCCGTTAGAACTTATCTTTCCAAGCCCTCAAGCTAGCAAACACCTCGGCCCCAGTGCGGTTGTCGCGGCCATTCCGTTCGTCCGCTTTTTGTTTAACGGATGTTTCAGCGGTACGCAAAAAGGGGTTGGTGAGTTTCTCCAGGGCCAGGTTGGACGGCAGCGTCATCTCGCCGCGGTCACGCAGTTGGCGGACGTTTTCCACGCGTTTGGCGATATCGGCGTTGTCCGGTTCCACCGCCTGGGCGAACTTGAGGTTGCTTTGTGTATATTCGTGGGTGCAATACACCCGCGTGTCGGCGGGCAGGGCGGCCAGGCGTTGCAGCGAAGTGTGCATCTGCTCCGGCGTACCTTCGAACAGGCGCCCGCAACCGGCGGCGAACAGGGTGTCGCCACACAGCAGCACGCCCTGGTGATAAAAGGCGATATGGCCCAGGGTGTGGCCGGGCACGGCGTACACGTCGAAATCCCAGCCGAGCACGCTGATACGGTCGTTATCCTGCAGGGCGACATCCCGCGCCGGGATGTTTTCGTTCGCCGGGCCGTAGACCTTGGCACCCGTCGCGGTTTTGAGTTGCTCGACACCGCCGACATGATCATGGTGATGGTGGGTGACCAGGATGTCGCTGAGGGTCCAGTCCGGGTTCTGCTTGAGCCAGGCCAGCACGGGCGCGGCATCGCCGGGGTCGACCACGGCGCAGCGGTTGGTCTCGGGGTCTTGTAACACCCAGATGTAGTTATCGGTGAAGGCGGGCAGGGCACTGATCTGTATCATTCTTCGATTCGCCAAGCTGAACACATTGGTGCATCTTAGAACGTCTAGGCGAGTTGGAGAATGCAATGACTGATAAAGCGTTCGCCCAGGCCGATCCTGAGTGGCTGGCACTGATCAGCGCCGCCCGCGAATGGCTGTCCGGGCCGATCGGGCAATTTCTGCTGGATGAAGAGCGGCGCATGCTCGAAGACGAGTTGGGCCGGTTCTTTGGCGGCTACCTGGTGCACTACGGCCCGTCGGCCCAGACACCGCCTGCCGCGCCGCAGGTGCAACGCAACGTGCGCCTGGGGGCGCCGTTGCCGGGGGTGGAGATCGTCTGCGAAGAGCAGGCCTGGCCGTTGAGCGAGCACGCCGCCGATGTGGTGGTGTTGCAGCACGGCCTGGATTTCTGCCTGTCGCCCCACGGTTTGTTGCGCGAAGCGGCGAGCAGTGTGCGCCCAGGTGGCCATTTGCTGATTGTCGGCATCAACCCCTGGAGCAGTTGGGGCCTGCGCCATGTGTTCGCCCATGACGGCTTGCGCCAGGCACGCTGCATCTCGTCGTCACGGGTTGGCGACTGGCTGAACCTGCTGGGCTTCGCGCTGGAGAAACGCCGCTTCGGGTGCTATCGTCCGCCGCTTGCGTCCGCCAAGTGGCAAGGCCGCCTGGCCGGCTGGGAACGCCGCGCGGGTGCCTGGCAGTTGTCTGGCGGCGGCTTCTATTTATTGGTGGCACGCAAGATCGTGGTCGGGCTGCGTCCTGTGCGCCAGGTACCACGCCAGTCCATGGGCAAGCTGGTGCCGATGCCGATGGCCAAGGTCAACCGCAAGCAAAGCGAACCGTAAAACTTTTTTGATTTCAGACCGAGCAACCGATGACCGATAGCGTAGAACTCTTCACTGATGGTGCCTGCAAGGGCAACCCCGGCCCTGGCGGCTGGGGCGCGTTGCTGGTGTGCAAGGGCGTGGAGAAGGAGTTGTGGGGTGGCGAAGCCAACACCACCAACAACCGCATGGAACTGATGGGCGCGATTCGCGGCCTCGAAGAACTCAAGCGCCGCTGCAACGTGCTGCTGGTGACCGACTCGCAATACGTGATGAAGGGCATCAACGAGTGGATGGTCAACTGGAAGAAGCGTGGCTGGAAAACCGCGGCCAAGGAACCGGTGAAGAATGCCGACCTGTGGCAACTGCTCGATGAGCAATGCAACCGTCATGACATCACCTGGAAATGGGTGCGCGGTCACATCGGCCATCCGGGCAACGAGCGCGCCGACCAACTGGCCAACCGGGGCGTGGATGAAGTGCGCGGCTACAAGCAGAGTTGAAGCCGGCTGACGTGTTAACATCGCGCCCTTTGATTCACACCACACCGTTGAGAGCTGAACCCTGATGGCCATCCGATCTGTTGTACTCGATACCGAAACCACCGGCATGCCGGTGACCGACGGCCACCGGATCATTGAAATCGGCTGTGTCGAACTGATGGGTCGCCGCCTTACCGGTCGCCACTTCCACGTCTACCTGCAACCGGATCGCGACAGTGACGAAGGCGCGATCGGCGTCCACGGCATCACCGACGAGTTCCTCAAGGGCAAGCCGCGATTCGCCGAAGTGGCGGACGAGTTCTTCGAATTCATCAACGGCGCCCAGCTGATCATCCATAACGCGGCGTTCGACGTCGGCTTCATCAATAACGAATTTGCCCTGATGGGGCAGACGAATCGCGCGGACATTTCCCAGCACTGCTCGATCCTCGACACCTTGATGATGGCCCGCGAGCGTCACCCCGGCCAGCGCAACAGCCTCGATGCGTTGTGCAAGCGGTATGGCGTCGACAACTCCGGCCGTGAACTCCACGGCGCCTTGCTCGACTCCGAGATTCTCGCCGACGTTTACCTGACCATGACGGGCGGGCAAACCAGCCTGTCCCTGGCAGGGAACGCGTCCGATGGCAGCGGTTCGGCGGAAGGCTCGGGCAACCGGCCTTCGGAGATCCGTCGCCTGCCGGCGGACCGCAAACCCACCACGATCATCCGCGCCAGCGAGCAAGACCTGGCCGAGCATGCCGCGCGCCTGGAAGCGATTGCCAAGTCGGCGGGCGCGCCGGCGTTGTGGACTCAACTGACCCAGCAATAACCGGTCCCCCTGTGGGAACCGGCTTGCCGGCGATAGCGATGTATCAGCCATGGATAACGCGGCTGGCTCGACGCTATCGGCGGCAAGCCGGCGCCTGCAGCTGATGTGCATCGCTTTCAAAATCTTCATTCGCGCCATTGCCCGCAAGCTTCTACCCTGAGTGCATAGCCCTCAGGACTGCCCGCACCCATGTACAAAGACCTGAAGTTCCCAGTGCTGATCGTGCACCGTGACATCAAGGCCGACACCGTTGCCGGTGATCGGGTTCGAGGCATCGCCGGGGAGTTGGAGCAAGAGGGCTTCAGTATCTTTTCCGCGGTGGACTACGCCGAAGGCCGGCTGGTGGCCGCTACCCATCACGGCCTGGCGTGCATGCTGATTGCCGCTGAAGGCGCCGGCGAAAACACCCACCTGCTGCAGAACATGGTCGAGCTGATCCGCCTCGCGCGGGTGCGGGCGCCGAACCTGCCGATCTTTGCCCTGGGCGAGCAAGTCACCCTGGAGAACGCCCCGGCCGATGCCATGAGCGAACTCAACCAACTGCGTGGCATTCTTTACCTGTTCGAAGACACCGTGCCGTTTCTCGCCCGCCAAGTGGCGCGTGCGGCACGCACTTATCTGGACGGCCTGTTGCCGCCGTTTTTCAAGGCGCTGGTGCAGCACACCGCCGACTCCAATTATTCCTGGCACACCCCCGGCCATGGCGGCGGCGTGGCTTATCGCAAGAGTCCGGTGGGGCAGGCGTTTCATCAGTTCTTTGGCGAGAACACCCTGCGCTCGGACTTGTCGGTCTCGGTGCCCGAACTGGGCTCGCTGCTCGATCACACCGGGCCGCTGGCCGAAGCCGAAGCCCGCGCCGCGCGCAACTTTGGCGCCGATCACACGTTCTTCGTGATCAACGGCACGTCGACCGCCAACAAGATCGTCTGGCACTCCATGGTCGGGCGCGACGACCTGGTGCTGGTGGACCGCAATTGCCACAAGTCGGTGTTGCATTCGATCATCATGACCGGTGCCATCCCGCTGTACCTGTGCCCGGAACGCAACGAACTGGGGATCATCGGCCCGATCCCACTGAGTGAATTCAGCCCGGAATCGATCCGTGCCAAGATCGAGGCCAGCCCGCTGGCCCGTGGTCGACCGGCGAAGGTCAAGCTGGCGGTGGTGACCAACTCCACCTATGACGGGCTGTGCTACAACGCCGAGCTGATCAAGCAGCAATTGGGCAACAGTGTCGAGGTGCTGCACTTTGACGAGGCCTGGTACGCCTACGCTGCCTTCCACGAGTTCTTCGCCGGCCGTTATGGCATGGGCACCTCGCGGACCCCGGACAGCCCGCTGGTGTTCACCACCCACTCAACGCACAAGCTGTTGGCGGCGTTCAGCCAGGCTTCGATGATCCATGTGCAGGACGGCGGCGCCCGCCAGCTGGACCGTGATCGGTTCAACGAAGCGTTCATGATGCATATTTCCACCTCGCCGCAGTACAGCATCATCGCCTCGCTGGACGTGGCCTCGGCGATGATGGAAGGCCCCGCCGGGCGTTCGCTGTTGCAGGAAATGTTCGACGAGGCCCTGAGCTTTCGTCGCGCGCTGGCCAATCTGCGCCAGCACATTGCCGCTGAGGACTGGTGGTTTTCCATCTGGCAACCGCCCTCGGTGGCCGGTATCGACCGCGTGGCGACGGCGGATTGGCTGTTGCAGCCGCAGGATGATTGGCACGGCTTCGGCGATGTGGCTGAGGACTACGTGCTGCTGGACCCGATCAAAGTCACCCTGGTGATGCCGGGACTCAACGCCGGTGGCGCCCTAAGCGACTGCGGCATTCCTGCGGCGGTGGTCAGTAAATTCCTCTGGGAACGTGGGCTGGTGGTGGAAAAGACCGGGTTGTATTCCTTCCTGGTGCTGTTTTCGATGGGCATCACCAAGGGTAAATGGAGTACCTTGCTCACCGAGTTGCTGGAGTTCAAGCGCAACTACGACGCCAATGCCAGCCTGGCCAGTTGTTTGCCATCGGTGTTCGCACAGGGCCCGTTGCGCTATCAGGGCCTCGGCCTGCGCGACCTGTGCGATCAGTTGCATAGCTGTTACCGTAGCAACGCGACCGCCAAGCACCTCAAACGGATGTACACGGTTTTACCGGAAATCGCGATGAAACCGGCGCACGCCTACGACCAACTGGTCAGGGGCGAGGTGGAAGCGGTGTCTATCGATGCGTTGCCAGGGCGCATAGCCGCGGTGATGCTGGTGCCTTATCCGCCCGGCATCCCGCTGATCATGCCGGGCGAGCGCTTTACCGAGTCGACGCGATCGATCATTGACTACCTGGCCTTTGCCCGGACGTTCGATAGCAGTTTTCCCGGTTTTGTCGCCGATGTTCATGGATTGCAACACGAAGACGACGGCAGTGGTCGTTGTTACACCGTCGATTGCATCAAGGGTTAAGAATGTTTATGCAAGCTGTAATGAACCCGAAGTATCCGGGGCTCAGTGTACGGGTCGCCGACGAAGGCTTTGACGCCTACGTGTGGGGCAATGACTTCAGCTTTGAGGTCGTTGCCTACGGTGAGCCGCAGATGGGCAAGCGGGTCGATCAATGGCCCGTGGAGCGCATCGTGCCGTACCGCAAGTGCTATGGCATCGACCCGGAGGAATTCGCCAGTTTTCGCGATGCGCCGGACAGTGCGATCTTCATGGCGTACCTGGATGATCGGGCGGTCGGGCATATCGTGATCAGTACCAACTGGAACGGCTTTGCCCACGTGGACGAGTTGGCGGTGGCGTTGCCCGCGCGACGCCATGGGGTGGCCAAGGCGCTGCTGGATGTGGCGCAGTTCTGGAGCCGCAAGAAAAACCTGCCGGGCATGATGCTTGAAACCCAGAACAACAACCTGGGGGCCTGCCGTTTGTATGAGCGTTGCGGCTATGTGATGGGCGGGATCGACCACCTGCGCTATCGCGGCATTGATCCGCAGACCCGCGAAGTGGCGATTTTCTGGTATCGGTTGTTCAAGGTGTAGGCGCGACGGGTTTGGTGTCGCTGGCGAGCAGGCCCTCGGCCTTTTGCGTGACGATCTCCAGCAACGCATTCAGGGCCGGTGAGGCCACGCCCTCCTTGAGGGTCAGCGCATACAGGCTGACCATGATCGGCGGCGACACCGGGCAGGCATCCAGCCCGGCCTCGCGCGCACCGAACGCGGTGAAGGGGTCGACAATCGCCAGGCCTTCGCCGGCTTCCACCATGCTGCGCATCATCTGGTAAGTCTGCACCCGTGTCTGCACCACCGGCAGCGGGCGCAAGGCTTGCAGCTTGGCGTCCAGCAGACGGCTGAGCGGGTCTTGTCCTTCCAGCCCGATCATCGATTGGCCGGCCAGGTCCTGCAGCGCAATGTACTTTTGCTTGGGCTTGAGCCAGCCATGGGGCGCCAGCAGTTGCAGCTTGCCTTGGGCCAGCACGCTGCAGTGGATTTGCGGGTGCTGCGGGTCATGCAGGCTCAAGCCGACGTCGGCTTCATGCAGCAGCAGGCTCCTGACGATATCCCGCGTCGGCTGGCTGGAGAGGTTGCACGGTGTGTCCTGGAAGCGTCGGCGCAGCACCGCAATGCTGTGTGGCAACAATTGGTTGGCCAGCGGCGGGGTGCAGAGGGCGCGCAAGGTCGGAGCGTGATGGTGTTTCAAACGGCTGGCCAGGCGTTGCACCGGTTCCAGCGCTTCCTGCAGGTGGGCCATTTCGACCTGCAGCTCCAGGGTCTCGCGGGTCGCCTGCAAGCGTCCACGCACGCTGGCGAACAACATGAAACCCACTTGCTGCTCGGCATCCTTGAGCGTCGCCTCTACATCGCCCACAGGCAGTTGCAACCATTCGGCGGCCGTGCCGAGGTGTCCGGTCTGCAAGATGGCCTGAATCACTTCGATATGACGTAAACGCATGGCCGGAGTCTAGGGTCAGGAGGACGGGGATTCAATGGGTGGGCAAAAAAGAGCTGGGGCGTTGATTGGCGTCGACTACCGTTAATCATGCACGCAACTGCAACCAGCAGGCTGTATAAAGAGTGTTCAATCGCGCGATGACGGAGAGCCTCACCATGCCGGGAAGTACCAGGGTCAATACCCTCCAGCGCCAACACGGCTTTACCCGGTGGGCGGTGTTGGTGGCACTCGTCATCATTGGCTTGCTCGCACTTGCCGTGGGCCCGCGATTGTTCGGCGATGTGGCGCTGACGGAAATTTCCACGGCCAAGACCCAGGTGGCCACGCTCGGTGCAGCCGTCGAGCGGTTCCACCAGGACACCGGCCGCTACCCGACTGACAGCGAGGGCCTTGAGGCCCTGGCCACGCAGCCGGCGGGCGAGACGAAATGGAAGGGGCCCTATGTCGACGAAGACCTGCTGAGCGATCCCTGGGGCGTTGCCTATCAGTACCACTTCCCGCCCACCCAAACGCGAACGCCGTTCGATCTGTTTTCGTTCGGCAAGGACCGCACACTGGGCGGCGTGGGTGAGAACAAGGATATTACCTACGGCGACCAGTAAATCATCTGGCATTACCCATCGACCTGATTAGAATGGCTCGTCTGATCGACAACGACCAAAGCCGGTGACCGGCACACACAACAAAAACAGGTCTGGTCTCATATGCGTTTGCCCTCGATATTCCTCGGGGTAACGGTCAAGCCACTGCTGGTCCTGGTGACCGTAGGGGGCGTGGCCGCTTATCTCTTCAGCAATCATGACGAAATCACCGCGCAAAACCTTGCCCTGGAGGCGTTTATCCGTGCCGAGGAACAGGTGGGCGCGCAGGTGGGTACGGTGCTGGACATGACGCTGGTCAGGCAGGTGGTGGCATATCCCGCGTACAACTCGCCGGGCTACACGCGCCTGATGTATGCGGTGGAGGGCGAGCGGGGGAGGTTGATGGTGACGCTCAAGCAAGTCGACGGGGAGCCGGGGCTGGAAATCACCGAGATCCGTCGGCCGTGATCGCCCGGCCCAGTCAATGCCGTCAATGGCCGGGACTGAGCGGGTACGTTCGGGGGATCAGGCTTATGAAGCGAGGGTGGTCTGCGATTCGCGCACGATGATGGTCCCCGACTGGATCAGCTTGAACTCATCGCCTTCCAGTTTTTCTACACGGTCGCCAATGGCCAGCTTGTAGGTGGTGGTGGGTGCCGAGCCAGCCAGGTCGCCTTGCGCCGGGTTGGATTCCTGGAACTCATGCACCGAGTACACACGTCCTTCTGCGTCTCTGGCATGAAACTGTCCGACTAGTACTGCTGCCATCTGTTTAGAACCTCTGGAGATAAACACTCGATTTGCGGTGGTGTAGACCGTCATAGAGCGGGGTAGTTTACCTATGGAAAAAAAATACTATTCGCTGACCTTTTCAGACACTTCCTATGCATTGGGCTGCGAGACAAACGCCTGGAGGATTATCAAAACCTTCTGGTGAACACGCCGCGAAGACTCTATAACTACAAGCTCCTTTAGTCAGACGTCGGGAAACCCCAATGAGCAAGGCCTACACGATTGCCGTCCTGGTTGGCAGCTTGAGAAAAGACTCGATCAACCGCAAGGTCGCCCTGGCATTGGCCGAACTGGCCCCTGCCAACCTGAAGTTGAACATTGTGGAAATTGGCGATTTGCCGCTCTACAACGAAGATATCGACGGTGCTGCGCCGCCGGCAGCGTACAGTACTTTCCGTCAGCAAGTACGCTCATCCGACGCGGTGCTGTTTGTGACACCGGAGTACAACCGCTCCGTGCCCGCCCCATTGAAGAATGCGATTGACGTGGGTTCGCGCCCATACGGTCAAAGTGCCTGGAGCGGCAAGCCGGGCGCCATCATCAGCGTGTCGCCGGGTGCGATTGGTGGGTTTGGCGCCAACCACCACCTGCGTCAGTCGCTGGTGTTCCTCAATGTGCCGTGCATGCAGCAACCGGAGGCCTACCTGGGTGGCGCGGGCAGCGTGTTCGATGAGTCCGGCAAGGTCTCGGACAAGACCAAGCCGTTCCTGCAGGCCTTTATTGATGCCTACGGCCAGTGGGTAGAAAAACAGACTGCCTGAGCCGATAACCCGAGCCAAACGGGGGAGTGGGCACGCCCGCTCCCCGCCCAGCCGGCTTTATCGCAGCCAGTTGGTGCGCGCCAGTTCGATCACTTCATCGCCGCGCCCGCTCATCACCGCCTTGAGCATATACAGGCTGAAGCCCTTGGCCTGCTCGAGCTTGATGGTTGGCGGCATCACCAGTTCCTGGGTCGCGGTGACCACATCCACCAGCACCGGGCCATCATGGGCCAGGGCGCGACGCAGGGCCGGTTCCAGGTCTTCGGATTGCTCCACGCGAATGCCGAGGATGCCCATGGCGTTGGACATCGCCGCGAAGTCCGGGTTTTTCAACTCGGTGCCGGCATCCAGGTAGCCGGCGGCCTTCATTTCCATGGCGACAAAGCCCAGGGATGAGTTATCGAACACGATGACTTTGATCGGCAACTGCAGCTGTGCCAACGAGATGAAATCCCCCATCAACATGGCAAAGCCGCCGTCACCCGACATCGAGATCACTTGCCGCCCGGGTAATGCCGCCTGGGCACCGATGGCCTGGGGCATGGCATTGGCCATGGAACCATGGTTGAACGAGCCGATCAGCCGGCGCCGGCCATTCATCTTCAAGTAGCGCGCGGCCCACACGGTCGGCGAGCCGACGTCGGCGGTGAAGATGGCATCGTCATCGGCCAGTTCACTGAGCAGGCGCGCGACGTACTGCGGGTGAATCGGTCGATTCGCCTTCGACGGTTGCGCGAGGTCATCCAGCCCCTGGCGGGCTTTCTCGTAGTGCTTCAGGGAAGTCTCGAGAAAGCTGCGATCGGTCTTGCGGGTCAGGCGTGGCAGCAGCGCGTCGAGGGTCTCGCTGACGTCGGCGGCGATGCCCAGGTCCAGCGTGGCACGACGGCCCAGCGCCTGCGGGTTGCGGTCGACCTGGATGATCTTCGCGTCAGTCGGGTAGAACTGGCGATACGGGAAGTCGGTGCCGAGCATGATCAGCGTGTCGCAATCGAGCATGGCGTGGTAACCGGAGCTGAAGCCGATCAGGCCGGTCATGCCCACGTCGAACGGGTTGTCCCATTCCACGTGCTCCTTGCCGCGCAGGGCGTGCACCACTGGGGCACCCAGGGCGTCGGCCAGGGCGACCACCTGATCGTGGGCACCGGCGCAGCCACTGCCGCACAGCAGGGTGACTTTCTCGCTGCTCTCGAGGATTTCGCTCAGGCGCTGCAGGTCCTGTTCCGCCGGCAGGGTGCGCGGTGCGTGCAGGGCCGGCCAGGGCTTGAGTTTGTCTTCGACCTCCAGCAGCGACACATCCCCCGGAATCACCACCACCGCCACGCCGCGATTGAGGATCGCCGAGCGCATGGCGCGGTGCAGCACGTGCGGCATCTGCTCGGGGTTGGTGACCAGCTCGATGAAGTGGCTGCACTCCTTGAACAACTCCTGGGGATGGGTTTCCTGGAAGTAGTTCAGGCCGATCTCGGACGAAGGGATCTGCGCCGCAATCGCCAGTACCGGCACATGGTTGCGATGGCAGTCGAACAAGCCATTGATCAAGTGCAGGTTGCCCGGCCCGCAGCTGCCGGCGCACACGGTCAGTTCACCGGTGGCGGCAGCCTCGGCACCGGCGGCGAAGGCGGCCACTTCTTCGTGGCGCACGTGCATCCACTCGATGCTGTCCATGGTGCGCAGGGCGTCGGTGAGGCCATTGAGGCTGTCGCCGGTCAGGCCCCAGATGCGCTTGATGCCCGCCTGTTCAAGGGTGGTCGCCAATTGCTGGGCCAGGTTGATTTTCGCCATGAAGAACTCCAATCGTCAGTGAGGTTAAAAATTGCTGATCAATAGGGGACAGTTCGATCACGGCGAATGCTCCGCGCTTAATGTGAAGATTGCGTCATGGCCGCACGGTATTGCCGGGTGCGCCGCGCGATAAACCACTGGTCGCGGACCAGCGCCGTCCATGCGATCACCTTGGGATTGGGCCGGTGCCCACGGCTCAGGCGGCGCATCTGGTAGCGCACCACGGCGAGGGTGGCGAGGGCGGCCAGGGGTTTGCGCTTCCAGTCGATAGGTTGCAGTTGCGGGTTGAGGTCGCGACCTTCGCGCCAGTGCTTGATCAGTTGCGGTTCCAGGGTCAGCGCGGTGGCGATGCCGGCCATGGCGATGCCGCTGTCGAGCACTTGTTGCACGATGGGCAGGCGGCGGATGCCACCGGTGACCATTACCGGCATCGTGGCGATGGCGGCCACTTCGCTGGCGAACGCCAGGAAGTAGGCTTCGCGTGCCAGGGTGCGGCCGTCGCGTGCTTCGCCCTGCATGGCCGGTGCTTCATAGCTGCCGCCGGACAGCTCGAGCAGGTCGATGGGCAGCGGGTTGAGCATCTCGATCACGGCGCGTGCGTCGGCCTCGTCGAAGCCGCCGCGCTGGAAGTCCGCCGAATTGAGTTTGACCGCCACGCAAAATGACGCGCTGACGTTGGCGCGCACTGCGTGGATCACCTCCAACAGAAGGCGCGCACGGTTCTCCAGCGAACCACCCCAGCGGTCGGTGCGCCGATTGCTCAGCGGCGACAGAAACTGGCTGATCAGGTAGCCATGCGCGCCGTGAATCTGTACCCCGGTAAAGCCGGCTTTTTCAGCCAGGCGGGCGCTGGTGGCGAAGCGCTTGATCACGTCCTGGATATCCTCCTCCGTCATGGCCCTGGGCTTGGCGAACATCTTGGAAAAGCCGCCCAGGTCAAGGGCGACGGCGGAAGGCGCTATTGCCTGCTGGCCCAGGTTGGCCATGGTCTGGCGGCCCGGATGGCTGAGCTGCACCCAGAAATGCACGCCCTTGGCGCGGGCCACATCGGCCCATTCGCGAAAGCTGTCCAGGTGCTGTTCGTCTTCGAGGGCCACGCCGCCGGGGCCGGTCATGGCGTGGCGGTCGATCATCACGTTGCCGGTCAGCAGCAGGCCCGGTTCGCCGTCTGCCCAGGTCTTGTACAACTGCTTCAATTCGCGGGATGGGGCCTGTTGGGCATCCGCCATATTCTCTTCCATCGCGGCCTTGGCGATACGGTTGGCGATGACTTGGCCGTTGGGCAGTTGCAAGGGTTCAAAGGGTGACATGGGTTGACTCCTGAGCAGGGGAGGCCTCAGGCTAAGCTTAAAGTTAACTTTAATGTCAAGCAGGCAGTGTCGATGAATATTGGTGAGTTGGCCAAACAAAGTGGGCTGGCGGCGTCGCGTATCCGTTTCTATGAAGCCGAAGGGCTGATCAGCCAGGTGGGGCGCCAGGCCAATGGCTATCGCCGCTATGCACCGGAGGCCTTGCAGACGCTGCGCTTGATTCAGAGCGCCCAGCAGGCCGGCTTCACCTTGCAGGAACTCAAGGCGCTGATGCCGGCCCCCGGCGAGCACAAGCGCGACGAGCTGATCGAGGCGCTCGAGCGCAAGGTCGAGCAGATTGAAGCGATGCAGGCACAACTGGCGCACAGCAAGGCGCAGTTACTCGGGGTGATCGACGCGGTACGCGCGCAACCGGAAGGTGTGCCGTGTTCGATGGGGCAGAAACAGGTGCTTGCGTCGATCAAACTCAACTCATAAAAAAGCCCTGGCATGCCAGGGCTTTTTCATTTGTGCAGACTCAGCGGCGACGGAACAGCGGCAGCGGTTCATCCGTTGCAGCCTGGTACGTCACCGAGAAATCCTTGAGGCTTTCCAGTGCTTCGTACGGGTCTTTGTCGGCGCGCAAGGCGAAGGCATCGAAGCCGCAGCGGTGCAGGTAGAACAGCTGGTCGCGCAGCACGTCGCCAATCGCCCGCAGCTCGCCCTTGTAACCGTAGCGGTCACGCAACAGGCGGGCATTGGAGTAGTTGCGACCATCGGTGAAGGCCGGGAAGTTCAGGGCGATAACCTGGAAGTGCGCCACGTCTTCGCCGATTTCCTCGGCCTCTTCATCGGCGTCCAGCCACACACCCAGACCGCCGTCGCGGGCCTTGAGGGCGTGGCCGTGTTCGCGCCACAGGGCCAACGGCACGATCAGGTCGTCGCAGTTGGAAATGCCATCGAAGCTCGCGTCCTTGGGCAGCAGGTGCCAGGTTTCGTCGACGACTTCGTTGTTCTTAATGATTCGCTGCATAGACGCGCTCCTTGAACAGGTCAATGCCGATGCGCTGGTAGGTGTCGATGAAACGCTCATCTTCGGTGCGCTGTTCGATGTACACGTCGATCAGCTTGCCGATCACCTCGGGCATGGCTTCCTGGGCGAAGGACGGGCCGAGGATCTTGCCCAGGCTCGCATCGCGGCTGGCGCTGCCACCCAGGGACACTTGGTAGAATTCTTCGCCTTTCTTGTCCACGCCCAGGATGCCGATGTGGCCGACGTGGTGGTGACCACAGGCGTTCATGCAACCGGAGATGTTCAAGTCCAGCTCGCCGATGTCGAACAGGTAGTCGAGGTCGTCGAAGCGGCGCTGGATCGATTCGGCGATCGGGATCGACTTGGCGTTGGCCAGGGAGCAGAAGTCGCCGCCCGGGCAGCAGATGATGTCGGTCAACAGGCCGATGTTCGGCGTGGCGAAACCGCCTTCGCGCAGCTCGCCCCACAGGGTGAACAGTTGGCTCTGTTCAACGTCCGCGAGAATGATGTTCTGCTCGTGGGAAGTACGCAGTTGACCGAAGCTGTAGCGGTCGGCCAGGTCGGCGACGGCGTCCAGCTGTTTGTCGGTGATATCGCCCGGGGCAACGCCCGTCGGTTTCAGCGACAGGGTCACGGCCACATAGCCAGGACGTTTGTGCGCCAGGGTGTTGCGCGTGCGCCAGCGGGCAAAGCCTGGGTGCTGCTGGTCGAGCGCGGCGAGCTCGGCGTCCTGATTGCTCAGGGCCTTGTACTCGGGGTCGACGAAGTGCTTGGCCACGCGGTGTACTTCGGCTTCGGTCAGGGTGGTCTGGCCGCCGCGCAGGTGTTCCATCTCGGCGTCGACTTTCTGGGCGAATACCTCAGGGGTCAGCGCCTTGACCAGGATCTTGATCCGGGCCTTGTACTTGTTGTCACGACGGCCATAGCGGTTGTAGACCCGCAGGATCGCGTCGAGGTAGCTCAACAGGTCCTGCCACGGCAGGAATTCGTTGATGAACGCACCGACCACCGGGGTCCGGCCGAGGCCACCGCCCACCAGCACGCGGAAGCCCAACTCGCCGTCGGCGTTGTACACCGGCTCCAGGCCGATGTCGTGGACTTCGATGGCCGCACGGTCCGAAGTCGAGCCATTGATGGCGATCTTGAACTTGCGCGGCAGGTAGGCGAATTCTGGGTGGAACGTCGTCCATTGGCGGACGATTTCACACCAGGGGCGTGGGTCGATCAGTTCGTCGGCGGCAACGCCGGCAAACTGGTCGGTGGTCACGTTGCGCAGGCAGTTACCGCTGGTCTGAATGGCGTGCATCTGCACGGTCGCCAGTTCGGCCAGGATGTCCGGCACATCTTCCAGCGCCGGCCAGTTGAACTGCACGTTCTGGCGGGTACTGATGTGGGCATAGCCTTTGTCGAAGTCGCGGGCAATCTTGGCCATCATGCGCATCTGGCGCGAGGTCAACTGGCCGTAGGGCACGGCAACTCGCAACATCGGCGCAAAGCGCTGAACATAAAGGCCATTTTGCAGGCGCAGAGGGCGGAACTCTTCTTCGCTCAGTTCACCTGCTAGGTAGCGTCGGGTCTGATCACGGAACTGCTTGACGCGGTCCTCGATGATGCGCTGATCGTATTCGTCGTATACGTACATATAGGTCCTGTTCTCGGCAAATCTGCGCGCACGGCCGCGCACTCCCAACGGAGCCGGCGCACGATACCAGTTTGCGTTTATGCGCAAAAGTGATGTTTGAGTATATGCAAATAACCAAAATGACTAATGAGAACGGTTATCGCGATACCCACATTTGTCATGCGGGCAATCGTCGACTTTACTGTGATCGTGTCTGAACGTGATCACCTATAAAACCGACAAGAGGCGATGCGATGAGCAATTCGACAAAAGCCCGTAAACCCGACAGTACCGTGGACGCCTGGGCCATTCTGTTCTTGATAATCCTGGTGGTTGGAACTGCCGTGTTCTGGGTCAGCCACCAGTAGTTATAGATACGGACCCCTGTCAGAGCTGGCTTGCCAGCTCTGACAGACAGGTTGGGTTTATACGCCAGCCACGTGCAGCACCAGTTGCACGATGCCAAACAGCGTCAGCGCAAACACCGCCGTGAACAGAATGCCCAGGATCACAAAGTGGCTAGGCTTGCCGTGGGTGAAGTCGCGGGCGCGGTTCTTGCCGCTCTGCACGCCAAAGGCGGCCGCCATCACGCTGTGGAGCATCTGCCAGAAGGTCGGCGGCTTGTTGTTGGCTGGATCGTCCATACATCCCTCGACACAAGGTGTGTGAGGGACAGCATAGACAATCCCCCAGGCGTCAGTTGTCGTAGCCCAGGTTGGGGGCCAACCAGCGCTCGGTCACGGCCAGGTCCTGGCCTTTGCGCGCGGTGTAGCTGCTGACCTGGTCCTTGTCGATCTTGCCCACGGCAAAATACTGCGCCTGCGGGTGGGCGAAGTACCAACCGCTGACCGCCGCCGCCGGGAACATCGCGTAGTGCTCGGTGAGGAATACACCGCTGCGCCCGGCGTGCATTTCGCGGGCCTCGGGGTCGAGCAGTTGGAACAGCTGGGCTTTCTCGGTGTGATCCGGGCAGGCCGGGTAGCCGGGGGCAGGGCGGATGCCGCTGTACTGCTCCTTGATCAGCGCCTCGTTATCCAGTTGCTCGTCCTTGGCATACCCCCAGTGCTCTTTACGCACCTGCTGGTGCAGCCACTCGGCGCAGGCTTCGGCGAGGCGGTCGGCGAGGGCCTTGACCATGATCGAGTTGTAGTCGTCCCCCGCGTCCTGGTAGGCCTTGGCCACTTCTTCGGCGCCGATGCCAGCGGTGGTGATGAAGCCACCGATGTAGTCGGTGACGCCGCTGTCCTTGGGTGCGACGAAGTCGGCCAGGGAGAAGTTCGGCTTGCCGTCGGTCTTGATGATCTGCTGGCGCAGGTGGTGCAGCCGGGCGATCGGCTGGCCGTCATCACCGTAGACTTCCAGGTCATCGTCCTGCACCTGGTTGGTCGGCCAGAAGCCGAACACCGCACGTGCGCTGATGAGCTTTTCGTCGATCAGCTTCTTGAGCATTTCCTGGGCATCGGCATACAGCGCGGTGGCGGCTTCGCCGACCACTTCATCGTCGAGGATGCGCGGGAATTTGCCGGCCAGGTCCCAGGAGATAAAGAAAGGGGTCCAGTCGATGTACTCGGCCAGCACCTTGAGGTCGATATTGTCCAGCACCCTGGAGCCGGTAAAGGTCGGCTTCACCGGCGTGTAGGTTGCCCAGTCGAACTGCGGCTTCTTGGCGATGGCTGCCGGGTAGCTCAGGCGTTCGGTGCGTGCGCTGCGGTTGGAGGTGCGCTCACGCACGTCGATGTATTCCAGGCGGGTCTTCTCGACGAAGCCGGCCTTCAGCTCCTTGGACAGCAGCTGCGTGGCCACGCCCACCGCGCGCGAGGCGTCGGTCACGTAGATCACCGCGTCGTTGCTGTACTTGGGTTCGATCTTCACCGCCGTGTGCGCCTTGGAAGTGGTCGCGCCGCCGATCATCAGCGGCAGGTAGAAGTCCTGGCGCTGCATCTCGCGGGCTACGTGGACCATCTCGTCCAGGGACGGCGTGATCAGGCCCGAGAGCCCGATGATGTCGCACTTCTGCTCCTTGGCCACCTGCAGGATCTTCTCCGCCGGCACCATCACGCCCAGGTCGACAATGTCATAGCCGTTGCAACCGAGCACCACGCCGACGATGTTCTTGCCGATGTCGTGCACGTCGCCCTTCACCGTTGCCATCAGGATCTTGCCCTTGGCTTCCGGCTTGTCGCCTTTTTCCAGCTCGATGAACGGGATCAGGTGGGCCACGGCCTGCTTCATCACGCGTGCGGACTTGACCACCTGGGGCAGGAACATTTTGCCGGCGCCGAACAGGTCGCCGACGATGTTCATGCCGGACATCAACGGGCCTTCGATCACCTCGATGGGGCGCGCGAACGACTGGCGGGATTCCTCGGTGTCTTCGACGATGTGGGTGGTGATGCCCTTGACCAGTGCGTGTTCCAGGCGCTTGTTGACGTCCCAGCCACGCCATTCCTCGGTCTCGGCTTCCTTGACGCTGCCGTCACCCTTGTACTTGTCGGCAATGGCGAGGAGGGCATCGGTGCCTTCCGGGGTGCGGTTGAGCACCACGTCTTCCACGGCGTCGCGCAGCTCGGTCGGGATCTGGTCGTAGATCTCCAACTGGCCGGCGTTGACGATCCCCATGGTCAGGCCGTTGCGGATCGCATACAGCAGGAACACCGAGTGAATTGCCTCGCGCACCGGGTTGTTGCCGCGGAACGAGAACGACACGTTGGACACGCCGCCGGAGGTCAGCGCGTACGGCAGCTCGTCGCGGATATAGGCACAGGCGTTGATGAAGTCGACGGCGTAGTTGTTGTGCTCCTCGATACCGGTGGCGACCGCGAAGATGTTCGGGTCGAAGATGATGTCTTCCGGCGGGAAGCCGACTTCATTCACCAGGATGTCGTAGGAGCGTTTGCAGATTTCTTTCTTGCGCGCCTCGGTGTCGGCCTGGCCGGCTTCGTCGAACGCCATCACCACAACAGCTGCGCCGTAGCGCTTGCACAGCTTGGCATGGTGAATGAACTGCTCGACGCCTTCCTTCATGCTGATCGAGTTGACGATGCCCTTGCCCTGGATGCACTTGAGACCAGCCTCGATGACTTCCCACTTCGAGGAGTCGATCATGATCGGTACGCGGGAAATGTCCGGTTCGCCAGCAATCAGATTGAGGAAGGTCACCATGGCCTTCTTCGAATCCAGCATGCCTTCGTCCATGTTGATGTCGATCACCTGGGCGCCGGCTTCGACCTGCTGCAGGGCGACTTCCAGGGCCTCGGTGTAGTTGTCTTCACGGATCAGGCGGGCAAAGCGCGCGGAACCGGTGATGTTGGTCCGCTCGCCGACGTTGACGAACAGCGAGCTGCGATCAATCGTGAACGGCTCCAGGCCCGACAGGCGGCAGGCCTTGGGAATGTCCGGGATCACGCGCGGCGCATACCCGGCCACGGCCTTGGCGATGGCTTCGATATGGCCCGGCGTGGTGCCGCAGCAGCCGCCGACGATATTCAGGAAGCCGCTCTGGGCGAATTCCTCGATGACTTTGGCGGTTTGCGACGGCAGTTCGTCGTACTCGCCGAATTCGTTGGGCAGGCCGGCGTTGGGGTGCGCGGACACATGGGTATTGGCCTTGTTCGACAGCTCCTCCAGGTACGGGCGCAACTCGCTGGCACCCAGGGCGCAGTTGAGGCCGACGGACAGCGGCTTGGCATGGGCCACGGAGTTCCAGAACGCTTCGGTGGTCTGGCCCGACAGGGTACGGCCGGAGGCGTCGGTGATGGTGCCGGAGATCATGATCGGCAGCTCGACATTCAACTCCTCGAACACGCCTTGCACGGCGAAGATCGCGGCCTTGGCGTTGAGGGTGTCGAAGATGGTCTCGATCAGGATCAGGTCGGCGCCACCTTCGATCAGGCCCTTGGTGGCCTCGGTGTAGTTCTCCACCAGTTCATCGAAGGTCACGTTGCGGTAGCCGGGGTTGTTCACGTCCGGCGACAGCGAGCAGGTGCGGCTGGTAGGGCCGAGCACGCCGGCGACGAAACGCGGCTTGGCCGGGTTTTCCAGGGTCTTGGCGTCGGCGATCTTGCGCGCCAGGCGTGCGCCTTCCACGTTCAATTCGTAGGCCAGTTCTTCCATGCCGTAGTCGGCCATGGAAATGCGCGTGGCGTTGAAGGTGTTGGTTTCGAGGATGTCGGCACCGGCATCCAGGTAGGCTTTTTCGATGCCGCCGATCACGTCCGGACGGGTGATCACCAGCAGGTCGTTGTTGCCCTTGACGTCGCTTGGCCAATCGGCGAAGCGCTTGCCACGGTAGTCCTGCTCTTCGAGCTTATAGTTCTGGATCATCGTGCCCATGCCGCCGTCGAGGATCAGGATGCGTTCCTTGAGGGCTTGGTGAAGGGCGTGCAGGCGAGCGCTACGATCGGGCATGGGACTACTCTAGTTCAGGCATTACGGAGGGCGTGGATCATAGCAAACCTGTGCGCTTTTAGAGCATGCAAGGTTTTTGCATGAATATCGCTCACGTTAATGGCGCGTCGACATCGGTAGACTTGTCGGCAATTTTTCAGCGCACGCATTGAATCGGGACCGGATACATGTCACTTCGTCTTATCGTCAGCGCCGTCCTGGCCTTGATAGCCAGTACTGCCACGGCAGAAGGTCCCGCTCCGGCGATCTCTTATACCCGCGACATCCAACCGATCTTCACCGAGAAATGCGTGGCCTGCCATGCCTGCTACGACTCTGCCTGCCAGTTGAACCTGGGCAGCGCCGAGGGCGCGGTGCGCGGGGCTACCAAAGTGCCGGTGTACGACGGCGAACGCAGCCAGGCCACGCCGACGACCCGATTGTTCTACGACGCCTTCGGCAAGCAGGCCTGGCAGCAGAAGGGCTTCTATTCGGTACTCGATGCCCAGGGCAGCCAGGCCGCGCTGATGGCGCGCATGCTGGAGCTGGGGCATAACGCGCCGCTGCAGCCGAATGCCAAGTTGCCCGAAGACATCGTGCTGGGCCTCAGCCGCGAGAATATGTGTGCAATGCCTGGCGAGTTCAACGCCTATGCCGGCGCCCATCCCAAGGAAGGCATGCCGCTGGCCGTCACCGGCCTGACCGACCAGCAATACCAGACCCTGCAACGCTGGCTGGCCTCCGGCGCGCCGATTGACGAGCAGGGCCTGGCGCCCAGCGCCAGGGAAGCGCTGCAGGTGCAGCAGTGGGAAAACCTCTTCAACCAGCCGGGCGCTCGCGAAAGCCTGGTGGCGCGCTGGTTGTTCGAGCATCTGTTCCTCGCGCACATCTATTTCGAGAACGGCGAGCCGGGGCATTTCTTCCAATGGGTGCGTTCGCGCACGCCAAGCGGCCAGCCCATCGACCTGATCGCTACGCGCCGCCCGAATGACGACCCCGGCACCCAGGTGTACTACCGGTTGTGGCCAGTGCAGGGCGTGATCGTGCATAAAACCCACATCACGTACCCGTTCAGCGCGGCGAAGATGGCGCGCATCAAGGAGTTGTTCTACGCCGGCAACTGGCAGGTCGACGCCTTGCCGGGTTACGGGCCGGGCCGTCGTGCCAACCCGTTCGAAACCTTCGAGGCGATCCCGGCCAAGGCGCGCTACCAGTTCATGCTCGATAACGCCGAGTATTTCGTGCGCACCTTCATTCGCGGGCCGGTGTGCCGTGGGCAGATCGCCACGGACGTGATCCGCGACAACTTCTGGGCCCTGTTCCAGGACCCCGAGCACGACCTGTACATCACCGATGCGCGTTATCGCGGCCAGGCCACGCCGCTGCTGGCGATGCCGGGGCAGAACGATGACGTCGGCAGCGTGCTGAGCCTGTGGCTGGCCTACCGCGACAAACGCAATGAATACGAGGCCTTGCGCCGCGACAGTTACGCCGATCTGCCGCCGCCGAGTTGGTCGAGCCTGTGGGCCGGCAATGACAATGCCTTGCTGAGTATCTTCCGCCACTTCGACAGCGCCTCGGTGACCAAGGGCCTGATCGGTGAGGTGCCACAGACGATGTGGCTGTTTGACTACCCGCTGCTGGAACGCACCTATTACCAATTGGCGGTGAACTTCGATGTGTTCGGCAATGTGTCGCACCAGGCCCAGACCCGCCTGTATTTCGACTTGATCCGCAACGGCGCCGAGCAGAACTTCCTGCGCCTGATGCCGGCCGACAGTCGCGAGGATTTCCTCGACGACTGGTACCAGAACAGCGGCAAGCTCAAGTTGTGGCTGGACTACGAGGCCATCGACGACGACACGCCCACCGGCCTGCACCTGGATGCCAATGACCCCAAACGTGACTTTGCCAACCAGTTGCTCGCGCGATATGGCGACCTGAATGCCAGCCCGGACCCGATCAACCGTTGTGACGGCGCCTTTTGCTCGCGTGACGGGATCGACCCGGCATTGCAGGATGCTGAGCAGGCCCTGAGTCGCCTGACGGCGCGCCCGGCAGCCGGGCTCAAGGTCATCGACCAATTGCCTGAGGCGACGATGCTGCGGATCGAAACCACCCGCGGCAAGCGCGTGGTCTACAGCATGTTGCGCAACCGCGCGCACAGTAACGTGGCGTTCCTGCTGGGTGAGGCCTACCGCTATCAGCCGGGCCTGGACACCGTGACCATCTACCCCGGCGTGCTCAGCAGCTACCCGAACTTCATGTTTAACATTCCCGCGCAGGAAGTCCCCGAGTTCGTCGCCGAAATGGAGCGGGCCAAGGACGCCAACCGCTTTGAGAAGATTGTCGACCGCTGGGGCGTGCGCCGCAGCCATCCGTTGTTCTGGCAGTACTTCCATGATTTGTCGCGCTACATCCACGAAACCACGCCGGTGGAAGAGGGTGTGCTGGATATGAACCGCTACGAGAATCTTTGATCGACCTTTGTCCGCCCGCCATGGTCCCAACTTCAGGCATCGGTGTTGGGAAGGGTGGCGGAAAATGTTGATCTCGGTACAGGCGCTGCGCGCTCTGGCGGCCTGGACAGTGGTGGGGCACCACTTCATGCAGATTTTCTTCGGCTTCAAGGCGGACACCGCCCTGGGCCGGCTGTTTGTGGAAAAGGGCGCGGCGGGCGTGGACGTGTTTTTCGTGATCAGCGGCCTGGTGATCTTCCTGTCCACCCAGGACAAGGACCTGCCGCCCTGGCGATTCCTGCTCTACCGCCTGTTGCGCATCGTGCCGGCCTATTGGTTCTACACCTTGCTGATGGCCTTGCTGGTGGTGGTTGCCCGGCCGATGCTGCCGGATCAGAGCGTCGATGCGGCCCATGTGCTGATGTCGTTGTTCTTTATCCCTTCCGAGAACCCCGGCGGCTATGGGGTGTACCCGACGCTCAACGTGGGCTGGACGCTGAACTACGAAATGCTCTTCTACCTGCTGTTCGCCTGGGCGCTGCTGTTCCGTCGGCAGTGGCGATTGCTGGTGGTCGCGGCGCTGTTGTTCGCGGTGTGCGAGGCCTGGACGTCATTCGGCTGGATCAGCGAGTTCTACCGCTCGGATATCGTGGTCGAGTTCCTGATGGGCATCGGCATTGGCATGCTCTACCGCAAGGGCTGGATTCGTCCCGGCGTGTGGCTGCCGTTGCTGGGCGTCGCCGCCGCGCTGCTGGCGATCTACCATTGGCCGGCTTCGCCACGGGCGCTGACCTGGGGCCTGCCCAGCGCGGTGCTGGTGGTGGCGTGCATGGCGCTGGAGCGCTTCTTTGCGGACAATCGATTGCTTAAAGTGCTGGGGGACTGTTCCTATTCGGTGTATCTGCTGCACGTGCTGGTGTTGTCCGCCGGTGGTTACGCCGCCCAGCGCTACGGCCTGAACCCGTATGCCGTACTGGCGGTGTGCGTGGTGATCATCGGCCTGGGTGCCCTGGGCAGCTACCGTTGGCTGGAAAAGGGCAGTTATCGCCTGCTCAAGGGCTGGTTCGATGGCGACCAACGGTCAAATTTATCCCGACAAAAATACTCGGACTTTGTACCTCTGTAATGATTTGGCGTAAACTGCCCGCAAGCCTGTGAGGAGTTTCCATGACTGCCATAACCATTACCGACGCCGCCCACGATTACCTGGCCGACCTGCTGTCCAAGCAGAACACCCCGGGTATTGGTATCCGCGTCTTTATTACCCAGCCCGGCACCCAATACGCCGAGACTTGCATTGCCTACTGCAAGCCTGGGGAAGAGAAACCTGAAGACACCGCGCTGGGGCTGAAAAGCTTCACCGCGTACATCGACGCCTTCAGCGAAGCCTTCCTCGACGACGCCGTGGTCGACTACGCCACCGACCGTATGGGCGGCCAGTTGACCATCAAGGCGCCGAACGCCAAGGTGCCGAACGTCAATGCTGACAGCCCGGTCAACGAGCGCATCAACTACTACCTGCAAACCGAGATCAACCCGGGACTGGCCAGCCACGGCGGTCAGGTCAGCTTGATCGATGTAGTGGAAGACGGTATCGCCGTATTGAAATTCGGCGGCGGCTGCCAGGGCTGCGGCCAGGCGGACGTCACCCTGCGCGAAGGCATCGAGCGCACCCTGCTGGAACGTATTCCAGAGCTCAAGGGTGTACGCGACGTGACTGACCACACGCAGAAAGAAAACGCCTACTACTGAGTAAGGCGTTCACTGCGAACAAAAAACGGCGCCCCGTGAGCGCCGTTTTTTTATGCTTTAAATTCAATGATTTACGCTATCCATCTGACAAATTAGATCAAGAGTGGGAGCGGGCTTGCTCGCGAATNCGGTGCCCCAGTCACTCAATCAGTTGACTGACACAGCGCATTCGCGAGCAAGCCCGCTCCCACATTTTTGATTTATATTTATTCAGTTAAATCAGTGTCTTATATGCGATTTATGAGGTTAATTATTAATTTCGATAAAGGTGTGCATGCCCAGCCCGATACAGCGACGACTCGCTGAAACTGTCACTCGCCAGCACCCGACCCACCACAATCAACGCGGTACGCCTGAAGCCCTTGGCGACGACCTTTTCGGCAATGTCACTCAACGTTCCCAGCGCCCAATCCTGATCCGGCCAGGTCGCCCGGTGCACCACGGCAATCGGGCAATCGGCGCCATAGTGCGGCAGCAGTTGCGCGACGATCTTCTCCAGATGATTGACCCCCAGGTGGATCGCCATGGTCGTGCCGTGTTGCGCCAGGCTGTCAAACGCTTCGCCGGCGGGCATGCTGGTTTTGTCGGCGTAGCGGGTCAGGATGACGCTCTGCGCAATGTCCGGCAGGGTCAATTCGGTCTCCAGCAGCGCTGCACACGCCGCCACCGCGGTCACGCCGGGGATGATCTGAAACGGAATGCCCAGCTCGCGCAAATGGCGGATCTGCTCGCCGATCGCGCCATACAGGCTTGGGTCACCGGAGTGTACCCGCGCCACATCCAGGCCATTGGCATGGGCGGCCTTGATCAGATCGATGATCTGTTCCAGGTGCAGTTCGGCGCTGTTGACCACCTGCTGCGCCTGATGGCCTTCCAATACCGCCGCCGGCACCAGCGAGCCGGCATAGATAATCACCGGGCAACTGCGGATCAGCCGCTGGCCTTTGACGGTGATCAATTCCGGATCGCCAGGGCCTGCGCCGATAAAGTATACGGTCATGGTATTTCCTGTTTAAAAGCCGGCGTGTATGAACATTGTTCATGTTCAGGGCAGGCAATTATCGGGGTTTTAGCCCGCGCAGGCCAATGCAAAGGTCGCCTGGGCGTTTTTTCGGCGGGTGATCAGCAGGCGGGCAGGGCCGCTGGCGAGGTATTCGGCGAGGGCCAGGGCGGCGCTTTCGGCGACGCCATGACAGCCTGTGTGGGCGAACGCGACGGCTGATTTGTGGCTCAGCCGGTCTTCATACACGGCCAGTTGGTCGGCGCTGAAGCACTGCAGCGGCAGCTCAAGCAGGCGGGACAGGGCGACCAGGCCCGGTTCATCCTGCCTGCGGTCGATGCTTGCCAGCGCAGTGATGCGCTGGCGCTCGATCCCCCCTTCGGCGAGGGCGCTGTCCAGCAGGTCCAGCAGGGTGTGAACATCACAGCCGCGCTGGCAGCCCAGGCCGACCACCAGGGTCATGCCGAGTATTGATCGTCGCGGTTGCGGCGGAACAGCCAGGCGCTGATCAGGCCCAGGGCCAGCCAGAACGCCACGTTGGTCAGCTGCGAAGCGATCTTGAACTGCGCTTCCAGGGCTTCCGGGGCCAGCATCGAATGCACTTCCGGCTGAGGTGCGCCGATCACGTGTGGCACCGCCAGGATCGCCACGCCGAGGATTTTCAGCAGCCAGTTGCGACCGAACACGATCAGCGCAATGCCGGCCGCCGTCGAGGCCGCGGTGCCGATCCACCAGATCTGCCGTTGTGCGAGATCGGCAGCGGCGGTGCCTGGCAGCTCAGGCGGCAGGCCCAGGGTCGGTGCCAGTACGAAGGTCGCATAACCGGCCAGGCCCCACAGCAGGCCTTGAGCGGTGCGAGTAGGCGCGCGCAAGGTGTAGAGGCCGGCGAGCATCAGGGCAAAACCCACGGCAACGACCAGGTTGCCGCCGGTGGTGGAGAGTACGCGTTGCCAGCCGTCTTCCGGCTCCCAGGCCTCGGCGTCGTGGCTGTGGGCGGCGGCGCCGTCGGCATGTTGATGTGCCACTTCAGTAGTGGCCGGGGCGTTTTCGAACGTTTCTGCCTGCAAAATCAACGGAGCTACCCAGAAACTTTGCAGCAGGGTCAGCAGCAGGGCGGCCAGGAGGCCGGTGAAACCTGCGGTTTGCGCAATACGCTTGATCATGTCGGCAGGTCTCAGTGGCACGGGAACGCGGCGCTGTGGCGGGTATCGTGGGCAGCGTTGTGCACCGCTTCGATGTGCGAGAAACCGGCGAAATACACCAGGCACGCGCCGAGAATCGACGCGCCGATGGCGGCGGTCAGGCGTTGGCTCAGGGTGGCGGAGCTGCTGGCGGTGTGCGAGGTGCTGCTGATGATCGACATGGCGCGTCCCTTCTGGGTGTCAGGGTGAAACGAGCGCATGAAAACCCCGCGAGCCAGGCACGCAGGGTTCTGAACAGCGCCCGCCCACCGCGGGTTTGTTATCTGATTTTTTCGGGCCGGTCTCCGGGCTTGCGAGGGGGCTCCTGGGGGGAGTCCTGAAAGCGTCGCCTTCCCATGCCCTTGGCACAGTGGATCTGACGCTTCGCTCGCTTACCGTTGCGGGGGCAGCACCGGACTCGTCATGTGATGACTCACCGGTTTCCCGTTTCACCCTGTGAAGGGCACCCGAAACAAGGTGTGTAGGAGAGCATGGGGGTGGGAGGGGAGTCAAATCGGTTGTGGGGGCATATCCGTTATTTGGGTAACGGCCGCCTATGGTTCCGCCCTTACGGCGGGTCACTTTTGAACAGCGCAAAAGTAACCAAAACGCTCTTGCCCCAACACTCGGCACCTCGCCTAGGCTCGGTGTGCCCTCACTCCGGCTTGAATCCGTGGGCCGCCGCAATGGGCCATCCCTGGCCCAGTGCGGCTAACCCGGCGTCCTGCCGGGTTACCCACGGATTCAAGCCTGCGTTCGGCCAGCGTGTTTAATGGGGCGCCTGGATCAAGATCAAGATCAAAAGCGGCTCGCTTCGCATCGTGGGTTGTGGTTGTTTACGACAGACCGGTATCGAGGCCAACACCGCCGATCCCTTGTGGGAGCCAGCTCCTAGAGGTTTCTGCTTTTGATCTAACCACTCAGGTCGGCTTTAAGGCCGCCGCGCTTTTGCTTTTGATCTTGATCTAG
>NZ_MAUE01000029.1 GCF_001702265.1 Pseudomonas aylmerensis
CCTTGTGGGAGCCGTCGAGCCCCGGCGAGGCCGCGAAAGCGGTGTGTCAGGCGCGAAATTCATCGGCAATACCGCCGCCTTCGCGGCCTCGCTGGGGCTCGACGGCTCCCACATTTGATCCTTTGGGGCGGCGGATTATGGGGGGTGACTCAAGGCTGCTTGCGGTAGGCCGGCATCGAGGCTAACACCGCCGATCCCTTGTGAGAGCCAGCTCCTAGAGGTTTCTGCTTTTGATCTAACCACTCAGGTCGGCTTTAAGGCCGCCGCGCTTTTGCTTTTGATCTTGATCTAGGCGCCCCATCAAACACGCTGGCCGGAATTCGATATTGATTTGGGGGGTAAACCGGCAGGGATGCCGGTTTAGCCGCCCCGCGCCATGGATGGCGCGTGGCGGCGGCCCCCCAAATCAATTTCGGATTACGGGCACACCGAGCCTAGGCGAGGTGCCGAGTGTTGGGGCAAGAGCCCTTTTGGTTACTTTTGGGGCTCTTTTCCAAAAGTGACCCGCTGTAAGAGCGGAACCATAAGCCGCCACGACCGCAGAAACGGATATGCACCCTAACCCAACCCAACCCCATCATTGACCATCCCCCCACCACTGCGTAGCCTTGCACCCTCGAGGTTCTTCAGCCCAGGCCGAAGCTAAGAAGGGAACGCGGTCCAATCCGCGGCTGCCCCCGCAACTGTAAAGGGTTTATCCGACTGCCACGCCACTGCCACCAGGCGGGAAGGCGCAGCCGGCGCCGGTCGCACGACCCGCAAGCCCCAAGCCAGGAGACCTGCCTCGCAACCGATTTTCCACTTCAACCGGGCGGGGTGATCCGGTGACGAAATCTGCCGCTGCGCGCCGCCGCAGGGCCTATCGTCCCGTATGCCCGCCCCAAAGGGCATCCGATGAAAACACTGGCCAAACTCCCCGTCACCATCGTTACCGGCTTTCTCGGTTCGGGCAAAACCACGCTGCTGCGCCATATGCTCGACAACGCCCAGGGCCGTCGCATTGCCGTGATCGTCAACGAATTCGGCGAGCTGGGCATCGACGGTGAAATCCTCAAGCAGTGCTCCATCGGGTGCACCGAGGAAGAAGCCAACGGCCGTGTGTATGAATTGGCCAACGGCTGCCTATGCTGCACCGTGCAGGAAGAGTTCTTCCCGGTGATGCGCGAACTGGTCGCCCGTCGCGGTGACCTCGACCATATCCTCATCGAAACCTCGGGCCTGGCCCTGCCAAAGCCGCTGGTGCAAGCCTTCCAGTGGCCGGAAATCCGCAGTGCCTGCACCGTCGACGCGGTGATTACCGTGGTCGACAGCCCGGCCGTGGCCGCCGGCACCTTCGCCGCCTTCCCGGATCAAGTCGACGCGCAGCGTAAACTCGACCCGAACCTGGATCACGAATCGCCATTGCACGAGCTGTTCGCCGACCAACTGGCCAGCGCCGACCTGGTGATCCTCAACAAATCCGACCTGATCAGCGCCGAAGACCTGGCCCGTGTGCGCCTGGAAGTCGCCGAAGAACTGCCGCCGGCGGTGAAGATCATCGAAGCCAGCAGCGGGCGCCTGCCGCTCGACGTGCTGATCGGCCTGGGCGCCGGCTCCGAAGAGCACATCGACGGTCGCCACAGCCACCACGATCATCACCACGAAGGTGAAGACGATCACGACCACGATGCGTTCGACTCGATCTCCATCGACCTGCCGCAAGCCGACGAAGCGCTGCTGCTCGACGCCCTGACCCAACTCGTGGTGCAACACGGCATCCTGCGCGTCAAAGGCTTCGCGGCGATCCCGAACAAGCCGATGCGCCTGCTGATCCAGGGCGTGGGCACGCGGTTCGACAAGCACTTCGACCGCGCCTGGGCGGCCGATGAAGCGCGCATCACGCGCCTGGTACTGATCGGCCAGGAGCTGGATGCGGCTGGCCTCGAAGCGCAATTGCGCGCTGCCCTCAGCGTTTAACCCATGCACCTGCTCAGGACCCAGCCCGGTGGTTTCGTCTCGGACGACAATATTGCCGACCTTGGACAAACGCCCGCCGAACTGGTGATCCTGTGCAGCGGCGACTCCAGCCTGGCGCTGCTCGCCGAAGCCGCCCAGCAGTTGCCCGAGGATTACCCCAGCTTTCGCCTCGCCAACCCGATGCAGGTGCAGAACCATGCCTCGGTCGACCTGTACGTCGACGAGGTGCTGCGCCATGCCAAGGTCATCCTGATTTCGCTGCACGGCGGCATCGGCTATTGGCGCTACGGCATCGAGCGCCTGGTGGAGTTGGCTGAGCGCGGCGTGCAACTGATCCTGGTGCCGGGGGATGATCGCCCCGACCCGGAACTCAGCGGGCTGAGTACCGTTGGGGCGGCGGAACGCGACCGCCTGTGGCACTTCCTGCGCCAGGGCGGCCTGGGCAACGCGCTGGATTTCTACGGTTGCCTGGCGAGCAGTTACCTGGGCCGCAGCTACGCCTGGAACGAGCCGCAAACCCTGCCGCGCACGGCGATTTATCACCCGCACACAGCCAACCCGCGCCTGAATGACTGGCAGGCGGATTGGCGCGCGGAATGGCCGGTGGCGGCGGTGCTGTTCTATCGCTCGCACCTGCAGGCGGCCAATACCGGTTTCATCGATGTGTTCTGCCAGCGCTTGCAGGCGGCGGGTCTCAACCCGTTGCCGATGGCGGTGGCCAGTTTGAAAGAGCCCGGCTGCCTGACGGTGGTCGAGGACCTGCTGGACGAGGTCGGCGCGGCGGTGATCCTGAACACCACCGGCTTCGCCCAGTCCAGCCCGGAAGCCCCGCACCTGCGGCCGTTTCGCCGCAATATCCCGGTGATCCAGGCGATCTGCGCCCAAGACAACCAGCCCGGCTGGGAAGCCAGCGAGCAAGGCCTGGGCCCGCGCGACCTGGCCATGCACATTGCCTTGCCGGAGCTGGACGGGCGCATCATCAGCCGGCCGATCAGCTTCAAGGACCTCGCCTGGCGCAGTGAGCGCAGCCAGTCGGACGTGGTGTGCTACCGCGCCGCGCCCGAGCGCATGGATTTTGTCGCCGAACTGGCCCGACGCTGGGTCGAACTGGCGCGGGTGCCGAATGCACAAAAACGCATCGCGCTGATCCTCGCCAACTACCCGACCCGCGACGGCCGTATCGGCAACGGCGTGGGCCTGGATACGCCTGCCGCTGCGCTGAATATCCTGCGTGCCCTGCACGCCGAGGGTTATCCGCTGCCCGCTGAGTTGCCGGAGAGCGGCACTGCGTTGATCCATGAACTGCTGGGCGGTGTCACCAACGACCTCGACAGCCTCGACCTGCGCCCCTGCCATCAAAGCCTCGGCCTGGATGATTACGAGGCGATGTTCAACCGCCTGCCCGAGGCCAATCGCCGGGCCGTGCTGGAGCGCTGGGGTACCCCGGACCACGATCCGATGTGCCGCGACGGGCGCATGATGATCGCCGGCCTGCGCCTGGGCCTGACATTTGTCGGCATCCAGCCGGCGCGCGGTTATCAGGTGGACGCCAGCGCGGTGTACCACGACCCGGACCTGGTGCCGCCTCACGGCTACCTGGCGTTCTATTTCTGGCTGCGCCATACCTACGGCGCCCATGGCGTGATTCATGTGGGTAAGCACGGCAACCTCGAATGGCTGCCGGGCAAGGGCGTGGGCCTGTCGGAAAACTGCTGGCCGGACGCGCTGCTGGGGCCGTTGCCGAATATCTACCCGTTTATTGTCAATGACCCGGGCGAGGGCGCCCAGGCCAAGCGCCGCACCCAGGCGGTGATCATCGACCACTTGATGCCGCCGCTGACCCGCGCCGAGACCTATGGGCCGTTGCGTGACCTGGAATTGTTGGCGGACGAGTACTACGAGGCCCAGCTGCTCGACCCGCGTCGGGCGCTTGAGCTGCAAAAGGACATCCTCAAGTTGGTGCGCGAAACCCGCATCGACCAGGAACTTGAGCTCGACAACGACGCCGACGCAGCGGTGTGGCTGCCGCGCCTGGACACTTACCTGTGTGACCTGAAGGAGTCGCAGATCCGCGACGGCCTGCATATCTTTGGCGAGTCGCCCGAAGGCCGCCTGCGCATCGACACTCTGCTCGCATTGCTGCGCATTCCGCGTGGCGATGGGCGTGGTCCGCAATCGAGCCTGTTGCGGGTGTTGGCCAAGGCCTTCGACCTGGGCTTCGACCCGCTCGATTGCGCCCTCGCCGAACCCTGGACCGGCCGCCGCCCCATGGTCTTGCAGAAGATCGACGCGCAGTTGTGGCGCACCGCCGGTGACACCCGCGAGCGCCTGGAGCTGTATGCGACGCGCTTGATCGAGCAGGCGCTGGAAGGGCCGCTGGAGCAGTTGGAGGAGCCCGGTTGGGAGGATGTGAAGGCCGTTATCGAAAGCCTGCGCATTGTCGTCGCACCGCGCCTGGATGCCTGTGGTCCGGCGGAAATGCGCGGCTTGCTCGACGCCCTGGGCGGCCGTTTCGTGCCGGCCGGGCCGAGTGGGGCGCCGAGTCGCGGGCGCCTGGATGTGCTGCCGACGGGACGCAATTTTTTCACCGTGGACGTGCGTAACCTGCCGACCACCACCGCCTGGCGCATTGGCTTTCAGTCGGCGAACCTGATTCTTGAGCGACACCTGCAAGATCATGGCGACCACCTGCGCCAGCTCGGCCTGTCGGTGTGGGGCACCGCGACCATGCGCACCGGCGGCGACGATATCGCCCAGGCCATGGCGCTGATGGGCGTGCGCCCGGTATGGGCCACGGGCAGCCAGCGCGTGGATGACTTTGAGATCCTGCCGATCAGCCTGCTGGACCGCCCGCGCGTGGACGTGACGCTGCGCGTTTCGGGGTTCTTCCGCGATGCCTTCGCCAACCTGATCCGCCTGTTCGACGCAGCCGTGCAGGCGGTAGCGGCGCTGGATGAGCCGGATGATATGAACCCGCTGGCCGCCAAGGTGCGCAGTGAGCGCGCGGCGCTGCTCGAGTCCGGCCTGGATGAAGCCGAAGCCGCGAAGCAGGCGGGCTGGCGTATCTTCGGCGCCAAGCCTGGTGCCTATGGTGCAGGCGTGCAGGGCGCGATTGACGGGCGCCTGTGGCAAAGCCGCGAGGACTTGGCCGAGGTCTACCTCAATTGGGGCGGTTATGCCTACGGCGGCTCGGATGAAGGCACCGCCGCCCGCGAGCAATTTGCCCAGCGCCTGAGCCAGGTGCAGGCGGTGTTGCAGAACCAGGACAATCGCGAGCACGACTTGCTCGATTCCAATGACTACTACCAATTCCAGGGCGGCATGCTCGCTGCCGTGGAAACCCTGAGTGGCGACAAGGCTGCCAGTTATCATGGCGACCACAGCCAGCCGGACTTGCCCAGGATCCGTACCTTGAAGGAAGAGCTGAACCGCGTGATCCGCTCACGGGCCGCCAACCCGAAGTGGATCGACGGCGTGAAGCGCCACGGCTATAAGGGCGCGTTCGAGATGGCTGCGACCGTGGATAACCTGTTCGCGTTCGACGCCACCACCGCGCTGATCGACGATCATCAATACGCCTTGCTCGCCGACGCCTACCTGCTCGACCCCGACACCCGCGCGTTTGTGCAGCAGCACAACCCTGCGGCGCTGCGCGACATGACCGAACGCATGCTCGAAGCCCAGCAGCGTGGCCAGTGGCAGGAACCGGGGGCGTATAAGGAAGCGTTGGAAAATCTGTTGCTGGATATAGAAGAAGATGGCTGAGGCTGTCTGTGGCAAGTGGGCTTTTTGTGGCAAGTGTCCTTACTGAGGATGAGTAGGCTTTTTGTGGCAAGTGTCCTTACTGAGGATGAGTAGGCTTTTTGTGGCAAGTCGCCTTACTGAGGGTGTGCAGGCTTTTTGTGGTGAGCGGGCTTGCCCCGCGTTGGGCTGCGAAGCGGCCCCAAAACCGCACACTGCGGTTTGTCAGAAACAAATGCGTTGGCTTTAATGGGGCTGCTGCGCAGCCCAACGCGGGGCAAGCCCGCTCGCCACAAAAAAGCCCACTGGCTGAGAGGGTCCTGCTAGTTACAACAAGCTCACTGGCTGACAGGGGCCTGCTAGTTACAACAAGTTCACTGGCTGACGGGGGGGCTGCTGGTCACAACAAGCCCACTGGCTGACAAGAGGCCTACTGGTCACAACACGCTCGACCACCACAGGAAACCGCCTGTGTCGCAGAATTTAACGAGAAATAGGCATGACTGATATTCCCCATTTTCCGCTGTCCGCCGTGGTCGGTGCCGATGACTTGAAGCTGGCGCTGTGCCTGACTGCCATCGACCCGAAGATTGGCGGTGTGCTGATAGAAGGCCCGCGCGGCATGGCCAAGTCGACCCTGGCGCGCGGCCTGGCCGACTTACTCGCCAGCGGGCAGTTCGTCACCTTGCCGTTGGGCGCCACCGAAGAACGTCTGGTCGGCACTTTGGACCTGGACGCTGCGCTGGGTGAAGGTCGCGCGCAGTTTTCCCCCGGCGTGCTGGCCAAGGCCGACGGGGGCGTGCTGTATGTCGATGAAGTCAACTTGCTGCCCGATCACCTGGTCGACCTGTTGCTGGACGTCGCCGCCAGCGGCACCAACCTGATCGAGCGCGACGGTATTTCCCACCGGCACTCGGCGCGCTTTGTGCTGATCGGCACGATGAACCCGGAGGAGGGCGAGCTGCGGCCGCAGTTGCTGGATCGCTTCGGTTTCAATGTGGCGTTGAGCGGGCAGACGTTGCCGGCCGAGCGTGGGCAAATCATCCGCCGTCGTCTGGATTTCGACAGTGACCCGGCGGCGTTTTGCACGCAGTGGGCCGAGCAGCAGGCCGCGTTGCGTGAGCGCTGCACCCAGGCGCGGGCGCGGCTGGAGAGCATCGCGCTGGATGATCAGGCCTTGGCGCAGATCACCGAGCGCTGCTTTGCTGCGGGTGTCGATGGCTTGCGCGCTGATCTGGTCTGGCTGCGCGGCGCCAGGGCCCACGCGGCGTGGCGCGGGGCGACCGCGATTGCCGAGGACGATATAGACGCGGTGGCGGAATTTGCCTTGCGCCATCGTCGTCAAGCGCAATCCCCAGCGGCCAGCCCGCCGCCTGAAGGCCAGGCGCCCAAGCCGTCGGATACCTCGCCTGGTCAAGGCCAATGGGGCGATATGCCCGCACCGGCCCTGCCCACGGGCGCCCGCCGAGACGTGCCCAGCTGGCCAAAAAAGCCCTAGGCATCCGCCCCCGACCTGACGCGGGGGCGGATGCCCGTCCCACCGCGGGGCGACTGGACAGAGGCAGGCAGGGCAAGGCGCGCAGCGCGAAGCAGGGCGCGGTCAACTGGCCGGGCACTTTGCTCGGTGGCCGACCGCAATCGCGTGAAGACTTGCGCTACCACCTGCGCAGCCGTTCGGCGCATGAATTGTGGCTGGTGATCGTCGATGCTTCGGCGTCTACCCGTCGGCACCGTGCATTGACCGACGCCAAAGGCTTATTGGCGCAATTGTTTGATGACGCTTATCGCCAGCGGGCACGCATGGCGTTGCTGACGGCCAGCGGGCAATCGCCCGCATGGCAGGTGCAGGGGCTCAAGGCGGCGAAAAGCCTGGCGGGCTGGCTCGAACAGCTGGGCGCAGGTGGCGGCACGCCGTTGCTGGCAGCGTTGACCGAGGCGGGGCATTGGTTGGCGGCACGGCGCAAGCGCTATCCGACCGAGCAGCAGCGCTTGCTGGTGATCACCGATGGGCGGCTCAAGACGATTACCGGGCTGCCTTTGCTGGAGTGTCCGGGGCTGTTGGTGGATATCGAGCGAGGATCGATCCGATTGGGGCGCGCGCAGGAACTGGCGGCCGAGTTGCAGCTGGAATATCGGCATATCGATAGGCTGTAGTGCCTGGACTATTGCTTTCGCAGGCAAGCCAGCTCCCACATTAATATGCGGCGCGCTTGAAATGTCGGCCTGGCTTGCCCGCGATGGGCCCCTCAAGCCTGCCCGAAACCCCCGCAGCCAACCCAATAACCAGCCTGAAATACGCTCCAAATGTGGAAGCTGGCTTGCCTGCGATGAGTCCCTTGAAGCCGCCCCAAAACCCTCACCCAGACCCCACAGCCAACCCAATAACCAGCCTGAAATACGCTCCAAGTGTGGGAGCTGGCTTGCCTGCGATGAGTCCCTTGAACCCGCCCCAAAACCCTCACCCAGACCCCACAGCCAACCCAATAACCAGCCTGGAATACGCTCCAAATGTGGGAGCGGGCTTGCTCGCGAAAAGGCCATCAGCCACCCCGCAAAAATGATCAGGTGCTGCCCGGCACGTTCGGCCACAAATCAGCCACCAGGAACAAGCGCTCGGCTTCCTCCCAATCCTCACCGACTTGCACCATGCGCACCAGTAGCTGCGCCGGCGCCATCGGCTCCAACTCCGCGAGCCAGCACTGCATTTGTTCCGCGCTCCACACCTCATCCGCGCGGTAATGCGCGGGTGCCAGCCATGCGTGCCGGGGCAGGGGCTGCCAGCGCCCAGGCGGGGTGGTGCGGACAAACTCCTGCCAGTCACGCTGATGCAACCAGCGCCCGCGCAAATGCTGCGGATGGGCCCCTCGAGGCGGCTCCGCCTGGCCCGGCCAGGGATAGAGCAAATACCCCCCAAGCCACAAATGCGCGTCGAACTGCTGGATATCCAAGGCGCCCAGCGCGTCACGGCTTTCCGGCCGCGCCGAAATCGGCAGTTGATGCTGGGCCAGGTGCGCCAGCTTGCGATCCAACCGGTCATGGCAGCCCGGGCCGAGCCACTGCGCAGTGTCCTCGCCGTTGCCGTGCTGGGGGCCGAGATAGAGCTTGATCGCCAGTTCCAGGTGGTGCACGCCCTCGCGGTCGCGCAGCAGCATGTCGAGCTCGCCCAGGGTGTGCCCGGCGCGGCGGATCGGCAGGTTGGCGGCCAGCAGCTCGACGCCCGGCGCATGCTGCACGGCGAACTGCCACAGGCGTTCGTAGTAGAGGCCCAGGCGGCGCGTGCGCGACAGGCTCAGCCAGTGCTGCAAGGCGCTGCTGTCGCGGTCGAGTGTGCGTAGCCAGTGTTCAAGCCGCTCGGGCGCTTGCACCCAGTCGCTGCCGGCCAGCGGGTGGCGCTGCGGCCACGGCGTCTGCGCCAGCATCGGCGGGGCGAGCATCACCCACGCCAGGTCGCGCACCTCGGGGTGGCGCAGTTGGCGGGGCAGGTTGTGCAAATCCGGGAACACAGTCATGAGTCCGAGCATAGCCTTTTAACCGCCGCGCAGGTGGCTGAGAACCGTTGTCATCAAGGCTTCACGGCGACAAAGGATTTTGCCTCAGGCGGCCTTTCGCCCATAATCGTTTCTTTTTTGCCACACCCCAAATCCCGCAGGAGCCCCATGGAGCAATTTCGCAATATCGGCATTATCGGTCGCCTGGGCAGTACCCAGGTGTTGGACACCGTCCGCCGGCTGAAAAAATTCCTGCTGGAACGCCACCTGCATGTGATTCTCGAAGACACCATTGCCGAGATTCTCCCCGGCCACGGCCTGCAGACTTCCTCCCGCAAGATGCTCGGCGAAGTGTGCGACATGGTCATCGTGGTCGGCGGCGACGGCAGCCTGCTCGGCGCCGCCCGGGCCCTGGCGCGGCATAACGTGCCGGTACTGGGGATCAACCGTGGCAGCCTGGGGTTCCTCACCGATATCCGTCCCGATGAGCTGGAAGTCGAAGTGGCCAAGGTCCTCGACGGCCATTACCTGGTGGAAAACCGCTTCCTGCTGCAAGCCGAAGTACGTCGCCACGGCGAGGCCATCGGCCAGGGCGATGCGCTCAATGATGTGGTGCTGCACCCCGGCAAATCCACGCGGATGATCGAGTTCGAGCTGTATATCGACGGCCAGTTCGTGTGCAGCCAGAAGGCCGACGGCCTGATCGTCGCCACGCCGACCGGGTCCACGGCATACGCGCTGTCGGCCGGTGGCCCGATCATGCATCCCAAGCTGGATGCCATTGTGATCGTGCCGATGTACCCCCATATGTTGTCGAGCCGGCCAATCGTGGTCGATGGCAACAGTGAGCTGAAAATCGTGGTGTCCAAAGACATGCAGATCTACCCGCAAGTCTCGTGCGACGGGCAGAACCATTTCACCTGCGCCCCCGGTGACACCATCACCGTGAGCAAGAAGGCGCAGAAGTTGCGCTTGATCCATCCGCTGGATCACAACTACTACGAAGTGTGCCGCACCAAGTTGGGCTGGGGCAGCCGCTTGGGGGGTGGAGGCGACTGATGCTCGATCCCGCGCGCAGCTACGACCTGATTGGTGACGTGCACGGTTGCGCCCATACCCTTGAGCACCTGCTCGACCGGTTGGGCTACCACAAACAAGGGGGTACCTGGCGCCACCCGTCGCGCATGGCGGTGTTCCTCGGCGATATCATCGACCGTGGCCCGCGCATTCGCGAGGCGCTGCATATCGTCCATGACATGACCGAGGCCGGTCAGGCGCTGTGCATCATGGGCAACCACGAGTTCAATGCCCTGGGCTGGACCACGCCGGCGCCGCCGGGCAGTGGCAAGCAGTTCGTGCGCGAGCACAACCCACGGCATGCGCGGTTGATCCAGGAAACCCTGGCCCAGTTCGAGCAGCACCCGGGCGACTGGCACGACTTCCTCGGCTGGTTCTACGACATGCCGCTGTTTGTCGATGCCGGGCGTTTTCGCGTGGTGCATGCGTGCTGGGATGACGGCTTTATCCAACCGCTGCGCGCGACCTTCGCGGACGGCTGCATCGACCCGCACTTCCTGCAGGCCGCCGCCGTGCCCGGCAGTTTTGCCTGCAATGCCTTCGACCGCCTGTTGCGCGGCACCGACATGCGCCTGCCCGATGGCCTCACGCTGACCGGCGGCGATGGGCTGACGCGTTCGTTCTTTCGCACCAAGTTCTGGGAAGACGACCCGAAAACCTACGGCGACATCGTGTTCCAGCCCGACGCCTTGCCGGAGCCGGTGGCGCGCACCCCGTTGTCGTCCACGCAAAAAAATTCCCTGCTGCGCTATGGCGTCGACGAGCCCCTGCTGTTCGTCGGCCATTACTGGCGCAGCGGCAAACCGGCGCCGATCCGCCCGAACCTGGCCTGCCTGGACTACAGCGCCGTGCTGTACGGCAAGTTGGTGGCGTACCGCCTGGACCAGGAAACCCAACTGGATCCGCGTAAATTCGTCTGGGTCGACGTTGAGCGACCTGAGGTCATTAAATGAGTACCGTGGCTGTATTGCGCCTGCCCCTGAGCGTCGACCTGGGTGGTTTCGTCAAATTGCTGCAACGCATGCAAGTGCCCCATCGCGTCAGCGAAGAGGCGGGTGAGCAAGTGTTGTGGGTTCCGGAAACCATCAGTGAAGACGTGCGCGTGTTGTACCAACGCTTTCCCGCCGGCGATCCGGACCAGCAACTGGATATTCCCGAGCAGGCGCCGGTTTCGCGCCCCGGTTTTATCCAGCAAGTGCGTCACAGCCCGGTAACGGCGCTGGTGCTGCTGGCGAGCATCATTGTTGGCGCGGTGACCTTGCTGGGTGAGAACCTGCAAGCCATGAGCTGGCTGACGTTCCTGCCGTTTCGGGTGATGGGCGAGTACATCCAGTTCACCCCGTTCGCCGACATGTTGGCTTCAGGGCAGTGGTGGCGGTTGGTCACGCCGATGCTGATCCACTTCGGCATCCTGCACCTGGCCATGAATGGCATGTGGTACTGGGAGCTGGGCCGGCGCATCGAAGTGCGCCAAGGCAGCATCAACCTGCTCGGCTTGACCCTGTTGTTCAGCCTGGTCTCCAACTACGCTCAATACGCCTACGGTGGCCCCGGCCTGTTTGGCGGGTTGTCCGGCGTGTTGTATGGCTTGCTCGGGCATTGCTGGATCTTTCAATTATTGTCGCCCAACCCGGCCTATCGCTTGCCCCGTGGGGTGCTGGTGATGATGCTGGTGTGGCTGGTGCTGTGCCTGTCGGGGCTGGTCTCGATGATCGGTTTCGGCGAAATCGCCAACGCTGCCCACGTCAGCGGCCTGGTCATCGGTTGCCTTACCGGTTTGCTCGGCGGGTTGTACAACCGTCGCAAATCCTCTCTTTGATAAGGAAGAGCCTTATGTCCTCTTTTGCTGAAATGATCGAAAACATCACCCCCGATATCTACGAGAGCCTCAAGCTCGCGGTGGAAATCGGCAAGTGGTCCGATGGCCGCAAGCTCACCGCCGAGCAGCGCGAGCTGTCCCTGCAGGCGGTGATCGCCTGGGAAATCCAGAACCTGCCGGAAGACCAGCGCACCGGCTACATGGGCCCGCAGGAGTGCGCGTCCAAGTCGGCACCGGTGCCGAACATCCTGTTCAAGTCGGATGCGATCCATTGATTGAAATTGGTCGCGGTGCAGTCAGCAAGATGTCGGCGCAACTCGGTGAGCCGACCGTTCAATACGCGTTTCGCCTGGGCGATGTCGAGGTGCCGGTCAACCCGCTGATCGGTACTCACGTGCGCCTGGAATACCTCGGTGCCATCCATTGCAGCCATTGCGGCCGCAAGACCAAGACCAGCTTCAGCCAGGGGTATTGCTACCCGTGCATGACCAAGCTGGCCCAGTGTGACCTGTGCATCATGAGCCCCGAGCGTTGCCATTACGACGCCGGCACCTGCCGCGATCCGGGCTGGGGCGAGCAGTTCTGCATGACCGACCACGTGGTGTACCTGGCCAACTCGTCGGGGATCAAGGTCGGCATCACTCGCGCCACCCAATTGCCCACCCGCTGGCTGGACCAGGGCGCGAGCCAGGCGCTGCCGATCATGCGCGTTGCCACTCGCCAGCAGTCCGGCTTTGTCGAGGACCTGTTCCGCAGCCAAGTGGCCGACAAAACCAACTGGCGAGCGCTGCTCAAAGGCGATGCGCAATCGGTGGACCTCAAGCACGTGCGCGATGAGCTGTTCGCGGCCTGCGCCGAAGGCCTGGTGACGTTGCAGGAACGCTTTGGCCTACAGGCCATCCAAACGATTGCCGACATCGAGCCGATCGAAATCCGCTACCCGGTCGAGCAGTATCCGACCAAGATTGTCAGCTTCAACCTGGACAAGAACCCGATTGCCGAAGGCACGCTGCTGGGGATCAAGGGCCAATACCTGATCTTCGACACCGGCGTTATCAATATTCGTAAGTACACGGCCTACCAGCTCGCCGTGCATCAGTAGAAGGATGCCATCCATGCGCACCGAACAACCGAAGATGATTTACCTGAAGGACTATCAGGCGCCGGACTACCTGATCGAAGAGACGCACCTGACCTTCGAGTTGTTCGAGGACCACAGCCTGGTCCACGCGCAGCTGGTGATGCGCCGCAACCCTGCGCGTGGCGCCGGCTTGCCGCCGCTGGTGCTCGATGGCCAGCAACTGGAGTTGCTGACCGTCAACCTCGGCGACCAGGAACTGACGGCCGCTGATTACCAACTGACCGACAGCCACCTCACGCTGCACCCGACCCGCGAAACCTTCACGGTCGATACCAGCGTGCGCATCCACCCGGAAACCAACACCGCGCTGGAAGGCCTGTACAAATCCGGCAGCATGTTCTGCACCCAGTGTGAGGCCGAAGGCTTCCGCAAGATCACCTACTACCTCGACCGCCCGGACGTGATGAGCACCTTCACCACCACGGTGATCGCCGAGCAACATCGCTATCCGATCCTGCTGTCCAACGGCAACCCGATTGCCAGCGGCCCTGGTGAGGACGGTCGTCACTGGGCGACCTGGGAGGATCCGTTCAAGAAGCCGGCGTACCTGTTCGCCCTGGTGGCCGGCGACCTGTGGTGCGTCGAAGACAGCTTCACCACCATGACCCAGCGTGAAGTGGCGCTGCGCATCTATGTCGAGCCGGAAAATATCGACAAGTGCCAGCACGCCATGACCAGCCTGAAAAAATCCATGCGCTGGGACGAAGAAACCTACGGCCGTGAGTACGACCTCGATATCTTCATGATCGTCGCCGTGAACGATTTCAACATGGGGGCCATGGAGAACAAGGGCCTCAACATCTTCAACTCCAGTGCCGTGCTGGCCCGCGCCGAAACCGCCACCGACGCCGCGCACCAGCGGGTCGAGGCGATCGTCGCCCACGAATACTTCCACAACTGGTCGGGCAACCGCGTGACCTGCCGCGACTGGTTCCAGCTGTCGCTCAAGGAAGGCTTCACCGTGTTCCGTGACTCGGGTTTCTCGGCCGACATGAACTCGGCCACGGTCAAGCGCATCCAGGACGTGGCGTACCTGCGGACCCACCAGTTCGCCGAAGACGCCGGCCCGATGGCCCACGCGGTACGCCCGGACAGTTTTATCGAGATCTCCAACTTCTACACCCTGACCGTGTACGAAAAGGGCTCGGAAGTGGTCGGCATGATCCACACCTTGCTCGGCGCCGAAGGCTTCCGCAAAGGCAGCGACCTCTATTTCGAACGCCATGACGGCCAGGCCGTGACCTGCGACGACTTCATCAAGGCCATGGAAGACGCCAACGGCGCCGACCTCAGCCAGTTCAAGCGCTGGTACAGCCAGGCAGGCACGCCACGCCTGGCGGTGAGCGAGTCCTACGACGCCGCGGCCAAGACCTACAGCCTGACGTTCCGCCAGAGCTGCCCGCAAACCCCGGACAAGGTCGAGAAGCTGCCGTTTGTGATTCCGGTGGAGCTGGGCCTGCTGGACGCCAAGGGCGCCGGTATCGCCTTGCGCCTGGCCGGTGAAACGACGGCTGGCGCCACCTCCCGCGTGATCTCGGTTACCGAAGCCGAGCAGACGTTCACCTTCGTCGATATCGCCGAACAGCCGTTGCCTTCGCTGTTGCGTGGCTTCTCGGCGCCGGTGAAGCTGAGCTTCCCGTACAACCGCGACCAGCTGATGTTCCTGATGCAGCACGACAGCGACGGCTTCAACCGCTGGGATGCCGGCCAGCAACTGTCGGTGCAGGTGCTGCAGGAACTGATCGGCCAGCATCAGGCGGGCCAGCCGCTGAAGCTGGACCAGCGCCTGATCGACGCGCTGCGCACCGTCTTGAGCGATGAATCCCTGGACCAGGCCATGGTCGCCGAGATGCTCTCGCTGCCGAGCGAGGCCTACCTGACGGAAATCAGCGAGGTGGCGGATGTCGATGCGATCCACGCCGCGCGCGAATTTGCCCGCAAGCAACTGGCCGACCATCTGTTCGAAGGGTTGTGGCTGCGTTACCAGGCCAATCGCGAGCTGTCCAAGCAGACGCCGTATGTCGCGGCCGCCGAGCACTTCGCCCGTCGTGCCTTGCAGAACATCGCGCTGTCGTACCTGATGCTCAGCGGCAAGCCAGAAGTCCTGGCGGCGACGCTGGATCAGTTCGACACCAGCGACAACATGACCGAACGCCTCACCGCACTGGCAGTGCTGGTGAATTCGCCGTTCGAAGCGGAAAAAGCCCAGGCGCTGGCGGTGTTCGCGGAGAACTTCAAGGACAACCCATTGGTCATGGACCAGTGGTTCAGCGTACAGGCCGGCAGCACGTTGCCGGGCGGGCTGGCACGGGTCAAGGCGTTGATGGAGCACCCGGCGTTCAACCTCAAGAACCCGAACAAAGTGCGCGCGCTGATCGGCGCTTTTGCCGGGCAGAACCTGATCAACTTCCACGCGGCGGACGGTTCGGGTTATCGCTTCCTGGCGGACCTGGTTATCCAACTGAACGGCTTCAACCCACAAATCGCTTCGCGCCAGCTGGCGCCACTGACGCGCTGGCGTAAATACGACAGCGCGCGCCAGGCGCTGATGAAGGCGGAGCTGGAGCGCATTCGTGGCTCGGGTGAGTTGTCGAGTGATGTGTTCGAGGTGGTCAGCAAGAGCCTTGCCTGAGTCGCCTGAATAAAAAACGGCCTGTATAGGCCGTTTTTTTTTGCTTCAAATTACCGGTGGTCGAGGTGTGTCCGCGCCGATATCGACAGGGAAACGCTCGGCAATGATGCCGTGCGGCACGCCCAGCGGAATGGCGCTGGCGGTGTCCAGGCGGGTGACCTGTTCGGCCGACAGGTGCACGCTCAATGCACCCAGGGTGGCGTCCAGTTGTGCGCGCGTGCGCGAGCCGAGGATCGGGATCAATGCCGTGGTCGAGCGTCGCGCCTTTTCGCGCAGCCAGGCGATGGCGACGTGGGTCGGCGTGGCGTCGAGTTCAGCGGCGACGGCCAGCAGGGTGTCGAGCACGGCGGTTTCGCGCGCGCTTTTTTCTGCGTGGACCAGAATCCCCATTTTGCTGGCGCGGGTGTCGCCTTGGCTTTCTCGGTACTTGCCGGTCAGGAAGCCGCCGCCCAACGGCGACCACAATGTGGCACCCAGGCCCAGCGCCTCGGCCATTGGCAGCAGCTCGCGGTCAGCGGAGCGCTCGACCAGGCTGTATTCCACCTGGATGCCGATGATCGGTGCAAAGTTGCGCACTTCAGCCAGCAGGTCGGCGCGGGCAATGCGCCAGGCCGGGAAGTTGGACAGGCCGGCATAGTGGATCTTGCCGGCGCGCACCAGGTCGTCGAAGCCGCGCAGGATCTCTTCCATGGGCGTGACGTTGTCGCTCATGTGCGCCCAGAGCAGGTCGATGTGGTCGGTGTTCAAGCGCTTGAGGCTTTCTTCGACCGCGCGCACCAGGTTCTTGCGGTTGTTGCCGAGCCTGATCGTGCCCTCATCGGACGGTTGGGTGCGCAGGGTGTACTTGGTGGACACCACCAGGTTGTCGCGCTCGCTGGCGATGAATTCCCCCAGCAGCTTTTCGGCTTGGCCGAACTGGTAGCCGTTGGCGGTATCGAGGAAGTTGCCACCGGCTTCAAGGTAGCCATCGAAGATCGCCTTGGCTTCATCGCGCTCGGCGCCATGGCCCCAGCCCGTACCGAAATTACCGGTGCCCAGGGCCAGTTCAGATACCTGCAGACCGCTACGGCGGCCAAAGACTTTATTGCGCATACAAGGACTCCAGAGGCAGTGATGTGTCTTACATGTTTGGAAACATGTATTTAATATGATCGCGATAATTTATACGGTCAAGAGGCTTTTTACTGCTGACATTTCCTGACAGGGGGCTCTGGTAAGCTGCGGCACTTTTGTTTGTTCGGTGGGATCAACGTGTCGCGCACCACTCGTCTACTGACCTTGTTGCAGGCCCTGCGGGGCAAGAAGCGCCCGGTAACCGCCGCTGTGCTGGCGGCGCAGTTGGAGGTGTCCGAGCGCACGCTGTATCGCGATATTGCCGAATTGACCGCGCTGGGCGCGCCGATTTTCGGCGAGGCGGGGGTCGGCTACGTGCTGCGCAGTGGGTTGTTCCTGCCACCGTTGATGCTCAACGCCGAGGAAACCGAGGCCATCGTGCTGGGCCTGCGGTATGTGGACCAGCGTGGCGACGATGTGCTCAGCCGCGCCGCCGCCAATGCCTTGGCGAAAATCGCCGACGTGCTCGACCCGGCCGCCCAGGAGGCGCTGCGCAACCCCACTTTACTGCCGGGGCCACCCGGATTCGGTTACCCGGAGAACCGCGTGCCGCTGGATGTGTTTCGCGAGGCCATCAGGCACCAGGCCAAGCTGCAGATCGATTACGCCGATGCCAGCCAGACCCACAGCGAGCGCCTGATCTGGCCACTGGCCCTGGGCTTTCTCAATGAGGTGCGGGTGATCGTGGCCTGGTGTGAATTGCGTGGCGCCTATCGGACCTTTCGCACCGACCGCGTGGCCAGCGCTCGCGAGAGCGGCGGGCGTTATCCGGGGCGACGCAGTGACTGGCTGCGGGCCTGGCGCAAGCTGATGGAGCCGCATGAAAAAGGTCCGTTCACTCCTGACAAAAACTGACACAACCCTGGCTTAGCATGGCCCTACAACCACTCAAAAAGGAGCTTTGCCATGTCCATGCCTGAATTGGCCCCAGCCATCGCGGCCTATATCGCGGCGACCAATTCCCGCGACACCGCAGCCATCACCCAGTGTTTTGCCGACGACGCGAATGTCTTCGACGAAGGCCAGCACCAAGTCGGCAGCGCTGCCATTGCACGCTGGATGGAGGACACCGGGCGGCGCTACCAGCCGCGGGTCGAAGTGCTCAAGGTGCAGCATCGCACCGGCAAAGTGCTGGTCAGCAATGTGGTCTCGGGCAATTTCCCCGGCAGCCCGTTGGAGCTGCGCTACACCTTTCGCCTGAATGAGCAGGGCAAGATTTCGCGGCTGGATATCTCGCTGTAAGTCATACTGGCGGGCATGACTTTCGACTCGCCGCTGACTGCCTACCAACACGCCATCACCCAGCAGGGTTTCGTCGTCGACGCTGCCCAGCGCCGCGCGGTGGACGCCCTGCAAGCCTGCCATACCGCGTTGCATCAAGGCCGCGCGCCGATCCAGGGGGTTTACCTGTGGGGGCCGGTGGGCCGTGGCAAGACCTGGTTGATGGACCAGTTCTACCAAACCTTGCGGGTGCCGGCGCGGCGTCAGCACTTTCATCATTTCATGGGCTGGGTGCACCAGCGCCTGTTCCAGCTCACCGGCACCCACGATCCGCTGCAGGCGCTGGCACGCGAACTGAGCCGGGACGTGCGGGTGTTGTGCTTCGACGAGTTGTTCGTCAATGACATCGGTGATGCCATCATTCTCGGCCGCCTGTTCCAGGTGATGTTCGAGGAGGGCGTGGTGATGGTCTGCACCTCCAACCAGCCGCCCGACCAGTTGTACGCCGACGGCTTCAACCGGGACCGATTCCTGCCGGGTATCGCGGCACTCAAGCAGCACCTGCAGGTGGTCGCGGTGGAGGGCGCCGAGGATCATCGCCTGCACCCAGGGGTTGGCCTGCAGCGCTACTGGGTGAATCAGCCCGATGCATTGGCCGGCGTATTCAACCAACTGGCCGCAGGGCAGGCGGTGCACAGCGGGCCAGTGTCTGTCGGCCACCGCAGCATCGCGACGGTGCAGTTCAGTGACCGTGTGCTCTGGTGTCGCTATGCCGACCTGTGCGAGCAGCCCCTGGCGGCGATGGACTTCATGCTGCTCTGCGATCGCTTCAAAGTGATTTTGCTGGGCGAGGTGCCCAGCCTGAGCGCGCAGACGCGTCCGGGGCGCATTGCCCGTGGCACCGAAGATGGCGCCGAGCGCGTGGTCGCCGGTGATCGTGAGTTGCCGCAGTTGTCGGTGCACGATGACAGCGTGCGCCGCTTCATCGCCTTGGTCGACGAGTGTTACGACCGCAAGGTGCCGTTGTTCATTGAGGCCCGAGTGCCGCTGGAAAGCCTGTACACCGAAGGCTACCTGGCGTTTCCCTTCCGCCGTACCCTGAGCCGGTTGCAGGAAATGCAGCTGCAGCGCTTTGGCTAACGCCTGTACGAAAATCTCGCGCAACTGACGGATTGGGCTTTTTTAACCGCAGACTCTTCGCACTTTCAGGCGCAGATTTGTAGTTAATCTCCTTCATCTGGAGCCGACGCCACGCTTACAATCGTGACCTCCAAAGGGAGACGATTCCCTTGTAGTCGCGATCGAGGAAGGCAATGGAAACCCCGGATATCCTGGTGCTGCAAGCCAGCTACACCAACCCCGTGCACGCCGACGCCATTGGCCGTGTGCTCAACCATTACGCCGAAGACCCGATGGGCGGCGGCCATAGCCTGTCCGCCGACCTGTTGGAGCAGCTGCCGGCTGAACTGGCCAAGCGTCCGCATGCGTTCAGTGTGCTGGCGTTTGTCGGCGGTGAGCCCGCGGGCCTGGTGAATTGCTTTGAAGGGTTTTCCACGTTCGCCTGCCGCCCGCTGGTCAACGTCCACGATGTGGCGGTGATGAGCGCGTTTCGTGGCCTGGGGCTGAGTCAGAAAATGCTGCAGAAGGTCGAGGAAATTGCTCGTCAGCGGGGCTGCTGCAAGATCACCCTGGAGGTGCTTGAGGGCAATGCAGTAGCTCAGTCGGCGTACCGTAAGTTTGGCTTTGATGATTCGAAATTTGATCCGGCGTATGGCCGTATGTTGTTCTGGAGCAAGGCGCTGTAATAACCAACAGGCAAAAAAAAGGCGCCATTAAATGGCGCCAAGTTAGCCTTGGTCACAGGAGCGGAATGACAAAGGAGAGTGCGGTTGAATCAGCTGTTCGGTTGTTTCTCGTCGGTGGATTGTTCTGCCGTTACTTTCTTGAAGTCCTTGCCGTCGGCAGAGGCGGTTTGTTCGGTGGTGCCGTGGGTCTTTTGCTGCATGAAGGTGAAGTTGTTGTAAAACTCCTTCGAGCGCTCCGAGCCGCCTTCGGCAAAGGCGGCGGCGGAGGTCAGGGTCATCAGGCTGGCAAGCATCAGGGTGGAGAGTTTCATGGCAGTGTTCCCGTTAAGAGTGATCGGCATCCGGTCGCTCCTTGATCAGATTCATGGAGCGACTATGCAGCGATCTTATTAAGTGGGAGTTAACGTGACGCTGATGCAAAGTTAACGATTTCGTTAATGTTGGATTCCACGGTTAAAGCCGCCAGTCCAGCGCAAGGGTGACGGCGCGCGGGTCGCCCCAGTAAACGCCATTATAAAAGCCGACTCTTTCGTAATATTTTTTATCAAATACGTTGTTGATATTAAGCGACGCCGAAACATGGTCGTCGAATTGATAACGCGACATCAGGTTGACCACGGTGTAGGCCTGTTGCGTGATTTTCGCCCGGGTGGTGATCAAGTTACCTCGGCCATCGCGCTCGCCCGTTGGCCGGTTGCTGAAATCATAAATCTCACTCTGCCAGTTCACGCCGCCGCCCACCGTCAGCTTGCGCCACGCGCCCGGTAGCCGGTAGGCGCTGGACACCTTCAGCAGGTTCAAGGGCTGGCCGGTGTTGTTGCGCTTGTCCGTGCCGTTCACCGAGTGGGTATAGGTGTAGCCTGCCGTCAGGTTCCAATCGGGCATGACTTCGCCGGCGACTTCCAGCTCAAAGCCGTTGACCTTGTTGCCTTTGCCGCCCGACTTGTAGAACTCCTCGCCGGTGACCGGGTTCGGCGCGACGGAGTAGTCCCGCTCGGCGACGTTGTCCTGGGTGCTCCAGAAATAGGCCGCCGCCACGTTCAGGCGCTCTTGCAGCAGGCTGCCCTTGAGGCCGACCTCATAGTTGCTGCCCACCACCGGTTCCAGGTACTTCTTGTTGGCATCGCGCAGGCCTTGCGGCTTGAAGATATCGGTGTAGCTGGCGTACACGGTGTACACCGGCGTTACGTCGTAGAGCAGCCCGGCGTAGGGCGTCCACATATCATTGTGGGTCTGGGAGGTCTTGCCGGCTACGGTCAGCTGGTCGTTGGCGTCGTACTCGGGCGTGGCGCTTTTTTGCTGCCAGCTGCCATAGCGACTGCCCAGTACTGCATGCAGGCGGTCGGTCAGGCTCAGGCGCGTGGCCAGGTAGCCGGCCTTCTGTTCCTTGCTGCCGTGTTCGCCCTTGAGGTCGGTGACGGTGTCGGGGAACTTGCCGATCCCGCCCATGTATTTCCAGTCATCAATCGTGTTGTAGCCGTCAGGCGTGGTACCCCTGCGCATGAAGGGCGAGGCATCGCGCTGCGCCGCCTCGCCATAGCCCATCATCAACGCGTGTTCGCGGCCGAGCAGCGCATAGCTGCCGGCCAGGTTGAGGTCGATCGCCTCCATCTTCGAGGTGCCGCGCATGTGGCTGGCCCACGCCTGCATCCCGCTGCGATCGTCGTTGGGGAAGCCCGCGCCGCCGTAGTACACCTTGCCGTCCGTGTCGCTCTGGCGATGGGTGTAGGCGGCCTTCACGTGCCAGTCGCCGCCCAGGCGATGGTCGAGCGTGGCGAAGGCGGTCTTGTCGGTCAGCGGCCAGGAGCTCCAGTGCGCCGCCATGTTGGTCGAGCGCGGCAGCTTGGCCTTGCCGCCCTGGCTGTTCCAGTACGGCACGGTGCCCCATGAGGTGCCTTGGACTTCCTTGTCCTGGTAGTCGAAGCCTACGGCGAGCACGGTATCGTCCGACAGGTCGCCTTCGAGAATCCCGTAACCGACCGCGCGTTGCAGCGCGTAATGGTCACGGAACGATTGACTGTCGCGATAGGCCAGCACGCTGCGCCCGCGCAGCTTGCCGTCGAATGCCAGCGGGCCGCCCACATCCACATAGCTGTAGTAGTTGTCATGGCTGCCGCCGCTGATCCCGGTTTTCGCCTGCCAGTGGGCGGTAGGGCGTTTGCGCACCATATTGACGGTGGCGGAAGGGTCGCCGGCGCCGGTGGTCAAGCCTGTGGCGCCGCGCACCACTTCAATGTGGTCGTAGATGATGGTGTCGCCGTCGGTCTTCATGTAGCCGAACGTATTGAGCATCCCGTCGATCTGGAAATTGGTGATGCTATAGCCGCGGGAGGTATACGACACTCGGTCGGAGTCATTGTGCTGCACGTTGACCCCGGTGGTCTGGCGCAGTACTTCGGTCAAGGTGTTGAGGTTGAAGTCGTCCATCTGCTGGCGGGTGATCACCGAGATCGACTGCGGGGTTTCCTTGACGGAGAGGTTCAGGCGGGTGGCGGTGCTCATCGAGCCGGTGGTGTAGGCGCCGGTGTGCTCGGTGGTGGCGCCCAGGCCTTCAGCGGTGATGCTGGTGGCGCCCAGCTCGAGGGTCTTGTTTGGCTCGGGGTCGGTCTCAGCCCAGAGGTCCGGGCTCATTGCCACGCTGAACAGGCCGAGCGTGAAGGTCATGGAACGGGTAAAAGGCGCGATCATCGCGGCAGACTCCTTGTCGTCTTTGCGGCCACCCCGGAAAGGGAAGGCCTTGGCTCAAAGACGAAAGGAGGCGGTGAACTTTAGGCTTAAACGAGAATGATTGTTATCTTTCTGTTACAAGCCTGAGGGTTCCTGCAGGACCACATCCGTGGGATTGACCTTTTTCGGCTTGATCAGGCTGAAGTCGATCAGCGGCTTTTGCGGGCGCAGGTACGGGTTGCCGATCATCAACGGGCGTGGCTTGAAGCTGTCGCTGACCAGGCTTTTGCTGCGGTCCAGTTCCTTGGCGCTCAGACCGGCCAGGTCGGCCCAGGTGTGGATCAACTGCGAGCTGCTGTAAGGGCGCTGCAAGTCGCCGGCGAAGCTCCAATCGTGGCTTTCACGCCATTTTGGCGAGGCGTAGGCCATGAACGGAATGGTGTACATCGGCGCCGTCGGCTTGCCTTCGTTACGCCCCAGGGTGTCGTGGCCAGCCGAATCGAAGACATCTTCGCCGTGGTCCGACAGGTACAGCAAAAAGCCATTGGGATCGGTCTTGGCGTAGTCCTTGATCAGGCTCGACACCACGAAGTCGTTATACAGCACCGCGTTGTCGTAGCTGTTGTAGGTCGGCAGTTGATCGTCGCTGATGCCGGCCGGTACGCCCTGGCGATCGGTGAATTTGTCGAACGTCGGCGGGTAGCGGTACTGGTAGCTCATGTGGGTACCGAGCAAGTGCACCACGATGAACTTGCGTTCGGCCGGGTCGGCCAGCGCCTTGGAGAACGGCGCGAGCACGTCGCCGTCATATTGGCGGGCGTTCTGGTTGCGGTTGTTGTTCAGGTACACCTGCTCGTCGGCCTGTTCGGAAAAGGTCGTGAGCATGGTGTTGCGCTTGGTCATGGTCTGCTGGTTGGTGATCCAGTAGGTCTTGTAGCCGGCCTGTTTCATCACGCTGACGATCGACGGGGTCTTGAGGTACAGGTCCGGATTTTCCTCGTCGGCAAATGTCAGCACCTGCTGCAGCGCCTCGATGGTGTAGGGGCGCGGGGTGATGACGTTGTTGAACACCGCCAGTTGATCGCGCAGCTTGTCCAGCTCCGGGGTGGTGTTGCGCGGGTAGCCGTAGAGGCTCATGCGCTGGCGGTTGGTGGACTCGCCGATCACCAGCACCAGGGTCGAGGGTTGGCCGGCCATGGTGTCCTTGAGGTTGGTCAGTGGCGGGATCTGGCTCGCGCTGTCGAGCATGCCCTGCATGTTGTCCAGTTGCTCGGTGTAGCGGCGGTAGGCCACGATCATCTGCCACGGCACGGCGGGTTCGATGCGCGATTCGAAGCGGTCGATGGCGTCGTCCAGGGTGTCGCTGCGGGCGATCTGCTTGACCAGCGGGTAACCGACGATGGCCACCAGGATCGCCGTCGCCGCGAGCAGCGCCTGGCCGCGCGGCAGGTACACCGGGCGCAGGCGGGTCCAGAGGAAAACCGCCACGGCGGTGTGGGCAATGAACGCCAGCACAATCCACCAGGCGAAATACTGGGTGGCGTACTCGCCGGCTTCAGAGATGTTCGACTCGAACATGATGAAGATGACGCTTTGGGAAAATTCCTGCTGGTAGATAAAGAAATAGCCCAGGCTGGCCATGGAGCAGGCCCACAGCACCACGCCGATGAGGGCAGCAAGCAAGCGAGTGCGGCGCGGGAAAATCAGCAGGGGGGCGAGCCAGATCGCGCTCATGAAAAAGGCTTGGCGAAAGCCGCTGAAGCCGGAGGTGCCGCTGAGTTGGATCAGCAGTTGGGTAATACCCGAGAAGTACCAGAAAAACACGAAAAGCCAGGCAAGGCCGGCCCAATCAAAGCCTTTCGCAGACTTAGTGCTGCGTTTGAACATAGCCATCCAGCGCTCCAACCCGATAATGCTGCAGTCGACGCGCAGGGCTGCGCGCAACAGAGGCCACCCGGGAATGGGGTGGCCGTTCGGGCGGGAGTATCGGGAGGGGCGTGTGAAAACTTTGTAAGATTTTTGTAGCGGTTATCTTACAAAGCGATGACCGGGCTTAGCAGAGCGCAGGCTGTGCGCCAGCAGGTTGATCCAGCTGAGCTTGAATGATGTGCGCACGCAGGCGCATGACTTCCTGCTGCAGCAGCTCGCGTTCGTCTTTCAACTGGCGCAGCTCGTCGCGACGGATAGAGACGTAGAGGGTCTGTGGAGGACGGGTCATCTGTGCAGTGCTCATTGCTTACCTCGCAAATAGCCGGTGTGTCGCGGTGTGCCAGAACGCTTGAGTCGAGGTTCTCGGCAGCAGTCGGGACAATTCTGAATTCTTTTTGCGGGCAATGGAACTTTTTTATTTTTGGCGGTCGTGTGACTTTTTGTGTCGTGATGCTGAAGTGATGGCAACTTTTTGTCATGAAACTACACGGATCCGCTCTGGACTAACCCTCATTAGCCTCATTGCGCTATAAACTATGTCACACATTTATTTAGCAGTTAGGAGCATCAGCACATGCAACTGGGGATTATCGGACTAGGCCGCATGGGCGGGAATATTGCACGGCGCCTGATGCTCAATGGGCATACCACCGTTGTTTACGACCGTAACGAAGCATTTGTCAAAGGGTTGAGCGAGGAGGGCGCCACCGGCGTTGCCGACTTGAAAGCCTTGGTCGCCGGGCTGCAGAAGCCGCGCGCGATCTGGGTGATGTTGCCGGCAGGCGACCCGACCGAAAACACCATCAATGAATTGAGCGAGCTGCTGGAAGACGGTGATGTGATCATCGACGGCGGCAACACCAACTACAAGGATGACGTGCGCCGCGCCAAGGCCTTGTCGGAAAAGGGCCTGCACTATGTCGACGTCGGCACCTCCGGCGGCGTCTGGGGCCTGGAACGTGGCTATTGCATGATGATCGGCGGCGACGCCGAGACCGTGCAGCGCCTCGACCCGATCTTCGCCAGCCTGGCGCCGGGTCTGGGCAACATCCCGCGGACCAAGGACCGTTCCGCCAGCGCCGACAGCCGCGCCGAGCACGGCTACATCCATGCCGGCCCTGCGGGTTCCGGGCATTTCGTCAAGATGATCCACAACGGCATCGAGTACGGGATGATGCAGGCGTTCGCCGAAGGTTTTGACATTCTCAAGACCAAGAACTCGGAAAACCTGCCGGAAGACCAGCGTTTCGACCTCAATGTCGCCGATATCGCCGAAGTCTGGCGCCGTGGCAGCGTGGTGTCGTCGTGGCTGCTGGACCTGACCGCCGATGCCCTGGCAACCGACCCGAAACTCGACGGCTACTCCGGCTCCGTGGCCGACAGTGGCGAAGGTCGCTGGACCATCGAAGCGGCCATGGAACAAGCGGTGCCGGTGCCGGTACTGTCCACCTCGCTGTTCGCCCGCTTTCGCTCGCGCCAGCAGAGCACATACGGTGACAAGATGCTGTCTGCCATGCGCTTCGGCTTTGGTGGTCACGTGGAGACTTCCAAAAAATGACCGCCAACGGCAAAAAAACCAAGGCCGAACCCGCTCCACCCACCACCTTGTTTCTGTTTGGCGCCCATGGCGACCTGGTCAAGCGCCTGCTGATGCCGGCGCTGTACAACCTCAGTCGCGACGGGTTGCTGGGCGACGGCTTGCGCATCGTCGGCGTTGATCACAACGCCATCAGCGATGCCGACTTCGCCAAGAAGCTCGAGGATTTCATTCGCACCGAGGCCGCCAGCAAGGTCAAGGGCAATGGCGATAACGCCCTCGACCCGCAACTGTGGGCGCAACTGGCCAAGGGCATCAGCTACGTCGAGGGGGATTTTCTCGACGACAGCACCTACGCCGACATCGGCAAGAAAATTGCCGACAGTGGCACCGGCAATGCGGTGTTCTACCTGGCCACCGCGCCGCGTTTCTTCAGTGACGTGGTGCAGCGCCTGGGCAGTGCCGGGCTGTTGACCGAAACCGAAGACAGCTTTCGCCGCGTCGTGATCGAAAAGCCCTTCGGCTCCGACCTCGCCACCGCCGAAGCGCTGAACGCCAGCCTGCTCAAGGTGATGAGCGAGAAGCAGATCTATCGCATCGACCATTACCTGGGCAAGGAGACGGTGCAGAACATCTTGATCAGCCGTTTCTCCAACGTGCTGTTCGAAGCGTTCTGGAACAACCATTACATCGACCACGTGCAGATCACCGCTGCCGAAACCGTCGGCGTCGAGACCCGGGGCAATTTCTTCGAAAAAACCGGGACCCTGCGCGACATGGTGCCCAATCACTTGTTCCAGCTGCTGGCGATGGTCGCCATGGAACCGCCGGCGGCGTTTGGTGCCGATGCGGTGCGCGGTGAGAAGGCCAAGGTGATCGGCGCGGTACGCCCCTGGTCGCTCGAGGAAGCCCGGGCCAACTCGGTGCGCGGCCAGTACACCGCCGGCGAGATCGGCGGCAAGTCGCTGCCCGGCTATCGCGAAGAGGCCAACGTTGCCCCCGACAGCAGCACCGAGACTTTCGTCGCCCTCAAGGTGATGATCGACAACTGGCGCTGGGTCGGCGTGCCGTTCTACCTGCGCACTGGCAAGCGCATGAGCGTGCGCGATACTGAAATCGTGATCTGCTTCAAGCCGGCGCCGTATGCGCAGTTCCGTGACACCGAGGTCGATGAGCTCAAGCCCACCTACCTGAAGATCCAGATCCAGCCCAATGAAGGCATGTGGTTCGACCTGTTGGCGAAAAAGCCTGGGCCGGCCCTGGACATGGCCAACATCCAGCTGGGTTTTGCCTACAAGGACTTCTTCGAGATGCAACCGTCGACAGGCTACGAAACCCTGATCTACGACTGCATGACCGGTGACCAGACCTTGTTCCAGCGTGCCGACAACATCGAGAACGGCTGGCGTGCGGTGCAGCCTTTCCTCGATGCGTGGAAGGAAGATGACGGGATCCAGACCTACAAGGCAGGCGAAGACGGCCCGGCAGCCGCCGATGCGTTGCTGGCCCGTGATGGCCACGCCTGGCACAGCCTCGGATGAGTGATGCCGCGATTCATCCCATCCGTTTTATCCTCAGTGACGTCGACGGCACTTTGCTGCACCCCGACCACAGCCTGAGCCAGCGCACCGCCGATGCGGTGCGCGCGTTGCGGGACGCCGGCGTTCATTTCAGCCTGGCCAGCGGGCGACCGCCCAAGGCCATGCTGCAACTGATCGAGACCTTTGGCATCGATGTGCCGGTGGCGGGCTTCAATGGCGGTACGCTGATCAACCCGGATGGCAGCATCCTGGTGGCCCACCATCTGCCGGCGGAGGCGGCGCTGGTGACCCTGGCGCTGTTTTCGAGCGAGCCGGACGTGGAAGTCTGGGTGTTCGCCGACGGCGACTGGCTGCGCCGTGACTCGCCAGGGCCGATGGAGCAGCGCGAAGCTGACGGCCTGGGCTATGGACCCGTGGTGGTGGAGAGTTTTGAGCCGTACCTGGACCGGGTCGACAAGATTGTCGCTGCCAGTCACAACACGCAGTTGCTGGTTGAGCTGGAAGCGCAGTTGCAGCCCAAGGTACAAGGGCTGGCCCATGTGTCACGGTCGCAGCCGGTGTACCTCGACGTGACGGCCATGCTGGCCAACAAGGGCGAGGCGCTCAAGACCCTGGCCGCGCACCTGGGCGTGCCCCTGGAGCAGACGGCGGCCATCGGCGATGGCGGCAATGATCCGGCCATGTTTCAAGTGGCCGGGTTGTCGATTGCCATGGGCCAGGCAGAAGAAGCCGTCAAGCGCCAAGCCAGTGTGGTCACTGGTAGCAATATTGACGACGGTGCGGCCGAAGCTATTGAACGGTTTATTCTGGCCGCGCAATAAAGGCTGAACTTGCGCTCATGAAGGGTGTGTCACACCGTTAATGAGCGCAAGTTACTCTCTCGACTTACTTCGGCATCGCCCAGGATTGCAACTGGTGGCCGTCTTTATCGAGTTCGGCGCGGGCCTGTAACAACAGGTTTTCCAATTGCGCTGGGTCGGTATATGCACTAGACGACAATTGTTTGCTGCCAATACGGGTGTTGGTGCGGTCGATGACGCTCAGGCTGAGGGCGCCGTTGCCATCGTGCCAGGCCACGCACTGAAAGGGCTGGAAAGCACGGTCTGCGATCAAAAGAGCTTCGTTGATGCGGAGCGGGGCGTTCATGTGGGTCTTCTCTCTCATTGCCCATTCAAGTGAATGCCGTTGGTTGGGCGAGCCAAACGGCGGGTTACTTGTACTGATGCACGATGACGGGGTACGGGTCACATGCTAGAGCAAGATTTTTTAACTTTCCCTGATTAACGTCATGTAAGCGGCTGTTTTGAAAGCTGAATGAAAGTTTCCACGGCGCGCAACTTTTTGCCGGCAGAGACCGGTAAGTGGCTTTTTGCCCAGACTTATAGCAAAACGGTCCAAGCGCTGCGTCAAGACCTTGCTAGTGTTAGCCCCAAGCGTCACAAATCGTTGTTTTAAAATAACTTTAACAATTTTGACGTCAAGGAATAGTCATGATTGTTACACCCGTGCAGCGCCGTTTGCTTGTGGTCGACCCGTGTGACGATTGTCACGGGCTACTGCCCGGCTTGCGCACGGCCGGGTGGGAGGTCGACAGCTGTGCCTTGGAGTCCGTCGGCGATCGGTCCTGCGACGTCGGCCTGTTACGTTTACAGCCCTATCACCTGGAGCGCCCCGAGGCGGTCAAGGAGCTGATCGGCCGCAGCGGCACCGAGTGGATTGCGGTGCTCAGCCAGGACGTATTGCGCCTGCAGAATGTCGGAGACTTTGTCTGCGAATGGTTTTTTGACTTCCATACCTTGCCCTTCGATGTCGCCCGCGTACAGGTGACCCTGGGCCGCGCCTTCGGCATGGCGCGCCTGCGTGGCAAAGGCCACACCCAGGTGGATGAGCCGGAGCACGAACTGCTGGGCGACAGTCGACCGATCCGCGAGTTGCGCAAATTGCTCTCCAAGCTGGCGCCGACCGAATCTCCCGTGCTGATCCGTGGGGACAGCGGCACCGGCAAGGAGCTGGTGGCCAAGACCCTGCACCGTCAATCGCAGCGTCACGCCAAGCCGTTTGTCGCGATCAATTGTGGGGCGATCCCGGAGCACCTGATCCAATCGGAATTATTCGGGCATGAGAAGGGCGCGTTCACCGGCGCCCACCAACGCAAGGTCGGACGTATCGAAGCGGCCAACGGTGGCACCTTGTTCCTGGATGAAATCGGCGACCTGCCGATGGAACTGCAAGCCAATTTGCTGCGTTTCCTGCAGGAAAAACAGATCGAGCGAGTCGGTGGCAGCCAGCCGATTGCGGTGGATGTGCGGGTGCTGGCCGCCACGCACGTCGATCTGGAGGCCGCGGTCGAGAAGGGCACCTTTCGCGAAGATTTGTATTACCGGCTGAATGTGTTGCAAGTGGTCACTGCGCCGCTGCGTGAAAGGCATGGCGACGTGGCGATGCTGGCCAATCATTTTTCACGCTTCTACAGCCAGGAAACCGGACGGCGACCGCGCAGCTTCAGTGAAGACGCGCTGGTAGCGATGGGGCAGCACCCTTGGCCGGGCAATGTCCGCGAACTGGCCAACCGCGTGCGTCGTGGCCTGGTGCTGGCTGAAGGGCGGCAGATCGAGGCCGTTGATCTGGGATTGCAGGGTGAACAGGCAATTTCGTTGCCGATGGCTACACTGGAAGACTATAAGCACCGCGCCGAGCGTCAGGCGCTGTGCGATGTGCTCAACCGGCACAGCGACAACCTGAGTGTCGCGGCCCGCGTGCTGGGGGTTTCCCGGCCCACGTTCTACCGGTTGCTGCACAAACACCAGATCCGCTAGGGCGGGTAAACCGAAAAGCCCCGCAACGACCCTTATCGTTGCGGGGCTTTTCCTTGTGGGTTTTCCATCCCTTACCGGCGATGGTTTGCTTAGAAGTAGTACGGGAATTTCAGGCTGAAGGTAAAGTCCGGCGCATCGTCTGTCATACCGATCGACAGGTTCGGCACGATCGTCAGGTTGTCCGAGGCCGCAATCGTCATGCCCACGTTGAAGTACCCGGCGTTGGCGTCGCTGGAGACCACCGATTGCCAGTCCTGGCCGCTCTGCTTGACCTTGCTCTTGCGTTGCACCAGATCGGAGACGGAGAACGACATACTCATCTTCTCGTTGAGGGCGAAGGCGACACCTACGCCGAGTTGGAAGCTGTCACCCAGGCTGATCTTGCCGGGGATTTTCTGGTTGACGTTGGGGCTGATATCGCTGAACGAGTCCTCGAAGTTGTGGGTATAGGACAACGAACCGAACAGCACGGCCGGGTCGAAGGTCTTGACCAGGGAGATGCCCGGCGTCACCGACCACACCCCGTTGCCCGTCGGCAGGCTTTCCGGCACGGCGAGGTTGTCGTTGCCCGGTTGTTCGATCAGCTTGATGCCATACGGATCTTGCCCGGTAGGCGCCTTGACGCGCACCGACACCACCGCATCCGGCAGGCTGGCGCTTTCGTCGAGGAATTTGTAGGCAATGCCGAAGTTGACGTCGCCAATGGTCGGGTCGCGGGTCACCGTCCCTTCCGAGGTGGCATTCGAGTTGCCGCCGGCGCCGCCGGACTGGTAGGTCGACTCGCGGTACACCACCGGCACGTTCAGGTCGAATTGCCAGCGATTGTCCAGGTTATAGCGCCCGGTGAGATCCAGGGTCCAACTGTCGGACTTGATCCGGTCGAGGTTGATGTTGCCGAGGAAAATCGAATCCAGCGCCAGGAAGCCGTTGAGGGACAACTGACGGGCGTCGTAGCGGGCATAGGTGATGCCGGTTTCGAAGCTGAACTTGCCGTTGCCGAAGAAGCCACTGGCCTCGTTGTACAGGTTGCTCACGCTCTGGGCGGGGGCCGAGTCGTCTTTGAGGCTTTGCCCATAGGAACTGCCGCCGCCGCCGGCACCGCCCGATGCCGCCGCGGCACCGACGCCGGGCGCACCGGCCACGGTGGTATTTTTACTGAAGTCGGCGGGCGACTTGGCCAGGCGCTTGGGCGCAGGCGTCGCGGGCTGGTCTTCTACCTGTCGCACCCTCTGTTCCAATACCGCCAATGCTTTTTGTTGCACTTCGTAGCGTTGCTTGAGCTCCAGCAGTTCCTGTTTCAGCGATTCAATATCGGCGTCCGGCGCTGCATACAGCATCGTTGCAGGCAGGAGCGTACTCAAACAAACCACGGCACGTAACGATAAAGATCGATGCATGAAGTAAGCCGTCCCTTTCTAATGCGTAAGTGTCGTGGCTCAGCGTAGTTCAATAACCGGCAGGGCGTAGGCCTTTGAGTTGATCCAGATTGAGGTTTTGCGTGATGTTGTTCAGGCCGTTGTTGCCCAGCACCACGTTGAGCTGGGTCAGGTTGTTCACGAAGTTGCTGTTGCCTTGGATGATCGTGCCTTGCAGCACGTTGCCGCCGCCAATTTGCTGCACGACATTGCCTTGGTTGTTATTGGCCTGGAGGGCCATTTGCAACCCGCCATTCTTGGCGGTGACCGTGACCTGGCCCGCTGCGGTGCCGCCGGTAATCGGCTGGCCGGCCATCAAGGCCTGGCCGGACTGGACGAAGTTGGCGGGCGCCAAGCCGTTCTTGCTGACGTTGATATCGACGCCGTTGGTGGCCGTGTTGCCGTCACCGGCGGCACGTACGCTCTGCACAACACCTTGGCCGGTGCCCAGGCCGGCGCCACCGACGACCGTGCCGGTGCCGTTGGGCTGCTGGATCACGCCGTTGCCATCGTTGCCGGTGATCTGCACATAGAACTGCGGGGTGATGGTGGAGGCGCTGACTTGCATGTTGGCGGTGCCGGTGACGGTGGCACCGGCGGCGTTGGTCCAGGTACTGCTCATGACGATGCCAAAGCTCACGATTCGCCCGGGCATCACGTAGCGGCCGCGCAGGTCGGCCATTTCTGAATCCTTGAGCTCGATCGGCTTGAACGCCGACGAAGCATAAACAGGTGCTGAGGCTGTCAGGCACATGACCGTCAGCCAACCGAGAGTGTTCATCGTCTGCTCCTGGAGCGTCCTGCTCCTTATTGCGCTTCTAGAAGAAGTCGCTCTGGATAAAACCGAAGTCCATCAGTTCGCTGTCGCGTACCGGGCTGAATTCGTTCAGCTGGTTCTTGGCGGTCAGTGGCGTGGGCGGGTCGAGCAGGGCATTGGCCTTGTCGTAGCCTTCACCCAGCACGGCGAATACGATGCCGTTCCAGCCTTTGACGAAATCGTCCGTGGCGTAGCGCTTGTGGCCCAGTACGGGATCGCCGATGTACACCCAGTCCTTATCGGCGCGCTGCATGACCACGAAATGCTTGTAGCCGCGAATATCCAGCAGTACGACCACAGGCACTTTCACGGTGAGCAGCACTTGCGCAGTGATCCGGTAGCCCTTGGCACGCATGTTGATGCTTTCCAGGTAGCGCTTCATGTCGAGCATGGAAAAGCCCTGGGTACGCACCAGGTCCTGGTCGGCGTTGACCAGCATGCCCTTGATCACGTGCTCTTCATCCACGTCCATCCAATACGCTTGGCGCAGGATGGTGGCCAGTGCGGCGGCGCCACAACTGAAATCGGTTTTCTGTTCCACCAGGTTGGCGAACTTGCGCTCGCGGATGCTCTCGACCTTTTTGTAGATCAACCCACCACCGGGCATGACCACGGCCATTTGCCCCGCCCAGGTCGGGCCGGTGAGTGCTAGCAGCAGGAAGAGGGCAACGAGGCGCATGATCGTATGACCTGTTGGACACTGGAATAAAAAAGGGCCTTGTTGCCAAGGCCCTATCAGGATCAGAAGCGAGTGATTGCTACGTTGTTCTGACCTTGGTTGTTGCTACCCGACAGAACGTTGGAGTTCGACACCCCAGAGCTGTAGTTCATCGAGTTGTTCACGCTGGCGTTGTTGACCACTGGTTTGGCGCTCCAGCCATGGCCACTGCTCAGGTTGAGGGTCAGGTTGCCCGACACATCCTGCACGCCGACTGCGGATGCAGCACCGCCGTCGCCATTACCCGAGGCGATTGCAACGCTGTTGCTGGCCTGGTTGGAAGTGCCCGATGCGGCGTTCAGCTGGATGACGCCCGAAGAGTTGTTGCCGCTGTCGTTGAGCGACGCGTTGTTTTTGGTGCCGCTGTTGAGCACGAAGTTGCCGGTGTTCGATTGTGCGGTACCGGTGCTGGCGAACACGAAGTTGGCATCGCCGGAAACGATGGCCACGTCGTTTTTGCCTTGGTTGTTGTCACCGCTCAGCACGTTCCCGTTCGCTACGCCACTGATGTGGTTGTAGGAGTCATTGGCCGAAGCGTTGTTTTTGGTTTTGTCGTTGATCACCACGTTGGAGTGGTTGCTTTGACCATCTGTAGTCGTCGCGGCAGCCGTGGTAGGGGCTGGTTGTGGACCGCCGCCACCACCATGGTGAGGTTGACCCGCTTGAGCAGCAACAGCCATGAGCGCAGCGAGAGCGAAAGCCAGTGGTTTGAGAGCCATTGTAGTTTTCATGGTGTATCTCCTTGCTTCTAATTAGTTGGTTAAGTGTTGGTACGGTCTAGCTATCGACCCAGCTCCATCAGTTGAGTCGTAAGTTCAGGGTGTTAGCCACTCGGTTCCCCACCCCGGCGCTCTGGTTGACCTGTACCACTCCACGGCTGCCGGTGAAGGCCTGGTCGCTGGTAACGACCTGGCGGCTGCCAGTGGTAGGGGTCAATCCTGAGTCTGTTGCAAGCGCAACGTTCTGTTGCGACATGACACTGTCGTCGATGCTTTGCGGACCTGCGTTGATGCTGATCCGCACGGCATTGATCATCTGGTTCTGGGCCCCGGCCGACTGATTGATGCTCAGTACACCGTTGCCGTTGCTGAAAGAGGTGCCCTTGATCGCCGCGTTGGCGTTGAGGGAGCGATCGGCGGGAACGCCGCTGATGCTTTGCGTGACGTTGATGTTCGCCTGGGCGTTGTGGCCTGTGGCGATGGCGACGTTGTTGCTCAATTGCTGCTGGTCACCGGCGGCCTGGTTAAGCATGACCACGCCGTTGTATTGCTTGCCCGAGTTATCCAGGGTGGCGTTGTTGTTGCTGTCGGCCATTGCCGCGCTGCAACCCAGCACCGCGAGAAGCATCCATGAACGGTTCATTTCATCGCTCCTCCGACCATGCCGCTGATACCGTTCAGCGGTTCTAGGCCACGTGAGACCGCGCTGTTGATCGTGCCCGAGATGCCGCCACCACTGTGGCCGGGCGCACTGGCTGCACCCAGGCCGATACCGCCGCCGATGTTGTTCAAGCCGGTGATATCGCCGTTGGGCATGATGCTGCGGGTGATACTGGCGCCGGTGGTGATGCCCGCAAAGTCGTTGTCGCTGAGGACGACGCTGGTCACCGTGGCGATCTGTGCGGACGGATTGGCATTGGCGGTGGTGGGGTAGGGGTCGACGCCGCGAGTGCGGCCGATTGCGTAAGGATTCACATGGCGATCAATCACAATCACACCGTTACCGTCGGCCAGCGCTGGAAGGCTGACGCTGGTTGCCAGCACGCAGCTGACCAGGAGGAGGCTCAATGAACCTTGAGTGTGAGTGACCACGGCACTATTCCTTATTCTTCGCGCTGACCCTAAACAGCGCTGTAAGGGATAGAGCAGAAGGCGTGCCGCTTTTTATTTACCTTTGTTATTCAGGGGGTTGGGATTAATTAGCGGCAAAGTGATGTCACGGTTGTTTCATCCATGAAACAGGCCCTTGCACACGCGCACTGACCGCACCCATGCGCAAACGCTTCACCTGGCTGTATCAGCGGCGTAACACCTTGCCGGGTAAACGCAGGACGCCGCCCAGCACGGGCGGTCCAGCGCGTCCAGGTGTAAAAAAAATGGACACTGCACGCGCAGCGAGGCCCGCACCGGCGCGGGCCGGCTCAGCCTTTCGGGGCTTTACGCGGGATGGAATTGAGTACGGGGTTGCCGTCCTGGTTCTGGGTCAGGTAGACCGGCAAAACCTTGGGCAGGGAGGGGACGAGGTTGTTGACCTCATTGATGTTGTAGATGCCGCCGATACGGATCGCGCCGGTGTTGGCGTCGGCCAGCATCACCGGTTTGTTCAGGTAGCGATTGATCAGCGGCAACGCGTCGGCCAGGGCCAGGTTGTCGAGGATCAGCTTGCCCTGGCGCCAGGCCAGTGCGGTGTCATTCGGGCTGATCGGGCGTATGCGCGGCGTGGCATCGCCCAGTTGATAGCTGGCCTGCATGCCGGGGGTGAGGGGCACGCTGCCGTGCACCTGGTCGCTGGCAATCTGCACCGAGCCTTCGAGCAGCATCACTCGCACCTGATCTTCATACGTCCAGACATTGAACTGGGTGCCGGTGACCCGCACCTGGCCTTGGCCGGCGCGCACGATAAACGGGTGAGTGCTGTCATGGCTGACCTTGAAGAACGCCTCGCCCTTTTTCAGCGTGACCCGGCGCTGGTCCTTGTAGTTGCTGTAGACCAGCTCGGTGCCAAGGTTGAGTTCCACCTGGCTGCCATCGCCGAGCGTGACCTGCCGCAGGCCCTGCTGGGTGGCCTCGAAGCGTTCGTAGGAGCTGGGCAGCCAGCCCGCTTCCCAGCCGGTAAAGGCCGCGAGTGGCAGGGCGGCCAGGCAGATCGCCGCCGCTACCGCGTAGGTGCGCAGGCGGCGGCGCGGTTTGAACGGCACCACCACCGACGTGGGTTCATGGCGGGGCAGGTGGTCGGCGACGTCCCAGATTTCCAGCATCGCCGCGTATTCAAAGGCGTGCAGCGGGTGGGAATCGTGCCACTGGGTAAAAGCCTGACGTTCAGCCGGCGTGCAATCACTCGCGTGCAGGCGCATGCACCAATGCGCGGCGGCGTCGGTGATGGCGTCATATTCGGCTTCTGAAAGGGACTTTTCGCTCATTAACTCATCCTGATTTCGCACATTCTAACCTCCCGAGGCGGACGGCGAGAACAGCCATCATGGCGATTGCACATCAATTGGAACTTATTCTCGTTTGAAAACATCAGAAAACCGAGGACACGAGTCCGTCATTCCCACAATGGAGTACGAACATGCTGAAGAAAACCTTAGTCGCCCTGTGTGCAACCACTGCTTTGCTCAGCGCGGGCGCCGCCCTGGCCGATAAGCCGGGTGCAGGCTGGATCACCATCGAAAAGGCTATCGAGGTGGCCAAGACCAAGGCCGGCTACGTCGAGGTCTACGCGGCGGAAGCCGATGACAACGGCTATTGGGAAGTCAAAGGGCGCAAGTCCGACGGCACCGTGTATGAAGCCCGCATCGACGGGGCGTCCGGCAACATCCTGCGTGACCAGAAAGACTGATACACCCGCCGGGAGCCTGTTCAGGCTCCCGTCTCCAGCCTGCGCCCCAGGTCACTGATGATGCAGGTCACCGAGTCGGCATTGGCCAGGATCGTGTCGATCCGTTTGTCGGCATCGCTCATGAAAATATCCCGGGCCTGCGCAAGGCTACGCGCACCGGTGGCGCTCAGCACTTTATCCTTGAGAATCCGGGTGCCATTGTGGCTGCCGAAATCCTCCCATTCCTGGCTGAACTCATCCCACACCTTGAACAGGATGCTGGCCGGTGTAGAGATCGAGAAGGCGGTCTGGCGCAGGTCGTCGAGTTCGGTCTTCATCTGCCAGGCACCGCTGGCCTTGACGTTGATCAGGTCCGGGAACGGTCGCATGCTGTCCAGGTAAGCCAGGTCTTCGGTCAGGGACTTGAGGTGGGATATCTCGTGGATCAACACGGTTGCCCGCGCGTGGGCGGAAATGTCGAACGGTGCGTTCAGGCGGTTCTGATAGACGTCCATGTGCGGGTCGAAAAAACGGTCCAGCAAGTAAATCTTGTGGTCGTGGTCTTCGGGCACGACAAAGGCAAACGTGGTTTGCGGATTGTAGCGATGGGTGCCGCTGACAAAGCGTGTCGAGTGGGCGCCGATCAGCGTGGGATTGGTCAACTCATCAAGCACCTCATCGACGCGCCGCTCGACCCTTTGCACCTGCGCGGGCGTCATCGTGACCACGCCGAACAACTCACCAAAGAACTGCCCGAGCCGGCTGTTGGGATCGCGCAGCGGCTTGAAGTGCAGGAGGTTGCGCTTGCAGTTGACCGCATAGTACGTCGCGACGTTGAGCGCCTCGTCAATGCACTGCGCCTTCCAACTGGATAACGCCTCGATTTCCTGCAGGCCCACCGCTTCGATATTGATCGCGTCGCGTTCGGCCGCCAGTGTGTAGAGCTTGCCGGTAAAGCGACTCAGGACTTTGCCGTAGCGCGGGTGGCGCCGGTTGAAATCCAGCGTCCAGACGCCCTGGGCATCGCATTGCACATAGGGGCCGTGCAGGTCGCCTATGCTCAGGCGCCAGTGCTCTCCTGCTGGTTTCACCGGGTACACCTTGCCTGCCAATGGCACGAAATGATGTTCGCCGCTTGCATCCCGGTAGGGAAGAGTCAGCGCACGAAGCTCCAGTTCGCTCAGGGCAAAATCGTGGGTTTCAAACGCCTGCAGTTGCGTACGCAAGGGCCCGGTGAGGTCCAGGTCCGCCAGCGTCAGTTCGCCCGACGACGGCCTGACCTGGCTCTGAATAGCCGGGGTCTGGGGCAGCAGCCTATCCACCTCCTTGCGCAGTGACGCCAGTTGCGCCACGCCACACACAAAGGCCCTGAGCGCGTGTTGCCAGCGGTGTTGCTGCAAGTCCTCGGCGGAGATCTTGAATTGCTGGTAGCTGCGCCATACCACCAGCGGGTAGGCCAGCTTTCCGGCCATGAACTGCAAGCCCTTGGGGATGCCCTCGGTGAACAGGCTGGTGATGGCGTCCCATTGTGCCTCGCACGCGGGGGAAAACTGCGTGTCGAGCATCTGCTGCAGCATCTGGAGGTTGTCCTGATACAACCGGCCCAGCACATTGCCGTCGATGGTCGCGGCACCGAGGCGGATTTCCGAGAACCCACGGCCCCAACGCTCGCCGAGCAAATTGCGGTAGGTGGCCTGATGGGGCTCCTGCATCTGGCCGACGACCCAGTCCTGCAGGGTGCCGGGGCTGGTGATCGCGTTGACCAGGGCGGCTTCATGCGCGTATTCCTTCAGCAGGTGCTTGGGACTGTAGGGCGCGTACAGGATCAGGGGCCCGGCAGTTCCGGTTTTCGCCCCGATCAGGTAGCAGCCCAGGGCTTTGACCGGTGCTGCGCCCGGGGTGGCGATCAGCTCGAGCGGGCGAATGGTTGCATTGACGCCCGCCACCGCGTCGCGTGCCACGGCATCCGGCATATCAAAGATTTGCTGGATGTAGCTCCAGGCTGATGCGGACAATCGCTCCTCGAGGGTTTGTTCATGGGCGTATTGCAGCAACTGCCAGGGCAACTGCCGACAGAACAGTTGGCGCCGCTGGCGGCTGTCCTCGGTGTCACTTGCGAGGAGCGTCGTGAGTTTCTTCTGATAAAGGCTTTTCAACCCCACTTGCCGAACCAGTTGCACCACGGCGTTGCCGTCCAGTTCCGCCGGTAATGGCGTGGCGGTCCGCGAACGCGGGCGGATATCGTCACCGTTCAGCTGGGGCAAGTGCCGCAGCGCGAAGTCCACGAGGGTCTGGACATTGCCCGTAAGGTCGATACGACCGGGGATCAAGATGCCTTCCGGGTTGATCACCTGCCCCGGAAAGCGCTTGCTGAGCAGGTCCGAGAGGAGGGGCAGGACCTCATTACGCAAGGGCGTGATGCCATGCAGGTAGTCGCGTTCGTCCGGTGCGCTGACGCGATACTGTTCCAACAACTCGGCCTGCAGGATCTGCTCACGGGGTGCTGCCATGCCCAGCCACACCGGCAATGCCTGCTGGTAAGTGATGGCCTTCGCGATCGCGATGGCGCGCGGCAGGTTGGTCGGCGGTGGCCGTCGGATCAGGTTGTCCATGCAGTCCTGAAAGCGCTCTGCGCTCAATCGCATCGAGAACAGATGGTCAATCTCGTCACGCATGAAGTCGCTGTAGGTCTGTTGCCGGTTGTGCAGCAGGTGATCGTCGATGCGTCGCAGCGGACCGAGCTGGCAGACCCGATGGGGTATGTACTGCGAGACCGGCAGGTTTTCCACCAGGGTCAGACGCTTGAGGGGATCGCGCAGGCGTCGCACCAGTGCGTCGCACAACGCCTTGATCGACCCGAATGACTCGTAGCCACTGCGCGGGGTCCATAGCAGCGCCACGCCGGAGTTGAACGGATCGATGCCGCCGCGCTCGGTCAAGACAAAACAATTGGCCAAGGCATGCGGCGTGTTGTCTGTGCCGAATCTCAAGGTCAGGCCGTACGCATCCGGTATGAACCCGTTCAGGCCATGGCGGGTCAGCCGGCTCATGCCGTCGGCGTTGAGCACGCTGTCCAGCAGCACCACGCTCTCGGCGGACAGGCTCTTGTGCAGCCAGCGCAATTGCGCCTCGCCCCGCAGCCCCTGCAACATCGCCTGGCTGAGGTGGGCCTGGTTTTGCTCCAGGAGCAGGTTGGGCAGGGTGCGCAAGTCGTTTTCGGCAAACGTGCGCAGAACCTCGTCGATAATCGCATTGAAGGTAACCAGGCCCAGGTTGTGCAACTGGTAGGCGGCGCCGGCGGTGTACGGTCCGTAGAACCAGGTCAGCGACGATTCACTCAGCGCAGTAGCTTGCCGGGCCAGGCGGGCGATCAAGTGCTGCACCATGCTGGACGACGCCAAGGGCAAACGCTCTTCGCGCTCCAGGGCAGGGGTGGGATAGGTATTGATAAAGACGGCGTCGGGCTGCAGCTCCAGGTGTCTGCTGTCTAATTCGTCTGCCAGCGCGTGGGCTGCCAGGCTGCGCAAGGTGGGATGGTGCTTGCGCTCTTCGGCCATGGCGACCTCGATGGCCTGCAGGCGCTGCAGGTGCCGCTTGGCTTTTTCCGCCAGCACCGTAGTCGGGCGCCCGTTGCCGCTGGTGACGGGATGCACGCTCCAGCGCCCGTCGGTTTCCTCGGCCAGCAACCGACTGTCGAGCATGGCACGCACATCCAGGGCACTGTCGAGCAACGCCGCCAGGTCGACGTCGCCGCCACTGCGCCGATACAGCCCCAGCGCATAGTCGAGGTTGTCGAGCTGCTTGCTGACAATGTCCTCGAGTGTCTCCTGAAACACGTCGCCGACCACGGGCTTGCCGGTCACCTGGACCTCATCCATGCCAATAAACACGCTGCGCTCCTCCACGGAGAGGAAATTGAGCAGTTCATCCTCGTGCCCGGCGGCCTTGAGCATGGCCAATAGCGCGTTGTCGAGGTCTTGCAGGTTCGCGAGCACCTGCAAGCCGCGTGTCTGGGTGTAGAGATACGCATGGGTGTTGCTGATCATCAGCGTGCTGGCGAGGTCGACGTAATGTTGAAAAGGCGCATGCACCCGCACCTTCTCGATATTCAGCTGCGGATCGAAGGCGCTGCGCGCGGCCTGGTCCGGGAGGAACAGCGCGCGCAGTTTCTGGTTTTCCTCGGTGGACACGATCCATGCCTGGTGCTTGAGCAGCAGGTCGGCGCGGAACTTGTCACTGATCACCCGCGCGAAAAACTGCAGGCGTGACTGCGTGCCGTCGATGTCTTCATTCCAGTAGGTCTGCAGCAGGCTGCTCAATAACGTTGAGAGGATCGCGCTGGTGTGTTCGACCACGTTGTCCCAGCGCTGTTGGTCCTCGGCCAGTTGCTGTGGAGTGAAGGCGCTGGTGTCATGCGCGAGATTGAAATACGTGTGCGTCTGGCCTGCCGGCCAGGCCTGTTGCACATAAAAACGCAACAGTGTGTCGCGCAAAGGCTCAGAGGCAACCCAGTGCCCGCCCACGACGGTGAAGGAATTCACGCGTGTGTCGGCCTGCTTCAGACGACGGAAATGAGGGTGGGCCATGATCCCGAGCAAGGTGTCGAGCATCGCGTGCAGGCTGGGGAGTTGGCGCAATTGGCTGAGCATTGCCGCGACGTTTTTTTGCTGGCTGGCGCGGATCGCCTCCTCTTGATCCTGCATCACCGCCCCCTGGATGATGGCCGTGGTCACCGCCAGGCGCGCACCGGCCGGCAGCGCGTCACGGGTGTCGATGGACACAAATTGCAGTAACTCACTGCGCTGGCTGGGGTGTGTCAGGCGCTCTTCGAGCGTGCTGATCAGGGTGGTGCGGTGGTCGAACAGCTCGAGTCCGCCGTAAGGCGTGTAGAGCACGGCCTTGCCGTCGTCGGGCGTCGGGCTCATCAGGAACGCGCCCGCCAGCACGATGGCGGGTTGGCCGCTGAGGTTGACCAGCAACCTGTCGACCTGCATGGGAAAGCCATGCACCGTGGCGTCCTGGCGTGCCGTGTGGGTGGCGTAATACAACGTGTGCAGCCACTCGAGGTCCCTGACCGTGAACCCCAGCGCACGCTCTCGTGGCGTAGGTTCCTTGCGGCGGGTGGGGCGAAGGAACTCATCGAAAAAGTACGCTGGGGTCACGCGCGCCATGGTGCATTCTCCGTTGTTGCAGCGGGTAGGAGGCCCAAAGTAGGGGCTGGCACGGTGGGCAGGGCGGTAGATAACTGGCGCGCACTGCAAGCGCCCGTTGACAGCAGGCACGGGAGGCGTTGTTTAATCGGCGGTCTGGATTCTTGTTGTCTCTTCCAATTATAAAATCGGAGCTACAGATGTCTGCCCAGTCCCCGATAGTTGACAACGCAACAGCGCTCATCGGTTTTGACGACCTGGTGGGGTTGCTGCACGCCGTGTTCGTGAAGCACGGCACTTCGCCGCAAGTCGCCGCGATCCTGGCGCACAACTGCGCCAGCGCCGAGCGTGACGGCGCCCATAGCCACGGGATCTTTCGTATCCCCGGCTACCTCAGCACCCTGGCCAGTGGCTGGGTCGACGGCAAGGCCACGCCGGTGGTCACCGACGTCGCCTCCGGCTTCGTGCGCGTGGATGCCGGCAACGGCTTCGCGCAGCCAGCACTTGAAGCGGCGCGTGCGCTGCTGGTGGACAAGGCCCGCAGTGCCGGCATCGCGCTGCTGGCGATCCACAACTCTCATCACTTTGCCGCGCTGTGGCCGGATGTCGAACCCTTCGCCGAAGAAGGGCTGGTGGCCTTGAGCGTGGTCAACAGCATGACCTGCGTGGTGCCTCACGGCGCCGACCGGCCACTGTTCGGCACCAACCCCATCGCGTTCGCCGCCCCGCGTGCCGACGGCCTGCCGATTGTCTTCGACCTGGCCACCAGCGCGATTGCCCACGGCGACGTGCAGATCGCCGCGCGCAAGGGCGAGCGCTTGTCGCCGGGCATGGGCGTCGACAGTCTCGGCCAGCCCACCACGGACCCCAAGGCGGTGCTGGAAGGCGGTGCGTTGTTGCCGTTTGGCGGGCACAAGGGCTCGGCGCTGTCGATGATGGTCGAACTGCTGGCGGCCGCCTTGACCGGCGGTAACTTTTCCTTCGAGTTCAACTGGGCCGACCATCCGGGCGCACGTACACCCTGGACTGGGCAGTTGCTGATTGTGATCGACCCGAGCAAAACCGCCGGGCAAAACTTCGCCGAGCGCAGCCAGGAACTGGTGCGGCAGATGCATGCGGCGGGGTTGCGGCGTTTGCCCGGAGATCGACGTCATCGCACACGGGCGAAGTCGCAGGCGGCAGGGATCGAGATTGAAGCGAAGGATTTGCGGCAGCTACAGGAACTGGCACAGGGGTAGGAGGGGCTGCGCGCGGCGCAGCCCCGGCGCCTCAGTTGCGGCGACCCAGCAACAGCCCAACCACCAGGCCGAAGCCTGCGGAAATGGCCACGGTCTGCCACGGGTGGCCACCGATGTAGGTTTCGGTGGCATCCACTACCGGCTTGCTGCGTTCGCGCACGTTAGACACCGAGTCCAACGCCTGCTTGAGTTTGATGGCGACCTGTTCGCGCAGGGTTTCGCCTTCTTCACCTACCAGCGAAGCGCTGCTTTTGAGCAGTTTGTCCGATTCTTCGATCAGCGCCGTCAGTTCACTGAACGCTTGATCCTTGATTTGATCTTCAACAGATTGGGCGGCGGTTTTGCGGGCCATGGGTGTGACTCCTTGCAGGTGAATGTGACAGTGAACAATGGAGTGCCGGGCGGCGGCAAAAGTTGCAGTTTTTTTGCCTGGACGTGCTTGCCGGGAAAATCCGAATCCGGAAAATTCGACCTACAGTGTAAGATGTCGCCTATTTGTGCAGCAGGTAATTCAACATGAGCTTCAATCTCGCCAACAAGACCCTCGCCGAACGCGCCGAGCTGGAAGATGAAAAGTCGCGCCTCTACGACCTGTGGCAAACCAACCTGGGCAAGGCCAAGGGCGAAGCGGCGCGGTTGTTCGGTGAGCGCGCCAAGCGCAAGGGCAAGTGGGCTGAATGGGTGCGCGCGGAACTCGACGGCATGTCGCCACCGGAGTTCTCCAACATGGTGCGCAGTGAAGTCAACAAGCTGATGGCAGCGGCGAAGTAAAGCCTTCGACAATCGCCTCGCGCACTTTAAGCAGCATCGGGTCCAGCTGGGCCTGGGTGCGCCAGCCCAGCTCCACCGGGTAACGCGGCAATGCCAGCGGGCAGGGCAGCATGCGCAAACCCGTCAGCCCGGCGATGGCCTGCGCGGCGTGCCCGGGGATGGTTGCCACCGCCTGGCTGCCCTTGAGCAGATACGGCAGCGCGGCAAAGTGGCTGGTCGACGCACACACATGTCGATTCAGCCCCCGCGCGGCGAGGGCTTCGTCGGTGATGCCGATAAACCCGCCGGATGACACCAGCACATGCTCACGGCGGATGAATTCCTCCAGGCTGATACTTGCCTGGTCCGAATCCACCAGGCAGCGGTAATCGCCTTCCCCCAGCACCTGCCGACTCAAGCGGCCGTGGGCGAACCCTCCGGCGGTAATTGCCAGGTCCAGGGTCCGGTCGAGCAGGGCACCGGCGACGATCTGGCTGTGCGTCTGCCGGAAGATCACCCGCAGCTTCGGCAACCGCAGTGCAATCGCGTCCATCAGACGACGACCGTAGGCAATCTCGAAGTCATCGGACAGCCCCAGCACCACCGAGCGCCCCTGGTAATGCGGATTGTCCGGATGGACCATCGCCAGGCTCTGCCGGCAACGCTCCAGTGCCTCACTGATCACCGGCTTCAACTGATTGGCACGCAACGTGGGCGCTAGGCCGCGTCCGGTGCGCACGAAGAGTTGATCGTCATACACCTCACGCAAACGCCGCAGGCCTGCACTGATGGCCGATTGCGTGACGCCCAGGCGCAAGGCCGCGCGGCTGGCGCTGGACTCGTCGTGCAGGGCTTCGAAGGTTTTCAGCAGGTTCAGGTCGACCTGGGTGATATTTATTTGGCTCATATCATTCAGCACTGAGGTGGGCTTTATTCATGATCGAGCCTGACGCAAGAATGGGCAACCCCCCCTTGTTCGGAGTGATCGTGATGCCTGTTTCTACCGTGGCCGCTTTGCAAATTGGCTCATTGCCGGGCGGCAAAGCCCAGACCCTTGAGCAGATCCTGGGCTATGAGGACGAGATCCTGCGCAGTGGCGCGAAGCTGGTGGTGATGCCCGAAGCCTTGCTCGGTGGCTACCCCAAAGGCGAAGGCTTCGGCACCCAGTTGGGCTATCGCCTGCCCGAGGGCCGCGAAGCCTTTGCCCGCTATTTCGCCAATGCCATCGACGTGCCTGGCACAGAGACCGAGGCCTTGGCCGGCTTGTCGGCGCGTACCGGCGCCAGCCTGGTCATCGGCGTGATCGAACGCAGCGCCAGCACGTTGTATTGCACCGTGCTGTATTTCGAACCCACCGGCGGCCTGGTGGCCAAGCACCGCAAGTTGATGCCCACCGGCACCGAACGGCTGATCTGGGGCAAGGGCGACGGCTCGACCTTGCCGGTGATTGACACCGCGGTCGGCCGCGTCGGCGGCGCGGTGTGCTGGGAAAACATGATGCCGCTGCTGCGCACCGCGATGTACGCCAAGGGAGTGGAGGTGTGGTGCGCGCCGACGGTGGATGAGCGCGAGATGTGGCAGGTCAGCATGCGCCATGTAGCGCATGAAGGGCGTTGCTTTGTGGTCAGTGCGTGCCAGGTACAGGCCTCGCCCGAGGCGTTGGGCATCGAGGTTGCCAACTGGCCGGCGGAGCGGCCGCTGATCGCGGGCGGCAGCGTGATTGTCGGGCCGATGGGCGACATCCTGGCCGGGCCATTGCTGGGAGGCGCCGGGCTACTGACAGCCCAGATCGACACCGATGACCTGGTGCGCGCGCGGTATGACTACGACGTGGTAGGGCACTACGCGCGTCCGGATGTTTTCGAGTTGGTAGTGGATGAGCGCGCCAAGCCAGGCGTGCGCTATATCACCGACTAACACCCGGTAAGCCCTGTAGGAGCCGGCTTGCCGGCGATAGCGGTGTGTCAGTAACACCTCCAGTGGCTGACATGCCGCCTTCGCGGGCAAGCCCGCTCCCACATTTTTGAACCGTGGCGACTGTGGCCCAGCGATTCTTCATGGATCTGGATGCCAACCGCTCCAACGCCAATGACGGGCATGGACTTCACAGGCGTTGCGCTAACCCCTGTGGGAGCGGGCTTGCTCGCGAATGCGGTGGGTCAGTCAAATCACCAGCGGCTGACACGCCGCCTTCGCGAGCAAGCCCGCTCCCACATTTTTGGACCGTGGCGACTGTGGCCCAGCGATTCTGCATGGATCTGGATGCCAATCGCTCCAGAGTTAATGGCAATCATGAGCTGCGAGTTCTCCACGGCCGACAAAGTTCTTCCCCGCTTGCGCTAATCCCTGTGGGAGCGGGCTTGCCCGCGAATGCGCTGGGTCAGTCAAATCACCAGTGGCTGACACGCCGCCTTCGCGAGCAAGCCCGCTCCCACATTTTTGAACCGTGGCGACTGTGGTCCAGCGATTCTTCATGGATCTGGATGCCAACCGCTCCAACGCCAATGACGGGCATGGACTTCACAGGCGTTGCGCTAACCCCTGTGGGAGCGGGCTTGCTCGCGAATGCGGTGGGTCAGTTAAATCACCAGCGGCTGACACGCCGCTTTCGCGAGCAAGCCCGCTCCCACATTTTTGGACCGTGGCGACTGTGGCGCAGCGATTCTTCATGGATCTGGATGCCAATCGCTCCAGAGTTAATGGCAATCATGAGCTGCGAGTTCTCCAGGCCGACAAAGTTCTTCCCCGCTTGCGCTAACCCCTGTGGGAGCGGGCTTGCCCGCGAATGCGGTGGGTCAGTTAAATCACCAGTGGCTGACACGCCGCCTTCGCGAGCAAGCCCGCTCCCACAGGTGGTGTTCAGCCTTGAGGGGATTTGCTTTCCAGCCATTCCTCACGGGTCATTTCCCAGATATCGCGTGGGAAGAAGCCTTCGACGAATTCACCGTGATCGGTCCTGATCAAACGCATGCCCGTGCGCTCGGAAATCCGCCGTGACCCCAGGTTCGGCGCAGCCTTGGGCACGCGCAAGACCGCTCGCTTGAGTACGCCGAACCAGTAGTCGGTCACCGCCGCGCTGGCTTCGGTCATTAACCCTTGCCCCTGCCACTGCGGGCCCAGCCAGAAACCGCGATTGTTGTCGTGCTCGTCCATCAGGCTGACGTTGCCGATCAGTTGCCCAGGCGCTTCTTTCAGGCGGATCGACCAGTGCCATTCCTCGCCACGGGCCATGGCGGGCAAGGCAATCTGTTCCAGGTAGGTGCGCGCGCCATCGGCCGGGTAGGGCCAGGGCACCAGGGCGTTGAGGTAGCGCACCACGTCCCAATGCGCGAATTGCTGCTGGATCCCGTCGGCGTCGTCCAGGGTCAGCGGGCGCAAAATCAGGCGTTCGGTGAATAGCGTCGGTTGCATGGCGGTTACCAGGTCGCGGTGTTCGGCAGGTCCAGGGTGCCCCGTTCCACGAAGCGCATCGTGCCGAACAGGCCGCCTGCGAGTTTGCCGCGCAGCACGTAGGGCAGGTTATTGAGGCTTTGGGTCTGGCTCAGGCCGAGGGTCTGGCGTAACACTGAAAACGCCGAAACGCTGACCGGCACCGTCAGAACAGTCTCGGAAAACCGCGGGATGCTTGCGCCCTGATCACTCACCCCCGACGCCAGCGGCCGGCCATTGACCTCCAGGTCCAGGGCCACGCCGGTGTAGTCGATCGCCGTTTCATTGGGGTTCTGCACCCGCAGTTTCACGGCGAAGCGCACTTCCAGGTCCTGGCTTTGCAGCGGCTCGATGCCGACCACGTTGATGTTCACCGGGTCGCGGTTGGGGAACAGCGCGCAGGCGCTCAAGGTCAGCAGCAACAGCGATACAACCATGAGCTTGCGCATTTGAAAGGGGCTCCTATTGGGTGACGTCCGGATCCTGCATGACCTTGAGGGTAGAGGACTCCGGATCAAATTCATCTTCTTCCAGCTCTATGAACTCTTCCGGCAGGAAAATGTTCAGCAGGATTGCACAGAACGCACCCACGGTGATCGGCGACTCGAAGATGTTGTGCAACGCTTTTGGCAGCTCGCGCAGCACTTCCGGCACGGCGGCGACGCCCAGGCCCATGCCCAGCGAGATCGCCACGATCAGCACGTTGCGCCGATGCAGCCCGGCTTCGGCGAGGATCTTGATGCCGGCCACGGCCACGGTGCCGAACATGATCAGCGTGGCGCCGCCCAGCACCGGCTTGGGCATCAGTTGCAGCACTGCGCCGATCATCGGGAACAGCCCCAGCAGCACCAGCAGGCCGGCGATGAAGTACGCCACGTAGCGGCTGGCGACGCCGGTCAGCTGGATCACGCCGTTGTTCTGCGCGAAGGTCACCATCGGCAGGCTGTTGAAGGTCGCGGCCATGGCCGAGTTGAGGCCGTCGGCCAGCAAGCCCGACTTGATGCGCTTGATGTACAGCGGGCCCTTGACCGGTTGCTGGGAAATCATCGAGTTGGCCGTCAGGTCACCGGCGGCTTCCAGCGGAGAAATCAGGAAGATCACCGCCACCGGGATAAACGCCACCCAGTCAAACGAAAAGCCGTACTTGAACGGCACCGGCACGCTGATCAGCGGCACCTGGGGCAGGGCAGCCATGTCGACGCGGCCCAGCCACCAGGCGACGACAAAGCCGAGGGTCAGGCCGATCACGATCGAGCCCAGGCGCAGGAACGGGTTATTGAAGCGATTGAGCACCACGATGGTCAGCAGTACCAGGGCCGCGAGCCCCATATTGCTGGCAGCGCCCAGGTCGCTGGCGCCAAACCCGCCGGCCATGTCGGTGACCGCTACCTTGATCAACGACAGGCCCATCAGGGTAATGATGGTGCCGGTCACCACCGGGGTGATCAGCTTGCGCAGCTTGCCGATGAACTGGCTGAGCACCACTTCGATAAACGCCGCGAAAAAGCAGATGCCGAAGATCGTCGAGAGGATCTCATCGGTGCCGCCGCCGCGCGCCTTGACCATGAAGCCGGCGCTGAGAATCACACTGATAAACGAGAAACTGGTGCCTTGCAGGCACAGCAGTCCGGAGCCGATCGGGCCGAATGTGCGCGCTTGCACAAAGGTGCCGAGCCCGGACACGAACAACGCCATGCTCACCAGATACGGCACTTCGCTCTCCAGGCCGAGCACGCCGCCGACGATCAGGGTCGGGGTGATGATGCCGACAAAACTGGCCAACACATGCTGCAACGCCGCAAAAATCGCCGCGGTGAAGTGCGGGCGGTCTTCCAGGCCGTAGATCAGGTCGGATTTATAACGGGGGCGGGGGGCTCGAGCGTCAGACAAAGTATGGGCCAGGCTGGGAAATGGAGGCGCAGGATGCCAGAAAGTGCCGGTCGTCAGAAGTGTGTAAATATATTTCGAAACACCCGCATTAATTTCTCAAGTCGGCCGATAGCCTGGACAGGCCCCACACACTTATTACAACAGTGGTGCCAGAGGTCCGAACAGCGCGTTGACGCTGACGGATCGTGTCGCGGCAGGGACGCTCGCCAACACTACTTCTTGAGAGCACCCCTATGTCCCTCCGTAATCTGAACATTGCTCCCCGCGCTTTCCTCGGTTTTGCGTTCATTGCGTTGCTTGTCATCATCCTGGGTGTGTTTGCGGTCAACCGCATGACCACGATTCGCCAGTCATCGCTGGACATGGGGACCAATCAGTTACCCAGCGTGAAGTTTCTCGGCACCATGACCGAAAACGTCCTGCGCCTGCGCATCCTGTCTTTTCGCATCCTGATCAATCGCGAGCCAGCGGCCCTGGACGAGGCCAAGACCCGCGTGGCGGTGCTGATGGACAAGGTCAAGCAGGCCCAGGCGGCTTACGCCGTGATGCCGGCCGGCCCTGAAGAAGCGGCCTTGTACAAGTCCTTCGCGGCGACGCTCGACAGTTATTTCGCCGCACAGGCTGAAATGATGTCGCTGTCCCAGCAAAACAAAGTCGATGAGATGCGCACCCTGATCAACACGCGGATCAAGGACGGTACCGACCTGATGGGCGAGCAGTTGAACAAGCTGATTGCGATCAACGGTGCCGATGCCGATCAGGCTGGCCGCGAAGCCGATGACAGTTACCAGCAGGCCGTCAGCGGCATCATCATTGTGTCGGTGGTCGCTGCGCTGATGACCGTGCTGTTGGCCTGGCTGCTGACCCGCAGCATCGTCACCCCGTTGCGCAAGGCCGTGGAAGTGGCGGAAACCATCGCCGGCGGCAATTTGAGCAAAGTGATCGCGGATGACGGCAAGGATGAACCCGCCCGCTTGATCAGTGCGTTGGCGAGCATGCAAGCCAACCTGCGCCAGACTATCCAGCACATCGCCGGCTCGGCGACGCAACTGGCCTCGGCAGCGGAAGAGCTGAGCGCGGTCACCGAGGAAGCTTCGCGTGGCCTGCAGCAACAGAACAATGAGATCGACCAGGCCGCCACGGCCGTCAACGAAATGACCGCCGCCGTGGAAGAAGTTGCACGCAACGCGGTGTCCACCTCCGAAGCTTCCGGCCAGTCCAACCAGGCCGCGCGGGAAGGGCGCGACCGTGTGGTGGAAACCGTCGGCGCGATCCAGACCATGACCCAGGATGTGCAAAACACGGCAGTGCTGATCGAAGGCCTGGCGTCCCAGGGCCGGGATATCGGCAAGGTGCTGGACGTGATCCGCGCGATTGCCGAGCAGACCAACCTGCTGGCGCTCAACGCCGCGATTGAAGCGGCACGTGCCGGTGAGGCGGGGCGCGGCTTTGCGGTGGTGGCGGACGAAGTGCGGGCCCTGGCCCATCGCACGGCGCAGTCGACCCAGGAAATCGAGAAGATGGTTGCCGGCATCCAGAACGGTACCGGTGAAGCCGTACAGTCGATGCAGCAGAGCAACCAACGCACCCAGAACACCCTGGAAATGGCGCGCGCCGCCGGCGTGGCCCTGGAGCAGATCACCCAGTCCATCAGCCTGATCAACGAGCGCAACCTGGTGATCGCCAGCGCATCGGAAGAACAGGCCCAGGTCTCGCGTGAAGTGGACCGCAACCTGGTGAACATCCGCGACCTGGCCACGCAGTCGGCGGCGGGTGCCAACCAGACCAGCGCGGCCAGCCACGAGTTGTCGCGCCTGGCGGTGGATTTGAACGGGATGGTTGCCAGGTTTGTAATCTGATTGGACGTACGGTCAATCCTGGTAGGCGCCGGCAAGCCGGCTCCTGCAGGGGGGGCGCGAGCCATTATTCAGACCGTTTATTGCTTCCAGGCCGTGGGGTTGACCAGGTTCTTCGGCCGTTCACCGGCCAACGCCGCGAGCAGATTGTCCACCGCGCACTGGGCCATCGCTTCGCGGGTTTCGTGGGTGGCCGAGCCGATATGCGGCGTGGCCACTACATTGTTCAGGCGCAGCAACGGCGAGTCGTGATCCAGCGGCTCGCGCTCGAACACGTCCAGTCCCGCCGCGCGAATCGTGCGTTTCTCCAACGCCTCGACCAGCGCCGCTTCGTCCACCACCTTGCCCCGCGAAATATTGATGAAGATCGTCTCCGGGCCCATCCGCGCGAACTGCTCGGCGCCGATGAGTTTCTCGGTTTCGGCCGTGAGCGGCAGGGTCAGGCAGACAAAGTCGGCCTGTTGCAGCAACTCATCCAGGCTGCGGTACTGCGCGCCAAAGCGCTTTTCCACGGCGGGCTTGGGCGCGTGGCTGTGGTAGATCACCGGCATGCCGAAGCCGAAATGCCCGCGCTGGGCCAAGGCCTCGCCAATGCGGCCCATGCCGATGATGCCGAGGGTCTTGCCGTGTACGTCAGTGCCGAAGTGCGCCGGGCCGATATTCTTGTTCCACTGGCCGGCTCGCACCATGTCGGCCAATTCGACCACGCGCCGGGCGGTGGCCAGGATCAGCGCGAAGCCAGTGTCGGCGGTGGTTTCAGTGAGCACGTCCGGGGTGTTGCTGAGCAGGATGCCGCGTTGGGTCAGGTAGTCGATGTCGTAGTTGTCGACGCCCACCGACACACTGGCCACCGCTTCCAATTGCGGCGCCAGGTCGAGCAATTGCGCACCCAGGCGCAGGCTGGCGCCGAGCAATCCATGGGCGCCGGGCAGGGCGTCGCGCAGCTTGGCCAGGCCGGTCTGGTCCAGCGCTTCGATCAGAGTGACGTCGGCCTGCTCATGCAAGCGCGCCATCAAGGGGGCGGAGAGTTTCTTGTACAGCACGACAGATTTTTTCATGAGGTTTTGGCCTTCAATTCAAGGGTGGGCAACGGCGCACGTTCACGGTCGCTGGCGCCGGGCTTGAGGAAAATCGTCAGCACCACTGACAGCAGCAACGCGCCGCTCATCAGCAGGTACGAGGCGCCGGGCGAGCCGGTGCTGCTATTGAGGTAACCCACCAGGTACGAGCCACCGAACGAGCCCAGGGCGCCCATGCTGTTGATCAGCGCCATGGCGCCCCCGGCGACGTTGGCCGGGAGGATTTCCGGCACAATCGCGAAAAACGGGCCGTAGGGCGCGTACATGCAGGCGCCGGCAATCACCAGCAGGGTGTAGGACCACCAGAAGTGTTCGGCGCCGAGCACGTAGGACGCATAGAACGCGATGGAGGCAATCAGCAGCGGCGGCCAGACGAAGCGTTTGCGCTTTTGCAGTTTGTCCGAGCCCCAGGACACCGCCAGCATGGCAATCACCGCCGCCAGGTAAGGCAGGGCCGACAGCCAGCCGGCCTCGACCATGTCCATCTGCAAGCCTTTCTTGAGGATCGACGGCAGCCACAACACGAAGCCGTACACGCCGATGCTCCAGCAGAAGAACTGCAGCGCGAGGATGATGACTTTCGGCGAGCGGAACGCTTCGGCGTAGTTCTTCACCGCCTTGATCCCGACCTGCTCGGCGGCCAACGCGCTTTCCAGGTCTTTTTTATGCTGCTCGCTCAGCCACTTGGCGTCGGCGGGTTTTTCATCCGCCAGCTTCCACCAGATAAACGCCCACAGCACCGCCGGCAGGCCTTCGATGATGAACATCCAGCGCCAGCTGAAATGCTGCACCAAATACCCCGAGACCACCGACATCCACAGCATGGTCACCGGGTTGCCGAGGATCAGGAAGGTGTTGGCGCGCGAGCGTTCGGCACGTGTAAACCAGTGGCACAGGTACACCAGCATCGCCGGCATCACGGCGGCCTCGACCACGCCAAGCATGAAGCGAATGACGATCAGCATGTAGGCGTTGGACACCACGCCTGTCAGCGTGGCCAGCCCGCCCCAGAGGATCAGGCTGACAAAGATCAGTTTTTTAACGCTGCGCTTTTGCGCGTAGATCGCCCCCGGCACCTGGAAGAAAAAGTAGCCAAGGAAAAACAATGCGCCCAGCAGCGATGACATGCCGGGGGTGATCATCAGGTCTTCGGCCATCCCGGAGGCGGCGGCGAAGCCGTAGTTGGCGCGGTCCAGGTACGCCAGGCTGTAGGTGATAAAAACGATGGGCATGATGTACCACCAACGGCGGGTGGCGAGTTTCACGGTTTCCATGGGGTTGCTCCTGAGCTTGTTGTAGTTGTGGCAACAGGTGATGGGTCAGGCAACGGATCGGTTGGGCAATTCTTCGCGCTTGGGTAAACCTTCCATGTCGCCGCGACTCTGCACGGCGCGGCTGCCGATCCAGTTGCCGCGCTGGACCGCCTCGGGAAAGCTGAGGTTTTCCAGCAGGGCACTGATCATGCCCACGGCAAAGCCATCGCCGGCACCCACGGTGTCGACGACCTTTTCGACCGGCACGGCGGCAACAAAGCCTTTGTCCATCTGCGTACGGAAGTAGGCGCCGTCCGGGCCGAGCTTGATCGCCACGGCTTCGGCGCCCTGGTCGAGGTAAAACGCGGCGATATCGGCCGGGTCGTCATAACCGGTGAGCAAGCGGCCTTCGCCCAGGCCCGGCAGGACCCAGTCGGCCAGGGCCGCCAGCGCGTTGATGGCGCTGATCATCTGCGCCTGGCTGGCCCACAGCGAAGGGCGCAGGTTCGGGTCGAACGACACGCTGCGTCCGGCCTTGCGCATTTGGGTCATCAATTCAACGGACAGCTCGTGGGTAGCGTCAGAAAGCGCCGGCGGAATGCCGGTGGCGTGCAAGTGACGCGCCTGCAGCAGCGCCGGGCTGATGGCGGCGATGGACAAGCGGCTGGCCGCCGAGCCCTTGCGGAAATACTCCACCTGCGGGTCAGCGCCGGCTTCTTCGCGGGACTTGAGTTGAAAGCCGGTCGGGTGCAGCGGGTCGACCGCCACATGCCGGCAATCCAGGCCTTCATTTTTGAGCGTGTCGACCACAAAGCGCCCGAGGGAATCATTGCCCACCCGGCTCAGCCAGGCCACGTTGAAACCCAGGCGCGACAGGCCGATGGCGACATTGCTGTCGGCCCCGGCGATACGTTTGTGAAACTGCGCCACCTGGGCCAGTTCGCCGGTCTGCTCGGCGACAAACATCGCCATGGTTTCACCAAACGAGAGGATATCGATCTCAGACATGCGCATTCTCCGCAGGCGGTTGGCCAAGGTGGGCGAGGGTAGCGACCTGCTGTGCGGTGACCGCGACCAGGTCATCGCCCTGCAGCGGGAATTCCACGGCCCGGGTAATACCTTGAGTCATGTGCTTGAGCAGTTGTTCCCACAGATGCAGGTCGGTGGCGCCAGGCGGCAGCGCCACCAGCTTGCCGTCTGCGCGGCGCGCCACGGCCTTGCAGTGCAGGTAGTCGACGTGCCGGCCCAACAGGCGCGCGGCGGTCAGCGCGGATTGGTCCTGCCACTGCCAGTTGCCGATGTCGAAGGTCATCTTCACCGGCAGGCCTTGGCGTTCGACCTCGGTGAAAAACCGCTGCATCGGCTCGATGCGCCCGCCGTACAGGGTCTGGTCGTTTTCCACCAACAGCTTGACCGAGTGACGGTTGAGCAGGGCGTGCAGGCTTTCCAGGTCGTTGGTGTCGGTGAAATAACCCAGCGAGACTTTCAGCCAGCACGCCCCGAAGGCCTGGGCGCGATCCAGGGTCGCGCTCAATTCGGCATTTGGCTGCGCACGGCCGGCGACCCACAGTTCCAGCGGCGATGAGAACACGCACTCCAGGCCCTGCGCAGCAGCGGCTTCGGCCAGTTGCGCGGGTTGTTCGTGGGTCAGCAGTTCTTCACGCCATTCGATGCGCTGGGCACCGGCGGAGGCCAGCAATTGGACAAAACTCAACTGGCCCTGCTGGCGGACCAGGTCGGCGCCGTAGCTGGAAAGGCTGATGGAGACGGGGTATTTATGCATTGTTGTCTACCTCTGAAACCGGTTTCATTTTTATACGCAAATCAACGCTGCAGGAGGCGGCAAGCCGGCTCCTACGTGGGGGTTGTGGAGCCTCGGACAATCAGTTGGGGCAAGAAATCCAGGGTGCGAGTCGGCTCGGTATCACCGCGCAGGCGCTTGAGCAAACAGTCGAAGGCGCTGGCGCCAATCGCCTCGGTCGGTTGGGCGAGGGCGGTGATGCCGGTGCCTACCAGCGGGTACCAGTCCAGGTCATCGAGGGCGATCAAGCCGACGTCGGCAAACAGCTCGCAGCCCAATGCCTTGAGGGCGCGGGTGCAGGCCAGTGCGGCGACGCCGTTGGCGCAGAACAAAGCCTTGCGGCCGGGTTTGGCGAGAAAGCGCTGCAGGCGCTGTTGCAACTGGTCATCCAGTTCCACGATGGCGCCGGTCAATGCCGGACGCCGGGCGATTTCGGCCTTGAAGCTGTCCAGGCGTTCCAGGCGTGAACTGGTGCCATCGGTGGCTTCGCTCACCAGCAACACATCGCGGTAACCCTGCTGTTCCAGGTGCTCCACCGCCATGCGCACCGCCGCCGGGTTATCCAGGCCGACCAGGTCGCTGTGCAGCGGCTCGAGCTTGCGGTCCACCAGCACCAGGGGCATTTCGCGTTGCAGTTCCAGCAGTTGGTCGAGGTGATGGCCGAGGGTGTTCACGATCAGCCCTTCGATGTTGTAGGCGCGCAGTGCTGCCAGGTGCTGGCGCTCCTGGGCGTCATCGCGGTCGGTGTTGCACACCACCAGGCTGTAGCCGTGCTGGCGACAGGCGGTTTCGACACCGTGCATCACGGCAATGGAATAGGGGTTGCGGATATCGGCCACCAGCATGCCGATCAGGCGCGTGCGGCCACGCTTCAAGCCACGCGCCATCTGGTTGGGGCGGTAGCCGAGTTCGTCGATGGCTTGTTCGATGCGCAGGGCGATGGCATCGGAGAGCAAGGCGCGGTCATCGCCGATAAAACGCGACACGCTGGCCTTGGACACACCCGCGCGCTCGGCCACGTCAAGCATGGTCACACGGCTGCGCTGGGCGGCGGAAAATGAATTCACGACGGTTGCACCTTTTTATTCGAGTCAAGGGCTCCAGTGACCGTGGTGCTGGCCCTGAAACCGGTTTCAGGAAACACCATCGACGACCATTCCGTCAAGGGCGGGTGACGATAGTCCTGGCCTTCATCCTGAACCAATCCGACGAATGGCGAGTGGTACCTGTTACTTCTGACAGTATCGGAGGTGTGCGTTTGAGCGCTTAATTCTCTCCAGGATAATTGCGAGGGAAGAGAAAATGCCCAGCTCACACAAACCAGCCGCCCAACCCGGTGTACGGTCTACCAAGGAGGGAGAGGCCCGCGTATTGCCGACTTTCGACGAGGTGGTAGGGGTCGATCCTGCGGACCCGGAAGGGCTGATTCCTCTGCCGGTATCGCTGCAACCGTTGCAGTGCCGTATTCCTCAGTGGGTGCCAGGTCCTTCAGTGGGCAGAACTCATGTCCTCACGCTGTGGTGGCGGGTGCGCGGCGTGAATGTCGAAGCTGACTCGCAGTCATTTACCGGGCCGCTGGATCCGGCGCGTTTTCCGTACCCCTTATATGTCCCTGTCAACTTCATGCGGGAACTCGATGCGGTGGTAGAGGCGTTTTATACGGTGACGGATGAAGGCGGCTTCGCGACGCCATCGTTTCCCTGGACGTTGACGGTGGATAACAACCCGCCAAGGTTTCAGGATCCGGACGACAAGGCGCGGTTTGTCGACCCTGCCATAGAGGCGTCCGGCATCACCGAAGCCGTGTTGGCCGCCAACCCGTTCATCGAAGTCGAGATACCGGCCTACATTGGCCGCGCGGCTCGTGATCAGGTCGGATATTACCTGAGCAATAACACACCGCCGTTTCCGCCCATCCAGACGGGCAGGCAGGAATTTCCACTGATCACCGATCCGCTGATTCTGCGGATTCCTGCCGAGCATTTTCGCGGCCTCAGTAACGGGATCGCCTATTTGCAATACCGCTTATATGATCGCGCCGAAAATTTCACGTTGGCGTTCAGTGCTCCGATGGATTTCCAGGTGAATCTGATTGCTGACCCGAGCAACTTGCCTGCGCCCGATATTCGTCCTCCTGCCTATCTGGACTTCCTGATCAAGCGTGATGATGCGCGAGCGCGGGTCGCGGCGCGGATTCCCCGTGAATACGATGATTTTGCAGCGGGCGACCGTGTCGTGATGTTCTGTGACGGTCGCCCTGTGCTGCCGGCAATACCTATCACCGGCTTCCCATTTCCGGTCGAGATACCCTGGGATATCTTGCGCGGGTCCGGCCCTCTGGCGCGTACCGAGGTGCAAGTCAGGTACGAGATTCAACGTGCGGGGCGCCCACCCGTGCCTTCGCCGTCGAGTTTTTTCTGGGTCGACCTGACTATCGCCGGACAGGATCACGCCAATGCGCCCGCGCTGCTCAATACCACGCTGGAGCGGGTGGATGTGTACGGCAAAGGCTCTGGATTACACAATGAACTCGATTCTCGTGATGCGACGGCCGGCGCTGAGGTATGGGTACGCCTCTACCAGAACCCGGTGGCGGGAGAGCGGCTGGAGCTGTATTGGAACGACGTGGGGCCGGTGGCCCACTATGAAGTGCAGCCGGGAGATGTGTTCGACCAGCCGGTACCGTTCACGGATGTGCCCGGTAACGTGATTGTCAGCGGTGGTGATTTCCCGGACTTGCCGGTGTATTACACCACCAGTAACGGGGTGAACGAACAGCATTCAGACTCGACGCCCGTCAATGTTCATGCGGCGCCGTTGATTCAGTTTGATGCCCCATTGATACAACATACCCTGCATGGCCCTGTCAACTATCTTACTTGCGAATCGCGCCCGGCTATTTGCCATGGAGTGTATTGGTTCATACGCGATGACAGTCGATTTCAAACTGGGGATGAAATTCAATTTTTTTGGCAAGGTTATACACAGAATAACGGCGAAGAGCCGATTGCAGATACTGACTTCAGCGTAACGGTTAATTATGTCGCCAACGGGCAAGCGGTCAGGGTGTGGCCATGGGACACGAAGATTGAACCGATGCAGAGATTTGCATCGGCGATCGCCAGGTTTTTCGTACTTCGGCGGGGTGTTGTGATAGGCCAGTCCGCCCAGAAACTGGTGCGTATTGATCGCGTGTATCCCGGTTCTGGAAGGATTTGTCAGCCAGGCGATGAGGGTTTTTGTGATTCACTGGACGATGAATGCCCGAACAGTCAGGGATGATTGCAGGGAAGTTAGAACCCACTGATTTGTTTGAGTGAGCCTGTCTCCATCATTCAGCCGTGGATACACTTCGGTTGCGGAATCGCTTGAACTTTTTTTGTCGGTGAGTGGCGGTAGGGATAATAAGAAAGTTGCACATGCTGTGTGGATCTATGGGCGTCGTCGCGCGCTCGACAGAGTAATCTTTTATACCAAAGAGAGTGACTCACATGAAAAAGATAGTTCCCAAGTCCAAACAAACAGGTGTGGGGCCCACCACGGTTCCCGTTGTACTGACTGCTCCGACTATTACCGGGCTGGTTGATCCGATCGAATACCCGGGCCTGATTTTCAGAGAAGCGGCGGATAAAAACTTTCTTGAAGTGGATATTCCGCTGTGGTCTCCCGCGCCTACCAACCCGTTAAGGCCCGATACCCTGGATATCCATCTTGATGATTTCCCTGATTTCCTGACGACCGGGCGCATCAGCAGTGAACCGGTATTTTTCCCAACGCCCATTCCGGACTTCTATACGATCAATGTTGCGCGGCGATTCCTCAATGAAGGTGAACACACGCTCAGCTACAGAATCATCCAGAGCTCCGGGAATGACTCAGGCTCGTTTGGGGCACCGCTGGTCATCGACCGAACGGCTCCCTACGACAGCATTCCCGACGGGCCTCGCCGTTTGACGCTACCGCCTGGATGGGCGGGCAGCGTCACTCAGACGCTGCTGGACGCAAACCCCACCGGCGTACCCTTCGGGATTCCAGCGTATGTCGCGGAGGGGGCCAAGCCCGGTGATAGATGGCGCCTGTACAACGGCGACTCACTGGAGGTTCTTGCGGAGGGCCCGGTGTTCCCCGACAGCGTGGTGCGCTTCACCCAGGCCTTGGCCGATATGGGGGATGGCCCTCGTAGGTTGAGGTACCGCTTGGTCGATGTCGCCGGCAATATCAGCGACGCTTCGTTCGAACTGCCTATCACGGTGGGGTTGCGACCTGCGCCAGTACTCAGCCCGCCGGGTGTAAGGGATGCGCTTTCCTTGACGGGCGTGGGTGACCGCCTGATTAACCGTATCGATACCGCCGCCTCTTCCGGCATGTTTGTGATTATTCCGAATTACGACGCTGATCGTGCGAACGATCAACTGCTGGTGCGCCTGACCACCACGCATGGTTCCCGGGACGTAGGCCCCTACCCACTGGGTGGGTCTGCACTGCCGTACAACTTCCATGTGGCCTTTCAGACGCTGGTCGACTTGTACGCTACGAGTACCGGCAGGATCAACTTGAGGGTGGATTATGCGGTGGATCGAGGGGGGCTGATGCATTGGGTCCCCACGCCTACCAATATCGACCTCGACCTGCAGGTGGGGGGGCCGATCAACCCTTGGGAGCCTGAGCTGATCAACCCCAACCTGCCACTGCCAATCCTGACGGGGCGTGGCTCAGGGTTGACCAACGAATTGGATGAGCGCGACTCACAGATGAATGCCGATGTCGTCGTACGCCTGTGGAGCGGTGCTCCGCCGCCGTCTGCAATGCGCTTCTGGATCAATCTGTTCTACCAAAACGAACTGGTCGATAGAAAAGAGGTGGACCCCGCGACCGCCATGCCGGGTGATGAGATCGACATGGAAGTGGCATTTCCGTTCATCCAGAAGCATTCCAACAACGAGATTCCACTGCGTTACGAAATCGAGATCAGTGGGACCAACAACCGGGTTTCATCACCGTCCCAGGACATCAACGTCAATGCCAACGTGATTGCGTTCCCTCCACCCCGGGTCCTTAACGTCTTGCCCGAGATCCCAGGTATTGCGCCTGCAGAAATCGTGTGCAATACGTTGCAAGGACCGGATCTCGAGGTGCAGGTATTTGTGCCACCTCATGAACTGTTGGCGGAGGGCATGATTATCACGCTGAATTGGACGGGCTGCAGTGACAATGATGGCGCAGTCCCTATTCCTGGGGCGAGCGGGCCGTTTCTGTTCGGGCCGTTGAACTTCGAGCAGACCCGGTTGGGCTTCACTGTCCCCGTCAAGCCTTACGCGACCTACGTGAAGCCCATCAGTACGGCAGCGCTGGATATGGGGTCGGTCAAGATCACCTACACCGTACCCATCATTGGTACCCCGTCTCCTGTTCTTTCCGCCGAAGCCATCCTGTTGGTGAGAGGGATTCGCCCAGGTCTGGTCTACTGTGACGGTTCACCTTGGCCGAGTTGAGAGCGGGCCTATGTCGTACTAAAAAGAGGAGCCTGGCTCCTCTTTTTTTTTGACCGTTGAGGCGTCGGGCAACTCAGCTATTAATCGCAGATAAGTCCTACATACCCATTCCCCCTTCCTCACTAACCTGCGCCCCGTCATGACCTGGGCCTATCTCGCTTGGTGCCGGTCAATTCGTTCCCTTTCGGGAAGGTTCTTTACGGGTATACATGCAATGACTATCGATGCACGGTTCAAAAAACATCCTTTGGCCCTGGCGCTCCAGGTGCCTGCTGTCGGCCTGCTGTTGCTGGGCGCCACCTTCACCCATGCCACCACCACATTGCACCCAGGCTTGGAACGCACTATCGAGGCCGGTGTACGGGTGGACGACTGGATCATCAGCAAGAATGCCCACTTGACGTCCAACGGTGCCCAGATGCTTCAGTCGCGAGTGACTGCCGGTGCACTGACCCTGAACGCAGGTAGCAAGGCGCAGGACATTTATGCGACCCAGGGTTCGCAAATCAACCTCGACGGCGCATCGGTAGAAGCCCGCGGTACCGCCGCCTTTGCCATCAACCTGCAAGGCAGTAACGCCCAGATCAGGGGCAGCGAGGTCATCAATCACAACGGTGTCGGCCTCTTGGCTGCACGTAACTTCCTCACTGATGAGGGTTCGACAGCCACTGTTTTCGACAGCACTATCCTGGGCTCCACTGAAGGTGCGCGGGCCACCTCATTCAGCCAGCTCGACTTCTTTGGCTCGGATGTGATTGCAACCGATGAGGATGGCATCGGCGTATTGTTGCTGGGCGGGGCCGCCAGTGCGGTCGCCAGCGTCATTACCGGTGGCGAGAATGGTGTACGCCTGAGTTATGAAAGTGCGGACATGAACAGCAGCAGCCTGGTATTGAACCGCTCGCATGTCGAAGGTCGCAACGGTGCCGCGCTGTTGGTGGAAGGCGACGAATACGGCACGACCGAGGCGGATATCCACGTGCTCAACGGCTCGACCTTGAGCGGCGGCAACGGCAATATCCTGGAAGTCACCGGCGGCGCCAGCGCCAACATGAACGTCGACCGCAGCTTCCTGGTGGGTGACATCGTGGTCGAAGAGGGCGGCAGCGCGAAAGTGCAGCTCAACAATGGCTCCTGGCTGACCGGCCAGTTGAAGAACGTCGCCGAGTTGAGCGTCAACGATGCCTCCAATTGGGTATTGGTAGGCGACAGCAATGTCGACGCCTTGAAGATGGGCGGCGGCGCCGTGCACTTTGGTGGGCCGGATGAGTTCTACCAGTTGGACGTCAAGAGCCTGGAAGGCAACGGCACGTTCATCATGCACACCGACTTTGCCACTCACCAGACCGACTTCCTCAACGTGGAAGGCAGGGCCGAGGGGAACCACCGCCTGTTGCTGGACGCCACCGGTTCGGAACTGGCCAGCGGCAAGCCGATCAAGGTGGTGCATACCGAAGGCGGCGACGCACACTTTTCCCTGGTGGGCGACACCGTGGACATCGGCGCCTATGCCTATGGTCTGCAAAAGGACGGCAACGACTGGGAACTCGACCCGACGCGTCGCGGTACCAGCACCAGCGCCCACTCGGTACTGGCGTTGTTCAACAGTGCGCCGACCGTGTTGTACGGCGAGTCGTCCATCCTGCGCACCCGCATGGGTGAATTGCGCTTCAGCGATGGCAAGGACAATGGCCTGTGGATGCGCAGCTACGGCAACAAATATGAAGTGGCCGCCAACAAAAACGGTGCCGGTTATGCGCAAACCCAGAAGGGCTTCACGATTGGCGCCGACGCGCCGTTGTCCAGCGGTGATGGTCAGTGGCTGGCCGGTGTCATGGCCGGTCACAGCAGCTCGGACCTGAACCTCACTCGTGGCAGTAAAGGCGAGGTCAAGAGCTACTACCTGGGTGCCTACGCCACGTGGCTGGACGATGAGAGCGGTCTGTATTTCGACGGTGTCGCCAAGCTCAACCGCTTGCACAACGACGTGAACGTGATCATGAGCGACGGCAAGAAAGCCAAGGGCAGCTACGCGCAAAATGCCGTGGGGGCCTCGGCGGAATTGGGTCGCCATATCAAACTGGACAACGACTTCTTCATCGAACCCTACGGCCAGTTGTCGGCAACCATCACCCAGGCGCAGAGCTATGAGCTGTCCAACGGCCTGCAAGCCAAGGGTGATCGCTCCAGCTCCGTGGTCGGCAAGGTGGGCGTGACCACCGGCAAGAACATCCAGCTGGACAGCGGCGGTGTGTTGCAGCCGTACCTGCGCACCGCGCTCGCCCATGAGTTCGACCAGAGCAACAAGGTGTTCGTCAACGATCAGAGCTTCAACAATGATCTGTCGGGCTCGCGAATCGAGCTGGCGGCAGGCTTGGCCATGTCGGTGTCCAAGAACGTCAAGCTGCATGCGGATATTGAAACCAGCAAAGGCAAGAAGATCGACCAGCCTTGGGGCGTCAACTTCGGTGTGCGTTACGATTTCTAAGGCGCACACACACTTGAACAGGGGAAGCTAGGGCTTCCCCTTTTTTGTGCCTTCAGATCAGTACGCCGAGCCAGGTCGAACCCAGCAGGAGCAAGGCCATGCACTGGTTGAAACGGCGCATGGCCTGCGCCGAGCGCAAGACCCGGCTGGAGCCTGCGCCCAGCATCGCCCAGGCGCCGAGACAGGGCAGGGAAATCAGGAAAAACACCAGCGACAGGATCAGCACCTGGTGCTGGCGGTCTGCGCCAGTGCCGGCGAACACACTGACCACCGCCAATGCCATCATCCAGGTCTTGGGGTTGATCAATTGCAGGCTGGCGGCGCCCGTCAAGCCCAGGCGTGTTTGCGCCGATTGCGGGTCGATCGCGGTTGTCGGTGCGCGGAAAATCTGCCAGGCCAGATAGCTTAGCCACGCCACACCAGCCCACTGCATCGCGCTTTGTACCCTGGGCAGTTGCACCAGCGACTGGCCCACGCCGGCCCCCACCAGCAGCACAATCCCCGCCGCGCCGGCGCACGCCCCGAGGATGATCGGCAAGGCGGCCTTGAAGCCATACCGCGCGCTGTTGCTTAGCACCAGGATATTGGTAGGGCCGGGGGTGATGGAGGCGACGAAGGCGAACAGCATGAACGGCAGCAACGTGGGCAACATGGCGGGTGACTCCGGTAAACCAATGGATGGAGTCGATCTTCGCCAGCGCGCACGTTACCTGTCTGGAAGATTTGAGCAGCGCTTGCGGTACGCGGCGGGCGTCAGACCGTAGGCGCGCACGAACCAGCGACCGAGGTGGCTCTGGTCGGCAAAGCCCAGGGCGATTGCCACATCGGCCGGTTGCTCGCCCTTGGCCAGCCAGTGCCGGGCGCGCGCCAGGCGCAGTTGCACCAGATAGGCATGCGGCGGCAGGCCGAAGGCGCTCTTGAACGCGCGGGTCAGGCGGAAGCGGTCGACGCCACAGGCCAGCGCCAGTTCATCCATGCCGACGTCGTGATGCAGGTGGGCGTGCAGGTATTCCCGCGCCTTGTGGGCCACCCGCGGCAGGCGTGGATCCTCGCGGTAACGGCTACGCCAGTGCAGTTGGGCTGTGAGGCGCTCGAGCAACTGGTCCATGGCCCGTTGCCGCACAATGCGCAACTCGCCACTGTGCAGGGTCTGGAAGGCCTGGCTGGTGGCAATGGCCAGGCGCGGGTCGCTGGTCAAGGTGTGGGCGAACCCCAGTTGGCTGTCGAGCGGCGCCTCTTCGAACACCGCACTCACTTCCCGCGCCAGCCACTGCGGGTCGAGGTAGAGCATGTGGTAGGTGAAGCCGTCCGGCGTGGGCGCATCGCCGTCATGCAACTCGCCGGGCTCGACCAGGAACACCTGGCCGGGCACGCTGTTGTGACGGGTGCGACGGCAGTTGAATTGCTGCACGCCTTGTTCAGTCACGCCGACCAGGTAGCTGTCGTGCCAATGGGGGTCGTAGGCATGCCCCTCGAAATGCGCGCGCAGGGTCTCGATGCCGGTGTCGGCGTCCTGGGACAGGTCGATCCAATTGCGCGCGGCCATAAGACACCGGGACGGAATGTGTAAGGGTATTAGCGCCCAGCGGCTCCAGGGCGTCTAGAAGGTTTGTGCAGCCTAGCCGAACAGTCCGGCGGCGATGTTGATCGAGAAACCCAGGATCGCGGTGTTGAACAGGAATCCGATCAACGACTGGCCCAGCACCACCTTGCGCATGCCCCGGGTGGCAACGCCGACGTCGGAGGTTTGCACCGCCACGCCGATGGTGAAGGAAAAATACAGGAAGTCCCAATAGTTGGGGGTCAGCAAGCCTTCGGCAAAACGCAGCGCCGGCTCCTTGCCCTCCCAGGTGTAATAGAGGCGGGCGTAATGCACGCTGAAAATCACCCCGATCAGCAGCCACGAACCGATCACCGTCAGCCCGGTAAAGCCGTAGTGCAGCAAGCGCTCGGACGTGGCCAGGTCCTTGCTGCCGACCAGCTCGAACGTGATGGTGGCCAAACTCGCGATGGCCGCGATGCACACCATGAACAGCACCAGCCCGGCATTTTCATCCTCGATCTCGGCGATGCGTTTTACATCCTGGGCCTTGGCGCGGATGGTCAGCCACAGCATCAGCACCAGGTAAGTCCAGACCCCGGCGTTCCAGCCGATGAGGATCTTGCTCACGAGAGTATCCGCCGGCGCCAGGATGCCTACGGCAAGGCCAAGCACGGCGGCGGAAGAGAGGCGAGGGTGGGTACGGGCTAGAAACGGCATGGCAGCTCACACATGGCTATTTGTGAGCACCTTAGCGCATTCTGAAGCGGCTGGCCCAATGGTGAGCTTGTGGAGAGCGAGGGGGTATGGGGGGAGCATGGGTTCATGGGGTGAAGATGGCTCCATGGGGTGGACTGGCTTCATGTGGTGAACTGGGGGCAAGGGGTAAAGATGGCTTCATGTGGTGAACGGGTGTCATGTGGTGAGCATGGCTTCATGTGTTAAAGATGGCTTAATGTGGTGAGCAGGCTTCATGTGGCGAGCGGGCTTGCCCCGCGTTGGGCTGCGAAGCAGCCCCGATAGTCTCACCGCGGTTTTCCAGATATTCCGGGGTGGATGGTTTTGGGGCCGCTTCGCAGCCCAACGCGGGGCAAGCCCGCTCGCCACAACAAGCTAGTCACAAGAACCACCGCCCGCATCAGCCCTTCTTGCGCACCAGCTTCATCACCACCACAAAAAACACCGGCACAAACACCACCGCCAACGTCGCGGTAATCATCCCGCCGATCACCCCGGTACCAATTGCCTGCTGGCTCGCCGAGCTGGCGCCGGTGGCAATCGCCAGCGGCACCACGCCGAGGATGAACGCCAGCGAGGTCATGATGATCGGTCGCAACCTCAGCCGCGCGGCCTTGAGGGTCGCATCGATCAGGTCTTCGCCCTGGTCATACAGGTCCTTGGCAAATTCGATGATCAGGATCGCGTTCTTCGCCGACAGCCCGATGATGGTGATCAAGCCGACCTTGAAGAACACATCGTTGGGCATGCCACGCAAGGTCACGGCCAGCACCGCGCCGAGGACGCCCAACGGCACTACCAGCAGCACGGAGGTCGGGATCGACCAGCTTTCATACAGCGCCGCCAGGCACAGGAACACGATCAGCAGCGACAACCCCAACAGCAAGGGTGCCTGCGAGCCGGACAAGCGTTCCTGCAACGACAACCCGGTCCATTCCTGGCCAAGGCCCGCCGGCAACTGGCTGACCAGGCGCTGGATTTCTTCCATCGCTTCGCCGGTGCTGTGGCCCGGCGCGGCCTCACCACTGATGGCAATCGCCGGATAACCGTTGTAGCGGGTCAGCTGCGCCGGGCCCTGGGTCCACTTGGCTTCGACAAACGCCGACAGCGGCACCATCTTTCCAGCGTTGTTGCGCACGTGGATCTTCATCAAGTCGGCGACCTGGCTGCGCTGGTCACCTTCGGCCTGCACCACCACCCGCTGCATGCGGCCCTGGTTGGGGAAATCGTTGACATACGCCGAGCCGATGGCCGAGGACAGCACGTTGCCGACATCGGCAAACGACACGCCCAGCGCATTGGCCTGCTTGCGGTCGACTTCCAACTGCACCTGCGGCGCCTCGGCGAGGGCGCTTTCGCGCACGTTGGCGAGGATCGGGCTTTTTTCCGCGGCCGCCAGCAGCTCGGTACGGGCCTGCATCAATGCGGCGTGGCCGACGCCCCCTCGGTCCTGCAGACGGAATTCGAACCCGCTGGAAGTGCCCAGCCCATCCACCGGCGGCGGCAGGATCGCATAGGCGATCGCATCCTTGAGCTCGCTGAACGTCGCGTTGGCGCGGTCGGCAATCGAGGCGGCGGAGTCATCGCTGCCACGCTGCGACCAGTCCTTGAGCGTGGTGAACGCCAACGCCGCGTTCTGCCCCGAGCCGGAGAAGCTGAAGCCCATGATCATGGTGGTATCGCCCACCCCTGGCTCGCTGGCGTTGTGCGCTTCGATCTGCTCGGCGACCTGCACCGTGCGGTTCTTGCTCGCACCCGGCGGCAGCTGGATATCGGTGATGGTGTAGCCCTGGTCTTCGACCGGCAGGAACGAGGAGGGCAGGCGGCTGAACATCAACCCCAGGCCCACCAGCAACACCAGGTAGACCAGCAGGTAGCGGCCGCTGCGCTTGAGCGCATAGGCCACCCAGCCTTCGTAGCGATCGGTGAGTTGCTCGAAACGTTTGTTGAACCAGCCGAAGAACCCCCCCTTGGCATGGTGCTCGCCCTTGGCGATCGGCTTGAGCAGGGTGGCGCACAGCGCCGGGGTCAAGGTCAGGGCCAGGAACGCCGAGAACAGGATCGAGGTGGCCATCGACAGCGAGAACTGCTGGTAGATCACCCCCACCGAACCGGCCATGAACGCCATCGGCAGGAACACCGCCACCAGCACCAGGGTAATCCCGACGATAGCGCCCGTGATCTGGCCCATGGCTTTCTTCGTCGCCTCCTTGGGCGACAGGCCCTCGGTGACCATGATCCGCTCGACGTTCTCCACCACCACAATGGCGTCATCCACCAGGATGCCGATGGCCAGCACCATGCCAAACATGGTCAGCACGTTGATCGAGAACCCCAGCAACAGCATGGTCGCGAAGGTGCCCATCAGCGCGATCGGCACCACCAGCGTCGGGATCAGCGTATAGCGCACGTTCTGCAGGAACAGGAACATCACCGCAAACACCAGCGCCATGGCTTCGAGCAGGGTGTAGACCACCTTGGTGATCGAGACCTTGACGAACGGCGAGGTGTCGTACGGAATCTTGTATTCGACATTGGCCGGGAAGTAGCGCGACAGCTCGTCCATCTTCGCCCGCACCAGGGTCGCCGTGTTCAACGCGTTGGCGCCCGGCGCCAGTTGCACGCTGACGGCGGTGGACGGCTTGCCGTTCAGGCGCGTGGAAAACTGGTACTCCTGGCTGCCGATTTCCACCCGCGCCACGTCGCCGATGCGCACGGTGGAGCCATCCGGATTGGCCTTGAGCACGATGTCGGCGAATTCCGCCGGCGTCGACAGCTGGCCCTTGACCAGGATCGCGGCGGTGATTTCCTGGGTCCTGGTGCCCGGCAAGTCGCCGATGCTGCCAGCGGAAACCTGGGCGTTCTGCGCGCTGATCGCGGCATTCACGTCCGCCGGGGTCAGGTTGAAGCCGATCAGCTTTTGCGGGTCGATCCAGATGCGCATGGCGCGCTCGGCGCCATACAACTGCGCCTTGCCGACCCCGTCGAGGCGCTTGAGCTCGTTCATCACGTTGCGCGCCAGGTAATCGCTGAGCGCTACGTCATCGAGCTTGCCGTCGCTGGAGGTGAGGGTCACCAGCAGCAGGAAACCGGCGGACACTTTCTCCACCTGCAAACCCTGCTGCGTCACCGCTTGCGGCAGGCGCGGCTCGACTGCCTTGAGACGGTTTTGCACATCCACCTGGGCCATTTCCGGATCGGTGCCCGGCTGGAACGTCGCGGTGATGGTGGCCGAACCGAGGCTGCTCTGGGATTCGAAATACAACAGGTGGTCGGCGCCATTGAGCTCCTGCTCGATCAGGCTGACCACGCTTTCGTCCAGGGTCTGGGCCGAGGCACCGGGATACACCGCGTAGATCTCGACTTTGGGCGGCGCGACGTTGGGGTACTGCGCCACCGGCAACTGCGGGATCGCCAGCAAGCCGGCGAGCAGGATAAACAGGGCGACCACCCAGGCGAAGATCGGGCGATCAATAAAGAACTGCGGCATTCTCAATAATCCTTATTGGCCGGGTGCCTGGGCGAGCGGCACGGGGCTGTCATCCACCTGGACTTTTTCACCGGGGCGCGCGTGTTGCAGGCCTTCGACGACGATGCGGTCACCGGGCTTGAGGCCGCTGCTGACGATCCAGCGGTCCTCGACCACCGCACCCAGCTCCACCGGTTGCTGGCTCACGGTTTGCTCGGCGTCCAGCAGCAGCACCATGGGAATGCCGGCGCTGTCGCGGACGATGGCGCGTTGCGGCACGCTGATGCCTTGTTTATCGACGGCCTGCTCCAGGCGCACGCGCACAAAGCTGCCAGGGAGCAAATCGAGGTCCGGGTTGGGGAATTCGCTGCGCAGGATGATCTGCCCGGTGCCGGGGTCGACGCTGATTTCGGCGAACAGCAATTTGCCCGGCAGTGGGTAGAGGCTGCCATCGTCCTGGATAAGAGTGGCCTTGGCCTGGTCCTGGCCGACCTGCTTCAGGCTGCCGGCGCGGAAGGCGCGCCGCAGGTCGTTCAGTTCGCGGGTGGACTGGGTCAGGTCGGCGTGGATCGGGTCCAGTTGCTGGATGATCGCCAGGGGCGTGGCCTCGTTCTGGCCGACCAGTGCGCCTTCGGTGACCAGCGCGCGGCCGATGCGCCCGGAAATCGGCGCCGTCACGGTGGCGTAGCCCAGGTTCAGCTTGGCGCGCTCGACGGCCGCCTTGTTGGCGGCGACTTCGGCGTTGGTCTGGCGCACGGCGGCCCGGGCGTTGTCGTAGTCCTGGCCGCTGATGGCGTTGCCTTCGACCAGTTGGCTGTAGCGCTGCTCCTGCAGGCGCGCCTGGAACGCATTGGCCTCGGCCTTGCTCAGGTTGGCCTGGGCGCTGTCGAGGTCAGCCTTGAACGGCGCCGGGTCAATGCGAAACAGCACGTCGCCCTGTTTGACGTCGTGACCTTCCTTGAACACCCGCTGCATCACCACACCGGCTACCCGCGCGCGCACTTCGGCGATGCGCGGTGCGGCGATGCGCCCGCTCAGCTCGCTGCTGATGGACAGGGGCTTGGCCTGCAGGGTTTCAATGCGAACTTTGGCCAGCGGCATTTCCGGCGCTTGCGTGGCCGACTTGTCGCAGGCACTCAGTGCCAGCGTCAGGGCCAGCAGGCAAAACGGCGCAAACAGATTCTTTGACATGCTCTTATCCCAATATTGACTGGCGCATCCTAAGGTCACCTGCGCCGTGGTGCTGTGAAGCTGTGTAGGTGGTCTGTGAAGAAATGTAAGGTGCGACCCATAGTCGGCAGAGGGCGTATATCCTTGCACAATCCTGCAAGCACTGGAGATCCCATGTGGGAGGGGGCTTGCCCCAGATCGCGGTGTATCAGTCGAAACAGCCTTCACTGACCCACCGCTGTCGGCGGCAAGCCCCCTCCCACATGGGATTTGTGTACGACCAATAACTGTATTTTCTGGAAACACCTTTATGCCCAACATCCTCCTGGTGGAAGACGACGCCGCACTCTCCGAGCTGATTGCCAGCTACCTGGAGCGCAATGGCTACCACGTCAGCGTGCTCAGCCGTGGCGACCACGTGCGTGAGCGCGCGCGGCTCAACCCGCCGGACCTGGTGATCCTCGACCTGATGCTGCCGGGCCTCGACGGCCTGCAAGTCTGCCGCCTGCTGCGCGCCGACTCGGCGGGCTTGCCGATTCTGATGCTCACCGCCCGCGATGACAGCCACGACCAGGTGCTTGGCCTCGAAATGGGTGCCGACGACTATGTGACCAAACCCTGCGAGCCACGCGTGCTGCTGGCGCGGGTGCGCACCTTGCTGCGGCGCAGCAGTTTGTCCGAACCCCAGGTGGCCAATGACCAGATCCTCATGGGCAACCTGTGCATCGACCTGTCGGAGCGCACCGTGACCTGGCGCGAGCAGGCGGTGGAGTTGTCCAGCGGCGAGTACAACCTGCTGGTGGTGCTCGCCCGGCATGCCGGCGAGGTGCTCAGCCGCGACCAGATCCTGCAACGCCTGCGCGGTATCGAGTTCAACGGCACCGACCGCTCGGTGGACGTGGCCATTTCCAAGCTGCGCCGCAAGTTCGACGACCACGCCGGCGAAGCGCGCAAGATCAAGACGGTGTGGGGCAAGGGCTACCTGTTCAGTCGTTCCGAGTGGGAATGCTGATCCATGTTTCGTGTACTGCTGCGCCTCTCCCTGATCATCATCATCACCTACAGCGCGGCAATCTTCTTGATTCCCAAGCTGGTGATCCAACTGTTCGAGCATCGCTACCTCGACTACAACGTCGAGCAGTCGCGGGGCATGCAAAAGCTGATCGTCAAGCAGTACCTGCGCGCACCGGTGGAGCGCTGGTCGCAGGTCACCGAACAACTGGACCGCGACTTCGCGCCGCTGAAAGTGCAGTTGCTGCTGCGTCAGGACGCGCGCTACACCCCGGCGGAGGCCTTGCAGTTGGCGCAGGGCAAGCCGGTGATCCGCCTCGGGGAGTGGGGTTGGATGGAGGAGGTCAGCTCACCGATTAACGACCAGTTCGTGGTCAAGCTGACCATCCCTCCCGATTCGCTGGACATGAACCTGCTGTACTGGTCGATGAACGTGTTGATCGGCATCGCGCTGCTGGCGTGCCTGCTGGTCTGGCTGCGCCCGCACTGGCGTGACCTGGAGCGCCTGAAAAGCACGGCCACCCAACTCGGTCGCGGCAACCTGAGCGCGCGCACCGGGATTGCCCCCAGCTCCAACATCGGCAGCCTGGCCTCGGTCTTCGACACCATGGCCGGCGACATCGAGCACCTGCTCAACCAGCAGCGCGACCTGCTCAACGCCGTCTCCCACGAATTGCGCACACCGCTGACACGCCTGGACTTCGGCCTCGCCCTGGCGCTCTCCGAAGACCTGCCCGATGCCAGCCGCGAGCGCCTGCAAAGCCTGGTGGCGCATATTCGCGAGCTGGATGAACTGGTGCTGGAATTGCTGTCCTACAGCCGCCTGCAAAACCCGGCGCAATTGCCTGAACGCGTCGAGGTGGTGCTCGACGAATTTATCGACAGCGTGCTCGGCAGTGTCGATGACGAGTTGGAAAACCCCGAAATCGTTATTGATGTAGCACTCGATTGCGCCGTGGAGCGCTTCAGCCTCGACCCGCGCCTCACCGCCCGTGCCTTGCAGAACCTGCTGCGCAACGCCACGCGTTACTGCGAAAAACGCATCCAGGTCGGGGTCAAGGTCTGCCCCAAGGGCTGTGAGATCTGGGTGGACGACGACGGCATCGGCATTCCGTTGGACCAGCGCGAGCGCATCTTCGAACCGTTCTACCGCCTCGACCGCAGCCGCGACCGCGCCACCGGCGGCTTCGGCCTGGGCCTGGCGATCAGCCGGCGCGCCCTCGAAGCCCAGGGCGGCACGTTAACCGCGCAGGCCTCGCCACTGGGCGGTGCCCGGTTTCGCGTGTGGCTGCCCTGCGTCGCCTGATCAGAGCACTTTGACCGCGCGGCCGATTGCCTGGATCGGCCCCGTGGGTTTGCCGGTGGGTGAGCCGCTCGGGGCTTCGAGGGTCAGCTCGAACAGCTGGTTTGGCGTCAGCGGCGGCAGCTTGTCCAGCGGCACCGAGAGGGTCTGTCCCGGCTTGACCAGGCCCAGGGACACCGGCCCTTGCCAGCCGTCGCCTTTGGTCCAGAACTGCAGGGCCTTGTCGGCCGGGACTTCCATCACCCCCAATGGAATCAACTGAATCTGCTGATTGTGGCTGGCCTGGATCACCCAGCCCGGCGCCTGGCTCTGTGGCGCCACCAGCACCACCACGAAGCTCGGCGCGGCGCCGGGTGGGCGGGTCAGCAGCAACGCAGACAGCACCAGGCTCGCCAGCAGGCCGGCACCGGCAAGGCCGCGCCACACGGCCAGCAGGTTCCACCACGGCACGCCGCTGGCGGCGGGGGCGAGGGTGCGCTCGATGCGCCGCCACAGGTGAGGCGAGGGCGGCACCGGTTCTGCCAGGGCTGTCAGGGGTAATAGCCGTTGCTCCCAGGCATCCACCGCGGCCTGCAGTTCGGCATCGTGCGGCAGGCGGCGGTCCACCTCGGCACGCTGCTCGATGGGCAGGGTGCCGAGCACGTATTCGCTGGCCAGTTCGTCGAGTGTTTCGTTCATGCCATGCACTCCCGCAACGCGGTGAGGCTACGTTTGATCCAGGCTTTGACAGTGCCCAATGGGGTGCCCAGTTTTTGCGCGATTTCGCTGTGGGAATAACCGTCGACATAGGCATGCAGGATGCAGGTGCGACGGGCCGGGTCGAGTTGCTCCAGGCAGGTGTGCATCTGCCCCGAGCGCGCGGGAAATTCAAAGGTCACGGTGTCGGCGGCGAGCTGTTCGTGTTCCTCGCCCAGCGCCACCTCGCGATGCTGGTTGCGCACGTGGTTGAGCGCCAGGTGGCGGGTCACGCTGAATACCCAGCCGCGTGCCGAGCCGCGCACGGGGTCGAAACTGCCGGCGCCGCGCCAGATCCTGATAAACGCGTCGTGCACGATGTCTTCGGCCAGGGCCTTGTCCCGCACGATGCGCAATGCGACGCCGAGCAAACGGCTGCTGTCCTGCTCATACAACTGGCGCAGGGCGCGTTGGTCGCCCCGGGCACAGGCCGAGAGGCAGGCTGGGTAATCAAAGAGGGTCTCAGGCAAAACGTTGTATTCCTGGCACTGAATTAACCACCGCCACGGCCCCTGTGTGGCGAGCAAGCGTGCTCGCCACGACACGCCGGCGCCCACAGGGGGCAGCGTAGCTGACTTTGCTCAGCTGGCGGACCAGAAAATGTAATCGGCCTGGTAGCTCACCACCGCCTGCTCACCCTTGTTGGCGGCGCTGCACGCGGTACTCGGGGCAACACCCCCTTTGAGCCCGACCCGCTGGATGTAGCTCACGCCGCTCATCGCGCCCTTGCCTTCGGCCGGGTTGGCCTTGACCAGTTGATAGGGCAGGTTGCCGGCACCCGACGGCGCCACGGCGAGCTGGGTGCCGGTGATTTTCGAACCGTCCTTGGCCTGCCAGGTGGCCGGTGGGCCGAAATAGGTGCCGACGGGCTTGCCGCTGCGATCATTGAGCACGGCCTTGGGGCCGACGAAGGTCCACTCGGTCTGGCCGGCGGCATTGGGCTTGTCGCGGCACTCGTAGGTGATTTCGCCAACGCCGGTGGTTTCCAGCGCGACCTTGTGGCCCGCCGGCACTTTGATGCTGTCGGGCAGGCCGGACTGGGCAAAAGCGGCGGGGGCGGCGAACAACAAGCCGGTGAGGCAGAGCAGTGTTTTAGCGTTCATCGGTGCTTCTCCATTCAGTCAAACAGCGGGGGTACTGGAAGGACTACCCATGACGCGCACGATTGGATGCAGCGATTAGAAAATAAAGTCATGAAGGCGCACACTGTGTCCCCGCTTTATCCGAGGAGAGATTGGCAATGACTGGTGTCCACGCGTCTGCTCAACAAGGTTTCTCCACCCAGGCCGTCACCTACGCCCAGGGCCGGCCGGATTATCCACGGCAACTGACCGGCTGGCTCACGGAGGCGCTCGGCGTTGACGCGCAGTCAACTGTCATCGACCTGGGCGCCGGCACCGGCAAATTCACGCGTTTGCTCAGCACCCTGGCGCCGACCCTGATCGCCGTCGAACCGGTGCAGGCGATGGGCGCGCAGTTGAGCAAGCTGTTGCCGGACGTGCGCCTGGTCGACGGTACCGCCGACTCCATGCCCCTGGCCGCCGCCAGTGCCGACGCGGTGGTCTGCGCCCAGGCGTTCCACTGGTTCTCGACCCAGGCGGCGCTGCAGGAGATCCACCGTGTACTCAAACCCGCGGGCCGGCTGGGACTGGTGTGGAATGTGCGCGATGAGTCGGTGGCCTGGGTCGCGGCAATCACCGCTATCATCACGCCTTACGAGGGCGATACGCCGCGCTTTCATACCGGGCGCTGGCGCGAAGCCTTTACCGGCGAGCTTTTTTCCGCGCCTGAACTTAGCTGTTTCCCGTATAGCCATGTCGGCAGCCCTCAAGAGGTGATCATGGATCGCTTCCTCTCGGTGAGCTTTATCGCTGCGCTGCCAGACGCGGAAAAGGCCAAGGTGACCGCGCAGTTGCAGGACTTGATCGACACCCATCCGGACCTGCGCGGGCGCGACACCGTGGCCTTCCCGTACCAGACTCAGGCGTACGTCTGCCGTCGATTGAGCTAAAAGGCATAAAGTCAGATCATATTGATATAAGTCGTTATAAGAAAAATCGCTATCCTGCGGCCAGAAATTTATAAGGCCGCGGGAAGTTGTAATGGATGTGGGTAATGTTGGTTTTGTAGTCGCGGGCCTGATCGTTGGTTTTATCGTGGGCATGACCGGCGTGGGCGGGGGCTCGTTGATGACGCCGATCCTGTTGTGGTTCGGCATCAATCCGGCCACGGCGGTCGGCACTGACTTGTTGTACGCCGCGATCACCAAGTCCGGTGGCGTGCTGGTACACAGCAAGAACAAGAACATCGACTGGACCATCACCGGCTGGCTGACCCTGGGCAGCGTGCCTGCCGTGTTGCTGACCTTGTGGTTCCTCGCCAGCCTGCACACTGACCCCAGCGCCATGAACGCGGTGATCAAGCAGGCCCTCGGCGTGGTGCTGCTGCTGACGGCCCTGGCGATCCTGTTCAAGAAAAGCCTGCTGGCCTTCGCCCAGCGCCATGCCGGCGATGGCTACCACATGAACCCGCGCAACCTGAATGCGTTGACGGTGGTGACCGGTGCCGTGCTGGGCACCATGGTCGCGCTGACCTCCATCGGCGCCGGCGCACTCGGCACCGTCGCGTTGTTCATCCTCTATCCGTTCCTGGCCACCCGCCGCCTGGTGGGCACCGAGATCGCCCACGCCGTGCCCCTGACCCTGGTGGCGGGCCTGGGCCACGCCGGCATGGGCAATATGGACTGGCACCTGCTGGGCTTTTTGCTGATGGGCTCGCTGCCGGGCATTTACCTGGGCAGCCACATGACCGGCAAAGTCCCGGACGGCGTATTGCGCCCGTGCCTGGCGATCATGTTGATGACCATCGGTTACAAACTGGCCTTTTAAGACATAACAGGGTCCAAAGGTGAGAGGGGGCAAGCCCCTCCCACATGCTGACTGCGATCAACCTTGATTCAGGCTTTCGCCGGCCCATTGCCGATCTGCCACACAAACGGCGGCTCGGTCGCATTGATCACCCAGTCGCCGACGATCCGCGCCTTGTAGATCACCGGGTTGTGCGACGACACCGTGCGCGCATTGCGCCAGTGGCGGTCCAGGGACTTGCCCTGGCGCACATCAGACGCCCCCAGCGCATTGAACAGTTCGCTGGTGGCGCGCTGGATCAATTCCGACACCACCACCTGCGCCGTGGCCGACTCGATCTCGGCGGCCAGATTGGCCGCGTGCTCAGCCGCATCATCGCCGCCAAACCGTGCCAGGTAAGCCTGTTGCGCCGGCGCTGCGGCTTTCAACGCGCTGGCTTCGGCGGCATACACCAGCGCCGCGACTTCACCCACCACCTGCTGGACCTGTGCATCCTGGCTGACATGCGGCGCATTGCCGTGGCTGTAGATGCGTTTGCGGCTGCGCACCTGATGGGCGACATCGCGCAACGCGGCGCGGCCGATACCGGCGAGGCTGGCGAGCAGCACCAACTGGTAGAACGCGGTCTGGTATTTGAAGCGGGTAGCGAAGTCGATGACGTTGTCCGCCTCCACCACCGCATCGGTAAAGCGCGAGGTGCCGCTGCCGGTGGTGCGTTGGCCGAAACCGTCCCAATCATCGCTGTGCACCACGCCGGGCTGGCGCGCGCGCGTGGCGGCGATCACATCGCCGCCGGTGTCGCTGCGTTGGGCGTACACGTCGATCCAATCAGCGAAAATGCTGCCGGTGCTGTAGAACTTTTCGCCGTTGAGCTTCCAGTTATCGCCATCCGGGCTGACCTGGGTGACCACCTCACCGATGGCCACGGCGCCGATTTCAGTCCAGGCGCAACCGACGATATCGCCGTCGACAAAGCGCTTGAACCACAGGTCGCGGCCGGCACTCGGGGCGGCGTTGAGGCGATCTTCGGCAAACGCGAAATGCCCGCGCAGGGCCTGGGGCACGTTGGAGTCGGCTTCAGCCAGCTCGATCAGCAATTCGAACAACTGCGGCAGGGACGCGCCGCCACCGCCGTATTCCACCGGCACCCGCACTGCGCCGAAACCGGCGTGTTTGAGCCACTGGATCGGTTCATGGGGCAGGGTGCGGGTTTGCTCGCGCTCCACCGCACCCGCAGCGATACGCTGGAAAATCGGGCGAAAGCGCGCGGCGAGGGTGGTGTAGTCGACGCCGGTGGACAGCGGGTTGATGACGTGTTGTTCGGTCATGGGCAAAAGCTCCAGGGCAGTGATCAATGCCAAGGGTGATTGCACACTCCGTGCCGGGTGCCTGGGCCCATGTTTACGCGGGAGATGCTGCGCCAGCTGTTGCCCCAGCAACAGTGAACCGACAAACCGCCACGATCCGTGACAGGCGTCTTCGCCTGATCGCCGGCCGGGTTTTCCGCCGTAGCCCGCACGGCGCGTGCGTTTGCCCACGGCTGGCACGCTTGCTGCTCAACCCCTCGGTACATCCCTGTGTGCGAGGTAGTGATCGATGAGTCAGCAAGCCGTGAAATTTGCCTATTGGGTGCCCAACGTCAGCGGTGGGCTGGTGGTGAGCAAGATCGAACAGCGCACCCATTGGGGCATCGACTACAACCGCAAACTGGCGCAACTGGCCGAAGCCGCCGGCTTCGAATATGGCCTGACGCAGATTCGCTTCACCGCCGGCTACGGCGCTGAGAACCAGCATGAGTCCGTGGCGTTCAGCCACGCGCTGCTGGCGGCGACCACCACGCTCAAAGTGATTGCCGCGATCCTGCCCGGCCCATGGCAACCAGCGCTGGCGGCCAAGCAACTGGCAACCATTGACCAGCTCACCAACGGCCGCATCGCGGTGAACATCGTCAGTGGCTGGTTCAAGGGTGAGTTCCAGGCCATCGGCGAACACTGGCTGGAACACGACGAGCGTTATCGTCGCTCCGAGGAATTCATCCGTGCCCTCAAGGGCATCTGGACCCAGGACAACTTCACCTTCAAGGGCGACTTCTATCGCTTCAACCAATACACCCTCAAGCCCAAGCCGCTGGGCCACCCGGAAGTGTTCCAGGGCGGCAGTTCGCGGGCGGCGCGCGACATGGCGGCGCGGGTGTCGGACTGGTACTTCACCAACGGCAACACCCCGGAAGGCATCAAGGCCCAGGTCGATGACATTCGCGCCAAGGCCGCTGCGAACAACCATTCGGTCAAGGTCGGCGTCAACGCCTTCATCATCGCCCGGGATACCGAGGAAGAAGCCCGCGCCGTGCTCGCGGAAATCATCGACAAGGCCGATCCGGAGGCGGTGAATGCGTTCGGCGACGCGGCCCGGCAGGCCGGCAAGGCTTCCCCCGAAGGCGAGGGCAACTGGGCCAAGTCCAGCTTCGAAGACCTGGTGCAGTACAACGACGGCTTCAAGACCAACCTGATCGGCACCCCGCAGCAGATCGCCGAGCGCATCGTCGCACTCAAGGCCGTGGGCGTGGACCTGGTACTGGCCGGCTTCCTGCACTTCCAGGAAGAGGTCGAGTACTTCGGCCAGCGCGTGTTGCCACTGGTGCGCGAGCTGGAGGCCAAGGCCGCGATCAAGCAGGTGGCCTGAGCATTCCCCGGGTGAAGACCACCACCGCCGCGCGCAGCTTGTTATTGCCAAAGCGGCACATGCGCTCGAACTCTGCATGGCTGACTGGCAGGTGCTGGCAGTCCAGGGGCTGGCGGTGCTGGCTGTGATCCACATCCGGGTCGTGCAGGTAGACGAAGTCGTCGTCGCAGTCGGTGACGATCACCCAATGCGGGGATTTCGAGCGGGTGAGGCGGTAGCTGCTGATCAACACCAGCGGCTGTCCGCCCTCCTGCAACAGCCGTGGCAAGTCCAGGGCGCCGCCGAAAACCTGCTCGACGTCGCTGCCTGCCAACTCTTCCTCAAACGCGGCATGCACCACGCGCATGACGTCCTTTTTATGCGGATCGCGTACGCCATCCAGAAACAACGGCCCGCGCACATTCACCTGCATCCGCACCCGAAAGTCCCGACGCCACGCCGCCAGAGCCAGGCCTTGCGGGCTGCAGCCGCCATGGCCGGCAGTCATGAACACGGTGGTCGCTTCCCGCCAGATCTGCAGCTCTTCGCGGCGCAGGGCCGGGCGCTCCGGGACCAGCGCGCCCATGGCCATCAACAGGCAGGCGGCGCCACAGGTGAAGTCGGTGGTCTGTTGGTAATACGGCACGCTGTGCGAGCGCGCATCCTGGTGCTGCAGGATGCGTTTTTCCAGGCGCAGGGCCGGGCTGTGGTCTTCGTAGTAGTCGTTGATCAGGGCAAAGCGGCGGTAGCCGTTGCGTTCATACAGGGCGAGGGCGCCGGGGTTGTCGGTGCGCACTTCCAGGCGCAGGTAGGCGCAGTCGTGTTCCACTGCGCAGGCCTCGATGCGGCTCAGCAGCTGTTTGCCCAGGCCCATGCCGCGCGCGTGCTCGGCGATGGCGATGGAGTACAGCCGTGCCAGCGAGGTGCCACGGTGGAACAGCACCAGCGCATAGCCGAGCAATTGCCCGTCCTGTTCCGCCACCAGCAACCGGCCATGGGCGCGGCTGACCATCCAGTGGAAACTGCGCGGTGACAGCCGGTCAGTGGTGAAACAGTGCTGTTCCAGTGCCACTAATTCAGGCACGTCCTCGGGGGCTGCAACGCGAAAGAAAAGAGCCATATGACCGCCGTAAAAGTTGCGTAACGAAACGGGACTTCTCTAAAAGATCGTGCTTAATAGAAAAGGTCGAGTTCTCTAAAGCGGATCAAATATTATGTCGGCGGTACAAGGTCATTGGCGTGAAGTATCCGAGCAAACTGTCGCGGCGACAATAACCAATAAGGGTTATTTTTCCGCACCTCCCAAGGGCGCCAGTCAAGTTGTGATCATTGTCGAGCGCAAGGAAGACTGGGCCTCCTACTTCCCCAGCGAAGACATCGTCACCGCGCAGGAATACCTGGAGCAAACCCGCGAAAGCGAGACCGGCAAGCGTGTGCAGGTGATCAACCTGTGCCGCAGCTACAAGTACCTGGGGCACGGCTACTACTGTTCGTTGCTGGCCGAAGCGCGCGGGCACAAGGTGATTCCGTCGGTGCGCACCATCAGCGAGCTGACCAAGAAGTCACTCTACGGCCTGGCGCTGGATGACCTGGATAAAACCCTCGATAAAGCCTTGAGTCATCATCTTTACAGCAATACCGAAGGCTTTACCCTGACCCTTTACTTTGGTCGAACCAATATTGAACCGTTGCAGGAGTTGGCCCGCCAGTTGTTTGAAGCGTTCCCGTGCCCGATCCTGTTAGTTGAGTTCAGAAAGAACAACGGCTGGCACATTGAAGGGGTCAAGTCCGGCGTACTGCACAAGTTGCGTGATGACCAGGAAGATCAATTCGCCCACGCCCTCGACAACTTCAGCCGCAAGATCTGGCGCCAGCCCCGTTCACGTCGTCTGGCCCGTTATGACCTGGCGATTCTTCACGATCCCCAGGAGCAACTGCCGCCGTCCAATGCCAAGGCGCTGGAGAATTTCATCCGCGTGGGCAAGGGCCTGGGCATCGATGTGGAGTTGATCGAGCGCAAGGACTACTCGCGCCTGGCCGAATACGACGCCTTGCTGATCCGCGAGACTACAAGCGTCGACAACCACACCTACCGCTTCGCCAAGAAAGCCGAGAGCGAAGGGCTGGTGGTCATGGATGACCCGGCTTCGATCCTGCGCTGCACCAACAAGGTCTACCTCACCGACCTGCTCAACAGCCATCAACTGGGCATGCCCGCCACCGAGATTCTCTACAAGGAACGACCGGAAGATTTCGAACGGGTCGGCGAGCGCCTGGGTTTCCCGCTGGTGCTGAAGATCCCCGATGGCTGTTTCTCCCGGGGTGTGATCAAGGTCGAAAGCCAGGAAGCCTTGCTCAAGGCCACTGCCGAGCTGTTCGAGCATTCGGTGCTGCTGCTCGCCCAGGAGTTCTTCTACACCGAATACGACTGGCGCATCGGCGTGCTCAATCGCAAGCCGATCTTTGCCTGCCAGTACTTCATGTCCAAGGGCCATTGGCAGATCTACAACCACAAGGCCATTGGCTCGGACATCAACGGCGAGTGCCGCACCCTGGCGGTCCACGAAGCGCCCAAGGCGGTGGTGGAACTGGCGGTGAAGACCGCCAACCTGATCGGCGACGGGCTCTACGGCGTCGACCTCAAGCAGTCCGGCGACAAGGTGGTGGTGATTGAGGTCAACGACAATCCCAACCTGGATGCGGGCATCGAAGACGCCTATTTGCAGGACGACCTGTATGGCCTGGTGCTGGAGGAATTCGTGCGGCGCCTGGAGTTGAAACGCCAGGGCCAGGTCTGGTGAGTCGCGATGATCCAGCGTTTTGAGCTAATCAATGGAAAACTGCTGGGCGTGGACAGCGCCTCGGCCCCGATCCTGTTGTTCAACAACCCTGACCCGAGCGAGCGTGAATGGCTGCGTGACCATCACAAGCTGGATGAGCATGCACTCGCGTCGGCCCTGGACCCGGACGAGGTCTCGCGCATCGAGTTTCACCCCGACAACCTGTTCCTGATCTGGAAGCGTCCGGAGAACTATTCTGGCGGCGGCAACCTGGTATTCGAAGTGTCGTCCTGCGGCCTGCTGTTTTCACCCGGCCGGCTGCTGGTAATCGCCACCGATGAAACCCCGCTGAGCGGCCTGGGCCAGCGCCGGCCGTTGCACACGCCGCTCGACGTGTTGCTCGACCTGCTGCTCAACAACATCCACCACTACCTGGGCCACCTCAAGGTGATCAAGCTGGTCGCGCGCGAGTTGCAGCAGCAGTTCAACGCGTCCATGAGCAACCATCACCTGATGCAGATGTTCAGCCTCAGCGAAAGCCTGATCTATTACATCAACGCGCTGCACAGCAACGGCGCCGTGCTGTCGCGGCTGCGCAACCACGCGGAAAAAGAGCACTTCGGCGCGGAAATCCTCGGCCTGATCGATGACCTGATCATCGAGAACCATCAGTGCTACAAACAGGCCGAGATCTATTCCAATGTGTTTTCCGGGCTGATCGATGCGCGCGGCAACCTGATGAACAACAGCATGAACAACCTGTTGCGCAAGCTCACGCTGATCAACGTGGTGTTCTTGCCGCTCAATCTGATTGCCAGTGTGGGTGGGATGTCGGAGTTCAGCATGATGACGGCGGGTACGCCGTGGTGGGTGTCGTACCCGTTGTTCCTGGCTGCGATGGGGTTGGGGGCAGGCTTGATGGTGCTAGTGCTCAAGCGGATGGCGGGCGCGGCGATGTAAAGGTGGCGATGCATCAGGCACGCCTCTGCGCCTGGTTTGGGGCTGCTGCGCAGCCCAACGCGGGACAAGCCCGCTCGCCACAGGTTATTCGCCTGGCTGTGTTTGCAGGGTCAGCACTTCAAAGCCATCCGCCGTCACCGCCACGGTATGTTCCCACTGCGCCGACAGGCTGTTGTCCTTGGTCACCACCGTCCAGCCATCTTTCAGACTGCGCACCTTGGAACTGCCCTGGTTAAGCATCGGTTCGATGGTAAACACCATGCCTTCGCGCAGTTCCATGCCGGTGCCGGGGCGGCCGAAGTGCAGGATCTGCGGGTCCTCATGCATCTGCTTGCCGATGCCATGGCCGCAGTATTCACGCACCACGCTGTAGCCGTTGGCCTGCGCGTGACTCTGGATTGCATGGCCGATATCGCCCAGGCGTGCGCCTGGCTTGACCTGGCGGATGCCGGCCCACATCGCCTCAAAGGTCATTTCCACCAGGCGCCGCGCCTTGGGGGCGACGGTGCCGATCATGTACATCTTGCTGGAGTCGGCGATAAAGCCGCCTTTTTCCAGGGTGATGTCGATGTTGATGATGTCGCCGTCCTTGAGGATCTCCTTGGCGCTGGGCATGCCGTGGCACACCACCTCGTTGATCGAGGTGTTGATGGAGAACGGGTAGTCGTATTGCCCGAGGCTGGCGGGGCGGGCTTTCAGTTCGTTGCGGATGAAGGCCTCGACGGCGCTGTCCAGCTCCAGCGTGGAACGGCCGGCGCTGACAAACCCGTCGAGCATGTCGAACACTTTGGCCAGCAGGCGCCCGGATTCGCGCATGACAGCCAGTTGGGCGGTGGTCTTGATCATCAGCTGCGCCCCCGGATCAGGTCGGGCTTGTCCAGCAGCAGTTTGTTGATCAACTCGTGATAGGGCAGGCTGGGGTTCAGTTCGGCGAGCAGGCCGACTTTGATCCAGAACTCGGCCTGGGCGTTGATGGAGCGGTCCATGGCCGCACTGGCCAGGCGGAGTTGTTCGTGCAGTTGGTCGCTGATCTTGACGATGCCCATGGTCTTCACTGTGCTGGATTGATATACGAATCGTATATGTTTCGTATGCTTGAAGTAAACAGGATGTTGACTTGGTCCGGATGGCCGGTTAATTTCCTGGCATGACCTTCCAAGCCTTTCGCAGCCAGCCAAGCATTATTATTACCGCCATTCCTCATTTGGCGGGATAGCACACGGCTGCACCCAGACCCGCCCTTGAGGCGGGTTTTGTTTTTCCGTCTCCCGGGCTCTACACACACCAGGAGACACCCATGAGCAGCTGTCCCGTTCCTCCCCGCGCTGATGCAGGCCTGCTTGAACACTATGTGAAAAAGATCCTCGCCGCCCCGGTCTATGACCTGGCGGTGCGCACGCCCCTGCAAGCCGCGCCGGCGCTGTCGGCATTGCTCGGCAACCAGGTGCTGCTCAAGCGCGAAGACTTGCAGCCGACCTTCTCCTTCAAGATTCGCGGCGCCTACAACAAGCTCGTGCAACTGACCGCAGAGCAGAAGGCGCGGGGCGTGGTCACCGCGTCGGCGGGCAACCATGCCCAGGGGGTGGCGCTGGCGGCGCGTGAACTGGGGATCCGGGCGCGAATCGTGATGCCCGCGACGACGCCGGAATTGAAGGTGCTAGGCGTGCGCTCCCGGGGCGGCGAAGCGGTGTTGCACGGTGCCAGCTTTCCCTTTGCCCTGGCCCACGCGCTGCAACTGGCCGACGCCTGCGGGTATACCTTCGTGTCGCCCTTCGACGACCCGGACGTCATCGCCGGCCAAGGCACGGTGGCCATGGAGATCCTGCGCCAGCAGCAAGGGCCGCTGGACGCGATCTTCGTCCCGGTCGGCGGCGGCGGGCTGATTGCCGGAATCGCGGCCTACGTCAAATACCTGCGGCCCGAAGTGCGCATCATCGGCGTCGAGCCCGAAGGCTCCAGTTGCCTGTTGGCGGCCCTGCGCGCCGGTGAGCGCGTGGTGTTGCCGAGTGTCGACGGGTTTGCCGATGGCACGGCGGTCGCGCAGATCGGTGCGTTTGGTTTTGAAATCTGCCGGCAGTGGGTGGATGAAGTGATAATCGTGAGCAATGACCAACTGTGCAGCGCCATCAAGTTGATCTACGACGATACCCGCTCCATCACCGAGCCTTCCGGTGCCTTGGCGGTCGCGGGTATTCGCCAATACGTGTCAACGCGTGGCATAGCGGGGCAGACATTGGTAGCGGTTAATTCCGGCGCGAACATCAACTTCGATAGTTTGCGATATGTTGCTGAAAGAGTGGTCGCGCAAGGCGCAGTTTGATACCAGGCGTGGGGTTAAACGATTAATCGCAGCGGTTCGACGATTATTTCATCTGCCCGGCCAAGCTTATATAAGGGTGCTGGGTGCTTATGAGGAATGGTTACAACGAGACTGGATTTTGCCGAGTAGGCTGGTGATGGTAAGCGTCTTCCAGGGGCGGCAAGACGCGGCAGGCACACGCTTGCCAGACTAAAAACAATCGATTGGCAGTCTCAGAAAAGGAGAGGTTGGCCATGCTTTCGGAATTAGAACTTCGCAGTATTATCGAAGGAAGTTTCCTGCCTAAACGGTGCGAATGCACCAAAGCCGAAGATGCCTCGCTGACGATCAAGGTCTATGACGACCGCGACCGTGACCGGGTGGATTTGGAAGTCAAAGGTATCAACGCCGACAAGCTCGACAGCAGTCGAGCCTTGTGCAACCTGATCACCGGGTTGCGTGAAGACCTCAAGCACAGCCATGCACCCGCGCTGCAACGAGCAGGTGCGCGCAACCTGTACTAGATCGACGCTTGAGAGTGAGTGACCGAAGACCTGTGGGCCTGGATAAACGCCAGGCCCAATACGGTTTCCGTTGCCACCGCCAGCAGGATCCCAGGGCCTGCATTGCCATTGATCCACTCCCCGAACCCCAATACGGCCAGCACCAGGCAGCCGGCGATAAACCCGCTGGTCAGGGCGCGGCGTGTGTCTGAGGGTGGGGCAAGGCGAGCACGGTAGAACATGAGGCCGATGGACAGGAACAGCGCGGCATTGCGGCGCGACACCAGCCCGGTGGCGCTGGAATATTCGACACTCCATAACCACAGCAGCAGGTCAGGACGCAGGCCCCAGACAAGTGCAAGGGCGAAGCAGACCAGGGCGGTGAATGTTGCGAGAGAGCGGAAACTCAACTGCATGGCGAATCCCTTCAGCCGTATGACAAGCCCGCAAGACTACTCCTTCCTGTGCGGGCCTGTCCTGGGTCTTTCACCGGCTCAATTCTGGAAATCGCAGGCTTCGGACATTTTCCGATAGCTCACGTCTTCGACCTTGCCGGCCGTGTCCACAAACTTGATATCCGCCTTGATGACTTTGCAGTCATTGGTCTGGGCCTCATTCATGGCCAGCACCTTGGCGATGTTCATCGGCATGCCGTAGTGGTAGGGCACAGGGGTGACGGTCGCCGTTTGATCGGCAGCCTGGGCCAGGCCCGACACCGCCGCCAGCGCCAGCGCGCCGCCGAGCATTAAAGTGCGCAGTTTCATGGTGGTTCTCCGCAAGTGAGTACACTTTCACTCTCGACTTGCGGGATTAACCGTCGATTAATTTTTGCCTGGCTGACAAAACCTTCATCTGAAAGGCCACGATCACTTAAGGCAACGTCGCAACCACCGCGTCGTCATTGTGCGCGCTGTCCTCGGCAATCCCTGCCACATAGCTGCCGTTGGGTGAAATGGCGGTCAGGCCGCTTTCTTCACCTCCGTTGAACTGGGGAATCGCAACGGTGCCTGCCGCTGCTGTCCACGTAGCGGCCTGAGCATGTTCGCCCGTGTTTTCGCTGGTGAGTGCAACGGTGTCGTTATCACTCAAATCGACGAAACCCACATGAGTACCGCCGGCCAGCGTCGGGATCAGCGTGGTAGCGCCAGTGGTTGACGCTGCCCAAAACGCCAATAGCGCGTGCCCATCGGTATTTTGATAAGACACAACCGCGTTGCCGTTGTTGTTCAGGCGTAGCCCCTCGATGCGGGGAGTTCCCGCGACGCCGCTGACGCTGCTCAAGAGTACCGGGGTAGAAGCAGGGCTGGCCCAATAGGCGGCACTTGGGGTATCCGGGGCGGCAAAGTGGCAGGTGCCGAGCATCTGCATTGCATTATTGACGCTGCTGAGGCTGCAACCGGTACTTCCGGACGGTGTGGACAGGACCGTGGTGACCAGCGCGCCGAGCAACCCGGTTTTCTGAACGACTTTGGCAGTGTCATTACCTGTCGCCGTGTTGGGGCAATTCAGGGCAGTGCTGGGTACGCCATTGATCGGTGTGTCGTTCACATCGGCAACCCTGCAGTTGTCGTGCAGGATAGACAATTGAACCGGGGCGGTACTGCCTGCGAGCCACAGGACGGCGGTGGCATCGTTGCTGCCACTGAGACTCTCGCCGCCCAGCACACCACTCTGGTTGTAGGCGGTGATAGCGGTAGCCACTTCAGGTAGCAGGCCGGTGCCAAGCACTGACAGCGATTGCAGCTTTTGGGGGAGGCTGCTGGGTGCAGTGGCGCTCCAGAACACACCCGTGGCGCGGTTGTCCGCAGTGACACATACGCCCGCTATGGTTCCATTGTTGGCGATGCCCAACGCGTCGCAGCTTTGACCCGTGACCAGGGGCGGTAACGGAACTTCCGTGCCGGCGGTCACCGCGACCCACGCCACCGCAGGGCCGGAAACATTCCCCGGCAGGCACATGCCCGTGACAACTCCGTTGTTGTTGACGCCTCTTGAGCCACATTGCGCGCCTGCGGCCGTACCTTCGCCTACAAACGTTGCTGCATTGACCAGGCCGGTGTACAGCGTGGTACCTGTCAGGCAGAGCAGCACAAGGGGGGTGAAGGCAAACTTGGTCAAGTTGTTCATGGTCAATCCTTCCCTGGTAATTGATATTGATAACAGGATGTGGATGTTCTGTTCACGCGCCCGAGATATAACGGGAGTCTTGGCGCAAAATCCGTGACTGACAACTGTCAACGTTGACAGGTTGAAGGGGGCTAGAGGCGAGTAGCAGGCAAGCGTCGCCACTCGGTAGCGAAGGGGGGGGGTACGCTCGACACGTAGGGCTGCTCTTTAGACCTGCACCTGGTGTTCTCAGGGAAGCAGATTGCTCTTTAGAAATTTAGGGGGTCTGAAATAATCCTTCTCACCCCAACCGCTACCCCAGGAGTTCTTCACTATCCAGTAATCCCTACCACTTTCGCCGCCATGGAAATCAAGCAGGCTTCGGTGATCCTGCGCAACGGGCTGGCCAAAGGCGACACTGACGTTGTAGGCGGCTAAAAAGCCCATCAAGACAATTAGCAAACGATGTTTTGATCCTTTCATGTTCAACCCTGCCTGATAGAGAGTTCAGGTCGCACAGTGGCTCGTCGTTAAACCGCTGGTTGTAAGTTGAATTAAAGAGTCGCGAAATAAAAAGCGCAACTGTCAAACTTGACAGCTTGTGCTCAACTCAAAAAAGGTATTGGGAAAGCGGGCCCTCTTCCTCCGAAGCGGACCCAGGGCACCTCAAGATTAGAGGTTGCCGGGAGTGGTGGGTGCGTCAATTCAACTGATGGCGATACGGCAAATCCGGCCCAGTCTTGCCACACGTCAACGCGGCAGCGCGGATGGCGAAGCCGAGCATCGTGTCGATTTGCGTGCGGGTCAGTTGTTGCAGGCCCTCTACCGAATCCAGGTTCTGCTCGGTCAACCAGGCAATCAAGGCGGCCTGGAAGGTATCGCCAGCGCCGACGGTATCGGCCATCACCACCTTCTGTGCCGGTTGCGACCAGTTGCCGTGCTGGCGGCTGAAGACGCTGGCACCGTCGCCGCCACGGGTGAGGAATACCAGCTGGCAGCGGTGCTGCAGCCAGCCTTGCAGCACGCTTTCCGGCGACTGGTCGGGGTAGAGCAGGTGCAGGTCTTCGTCGCTGACCTTGATCAGGTCGGCGTGCTTGACCAGCTCCGCCACGCGCTCGCGCCACAGCTGGATATCCGGCTGGGGGTTGAGGCGTACGTTGGGGTCGAGGCTGATCAGGCGCTTGCCGCTTTCGCGCTTGACCAGGCTCAGCAGGGTGTCGCCGATCGGCTGCACCACCAGCGAGAACGAGCCGACATGCAGGCCGCGAATGTCCGCGCCCAGCGCCGGCAGATGCGCGACTTCCAGCAGGCGGTCGGCGCAGCCTTCGCCGCGGAAGTTGTACTGCGGCGAACCATTGGCGCCCACGGCGACCATCGACAACGTCGTCGGCGCAGCAAACTCCACCAGGAACTGCTCGCTGACGCCTTCATCCTTGAGCACCTGCAACAAGCGCCGCCCAAGGAAGTCGGTCGACAACCCGCCGAACAGCCCGGCATCGATGCCCAGGCGGCGCAGACCCACCGCAACGTTGAACGGCGAGCCACCGGCAATTGCCTTGTAATTGACCTTGGAAGCCTGCCCGCTGGCATCTTCCTCGCTGAAAAAATCAAACAGCGCTTCACCGCACACCAGATACATAGTCGTTCGCTCTTAAAGGGTTGCTACTAGCTGTTGATAGCGCGCGTACGCCTGTTGGTAGGCGCTGACGCTGGCTGCCACCGGCAGGGTACGGCTGGTCGGGTCGACGCTCACGCACCGGTCGCACAGGCTGGCCAGGGATTCGCCGGACTGGCACCACGCCGCCTGGATCGCCGCGCCCAGGGCCGCAGCCTCGCTTTGTTCGGTGCAGATAACCTCGGTATTCATGATATCGGCGACCATCTGCCGCCACACCGGGCTTTTCGAACCGCCGCCGATCAAGCGGATGCGCAGGCTTTGCAGGCCGGTGTGGCGTAGCAGGTCGAGACCGTAGCGCAGGCCGAAGGTGGTGCCTTCGACCACGGCGCGGCACAGGTTGGCGCGGGTCAGGTTGGTCATGGTCAGGCCGTGCAGGCTGCCGGTGGCGTGGGGCAGGGCGGGCACGCGTTCGCCGTTGAGAAACGGCAGCATGCTCACGCCGTCGGCGCCGATCGGGGCCTTTTCGACCAAGGCGTTGAAAGCGTTGAGGTCCAGCTCGAACAACTCGCGGATTACCCCGGTGGCGTTCGTCAGGTTCATCGTGCAGATCAACGGCAGCCAGCCGCCGCTGGAGGAACAGAAAGTCGCCACCGACGCCTGCGCACTCACGTTGGGTTGGTCGGCGAAGGCATACACGGTGCCCGAGGAACCCAGGCTCATGGTGATCACACCGGGGGCGATATTGCCAGTGCCGATGGCGCCCATCATGTTGTCGCCGCCACCGCTGGAGACAAGCGCGTTGGGGTTGATGCCCAGGCGTTCGGCGATGGCCGGCAGGATCGTGCCCACCGCCTGGTCGGCGTCAATCAGTTCGGGCAGCGCGGCTTGCAGGCGACCGCTGGGGTCGATGTGCTGGAGCAGCGCCACGTCCCATTCACGGGTGCGCACATTGAAGTAACCGGTGCCGGAGGCATCGCCGTATTCCGCCACGGCGCGGCCGGTGAGCCAGTAGTTGAGGTAGTCGTGAGGCAGCAGGATATGTGCGATGCGCGCGAACACGTCCGGGTGCTGCTCGCGGGTCCAGAGCAACTTGGACACGGTGTAGCCTGGCGCGATGGCCACGCCGAGGCGCTCCAGCGAGCCACTTTCGCCGCCCAGGTAGTGCAGCAGACGATCATTTTCGGGCGCGGTTTCGGTGTCGCACCACAGCTTGGCCGGGCGCAGCACCTGGCCGCTGTCATCCAACAGCACCAGCCCGTGCTGCTGGCCGGACACGCCGATGCCAAGGATGTCCTGGCCGTCGACGCCGGCCTGTTGCAAGGCGCGGTGGGTGGCTTCGGTAAAGGCGTCCAGCCACTCCTGGGTGTGCTGTTCGCGACGGCCATTCGCGCCGCTGATCAGAGTGTGCGCCGCAGCGCCGAGGCCCAGCACCTTGCCGCTGGACGCGTCGAGGACGATGGCCTTGGTGCCTTGGGTGCCGCAGTCGATGCCGAGGAACAGGTTTTGCTGGGTCATGAGGGTGTGCTCAGCGGTGTTATTTTTTTGGATTGGCAACCCGGTCCAGTGTGGGAGGGGGCTTGCCCCCGATGGCTGTGGGTCAGTGAAGGATATTTGCCTGACACACCCTCATCGGGGGCAAGCCCCCTCCCACATTTAAACCGGTTTCTTCAGGAGGTTCTGTAGGGTTTCGGTGACGCCGTTATCACGCAAGCTCCCATAGCAACGCTCGAACGCTGCCACAAACTCCGGCGAGTTGGGAATAGCCGTGCCGAAAATCTCTTCCACTCCCAGCAGTCGCTGGCTGATCAGCGCCTCATCACTCACCAGCCCCTGGCAGAATTCCGCACGCGGGTCGGGGATTTTATAGCTCACGCCATTCTCATCCACGCCCTTCAAATACAAGGCCCAGGCCGCGACCACCAGCGCCGCACGCTCGGTCTCGCGCCCATCGGCTATCAGGCGGTTGATGGTCGGCACGGTGAACTTGGGGAACTTCGACGAGCCATCCGAGCACACGCGCTCCAACTGGTCGGCAATCGCCTGGTTGGAAAAGCGGTCGACCAGGGTCTGCTTATAGTCGGTCAGGTCGATACCCGGTACCGGCGCCAGGTTCGGCGTGACATCCAGGTCCATGTAGGCGCGCATGTACGCGACGAACAGCGGGTCGTTCATGGTCTCGTGCACGAACCGGTAACCCTTGAGAAACCCCAGGTAAGTCAGGGCCAGGTGGCTGCCGTTGAGCAGGCCGATCTTCATCTCTTCGTAGGGCGTCACGTCATCGGTGAACTGCACGCCGACCTTCTCCCAGGCCGGGCGGCCGTTGACGAACTTGTCTTCCAGCACCCATTGCACAAACGGTTCGCAGACCACCGGCCAGGCATCGTCGATGCCGTGCTCGTCGTGCAACTGCAGGCGGTGGGCGGTGCTGGTCATCGGCGTGATGCGGTCGACCATGGCGTTCGGAAAGCTCACATTGGCCTTGATCCAGTCGTGCAGGTCGGCATTGTGCAGCGCGGCAAAGGCCAGCAACGCCTTGCGCGTGACGGCGCCGTTGTGCGGCAGGTTATCGCAGGACATCACCGTGAACGCCGGGGTGCCGGCGGCGCGGCGCTGGGTCAGCGCGGCGCAGATGAAGCCGAACACGGTTTTCGGTGCGCCGGGGTGCGCCAGGTCATGCTGGATCTGCGGCAGGTGGGCCATGAACTCGCCGTTGCTGTCGTCGATGCAGTAGCCGCCTTCGGTGATGGTCAGCGAGACGATGCGAATCTCGGGGCTGGCCAGTTTGTCGATCAATGCCTGGGCGCTGTCTTCGGCGAGCAGCATGTCGCTGATCGAGCCGATCACACGCACTTCGGTGTCGTCGGTGTCGCCCAGTTCATAGAGGGTGAACAGGTAGTCCTGGCCCGCCAGGTCGTCGCGGGCCTTGCGGTCCTCGCTGCGCAGGCCGACGCCGCAGATGCTCCAGTCCAGGCCTTCGCCGGTGTTCATCAGCGCATCGGTGTAGTACGCCTGGTGCGCACGGTGGAAACCGCCGACGCCGATATGGGCGATGCCCTGGGAGGTGCTGGCAATCGCATAGGCCGGGATGTTCACGTGCGGCGCCAGTTGGGTAAGGTTCTGCTTATTCAGTTTCATCACAACTCTCGCGAAATCAGGCGGCAGCGCGCAGTGGGCGGGCCACGGCTACACCGTCGGTGTCGAACAGATGGCAGTGCGCCGGGTCCAGGTGCAGGTGCAGCGTCTCGCCGTATTGGCTGGCCATGTCGCCCCGGATCCGCATGGTCAACGGCTCGCCATTGGCGGTGGTGACGTGGCAGAAGGTGTCGCTGCCCAGGCGCTCGCCGACGTCGGCGGTGACGGTCAGGGAGGTCTGGCCCGGCGTGGCGATTTCCAGGTGTTCCGGACGAATGCCCAGGGTCACCGCGCTGCCCACGCTCAGGGTCGCGCCGCTCAACGGCAGGCTGATGGTGGTGCCTGCGTCGAGTTGCACCTCGCAGCCGTGGCCTTCGACGCGCGTGACCTTGCCCTTGAGGAAGCCCATCTTCGGCGTACCCAGGAAACCCGCGACAAACAGGTTGGCCGGCTGGTGGTACAGCTCCAGCGGCGAGCCCACTTGCTCGATACGGCCGCTGTTGAGGACCACCACCTTGTCGGCCAGGGTCATGGCTTCGACCTGGTCGTGGGTCACGTAGATCATGGTCGCCTGCAGCTCCTTATGCAGGCGCGCCAGCTCCAGGCGCATCTGCACGCGCAGGGCGGCGTCGAGGTTCGACAGCGGCTCGTCGAACAGGAAGATTTTCGGGTTACGCACAATCGCCCGGCCGATCGCCACACGCTGGCGCTGACCGCCCGACAGCTGCTTGGGCTTGCGCTCCAGCAACGGGCCGAGTTCGAGGATGCGCGCCGCTTCGCTGACTTTGCTCTCGACCAGTTTCTTGTCGACGCCGGCCAGGTCCAGGGCAAACGACATGTTCTTGCGCACGCTCATGTGCGGGTACAGCGCGTAGGTCTGGAACACCATCGCCAGGTCGCGCTTGGCCGGGGTCACTTCGGTGATGTCGCGGCCGTCCAGTTCGATGGTGCCGTCGCTGACTTCTTCCAGGCCCGCGATCAGGCGCAGCAGGGTCGATTTGCCGCAGCCCGATGGACCGACGAAGACCACGAACTCCTTGTCGTTCACTTCCAGGTCGATGCCTTTGATGATCGAGAAACCTTCGAAGCCTTTTTGCAGATTCTTGATTTTCAGGTTGGCCATGATGGGCCTCCGCTTTGAATTTTTTATTGAAAGGCCGTTATTTCACGGCGCCGAAGGACAAACCGCGTACCAGCTGTTTCTGGCTGATCCAGCCAAAGATCAGGATCGGCGCGCAGGCCAGGGTCGAGACGGCGGACAACTTGGCCCAGAACAAGCCTTCAGGGCTGGAGTAGGAGGCGATCAGCGCGGTCAGCGGTGCTGCGTTGGACGAGGTCAGGTTCAACGACCAGAACGCTTCGTTCCAGCACAGGATCAGCGACAGCAATACCGTGGACGCCAGGCCGCCCTTGGCGATCGGCAGCAGCACCCGGACCATTTCCTGCCACAGGGTGGCGCCGTCCAGGCGCGCGGCTTCGAGGATGTCCTTGGGGATGTCCTTGAAGTAGGTGTAAACCATCCAGACCACAATCGGCAGGTTGATCAGGGTGTAGATAATGATCAGCGCGATACGCGTATCCAGCAGGCCGAAGCTCTTGGCCAGCAGGTAGATCGGCATCAGCACGCCCACCGGTGGCAGCATCTTGGTGGAGAGCATCCACAGCAGCGTGCCCTTGGTGCGCTTGGTCTCGTAGAAGGCCATGGAGTAGGCGGCCGGCACCGAGATCAGCAGGCACAGGGCGGTGGCACTGAACGAAATCAGCACCGAGTTCCAGGCGTAGCTGAAGTAGTTGCTGCGCTCGTTGATGTGCAGGTAGTTCTCCAGCGTCGGCGTGAAGATGAACTGCGGTGGGGTAGCGAACGCATCGATTTCGGTCTTGAAGCTGGTCAGCACCATCCAGAAGATCGGGAAGAAAATCAGGATCGCGATGGCCCAGGCCAAAGTGCCGAGCAACAGGCTTTGCAGGCGGCGGGATTGTTGAAGCGTCATGGCGCGGCCCTCAAGGCTTGTCAGTCAGGTTTTTGCCGATCATCCGCACCAGGATGATCGCCGCGATATTGGCGATGACCACGGCGATCAAGCCGCCGGCCGAGGCCATGCCCACGTCGAACTGCACCAGCGCCTGGTTGTAGATCAGGTAGGCGAGGTTGGTCGAGGCGTAGCCCGGGCCACCGTTGGTGGTGGTGAAGATTTCGGCGAACACCGAGAGCAGGAAGATGGTTTCGATCATCACCACCACGGCAATCGGGCGTGCCAGGTGGGGCAGGGTCAGGTGCCAGAAGATTGCGATGGCGCCGGCGCCGTCCAGGCGTGCGGCTTCCTTTTGTTCCTGGTCGAGGGACTGCATGGCGGTCATCAGCAGCAGGATCGCAAACGGCAGCCACTGCCACGACACAATGATGATGATCGACAGCAACGGATAGTGCGCCAGCCAGTCCACCGGCTCGGCGCCGAACAGCTTCCAGACGGCGGCGAGAATTCCCGACACCGGGTGGAAAATCAGGTTTTTCCAGATCAGCGCACCGACGGTGGGCATGATGAAGAACGGCGAAATCAGCATCACCCGCACGATGCCACGGCCCAGGAACTCACTGGCCTCCAGCAAGGCACTGATCAACACGCCGAACACCACGCTGATCAACAGCACGCTGCCGACCAGCAACAGGGTATTGGTGGCGCCCGGCAGGAAGCCTGAGTCGGTGATGAAATAGGTGAAGTTCTCCAGCCCCACGAATTGGTTTTCGCCAGGGTAGAGCAGGTTGTAGCGGATCAGCGAAAAGTACAGGGTCATGCCCAGCGGCACGATCATCCACAGCAGCAGCATGGCGACCGAAGGGGTGACGAGGAACCAGCCGGGGTTGGCCAGGCGGCTTTTGCGTGGCGTATGAGGCGTGGTCGTTTGCACTTGGGCAGTGGTGGTATTCATAGGATCAGGACCAGTCAGGTACATGCAGAACGAGAATCGGAGCGCGGTCAGGGTGGGAACTGGCTTGCCTGCATCGCCGGCAAGCCAGTTCCCACATAAAGCAGTTACGGCGGTGTGCCGGCTTTATTTGGGATAACCCGCCCGCTTCATTTCACGCTCGGTGGTGGTCTGCGCGGCGGTCAATGCAGCATCCACCGTCTGCTGACCGGTCAGCGCACCCGAGAAGAACTTGCCGACCTGGGTACCAATCGCCTGGAATTCAGGAATGGTCACCAACTGGATCCCGATATACGGCACGGGCTTGAGGGTCGGTTTGGTCGGGTCGGCGACTTTCAGCGATTCGAGGGTCACCTTGGCGAACGGCGCGGCCTTCATGTACTCGTCGCTGTAGGTCGATTTGCGCGTACCCGGCGGTACGTTGGCGATGCCGTCGGTCTTGGCCACCAACTGGCTGTATTCCTTGGAGGTCGCCCAACTGGTGAACACCTTGGCGGCGTCCTTGGCCTTGGAACTGGTCGGGATCGCCAGTGACCAGGAGTAGAGCCACGAGGTGCCCTTGTCGGTCTTCTCGTGCGGGGCAAAGGTGAAGCCGACATGGTCAGCCACTTTGCTTTGGGTCTTGTCGGTGACAAACGAGCCGGCCACGCTGGCGTCGACCCAGATTGCGCACTTGCCGCTGTTGAACAGCGCAAGGTTTTCGTTGAAACCATTGCTGGAGGCACCCGGCGGGCCGGATTTCTTCATGTTGTCGACGTAGAAGTTCAGCGCGTCTTTCCATTCGGGGCCGGTGAATTCCGGCTGCCACTTCTCATCGAACCAGCGCGCCCCGTAGCCGTTGGCCAGGGTGGTGATCAGCGCCATGTTTTCGCCCCAACCGGCTTTGCCGCGCAGGCACAGGCCGTATTGCTCTTTGCTCTTGTCGGTGAGTTTGGCCGCGAATTCGCCGATCTGGGTCCAGGTCGGGTGCTCGGGCATGCTCAGCCCGGCGTCCTTGAACAGGTCGGTGCGGTAATAGGTGATCGAGCTTTCGGCGTAGAACGGCAGGGCGTACAGCGAACCCTTGACGGACAAACCGTCACGCACCGAAGGGAATACATCATCGAGGTCGTAGGAAGCCGGCAGATCCTTCATCGGTTCCAGCCAGCCCTTGGCGCCCCAGAGTGCGGCTTCGTACATGCCGATGGTCAACACGTCGAACTGCCCGCCTTGGGTGGCGATGTCAGTGGTCAGGCGTTGGCGCAGCACGTTTTCTTCAAGCACCACCCAGTTCAGCTTGATATCCGGATGCTCGGTCTCGAAGGTTTTCGAGAGCTTTTGCATGCGGATCATGTCGCTGTTGTTGACGGTGGCAATGGTCAGGGTTTGCGCGCCAAAGCTGACGGCGCTGAGGGTCATGCATACGGTCATGCAAGAACAGGCAAGCAGAGTTTTTGCTGTGAACTTCATCGCGCACTCCATTTCTGCGCCCAGGGGCTGCAGAAGGACAGTTATTGTTGTTGTGTCTTCCCACGAACGGCCAGGAAGAGTGTGCGTTGATTACAGCCTTCAAATGGGGTTATGACAAATCCTTGGGCGCACTTGCACTGATACTTTTTTGCACTCGCGTTGAAAGCAGCTGAAACGATTCGCCGAGTGTGTCCCCCGGCAGGCTGGCGATGCTCGTAGACGAATACGCGCAAACCTGGATAAACGCGGCGTTTGTGGGACGTTCGCCGGCAAGCCGGCTGCTACGGGACCGTGCAGTGCTCGGTTCAGGCCAGGTTCTGCTCGGTGAGCCGCTGCACCGCCAGGCGCCGGTAGTGGGAAGGGGTCATGCCTTTCAGCTGCTGGAAGCGCCGATTGAAGTTGGAGATGTTGTTGAATCCCGACTCAAAGCACACGTCCGTCACCGCCTTGTCGCCATCGGCCAGCAGTTCGCAGGACTTGCTGATGCGCAACCGGTTCACAAACTCGATAAACGTGCGGCCGGTGGCCTGCTTGAACACCCGGGAAAAATACGTCGGCTTCATCCCCAGGTATTCCGCGACTTCCTCCAGCGGCAACTCGCGTGCGTAGTGGGCGAAGATGTAGTCCACCGCGCGGTTGGTGCGGTCCACGCTGTGTTCGTCCGCCAGGTGCGCGGTGTTTACCCCCGACAGCAACTGGTAGTCCTCACACGCGCTGAGCACCTCCAACAGAATGAAAAAGTGCCCCAGGCGCGCCATGCCCTGGGCATCCTCGATGCGCTGCATCAGGGTCATGGCCTGGGCGATGGTCTTTTTGCAGCGAAATTCGATGCCGTATTGCGCCCGTTCCAGCAGCGGCGTGAGCGTCTTGAGTTCGGCGAAGATATGGCTGCCGTGCTCGAACAGCTCATCGGTGAAGTTCACCAGCATGTCGCGCTTGGGCACCACTTCGTCTTCCTCGACCTGGCTGATCCAGTTGTGCGGCAGGTTGGGGCCGGTGAGAAACAGGCTTTCGGGGTAGAAATTGCCGATGTAGTCGCCGATAAACACCTTGCCCGAACTGGCGACGATCAGGTGCAGCTCGTATTCCTTGTGGAAATGCCAGCGCACCAGCGGGCAGGGGAAGCCGTGTTGGCGATAGATGATGGACAGACCGTTGTGATCGTCCATCAGCTCGTAGGAAGGGTCGGTGATTCGCGCTGCTCGGGTCATGCTGCCGTCGCTTTATTGTGGTTGCTGCCTGGGATAATGCCCCCTCGCGCGCGACCTCGCCAGCACCGGTGTTCAGGCGAGGCGGTTTTTGGCCTCGATCCACTGGGACATGTACTGCGTACTTTTATGCGCGTGATGGCGCAGCATGCTGCCGGTGAAGTTATCCCGGCGATGGGCGGCAAGGTGGCTGCGGCAGTGTTCCAGGCAGGCCACCAGCGCCGGGCCGTGCAGATCCTGGTCATAGCGGCTGGCCAGTAACTGGCGGCCGCGTTCCTGCGCCTGGGTCCAGCGTTCGCGGTCCTGGTACAGGCTGACCGCCGCAGCGGCGAATGCCTGCGCGTCCTCGGCGATTACGCCGGGCCAGGGCTGCTCGTCGCCCATGGCTTCGGCGCCGATCGGCGTGGTGATATTCGGCGTGCCACACAGCATGGCATCGGCCAGCTTGCCCTTGATACCGGCACCAAAGCGCAGCGGCGCGAGGCAGATGCGTGCAGCGGTCATCACTTGCAGCGCGTCTTCGGCCCAGTTCATCACGTGGAAGCCTTGCGCCGGGTTGTGCAGGGCGGTGGCCTTGGGCGGGGTGTAGGCGCCGTAGATATGCAACTGGACGCCGGGCAATTGCTGGCGGATCAGCGGCCACAGGCTGTTCTTCATCCACAGCACCGCATCCCAGTTGGGCGCGTGGCGGAAGTTGCCGATGCTGAGGAAGTGCGCGCGGTCTTCAAACGGCACAAACGCCGCGGTCGGCGGCTGCAGCATCAGCGGGCACCAGTGGAGCAGGGCGGCGGGCACCTTGAACTGCTCGGTGAGCAGGCGGATTTCGACGTCGGAGATCATCAGGCTGATATCACAACGATAAATCGCGGCGATTTCGCGCTTGGCCAGGTCGGTGTCGGCCATCAACTCGAATTCCTCCCGCAGCGCGGGGGTGAACAGGGCGCTGAAGTCGTCAGTGTCGGGATGGGCCTTGAGGTGCGCCTTGAAGCGCTGCTGGCGCGCGTCCCGCAGGCTTTGCAGGTCGGAGGTCTCGAGCACGCGCAGGGCGTCGGGGCAGCATTTCTCCACGCGCCAGCCGAACTGCTCTTCCATCATGAAGCGGTCGAACAGCACGATGTCCGGGGCCAGTTCGCGGATAAAATCGTCGAAACTGCTGTTATTCAGTTCAATCGCGCATTCACGGATGCCGAGGGCGGGCAGGTCTGCCTTGTGTTCGCCGATGGTCGCCGGACTGCTGAAGGTAATGTCCCAACCTTGTGTAAGAAAACTCTCAAGGATCTGCATCATGTGCCCGCCCGCCGCCGAAGAACGCGGCTCCGGCCAGACATAACCAATGACCAGGACTTTGGTGGCAGGCTGATTCATCAACAACGGCTTCCTTTAAGGGCAGGGCAAAAGCGCGCAATTAAACCACAACCCGGTGGCATGACAATTTGCGTCTGGTGGTAGGTAGCCACGGCACTTTGTGGTTAACTTCGGCCTCTCGAATTCGTTTAACCAAAACCCAGCATAAGGATTCTGTTCATGGCTCAAGTCACCCACCGTGGCAACCCAATCAAGGTTGAAGGCGAGCTGCCGCAAGTCGGTTCCCAGGCTCCGGATTTCATCCTCACCGCCGGCGACCTGTCGGACGCAACCCTGGCGACCTTCGCCGGCAAGCGCAAAGTGCTGAATATCTTCCCAAGCGTCGACACCCCGACCTGCGCGACCTCGGTTCGCAAGTTCAACGCCCAGGCCAATGACCTGAAGAACGCCGTGGTCCTGTGCATCTCCAGCGACCTGCCGTTTGCCCAGGCGCGCTTCTGCGGCGCTGAAGGCCTGGAAAACGTGAAAAACCTGTCGGACTTCCGCGACCCGGGCTTCGCCATTGATTTCGGCGTCTCCATCGCCGAAGGCGCACTGCGTGGCCTGACCGCCCGTGCCGTGGTGGTGCTGGATGAACACGACAAGGTGCTGCACAGCGAACTGGTCAGCGAAATTGGCCAGGAACCCAACTACGAAGCCGCCCTGGCTGTTTTGAAGTAACTGTTTCGGCGCATTACTGTCGTTTTGCAGTAACACGCGTGCTACATGATTGCGGCCTGGCCTAGTCCAGGCCGTTTTTATTTGTCGTTCAGGCGCTTAGCGAAATAGGCAATGGACTAAGGTCAGAAGTTAAAAGTTGTAAGCCCAAGGTAAATAGCCGGTAAAGGCGCTTTTCTTAAAGCGCTCCAGTGCTTATCTTTCAGCCTCCCAAAGAAGAAGCTCTCGCGCCCAATGGTTGATCACTCCATGCAATCCTCCCCCCGCAACTCCCGCCGCTGGCTGTTCGGCCTGCTCGTGCTGCTGGTCATCGCCGGCCTGTGCTGGAAATTCTGGCCCGGCAGCCACAAGGAAGCCGACGCGAAAAAACCGGCTGGGCATGCCGGCAAGTCGGGGATGATGCGCCCGGGCTTCGGCGGGTCTACCGGCCCGATCCCGGTGCGTGTGGCGCCTGCGGTGCTGGGGGAGTTCCCGGTGTACTACAAGGCCTTGGGCACGGTGACGGCGCTCAATACCATCAACGTGCGCAGCCGGGTGGGCGGCGAGCTGGTGAAGATCGCCTTTGAAGAAGGGCAGATGGTCAAGGCGGGCGACCTGCTGGCCGAGATCGACCCGCGCAGCTACCAGAACGCCTTGCTCCAGGCCCAGGGCACGCTGATGCAGAACCAGGCCCAGCTGAAAAACGCCCAGGTCGACGTCGAGCGTTATCGCGGCCTCTACGCCCAGGACAGTATCGCCAAGCAAACCCTGGACACCGCCGAAGCGCTGGTCCTGCAATACCAGGGCACGGTCAAGACCAACCAGGGTGCGGTGGACGACGCCAAGCTCAACCTCGAATTCACCAAGATCCGCGCGCCAATCAGCGGCCGCGTCGGCTTGCGCCAGGTCGACGTCGGTAACCTGGTCGCGGCCAACGACACCACGTTCCTCGCGGTCATCACCCAGACCCAGCCGATCAGCGTGGCGTTCACCCTGCCGGAAAACACCCTGGAAACCGTGCTCGCCCGCTACCACGCCGGCAACAAGCTGCCCGTTGAAGCCTGGGACCGTGGCGACGTGAAGCAGCAGGCAACAGGCGTGCTGCAAAGCCTGGACAACCAGATCGATGTCACCACCGGCACCCTGAAATTCAAGGCGCGGTTCGATAACAAGGACCAGGCACTGTTCCCGAATCAGTTCGTCAATGTGCACCTGCTGGCCGACACCCTGCACAACGTGGTGCTGGCGCCGTCGGCGGCGATCCAGTTCGGCAACACCGGCACCTTTGTCTACGTGCTCGACGGTGACAAGAAGGTCAAGGTCCAGCCCCTGGTGGTCGGCGATACCGACGGCGACAACACGGTGATCAAGGAAGGCCTGAAGGCCGGCGACCGTGTGGTGCTCGAAGGCACCGACCGCCTCAAGGACGGCAGCGAAATCGAAGTGGTCAACAACAGCAGCGACGTGCCGACCACCCCCACCGAACACCTGCAGGGCCAGCCGGCAGCTAAAGGGGAGACCGGCGCCGCCGCCGGCAAGGCGCAAAAGGTCGGTTCATGAACCTGTCGCGGCTGTTTATCCTCCGCCCGGTCGCCACCACGCTGAGCATGCTGGCGATTGTGTTGGCCGGCATCATCGCGTATCGCCTGTTGCCGGTATCGGCGTTGCCCCAGGTGGACTACCCGACCATCCGGGTGATGACCCTGTATCCCGGCGCCAGCCCCGATGTGATGACCAGTGCGGTGACCGCGCCGCTGGAGCGCCAGTTCGGGCAAATGCCCGGTCTCACCCAGATGGCGTCCACCAGCTCCGGCGGCGCGTCGGTGCTGACCCTGCGCTTCAACCTCGACATCAATATGGATGTCGCCGAGCAACAGGTGCAGGCCGCGATCAACGCCGCCACCAACCTGCTGCCCAAGGATTTGCCGGCGCCGCCGGTGTACAACAAGGTCAACCCGGCAGATACCCCGGTGCTGACGCTTGCGATCACCTCCAAGACCATGTTGCTGCCCAAGCTCAACGACCTGGTCGACACGCGCATGGCGCAGAAAATCGCGCAGATCAGCGGCGTCGGCATGGTCAGCATCGCCGGCGGCCAGCGCCAGGCCGTGCGCATCAAGGTCAACCCCGAGGCCCTGGCGGCCAACGGCTTGAACCTGTCGGACGTGCGCACCCTGATCGCCGCCTCCAACGTCAACCAGCCCAAGGGCAACTTCGACGGCCCCACGCGAGTGTCGATGCTGGATGCCAACGACCAGTTGGTCTCGCCGCAGCAATATGCCGAATTGATCCTGGCCTACAACAATGGCGCGCCGCTGCGCCTTAAAGACGTGGCTGAAATTGTCGACGGTGCGGAAAACGAGCGCCTCGCCGCCTGGGCCAATGAAAACCAGGCCGTGCTGCTGAATATCCAGCGCCAGCCGGGTGCCAACGTGATCGAGGTGGTCGACCGTATCAAGGCGCTGCTGCCGAGCATCACCGACAACCTGCCGGCCGGCCTCGATGTGACGGTGCTGACCGACCGCACCCAGACCATTCGCGCCTCGGTCACCGATGTGCAACACGAATTGCTCATCGCCATTGCCCTGGTGGTGATGGTGACGTTCCTGTTCCTGCGCCGGGTCAGTGCCACGATCATCCCGTCCATTGCCGTGCCGCTGTCGCTGGTGGGTACCTTCGGCGTGATGTACCTGGCCGGTTTTTCGATTAACAACCTGACGCTGATGGCCCTGACCATCGCCACCGGCTTCGTGGTGGACGATGCGATCGTGATGCTGGAGAACATCTCGCGCTATATCGAGGAGGGCGAGACACCCTTGAATGCTGCGCTCAAGGGCGCCAAGCAGATCGGCTTCACCCTGATATCCCTGACCCTGTCGCTGATCGCGGTGTTGATCCCGCTGCTGTTCATGGCCGATGTGGTGGGGCGGCTGTTCCGCGAATTTGCCATCACCCTGGCCGTGGCGATCCTGATTTCCCTGGTGGTGTCGCTGACCCTCACGCCAATGATGTGCGCGCGCCTGCTCAAGCGTGAACCCAAGGAAGAGGAGCAGGGCCGTTTCTACAAGGCCAGCGGCGCCTGGATCGACTGGCTGATCGAAGCCTACGGGCGCAAGTTGCAGTGGGTGCTCAAGCACCAGCCGCTGACCCTGCTGGTGGCCATCGCCACGCTGGGCCTCACCGTGGTTCTCTATCTGGTGGTGCCCAAGGGCTTCTTCCCGGTGCAGGACACCGGCGTGATCCAGGGGATTTCCGAAGCCCCGCAGTCGATTTCGTTTGCGGCCATGAGCCAGCGCCAGCAGGAGCTGGCGAAGATCATCCTCGCCGACCCGGCAGTGGAAAGCCTGTCGTCGTATATCGGCGTGGATGGCGATAACGCCACGCTGAACAGCGGCCGCCTGCTGATCAACCTCAAGCCCCATGGCCAGCGCGACCTGAGCGCGGCCCAGGTGATCACCCGGCTGCAGCCGGAAATCGACAAGATGGTCGGCATTCGCCTGTTCATGCAGCCGGTGCAGGACCTGACCATTGAAGACCGCGTCAGCCGCACGCAGTACCAGTTCAGCATGTCCTCGCCGGACGCCGACCTGCTGGCGCTGTGGAGCGACAAGCTGGTGCACGCCCTGAGCCAGATGCCGGAACTCACCGACGTGGCCAGCGACCTGCAGGACAAAGGCCTGCAGGTGTATCTGGTAATCGACCGTGATGCGGCCTCGCGCCTGGGTGTCAGTGTGTCGACCATTACCGACGCGCTGTATGACGCCTTCGGCCAGCGGCAGATTTCGACCATCTATACCCAGGCCAGCCAGTACCGCGTGGTGCTGCAGGCGCAGTCCGGGGAAACCCTCGGCCCTGCGGCGCTGAACCAGATCCACGTGAAAACCACCGATGGCGGCCAGGTGCGGCTGTCGAGCCTGGCGCATGTGGAGCAACGCCAGGCGCAGTTGGCGATTGCGCATATCGGCCAGTTCCCGGCGGTGATGATGTCGTTCAACCTGGCCCCCGGCGTCGCGCTGGGCAAAGGCGTGGAGCTGATCAACCAGGCGCAGAAGGACATCGGCATGCCGGTCGGCGTGCAGACCCAGTTCCAGGGCGCGGCGCAGGCGTTCGAGGCGTCGTTGTCGAGCACCTTGCTGCTGATCCTGGCGGCGGTGGTCACCATGTACATCGTGCTCGGCGTACTCTACGAGAGTTACATTCACCCGATCACCATCCTGTCCACGTTGCCGTCGGCGGCGGTGGGAGCCTTGCTGGCGTTGCTGCTCAGCGGCAATGACCTGGGCATGATCGCGATCATCGGCATCATTTTGCTGATCGGTATCGTGAAGAAGAACGCGATCATGATGATCGACTTCGCCCTCGACGCCGAACGCAACCAGGGCCTCGACCCGCAGACCGCGATCTACCAGGCGGCGCTGTTGCGTTTCCGGCCGATCCTGATGACCACCCTGGCCGCGCTGTTTGGTGCGGTGCCGCTGATGCTGGCCACTGGTTCCGGTGCCGAACTGCGTCAGCCCCTGGGCCTGGTGATGGTCGGCGGTTTGCTGGTGAGCCAGGTATTGACGCTGTTCACCACGCCGGTGATCTACCTGTACTTCGATCGCCTGGGCCGTCGCTGGCGCAAAGAGCCGCAAAGCCTGGAGCCGGTTGAGTCATGAATTTGTCCGGACCGTTCATTCGCCGGCCGGTAGCCACCATGCTGCTGAGCCTGGCGATCATGTTGCTGGGGGGCGTGAGCTTCAACCTGCTGCCGGTGTCGCCGTTGCCGCAGATCGACTTCCCGGTGATCGTGGTGTCGGCCAGCCTGCCGGGGGCCAGCCCCGAGGTGATGGCGTCCACCGTGGCCACGCCGCTGGAGCGCTCCTTCGGCGCGATTGCCGGCATCACCACCATGAGCAGCTCGTCGAGCCAGGGCTCCACGCGGGTGATCCTGGCATTTGACTCCGACCGCGACATCAACGGCGCGGCGCGAGAAGTGCAGGCGGCAATCAATGCTTCACGCAACCTGCTGCCCAGCGGCATGCGCAGCATGCCCACCTACAAGAAGATCAACCCGTCCCAGGCACCGATCATGGTGCTGTCGCTGACCTCGGACGTGTTGCAGAAGGGCCAGTTGTACGACCTGGCGTCCACCATCCTTTCGCAAAGCCTGTCCCAGGTGCCGGGCGTGGGCGAAGTGCAGATCGGCGGCAGTTCCCTGCCGGCGGTGCGCATCGAACTGGAACCCAAGGCCCTCGACCAGTACGGCGTGGCCCTGGACGACGTGCGCAACACCATCGCCAACGCCAACCAGCGGCGGCCCAAGGGCTCCCTGGAAGACAGCGAGCGCAACTGGCAGATCCAGGCCAACGACCAGCTGGAAAAAGCCAAGGACTATGAGCCGCTGCTGATTCGCTACCAGAACGGCGCGGCCCTGCGCCTGGGCGACGTGGCGAAGATCAGCGACGGCGTCGAAGACCGCTACAACAGTGGTTTCTTCAACAATGACTCGGCGGTGCTGCTGGTGATCAACCGCCAGTCCGGCGCCAACATCATCGAGACCGTCAGGCAGATCAAGGCGCAACTGCCGGCGTTGCAGGCGGTGCTGCCATCCAGCGTCAAGCTCAGCCTGGCCATGGACCGCTCGCCGGTGATCACCGCCACGTTGCATGAAGCCGAGATGACCTTGCTGATTGCGGTGGGGCTGGTGATCCTGGTGGTCTACCTGTTCCTCGGCAACTTCCGTGCGTCGCTGATCCCGACCCTGGCGGTGCCGGTGTCGCTGGTGGGCACGTTCGCGATCATGTACCTGTACGGATTTTCGTTGAACAACTTCTCGCTGATGGCGCTGATCCTTGCCACCGGCCTGGTCGTCGACGATGCCATCGTGGTGCTGGAGAACATTTCCCGGCATATCGACGACGGCGTGCCGCCGATGAAGGCGGCGTACCTGGGCGCCCAGGAAGTGGGCTTCACCTTGCTGTCGATGAACGTGTCGCTGGTGGCGGTGTTCCTGTCCATCCTGTTCATGGGCGGCATTGTCACCAACCTGTTTCGCGAATTTTCCATCACCTTGTCGGCGGCGATCATTGTGTCGCTGATTGTTTCGCTGACCCTGACGCCGATGCTCTGCGCGCGCTGGCTCAAGCCGCACGTGAAAGGGCAGATGACCGGCCTGCAGCGCTGGAGCCAGAAGATCAACGACCGCATGGTCGCCGGCTACGCCACCAGCCTCGACTGGGTGCTGCGCCACCGCCGCCTGACCCTGCTCAGCCTGTTGCTGACCATCGGCGTGAACGTGGCGCTGTACGTGGTGGTGCCGAAAACCTTTATGCCGCAGCAGGACACCGGCCAGTTGATCGGTTTTGTGCGCGGTGATGACGGGCTGTCGTTCAGCGTGATGCAGCCGAAGATGGAAACCTTCCGCAAGGCCGTGCTCAAGGACCCGGCAGTGCTCAGCGTGGCCGGCTTTATCGGCGGCAACAACGGCACCAACAACGCGGTGATGCTGGTGCGGCTCAAACCGATCAGCGAGCGCAAGATTTCCGCCCAGGCGGTGATCGAGCGCCTGCGCAAGGATGTACCGCTGGTGCCGGGCGGGCGCCTGTTCCTGATGGCCGACCAGGACCTGCAATTTGGCGGCAGCCGCGACCAGACCAGCGCGCAGTACTCCTACATCCTGCAAAGTGGTGACCTGGCCGCGTTGCGCCTGTGGTACCCGAAAGTGGTCGCCGCCTTGCGCGAGCTGCCGGAGCTGACTGCCATCGACGCCCGCGAAGGGCGCGGCGCGGCCCAGGTCACGCTGATTGTCGACCGCGACCAGGCCAAGCGCCTGGGCATCGATATGAACATGGTCACGGCGGTGCTCAACAACGCCTACAGCCAGCGGCAGATCTCGACCATCTATGACAGCCTCAACCAGTACCAGGTGGTGATGGAGGTCAACCCCAAATACGCCCAGGACCCGATCACCCTCAACCAGATGCAGGTGATTACCTCCACGGGCGCGCGGGTACCGTTGTCGACCATTGCCCATTATGAAAACAGCCTGGCGGATGATCGCGTCAGCCACGAAGGCCAGTTCGCCTCGGAAAACATCGCCTTCGACATGTCGCCCGGCGTCACGGTGGAGCAGGGCACGGCCGCCATCGAGCGGGCGATTGCCAAGGTCGGCCTGCCGGAAGACGTGATCGCCAAGATGGCCGGTACTGCCGATGCCTTCGCGGCCACGCAGAAAGGCCAGCCGTTCATGATCCTCGGCGCGCTGGTGGCGGTGTATCTGGTGTTGGGCATTCTGTATGAAAGCTACATCCACCCGCTGACGATCCTCTCGACGCTGCCGTCGGCCGGGGTTGGCGCCATGCTCGCCATCTACCTGACGGGGGGCGAGTTCAGCCTGATCTCCTTGCTGGGGTTGTTCCTGCTGATCGGTGTGGTGAAGAAGAACGCGATCCTGATGATCGACCTCGCCCTGCAACTGGAACGCAACGACGGCATGGGGCCGCTGGAGTCGATTCGCAGTGCCTGCCTGCTGCGTTTGCGCCCGATCCTGATGACCACGTTGGCGGCCATCCTCGGGGCCTTGCCGTTGCTGCTTGGCACCGGTGATGGCGCGGAAATGCGCCACCCGCTTGGCCTGACCATTATTGGCGGCCTGGTGTTCAGCCAGGTCCTGACCCTCTACACCACCCCGGTGGTCTACCTCTATCTCGACCGCGCGCGCCACCGTTTCAACGCCTGGCGCGGCGTGCGCACCGATGCTGCCCTGGACACTGCGCTATGACTGACTCAATCAACGCCAACGCACCGCATCCGGTCGCCGTGGCGGACCTCGACAACGCGCCTTGCTCCGCAGGCGCCGGCTTGCCGGCGAAAAAAAACCGGACACCGCGTGTGCCCCGGCTGGGCGCGTTATCGTTGGCGACCTTCGCGAGCAAACTCGCGCCTACGATGGGGCTTGCGCTGCTGCTCAGTGCCTGCGCCGTCGGCCCGGATTACAAGCGCCCGGAAGTGGTCGAGCCTGCACAGTTCAAGGAAGCCCAGGGTTGGCGCCAGGCGACGCCGAGCGATTCCCTGGCCCGTGGCGCCTGGTGGGAGTTGTACGGCGATCGTCAACTCAATGACCTGGTGTTGCGCCTGAACAACTCGAACCAGACCGTGGCCCAGGCCGAGGCGCGCTTTCGCCAGGCCCAGGCCCTGGTGCGCAGTTCGCGCGGGGCGTTTTACCCCACTGTCGACCTGAGCGCCGGCAAAACCCGCGCGAGCCAGGGCACTGGCAGCAGTAACGCCAGCCTCAGCAGTTCCAGCAGTGGCATCCGCGACACCCTCAATGCGCAGTTGGGCGTGAGTTGGGAGGCGGATATCTGGGGCAAGTTGCGCCGTGGCCTGGAAGCCAACGAAGCCAGTGCCGAGGCCAGCTCGGCCGACCTCGCGGCGATGCGCCTGAGCCAGCAGTCGGAACTGGTGCAAAGCTATCTGCAACTGCGCGTGATGGATGAGCAGACGCGCCTGTTGCAAGCGACCCTGGAGACTTATCAGCGCTCCCTGCAAATGACCGAAAACCAATACCGTGCCGGCGTCTCAGGCAAGGATGCGGTGGCCCAGGCGCAGACCCAGCTCAAGACCACCCAAGCCAGCCTGATTGACCTGATCTGGCAGCGCGCCCAGCTGGAAAATGCGATTGCCGTATTGATCGGCGAGGCTCCGGCCAACTTCAACCTGGCGGTGAGCAAGGACATCCCGGCGCTGCCGCAGATTCCGGTGAGCCTGCCGTCGCAACTGCTGGAACGCCGACCGGATATCGCCTCGGCCGAACGCTCGGTGATCGCCGCCAACGCGAATATCGGCGTGGCCAAGGCAGCCTACTACCCGGACCTGAGCCTGAGCCTGGCCGGCGGCTATTCCAGCAGCACCTACGCCGACTGGATCAGCCTGCCGAACCGCTTCTGGTCGGTGGGCCCCAAGCTGGCCATGACCCTGTTCGACGGTGGCCAGCGCTCGGCGGAAGTCGACCGCAGCGTGGCCTCCTATGACGAAACCGTGGCCAAGTACCGCCAGACCGTGCTCGACGGCTTCCGTGAAGTGGAAAACTACATGGTGCAGCTCAAGGTGCTGGAAGACGAAGCAGTGGTCAGCAATGAAGCACTCGACGCCGCGCGCGAGTCACTGCGCCTGACCCAGAACCAGTACAAGGCCGGGCTGATCGCCTACCTGGACGTGGTGACGGTACAGGCCACCGCGCTGAGCAACGAGCGCACCGTGCTGACCTTGCTGCAGACACGGCTGGTGGCCAGCGTGCAATTGATCGCCGCGTTGGGCGGTGGCTGGGATGGGCAAACGCCCATCGCCGAAAAGGACTGACCCCCCAATCCACTGCCGGCGCCGGCTTGCAAAGGCGGCGTCTGCAGTGCCTTGCGCAGCGCCCGCGAGCCAGATCATTGGCGTCAAATTGCCACTAATGGCGCTCTGATAATTAATCAAGTGCTCAAGAATTAATCTCGCTACAATCGCCCGCTTTGCCATTTCGCACGGGTCTCTCGGGCCCGTTGTGTACGAGAAGTCCCATGCTCATCGGTAGTTATTCCCCCTCGCTCGTCGTGATTTCGCTGTTTGTCGCGATTCTCGCTTCCTACACCGCCCTGGACCTGACCGGTCGTCTCGCGACGGCCAAGGGACGCGCCGTTTACCTGTGGATGGCCGGCGGGGCGTTGGCGATGGGAGTGGGCGTGTGGTCCATGCACTTTATCGGCATGCTGGCGCTGCGCCTACCGTTTGCCCTGGGGTTTGACCTGGGCATTACCGCGCTGTCGTTATTGATCGCGGTGTTGTCCAGTGGTTTTGCCTTGTGGTTGGTCAGCCAGCCACGATTACCCGCGTGGCAGCTGGCCTTGGGCGCGCTGATCATGGGGGCCGGCATCGCCAGCATGCATTACACCGGCATGGCCGCGATGCGCATGACCCCCGGCATCGACTACGACCCCACCTTGTTTGGCGCCTCGTTGCTGATCGCGGTGGTGGCTTCCGGTGCAGCGCTGTGGATTGCGTTCAATCTGCGCCGCAACACCCCCTACGTGCGCCTGGCCCGGGGCGGCGCGGCAGTGGTGATGGGGATCGCCATCGTCGGCATGCACTACACCGGCATGGCGGCTGCGCAATTTGCCGATGAGAGCTACTGCGGCGCCGCGTTGAGCGGCTTGAGCGGCAAGGGCCTGGATAACCTGGTGCTGGTGACCTCGTTGGCGGTGTTGATCATCGCGTTGCTGACCTCGCTGCTCGACGCGCGCCTGGAAGCCCGCACGGCCGTACTCGCCGACTCGCTGACCCTGGCCAATCAGGAACTCACCCACCTGGCGCTGCACGACATGCTCACCGGCTTGCCCAATCGCACGTTGCTGGCGGATCGCATTCAACAGGCCATGCAAGCGGTGAAAGAGCAGGGCGGTTGCTTCGCGCTGATGTTTATCGACCTCGACGGCTTCAAGCCGGTCAACGATGCCTTTGGTCACCATATGGGCGACCAACTCTTGCGTGAAGTCGGCCTGCGCCTGCGCGAGGACCTGCGCAGCCAGGACACCCTGGCGCGCATCGGCGGGGATGAGTTTGTGTTGCTGGTGCAACTGACCCAGCCGGATGACGCCCTCGGCCTTGCTGAGCGCCAGGTGGTACTGATCAACCGCGCGTTCCAGGTGGCCGAGCATGAACTGAAAATCTCCGCCAGCGTCGGCATCGCCATGTTCCCGGGCAATGGCAACAGCCCCCAGGAACTGCTGATGAACGCCGACGCCGCGATGTACCACGCCAAGGGCATGGGCAAGAACGGCTACAGCTTTTTCGATGTGTCGATGAATACCAATGCGCGCAAGCAGCTGCAGTTGCTGCAGGACCTGCGCAATGCCGTCGAGCAGCAGCAATTTCGCCTGTACTACCAGCCCAAGTTCGATGCGGTCAGTGGCATCCCGGTCGGTGCCGAGGCGTTATTGCGCTGGGAGCATCCGCAACAGGGCCTGTTGCTGCCGGCGACCTTTATCGAGCTGGCGGAGAAGACTGGCCTGATCATTCCGATTGGTGAGTGGGTGCTCGACGAGGCCTGCCGCCAGATGAGTCTGTGGTATGCGCAGGGCTATGAAGACTGGCGCATCGCCGTGAACCTCTCGGCGCTGCAGTTCTGCCATGCCGGGCTGGTCAAAAGTGTCGCCACGGCACTCGCGCGGCACCAGTTGCCGGCCAACAGCCTGACCCTGGAAATCACCGAGACCACCGCCATGAGCGATGCCGATGCGAGCATGACGGTGTTGCAGCAGTTGTCGGAAATGGGCGTGGATTTGTCCATTGACGATTTCGGCACCGGCTATTCCAGCCTCATGTACCTCAAGCGCTTGCCCGCCAACGAGTTGAAGATCGACCGCGGCTTCGTGCGTGACCTGGAGCACGACAGCGACGATGCCGCCATCGTTTCGGCGATCGTTGCCCTGGGTCAGGCCCTGGGCTTGCGGATTGTCGCCGAGGGGGTGGAGACCGATGTGCAGCAGAATTTCCTTACGCGGCTGGGGTGTAATTCCCTGCAGGGCTACCTGCTCGGCCACCCGCTGCCGGCCGACAGTTTCATGCTCGACATCCAGCGTGCCGAAGAGGCAGTCGCGCCTGACAAAAGCCGTGCGTGACGGTTAGTATTGGATCCAACCATAACCATCAGGTTGGATCAGGAGACCGCACGCATGGACAAAGTTGTCATCATCACCGGGGGTAGCCGCGGGATTGGCGCCGAGACGGCACTGCTGGCAGCTCGCGAGGGCTATCGCATCTGCATCAACTACCAGTCCGATGAAACCGCCGCCCACAGCGTCCTCGAACAGGTGCGTGCCTTGGGGGCCCAGGCGATTGCCGTGCGTGCGGATGTCAGCATTGAAGATGAGGTGATCGCGCTGTTCAACCGGGTGGATGCCGAGTTGGGGCGTGTCACCGCATTGGTCAACAACGCCGGCACCGTGGCGCACAAGGCGCGGGTCGATGAAATGTCTGAATTCCGCATCCTGAAAATCATGAAGACCAACGTGCTCGGCCCGATCCTCTGCGCCAAGCACGCGGTGCTGCGCATGTCGCCCAGGCATGGCGGGCAGGGTGGCAGTATCGTCAACGTGTCATCGGTGGCGGCGCGCCTGGGTTCGCCGGGGGAGTACGTTGACTATGCGGCCTCCAAGGGCGCACTCGACACCTTTACCCTGGGCCTGTCCAAAGAGGTCGCGGGCGAGGGCATTCGCGTCAACGCGGTACGCCCGGGGTATATCTTCACCGACTTCCACGCCTTGAGCGGCGACCCGGACCGCGTCAGCAAACTCGAATCCGGTATCCCCATGGCCCGTGGCGGACGCCCGGATGAAGTCGCGGAAGCGATTATCTGGTTGCTGTCGGACAAGGCCTCGTATGCCACCGGTACGTTCCTGGACCTGGGCGGCGGCCGTTGATGTTGAAGTGAGGGAGCAAGCGCCCTCGCCACAAGGCATCGGGATCAAAAGGAGCGGACGATCCGCCCCAAGGTCTCCATGGCTTTTTCCGACGCTTCAGTCCACGGGCTGCCGTAGTTCAGGCGGATGCAGTTGCGAAAGCGCTGGGTAGCCGAGAAGATCGGGCCCGGCGCAATGCTGATGCCTTGCGCCAGCGCCATCTGGAACAGCTTCAAAGAGTCGGTTTGCTCCGGCAATTCCAGCCACAGGAAATAGCCACCGGCCGGTTGGCTGACGCGGGTCTGGGCCGGGAAGTAACGCGCAATGGCGGCGAGCATGGCGCTTTGCTGTTCTTCCAGGGCATAGCGCAATTTGCGCAGGTGCCGGTCGTAGCCGCCGTGCTGCAGATAATCGGCAATCGCCGCCTGGGCCGGCATCGATGGGCACAGCGATGTCATCAGCTTCAGGCGTTCGACTTTCTGCGCATAGCGCCCGGCGGCCACCCAGCCCACGCGATAGCCGGGCGCGAGGCTCTTGGCGAAGGAGCCGCAGTGCATCACCAGGCCCTCGGTATCAAACGCCTTGGCCGGTTTCGGCGCGTGTTGGCCGTAATACAACTCGGCGTACACATCGTCTTCGATCAGTGGCACCTGATGGCTGCGCAGCAGTTCTACCAGCGCCTGCTTCTTGGCCTCTGGCAGCGTCGCGCCCATCGGGTTCTGGAAGCTGGTCATGGTCCAGCAGGCCTTGATCGGGTAGCGCTCCAGGGTTTGTGCCAGCGCGTTGAGGTCAATGCCGTCGCGCGGGTGCACGGGGATTTCGACTGCCTTGAGTTTCAGGCGTTCGAGCACTTGCAGGCAGGCGTAGAACGCCGGGGCCTCGATCGCGACCAGGTCGCCGGGTTCGGTCACAGCCTGCAGGCACAGGTTGAGTGCTTCGAGGGCGCCATTGGTGATCAGCAGTTCTTCCATGGGCAACATCAGCCCGCCGACCATGTAGCGCAGGGCAATCTGCCGACGCAGTTGCGGGTTGCCCGGCGACATGTCGGTGACCACCAGGCGCGGGTCCATCTCGCGGCTGGCGCTGGCCAGGGAGCGCGCCAGGCGCGGCAGCGGGAACAGCATCGGGCTGGGGAAGGCCGAGCCGAACGGCACGGTGTTGGGGTCCTTGATCGAGTCCAGCACCGAGAACACCAGTTCGCTCACATCCACTTCAGTGGACTCGTGCACGTGCTCGCTCACCACCGGCTCGGAAAACGGGCTCGGTGCGTGGGTATTGACGAAGTAACCCGAGCGCGGCCGGGCGCGGATCAGCCCACGTCGCTCCAGCAGGTAATACGCCTGGAACACTGTCGATGGGCTGACGCCGTAAGTCTGGCTGGCGTAGCGCACCGAAGGCACACGCTGGCCGGGGCCGAGCACGCCGGAGCGGATCAGTTCTGCAATGTCGTCGGCAAATTTTTCGTAGCGTTTCATGGGGGCCTAATCAGCTTTTTGAAAGTGTACGCAAGTCCATGGCAGGCGCCGGCAAGTCAGCGCCCACCGTTGAATCGCCACTGGGTCGGATAGACCTCAGCGGTTCAGCGGGGCGACAAAACGGCTGTCGGCCGCGCTGTAGATCCAGGGTTCATCCACATCCGTGACCTTGAAACGCAAGGTCTGCGAGCTGCTGGTCGGTTTGTCGGCCAGCAGGGCCACGGACACCGGCACATCGCTGATCTCCCCAGGCGCCAGGCTGATCTCGGTCTTGCCCTGCAACTGGAAGCCTTCGCCGTCCACCAGCTCCAGGCGGTAATCCTGGCGTTGCTGGGTCTTGTTGATGACCTTGAGGCTGTAGATATTCTCGATCAGGCCCTGGGCATTTTCGCGGAACATGCCACGGTCCTTGGTCACATCCAGCGACACCATCGGTCGCCCCACCAGGGCCACCACCAGCGCGGCAATCATCACCAGCAGCACGGCACTGTAGCCGATCAGGCGTGGCCTGAGCAGATGAGTCTTGCCACCTTGCAGTTGATGTTCGGAGGTGTAGCTCACCAGGCCGCGCGCGTAACCCATCTTGTCCATGATCGAGTCGCAGGCGTCGACACAGGCTGCGCAACCGATGCACTCCATTTGCAGGCCGTCGCGGATGTCGATACCGGTGGGGCACACCTGCACGCAGAGCTGGCAGTCGATGCAGTCCCCCAGGCCGACGTCGGCTGGCCTGGCCTCACGTTTGCGCGGGCCACGGCTTTCGCCACGGGCGGCGTCATAGGAGATGGTCAGCGTGTCCTTGTCGAACATCACACTCTGGAAGCGCGCATACGGGCACATGTGCATGCACACTGCTTCGCGCAGCCAACCGGCGTTGAGGTAAGTGGCGGCGGTGAAGAACAGCACCCAGAACAGGCTGACGCCGCCCATTTGCCAGGTCAGCAGCTCGGCGGCCAGCGGGCGGATGGGCGTGAAGTAGCCGACAAAGGTCAGCCCGGTGAGCACGCTGATGCCCAGCCACAGGGTGTGCTTGGCCGCGCGCCGCGCCAGTTTGTTCACGCTCCACGGCGCCGCTTGCAACTTGATACGTTGATTGCGCTCGCCTTCGGTGACTTTCTCACACCACATGAACAGCCAGGTGAACGAGCTTTGCGGACAGGTGTAGCCGCACCACACGCGGCCGGCGAACACGGTAATCGCAAACAGGCCGAAGGCGCAGATGATCAGCAGCGCTGACAACAAAATGAAATCCTGGGGCCAGAAGGTCGCGCCAAAGATATGGAATTTGCTCTGCGCCAGGTCCCAGAGTACCGCCTGGCGGTCGCCCCAGTTCAGCCACACGGTGCCGAAGAAGGCCAGGAACAGCAAGCCGGCACCGCCGATACGCAAGGTGCGGAACAGGCCGGTGAAGCTGCGGGTATGAATCAGGTTGTCGCTGGATTTGGCCTTCACCTTCTTTGGGTGTATGGGCACAAAGGTTTCCACGGTAGGGATTCTTTCGCTCATGGTCGTTCGCTCATCAGCCTCCATCAGGCGGATGAACTATGCGCGTGGCGCTGTGTGCATAACAGACTCAGCTAGGGCGATAAAAAGCGGATCAGATAGGGGCTTCGAGCGCCGCTGCGACAATGTGCTGCACCCCGTTGCATGAGGGGTGCAGCGCTATCCTGGGCGTGCTGATACAGATCAATTAAATCAACGAACCAGGTTCTTCGGCCTTCACATGTTGGCGCCCGTCGTGGGCGCCGGCGACCGTGAGCGCATCGGCCTCGGCTTCAGTGATGTAGATCCGCTCGGCCGCCAATTCTACGTAGGACATGGATTTGTCGATGTCGGTGACGATATTGACCCGTGTCGCCGGCACGCTCTGTTCCTGGCCATTGTCATCGAGCATGAAGTAGCACAGCTGGTTTTCGATACGAATGGGCATGCCGTTCTCCTTTCTCATGGGCTATGAACGTTAGGGCGCAGCGATGTGCGCGGGTTCAAGGCAACTGACTGGCGGTCGCCGCTGTCCATCGTTGACCCATAAAGACAAAAAGGACGGCATCCATGGACGCCTGGTGGCAAGAAGTGTGGCAAACCCTGCAAGCTGAATTTGCCGATATCGGCGATGCGAAACAACTCACCCAGATCACCGTGCGCCTGCTGATCGCTGCGGTCCTGGGCGGCATTCTCGGCTTCGAGCGCGAGAGCAAGGGCAAGGCCGCGGGCGTGCGCACGCACATGCTGGTGGCCTTGGGCGCGGCGCTGTTCGTGATGGTGCCGCAGATGTCCGGCAATCAGGCCGATGCCATGAGCCGCGTGGTCCAGGGCGTGATTGCCGGGATTGGCTTCCTCGGCGCCGGGACCATCATCAAGGGCAAGGATGAGGAAGAAGGGCACGTGAAGGGCCTGACCACCGCCGCCGGCCTTTGGATGACCGCTGCGATTGGGGTCTCGGCCGGGTTGGGCCGGGAATCGACAGCGGTGCTGAGTACCTTGCTGGCTCTGCTGGTGTTCAGCGTGATGCCAAAAATCGTCAAGCGCTTTGAGAAGGGCTGACAATCACGGGCGGCATGGTGGTCGGCGGCTCCTCCACGGGTGGCGGGTCTTGGGGCGGGTCTTGTTCCGGAATCGGCTCCGGCTCGGTGGGTGGCAGCGTCGGGTTGTCGATATTCGGGTCCGGGGTTTCTGCCGGGATCGGGATATTCATCGGTGTGGCCTCCTTTGTGCTTTGCTCTATCGGTGGACAGCCGCCGGGGCGATTTGATTCCCGCTCAATGGCCGCACATCCACCTGAACTTTTCCCGGTGAGGCAGGCTCGGACCTTATACGGCCCTGCTCAGGGAGAGCGGCGTCGTCTCAGAATTCAGATCAAGCAAAGAGCGTCCACAGGGCGTAAGGGGAAGATGCTCGATGACTGCTGAAACACAGGTTCCAGAAGAATCCCTCTTGCCGCTGTCCCAGGCATTGTTACTGCCCAGGATCGCGATCGAAAGCACCACCCCCGTGATCGATGGCGGCGAATTCGCCGTCAAGGCGGTGGTTGGCCAGCGCATTGACGTCACCAGCAACGTCTTTGCCGACGGCCACGACAAGCTGGCGGTGCTGATCCGCTGGCGCCCGCTGCACCAGGAACACTGGCACAGCGTGGTGATGAACGACGTGGGCAACAATGGCTGGGAGGGCGGGTTCACCGTCAGTGACCAAGGCCCCCACGAATACTGCATTGAAGCCTGGATCGATACCTTCGCCAGCTTCTGCTACGAACTGCGCAAGAAACATGAGGCCGGGGTACCGGTCAGCCTGGAGTTGCAGGAAGGTCGCAGCCTGGTGCTGCAGGCCGCCGAACGCAGCGACAACGAGTTGCGCGACCGCCTGATGCTGCTGCACCACGAACTCTCCGGCCTGCTGGAAACCGAGCAGGTCGCGCAGTTCCTGCACGAAGACAGTGCACATTTGATGACCCAGGCCGACCACCGTGCCTATTTGAGCATCAGCCGGGTCTACCCGATTGATGTCGAGCGCGAGGCGGCTCAGTTTGCCAGCTGGTACGAGCTGTTTCCGCGCTCGATCACTGACGATCCCGCCCGCCATGGCACCTTTAACGATGTGCACTCGCGCTTGTCGATGATCCACGACATGGGATTCGACGTGCTGTATTTCCCGCCGATCCACCCCATCGGCCGCAGCCATCGCAAGGGCAAGAACAATTCCCTGACCGCCGGTCCGGAGGATCCGGGCAGCCCGTATGCCATCGGCAGCGAGGAGGGCGGCCATGAGGCGATCCATCCGCAATTGGGCAGCCGCGATGACTTCCGGCGCCTGGTCAAGGCTGCCGCCGATCACGGCCTGGAAATCGCCCTGGACTTCGCCATCCAATGCTCCCAGGACCATCCGTGGCTCAAGCAACACCCGGGCTGGTTCAACTGGCGCCCGGACGGCACGATCAAATACGCCGAGAACCCGCCGAAGAAATACCAGGACATCGTCAACGTCGACTTCTATGCCGCCGACGCGATCCCGAGCCTGTGGACCGAATTGCGCGACATCGTGGTGGGCTGGGTGGAAGAGGGCGTGAAGACTTTTCGCGTCGACAACCCTCACACCAAGCCGCTGCCGTTCTGGCAATGGCTGATCAGCGACGTGCGATCCAAGCACCCCGACGTGATCTTTCTCGCCGAGGCGTTCACCACGCCGGCGATGATGGCGCGCCTGGGCAAGGTCGGCTATTCCCAGAGCTACACCTATTTCACCTGGCGTAACACCAAGGCCGAACTCGGTGAGTACCTGACGCAGCTGAACCAGTCGCCGTGGCGTGAATGCTACCGGCCGAACTTCTTCGTCAACACGCCGGACATCAACCCCGGCTTCCTGCACGAATCCGGTCGGCCGGGGTTTCTCATCCGCGCCGCACTGGCGACCATGGGCTCGGGCCTGTGGGGCATGTATTCGGGTTTCGAGCTGTGCGAAGCGGCGCCGGTGCCGGGCAAAGAGGAATACCTGGACTCGGAGAAATACGAGATCCGTCCACGGAACTTCACCGCGCCCGGCAACATCATTGCCGAGATCGCCCAACTCAACCGCATTCGCCGACAGAACCCGGCCTTGCACACGCACTTGGGCCTCAAGCTCTACAACGCCTGGAATGACAACATCCTGTATTTCGGCAAACGCAGCGAGGATGGCAGCAACTTCATCCTGGTGGCCGTCAACCTCGACCCGTTCAACGCCCAGGAAGCGCATTTCGAGCTGCCGTTATGGGAGTTGGGCCTGCCCGACGATGCCCAGACCCAAGGCGAAGACTTGATGAACGGCCATCGCTGGACCTGGTACGGCAAAAACCAGTGGACCCGCCTGGAGCCGCATATGCCGTTCGGGATCTGGCGCCTCACTGTTGCCTGAGACCGTCTCCCCTGCAGGCGCCGGCTCGCCGGCGATGGCAGCGGGCCTGACACCTTTTTTTCGCTGAAACACCGCGACCGCCGGCAAGCCGGCTCCGACACGGGTTCGCGGTGTTTCAAGTGGATGTTCACGCATTTCAGGAGTTTCCAATGGCGAAGAAACCCAAGGCTGCCACCTTTATCAAAGACCCGCTCTGGTACAAGGACGCGGTGATCTATCAGGTTCATGTCAAATCCTATTTCGACTCCAACAACGACGGCATCGGTGACTTTCCCGGGCTGATCGCCAAGCTCGACTACATCGCCGACCTGGGCGTGAACACCATCTGGCTGCTGCCGTTCTACCCCTCGCCGCGCCGCGACGATGGCTATGACATTGCCGAGTACCGGGGCGTGCACAGCGACTACGGGACCATGGCCGACGCCAAGCGCTTTATCGCCGAGGCCCACAAGCGCGGATTGCGGGTCATCACCGAGTTGGTGATCAACCACACCTCGGACCAGCACCCCTGGTTCCAACGCGCGCGCAAGGCCAAGCCCGGTTCGGCGGCGCGGGACTTCTACGTGTGGTCGGATGATGACCAGAAGTACGACGGCACACGCATCATTTTCCTCGACACCGAAAAATCCAACTGGACCTGGGACCCGGTCGCCGGCCAGTACTTCTGGCACCGCTTCTATTCCCACCAGCCGGACCTCAATTTCGACAACCCGCAGGTGATGAAAGCCGTGCTGTCGGTGATGCGCTACTGGCTGGACATGGGTATCGACGGCCTGCGCCTGGACGCGATTCCCTACCTGATCGAACGCGATGGCACCAACAACGAAAACCTTCCCGAAACCCACGGCGTGCTCAAGCAGATCCGCGCCGAGATCGACGCGCATTACCCCGACCGCATGCTGCTCGCCGAGGCCAACCAGTGGCCTGAAGACACCCAGCTGTACTTCGGTGACCGCAAGGGCGATGACGGTGACGAGTGCCACATGGCCTTCCACTTCCCGCTGATGCCGCGCATGTACATGGCGCTGGCCCAGGAAGATCGCTTCCCGATCACCGACATCCTGCGCCAGACCCCAGAGATCCCCGCCAACTGCCAATGGGCGATTTTCCTGCGCAACCACGATGAACTGACCCTGGAAATGGTCACCGACAAAGAACGCGATTACCTGTGGAACTACTACGCCGCTGACCGCCGCGCGCGGATCAACCTGGGCATCCGCCGGCGCCTGGCGCCGTTGGTGGAGCGTGACCGTCGACGTGTCGAACTGCTCAACAGCCTGTTGCTGTCGATGCCAGGCACACCGACCCTGTATTACGGCGATGAAATCGGCATGGGCGACAACATCTACCTGGGCGACCGTGACGGGGTGCGCACGCCGATGCAGTGGTCCATCGACCGCAACGGCGGTTTTTCCCGGGCCAACCCGGCGAGCCTGGTGTTGCCGCCGATCATGGACCCGCAATACGGCTACCAGTCGGTCAACGTCGAAACCCAGGCCCAGGATCCACACTCGCTGCTCAACTGGACCCGCCGCATGCTTGCGGTGCGCAAGCAGTCCAAGGCGTTCGGCCGTGGCAGCCTGAAAATGCTCTCGCCAAGCAACCGCCGCATCCTCGCCTACACCCGCGAATTCACCGGCGACGATGGGCGCACCGAAATCATCCTGTGCGTGGCCAACGTGTCGCGCAGTGCCCAGGCGGCCGAACTGGACCTGTCGGCCTTCGCCGGCATGGTACCGGTGGAGATGCTGGGCGGTAATGCGTTCCCGCCGATTGGCCAGCTGAATTTCCTGCTGACCCTGGCGCCATACGGCTTCTATTGGTTCGTGCTGGCGGCGGAAAACCAGATGCCGAGCTGGCATGTGGAACCGGCGCAAAGCATGCCGGACTTCACCACGCTGGTGCTGAAAAAACGCATGGAAGAGCTGCTCGAAGAGCCGTGCCGCGCGACCCTGGAGCAGACCTCGCTGCCGGCCTGGCTGCCCAAGCGGCGCTGGTTTGCCGGCAAGGACACGGCCATCGACAGTGTGCGCATCGTCTATGGCGCACGCTTTGGCGACCCGCAGCACCCGGTGTTGCTCAGCGAGCTTGAGGTGACCGCCGGTGGCCAGGTCAACCGTTATCAGCTGCCATTCGGCTTTCTCGGCGAAGACCAGTTCACCAGCGCCTTGCCGCAGCAACTGGCGCTGGCCCGCGTGCGCCGTGTGCGCCAGGTCGGGTTGGTGACGGACGCCTTCAGCCTTGAGCACTTCATTCGCGCGGTCATCCAGGGCCTGCAAGCCGGCACCGTGCTGAACACCAGCGATGGCGACCTGCGTTTTGAAGCCACGCCGCACTTGGCCAGGTTGCAGCTCAATGACGAGTCGGTGGTGCGCTACCTGTCGGCCGAGCAGTCCAACAGTTCAGTGGTGGTGGGCGAAAGCCTGGTGCTCAAACTGATCCGCAAAGTCAGCGCCGGGGTGCACCCGGAGCTGGAAATGAGCGCCTACCTGACCGCCGCCGACTACCCGAACATCTCGCCATTGCTGGGCTCGATGGTGCGCCGCGATGCGGCGGGCGACGACAACCTGTTGATGATTGCCCAAGGCTACCTGAGCAACCAGGGCGATGCCTGGAGCTGGACCCAGAACAACCTCGAGCGCGCGATCCGCGACGAACTCGCCGAAGCCATCTCCGAGCAGGAACAACACTACAACGCCCTGGGCGAACTGGCCGACTTTGCCGGATTGCTCGGGCAGCGCCTGGGCGAAATGCATGGGGTACTGGGCGCGAAGACCACTAACAAAGACTTCAAGCCCGAGGTCACCACAGTCAAGGATACCCAGGCCTGGGCCAAGGATGTCGGTGCACAGATCGACCGCGCCCTGCAATTGCTCAAGCTGCACCAAAGCCAATTGAACCCTGGCGATCAGGCGCTGGTCAGTGAATTGCTGGCGCAGAAAAAAGCCATCGCCAGCCATGTGCAGGCCTTGGCGAAAGCCACGCTGGGCGGCCTGCGCATTCGTGTCCACGGTGATTTGCACCTGGGCCAGGTGCTGGTGGTGAAGGGCGATGCCTACCTGATCGACTTTGAAGGCGAGCCTGCGCGGCCGCTGCATGAGCGCCGGGGCAAGCACAGCCCGTACAAGGATGTGAGTGGGGTGTTGCGTTCCTTTGATTACGCGGCGGCGATGGCGCTGAATGTGCAGGGCGTGGATCACTCGACGGAGGCGGACGTTGCCCGCAAGCGCGTGACCGATCGTTACCTGAAAGAAGCGCGCCAGGCATTTATCCAGGCTTATCAGGCAGCTACGTCTACACTGGCGCATGACTGGCAGGATGCCAAGGGCCAGGACGCTGCGCTGACGCTGTTCAGCCTCGAGAAGGCCGCGTATGAAGTGGCTTACGAAGCGGAAAATCGCCCGACCTGGCTGCCAGTGCCCCTGCAAGGGTTGCACGGCTTGCTGAGTGGGCTTGTACCTATATCGAAAACTGTACGCGGTGGGGAGACGTCATGAGGTTTACACATAAAGAACCGCTGCAGCCGAAATTGACTGCATTGCCGGCGTCCAACGACGTCGAAGCGCTGGTGCGCGCCGAGCACCATGATCCGTTCTCGATCCTGGGGCCGCACGATGACGAGCAGGGCGGCCAGTTTATCCGCGCCTTCCTGCCGGAAGCCCTCAGTGTGCAGGTGCTGGCACGCGACAGCGGCGAGCAGATCGGCAGCCTCGATGCGACCCAGGTGCCGGGTTTGTTTGTCGGGCACTTCGCGACTCGCCAGGCCTACCTGCTGAAAATCCAGTGGGCGGGCGGTGAGCAGATCACCGAAGACCCGTACAGCTTCCAGCAACTGCTGCTGGGTGAAATGGACCTGTACCTGTTTGCCGAAGGCAATCACCGCGACCTCGGCAGCTGCCTGGGCGCCCAGGTGACCAGCGTCGACGGCGTGGAGGGCGTGCGATTTGCCGTGTGGGCGCCGAATGCCCGGCGCGTGTCGGTGGTCGGCGACTTCAACATCTGGGACGGGCGTCGGCACCCGATGCGCCTGCGTCATCCGTCCGGTGTATGGGAGATCTTTATCCCACGCCTGCAACCGGGCGCAGCCTACAAATACGAAATTCTCGCTGCCAACGGGATCCTGCCGCTCAAGGCCGACCCGATGGCGCTGGCCACCCAACTGCCGCCGGACACCGCCTCCAAGGTCGCGGCGCCGTTGCAGGTGGACTGGCAGGACCATGCGTGGATGCAGTCGCGCGTCGAGCGTCAGAAGACCACCGCGCCGCTGTCGATCTACGAGCTGCACGTGGGTTCCTGGCAGTGCGAGCTGGACGAGGCGGGCGAGGTCTCGCGCCAATACAGCTGGCGCGAGCTGGCCGAACGGCTGGTGCCCTATGTGCAGCAACTGGGCTTCACCCACGTTGAACTGATGCCGATCATGGAGCACCCGTTCGGCGGCTCCTGGGGCTATCAGGCGCTGTCGCAATTCGCTCCGACGGCACGCTTTGGCTCGCCGGAAGACTTTGCCTACTTCGTCAATGCACTGCATCAGGCGGATATTGGTGTGATTCTCGACTGGGTGCCGGCGCATTTTCCTACCGATACCCACGGTCTGGCGCAGTTCGATGGCACCGCGCTGTATGAATACGCCAATCCGCTCGAAGGCTTTCACCAGGATTGGGACACGCTGATCTACAACCTGGGCCGCACCGAAGTCCACGGCTTCATGCTGGCTTCGGCGCTGCACTGGCTCAAGCACTTCCACATCGATGGGCTGCGCGTGGATGCCGTGGCGTCGATGTTGTACCGCGATTATTCGCGCAAGGCCGGCGAATGGGTGCCCAATCGCCACGGCGGTCGCGAGAACCTCGAAGCCATCGACTTCCTGCGCCACCTCAACGACGTGGTCGCCCTGGAGGCGCCCGGTGCGCTGGTGATTGCCGAAGAATCCACCGCCTGGCCCGGCGTCAGCCAGCCCACCCAACAGGGCGGCCTGGGTTTCAACTACAAGTGGAACATGGGCTGGATGCACGATTCGCTGCACTACATCCAGCAGGACCCGGTGTACCGCGCCCATCACCACAATGAACTGAGCTTCGGCCTGGTGTATGCCTGGTCCGAGCGTTTCATCCTGCCGATTTCCCACGATGAAGTGGTGCACGGCAAGCACTCGTTGATCGACAAGATGCCCGGCGACCGCTGGCAGAAATTTGCCAACCTGCGTGCTTACCTGGCGTTCATGTGGATGCACCCTGGCAAGAAACTGCTGTTCATGGGCTGCGAATTCGGCCAGTGGCGCGAGTGGAACCACGACCAGCAGCTGGATTGGTACCTGCTGCAATACCCGGAACACCGCGGCGTGCAGAAACTGGTGGGCGACTTGAACCGCCTGTACCGCGAGGAACCGGCCCTGCACGAACAGGACAACGCGCCCCAGGGCTTCCAATGGCTGATCGGCGACGATGCGATCAACAGCGTGTATGCCTGGCTGCGCTGGAGCAAGGATGGCAAGCCGGTGCTGGTGGTTGCCAACTTCACCCCGGTGCCGCGTGAGGCATACGCCGTCGGGGTGCCGTTTGCCGGGAGCTGGAGCGAAGTGCTCAACAGCGACGCTGACCTGTATGCGGGCTCCAATTACGGTAACGGTGGCACCGTTTCCACGCGTGATGAGCCGCGCCATGGGCAGGCGGTCTCGCTGTCGTTGAATCTGCCGCCGTTGGGTGTGTTGATTCTGCGGCCGCAAGCGCTTTAAAGCGCTCTACACGGCTGGATTCTGTTGTCCGCGCTACTGGCAGGGTGCCACAATGGCACCCTTGTCGTGGCAGTTGAATCAGGCGAATTTCATGAACGGCCTTGGGCGTAGGCAGGACCAGGATTGCTTTATAGAGGAACAGGTGCGGACTGACCGTTTGCATCAGTTGTTTCGGCAGTCCTTTGCCGCGATTTTCGGCAGCTACCTCGCTGCGGTGATGCTCTGCTGGCTGTGTTGGGAGCGCTTTGACCACACGGTCATGCTGGTCTGGCTGTTGGTGCTGGCGGCCACGTCATTGCTGCGGGTCAAGATGTTCATGGAGTGGTTCCGCTGTCCCAACGGCGAGCGCACCCCGCAGCGCTGGGAACGTCGCTACTGGATCACGCTGATGCTCTCTGCCGGCGTCTGGGGCGCCGGCGCACTGGCCGTGATGCCGACCGACGATCGAGTGTCGCAGGTGCTGGTCATGCTGTTTACCGTGGGCATGTCGGTGAGTGCCGTCTCGTGTTATTCCGCGTATCGCTACATGACCCTGGCGTCCCTGGCCCTGGTGCTGCTGCCGTGCACGCTGTGGCTGTTGTTCCAGCCGTCGTCCATGCAAGTCGGGGTGGCTGTCGCGGTGCTGGTGTTCTCCACCTTTGTGGTCAGCGCCACGCGCAAGCTGTCGGATGCGCTGGAAAAAGCCTTTCGCCTGACCCGGCAAATGGAACGGGCCCACAACATCTCTACACGCGCCGCACAGACCGACGAACTCACCGGGCTGATGAACCGTCGCGCGTTTTTCGAACATGCCCAGGTGTTGTACGCGCAATGCCGCCACAATCAGCAGCCGTTGTGCGCGCTGATGCTGGACATGGACCACTTCAAGCAGATCAACGACACCTACGGTCACCAGGCCGGGGACCAGGTGCTGCGCCAGATTGGCGGGGTGATCAGTGCTTCGTTCCGCCAGGCCGATGTGTACGGCCGCCTGGGGGGCGAGGAGTTCGCTGTGCTGCTGCCCAATACCTCGCTGGAGGCAGCGCGAGACATTGCCGAGCAGTTGGTCAAGGCGATCTCCGGCCTGGTCTCCGAGCCGGTGCATGGCTTGACCGCCAGCCTCGGCGTGGCCTCCACCCATACCCTTGACCAGGATTTGCACGGCCTGATGAACACCGCCGACAAGGCGCTGTATCGCGCCAAGGCGTTGGGTCGCAATCAAGTGGCCGTGGCGGAATAGGCTCAGTCCTTGAGCATGGCCTTGGCCAGCACGCGTGCGACCTGGTCGGCGGAGTAGGGCTTGGCGAGGAACTCGAAGCCTTCATAGCCGCTGTCAGCCAGCTCCTCGCTGTAGCCCGACGTGAGGACTATCGGCAGGTCCGGCCGGCGCTCGCGCAGCACCCTGGCCATCATCACGCCGGTGATCCCCGGCATGACCACGTCCGAGAACACCCCGTCGAAGGCCATGGCGTCCTCGCCGGCCATCGCCAGTGCCTGTTCGGCATCGGTGGCCCAGGTGGTCTGGTAGCCCAGGTCCTGGAGGATCTGGTTGGCGAAGCGGCCCACGTCGAGGTTGTCTTCCACGATGAGGATATGGCGGTGCGACGGGTCATGGTCCGGGCACGCGGCTTGCTGCAGGTGCGCCAACTGGACTGCCTGGGATTCAACGGCCGGCAGGTACAGGGTAAATACCGTGCCCTGGCCCTGGGTGCTGGCCACGTCGACGTTGCCGCCGGACTGCTTGGCGAAACCGAACACCTGGGACAAACCCAGCCCGGTGCCTTTGCCGACGGCCTTGGTGGTAAAGAACGGCTCGAAGATGCGCTCCAGGTTGTCGCTGGCCATGCCGCTGCCGGTGTCGGCCAGGGACACCGTGACGAAGGGCTGGCGCGACTCGGCGTCGCCACGGATACGCGGCAGGGCCGCCACGGTGGCCACGCGCAGGGTCAGCGTGCCTTGGCCGTTCATGGCGTCACGGGCGTTGAGGGCCATATTGATCAGCGCGGTTTCGAACTGGCTGGAGTCGACGCGCACATGGCACGGGCTGTCGGGCAACTCGACGCGCACCTGGATCCGCGCCCCGGTGAGGCTTTCCAGCATCTCGCCGATATTCCTGACCCGCAGGCTCACATCGAACACTTCCGGGTTCAATGGCTGGCGCCGGGCGAAGGCGAGCAACTGGCTGGTGAGTTTGCTGGCCCGCTCGACGGTGTCCGACACCGCGCCCATGTAACGCTGGCGCCGCTCCTCGGAGAGACCGGGCTGGCGCAGGAAATCCACCGACGAGCGAATGATCGTCAGCAGGTTGTTGAAGTCATGGGCGACGCCGCCGGTCAACTGGCCGATGGCTTCCAGCTTCTGGGACTGGCGCAGCGCGGCTTCGGCCTGGGAGAGGGCGGTGGTGCGTTCCGCCACCCGCTGTTCCAGGGTCGCATTCAGCTCGGTGAATGCGGCCAGGCCCTCACGCACGGCGACGTCGGCGCGCACGCGCTCGATATGTGCCCAGGAGCGTTCGGTGACTTCGCCCACCAGGGCCAGGTCATAGGGCGACCACACGCGCGCCGCTTTGTGATGCACGGCCATCAGCGCGGTGAGCCGGCCATGCTTGATCAGCGGGAAGCACACGGTCGCCAACGCGCCCAGGGCCTGGTAGCTGGCGGCGATGTGCGGCTCGAATTCGATGCGATTGTCCTGCACCACCACCGGCTCGCCGGCGTGCAGGCGTTGTACGGCCAACTCACCGAACGAGGCCAGGCTGTAGCGTCCGACGATGCTCGGCGAGCCGGGCGCCGCCCAATTGCCGCGAATGGTGAAGCCGTCTTCATCGGCGTCCATGTCCGCATAGGCGCAGTTGGACACCTGCAGGTGCTCGGCCAGCAGGCGCGTGGTGGTGGACATGATGGTTTCGGCATCGGTGGCATTGGTCACGGCGTTGCCGATCGCATCCAGCACCGCCAGGCGCCGCGCTAGAAATACCGTGGCGGTGGTTTCGGTCACCGTGTCCAGCAAGCCGACGACCTTGCCCTGCGGATCGCGGATGGGGCTGTAGCAAAAGGTGAAGTAGGCCTGCTCGGGGCCCGCGCCACGCTCGATCAGCAGCGGGAAGTTCTCGATGTAGGTGGCATGCCCTTCGAAAGCCGCGTCCGCGATGGGGCCGACCTGGTCCCACACTTCATGCCAGGTTTCGCTGAAAGGTCGCCCCAGCGAGTAGGGCTTGTCGCCAAGGATGGGCACAAACGCATCGTTGTAGAGCGTGATCAGGTGGGGCCCCCAGACGATGGCCTGGGGAAAGCTCGAGGCAAAACACAACGCTACCGTGGTCTTGAGCACATCCGGCCATTGTTCCAGCGGACCCAGGGGCGTACTTGCCCAATCATGCTGGCGTACCCGCTCAGCCATGTCGCTGCTGCTTTGCAGCCAATTCATCATTGGGAGAACACCTTGTTTGCCACAATCGGTCGAGCGCCTGAAGAGGTCAGGCTAACAAGCAACAGACCGAAATGAACGTTGCCAGTTCAGCGGAATTATCCACGAGATGGCAATTTGATGCTTCATCCATTTGAATAGATAAATATTCCGCGATCCGGGCGCTGTTTTTTACTGCGATGTGCCGAACAAACCGGTCCAGTAGATCCCTGCGTCACTTTTCGGGTCCATGGCATAGGCCGCGCCCAATTCGCGAAACTGCGGGTTCATCAGGTTGGCGCAATGGCCGGGGCTGGCGAGCCAGCCGTCGACGACCTTGCGCGGCGTGTCCAGGCCGGCGGCGATGTTTTCGCCGATGTTTTTCGCCGGGTAGCCGGCCAGTTCGGCGCGGTCACCGGGGGTGCGGCCGTCGTGGTCGAGGTGGTCGAAGAAATTGCCGTTGGCCATGTTGCGCGTGTGGCTGTTGGCGGCGCCGGCCAGGTCGTCATTCCAGGACAGCGGGGTGGTCGCGCTGAATGCCTGGGTGCCGCACTGGCGCGGTTGCGCGCGCGCGGTGTTGATCAGGGTGAGCAGTTGCTTGCCTTCGGTCTGCCAGTCGCCGAGGCCGCTGGACAGCAGTGGACGGGCGAGCACGATGCGCCAGTCCTGGCCGCTGTTGCTCACACCGATATCGACAAATTGCGGATCGAGCACCACGCGGCAGAAACTCTCGCGCACCGCCTTCATGGCAGCCTGGGCATCCTTGGGGCCGGACAGGCTGATGGCCTGCACATTCACCATCGGGTATGCCGCCCGGGCCAGGGCCTGTTGCAAGTCGCCGACATTGGTGGCCGGCAGCACCAGGCGGGTGTCGCTGGCCAAAGGTGGCAGTTCCTGGGAACCCTGGTCACCGCAGCGCTGTACCTGGCTGCGGTAGTCGTTGATCTGTTGCACCAGCTGGATTTCTTCATTCGCCATCGCGCTGGCGCAGAACACCGTACTGGCGGCCAGCGTCGTAAGACCCATCATCAATGACAGAACGCGCATGGACGTTACCCTTGAGCTTGAAAGTGCCCATGATGCGCGATGTAGGTGCGTCCATGCACCCGTTGGTCCGAACTTTTTTCCTCAGTTCTTGAATGCCGAGTGCTTGCGGCCCTGGTCACACAACGCAAACACCACCACCAGCAGCGCCGAAATGGCGAGGATTATCACCACGCCATCAGTGGAGTGGGTGGCCGATGCCGCCACCATCGACAGCGCACCCAGTGGCGCCAGGCCGCCAGCGATGGCGGTGCCGATTTCACGCCCGGTACCGAAGCCGGAAGAGCGCGTCTGGGTCGGGAACTGCCGGCTCAGGAACGAGCCCTGCGGGGCGAACATCATCGGTGCGAGGAGGCCGGTGCCGACGCCGATCGCGATGTAGATCATCAGGCTTTCGCCGCTGTTGAGCAGGGCCAGGAACGGGTAGGCGAACAGCAGCGAGCACAGCCCGCCGAGGATCAGCACGTGCTTGCTGCTCCACTTGTCACACAGCCAGCCGAAGCAAGGCACGGCGACGATGGCGATCAGGCTGGCGATGGTTACCGACAGCGACGTGACGTGCACATCCACGCCTTTGAATTGGGTCAGGTACGCCAGGGAGAAGGTCTTGAAGATGTAGCTCAGCGCGTTGTAGCCGATGGCAACGAAGAACACCACGGCCAGGCCTTTGAGGTCGTTCTTGAACAGGGCCTTGAGCGGCGAGGCCTTGGCCTTGGCGGCTTCTTTGCTAAGCTCCTTGAACTGCGGGGTTTCCGGAATGCTCTTGCGTACCCACAGGCCGACGCCCACCAGCACGATGCTGCAGACGAAGGGAATGCGCCAGCCGCCGGCCAGCAGGAACTCGTTGCCGTTGATGGTCAGCAGGTAAACGGTGAGCGACGACAGCAACAGGCCCAGGTTCAGGCCCAGCGCCGGCCATGCGCCTTGGCTGCCGCGCTTGCCCTGCGCCGCGTGCTCATAGGAGGTGACCGCCGCGCCGGACAGTTCGGCCCCCGCACCCAGGCCCTGGATGATGCGGATGAACACCAGCACGATCGGCGCCCAGATGCCGATGGAGGCGTAGCTGGGGATCAGGCCGATCAGCGTGGTGCACACGCCCATCAGGCAGAAGGTCACTACCAGCACTTGCTTGCGGCCGAACTTGTCGCCCAGGTAGCCAAACAGGATGCCGCCGAACGGGCGTGCGATAAAGCCGATGGCAAAGGTCGAAAAGGCCATCAGCGTGGCGGTCTTCGGGTCGCTGTTATCGAAGAAGATTTTCGAGAACACAATCGCCGCCATGGTCGCGTACAGGTAAAAGTCGTACCACTCCAGCATTGAGCCAAAGATGGTCGCGGCGGCGACTTTGCGCAGGCGCTTGCGGGTTTGTTCGGGCGTTTCGGTGCCGGGGATGGAGGCAGATGCCGTCATGCTGTACTTCCTTCTGAGTCTTTGTAGTTATTGTCAAATGGAGGCGTATTGCCGGGTGTTACTGGGGCGTGAACAGGCGGTCGGCGATCATCGCGCCGATCGGCATGGCTGACGTCGCGGCCGGTGAGGGCGCGTTGCAGACGTGGAGCATTCGCGAGGTCTGGGCGAACAGGAAGTCGTGCACCAGGCTGCCGTCGCGCATCACCGCCTGGGCGCGGATCCCGGCTTCATAGGGCAGCAGGTCGTCGAGGGTCAGTGACGGGCAATACTTGCGGCACTGCTCCAGGTAGCCGGATTTGAACAACGAGTTCTTCATCTCGGTGGTGCCCGAACCGAGGTTCTGCCAGAGGGTTTTCCAGAAGCCGGGGAAGCGCGCGTACTCGGCCACGTCGCGCCAGTTGATCGAGAACTTGCGGTAGTTTTCGCGACCCAGGCCCAGCACGGCGTTCGGCCCGACGGTGATGCTGCCGTCGATCATGCGGGTCAGGTGCACACCGAGGAACGGCAAGTCCGGGTCGGGAATCGGGTAGATGAGGTGATTGACGAGACCGTTTTTTTCCGGCGGCAGGCGGAAATATTCGCCGCGAAACGGGATGATCTGGTGGTCGATCTTGATCCCGGCCAGGGTCGCCAGGCGGTCCGACTGCAAGCCAGCGCACACCACCAGATGACGCGCCTGCCAGGTTTCGCCAAGGGTGTTGATGGTGACGGTGTCGGTGTCTTCATGGATGCCGGTGACGGTGCGTTCCAGGCAGATCTCGCCACCGCTGCGGCGAATCACCCGCGCCATGGTCTCGCACACCTGGCGGTAATCGACGATGCCGGTGGCATCCAGAAACAGCCCGCCCAGGCCGACGATGTTCGGTTCGCGCTCGCGCAACTGGTCCGCATCGAGGCGCTCGACCTGCATGCCGTTGAGTTGGGCGCGGGCATGCAGCGCTTCCATTCGCTGCATTTCCAGCGGGCTGGACGCCACCAGCAGCTTGCCGCACACCTCGAACTTGATGCCGTGCTCGGTGCAGAACTGCTTGGTGGCTTCGGCGCCACGCTTGCACAAGTCGGCCTTGAGGCTCCCCGGCGCGTAGTAGATGCCGGCGTGGATCACGCCGCTGTTGTGGCCGGTCTGGTGCTTGGCCAGCACCGATTCCTTTTCGAGGATCACCAGCGAGGCGCCCGGCTGGCGCTTGAGCAACTCCATGGCGGTGGCGAGGCCGACGATGCCGCCGCCGATGATGCAAAAGTCGTGAATCATTGCGTGGGGTACCTGCAGTTGCACATCAGTCTGATTATCAGGTTGTCAGACTAATGTTTTGGTTAAAAAAATGGCGTGTCGGGGACACGCTGCAAAAGGGTGATTCGGTCAATGTTTGGCGGGCAGTTCCAGGCTCAGGCGGCGTGCTGCCGCGCGCAGGTGGGCCTCGGCACTCGCGGCGGCACGCTGGGCGTCGCCGTCGGCAATCGCCTGGAACAGCGCCTGGTGTTCCTGGGTGGCGTCGGCAGAGCCGGTGACAAAACGCGAGGCGGAGTTTTCCCAAGCGGTTTTGCGGGCGCTGGCCAACTGGCTGCGCAGGAAGTCATGGAAGGCCACGAAGTAGTCATTCTTGCTGGCGTCGGCGATGGCGCGGTGGAACTCCACATCGGCGAGGGCGGCAGCTTCGAAGTTGTCCCGGTGCTCCTGCATGTCCTGCAGCGCGCTTTTCATGCGCTGCAGGTCGGCTTCATCGCGGCGTTGCGCGGCAATCGCGGCGGCCTGGGTCTCGATCCACAGGCGCACTTCGAACATCTGCGCGAGGTCGGGCCGTCGTCCATTCGGCTGCGGGAAACGGAACACCGTACCGGCTGGCGTCTGCGAGATAAACGAGCCCAGCCCCCGGCGCGCAGTGATCACGCCATCGGCCTTGAGCTGGGCAATGGCTTCACGCACTACAGAGCGGCTGACGTTGAGTTGTTCGGCCAGTTGCTGTTCCGTAGGCAAGCGCGACTCGGGCGGCAGTTGGCCGGAGTCGATTTCTGCGCGGATGGCACTGACAACCCGGACGACCAGCGAATCGGGGCGTTGAAGCTCAAGCATGGGAAAACCTTGTTGATCAGGTTGTCAGACAATAGTCGTTACGATTTTACCTTGTCAATATCGGCGTGGCTTTTGGGTGCGGCCTGCAGGCCATACACTCGCCGCAACAGGTACAATCGCCGCTGCCTTGACGCGAAACCCCAGGAATTTGCATGTACAGCCTTACCCGCTACACGACACCGTGCCCCGAGCCCATCAATGCGCAGGTCCTGCAGATGGTGGTGGACAACCTCACCGACATCAGCAGCGTCGCGCTGCCGCCGAGCAACCTGCTCTACAACATCTACCAGTACGCCATCGGTTTTGAAGTGCACCTGTACCTGGAAGCCCTGGACGGTTCAAAGGGGATTGCCGTCGAGTTGGTCGTGGCGACGGACGCGGAAAATCTGCTTGGCTTTTGCCTGTACCTGCCCGTCAAGGACGATCCGCAAGCCTGTGGGATTGCATTCATGGCCGTGCAAGTCGGCCATCGGCGCCAGGGTGTGGCGCGGGCGATGATGCGCGATGTGCTGAGCCGTTATCCCCATGCGGAACTCGCGTGCTCGGTGGAAAAAGTACCGGCTTTTGAACGCATGGGCTTTCAGGTGCGGGGCGCGCGCGGCACCCAGGTGCTGATGAATACCCGCGATTACGGCACTGATGGCCTGATGGGCGTGCTGGACGTGGCGTCGATCTACAGCTCGCTGGAAGTGCGCCAGATCCACACGTACCTGCTGCAAAAGCACGGCAAGCGCGCGATGCTCGACGCGGAGAAACAGCGCGACCGGCATCTGGATCAACTGACGCGCAAGGTGCGGTTGTTCGTCCAGAATCTTCCGGCGTAAATCGCGTCAACCGCGCCCGCGATTGACCATCGCCAGCAGGGTCGCGAGCAGCTCCTGCTGCGCCTCTTCACGGCTGACTTCGCCACTGGCTGCCGCCTGGGACAAGGCTTCCGCCGCGCCCAGCACCGCTCGCAGGCCGACCTGGGACACCGTGCCGCCGGGCGCGAAGGGCGATAGCGCGTCGCGGCACTTGGCGAGGAAAATCGCCTCGTATTCGCGCTTGAGGGTTTCCAGTTCCGGTGAGCTGCTCAGCGCGGCAATCACCCCCGGTATCTCCCGGCCCTGCAACAGCACGCAATCGACATAACTCGAGGCGATCACCCACGCGCGACCCTCCAGAGTGGCATCGCTGGCCTCGATGGCTTGGGTAAACACCTTGTCCTGGCGCGCGTCGAAGTCGGCATACAGCGCGGCGAGCAACCCCGCGCGGGTGACGAAATGGTCATAGACCACCGGCTTGGTCACTCCCGCGAGTTCCGCCAGGCGCCCCAGCGTCAGGGCTTCGGTGCCTTCATCGCGGACCAGTTGCCAGGCCACATCGAGCAGTTGGCGCAGACGATCTTCACGGCTCAAGCGCCGGCGTGGGGCAGGGGACTGACTGCTTGACATGCTTATATACCAAAAGTAACTTAGTGACTGTAACTTACTAAACGTAGCTTAAGCCCAAAGGGAGTCAATGTCATGCATGCACTCATCGTTGTCGCGCACCACGACCCACAATCCCTCACTCACGCCGTCGCGGCGCAGGTGGCCGCCGGCCTGACTGCCAGCGGCCACACCGTGGAAATCGCCGACCTCGCCGCCGAAGGCTTCGACCCGCGCTACACCGCCGCCGACCACCGCGTACACCGCACTCGCGCCACGCCACCGGCCGACGTATTGGCCGAGCAGGCGCGTATCGACCGCGCCGATGCGCTGGTGCTGGCATTCCCGATCTACTGGTGGTCGCTGCCGGGCCTGCTCAAGGGCTGGGTCGATCGCGTGTTCGTCAACGGCTGGGCCATCGACTACGGCCCGGACACGCCGGTGGTGAAAAAGCTGCGGCACTTGCAGGTGCATCTGCTGGCGCTGGGCGCCGCCGATGAAAGCGCGTTTGAACGGCATGGTTATGCCCAGGCGATGCGTACGCAGATCGACTACGGGATTTTTGACTACTGTGGAGCGCAGGTGCTGACGTCCGAGCTGTTGCTGGAGTCGGAAAGCGACAGCGCGCAAAGCCATTTGCGCACCGCCGAGAAGCTCGGCCGACAGTTGTTTGTCCCGCGTCAGGTACGAGAGAACGCCTGAGCGCCAGCCTGTTCCAGGTGGCGTTGAATGAATCAAGCGTGCCCAGTGCCATGTGCCAGGGCGCTAGTTCGAGCGCGGTTCAACCGTCGCGAAACAGGTCGTGGGCATCCAGCAGGCGGTAGGCGATCTCGGGGTGTTTTTCCATGCCCCGGCGAATCGCCGCCGGGATCGATTGGCGGGTCTTGCGGCACAGGCCTGGCAGGTCGTCGATGACGATCTGGATGCCGCGCATGCTCTTGACCTCGGCGTGGCCGGGGGCGATGTGCACGCGGATTCCGAGGAGTTCGTACATGCGCTGCTGCATGCGTTCGAGGTCCTGCAGGCTCTGCAGGTTTTCGAGGCGTTCGACCAGGCGTTTTTCTTCCTGGCGCGTCAGGCTGAGGATGCGCAGGTCGGCGCCGGGACGTTCCAGCAGTTGTTCACGTTCGCAGACGCAGGCGCCGGGTGGGCAGGGTTGGCGAATTGTCATGTGCATTGCCTCCCCATTCCGGCGCCGATGCCTCAGTAGGTCAGTTGGACCCCGAGACTGCCCAGGGCCTTCCAGTACTCAGGATAGGTCTTGGCCACGCAGTCCGGATCCTGGATGCGGATACCCGCAACCTTCAGCCCGGCCAGCGCAAAGCACATGGCGATGCGGTGGTCGGCGTGGGTGTCGATCAACGCATTGCACGCGGTGCCGGCCAACGCAGGGTCGGCGGCGACCAGCAGGTCATCGCCCTCGATCGTGGCCAGGCCCGCACGGATTTCATTCAGGCCATCATGCAGCGCCTGCACGCGGTCGCATTCCTTGACCCGCAGGTTGGCCAGCTCGGTGAAGCGCACCGGGGTGTTGTTGAATGCGGCGAGCACTGCGAGGGTCGGGATGGCGTCCTGCATCTGCGAACCGACGACCGTGGCCTGCATGTTCGGGAATTGCGCGATCACCGCCTGGGCCTTGGCGTCCGGCTGGGTAAAGTCCTGCGCGGCGACGCCGATGTCGATGCGCCCACCGGTCAGCACTTCAGCGGCCCACAGGTAGGTGGCGGCGGAAGCGTCGGGTTCGATCAGGTAGTCGTGCGCGGTGTAGCCGGTCGGCGCCACACGCCAGGTGGTGTCGTCGACCACCTCGACCTGCGCGCCGAACGCGCGCATGCAGTCCAGGGTCAGGTCGACGTAGCCGCGTGCACCGATGTCCTTGCCGGTCAGCGCCACTTCAATCGGCGCTTCGCCGCAGGCCGCCAGCATCAGCAGGGCCGACACGTACTGGCTGGACAAGCCGCCGTCGATCTCGAAGCGCTTGGCCGCGACCTTGCCCGCACCGTGCACGGTGACCGGTGGACAACCGGTCGGGCTGTCGACCGCGATGCCGTTCTGGCGCAGGGTGGCCAGCAGCGGGCCGATCGGGCGTTTTTGCATATAGTCGTCGCCGTCCAGCACGACGGTGCCTTCAACGGTGGCGACGGCGGCGGTCAGAAAGCGCATGGCGGTGCCGGCATTACCGAGGAACAGCGGCTGCGTCGGCAACTGCAGTTTGCCTTGGCCGGTGACGACGAAGGTGGTGTCATCCGGCTCGTCGATGGTCACGCCCATCTGGCGCAGGGCGACCGACATGTGGCGGGTGTCATCGCTTTTCAAGGCGCCGCTCAGGCGGCTGGTGCCCTTGGCCAGGGCCGCCAGCAGCAGGGCGCGGTTGGTAATGGATTTGGAGCCGGGGGGCGCGACCTTGCCATTGAGGGGGAAATTGGGCGGTGTCACGGTCACGGTTTTCTGCGAACTCAAGGTACGAGGCTCCTGATTCTAGGCGAGGTGGCACGGAGTGGCCGACGGGGCGGACTTGAATAATCGGGTATAGATGCGGTGCTTGTCGAGCTTGGGGTCGTGGTTGCTGATATTTATTGGGTGGGATTTGGTGTCACTGGGGGGGGATCAGGTCGGGGGTATATCCGTTTCTGTGGTAACGGCGGGCTATGGTTCCGCCCTTACGGCGGGTCACTTTTGGAAAAGAGCCCCAAAAGTAACCAAAAGGGCTCTTGCCCCAACACTCGGCACCTCGCCTAGGCTCGGTGTGCCCGTAATCCGACATTGATTTGGGGGGCCGCCGCCACGCGCCATCCATGGCGCGGGGCGGCTAAACCGGCATCCCTGCCGGTTTACCCCCCAAATCAATATCGAATTCCGGCCAGCGTGTTTGATGGGGCGCCTAGATCAAGATCACGATCAAAAGCAAAAGCAAAAGCACGGCGGCCTGGCAGCCGGCCTGAGTGGTTAGATCAAAAGCCAAAACCTTTAGGAGCCGGCTTGCTGACTCGGGGTTTCAGATGCGCTCTGCATCTTTTTATCGTTTTGCCAACCAGTAGTCATGCAGCGCGCGTGCGGCGGGTTCGAGTTCGCTGACGCGCTGCTGGTGTGTTTGCACGTCGAGGTCGGCGGGTAATTCGAAGTTGTCCTGTTCGGCGCACCAGGAGATTTTTTCCAGCAGTGCGGCTTGTTCCGCCGGCAGTTCCGGCCAGTTGCCGATGGCCGCGCCGCGGATGTAGCCAAAGCACCATTCTTCGGCCAGGGTGACGTTCTGGCCCTGGTGTTCGGTTTCGTCGAAGCGAGCCTTGAAGCCACGGGCGTCGGTGGCCAGTTGGCTGGCCAGGGTGTTGAGGTGGCGCACGCACAGTTCGAGGAAGCTTTGTGCTTCGTCCATGTTGTCCCACTCCGGGTTCTGCCCGCCCCATATCGCCGGGAACCACTCGGCCACGTCGACCTGGGCTGGGCTGGAGACCAGCGCGGTGAAGTAACCGTCGAGTTCGGCCAGGTTCAGCACCGAGTGGTCGTCGCCGTACTTGAGCAGGGTCTCTTCGATGAAGTCGAAATCGGCGGCGGTGAGGGGTTGGGCGTGCATGGCATTTCCTTGAGCGTCGAGCGCCGCTGATGGGGCGGCTTAAAGCGCAAAGGATGGCGCTTGAGGCGGTTTTTATCCAGCGGTTTGCAGGGTTTTTAGCCGAACCGCTGGCACAGTTTGCTCACGCACACCGCGCCCACTACCGCCAGAATGATCGGCACCAGGAAGTCATGGTCGATCCGGGTGAATTCCGCCACCAGCACGATCGCGGTCAGCGGCATGCTCATGCTCGCGGCCAGGAACGCTGCGGCGCCGATGATCGCGAACGCGCCCAGCGGCACGCCGGGCCAGGCCAGGCTCCAGGCGCCACCGAGGATGATCGCCAGCAGCGCGCCATTCGCCAGGCCCGGCGTCAGCAGGCCACCCTCGGCGCCGGCGCGCAGGCTGCTGGTGGTGATCAACACCTTGACCAGCAGCAACAGCGCCGCCAGGCCGATCGTCAGTTCATTGTCGAAACCCAGTTGCGCCGGGCCTTTGCCATTGCCGAGGATTTGCGGCAGCAGCATCGCCAGGCCGCCGATCAGGGTGAAGTTGATCAATGACCACACCGGCAAGCGCCAGCCGCGCGCGGCGTTGGCCCGCGCCGCACCGGTCAGGCGGGTGAAGCCATACGCCGCCACGCCGAACACCGGGCCGCATACCAGCGCCCAGGCGATCAATGCCGGGCTCAGCACAAAGTGTGGCACCACGTACTGCGATTCGGCACCCAGCCCGACCCAGGCCACCGCCGCGCCAATCGCCGAGGTGGCCAGGGCGATGATCGCCGCCGGCCAGCTGAACGCGCCCACCAGCACTTCCAGCACAAACACCGCGCCGCCCAATGGCACGTTGTACACCGCCGCCAATCCGGCCCCTGCACCGCAGGCGACGATCAGGCGATGCATGTGCGGTTCCAGCCGCGCCCGCTGCGACAACCATGTCGCCGCCAGCGCACCGACTTCACGCGGCGCCACTTCACGCCCCAGCGGCGAGCCGAGGGCCACGGTGATGATCTGCAGCAAGGCGTGGGCGAGGGTGGTCTTGGGCGGCATGATCGGCATCTTCTCGGACACCGCCTGCCGGATGCTCACCAGCGGGCGGCCGTAGCGATAAAGCGTCCACCAGCCCAGCCCCGCGACCAGCCCGCACACCACCAGCACCAGCAGGCGCCGTTCGGGCGCTGCAGCGGTCACGCCGGATAAAAAGGTTGCATGGCTGACCAGGCTGTCGAGGCTGTAGCCGTAAGCCAGGTGCTGGATGCCATGCAGCAGCAACGCCAGGAGCATCCCGCCCAAGCCGGCACCGATGCCGGTCAGCACGACCACCAGGGCCAGGATCATTGATGAGCGAAACGTGGTCGGCATAGGCGGCTCCAGGCAGTGGCCCTGATTGTATAGCCGATAAACCGGGCCTTACGGATGAAATGTATCGGCACTGCACGCAGCGCGTCCTCACAACATTCCATTACCTTTGCCAGTCCCGGTTTTGGCCGATGCGCCGTGGCGTACCCTTGTTATAGTTCGGGCCTTATCACTCGCCAGTCAGGGATCACTGCCATGTCCGAATACCAAGCTTTTGTCGTCGAACTCACCGGCAACGTTGCCCATGTGCAGATCAACCGCCCGGAAAAGATCAACGCGATGAACGCGGCGTTCTGGACCGAGATCATCGACATTTTCCAATGGATCGAAGACACCGACGCCGTCCGTGCGGTGGTGCTCAGTGGTGCGGGAAAACATTTCTCCTCGGGTATCGACCTGATGATGCTGGCTTCGGTCGCCAATGAATTCGGCAAGGATGTGGGGCGCAACGCACGCTTGCTGCGCCGCAAGATCTTCGAGCTGCAAGCCTCATTCAACGCCGTCGACAACTGCCGCAAACCGGTATTGGCGGCGATCCAGGGTTACTGCATCGGCGGCGCCATCGACCTGATCAGCGCCTGCGACATGCGTTACGCCGCCGAGGGCGCGCAGTTCTCGATCAAGGAAATCGACATCGGCATGGCCGCCGACGTCGGCACCCTGCAGCGCCTGCCGCGCATTATCGGCGACGGCATGTTGCGCGAGCTGGCCTACACCGGCCGCCAGTTCGGCGCCGAGGAAGCGCGCAGCATCGGCCTGGTCAACCGGGTGTATGCCGATCAGGACAGCCTGCTGGCCGGAGTCTTCGAAATCGCGCATGAAATCGCCGCCAAGTCGCCGATTGCGGTGACCGGCACCAAGGCGATGATCAGCTACATGCGTGACCATACGGTCAATGATGGTCTGGAATACGTTGCCACCTGGAACTCGGCTATGTTGCAATCCAACGACCTGCACGTGGCCATTGCGGCCCATATGAGTAAGCAGAAACCCGAATTCGTGGATTGACTGACATGACCCCAGGCTGGATTACCACAACGCTGCTGGACAACGACGCCCCCGGCGGCTGGGCCGTCGCCCGCAGCCGCGACGGCTTTTTGCATGATGCCAACGGCCCGCTGTTCCCCCGGGAATGGCTCAAGCGCCAGGACCTCGCTGTGTTCGCCGAACACGGCATCGGTCACCTTGATGGCGAACCGGTGTACCTGCTGGAACTCGACGCGGCGGCGCAAGTGCCCGACTGCAGCTGGCAAGGCCTGCGCGGCTTCATGCTGCAAGGCGATCACACCCTGTACAAAGTGCTCGGTTACGCCGCGCAGATCGGTACCTGGGCGCGCGAACACCGTTTCTGCGGCAGTTGTGGCCAGGCGATGGTCCAGGTGCCACGGGAACGGGCGATGTTTTGCCAGGCCTGCGACCTGCGCAGCTATCCACGGATCTCGCCGAGCATGATTGTGCTGGTGACGCGTGGCGACGAAATCCTGCTGGCGCGTTCGCCGCGTTTTGTGACCGGTGTCTACAGCACGCTGGCAGGGTTTGCCGAGCCGGGCGAGTCGGCCGAAGACTGCCTGATCCGCGAAGTTCGCGAGGAAGTGCAGGTCGAGGTCAAGAATATCGAGTACCAGGGCAGCCAGTGCTGGCCGTTCCCGCATTCGATGATGCTGGGGTTCCACGCCGAGTACGCCGGCGGCGATATCGTGCCCCAGGCCGACGAGATCGAGGACGCGCAGTGGTTCAACATCCACGACCTGCCGCCGCTGCCGGCGTCACGTTCGATTGCGCGTTACCTGATCGACCTCTATGTGGCTCGGCGCCTAGGCCACGCTGAACCAGTGTTGCCAGGCTAGGCGCACTGTCAGCCCGAGCACCACGGTGATAAACACCGGGCGAATGAATTTGGCGCCGCCGCTGATAGCGCTGCGTGCGCCAAAAAACGCGCCGCCCATCACCGAGATGCCCATGGCCAGGCCGACGATCCAGTCCACCGAGCCATTGAAGATAAACACCGACAGCGCTGCCGCGTTGCTGACAAAGTTCATGCTGCGCGCCACGCCGCTGGCCTTCACCAGGTCGATGGGGTGCAACAGCATCGTGCTGACGGTCCAGAACGCCCCGGTGCCGGGCCCGGCCACGCCATCATAGAAGCCCAGGCCAAAGCCTTGGGTGGATTGCCATTTCTTCTTGATCGGCGCATCGGCGTCCAGCGGCGCCTTGGGCGTGCCGCCGAACAACAGGTACAGGCCGCAGCCGAACACAATCACCGGGAGCATCTTGTTCAGGGTTTCGGCGGGCAGGTAGTGCGCGACCACGGCACCGGTGAGGGCGCCGATCAACGTCCCGACGATGGCATGCACCCACTGGCGCGGGTGGAACAGCTTGCGCCGGTAAAAGGTGAAACTGGCGGTGGCGGAGCCGAAGGTGGAACTGAGCTTGTTGGTGCCCAGCACCAGGTGTGGCGGCATGCCGGCGGTGAGCAGTGCCGGGGTGGTCAGCAGGCCACCACCGCCGGCGATGGCGTCGATGAAACCGGCGATAAAGGCAACGACGGCGAGAATGGCGAGGGTGGTCAGGTCAACGCTGAGTTCGAAGGGCATGGCAGGGCTTATTCTTGGAAGGGCGCAGCGAAGGGGCTACACCGAAGGCCTGCATCTTACCTGCCTGCTGTACACAGATCCAAATGTAGGAGCCGGCTTGCCGGCGATAGCGCAACATCAGCCACTCTCTCTGGAGCTGACGAACCGCAATCGCCGACAAGCCGGCCCCTGTAATTGAACGTTGTGGGCGCGGCTATTTGTGGTTGCCCAGCCACTCCAGCGCCGTACGCCAGATACAAATCCCGAGGAAGTACGCCGACATCAACGACCACAACCCAAATGTCCACGGGTTGGTATTCGGGTAATCCATCACCATCAAAAAGCTGCACAGCAGCCAGATAGTGGTCACCGCGATGTTGATCGGCATGAACCGCTTGACCCGGAACGGGTGCAGGAACTTCATCGGGGTCACGGTCAGCAGTGCCAGGCCGATCACCGTCAGCAAAGTCACCCAGGCTTCCGGCTGGATGATGTACACGCACAGCGCCACCACGTTCCAGGCGGCAGGGAAGCCGACGAAGTAGTTGTCCTTGCTCTTCATGTTCACGTTGCAGAAGCAGAACAGCGACGACACCAGGATCACCGACACCGTGAACAGGTGAGTAAATTCCGGCAGGTCGATATACCGGTAGATAAACAGTGCCGGGATAAACACGTAGGTGAGGTAATCGATCACCAGGTCCAGCACCGAGCCGTCGAAGCTGGGCAGCACCGTGCTGACATTGACCCGTCGCGCCAGGGAACCATCGACGCCATCCACTACCAGCGCGAAGCCGAGCCAGAGCAGGCAGGCCTTGGGCGAGTTTTCCAGCAGCGCCAGGGTGGCCAGGAAGGCCAGTACCACGCCGGTGGCGGTAAAGCCGTGGGCGCCCCAGGCTTTGAGTCTGGCTACATGCAGGGTCGATATCACGGGCGGTTCTCCAAAAGGTGAAACGGGGCAGCCGACGGTGTGACACCGTCGGGTCTGGCCGGGGAATGCAGGTATCGACCGGGAAGGGGGGGATAAGGTTCACCACCCCGGTGTATTGCTTAGCGTAGCAAGCGTAGGACGTTTCGGCATCAACCCTGGCGGAACACCAGGGCTTTCAAGCCGCTTTGTGGGTCGATATCCGGAAATTCCGGCGGATTCTGCAGCCGCTCGACAAAGCGCAGGCCCGGTGCTTCGCGGGTTACGCCGTCGATCAGGAAGTCTTCGCCGAAGGCCGGGTCGTTCATGCACGCCAGCACCGTGCCCTGTGGCGTCAGCAAGTCCGGCAGGCGACGCAGCACGCGCTGGTAGTCCTTGGTCAGCAAAAAGCTGCCTTTCTGGAACGACGGCGGGTCGATGATCACCAGGTCATAAGGGCCGCTGTTGGTGACCTTGGCCCAGGACTTGAACAGGTCGTGGCCCAGGAAGCTGACCTTGCTCAGGTCGTGACCATTCAGGCGATGGTTGTCGCGGCCACGGCTGAGCGCGCCACGCGCCATGTCCAGGTTCACCACATGGTCGGCGCCGCCTTCGATGGCCGCCACGGAAAACCCGCAGGTGTAGGCAAACAGGTTGAGCACGCGCTGGCCCTTGGCCTGTTCGCGCACCCAGTTGCGCCCGTAGCGCATGTCGAGGAACAGCCCGCTATTCTGTTTTTTACCCAGGTCGATCAGGTAGCGCAGGCCGCCTTCGGTAATCACCTTCTCGTCGACAGCGTCGCCCGCCAGCCATTCGGTGGTGCTGTGCGGCAGGTAGCGGTGTTGCAGGGCAATGGCATGGGTACCGAACTCAGCCTGCAGCAGGTGTTTCAAGGCCTGCAGGTGCGTGGCCTCGGGCTCCTTGAACAGCGCGACCAGCAGCACGCCTTGCAGCCAGTCCACGGTCAATTGTTCCAGGCCCGGCCAGCAACGGCCACGGCCGTGGAACAGGCGCCGGGTTTCACTCGGTGGAGTGGCGAGGGCGGTGAGCAGGTGGGCGTGCAGGGTGGCGAGGGCGTCTGGGGTCATCGTTAAACGTCAGTCATTGAGCGGGCGGCATTTTAAACACACTTGCGGGCTTGCGGGTTGGCTGAGCACAACGTGCTGGTAAAACCAGGATTGGCAGTGATTCATGCTCAAAATTCTGCTATCTGCGCCTGATAACAGGCAAAAAATCCTCCGGTACCCACATAAACTGGAAAAAAAGCCCGGAGGTGCCCATGAACGGTTTCGCGAGTGCAGTCAATCACACAGCCACGGATCAGTTGGAGCAGGACGAGTGGCGCGATGCCCTGGCCTCGCTGGTGGCCAACGCCGGACCCGAGCGCGCCCGCCAGATCCTCGACCTGCTGGCCCGCGACGCCAGTGCGCCGCACATCGACTGGACTCCGCGCCACGGCACGCCCTACATCAACAGCATCAGCGTCGAGCAGCAGCCGGCGTTCCCCGGTGACCTCGCGACGGAAGAGCGCCTGGCCTCGCTGGTGCGCTGGAACGCGCTGGCCATGGTGGTGCGCGCCAACCAGGCGTATGGCGAACTCGGCGGCCACATCGCCAGCTACGCCAGTGCGGCGGATTTATTCGAAGTGGGCTTCAACCACTTTTTTCGCGCCCGCAACGATGGGTTTGGCGGCGACCTGGTGTTCTACCAACCGCATTCCGCGCCGGGCATCTATGCGCGTGCGTTTCTCGAGGGGCGCCTGGACGAGGGCGACCTGGCCCACTATCGGCAGGAACTCGGCGGGCCAAAAGCCGGTGCGCGCGGGCTCTCCAGCTATCCGCACCCGTGGTTGATGCCGGACTTCTGGCAATTCCCCACCGGCTCCATGGGCATTGGCCCGATCAGCTCGATTTTCCAGGCGCGCTTTATGCGCTACCTGCAGCATCGCGGCTTGCAGGACACCACCGACCGCCACGTGTGGGGCGTGTTCGGCGACGGTGAGATGGACGAGCCGGAGAGCATGTCCGCGCTGACCCTGGCCGCGCGCGAAGGCCTGGATAACCTGACGTGGGTGGTCAACTGCAACCTGCAGCGTCTCGACGGGCCGGTGCGCGGCAACGGGCGCATCATCGATGAACTGGAGGCGTTGTTCGGCGGCGCCGGCTGGAACGTGATCAAGCTGGTCTGGGGTTCGGATTGGGATGCCTTGCTCGCCAAGGACGCCGACGGCTCGCTGGTCGATACGCTGTCGAACACCGTCGATGGGCAATTCCAGACCTTCGCCGCCAAGGACGGTGCCTACAACCGCGAACACTTCTTTGGCCAGAGCGAGGCCTTGGCCAGGCTGGTCGAGGGCATGAGCGACGAACAGATCGACCGTCTCAAGCGCGGCGGCCACGACATGGTTAAGATCCACGCCGCCTACCACGCCGCGCGCCGCGTCAAGGGCAAGCCCACGGTGATCCTCGCCCAGACCAAAAAGGGCTTCGGCATGGGCGAGGCGGGGCAGGGCAAGATGACTACGCACCAGCAGAAGAAGCTTGATCGCGAGGCGCTGATCGCCTTTCGCAATCGCTTCCAGTTGCCGCTGAGTGATGAACAGGCCGAGTCGCTGAGCTTCTTCAAGCCCGAGGACGACAGCCTGGAATTGCGTTATCTGCATCAGCGGCGCAAGGCCCTAGGCGGTTATGTGCCCAGCCGCAGCCAGCTTGCTGCGCCGGTGAGCATCCCGCCCATGGCGGGCTATGCCGGTTTCGCCACGGCGGCCGACGGCAAGGAAATGTCCACCACCATGGCCTTCGTGCGCATGCTCACCCAGCTGCTCAAGGACAAGGCGCTGGGCCCGCGCATCGTGCCGATTGTGGCGGATGAGGCGCGCACCTTCGGCATGGCCAACCTGTTCAAGCAGATCGGCATCTATTCCAGCGTCGGCCAGCGCTACGAGCCGGAAGACATCGGCTCGATACTCAGCTACCGCGAGGCCACGGACGGGCAGATCCTGGAGGAAGGCATCAGCGAAGCCAGCGCCATCAGCTCCTGGGTCGCAGCGGCCACCAGCTACTCGGTGCATGGCCTGCGCATGTTGCCGTTCTACATCTATTACTCGATGTTCGGCTTCCAGCGCGTGGGCGACCTGATCTGGGCCGCCGCCGACCAGCGCGCCCGCGGTTTCCTGCTCGGCGCCACTGCCGGGCGCACCACCCTCGGCGGCGAAGGCCTGCAGCACCAGGACGGCAGCAGCCACCTCACGGCCGCCACCGTGCCGAATTGCCGCGCCTATGACCCGGCATTTGCCGGCGAATTTGCAGTGATCCTCGACCACGGCATGCGCCAGATGCTGGAGCACGACGTGGACGAGTTCTACTACGTGACCCTGATGAACGAAAACTACCCGCAGCCAAGCCTGCCGGAAGGGGTTGAAGCGGCGATCATCAAGGGCCTGTATCGCCTGCAAGGCACCGCCGGCGCCCAGGTGCGCCTGCTCGGTGCGGGCACGCTGGTGCGTGAGGCGCAGGCTGCGGCGCAGTTGCTGGCAGACGATTGGCAGGTGACCAGCGAAGTGTTCAGCGTGACCAGTTTCAGCGAACTGGCGCGTGAAGCGCGCGAAGTGGAACGCTGGAACCGCCTGCACCCGCAGGAAGCCGCACGCAGCAGCCACCTCGCGGATTGCCTGCCCACCGGCGCGCCGGTGATCGCGGTGTCTGACTACGTGCGCGCAGTGCCGCAGATGATTGGCTCGTACCTGGACTCGCGCTACACCGTGCTCGGCACCGATGGTTTCGGGCGCAGTGATACGCGTGCGGCGTTGCGCGATTTCTTTGAAGTGGACCGCCATCACCTGGTGCTGGCAGCGCTGACGGCGTTGGTGGAGCAGGGGAGCCTGCAGCCGCAGGTGTGCCAGCAGGCGATTGAGCGGTACGGCCTGCAGGCGGAACGCGAAGCTTCCTGGACCCGCTGAACCTGCAGGAGCCCGGCTGGCCGGGCTCCTACGGGGCAGCGGTGTTGGTCAGAGGGTGGCGATCAGGGCCGGCCCAAACGCTTCTTTCAAGAAAACCGGGGCGATATACCGCTCGTAATGCGCCTCGGACAGCAGGAAAAACTCGCGGTCAATCGCATCGCGCAAATCCGCCAGGCTGCGCTCGCGAAACTCCGGCAGCAACGCCAGGCCATACGCATCCAGCTTGGAAATCACCCGCGCACCCCGCGCAATCAGCTGGTAGGCCCAGCAATACGGCGACTGATGCGGCATGAAGCGAATCTTGCGGTCTTCCAGCTGCTGGCGCAGGCGCTGCGGGTCAAGCACTTCGAGCTTACTGGTCATCACCTGCACCAACAGCTGTTCCAGGCGCAGCCACACCGCCTGCTTTTCATCGGCGTTGTAGCCATTCCACTGGATGACTTCATGGTGATAACGCTTGCACCCCCGGCAGACCAGGTCACCGTAGACGGTAGAGCACAGGCCGACGCAGGGCGTCTTGATGGTTTGATTGGGCATAAATAGCGACTGCTTTTCTAATCAAGAAAACGTGGGCTCATTTTCAATCTGGTGATGAAAGTGTTAGCGCGTTTTGTCGGTTTTTCTTTGTGGCTGAGCGGGCAAAGATGGGCGCATTCCACACCGAGTACCGATCATGAAACCCACCCTCAAACCCCTGGGATACTGGCTCTGCGCAGTGATGATTGCCGTTGCGAGCAGCGTCTCCGCAAGTCCGCCCTCTAACGGAGCTACCGTCATGAACAAACCGCTGGTATCGATCGCAGTCCTCAAGGCCAAGCCAGGCAAACAACAGGCGCTCAAGGAAGGCTTGTTGGCGCTGGTGGAGCCTACGCGCACAGAACCCGGCAACCTTGACTATGTGCTGTATGAACTGCGGGACGAACCCGGCACGTTCTACATGCGTGAAGCGTTCAAGGACCAGGCGGCACTCGATGCGCATTTTGCGACGCCATACTTTCAGCGGTTTGCCGCGACGGCGGATGAGCTGCTCAGCGAGCCGTTGAAGCTGATCTTCCTGGAGCAGGTTTCCAACTGAAGAGCGATGGCGGTCTTCAGGGCGCTATCGCCGGCTTGCCGGCGATAGCGTCCACAAGATCAATCAGTCCCAGCTCAACGCACCGCCAGTCTGGTACTCGATCACGCGGGTCTCAAAGAAGTTCTTCTCTTTCTTCAAGTCCATGATCTCGCTCATCCACGGGAACGGGTTAGTCGTGCCTGGATATTCTTCCTTCAAGCCAATCTGCGACAGGCGACGGTTAGCGATGAACTTGAGGTAGTCCTCCATCATCGCGGCGTTCATGCCCAGCACGCCGCGCGGCATGGTGTCACGCGCGTATTCGATCTCCAGCTGAGTCCCTTGCAGGATCATCTGGGTCGCTTCTTCCTTCATCTCGGCATCCCACAAGTGTGGGTTTTCGATTTTGATCTGGTTGATCACATCGATACCGAAGTTCAGGTGCATCGACTCGTCGCGCAGGATGTACTGGAACTGCTCGGCGACGCCGGTCATTTTATTGCGACGGCCCATCGACAGGATCTGGGTGAAGCCGCAGTAGAAGAAGATGCCTTCCAGGACGCAGTAGTAGGCGACCAGGTTGCGCAGCAGCTCCTTGTCAGTCTCGACGGTGCCGGTTTCGAACTTCGGATCGGAGATCGAACGGGTGTATTTCAGGCCCCAGGCGGCTTTTTTCGCGACCGATGGGATCTCGTGGTACATGTTGAAGATTTCGCCTTCATCCATGGCCAGCGATTCGATGCAGTATTGGTAGGCGTGGGTGTGGATCGCTTCTTCGAAGGCCTGGCGCAGGATGTACTGGCGGCACTCCGGGTTGGTGATCAGGCGGTACACGGCCAGGACCAGGTTGTTGGCAACCAGCGAGTCGGCGGTGGAGAAGAAGCCCAGGTTGCGCATGACGATGCGACGTTCGTCGTCGGTCAGGCCTTCGGGGTTTTTCCACAGGGCGATGTCGGCGGTCATGTTGACCTCTTGCGGCATCCAGTGGTTGGCGCAGCCGTCGAGGTACTTCTGCCAGGCCCAGTCGTACTTGAAGGGCACGAGTTGGTTGAGGTCGGCGCGGCAGTTGATCATGCGCTTTTCGTCAACGGCGACGCGGGCGGCGGAGCCTTCCAGCTCGGCGAGGCCTTCGGCGACGTCGAGTTTGTCGAGGGCGGCCTTGGCGCGGATGATCGCGGCGGAGTCGTTGGCCGTCACGTTGCGCGCTTCCAGCGCGGCGGCGGCGCCTGCGCCATCCAGGCGGTCCATGTTGGCTTCACTGGCGTGGCCGGCGTTGGCGCCCTTGATCACCGCTGCACCGGTGTCTTCGTTGTCGACTTCATCCCAACTCAGCATTGAAATACTCCTTCCTGGTCTGTTCTGACGGCGTGTGAACCCGTCCAAAAATATGTAATTTGCAGGCTACTAGGCATTGAAATACTGCGCGTAGTGTGGTCGGTAAATATCGATTCTGCACACTATGTAGTGGTCTGTTCTGTTTGTGGGCACACTATATGGTGTGTAACAAAGATGGTCAACGCACAAGATGTACGCTCTTGAGTGGCTGGCGTGACGTGGGTCAGCTATAAAGACCGGCATTATTGACCCGAAGCAGGACCTCAAGGGAATGAGCCATTTATTGATCCGCGCCGCCTGTCTGGAAGACGCCGAAGGCATTTTCCACGTGCATAAAGACTCCGTCGAAAGCCTCTGCCACGCCGATTACGGCCCCACCCAGATCAGCATGTGGCTGGATGGCCGCTCGCCCGAGACGTACCGCGAGGCAATCGTCGCCGGCAATGTGTGGCTGGCCTGCACGGACGTGATCCAGGGGTTCGTGGAAATCGATGGCCACGAAGTCAGCAAACTGTTTGTCCGTGGCCAGGCCGCCGGGCAGGGCGTAGGGGCTAGCCTGCTCCGCGAAGCGCTGGCGCGCATCGAAGCCGCCGGTCATGCCAAGGCGTATCTGGAGGCGACCCTCACCGCCGAAAAATTCTATGCCGCGAGCGGCTTTCGCAAGATTGGCGAGGGCACCTTCAGCCGTGGCAACAGCCCGGTTTGCATCGAGATCATCAAGATGGAGCGTGCTTTCCCGGGGGCATGAGAAAAACTCACAGCCCCATGACTTTTAATGGTTACGCCCGCCCTCAGCGCCAGTGCTAAAAAATCGCCAACCAGCTCCCCATAACAACAAAGAGCGTTTGCGAAATGAAAACACTGGATCTGTACATCGGCGAAGGCTTTGAAGGCCCGGGCGTCAACGCGGCCCACATCAATATCCTGATCGGCCCGCGCAACGGCCCGGCCGGCCAGGCGTTCGCCAACAGCCTGGCGTCTCCCAGCCAAGGGCATTGCCCGTTCATGGTGATCGCCCAGCCGAACATCCCGGTCAAGCCCATGACCCTCTACGTCAACAAGGCCGCGATCGGCAGCGACCTGCACGGCAACGCCACCTGGGGCGCGTCCCAGGCCGGTATCGCCAAGGCCGTGCTCGAAGCGTTGCTGGACGGCACCTTGCCGGCCGAGGCCGAAGACGAGTGGGCCATCGTCACCGCCAACTGGGTCAACCCGGCCTGCGACGACCTTGATGCCGTCTACCTGAACAACTACAACGCCTGCCGCACCGCGATCCGCGCCGCCCTAACCGGCACGCCGTACACCGCGCAACTGGCGGACGTGGTCAACCAGATCAGCAACCCTTTCTACACGCCTAAAGCCTGAGGACATCCCCATGCAATACATTCGTTTGGGCAACTCCGGCCTGCAAGTCTCGCGCCTGTGCCTGGGCACCATGAACATGGGCACCCCGGACTGGAAACCGTGGATCTTCGACGAGAAGCAAAGCGAGCCGATCGTCGCCCACGCCCTGGCCAACGGCGTCAATTTCATCGACCTGGCCGACTTCTATTCCGCCGGTGTCGGCGAGGAAGTGGTAGGGCGCATCCTCAAGCGCGTCGCCCGGCGTGACGAGATCGTGGTCACCACCAAGGTCGGCTACGGCACCCGCAGCGGCATCAACGCCAGCGGCCATTCGCGCAAGCACATCATGGACAGCATCGACGCATCCCTCAGTCGCCTGGGCATGGATTACGTCGACGTGTTCATGCTGCATTACTTCGACGTGAACACCCCGGTCGAAGAAACCATGAGCGCCCTCAATGACATCGTGCGCTCCGGCAAGGCGCGCTACATCGGCGTGTCGACCATGCTCACCGGCCAGCTGGCGAAAATTCTCCTGGCTTGCGAACGCAATGGCTGGGTCAAGCCAATCAACATGCAGCTGCAACTGAACTGCGCCTACCGCGAGGAAGAGCGCGAGATGATCCCGTTCTGCCGCGACCAGGGCCTCGGTGTCTCGGTGTTCAGCCCGCTGGCGCGCGGCTTGCTCACCGGCGAGGTGCAATCGACCCGCAACCAGACCGACTTCTTCACCCAGCAGATGTACAGCGACCAAACCTCGTTCGATATCGCCCATTCGGTGCAGCGCGTGGCACGTGCCCGTGGCGTGTCCAACGCGCAGATCGCCCAGGCGTGGGTCGCCAACCATCCAGGTGTCGACGTGATGCTGGTCGGCGCCGACACCACCGCGCAGTTCGACAGCGCGCTGGCCGCCCTCGACACCCAATTGGATGCCGAAGAACTGCATGAGCTGGAACGCAACTACACACCGTGCGATGTGATCAACGATTACACCGCCGGCAAGCGCATCCTGCGTGCGGCCCGTCCGGGCCTGGACCGTTTCAACCTGATCGAGGCCGTGGCATGAACCCGCTGATCCGTACTGGCAACTACATCGATGGCCAATGGTCCAGCGGTGGCCCGACCTACCCGGTGCTCAACCCGGCGAATGGCGCGCTGATCGCCGACGTACAACGCGCCGGGGCTGAGCACACCGACCTGGCCATCGCCGCCGCCCACCGCGCGTTGCCGGCCTGGCGCACGCTCACGGCCAAGGAGCGCAGCCAGCGTCTCAAGCGCTGGAGCGAGCTGATGCTCAGCCATCAGAAAGACCTCGCGCAGTTGCTCAGCCTGGAGCAGGGCAAGCCCCTCGCCGAAGCCATGGGCGAAGTGGTCTACGCCGCGAGCTTCCTGGAGTGGTTTGGCGAAGAGGCCAAGCGCGCCTATGGCGACGTGATTCCGAGCCACAAGGCCGATGCCCGTATCATCGTGACCAAGGAAGCCATCGGCGTGGTCGCGGCGATCACGCCGTGGAATTTCCCCCTGGCGATGGTCACCCGCAAGGTCGGCCCGGCACTGGCGGCGGGCTGCACGATGATCCTCAAGCCCTCGGAAGAAACCCCGCTGTCGGCCTTCGCGCTGGCGGTCCTTGCCGAGCAGGCCGGCATTCCGGCCGGTGTGTTCAATATTGTCTCCGGTGACGCCGTGGCCATCGGCGGCGCGCTGCAGGCCTCCAGCGTGGTGCGCAAGCTGTCGTTCACCGGCTCGACGCGCACCGGCAAACTGCTCATGCGCCAGGCGGCGGACACGCTGAAAAAAGTCTCGCTGGAACTGGGCGGCAACGCGCCGTTCATTGTGTTCGACGACGCCGACCTCGACGCCGCCGTCAAAGGCGCGATGGCGTCCAAGTTCCGCAATACCGGGCAGACCTGTGTGTGCGTCAACCGCTTCTTTATCCAGGACGGCGTGTATGACGCGTTCACCACCAAACTCGCCGAGGCGGTCAAGGCCATGCGCGTCGGCAGCGCCCTGGACGGCGACACCGAGCAAGGCCCGCTGATCAACGCCGCCGCGCTGGCCAAGGTTGAAGCCCACGTGGGCGACGCCTTGGAAAAGGGCGCCAAGCTGTTGTGCGGCGGCCGGCGCCATGCGCTGGGCGGCACCTTCTTCGAGCCGACCATCCTCACCGAAGCCCACGGCGAGATGCTGATCGCCCAGGAAGAAACCTTCGGCCCGGTGGCGGCGTGCTTCCGCTTCAGCGATGAAGCCGAGGTACTGCAGCGCGCCAATGACACGCCGTTCGGCTTGTCGGCCTATTTCTACAGCCGCGACATTGGCCGCGTGTGGCGCATGGCCGAAGGCCTGGAGGCGGGCATGGTCGGCATCAATGAAGGGATCATCTCCACCGAAGTCGCGCCGTTTGGCGGCATCAAGGAATCCGGCCTGGGCCGCGAAGGCTCCAAGTACGGCCTGGATGATTACCTGGAGATCAAATACCTGTTGATGGGCGGGCTGTAGAACCCAGGTCTGCAAACAGCAGAGGTCGACTGTGGGAGCTGGCTTGCCTGCGACAGCGGGACGCCAGCTACCCATGCTTCGACCGATCCACCGCTCGCAGGCAAGCCAGCGCCTACACAGAGCAACCACAAGGCGCACGCCCACCGTTACTCCATCAAAAACAACAATAGGGAGAACACCATGACCGCCCAACCCGTCAATATCGACGACCTGCCGATCGGCCGCTTTCACCTGAAGATCGCTGGCCTGACTTTCGGCGCGCACTTCACCGATGGCTACATCCTCGGCCTGATCGGTATCGCTTTCACCCTGCTCAGCCCACAGATGCAACTCGACGCCTTGTGGCAAGGCTTGATCGGCGCCTCGGCGCTGATCGGGCTGTTCCTCGGCAGCCTGTTTTTCGGTTGGATCTCCGACAGCCTCGGCCGGCAGAAAATCTTCCTGGTCAGCTTTGTGTTGATCACTGTCGCCTCGGTCATGCAGTTCTATGCCGAAACGGCCATGGGCCTGTTGTTGTGCCGCATCCTCATCGGCATTGGCCTGGGCGGTGATTTCAGTGTCGGCCATGCCATGCTGGCGGAGTTCTCGCCGAAGAAACATCGCGGCGTGCTGCTGGGCTCATTCAGTGTGATCTGGACCTTCGGCTACGTGGCCGCAACCTTTGTCGGCACGGCCATGCTCAGCCTGGGTGACGATGCCTGGCGCTGGATGCTGGCGTCCTCGGCGATTCCCGCCGGGCTGATCCTGATCGCGCGTATCGGCACCCCGGAATCACCGCGCTGGCTGATCAACCGTGGGCGCATCGCCGAAGCCCGCGCCATCGTCAAGAAGCACCTCGGCGAACACGTGGTCCTCGATGAAGAACCGTCGACGCCGACCCGCTCGGGCTACGGTGTCCTGTTCAGCCGTGAATACCGCAAGCGCACGGCGTTCAACTGCCTGTTCTTTGTGTGCATCGTGATGCCGTACTTTGCGATCTACACGTTCCTGCCGTCGATCCTGCAGAAGATGGGCCTGTCCCAGGGCTTTGGCACCGAACTGCTGCTCAACCTGCTGCTGATTGTCGGTGCGCTGATCGGCATCTGGTGCACGGTGAAGTTCTCGCGCCGGGGCTTCCTGATCAACTCGTTCATCATCCTCGCCGTCGCGCTGTTCCTGCTCGCAGTGTTGCCGGGCAGCATGGCCTGGCTGATGGTGCTGACCTTCGGCGTGTTCACCCTGGTGTTGTCGGCGGTGAGCAACCTGGTCGGGGTGTTCCCGGCAGAAAGCTTCCCCACCGAAGTGCGTGCCAGCGGCATTGGCCTGGCGACGGCGGTGAGCCGCCTGGGCTCGGCGGTCAGTACCTTCCTGCTGCCGGTGAGCGTGGCCGGCATCGGCTTGAGCCCGACCATGGGCATTCTCTCGGCGATCCTGGTGCTGGGCGCGCTCATCTCCTGGGCCTGGGCGCCGGAAACCAAGGCGTTGACCTTGAGCCAGGCGTGCAAGGCCGAGGCGCCCGTGCCATCAGGGATTGCTGACCTGGCCCAGCCACTGCGTAAACAGCCGAACCTTGGATAAGCCCAGCTTGTCCGGCGCCACATCCAGCCAATAGCCATACGGGCCGATCACCTCCACGGGGGTGATCGGCAGCAGGCTGCCATTGGCCAACTCCCGCTCGATCATCTGCCGGTCGATCACCGCCAGTCCACCGCCTGCCAGCGCGGTGTGAATCACCTGGTCGAGGGTGCTGAATTCCAGGCCCTGGTCCGCATCGATGTCCTCCCGGCCCATGGCCGCCAGCCAGTTCTCCCAGACCTTCAAGCGTTTGCCGTCGTGCAGGATATGCAGGAGCGGGGCGCGGCGCAGGTCGGGCGGCTGGCCGTCGATGAACAGCTCCGGGCTGGCTACGGCGATGTGGCGTTCCATCACCAGCAATTCACTGCTGCAATGCAGCGCCGGTTCCAGGCCGAAGCGGATCTGGCAGTCGATTTCCGCCAGGCTTGCGTGACTGTTTTGATGGGTGACGCTGAGGTTGATGTCCGGGTAGCGCTCGCAAAAGCGCCGCAAGTGCGCGGACAGCCAGCGCGTGGCCCAGGTCGGCGGCGCGACGATGCGCAGGCGCTGGCGCAGGTTGGGCACGCGCACGGCCTGCAGGGCTCGCTCGATATGGTCGAAGGCGTCACTCAGGTGCGGCGAGAGGGCGAAGCCGGCTTCGGTCAGGGCCAGGCCTTGCGGCGTGCGGATGAACAGAGCGACACCGAGGTAGTCCTCCAACTGCTTGATCTGCCGGCTGACCGCCCCTTGGGTCACGTTGAGGCCGACGGCGGCCTGGCTGAAGCTGCGGTGGCGGGCGACTTCTTCGAAGACGCGGAGCATGTTGAGGGAGGGCAGTTGGCGCATGAAATGGATTCCACACCGGTTGTTTTTATAGTGTTTTTGGCGGCCTCTTCGCGGGCAAGCCCGCTCCCACAGTTGGACCGCGGCGCCGATCAAATGTGGGAGCGGGCTTGCTCGCGAAGGCGTCAGTAATGACGCCGCCTATTAGAAGTAATACCCAATGTTCATGTACAGCTGATTTTCCCATTGGTTACTACCCCCAGCCCCCAAGCTCTGGGTATAGCTGCTCCCACCAATGTACGGATCGTTCTTGCCGATCAACCATTCCGTCGCCACCCACAACTTGCTGACCGAAAACGACGTCCCCAGAATCACCCGCTGCGAGGTCTTGAACTGATCCTCGGATTTATCGAACGCACTGTAGTTGGCATACAGCTTCACCCCACTGACCTGGTCGAACAGGTACTTGCCGCCGACGTCATAACTCAGGTCCGCCACATACAAATTGCCCCGGCTGGCCACGTTGAAGGTGCCGTCATAACCGCCCAACGTGACCACGCTGTCAGTGCCCGGGTTGCGCGGTGACATTTGTTGGCGCGCTGCCTGCAGCTGCAGGCCCCACGGGCCGTTCTTGCCCAGGTAGTGGACGGCTACTGCGTTGCGGCGGCCGTCGTTGCCGGTGTCTTTGTTTTCCAGGGTGGAGGTCAGGCCGGACACGCCGACTTCGGACTTCCAGCCGCCCAGGTCGAGGGCCTTGGCCACGCGCAGCACCACGGTGTTGCGTTCCTGGTTGTCGCTGCCGTCGGCGACGTAGCTGTCGGCGCCGGAGACCACGCTGGAATAGGTCACGCCCTTGCTGGTGCCTTTGCCTTGCCAGGCCGGACGCAGGTAGTAGCCGGCCTGGACGTTCCAGTCGCCGGTCTGCTGCACGTACTTGGCGCCGACCTGCTGCACGTCTTCCAGGCCGATCACGTTGCCCAGGGTTTCATAAAAGGTGCTGCCGAAGTACGGCTGCAGCCCGAACGGCACGGTGTTGAGGCCGACTTGCACCTGTTGCTCGGGGTTGAACTTGTAGCCGACCCAGGCGAACTTGGCGAACTGGATATCGCCGTAGTTCTTGGTGTACTGGTAGGGGTACGAGCGCCCGTAGAACCGGTACTGCGCTTCGCCGATCCAGCTGTCGGAGTTGTACTTGGCGCTGAGGTACACGGTGTCGAGGCCGAACTTCTGGATGTCGCGGTCCGGGTCATAGTCCCAGCGTGCCCGGATGGCGCCGCCGAGGTCGAGGTTATCGGTGACTTGCACGGCCATGGCCGGCGCCGCGAGGGCGCCGAGCACAGGGATAAGGGTGAAGTAGCGCATCGTTGGTCGCATGGTTTTACTCTCGTTTTTAGTTATTTTTGGCAACAGCAGCCCGTTGCCGCAGCGAACGCTGCGACGCGGGGAAAAGGTTTCAACTCAGTGCGCGACGGGGCGGATCAGCCTTAGCGGCGGCCCGGCCGCCGGCAATTGCGACGCGCCGGGAGCAGCGGCGAGCAATGCCTGGGTGTAGGCGTTCTGCGGGCGCAGCAGCACCTGTTCGGCGGTGCCGTACTCGACCACCTCGCCCTGGCGCATCACCGCGATGTGGTCGCTGATCTGCGCCGCCACGCGCAGGTCGTGGGTGATGAACAGTATGCTCAGGTTCAACTGCTGCTGCAGTGTGGCGAGCAATTCCAGTACCTGCTTTTGCACCGACACATCCAGCGCCGACACGCTTTCATCGGCGATCAGCACCTCCGGGCGCATCGCCAGGGCGCGGGCAATGCCGATGCGCTGGCGCTGGCCGCCGGAGAACTGCCGAGGCTTGCGCTGCAGGGCATCGCGCTTGAGGCCCACCTGCTCGAGCAGGTCGCCGGCTTCGGCCCAGGCATCCTTGGCCGACAGTCCCCGCAATTGCGCGGCGCGCGCGATGATGTCGCCGACACGGTGGCGGGGATTGAGCGAGCCATACGGGTCCTGGAAAATCATCTGGATACGCCGGCGATTGGCGGCCAAAGCCGCGCCGCGCAGGGCCAGGAAGTCGGTGTCGCCGACCCACACATGGCCACTGTCGCTGTCCACCAGGCGGATCGCGGCCTTGACCAGCGTGCTTTTGCCCGAGCCGGATTCGCCGACAATCGCCAGCGTCTTGCCGCGCGGCAGGTTCAGCGACACATCGCGCAGCGCCGCCACCGAGCTGCCGCCGACCGTGTAGGTCTTGGTCAGGTGCTCGATGCGCAAGGCCATTTCGCCGTCCTCGCTCGGCACATGCAGTTCGGGGTGCAGCGCCGGCACCGCCGCAATCAGCTTGCGGGTGTAGGCATGAGCCGGCGCATTCAGTACCTGGTCGCGTGCGCCGATTTCCACCAGGCGGCCACCTTCCATCACCGCGATGCGGTCGGCAATCTGCGCCACCACGCCAAAGTCGTGGGTGATAAACAGGATGCCGTGCTGCCCGCGCCCACGCAGGTCGCGCACCAGCTTCAGTACTTGGGCCTGGGTGGTCACGTCGAGGGCGGTGGTGGGTTCGTCGGCGATCAACAGGTCCGGGTTCATCGCCAGGGCCATGGCAATCACCACGCGCTGGCATTGCCCTCCGGACAACTGGTGCGGGAAGCTGTTGGCGATGCGCGGCGGGTCCGGCAGTTGCGTGGATGCCAACAGCGCAAGCATGCGTTCGCGGCGCTCGGCGGCGGGCATGTGCGGCGCATGAATGTCGAAGATCTCTTCGACTTGCTTGCCGATGCGAATCGCCGGGTTGAGTGCGGCCATCGGCTCCTGGAAAATCATCGCAATGCGGTTGCCGCGCAATGCCCGCAGGCGCGCGTCGTCGAGGCGGCAGATATCCTCGCCGAGGAAGTCGATGACCCCACCGGCATGCCGCAGGCCCTTGGCGTAATCGCCCATGATCGCCGCCGACAGCACGGACTTGCCCGAGCCCGACTCGCCGATCACACAGAGGATTTCGCCCTTGCGCACGTCCAGGCTGATGCCTTGCACGGCGTGGCTGCGGTCGGCGCCCTTGGGCAGTTCGACGGACAGGTTGTCGACCCGCAATACAGTTTGCTGGCTGCTCATGCTCAACTCCTTGCGCCTTGCTGCGCGTGTTCATCCAGCCCGTCGGCGAGCAGGCTCAGGCCGAGCATCAGGGTGGAGATGGCGATGCAGGGGAAGATCACCAGGTGCGGGAAGGAAATGGCCATGGCGCGGCCGTCATTGATCATGCCGCCCCAGTCCGGGGTCGGTGGCGGCAGGCCGAGGCCGAGGAACCCGAGGGCGCCGATCATGATCGCGGTGTAGCCAATGCGCAGGCAGAAATCGACGATCAGCGGCCCGCCGCAGTTGGGCAGGATTTCCACCAGCATGATCCGCAGCGAGCCTTCGCCCTGGGTGATGGCGCTGAGCACGTAGTCGCGCGAGCGGATGTCGATGGTCAGCGCGCGCATGATGCGAAAGATCGCCGGCGCGCTGGTGAAGGTCACGGCAATCAGAATGTTCAGCGCCGAAGCGCCGAGGGCGATGATGATCACGATGTACAGTACCAGCACCGGGAACGACAGCACGGTGTCGGCCACATACGACAGCACCGCGTCCACCCAGCCATTGAAGTAACCGGCGCACAGGCCCATGGCGATGCCCACGGCAAACGCGGTGAGAGTGGCGAGGATCGACCAGAACAGCACGGTGCGCGTGCCCCAGATCAGCCGCGAGAGAATGTCGCGGCCAATCATGTCGGTGCCCAGCAGGAACCGCGCGCCGCCATCGCTGGCAGTCAGCGGGGTCAGCAGTGGCGTGAAGCTTTCCAGCGGATCATGCGGCGCCAGCCACGGCGCGCACAGGGCGATCAGCACCCAGCCGCCGACCAGCAGCAGGCCGAGCAGCGCCAGCGGATGCTTGAAGGATTTGAGCAGGTTCATGGGCGGCCTCCGCCGAGACTGCGCAGGGTGATGCGCGGGTTGAGCCAGGTGTAGGCGAGGTCCGAGAAGATCTTGCTGATGCCCACCACCACGCCGCTGATCATCGCGCAGGCTTCGATCAGGTAGACGTCATGGTTGAGCGAAGCGGTATAGAGCAGCGAGCCGAAGCCCTTGTAGGCGAAAAATACTTCCACCACGATCACGTTCGACAGCAGCCAGGGGATGTACAGCATGATCACCGTGACCGGCGCGATCAGCACATTGCGCAGCGCATGGCGCAGCACGATGCGTGCAGTGGAGGCACCTTTGAGGCGCGCGGTGCGGATGTACGGCGCCTGCATCACCTCGACCATCGACGCGCGGGTGATACGCGCCAGGTAGCCGATGCCGAACAGGCACAGCACCATCAGCGGCAGCACCAGTTCGACGGCGCTGAAGCCGTCACTCATGCTGCTGACACCGGGCAGCCAGTTGAGCCAGAACACAAAGATCGCCGAGACGAATACGGCGCTGGCGAAGTCCGGGATCGAGGTGGTGACGATCGACAGGAACGACACCAGCCGGTCGACCGGCGAGCCCTGGCGGATCCCCGCGAGGACGCCCAGGGTCAGCGCCACCGGCACCATCACCAGCAAGGCCAGCCCGGCCAGGGTCAGGGTTTGCCAGAGGTTGGGCAGCAGCAGCTTGAGCACCGATTCGCGAAAGTACACCGAAGTGCCCCAGTCGCCGCTGACGAAATCCTTCAACCACACCAGGTAACGCCACGCGAACGGCTGGTTATAGCCCTGTTCCAGCAGCCACGCGGCGCGCTGGTCGGCGGCGGAGTAGGGGCCGAGGACGTTGATTGCCACGTCCTCGATATTCAGTTCCAGCGCCAGGAACACAATCAGCGATACCGACAGCAGGGTCGCCAGCAGCATCAGCAATTTGCGCAGTAGAAAATGAGCCATCAGGTGCACGCTCCGACGGGGGGATGGGAAGGGGTGTTGCGCCTGTCGATCAGGCGCTCAGCCAAACACTGCCCATGGGGTAGAAGTCGGAGGGGTGGACCTGGAAGCCCTGGACCTTTTTGCTCACGGCGGTGAACTTATCGCCCCAGAACGGCTGCACGATCACGCACGCGTCCTGCAGGATCTGCTCGACGTCCTGCATGGCCGCCGCGCGTTGCTTGGGGTCGATGATGCCCATGGCCTTGTCCAGGGCCGCATCAAAGGCCGGGTCGTGGTAGTGGCTTTCGTTCCAGGCGCCGCCGCCACGGTAGGCCAGCTCCAGGGACATCACCCCGAGCGGGCGGTGGGCCCAGTAGGTCAGGCTGAACGCGGCCTTGTCCCAGATCGGCCAGTACTGGGCCGCGGGCACCACTTTGAGGTTGATGCGGATGCCGGCTTCCAGGCAGTTCTGTTGCAGGATCTGTGCGCAATCCTGCTCATAGCGGCCCTGTGTGTTGCCGACGATCAGGTCGATGTCCAGGCCATTGGCAAACCCGGCCTCGACCAGCAGTTTTTTCGCCGCCGCCACGTCGCGCTCGCGCTTGGGCAACGCAAAGTACTCGGGATGAGAGGGCGCCACGTGGTGGTCTTCGCCGAGGGTGCCCATGCCGCGATAGGCGACCTTGAGCATTTGCGCGTTGTCGGCGCACAGCACTACCGCCTTGCGCACCCGCACATCGGTGAACGGCTTCTGATCGCAGGCCATGCGCATCACCACGGTCTGCGCGGATTTGCAGCTGAGCAGCTGCGCACCCGGCAAGCGCTTGGCCAGGTCGAGTTCGGCCACGGTCACGCGGTACAGCACGTCGACCTGGCCGGCCTGCAGGGCGGCGAGGTGGGTGGACACGTCGGTGCCCATGTCGATATAGCGCAGCTCGTCGAGGTTGGCCGGCTTGCCCCAATAGTCGGCGCGCTTGGCGAACGTCGCCTGCTTGTTGACCGCGAATGACACCAGCTTGAATGGCCCGGTCGCCAGCGGGTTCTTGGCCCAGTCATCGCCAGCCTTGAAGCTGCGATGGACCATGGCGCAGGTGAACGCGTTGAGCATCTCCGGGATCGCCAGGATCGGCCGCTTGAGTTGCAGGCGGAACTGGTAGTCGCTGACTTTTTCGAAGGCCTTGATGTCCTGGAACGCCGTGCGGTTGACCGACTTGGAGTCGGCGGCGATCCAGCGCTGGATATTGTGCTGGACATCGTCGACGTTGAAGCTGTCGCCGTTGCTCCACTTCACGTCCTGGCGCAGGTTGAAGGTCCAGGTGGTGAGGTCGTCGGACGGGCTCCAGCTTTCGGCGAGGTACGGGTGGGTGATGTTGTCGGCGTCGACCCAGGTCAGGTATTCCAGCGCATTGCGCAGCAGGTTCGACGCTTCGATCCAGGTGATCAGCATCGGGTCCTGGATTTCCTGGATCGCGCAGGCAAAACGCAGGCTGCCGCCTTGGCGGGCCGGCGTGCCGTCGGCGGCCTGGGCATCGTTGCCGAGCAGGGCTGCGCCGATAAAGCTGCTGGCGCTGGCCACGGTGATGCCGAGGAGGGCGGCGGTGCGCAGGAATTGGCGGCGGTTGATCTCGCCGCTTTGCACTTGATTGCACAGGGCTTCGACGGCGGGGTGCGGCGCGTTACCGTCCAGGGTCGCTAAAACGTTGGAATCGGACATGGGGCTGCTCTCATGTTGTTTTTATTAGAGATGCCCGCAGTTTTGTCATCGGTGCGACGATCGACAAACGATAAATTCAGCGGTTAAACGTTCCTTAAACGCATGTTAGTCGGCGTGGCGGTGGCGGTGTGTCGAGATAGACGCGCCGCTGGCGTGGCGATCGTTACTGCGCGATACAAAAAATCATGTTGGCTAGGAAAAAACTGCTGGCTCATGGGATGCTTGGCGCCTCGTCAGTCGTCCTCGAGTGCTTCCCATGAAACGCAAAATGCCCGGGCTCAATGCCCTCAAGGCTTTCGAAGTGGCCGGCAGTACCGGCAGTTTTACCCGGGCTGCCGAGCTGCTGAACGTGACCCAGAGCGCGGTCAGCCGCCAGGTCCGGCAGTTGGAAGAGCAGCTGGGCGAGAACTTGTTGGAGCGTCGTCACCATCACCTCGAACTGACCAGCGCCGGGCGCGTGTTGCTGCGCGCGCTGCACCAGTCGTTCGACAAGATCGAGTTGACGGTGCGCAGCATCCAGCAGAAAACCCATTCCAACCGTCTGCACGTCAACGCGCCGCCGACCTTCACCAGCCGCTGGCTGATGCCCCGCCTGGGCCGCTTGCGCGAAGCCCATCCGGAGCTGGAACTGAGCATCACCACCTGTTTGCAGGACAGCCTGGCGCAGACCAGCACGCTGGATTGCGCGATTCGGTTTGGCAACGGCGAATGGGATGGCCTCGACAGTTCGTTGTTGATACAGGAGCGGCATATCGCCGTGTGCGCGCCGTCGCTGTATGCCCGTGAGTGCAGCGACGAGGGCGTGGACCTCAACCGCATGACCTTGTTGCATGTGCTGGCCAGCGAAGACCAGCGCTATCTGACCTGGAAACACTGGCTGGACGCGGCGCGCATCCACGGTGTGGATACCCAGGGCGGGTATGAATTCGACTTGCTGGACCTGGCCATTCGCGCGGCCACCGATGGATTGGGGATCACCATTGCCGACTGGCATATGGTCGCGGCGGAGTTGGCATCGGGACAGTTGACCCAGGTGCTGAACGTGCATGTGGAGGGGCATCAGTCCTATTGGCTGGTGACGCGGCCGGAGCAGACGGATTTGCCGCAGTTGCAGGTGTTCAGCCAGTGGTTGCAGGAAGAGATCTGGTTGGCGCAGCGGCAGTTGGAGCCGTCTACGGCGGCGAACTGACGGATTTTCTGTAGGCGCGGGCTTGCCGGCGATCGCATCGTCGCGGCAGGCCTGCTACACCCGGGTGTCCGCAGCGCCGGCAAACCAGCGCCTGCCGGGGTATCTCACAAGCTGATCTTGATCTGCGCGCACAACCCGCCTTCCGGGCGGTTGCTCAAAGTCAGCGAACCGCCAATGGCCACCACCAGTTGCTGGGCAATCGCCAGCCCCAGCCCGGTGCCGCCGGTGCCACGGTTGCGTGAGCTTTCCACGCGGTAGAACGGTTGCATGACCTGCACCAGTTCGTCTTCGGCGATGCCGGGGCCGTCGTCCAACACCTTGATCGACAGCTCGCCCTCGGTCGTCGAACCGACTTCCAGCTGTGCGGCGCCGGCAAATTTGAGGGCGTTATCCACCAGGTTGACCAGCACCCGCCGCAGCGCGTGGGGACGGGTGTCGAGCACCACTGCACTTTTGCCGCTGAGGCTTACCTGCTTGTGCATGTCCTGGTAGTCGAACACCAGGCTGTCGAGGAAGGCGTCGAGGTGGATGCGGTGGCTGGCTTCAGTGGCGCCGTGCACGCTGCGGGCATAGGCGACGCCTTCGCGCACCAGGTGCTCCATTTCGCTGAGATCACCCCAGAGTTTGTCGCGATCAGCCGAATTCTCCATGAACTCGGCGCGCAGTTTCATGCGCGTGATCGGGGTTTGCAGGTCGTGGGAAATCGCCGCCAGGATCTGCATGCGTTCCTTGAGGTATTCGGCGATGCGCTGCTGCATGGCGTTGAACGCGGCGGCCGCGTGGGCCACTTCGGTCGGGCCGTGTTCATCCAGCGGCGTCGGATGGGCGTTGGGGTCGAGGGTCTCCACGGCGCGGGCCAGGCGGGTCAGCGGGCGGATGGCGAGGCGCACGGCGAACCAGGTGCAGCCCAGCAGCAGCGCGAGTTGCAGCACCAGCACCACCGGCAGCCAGTAGGCCACGGGCAGGGCGGCGGGGCGCACGTCGAGGGTGATGGGATTGCCATCGGCCAGGGTCAGGTGCGCCTGGAAGTGCTTCTGCAGGCCAGGGATCGTACGAAAGGTCAGGGCGTACTGTTCGCCCAGGGCCTCGGCGATCGAGGTGGCGGCCATCGGGATGTCATCGTTGCGCATCGGCTCGCCGGGCTCGCCGGCGTTGAGCAGGTAGCGGTAGTTCTGGCGGTCGATGCGCGGCAGCCAGGCCGCGCGTTCGTTGGCGGGGAGGCGGTCGAGGATCGCCACCGAGGTCGATACGTCGTTTTCCAGGTTGCCGAGCATGGCAGTGCGCGCGCTGATATAGCGCTCGTAGAACTGCGCACTGAAAGACAGGCCATGGGCGCACACCAGGCTGATCAGGAAGATCAGCGACAACTGCGACGCCAGGGTGCGTGGCCAGCCGAGTTTGAAGGTCATTGATCGGCCCCGAGGATTTCCACCGCCAGGGAAAACACATAACCCTCGCTGCGCACGGTCTTGATATAGGCCGGCTCGCGCGCATCATCCAGCAGGCGCTGGCGCAGGCGGCTCACCAACAGGTCGATGGAGCGGTCGAACAGGTCGGCATCGCGGCCCTGGGTCAGGTTGAGCAACTGGTCGCGGTTGAGCACTCGCTGGGGGTGGTCGAGGAACACCCGCAGCAGGCGGTATTCGGCGCCGCTCAGCGCCACCAGGGTGTCATCTTCATCGAGCAGGTGGCGCGCGGTGGTGTCCAGGCGCCAACGGCCAAACCGGATCAAGCGCCCGGTTTCGCTGACCACCAGGTTCGGCGGCAGCATCCGCGTGCGCCGCAACACTGCGTTGATGCGTGCAAGCAACTCGCGGGCGGCGAAGGGTTTGACCAGGTAATCGTCAGCGCCCATTTCCAGGCCGATGATGCGGTCGGTTTCATCGTTGCGCGCGGTGAGCATCAGCACCGGCGTGGCCTTGTGCTTGCCCACTCGCAGCTCGCGGCACAGCTGCAGGCCGTCGTCGCCGGGCATCATGATGTCCAGCACGATCAGGTCGACGGGGGTGGTGTCGAGGAAGCTGCGCATCTGGCGGCCGTCGGCAACCACGGTGGTGCGCATGCCGTTTTTTTTCAGGTAATTGCCCACCAGTTCGCGGATCTCGCGGTCGTCATCGACGATCAGGATGTGATCGACATGGTCCATGCTGCCTTCCTCGTTAAATACTCTTGGGCGGCAGTCTAGCCAGTGTCGGCGCGCTTGCCTTGTGCCCTTTGTATTGCAGTGTATCTGGCGATAAGGAGATACACGACGAAGCAAAAAACCAGCGCGGAAGGTGGGTCGACCTGCCTAAGCTAATTCTAAAAAGATATTTATTGCGGGTTTTTAAGATCGTTTAGCTTGGACGCTTCTCAAGGATTCTGTTCAAGGAGCGAGCCGCCGATGTCCCACGTGCAGTCCATCACCACGTTGCCCTTGCTCGACCTGTCGCAGCTCGATGGCAGCCCGCAGCAACGCCAGCAGTTCCTCGACGAGTTGCGCCTGGCGGCGCGGCATATCGGGTTTTTCTACCTCACCGGCCACGGGATCGACCCAGCGTTGCTGGCCGAAGTGCAGCAGCAGGCGCGCGCGTTCTTTGCCTTGCCCGAGGCCGACAAGCTGGCGGTGGGCATGCTCAATTCGCCGCACTTTCGCGGCTATAACCGCGCGGCCTCGGAGATCACTCGTGGGCAGCCGGACCTGCGCGAGCAATTTGACGTCGGCGCCGAGCGCGAGCCACTTGATGCGGGCCACCATCCGGCGGCCTGGGCGCGCCTGCAAGGCCCTAATCAATGGCCGGCAGCCTTGCCGCAACTCAAGCCGCTGGTGCTCGGCTGGCAACAGGCGATGACGCAGATGGCGCTGCGCCTGTTGCGTGCCTTTGCCCAGGCGTTGTCGTTGCCGGAAAACGCCTTTGACCCGCTGTACGGCGACAAGCCCAACGAGCACATCAAGCTGATCCGCTACCCCGGTCGTCACGCCCAGCAAAGCCGCCAGGGGGTGGGGGCGCACAAGGACTCCGGCTTCCTGAGCTTTTTGCTGCAGGACCAGCCCGGCCTGCAGGTGGAAGTCGAGGAGGGCCGCTGGATCGATGCGTCGCCGCTCCCCGACACGCTGGTGGTGAACATCGGCGAGTTGCTGGAACTGGCCAGCAATGGCTACCTGCGCGCCACCGTGCACCGGGTGGTATCGCCGTCGCTGGGCAGCGAGCGCCTGTCGCTGGCGTTCTTCCTCGGTGCGCAACTCGACGCGGTGGTGCCGGTGTTCCCACTGGCGCCAGAGCTGCTGCACGACGCCCATGGCCCGACCAGCGATCCGCGCAATCCGTTGCTGCGCGAGGTCGGCTGGAATTACCTCAAGGGCCGCCTGCGCTCGCACCCCGATGTCGCCCAACGTTTCTACGCCGACGCCACGCTTCCCCACGCACTTTCCGCCTGATCAGGAGATCACTATGTTGAAGAAATCTGCACTTACCCTGGCGGCGTTGCTGGCCTCTTTCAGCGTGTCGGCCGCCGACGCCTTGCGCGTGGCTGCCGACCCGATTCCCCACGCGCAAATCCTTGAATACGTGCAAAAGCTCGACCCGGGCCTGAAGCTGAAAATCATCGAGATCCCCAGCGGCGTGAACTCCAACGAGTTGCTCGCGCATGGCGATGTCGACGCCAATTACTTCCAGCACCTGCCGTACCTCAATTCCCAGGAGCAGGCGCTCGGCCAGAAGTTTGCGGTGGCGGCCACCGTGCATATCGAGCCGCTGGGCATCTACTCCCATCGCCACACCAGCCTCGCCCAGGTGCCGGACAAAGGCACCGTGGCCGTGCCGAACAACGTCACCAACCTCAGCCGCGCGTTGTACCTGCTGCAAGCCAACGGCCTGATCAAACTCAAGCCGGGCTTCAACGACGCCTCCAAGGACCAGGCCACGCCCAAGGACATCGCCGAGAACCCCAGGCACCTGAAGATCCTCGAAATTGAGTCGCCGCAGATCCCTCGGGCCCTGGATGACGTGGACCTGGCGGTGATCAATGGCAACTTCGCCCTGGAAGCCGGATTGCAGCCGGCCAAGGATGCGCTGGGGCTGGAAAAGGCCGAAGGCAATCCGTATGCGAATATCCTCGTGACCACGCCGAAATTGCTCGAAGACCCGCGCATCAAGCAGCTGGCCAACGACCTGCGCTCACCGGCGGTGGCCAAGTTCATCAGCGAGAAATACGCCGGTTCCGTGATCCCGGTGGCAGCCGAATGATCGTCGTCGAGGCGGTCAGCAAAACCTACGCCAATGGCCAGCCACCGGCGCTGGATAACGTGTCGTTGCAGATTGCCGACGGTTCGATCTTTGGCATCGTCGGGCGCAGCGGTGCGGGCAAAAGCACCTTGCTGCGCTGCCTCAACCTGCTTGAGCGGCCGACCTCCGGACGCATCCTCATGGACGGCCAGGACCTCACGCAGCTGAGCGACAAGCAACTGCGCCAGCAACGCCAGCGCATCGGCATGATCTTCCAGGGTTTCAACCTGCTGCATTCGCGCAACGTGGCGGATAACGTCGCGGTGCCGTTGGAAATCGCCAAAATGCCCAAGCCCGAACGTGCCGCGCGGGTCGCCGAGTTGCTGGCATTGGTGGGCTTGAGCGACAAGGCCCAGGCCTTTCCCTCGCAGCTGTCGGGCGGGCAGAAACAGCGCGTCGGCATCGCCCGTGCATTGGCGGCGCGTCCGGCGTATCTGTTGTCGGATGAGGCCACCAGCGCCCTTGACCCGGAAACCACGGCGTCGATCCTCGAATTGTTGCGCGACATCAACCGGCAACTGGGGGTGACCATCGTGCTGATCACCCACGAGCTGGAGGTGGTCAAGGCGATTTGCGACAGCGCCGTGTCCCTGGCCGATGGGCGCGTGGTGGAAAGCGGCAGCCTGGTGCAATTGCAGGCCGACCCATCCTCGCGCCTGGGCAGGTCGCTGGCCCCCAGCCTGCAAGTGGTGAGGGCCGTATGAAAACCGACTGGCAGGACATCCTGCAATTGCTCTTCAACGCCACCGGCGAAACCCTGTACATGGTGCTGCTCGCGGGGTGGTTCACCCTGCTGATCGGCCTGCCGCTGGGCGTGCTGCTGTTTATCAGCCGGCGTGGCGGACTGCTGCCGTTGCCACGGGTCAATCGTGTGCTCGGCGGGGTGATCAACCTGGGGCGCTCGTTGCCGTTCGTGGTGATGTTGATTGCGCTGATTCCGCTGACCCGCCTGATCGTCGGCACCACCCTGGGCAGCACGGCGGCGGTAGTACCGATCACCATCGGCGCGTTTCCGTTTTTTGCGCGGATTGTCGAGACCGCGCTGGATGAAGTGGACAAAGGCCGCATCGAAGCCATCGTGGCCATGGGCGGCGATATCCGCCATGTGATTCTCAAGGTGCTGTTGCCCGAAGCGCTGCCGGCGCTGGTGGCCGGGGTGACCTTGACGCTGGTGATGCTTATCGGCTTTTCGTCGATGGCCGGGGTGATCGGTGGCGGCGGGCTGGGCGACCTGGCGATCCGCTACGGTTACCAGCGTTTCAACAACCAGATCATGGTGGTCACGGTGATTGTGCTGGTGGTGCTGGTGCAGGGCGTGCAAAGCCTGGGTGATCGGTGTGTACGCTCATTGGCGCACCGTCGCTGAGGGGGATGCGCGGCTATCGCAGGCCAGCCAGCGTCTAGGGCTTATGGTTATTTGCTAATGAATTTTAAATATTTTCGGTTATAACGAGGAGTCAGTACAGTCACGCTTCATCTTCCATCCTTGCCGCCGGGAAATTGTTCATGAGCCGTCCCTACGGGCACCCCACGCCGATCCTGACCTTGCCCCAGGGCGAAAAGGATCCGCTGTCGATTCGCGCCAAGGCCCTGGTGTTTTCCGACCCGCGCTCACTGCAATTGCTCGACTACCTCAAGCGTGTCGGGCCCAGCGAAGCGCCGGTGTTGATCAATGGCGAGACCGGTACCGGCAAGGAGTTGGTGGCGCGCTACATCCACAGTGCCAGCGGGCGGACCGGCGCTTTTGTGCCGGTGAACTGCGGCGCGATCAGCGAGAACCTTGCCGAGAGTGAGTTTTTCGGTCACGAAGCCGGTTCGTTTTCCGGGGCGTCCGGGCGGCGCATCGGCTGGTTTGAAGAGGCGGATGGCGGCACGCTGTTTCTCGATGAGATCGGCGACCTGCCACTGCCTTTGCAAGTGAAGTTGCTGCGAGTGTTGCAGGAACAGGAGGTGGTGCGCGTCGGTTCGCGCAAGCCGATCAAGATCAATATCCGCCTGGTCACTGCGACCAACATCGACCTTGAGCAAGCTGTGGAAGCGGGCAATTTCCGCCTCGACCTGTTCTACCGCATCAACGTTGCCCAGGTGCAGGTGCTGCCGTTGCGCGAACGGCCGCTGGATATCCTGCCGTTGGTGGAGCACTTCCGCCGGCTGTACAGCGCCAAGTTGAAAATCGCCGAGCCGATGCTCTCCGAGTCCGCCACCCAGGCACTGCTCGATTACCCGTGGCCGGGCAATATCCGCGAGCTGGAAAATGTCGTGCATCTGGCACTGTTGGTGGCCGGCGACAAACCGATCATGCCCAACCACCTGAAGTTTTCCGCCGGGCTCAGTGCCCTGCATTCGAGTGCCAACAGCAGCGCGCCGCGCATCCCCCAGGAGGTGATGCGCGAGCAACTGCTACGCCTGTTCGAGGTGCCGGGGGATACCTTGCTGCACGACATCGAAGACTTGATCGTGCGCGAGGCGTTTGCGTTCTGTGGCTTCAACCAACTGCGAACCGCCGACTTGCTGGGGATTACCCGCAATGCGATGCGCACGCTGCTGGTCAATCACGGCATGCTCAAGGGGCGCGCGAAGCCCTGAGCAACTGTTCGAACAGCTGCTGCACCCGTGGCTCGTCACTGTGGGCCACATTGAAACGCATCGAATCGCGGTGCGCCGGGTCGTAGCCGAACAAGGTGCCCGGTGCCAACACCATGCCTTGCTTCAGCGCGGCCTGCGCCAACTGCTCGCCGTCGACTCCGGCGGGTAGCCGCGCCCAGATGAACATCCCGCCTTCAAACCCCATTGGCAGCTCGCAACCGCAGCGCTTGAGCCATTGCTCGACGCGCCCACCGGCTTCCATCAAACGCTGGACCATGCGCTTGCGGTGCTTGCCGTAGCTGCCTTCGCTGAGCATGCGGTAGACGATCTGCTCGAACAGCTCTGAAGTCACGCCGCCGCTCATCAATTTCATATTGGTCAGGTTGGCCGCCAGTTGCGGCGCGGCCACCACGTAGCTGACGCGGGCGTTGGCACTGAGAATCTTGGAGAACCCCGACAGGTAGGTGACCTGCTCCAGGCCGGCGAGGGCGGCCAGGCGTGGCGGCGGATTGGGGTGCAGATCGCCGTAGAGGTCATCCTCGACGATATGGCAGTGGTACTGCTGGGTCAGTTGCAGCAGGCGAAACGCCTGGCTGGGGCTGAACGAATGGCCGGTGGGGTTGTGCAGCACGCTGGTGGTCAAGTACAGGCTGGGACGGTGTTCGGCCAGCAGGTGTTCGAGGGCGGTGAAGTCGAAACCGTCGGGGCGGCGTTCGAGGGTCACCACCTTGACCCCATGCAAGGCCAGGTTGGCGTGGAAATTGAAGTAGCAGGGCGCGTCCAGCAGCACCGTGTCGCCGGGCCGCGCGAGCAGGCGCATGAGCATGTCCAGGCCTTGCACGGTGTTGGGCGTGGTGATGATCTGTTCCACCGGCACCGACAGGCCTTCCGTGTGCAGCTTCTGTTGCAGGGCCTGGCGCAACGGTAGCAGCCCGGCCGGCGTGCCCAGCCCGGCGATGCGCAACGAGGGCGCGCGCACGGTGCTGCGCATGGCTTGGCGAATCGGCTCGGCGTCCAGCCATTCCTCCGGCAAGTGGCCGCCGCCGGGGCGCAGATCGCCGCCGGCGGTGGCCAGCGGGCGTCGCAACACGCTGAGCAGGTCCTGGGGCAGTAGCTCGACCCAGGCCGTCGAGGCCGGGCGCACGCGGTCTATCGCCACGAAAAAACCACGGCCCTGGCTGGAGGTGAGCAGGTTGCGCCCGCGCAGGCGGTCCAGCGCCTCATTGAGGGTGAACTTGCTGACGCCCAGCACCTGGGTCAGTTCACGCACCGACGGCAACTTGCTGCCGGGCGCCCACTCACCGTGCTCGATGGCCTGGCTGAACGCCTCGACGATCTGCTGCACCTTGGGCACGCCCGGTACAAAGGCAATGGCGGATACCAACATGGACCTTCCTTGTGTTTGCTGGTGATTTCACCGGTAAAGTCAGAGCGGATTAGGCCTTACTTTACCTGCCTTGTACACGGCCGCTTGCTTAGACTGCAGGCCTTCTTACCCAAGGTCCACGCCATGACCAGCGCATTGACGCTTTCTTCGTTTCTCTACTTCCTGCTGTTTTGCGCCACCATGACCTTCAGTCCTGGCCCCATGACGTTGCTGCTGTTGAGCCTGGGCCTGAAGGCCGGCCTGCGCAGTTCACTCCCGGCGCAGCTCGGCGCCAGTGTGTCTTACCTGATTTCGATCCTGGTCTTCGCCGTGGGCTTCTCGGAATTGATCAAGGGCAACCAGGCCATCACCCAAGGAATCCAGCTGGTCGGCGTGGCCTACATCCTTTACCTGGCCTACCGGCAGTGGACCAGCAGCGGCGTGTCGATAGACCGGATGGGCGCCGTGGACGGCGCGCGCGGCCTGTTCGGCAAGGGTTTGCTCACCGGGTTTTCCAACCCCAAGACCCTCATCATGTTCAGTGCCGTGTTCCCACAGTTCGCGGGGGCAGGGGAGCACAGCTTGATGACGGACATCGCCATCCTCGGGCTGACGTTTCTGCTGCTGCAATTTGCCAGCGGCTGCCTGTACTGCTACTTCGGTCAACGCATCAAGCACGTGCTGGAAAATCCCCGGCGCCGAGTGCTGTTGCAGCGGGTCACGGCAGTATTGCTGCTGGGGGTGGCGCTGATGCTGGGGCGTGGCTTTGCGCACTGACGGTGACAGCCTTATGAGCGGTAGTGGCGATCTGCCCGTGCCCTGATAGACTCCAGGCATTCCTCCAGGACCTCACCCCACCATGTCAGCTGCAGAAGGAAACGGACTTCCGCTCGCTTCACGGCTGTACAAATCCCGTACCCTGGGGCTGACGCTCGGTTTCGTCTGCGTGGTGTTCGGCATGTATCCGCTGAACCCACCTGCATGGCTGTGGGCCTGGATGCTGATCAACGCGTTCGCGTGGCCGCACCTGGCCTTTCAACTCTCATTGCGCAGCGCCCAAACGCTGCGCAGTGAACGCCGCAACCTGTTGTTCGATTCCTTCTGTGGCGGGTTCTGGGTCGGCGCCATGCACTTCAATCCACTGCCCAGCGTGACCACGCTGTCGATGATGACCATGAACAACGTGGCCATCGGCGGCCCGCGTTTCATGCTCGCGGGCTGGGTGGCGCAGGCACTGGGTATTGGCTGCTCGCTGCTGGTCCTGACCCCGGCGTTTATTGCGGTGACCACCGAGACCCAGCTTTACGCGTGCCTGCCGATCCTGATGCTGTACCCGCTGGCCCTCGGCTGGATCTGCTATCGCCAGGCGGTGACGCTGGCCCGTCACAAACGTGAGTTGCTGGCGTTGAGCCGCACCGACAGCCTGTCCGGCCTGCTCAATCACGGCGCCTGGAAAGACCACCTGGAAATCGAATTCCAACGCTGCCGCCGCGAGCAACAGGGCGCCGCGATTGCGTTGATCGACATTGATCATTTCAAAGTCATCAACGACACCTACGGGCATGTCACCGGCGATATCGTCCTGCGCCAACTCAGCAAGGTGCTGCGCCAGAACCTGCGCGCCACTGACCTGGCCGGGCGCTATGGCGGGGACGAATTCTGCGTGATCCTGCCGGACATGCCGCTCAACCGCGCGACCGAAGTCATGGACGCCTTGCGTGATCGCTTCAATGCGCTGGCCTACGCCCAGGACCCGACCCTGCGTGTCAGCCTGAGCATCGGCCTGGCGCCGTATCATTCGGCCCACGCCGATTCCACCAGTTGGCTGAACGACGCCGACCAGGCGTTGTACGAGGCCAAGAGCAGTGGGCGTAACCGCGTCAGTTCCGTACAAGGGAGTTGGTTGCGATCGATCTAGTGGGGTAGGGTGTGGCGGCACCTCCCAATAAAAAACAAGGATCGGTCCATGCTCTTCAACTTTCCACGTACCCTCCTGGCCGCCACCCTGGCCTTGTCCTTCGCGATGCCGGCCTACAGTGCCGAACCTCACAAACAGATCCAGGCAGACGCCGAACAGTACAAGGCCGAGGCCCTGAAACTGCTGGAGCGCCTGGTGAACATCGACTCGGGCTCCGGCTACGAGCCGGGCTTGACCCAAGTGCGCGACATCGCCGTTGATGAACTCAAGCAACTGGGCTTCACGATTGAGCTGGTGCCGGACAAGGCCGCCAATAACAGTCATGTTGTCGCCACCCTCAAGGGCACCGGCAAGGCCAGGATCCTGCTGATGGCACACATGGACACGGTGTTCAAGGAAGGCTCGGCCGCCGAGCGCCCGTTCCATATCAAGGACGGCCGCGCCTATGGGCCCGGCGTGATGGATGACAAGGGCGGCATCGTCGCCGGCATCTATGCGCTCAAAGTCCTGAAAAACCAGGGCTTCAAGGACTACGCGCAAATCACCTTCCTGCTCGATGCCAGCGAAGAAACCGGTTCCGACGCCGCCTCGGACCTGATCCGCAAAACCGCCAAGGCCCACGACGTGACCCTCAACCTCGAACCCGGCCGCCCGGCGGATGGCCTGGTGGTATGGCGCAAAGGCAGCGCCACCGCCGTGGTCGAAGTCAAAGGCAAGGCCGCCCACGCCGGCGTCGCTCCGGAACTGGGGCGCAACGCCGCCATGGAAGCCGCACACCAGATCCTGCAACTGGGCAAGCTGGGTGACGAAGAGAAGAAAACCACTATCAACTTCACTGTGCTAAAGGCCGGCGACCGCGTCAACGTCATCCCCGACCAGGCCACAGCCAAGGCGGATGTACGCGCGGCGCTACCGGAAGAGTTTGATCGGATCGAAAAAGATCTTGCGCGAGTGTCGGCGAACAAGCTGATCCCCGACACCGAAGTGAACACCAGCCTGTTGCGGGGCCTGCCACCGATGCCGCAGACGCCGGAGTCGGACAAACTGGTCGCGATTGCCCAGGGCATCTACGGGGAATTGGGCAAAAAGCTGACAATCGAAGGCAGTGGCGGCGCGGCGGACGCGAGTCTTTCCGCCGGCGTGGGCACCCCGACACTGGATGGGTTTGGGATCGTCGGCGGGAATATCCACACACCGGAGGAATACGCGGAAGTGGAAAGCGTGGCGCCGCGTATTTATCTGCTGAGCCGGATGATTATGGAGCTGTCGAAGCGCTGATTTTCCGCTGAGTGACTCTCTTTTGTGGTGAGCAGGCTTGCCCTGCGTGGGGCTGCGCAGCAGCCCTAGAATCGACAAATACTGATTTACCTGAAAGTATCCACTGCCTGCACTGGGGCCGCTTCGCGGCCCAACGTGAGCACGCGCGCTCGCGGTGATCAGATTTAAACGCTTCACTACTTTTCGAGTAAGTAGTTGTCGAACTTATGAATCACATGGTTCAGCCATAGTGGTCCGGATGCCCATTGACTGGGGTAGTAATAGTAGCAATATTGCTCGTGCAGCAGGTTGTCTTGAAAGTCTGACTCATTTTTGTAAGAGGCAATTAGATCCAGGATTTCACGCCTTACCGCAGAGATGACTTCTTTCGATGAGTCTAGTAAAAAGGTGTCAATGACCTCGTCGGCTGAGGCATGATCCTCTGGCCAGTCTTGGTTAAAATAGGCGCCAAAGAATTGCTGAAGTTCAGTTAGTTGGTTATTCATTTTTCTATTGGATATCCAGTCAGTAATAGGTAGCCGTCTGGCATTTTAGGTTTTCGAATCAAAACTAACATAAACTTATAGACAGGAATCGACTCTGTTGTGCCTCTTATAACGCTCAGCCCCACTGTTTGGGTGGAGTGTTCTCTAATAATATGTTTGTTTTTTGTTCCTGCTAGAAATTTGGAAATCTCCTTCTGGCGAGAGACCAAACTTATAGACACAATAGCATCCGCTTCCTCTAGTGTTCTGAATGTCGATGCCGCTGGTATGTGCGGCTCCGTATTAAGCCTTTCAACTAATTGCGCATCGGTCTGTTCTACGTGTTTCCTAATCAGGTGCCCGCCAGAATTTTCATGCTTATGTAAGACTCCTTCGGATACCTCTTTCGTTTGATTGGGATCAACGTTTTTACCAGGGCACGCACCACTCTTACAACTTAGTCCCAGCGGATCTACCCACCCCGTTGGATTGGGCGCGTACTGGTAACCGTTAATCCCACCGACCAGCTTCACCGGGTCCGGCGTCAGGTAGCGACCAATATCCGGATTGTAGTAGCGATGGCGGTTGTAGTGCAGCCCGCTTTCCTGGTCAAAGTATTGGCCTTGGAAGCGCAGCGGGTTGTCGATTTTTCCGACGTCTAGGCGGCTGATTTCTCCGTAGGCACGATAATGCGCGGACCAGACGATTTCACCATCCGGGGCGGTGAGTTCCTGTGGGGTGCCCAGGTGGTCGAGTTGGTAGTGGTAGGGCTTGGTGGCTTTTGGGCCGAAGCCCTCGAGCAACGCCAGCGGCCGAAAGCTGTCGGGTTCGTAGAGATAGCTGCGATGACGATCCGCGTGATGTTCGGCAATCAGCCTGTCGCCTTGCCAGAAAAACTCCGTGGTTGCCCCATCAACGGTTTTGCTGATCCGCCGCCCAAACGGGTCGTAGCGATAGCTCGCGGTTTGGCCGTTGGGTTGGGTGATTCCGATGAGGCGGTGCTGGCAGTCGTAGCGGTATTCGGTGATCAGCGCGTGCCCACGGCCACGTCGTTCGCGGATCAGGTTGCCGAAGGCGTCGTAGTCGTAATGGCGGTCGCCCTGCATCATCAACCGGTTGCCGGCGACGATGTCCGGACCGGGACGGTCTTGCATCAGCAGGTTGCTGGCCGGATCGTGGCCGAAGCGTTCTTGCACGTCCTGCGAGTGGTCGGCGCGGCTCAGGCGGGCGAGGGGGTCGTAGTGGTAGTGGTGTTCGCCTTTGCGAGTGTCGAGCAGGCGGGTGAGGTTGCCGGATTTGTCGTAGTCGTATTGGCGTTGGTAAAATCGCGCCTTCGACGTCGCTTATACCGTGAGCGAACAGACGTCCTTGAGCGTTGTATTGGTAACTGCTGAGTAACTTGCCTTGGCCTCGTTGGTGTTCGCGGCCTGCATCGAAAAGGTGAGTGGTGAGCGTCTGGTCATTTAACTCGACCTTCGCCAGTTGCCCACCCTTATCGTGTTTGAACACCACGCGATTGTTGTCGGGTAGACGCAAGTGTTGCAGCTGCCCACAGGCGTCATAGCCGTAGCGCAAGGTGCCCCAGCCCTGGTGTTCGGCGGTGAGGCGGTTTTGTGGGTCGTATTCGTAGGCGAGTGCCCAGTGGCCGTCCTCGACGCTAAGGAGGTTGCCTTGGCGGTCGTAGGCATAATCGACGACACTGGCATCGGGAAGTACTTTTCTTACGAGACGGCCAGCATGGTCTCGCTCATAACGGGTAACCAGCTGACTGCCATCATCGCCGTGCTCGGTTTTTTCCTGCAGTTTGCCGTTGAGGTCGTAGGCATAAGCCGTCCGTTGGCCGTCAAAGCCGACTTCCTGCCGGATCAGGCCATTGAGGTGATAATCGAGTGTGTAGGTCTCGCCAACCTCGTTTTCGATCTCGGTCAGCAACAGCCGAACATTGTCGTAACGGTATTTGACCTGGCTGCCATCGGCATTGATGCGCCGGCTGATCAGGTGCAAGCCATCGGCGTATTCGTAGCGGGTGACATGCCCCAGCTCATTACGCTCGGAGGTGATCTTTCCGTAGGGGTTGTAGCTGTATTCCCTAAAAGCACCGCCGGGCAACACGACACGAGTCAATCGACCGACGCTGTCCCACTGATACTCGGTCAGCGCCCCATGCTCATCCTCACGCGCCACCTGCCGCCCGAGGTCGTCATAGCGGTAGCGCTTGACCCCGCCATTTGGCAGTTGTTCTTCCAGCAACTGACC